>CAWGEY010000001.1:0-613038 GCA_963821695.1 uncultured Actinomycetota bacterium
GGACAAACCGTTCGCCGAGGCGGCCCTGCTCGCGATCACCCAGATGGAGAAGCAGGTCGGTGCCGACCGCCTCGCCGCCGTGATCATCGAGCCGATCCAGGCGAGGGCGGGTTCATCGTGCCGGCGCCGGGCTTCCTGCCGGCCTTGGCCGGGTGGACGGCCAAGCACGGCGTGGTGTTGATCGCGGACGAGATCCAGACCGGCTTCGCCCGCACCGGGGCCATGTTCGCCTGCGAGCACGAGGGGGTCGTGCCCGACCTGATCACGATGGCCAAGGGATTGGCCGGCGGCCTGCCGCTGTCGGCGGTGACCGGTCGCGCCGACCTGATGGACGCCTCGCATCCCGGCGGCATCGGCGGGACCTACGGCGGCAATCCGGTGGCCTGCGCCGCCGCCCTGGCGGCATTGGACGGCTACGAACAGCGCGACCTGCCGGCGCGGGCCCGGGAGATCGAGCGGTTGGCGAACGACCGGTTGCTCGCGGCACAGCGGGTCGACCGTCGGATCGGTGACGTGCGCGGCCGCGGAGCGATGATCGCGGTCGAGTTGGTCGACCCGTCGACCGGAGCCCCGGATGCGGGCCTCACCGCTCGGGTCGCCAAGGCGGCGCACGCCGAGGGCGTGATCGTGTTGACCTGCGGCACCTACGGCAATGTGTTGCGACTGCTGCCGCCGCTCAGCATCCCGGATGCATTGCTGGCCGAGGGGCTCGACGTTCTGATCGACGCGCTCGCCCGGAGCTGACCAGCTCCGGGACAGATCCGAAGGGGAACAGCTCATGATCACCGCAGATCAAGGCAGCAACCTCACGGCGCACGAGGCGTACGAGCGGAGTCTGATCGCGTTCGACGTGGTCGTCGCAGGGATCGGCGAAAAGCCGTTCTGGGACGAACCCACTCCGTGCGCCGACTGGAACGTACGCACGCTGCTCAACCATGTGGTGGCCGAGGACCGCTGGGTGGCGCCCTTGCTGGCCGGCCGCACGATCGACAGCGTGGGTGATGAGCTCGCCGGCGACCTGCTCGGTGCCGATCCCGTCGCGGCGTGGCAGGCAGCCCGAACGGAGGCGGTGGCGGCAGCCCGTGCGGCCGCGGACGAGCAGCCGGTCGCGCTGTCCTTCGGCACTGTCCCGGCGGCGGAATACCTGTGGCAACTCGCCGCCGACCATCTCATCCACGGCTGGGATCTGGCGTCGGCGGCCGGCGCGGCGTCACCGGCGGACGCCGATCTGATCGATGCCGTCGCGCGCTGGTTCGGCGATCGCGAGGAGGCCTACCGCGCGGCCGGGGTCGTCGGGCCCCGGACGCCGGTCGCGAAGGGCGCCTCGGCCTACAGCCGACTGCTCGCGGCGTTCGGGCGGTCGCCGAGAATCGACGACGTCGTCCGCGACTTCGGCGCCGCGTTCAACGCCCAGGATCTCGAACTGGTCATGGCCCGGGTGAGCGACGACATCATTTTCGAGTCGACCGCTCCACCGGACGGGCGTCGCTACGCCGGAGCCGACGCGGTCCGTTCCTGCTGGGAGGAGTTGTTCGCCTCGTCGCCGGGCGCCACCTTCACCGAGGAGTCGTTGATGTCGGCGGCCGATCACGCGGTCGTGCAATGGCGCTACGACTGGGCCGGGGTCGATCCGGGCCACGTCCGGGGTGTCGATCTGATCCGGGTCCGCGACGGCCTGGTCAGTGAGAAGATCTCCTACGTCAAGGGCTGACGGTACGACCGGCTGGGTCGGCGCCGTACGCTGACCGCGTGGCGATCACGTCGAAGTACGCAACGACCTGTGGTGTCTGCGGCGGGGCGATCGCGCCGGGGATGCGGATCGACTCCCTGCCCAGTGGCGGCACGGGCCGCTGGGCGCACGAGGGATGCGTGCCGGACTCCTTGTTCACAACCGACTCCGAGCCTGCGGGCCCGGACCGCCGATGCTCCCCGCGAGCCGTCGCCGCCGTCCCGTCGGCGTCGACGGCCCGGGAGCGCTCGAGGTCTGGACCGATGGTGCCTGCTCGGGCAATCCCGGTCCGGGGGGCTGGGCCTGGGCGACCCGCGACGGCCGCCAGGGCAGCGGCGGAGCCGCTCGCACCACCAACCAGCGGATGGAGATCCAGGCCGCGCTGGAAGCCGTCACGACCCTCGACGGCGCGCTGACCGTTGTGAGCGATTCCACCTACGTCGTCAACTGTTTCCGGGACGGCTGGTGGCGCGGCTGGCTCGCTCGCGGGTGGACGAACTCGGCCAAGAAGCCGGTCGCCAATCGCGACCTCTGGGAGCCGCTCGTCGCCGCCGTCCGCGCGCGGGACACGATCAGCTTCCGGTGGGTCAAGGGCCACTCGGGTGATCAGATGAACGACCTGGTGGACCAGCTGGCCGTGGCGGCCGCGGCGGCGCAGCGGTAGTCGGATTGGGCTAAGGTCCGATCATGGTCGTCGCCGCCTTCGTCGCGCCCTACCTGATGGAGGCCACGACCCGGTTCGCCACTGCGGCGGCCCGGCTGCCCGACGTCGCGGTCGGATTGATCACGACCGAACCGATCGAGAACGTGCCGCCCGCCCTGCGCGACGCCCTGGCCGGCCACTGGCGGGTGCCCGACGCGCTCGACCCGCAGCAGATCGCCGACGCGGTCCGCGGGCTCGGTGATCAACTGGGGCCGGTCGAGAAACTGGTCGGCGCCCTCGAACAGCTGCAGGTGCCGCTGGCCGAGGTCCGAACCGCGCTCGGCATCCCCGGCATGGGTGAGGCCACGGCACACCACGTCCGGGACAAGGCGGCGATGAAGTCGGTGCTGCGCGCCGCGGGCGTGCCCTGCGCCCGGCACCAACTGGTGCACCGCAGCGAGGAGGCGACGTCCTTTCTGGCCGAGGTGGGTCTGCCGCTGGTGGCCAAGCCGCCGTCCGGAGCGGGCGCGCAGGCGACGTACCGGCTCGACACCGAGGAGGCGTTCGGTTCGTGGCTGCACGCCGCCCAGGCGAATCCGGCCGAGGTGTGGCTGCTGGAGGAGTTCCTCACCGGGCGGGAGCACTCCTTCGACAGCGCCACCATCGGCGGTCGCACGATCTGGTCCTCGATCTCGAACTACGAGCCGGCGCCGCTGGAGGTGCTGCGCCACCCGTGGATGCAGTGGCGGGTGGTGTTGCCGCGGGACATCGAAGGCGCGGAGTACGACGCGATCCGCGAGGTCGGTCCGGCGGCGCTGCGGGCGCTCGGCGTCGACACCGCGTTCAGTCATATGGAGTGGTTCGAGCGGCCCGACGGGTCGGTGGCGGTCTCCGAGGTCGGAGCCAGGCCACCCGGGGCGCAGATCTCGTCCATGATCGGGTTCGCGCACGACCTGGACTTCCATTCCGCCTGGGCGGATCTGGTGATCAACTCCCGCTTCCCGACCCCGGACGCGCCACTACGCCGTCGGCACCGTCTACCTACGTGGTCAGGGACGGGGCCGGGTGCGCGGGGTGCACGGCGTCGCAGCAGGTGCAAGACGACCTCGGCGACCTGGTGGTCGACGCCCGGTGGCCGCATCCCGGCCAGCCGGCGGCCAGTTCCTACGAGGGCGAGGGGTTTTTGACGGTCCGGCACCCCGACAGCGCCGCGGTCCGGTCCGCACTGGACCACGTGCTGAGGGTGATCCGGGTGGAACTCGTCGAGGACGACTGAGAGGGCACCGGATGAACGTCGTCATGATCTCGCCCGGCTTCCCGCTGGAGATGGCCTACTTCACCCGCGCGCTCGCCGCGACCGGCGTGCGGGTGATCGGGGTCGGTGACCAGCCGGTTGCCGTCCTCCCGCCCGAGGCGCGGGATGCGCTGGCGCACTACGAGCAGGTCTCGCTCGCCGACCCCGACGCGGTCCTCGCCGCGCTGCACGGCCTGGCGCGGTACGCCGCCGTCGACCAGGTGGAATGCCTCTGGGAGCCGTACATGGTGCTCGCCGCTCAGGTCCGGGAGTCGTTCGGACTGCCCGGCATGACCGTCGCGCAGACCCTCCCGTTCCGGGACAAGGAGCTGATGAAGCAGGTGCTCGACGACGGCGGGCATCCGGACCCCGCGGCACGCCAGCTCCACCACCGTCGCCGGGATCTACGAGGCGGCGGAGCGGATCGGCTATCCGCTGATCGTCAAGCCGATCGCCGGCGCGGGGTCGGCGGACACGTACCGGGTCGACTCGCCCGCCGAACTCGCCGACGTGCTGCCGATGATGTCCCACGTCGACGTGGTCAGTGTCGAGGAGTTCATCGAGGCGGAGGAGTTCACCTACGACACCGTCTGCGGCGCCGGGGAGATCCTGCACGAGAACATCTCCTGGTACCGGCCGCGGCCGCTGCAGGCCCGCAGCCACGAGTGGATCAGCCCGCAGACGGTGGTGCTCCGTGACCTGGCCGGCGACGACCTCGCCGGCGGTCTCGCGATGGGTCGGGAGGTGCTGCGGGCGCTGGGGTTCACCGCCGGCTTCACCCACATGGAGTGGTACCGCAAGGACGACGGCGAGGTCGTCTTCGGCGAGATCGGCGCCCGGCCGCCCGGCGCACGAACCGTGGACGTGATGAACTACGCCACCGACGGGGACCTGTTCCGGATGTGGGCCGAGGGCGTCGTGCACGGGCGGGCCGAGCCGCTGGGACGTCCGTACAACGCGGCGAGCATCTTCAAGCGGGCCGCAGGCGCCGGGCACATCACCCGGATCGACGGACTCGATCGGCTGGTGGCCGACTACCGGGACAGCATTTGCGTGATCGACCTGCTGCCCGGTCGGCGCCCACCGACGCGACTGGCGCGCCACCCTGCTCTCCGACGGCATGATCATCGCCCGGCACCCCGACCTGGACACCCTGCTCGAGATCAGCGACCGGTTCGGCACCGATCTGCGGCTGTACGCTTCCTGACCCGAGCTAGATGTCAGCTGGAGGATCGATGGGGGCGCCGGCTGACGCGGATCCGGAGGCTTGCGGACAATAGAGCCATGATGGATCACTTCGGCATCCAGTGTGCTGACCTCGCCGCGAGTTCCGCTTTCTACGACGCGGTCCTAGCCCCGCTGGGCGGCCAGCGGTTGATGGATTTCGGCGTTGCCGTGGGGTACGGGGTGCCGCCCCACCCCGACTTCTGGATCGGCCGGTTCGACAGCGGCGAGGGTTTCCGGGAGTCCCACATCGCGTTCACGGCCCCGGATCGCGGCGCCGTCGCAGCGTTCTTCGCCGCCGCGACCGAGCTGGGCGCGGAGGTGTTGCACGAGCCACGCGTGTGGCCGGAGTACCACGAGCACTACTTCGGCGCGTTCGTTCGGGACCCGGACGGCAACAACGTCGAGGCGGTCTGCCACCGCCCGGAGGGCTGAGCAAGGTCGGCTCGGGTCGCCCGACCCGTGATCCACCGACCCGTGATCCGGCTGACCGCGCGTGTGACAACCGTCACTCGGCGCCGAACAGCTCTGTTACGAACCGCGTGTCGCGGGCACGGGTACCTGCGGTCGATCGTCTTCGGAGGTATCAAAGAGATGTGCTTCGTGGGGCAGGGGGTCCCGCGGAGCGAACTTCACACATCATGCAGAAACGTGGAATAGATATGTTCATCATTGTCAGGCAGTCCGCCCAGCCCGCCGAGCGCCGCCGCGAGTACTGGAACTGGTGCTTCGAGAACGGTTTCGTTGCGACCGAGGTCGCCGATCCCATCGTCGTCGACACCGAGGCGGGGACGGCGACCATCCAGCGGTGGCTTCCGGTCGCGCAGCCGGGCGATCCCGATTTCCCGGAGCTGCGGCGCGACGAGTTCAACCAGCCGCTCACCGAGACCGAGACCGTCCGGCTGATCGCACCCGTACCGTCATGGATGCTCACCGAGGCCGGCCGTCGGCTCGCCGCCTGATCGTCAGGCCGCGGCAGGGTCGGGGCCCTTCGCCGGGCTGTGCAGGCCCAAAGCGGCTTGGTCCAGCTGTTGCTTGTGCTCGTGCAGGACGCGGTGCAGCTCCGACGGGGTACCGAGGTGCAGGTCGAGCACGACGAGCTTGCGCGGCTTCCCGCTGAGCTCCATGTACTCGACGATGTGACTCATCCTCGGGAAGGTGTTGATCATCACCACGTCCGGCACCAGCCGATCGACGATGCGCCCGAACGCCGAATCGATGTCAGGCAACGGCAAGCCGTCGCGCTTGGCCTTCAAGAAGGCGACCTTCTGGTCGAAGCGCAGAAACGCCGCCAGCGTCAAGGCGACCGACAAGCCGGTGATGACGAGCAGCACGTTCAGGACGTACTCCGCAGCCGGCCGCGGCCAGCCCGCAACGACGTTGAGCGTGGTGGGGTCCAGCACGTAGATGAGCAGGAGGCCGAGGATGCCCCAATAGATGGCGAACTCCAGGCAGATCCGGCCGTGCAGGTTCAGCGGTTTGGAGCTGTAGTCCCAGAACACCGATCCGAAGATCTTCTCCATCGCGAAGCTGCCGACGTACTCCAAGACGGTGCAGATCGCCATGCCGAAGAAGAAGAGCAGGAACGGATTGGAGACCCACTGCAGCAGGATCAGGCTGACCGCGACACCGCCGAACCCGTAGATCGGACTCAACGGGAGGTAGAGCAGCCCGCATCTGGACTCGATCACGCCCTTGTACTCCCGGGCGTAGCAGAAGACCATCTCGATGATGACCCCGTAGAAGCCGTAGATGAGGAACAGCCACAAGACGTAGTAGAGGACCTCACCGTATTCTCCTGCGTACATCGCCTGCTCCTTCACTACCGGCTCGAGGCCGGGACTGTCGAGTGGTCGAGGCACGAGTGTGACCAGTCACGGGCCCCGGCGGCAAGCAAAACGCGCAGAGTACGGAACTTCGCCTCTCGTCAGGGCTCGCTACAGCGGTTAGCCTGAGCGGACATGAGCCCTGCCGGACGGACGCCCGTCCGGTCCCGCCGCCGTCGTCGCCGCGCGTTGGACTGGGAGGCGCTCCGGGAGTACGCCAGTGGAGCTTTGTGGGTCCTGCCGAGCGCAGCAGCCTTGGTCGCGCTGGCCGCCGGTTTTGCCCTGTCCCAGATCGAGGTGCCGCCGGGCTCCCCGTTCTATCCATTCGTGTTCCAGGGCACGGCCGACGACGCCCGCAGCCTGCTGACCGAGATCACCGGCACCGTGGTGACGGTCATCGCCTTGGTCCTCGGGCTCACCGTCGTCGCGCTCCAGCTGTCCTCGACCCAGTTCTCGCCGAGGCTGCTGAGGAACTTCCTGCGCGACCGGGGGACCCAGCTGGTATTGAGCGTCTTCATCGCGACGTTTGTGTACAGCGCCGCCGGGCTGTTCACCGTGGGTCTGGCCTCCGGCTCCCGGACCGAGGACTACCCACGGCTGGCGATCACCGGGGCGATCCTGCTGCTCTTCGCGACGCTCGGCATGGTTGTCTACTTCGCCGACCATCTGGTGCACTCCATCCAGATCGACGCCATCACGCGGCAGGTCGAGCGCAACACGCGTCGCGTGCTGTCGCACCTGGTCGACACGAGCATCAGCAATCGGGCGCCACGGGCCCCGGCGTGGGCGGTGACGATCCGTAGTCACGCCACCGGCTACTTGCAGACGGTGCATCCGGAGTTGCTGGTTCCGCTCGCGGCCCGGCACGGCGTCACCATCTGTCTGCGGACCCGGGTCGGGCAGCACATCATCGCCGGCACCACCTTGGCCTGGGTGTGGGCGTCGTCGGCCGCCGACCCGATCCCGGACAGAGAACTGTTCGAAGACGCGGTGAACAGCGACGTCCGGATCGGGTTCGAACGCACGATCGAGCAAGACGTGGCGTTCGGCATCCGGCAGCTCATCGACATCGCGGTCAAGGCGCTGTCCGCGGCGGTCAACGACCCGTACACGGCCGTCCAGAGCATCGACCACCTGGCGGCCATCTACGCCGACCTCGCGGTCCGGCCGCTCGGCACCGCCTCCTTGACCGACGGCGCCGGCCGCGGCAGCGTGGTGGTTCCCGGCAACACGTTCGGCGACTACGTCTCCTTCGTCGGCTCGATGATCGGCCGGTATGGATCCGAGCACCCGACCGTGCTCTCCGCCCTGATCCGGTTGCTGCGCAGTTGCGAAGAGGTTCTACCTCCGGACTCCGATCGCCGGCTCACCCTGCACAAGGCTGCCGGCTCCGTTCTCGCCGACGCCGAACGAAGCCTCGCCCGGCCCGCCGACCTGGCCCAGATTCGCCTCGCGGTGGAGCACCTGCAGGAGCGCCTGGCCAGCTAGAACGCCGACGAACGCGCGACCATGTCCAGCAGCCGACCCGACAGGCCAGCCGATGTCTCGATGGCTTCGCGGGCTTGGACCCCGAGGTCGGGCCGGTCGGTGATCAGCCCGTTGACCCCGTCGTTGAGATAACCCCGTTGGGCCACTTCGTCGTCGACGGTCCAGACGATCACCTTGTACCCCCGGCCCCAGGCTGCCTGCCGGAAGTCGTCGTCGTACGACGCCTGCTCCACGACGAGGAAGTCCGCGGCCACCCGGGGCACCCCGCCGAAGTTGATCGGGATGATGAAGCCCACGACGAGCTTGGGCCGTAGCCGCTTCAGCTCCGCCACGACCGCACGGCTGATCGAGTGGTACGTGTAAAAGCTCGCGACCCGGTACTTGTCGAGCACCGCCAGCAGTCGTGGAATCAGGTCGGGGCTCTCGCCGCCGTGCAGCTTGACCTCCAGCAACTGCGGCATCTTGAGCTTGATCGAAAGGGCGATCCACTGCTCCAACGAGGGGATCTTGGCCTCCATGCCGTCCGCTCGCACGGTGATCTTCATCAGCTCGGCCTGGGTCAGGTCCTTGACGTTCAGGTCCAGTCCGGCCAGGCGCTGCAGGTTCGAGTCGTGCAGGACCACGAACTTGAGGTCTTTTGTCTGCAGGATGTCGAACTCGGTCCGGTCGGCGCCGGACTGGTGCGCGGCGATCAGGGCCGGCAGCGTGTTCTCCACGCCACCGGCGACGAAGCCGCGGTGCGCGATGATCTCGGTCTCGTTCGCCTCGGCGAGCCGGACCACGGTGCCGTAGTTGACCGCCCAGCCACCGACGAAGGCGAAGACCGTGGCCACGGCCGCGGCCTGCCAGATCCGCCGGCGCCGGGCGGCGGTGACCGACGTGGGCACCGAGTACGTGATCTCGTGGATGTCCCGCTGCTGGTGCTCCGGCAACCGGGGCAGCCAGTCGCGCAACAGCGCGACCAGGCCCTGCATGATCAGGATGGTCCGCTGGGCGGTGACCAGGAAGACCCCGATCTGCCAGATGGTCAGCCCGATCGCCGCCACGACGCTCGAGGCGTCGGGATTGATCCGGTCGGTGATCAGGGTGGGGATCAGCGCCAGCGCGAACAGCACCGCGATCGGTAGCAAGGCGGTCGCCGCGATCGCGACCAGCATGCCGACGATCCGCAGCGAGCGCCAGCGGGTGAGCCGCCAGCTCGTGCGGAACGCCTGCCAGACCGTCGCGTCGGTGGTGGCCAGCAGCGGGAGGGTCAAGATGAGGCGCAGGTTGAGATAGATCAGCAGGATCAAGAACGCGGTGTAGACGACGCTGGTGGTCGCGCCCTTGTACAACTCACCGGACACGAACGGCGGCACCCCGACCCGCTTGGTCAAGGCCGAAGAGAGCCCGAGTTGGCCGAGCGGCAACAACAGCAGGAGATACACCACGACGAGTAGGCCCTGGGGGCACACCAGCTTGCGCAAGGTCCGGCCGAGTTGGCGCAGCACCAGCCGGAACGACGTCGAGTCGCCCGCCTGGTGGTGCGCCGACAGGATGAACAAGGTGGTCAGCTCGATCACGATCGCCACCACCGCGGCGCACGCCAGGACGAACAGGGTGATGTCGGCGACCGGGTTCTGCAGCACCGTGAGGATCTCGTCGTACGAGACGCTGTCGAGGCCGGTCTCGACCAGGACCAGCGAGTAGAGCATCCGCAGCAGCGGCACCGCGAGCAGCACGAGGAACAGCTGCATGACCACGGCGGTCAGCAGGTAGAACAGCGGGGCGCGCCGGTTGGTGCGACCGGCCACCCGGATCGCGCCGAGGGCGCCGAGCGGCTTGTCGGGTTGAGGTTGGTACAGCCCGGCGAGCGAGGCCGGGCTCAGCCACGCCGGCGCCGTCACGGTGGGAATGGTACTTCCAGGAACCAGCCGTTACCGGCCGTTTCGGGCGGTCAAGGCGAACGTAGGGTGGATCGCAGCACGCGGGGCACAGCGGCCCGGCGTCAGCTCCGAGGAGGCAGCGCTCATGGTCGAGATCCGCCCGCACGGACTGCACCACGTGACCGCGATCGCCACCGACCCGCAGCGCAACGTCGATTTCTACACCCGCACCCTCGGACTCCGGCTGGTCAAGCAGACGGTGAACTTCGACGCGCCGGAGACGTACCACCTCTACTACGGCGACGAAAACGGCAGCCCATCCAGCCTGCTGACGTTCTTCCCCTGGCCCGGATTGTCGGCGGGTCGTCAGGGTGCGGGGATGACGACAGCGACTGCGTTCAGCGTGCCGGGATCCTCACTCGGCTGGTGGCACGAGCGACTGCGGGGGCTCGGCGTGGATACGGACGCGCCCCGGAGCCGGGCCGACGACGAGGTGCTCACCTTCCGCGACGCGGACGGCATCGTGATCGATTTGGTCGCGTCGGAGGGGGACCGCCGCTCCGGCTGGGACGGGGTGTCGGAGATCCCGGCCGAGCACGCCATCCGCGGGTTGCACGCCATCACCATGTCCGAACGGCTGATCGACCCGTCCGCAGAGATGCTGACCGACCTGCTGGGCATGAGTGTGACCGGCGAGGCGAGCGACCGAGCCCGGTTCGGGATGGATGGCGGTGGCTCCGGGGGTCTGGTCGACATCGTCGGCGGGATCGACGACCTCGGTCTCCAGGCCGGCGGCACGGTGCACCACGTCGCCTTCCGGGCACCGGACCTGGAAACCATGACCAGTTGGCACCAGGAGTTGACCGATCGTGGTGTCAAGGTCACCCAGATCCTCGACCGGCAGTACTTCAAGTCCATCTATTTCCGCGAGCCCGGCGGGGTTCTGTTCGAGATCGCCACCGATGCCCCGGGCTTCGACGTCGACGAGCCGCTGCTCGAACTCGGTCGCCAGCTGAAGCTGCCGCCGTGGCTCGAGCCCGACCGCGATCAGATCGCCGCCGCCCTGCCGCCGCTCCGCCTGGACGTGGACGTTCCCTGAGCTACGACTCAGGTGGTCGTCTCCCAGAGGCCCACGATGTTCCCCTCGGAGTCGGTGAAGTACGCGAAGGCGCCCATCCCGGGGATCTCGGTCCGCGGGAGCACCGTGCCGCCGCCGTTGGCCTCGACCTCGCGCAGCGCGTCGTCGATGGCCTCCACGTCGATGGTGACCACCGGGGCCGGGTTGCCACCGGCCCGCTCGGTCAGTGCCCCGTTGATCGCGCCGGGCTCGAGCGGCATCTGGGTCTGCTCGTCCACCGCGGTCGTGACCGCGCCGGTGTAGTCGCTGCCGTCGGGCATCTGCATGGTCGAGAGTTCCCAACCGAACACCGAACCGTAGAACGACTTCGCCCGAGCGAGGTCGTCGGCCGGAATCTCGAAGTGCACAACCTTGCTCACGTTTTCCCCTTCGTCGCCGGATGTGCGGTCCACATTTCCGCCGGAGCCCCCGGGTGTCAATGCCGGGCAGGAGCGCGGAACTCAACTCGCCGGGCCGTCGGACTCCCGGTCGTAGAAGATCTGCCAGCCGACATGCACGCCGTACATGAGCTGAGCGAAACCGAGGATGGCAGCGACGGTGGCGAGCAACTCGGGCGCGGCGTCGGAGGCGCTAGCCACCAGGCCCAGGACCATCAACACGACGCCGATCACGACGCAGCGGTTGCTGCGCAGCTTCATCGCGCGGATGGCGCCGGCGTCGGCCATCACCCGAGGGTACGCCGCAACGGCCGGCGTGTCGGATACTCAGAACGTGACGGCTGAACGAACTCCCGAAGGCTCGGCCCAGGTGGTCGCACCCGCGTCGACCCCCGCCGCCCGGACCGAGCCCGAGGTCACCCTGGCCACGATCGAGGAGGCGGCGGCGGCGATCGCGCCGCATGTGATCCGAACGCCCACGCTCGCGCTGGACCGGCTGGCGGAGCGCCTCGGGTTCCCGGTGGTGGGGAAGCTCGAGCCGCTTCAGCACACCGGCGCCTTCAAGGTCCGGGGCGCCTTCAACCGGATGCAGCACCTGACGGCGGACGAGATCGCCAACGGCGTCGTGACGGTGTCGGGCGGCAATCACGGCCTCGCCGTGGCGTACGCCGCCCGGTCGCTCGGCATCGACGCCACCATCGTGATGCCCACCACCGCCGCGGCCACCTCGATCCGGCAGGCCCGGGCCGACGGCGCCGACGTCCGGATCACGCCGACGGTCGCCGACGCTTTCGCCGCGGCCCTGCAGGAGGTCGAGGCGGGCAAGGTGATGATCCACCCGTTCGACGACCCGGCGGTCATCGCGGGCCAGGCCACCCTGGCGCTGGAGTTGCACGACGACGCCCCCGAGATCACGGATGTGATCGCCTCGATCGGGGGTGGCGGGATGATCTCCGGCGTGTCCATCGCACTCAAGGCGCGGAATCCCGAACTGCGAGTCTGGGGGGTCGAAACCCGCGGCGCCGACGCCATGTCCCGCGCCCTGGCCGTCGGCGAGCCGGTGGCCATGGATGCCATCACCTCGATCGCCACCACCCTCGGCGCACCGACCGTGTCCGCCCGGACGCTGGCCGCGGTGCAGCAACACGTCGAAGAGGTCATCCTCATCGACGACGAGGAGGCGGTCCGCGGCATCGAGGTCCTCGCCGAGGCGACCCGACTCGTGACCGAGCCGGCCGCCGGGGCCACCTGGGCCGCCGCGCTGCGGATCCGCGACCGGCTCCCCGCCGACGCCCGGGTCGCGCTCGTGATCTGCGGCGGCAACGTCAGCCTGGATGACATCGCCGGCTGGCGCAGCCGCTTCCCGGGCACGCCGTGACCGAGCACCGGGCGCGGCGGGCGGTCGTCGCGACCGTGGTGGCGGGAGCGTTGGTCGCGGCCGCGCTGCTGGTGCCCAACATCGTCACCCGGCCGGTGCCGGCAATGCTGGTCAGCGTGCCGCTGGAGGCCCTGCTCGCGGCCCTGCTCTTGATCGTGGTGCCCGGCCGGGTCCGCCCCGGCCTGGCCACCGGATTGGGGGTCCTGCTGGGGCTGGTCACCGTCGGCAAACTCGTCGACCTCGGCTTCTTCGCCGCGCTGGCGCAGCCGTTCGACCTGCTGTTCGACTGGAGTCTGTTCGGCAACGGGTACGACTACCTCCGCGGCTCCCTCGGGCTGATCGGCGCGAACGCCGCGGTCGTGCTCGCGGTCGTGATCGCCGCAGCCGCGGTCTGGTCCCTGACGTGGGCCGTCCGCCGGTTGGCCGGCACCATCGTTGCCCGGCCCGGCAGCGTGGCCGGCTTGGCGCTGCCGTTGGCGGTGGTCGTGCTGCTGCCCGTGGCCGGGATCGCGCCGACCAACGGGGTGATGGTCGCGGCCGGCCGGATCCAGGACGTCCGCGACAGTCTGGCCGACCGGGACCGGTTCGCGGCCGAGATCGCCGACGACCCGTACGCCGCCACCCCGCCGGACCGGCTGCTGACCGCGTTGCGGGGCCACGACGTCGTGCTCGCGTTCGTGGAGAGCTACGGCCGGGACGCCGTCGAGGACCCCGTCCTGGCCGGCCCCATCCAGCGGCTGTTGGACGATGGCACCCGGCAACTCGGGTCCGCCGGATACCAGTCCCGCAGCGCCTACCTCACGTCGTCGACCTTCGGAGGCAGCAGTTGGCTGGCCCACGGGTCGTTCCTGGCCGGCGCCTGGGTCGACTCCCAGCAGCGGTACCGGCAACTCATCGGCTCCGATCGACTCACCCTCAATCGTGCGTTCGGCCGGGCCGGCTGGCGTACGGTCGGATTGTCGCCAGGCACCACGAAGGACTGGCCCGAGCAGGCCTTCTTCGGCTTCGACCGCTTCTACGACTCCCATGCCCTCGGCTATCGGGGGCCCAACTTCAGCTGGGCGACCATGCCCGACCAGTACACCCTCGCCGCGTTCGAGCGCCTGGAGCGCGGCCGCCCCGACCGGCCGCCCGTCATGGCCGAGCTGCAGTTCATCAGCAGCCACGCGCCGTGGGCGCCGATCCCGGAGCTGCTCGACTGGGACGGGATCGGCGACGGGTCGGTCTACGACGGCATGGCCGACGTCGACGAACCGCCGTCGGCGATCTTGACCCGGGAGCCGAACCGGGTGCGCGCCGACTACGTCGCCTCCGTCGGGTACGCGTTGCGGTCGCTGATCTCCTACATCGAGACCTACGGTGACCGCAACCTCGTCTTGATCTTCCTCGGCGACCACCAGCCGAACGCGATCGTCACCGGCGACGCGGCCAGCCACGACGTGCCGGTCACCATCGTGGCCGCCGACCCCGCCGTGCTCGATCGGATCGAGGGCTGGGGCTGGTCGCCCGGGCTGCGACCGAGCCCGGACGCCCCGGTCTGGCGGATGGACGCGTTCCGCAACCGGTTCCTCGACGCGTTCGGATCGAGGTCGGCGCCCGCTCGCGGACCCCGCTGACCGACGCCCGATTAGGGTCGGCTGTTGTGAGTACCCGGCCCGACCACGATGAGCCCAACCACGATGAGCCCAACCACGAGCACAATCCCGCCCCCAGCCGCACCCAGCACGGCCATGCGCCCGGCCGCGACCTCACCGAGGCCGAACGCGTCCGACATCGGCGCGCCCTCCGGATCATGATCGTCGTCGTGATCCCCCTCCTGGTGTGGACGCTGGTCGGCCTGATCGCGCTGTGGCCACGCGACCTGGCGCCCCACATCAACACCAACAACGCCACCGCGAACGTGCCCGGGGTGAGCTACCCGACCGGCCGGATCACGATGATCGCCGAGATGTCGTGCGAGGGAATGGCCGGCTCGACACCGGGGGTGGAGAGTGGCAGCTGCGCGAATCTCACCGTCGAGGTGTTGGAGGGGGACGAGAAGGGCAAGTCGGTCGACGTCCAACTGACCGACGCGATCTTCGCGTCCGGGGTTTCGGTCGGCCAGCAGGTGAAGCTCATCCGGGTGCCGCCGGCCGACGGTCAGCCGGCCTACTACCAGTTCGCCGACTTCGAGCGCCGGGCGCCGCTGATCGTGATCGCGATCCTGTTCGCCGCAGCCGTGATCCTGGTGGCTCGCTGGCGTGGCCTCGCGTCCCTGCTCGGCCTCGGGTTCGCGGCGTTCATCCTGGTGGCGTTCATGTTCCCGGCGCTGATCAGCGGATCCAACCCGGTCCTGGTCGCCCTCGTGGGCTCGTCGGCGATCATGTTCGTCGTCCTGTACGCCGCGCACGGGTTCAGTGCCCGGACGACGACGGCGCTGCTCGGTACCCAATTCGGGTTGCTGCTCACCGCCGGAATGGCCTGGCTGGCGACCCGCTGGGCACACCTGACCGGGGTCACCGCCGAGGACGACTACGTGCTCGCCGGGGCGGCGCCCGACCTCAGCCTGACCTCGGTCGTCATGGTCGCCGTCATCATCGCCGGCCTCGGCGTGCTGAACGACGTCACCATCACCCAGGCCTCGGCGGTGTGGGAACTGGCCGACTCCGATCCGGACTCCGCGCACCTGTTCTCCCGGGCCATGCGGATCGGCCGGGACCACATCGCCTCCACCGTCTACACGATCGCGTTCGCCACCGCCGGCGCCGTACTTCCGGTGCTGTTGCTGATCGCGATCTACGAGCGGCCGATTCTGGAGGTGCTGCAGACCGAGCAGTTCGCCGGCGAGCTGATCCGGACGATGGTCGGCTCGATCGGGCTGGTCCTCGCCGTACCCCTCACCACCGCCATCGGCGTCGCGGTGGTCCGGGCCACCGGGCCGCGTGGCGGCACGCTGTTCCGCCGTCCGCGGACCGAACCGGCCCCCGTACCGGTCGGCCGCCGGGCCAGGCGAGCGCACCCCGACGACCCGGACTTCTCCGACCTGCGCGAGTGACGTGGTCGACCGCTCAGCCGCGAGGGACGACCATGACCGGCACCCGAGCGTGCCGGAGCAACCGCGACGACACCCCGCCCAGGAGCACGCTTCGGGCCGGTCCGTAGCCGCGCGAGCCGCAGACCAGCAGGTCGATCTCATCGGGCAACAGGTCGGCCAGGGTGTCGACGACCGGACCCTCGAGCAGCCGTGTCTCGGCCACCAGGTCCTTGTCCAGCTCGTTCAGCTTGGCTTGGACCGCGTCCCGGAAGTCTTGTCGTTGGTCGTCGCCGAACCGATGCGGCTCACCCATCGACGGCATGACGCGGGTGTCGGGCACGACGCTGATCACCGTCAGGGTCGCCTTGAGCTCGGCCGCGAGCCGAGAAGCGCCGGCGAAGGCGGCATTGCCGTCCGGGGTGTCGATGTAGCCGACGGCCACCTTGGCGATCGGGTCGGCCGGAGAGATCTCGTAGTCCCACGGCACCAGGGTCACCGGGCCCGGCGCGCCCTGGAGCAGCCGACCCACGGTGCTGCCAAGTGCCGTCCGGCGGACCCCACGGGTCTTCCGCGAACCGACCACCACGGCTGAGGCCGGACCGCCCTGGTCCATCACCTCGTGCAGGCCGCGGGACGCAGACTCGGCGCCGACCGCCAAGAACTCGGCCGGGACTTCGTCGGCCACGATCTCGCGGGCCTCCAGCAGCAGAGCGTCGGCCTCCTGCCGGTTGTAGGTGACCCACTCGGCGTCGGTCCGGCCCATCCCGATGAAGTAGCTGCTCGGGTAGACGGTGACCACCCGAAGCGGCCGACCGCTGGTTCGGCACCAGACCTTGGCCAGGCTCAGTACGTCGCGGCCCGCGGGCCCCTTGTAGGCCGCGATCACGGGGGCGTCGGAACTGACTTCGGGGGAGCTCACTTCGGGCCGGCCTCCTTGCCTTCCAGCTCCAGCCGCAACCGGCTGTGCTTACGGGAGTACAGGAAGTAGATCAACATGCCGATCACGAGCCAGACCACGAACCGGATCCAGGTCTCGCCCGGCAGCTGGACCATCAAGGCGATGACGAACAAGCAGCCGACGATCGGCAGCACCGGCACCCACGGCACCCGGAACGGCCGCTCCATGTCGGGGCGGGTGCGGCGCAGCACGATCACGCCGATGTTGACCAAGAGGAAGGCGAACAGGGTGCCGATGTTGACCAGCTTGACGATCTCGCCGAGCGGGATGAACGCGGCCAGCAACGAGATGAAGACGCCGAAGCCGATGGTCAGCCGCGACGGCGTGCCGAACCGCGGGTGCACCTTGGCCAGCCGGCGCGGGAAGAGCCCGTCGCGGCACATCGCGAAGAAGATCCGGGTCTGGCCGTACATGATCACCAACACGACGGTGGTGATCGCGATCAACGCCCCGGCGGCGAGGACCGCGCCGGCCCAGGGGATCCCGGCTCCTTCGCGCAGAGCGGCGGCCAACGGCGCGTCGCTGCCGGTCAGGACCTCGACCGGGGCCACGCCGACGGCGGCGATGGCGACGAGGACGTAGATGACGGTGGAGATCAGCAGCGATCCGATGACGGCGATCGGCAGATCTCGGCCCGGGTTGTTGGACTCCTCCGAGCCGGTCGACACGGCGTCGAAGCCGATGTAGGCGAAGAAGATCACCCCGGCCGCCACGGTCACCCCGCTCACCCCGTTCGGTGCGAACGGGACGAAGTGGTCGCTGTTGAACGCGGTGAACGCGACCACGATGAAGAAGGCGAGGACCACCAGCTTGATGCCCACCATGACCGCATTGACCCGGGCGCTCTCCCGGGTGCCGCGGACCAGCAGGAAGGTGATGAGCAGCACGATGAACACGGCGGGGATGTTGAACACGCCGCCGTCGGCGGGCGACTTCGAGATGGCGTCGGGCAGGGCGATCCCGAAGGCCGCTTCGAGGAACTCGTTGACGTTGCCGCCCCAGCCGACCGCGACCGCGGCTACCGAGACGCCGTACTCCAAGATCAGATCCCAGCCGATGATGAACGCGATCAGCTCACCCATGGTGGCGTAGGAGAAGGTGTACGCGCTGCCGGAGACCGGCACGCTGGAGGACAGCTCGGCGTAGGAGAGGGCGGAGAACGCGCAGGTGACCGCGGCCAGGATGAAGGAGATCACCAGGGCGGGGCCGGCGATCGAGGCCCCCTCGCCGATGACCACGAAGATGCCGGTGCCGATGATCGCACCCACCCCGAGGGCGGTCAGGGCGACCGGCCCCATCGACTTCTTGAGCGATTCGCCCTCGCCCTTGGTCTCCGCGATCATGTCGGTCACGTCGCGGGTGATGAAGAGGTCCTTCAATTGCATAGCCGCCTCCGGAACTCTTGAGGCGCCGCCCGGGCGGCGTCGAGACCCGGCTGGGTCTCGATGCCAGGTTGTCGCAGCCGGCGCCGGTTGTATAGATGCTTGATCAAACTAACCGGCGTGACGTTCGCCGGGTCCGCCGGGCACTAGAGTGCGGCGGAGACGACTCCAGAGCAGCGGAAGCGAGCATTGATGGCCGCGAAGTTCAGCACCGTCGAGGAGTACCTCGGGTCGCTGAACGAGGACGTTCGGGAACCGCTGGAGGTCGCCCTCGGGCATGCTCAGCGGGCCGTGCCCGACTCCGAGCTGGTGATCAGCTACCAGATGCCGACGGTTGCCGTCGGGGGTCGGCGGGTGGCGCACCTGGCCGGTTGGAAGGCGCACCTGGCCGTCTATCCGGTGCCCGACGACGAGGCATTGCAGGAGGAGCTGGCGCCGTACCGGTCGGGCGAGGGCACCCTCAAGTTCCCCCTGGCCCGCCCGATCCCGTACGCGTTGATCGAGCGGGTGGTCGCCGCCCTGTACGCCCAGCGGGGCTGACTCGGCCTCGGTAAGCCTCCGCCGGAGATCGGTAGTCGGCACGGATGTCTGGCGGTCGGCGGCTCGGCACGGTGGTGGCATGCGCTGCTCATCTGCACCGGTCCGCATCCGGACCGTCGTCGGGCCCGTCCTCACCACCCTCGCGCTCGCCGTCGCGACCCCATCGCTGACTCCCGCTCCCGCGTACGCGGTGAGCAGCGGGGTCACGGCCACGGTCGTCGACGGCGACCTACGGATCGTCGGGAGCGAACGCGACGACTCGATCATCGTCCGGCTCCGGCCGGGCAACGATCAGCTGATCGAGGTCCAAACCGGCCTCAGTCGGGCCCCGGAGTTCACCTTCCGCCGGCCGACGGTGCAGCGCATCAGCATCACGACCGCGGCCGGTGCCGACCGGGCTACGGTGGACGACCGCTACGGCGCCGTGGCCCAAACGATCCCCGTCACGATCGACGGTGGCGAGGGCGACGACACCCTCAGCGGCGGAATCGGCGAGGAGGTCGTCCTGGCCGGGGCCGGTTCCGACCTCGTGGACGGGCGCGGTGGCAACGACCAGATCTTGCTCGGCAGCGGCGATGACCAGGCGGTCTGGGCTCCGGGCCACGGTACCGACGTGATCGAGGGGCAGACCGGCAACGACCGGATCGCGGCCGACGGGACGGTGGCGGCCGACCATGTCGAGATCGCGGCCAACGGGTCCCGGCTGCGGCTGTTCCGGCCGGGTCAGCCCGGTGCGGCGGACACCGCCGGCGTCGAGCAGTGGACGGTGCGGCCCGGGGCCGGATCGGACACCGTGGTCGTGAACGATCTGAGCGGTACCGCCGCAACGGCGGTCGACCTCGATCTGGACGCGAGCGGCGGTGGCCCGACCGACGGCTGGCCCGATCAGATCGAGGTCGCAGGGACCGCCGCCGCCGACGCGATCGCGGTGGGCCGGGAGGGCGGCGCGGTCGAGGTGAGCGCCGGGCCTCGTAGGGTCCGTGTTTTCGGAGCCGACTGGTTCGTCGACCGGCTGGTCGTGGACGCCGATCTCGGCGACGACCGACTGACGGCCGACCCGGCTGCGGGGGCGCTGCTGAAGGTCCGGCTGGACGGTGGCCACGGCGACGACACGGTGACAGCCAACGGAACCTCCGGTTACGACGACATCGCGGTGTCGAAGTCGGACGACCGGGTCCAGGTGAACAAGTCCGGAGCCGCCTTCGACGCGACGGCCGAGCACACGGTCGTCAACGGTCTCGGCGGCGGCGACCTGCTCCGCGCCACCGCCGACCTCGACGCGCTGACCGAGCTGGTCCTGGACGGCGGAGACGGGTCGGACCAGATCAGCGGCGGCGACGGGCGGGAGCAGCTGATCGGCGGCGAGGGAAACGACCAGGTGATCGGTCACGGAGGTGCTGACGTCCTCCTCCTCGGACCGGATCAGGACACCACCTCGTGGTCGGCCGGTGACGGCGACGACATCGTCGAGGGTGGGAGTGGCAGTGACGTGGTGTTCCTGGTCGGCGACGCCGCGGTGGACCAGATCGAGGTCTCCGCGGCCGGCAGCCGCAACCGGGTGGTCCGCAACGACGACGTGCTGGACCTGGGCGACGTCGAACGTCTCAGCCTGCACCCGCTCCGGGGAGCCGATTCGATCGCCATCCGCAATGTGTCCGGCACCCCGTTGTACGAGATCGTCGCCGACCTCGGTGCGACCGTCGGCGGAGCCGGCGACGGCGAGGCCGACCGCGTCCGACTCGACCTCACCAACGGCGCCGACCAGGTTGCCCTGATCGGCGACACCGACTACTTCTCGGCCCAGGGCCTCGCCTGGTCGCCGCGGATCCGGCACACCGACGGGACCTTGGACCAGCTGGTGGTCGACACCTTGGCCGGGACCGACCAGGTGTCCACGAACGGACTGCTGCCCGGCACCATCGGCCTCAGCATCGTGTGAGCGGGTCCGCTCAGTCCGCTCGCGGCCGCAGTCTTGGCAGCCACCCGTAACTGATCACGCCGAGGCCCAGCCCGGCCAGGATCGGCAGCAGGATCCAGCCGGGTCCGGCGAGCACGTCCTGGCCGGCGATCCAGCCGCCGACCAGAGCCAGCGGCTGGACGACGGCCTGGATGACCAAGAAGCGGGGGAGGGGTACGACCAGGACGGCCAGCTCGATCCGGGCGGACCAGCCGGCTCGGCCGATCAGCGCACCGAATTGCACCAGGGCCGGCAGGCCGGCCAGCAGGGCCGCGACCGCCAGCGGCGCCGGCGACTCGGGCCGAGTGGCCGCCAACAGGGCCAGGAAGACCACCACCGCACCCGGAGCGGCGCCCGACGGCCAGCCGAGAACTGCGACGGCGAGCAGCGCCACCACGAACCACGCGATCGAGCCGCCGCCGACCAGGCTCGCCAGCGCCGGTACCGACGTAGCCAGCGTGAGGCGGAGTACCCAGCCCGGCAGCCAGGCCCCCAAGGCCAGTGCCACCCGCGGGCGATGCCGGCGGAACACCGGCACGTACGCCGTCAACCAGGCGGTCGACCAGGCGGTCAGCCAGGCCCGCACGCTCCGCGCGGTCATCCTCCCTCCCGGGTGCGCGCGATCCGGGTGAGGACGAGGGCGGGATCGGACGCCGGATCCGACGCCCAACCGAAGGAACCGATGCCGGCCCGCCGCAGCGCTGCGAGTCGGTCCTCCCGTTCCATCGCCACCAGCCGGAACGCGGCCATCAGCCGCGGCGTGGCCCCGGTGACATTCAGCGGTGGCAGGGTGTCCACCGCCAGCACCCGGTGGCCGGCGGCGCGCCAGGCCAGGGCCATGTCGGCGGGGTCGTCGTCGAAAAAGGTCGAGAGCATCAGGATCAGGCATCCCGACGGCAACCGCGGCACCCGGCGCCGCGGCGTCGGTTCGCCCTCGGGCTCGGCGAGCGCGAGTCGTTGCAGCAGCCGACGCTGCTGCTGCCGCCCGGCCCCCGGCGGTACCGGCCGGCGCAAGCGGCCCAGGTCCTCGAGGCCGACCCGGTCACCACCGGCGAGATAGCGATCGGCCAGCGAAGCCGCCGCGGAGCGGGCGATGTCCAACGACGTGGCCTCGTCCTCGCGGAGCGTGCTCGAGTCGCCCCAGGTGAGCAGCCGCGGCCCGACCTGGTCCCGGGAATCGATCACCAGCATCACGGTGGCGTCGGCGCTGGCGAAGCTGCGGCGGACGTACAGCTGCGAGATCCGGTTGCGGGTGCCGACTGTGAGGGGCGGACCGGTGTTGAGCCGACTCGTGACCCGCCAGTCGATCCGCCGGGTCCGGTCGCCGGGGGAGAACGGCGCCACGTCGCGGAGTTCGGCCTCGTCCCCGACCCGGCGGGAGCGATGCGGTCCGGTCAGCCCGTGCAGCCGGAACGGCATCGGCAGTTCGCGGAGCGGTCGGAGCCCGGGCAGCACGGTGACCGTCAGGGGCGGACCGGACTCCGCGGCGTGTGGAGAGCAACCCGTCCGCGGAGGTGAAGCGGTGATCCAGCCAGAACAACTCCCGCCGACCCGTACGCACCGAACCCATGCTGACGTCGACGGTGCGGGTCGCGGTGGCGTCCGGTTCGCCGACCGGGGCGCGGAGCAGGGCCTCGGCGGACCGGTGGCCGGGTGCGCTCACTCGGAGTCCCACCAGCACCGGGTCCGGTTCGGCGGTCGATCACGATCGAGGCGTGCAACCGGCCGCTGCGGGCCGGTTGGTCGGTGCCGCGGAGTCGAGGCGCCGACGGCGGCGGGGGTTGGCGACCGGTCGCCCAGCCGATAGCGAGCAACAGGGGCAGACCCAGGACTGCGACACCAGGCCGGCCGCCCAGCACCCCGATGGCCGAGACGACGACCCCGGCCACGCCCCACGCCACCAGCGGCGACGCCAACCGCCACGTCATGCTGGTGGTCGGGTACCGCGGCGGGGCCGGGGACCTGGGCCAGCACGGTCGCGATCACGTCCTTGGCCTGGACCCCCGTCGCCCAGGTCTGCGGGGTGAGGGTGATCCGGTGCGCAAGGGCGCTGACGGCGACCGCCTTCACGTCCTCCGGCAGTACGAAGTCCCGCCCGGCGAGGACCGAGCGGGCCCGGGAGACCAGCAGGAGGGCCAGCGAGCCGCGCGGCGAAGCCCCGACCTCGACGGCGGGGTGGGCCCGGGTGCCGGCGGCGAGGGCGACGCAGTAGGCCACGATGTCGGGATCGACCGCCACCGTCTCGATCCCGGCCTGCATCTGCGGACCGTGGCAGCGTCGACGACGGCCCGGACCGCGGCCTCCTCGCGCCGCCGGTCGAGTCGGCGGTGCAGCACATCGGCCTCGGCGGCCCGGTCGGGGTAGCCGACGGCCAGCCGGACCATGAACCGGTCGAGCTGGGCCTCCGGCAGTGGATAGGTGCCCTCGTACTCCACCGGGTTCGAAGTCGCCAGCACATGGAACGGCTGATCCAGGGTGAAGCTGGTGCCCTCGACCGTGACCTGCCGCTCCGCCATCGCCTCGAGCAGCGCGGACTGGGTCTTCGGCGCGGTGCGGTTGATCTCGTCCGCAAGCAGCAGCCCGGTGAAGACGGGACCGGGCCGGAAGGCGAACCGGCCCTCGGCCGGGTCGAACACGTACGAGCCGGTGATGTCGGCCGGCAGCAGGTCGGGGGTGCACTGCAGCCGCCGGAAGTCCAGGCCGAGGGTGGTCGCCAGGCTGCGGGCCGCGAGGGTCTTGCCCAGGCCGGGTACGTCCTCGAACAGCACGTGTCCGCCGGCCAGGATGGCCGCGAGGGCGATCTCGAGCGCGCTGCGCATCCCGACCACCACCGTGGCGACCTCGGCGAGCACCGCCTGGCCGAGCCGCGACACGTCCGCGACCGGCAGCGCGGTCGATGTGCTCATGGTCGTTCCTGGAACTCTTCGCCAAGGCTCTCCAGGACGGTCAACGAGGCGGCGAACTCGTCGAAGGTGACGTGGGCCCGGGGCCCGGCGGACAGCACCCGATGGGCCAGCGGTCCGAGCAGCGCCCGGCAGCCGGCTTCGTCGGTCGGGTTGCCCAGCCGCAGGCCGCGCTGGGCCAGCCGACGCTCGGCGGCGGCGCGCAACCGGATGAGTGAGGGCCGCTCGACCCGCGACTCGTAACCGTGCAGACTCCACGACAGCCGGGTGACCTCGCGGCGGACTCCGCGGTCTGATCCCGCCTCGGGCGGCGGGGGCCAACTCTCTTGCGGGTTGGTGGCCGGGATCCGGCGCAGTCCGAGGACGGCGACCAGTCCGAGCGCCACCAGCAGGGCCAGCGGCCAGGCCAAGCCGAACAGCCAGCCGAGGGCCGTCACCGCGCCGAGGGCCACGGTGCTGAGCAGGAGGCCCCGGATCGACAGGCCGGGGCCGCGGTCGGCGCTCACGCCGATCCTCGCGGTGCGCCGGCGCCTCGATCATTCCCGACGCTGCGGCCATTCCCGACGCTGCGGCGGAGGGCGTTCTCGTAACCGGCCAGGCTGCGACTCAGCGCGAGGACGCAGCCGCGGGCCTGCTTGACCTCGGTCAATGCCGACCGGGTGGCTGGAGAACCGCGCCCGGTGGTAGAGGTGCAACAACGTCCGGACCGCTTCGGCGTCGGCACCGGTGCTCGCCAGCAGACCGCGCGCGAACTCGGTCGGACTGTCGGCGGGTCGGCGCGGGGCACCCGACGACTCGGCGGCCTGCTCCAACGCCAACCAGGAGCGGATCACGGCGTCCTCCGGGTCGGCCAGTCTCGTCCAGGATCTCCAGGGCGGTCAACGCACCGCGGCGCAGAGCCTCGGCCTGGGCCTCGACCGACACGGCGCCCGCCGGCAGCGCGGGGCTCTCGGCCGACGGCTGCACCCGGCGCTGCGGCCGGGCCCGCCAGAGCTTCCGGACGAGCATCGCGACCAGGACCGCGGCCGCCGCGACCACCAACACCGCGAAGACGGGACCCGCCCAGGCCAGGGTGGTCACCTCGGGTTGCTCGAGGTCCGACGCCGTCGCCATCGGCAACGGAGTCGGAGTGAAGTTTCGGGCCCCGTCCAGCGGGTTGAACCGGTTGGTGAGGGTCCAGTCGACGCGTACGGCTGCCGCCAGCACCAGGAGCAGGCCGAAGGCCAGCATCCCCAGCACGGCCGCCGGGACCCGCGCCGGGATCCGCGTCGGCAGCGGCAAGTTCCCCGGCGCGGGTCGCCGCGTCGGAGTCGCTGCATGCCGCGGCTCGGCCATCACGCGTCAGCATAGGAGAGACAGCCGACCGCGCGACCGACGATGCCGCTAGGCGGCGATCCGGGTCAGGTGCAGCGGTTCGGCCAGGACTTCGTCGCGGGCCGCGAGGACCGCGCCTCCGACGACGCGCGCCGCGGTCTCCTCCAAGGCCACGACCCGGGTCGCGGAGTAGGCCGGATTGGCGATCCGGCTGGCGAGTCGGTCCTCCAGGCTCGGCATCAGGTACGGCGAGAGCTTCCCGAGATAGCCGCCGAGGATGGCGGCATGCGGATTCAGGCTGCCGAGCAGGTCGTCGAGGACGGTGCCGAGGGTGTCGCCGGCGCTGGCCAGGGTGTCGAGCACGCGCCGGTCCCCGCCCGCGGCCGCGTCGGCGATCAGGGTCAACGCCTCCCAGGGACGCTCGTCAACCATCTGCGCGGCTCCCGCGGGTGGCAACAGCGCGCCGCGGGTGAGCAGGGCGACCGGTGAGACGGCCATCTGAAGACAACTGCTGCGACCGCACCAGCAGACGCCGCCTTCGATCGCGACGTTGACGTGCCCGAGGTCGCCGGCCCCGCCGTGGGCGCCGCCGAAGATCTCGCCGTCGATCAGCACCCCGCTGCCGAGGTTGCGCAGTCCGCCGAAGTAGACCGCCACGAGGTCGTTGGGCAGCCGCACCTCGACCCGGGCCGCGTACAGCGCCGCCAGCTGGCAGTCGTTGGCGACCCCGACGTGGACCGGGTTGATGACCCCGGCCTCCCAGAGCGTCCGCTCCAGCCAGGAGCGCAGCGGTACGTCCTCCCAGCCGAACTCGCGGGCCGAGCACACCGAGCCGCGGTCGCGGGACACGAAGCCCGCCATACCCACCTCGACCGAGACCAGCTCGCGGTTCCCGTTCAGCCGCTGGATCTGCTTGGTCAAGATACCGGCGACGATCTGGTACCCCTCGGCAGCCTCCAGGTTGCGTAGATCGACCGGGATCGTCTCCTGCCACAGCTTCTCGCCGCCGACGGAGGCGAGGACCACCTCGACCGCGTCGATCGCGATGTGGACCCCCATCACCGCCCAGGGCTCGCCGTCGAGCGTGATCGGTCGCGTCGGGCGGCCGGCCGCCGGCCGTCGGACCGGATCCAACTCGCGCACCAGACGTCGGTTCCGCAATTCGTTGATGAGATCGGTCAAGGTTGACACCCCGAGGCCGCAACCATGAGCGATGTCATGGCGGCTACAGGGTCCGTGGTCTCTGACGTAGCGAAGGATGTGGGCGAGGTTGCCGTGGCGTAGATCCCCCGATCCTCCACTGCGTCGCGCCCCCTCCAGGGCGTGCGCAGTTGGCATGCCGGAAGCGTAATCGCTCAACTGAAACGGTTTGGTTGAAAATGCGCCAACATTTACTGACCCCTGAGCTTATTGCAACGATTGGGGCCAAGGTCGTGACCTGGCGGAACAAAACGTCGAGCACGGCCGCAGTTTTCGGCGCGACGGACCAGCCGTGAACCACAAGGAGGACTTGCCATCAGCTACCAATATCTGCTGCTGATGCTGGGCTGCCTGGTGGTCACGCTGCCGCTGGAGTGGGTGTTGCGGGCCCGGGTCTATCGCCGGTTCCGGCTGGCCCTGATCGCCTTGTTGCCGGTGGTGTTCGTGTTTTCCGTCTGGGACATCGTCGGGATCGCCCGCAACCACTGGAGCTACAACCCGAACTACGTCACCGGGCTGCAACTGCCATTCGCCATGCCGATCGAGGAGCTCGTCTTCTTCGTGGTCATCCCGTTGTGCGGTCTGCTCACCTACGAGGCAGTCGGCACGGTGCTGTCCCGGCTTTCGGCCGCGCGATCCGGCCGCGGCAGCCAGGCGCAACCCGACCGCGGAGAACCCAGATGAACGGGTACGTGCCCGAGTACACGCTGCTGACGGTGATCGCGGTGATCGGCACCGTCGCCCTCGAGATCTTCGTGCTGCGGACCGGAATCTTCCGCACAGCGCAGTACTGGGTGACCATGCTGATCGTCTTCGCCTTCCAGATTCCCGTGGACGGCTGGCTCACGAAGTTGCGGGATCCCATCGTGATCTACAACCCGTCTGAAATGATCGGCATTCGTGCGCCGTGGGACATTCCCGTCGAGGACTTCGGATTCGGGTTCGCGATGGTGACCCTGACCATCCTCGGCTGGCGCAGGATGTTGGACCGGCGGGCCAAGATGCATGGCGGATCAAGTGACGGATCAAAAGACAGATCAAGTGGCGGATCAGGAGGGCGGGCGTGACACAAACGGCCGTAGACGTGCCCGAGGCCTTCGACGAGGTCGCTGCGAGTTATGACGTCATGGTCGCGCTCAATCCCGGCTACCACCGTCATCTGCGGTCGGCGGCCGACGCCCTGGCCGAGCAGCTCCCCGCACGGCCCGCGGCCGGCCCTGGACCGGCGCAACTGGTCGATCTCGGTTGTGGCTCCGGGGCGTCGACCCGAGCGCTGGTCACGGCGATGCGGCGCCGTCGCCGCTCGATCCGGCTGATCGGGGTGGACGGGTCGATCGGCATGCTCGAGCAGGCGCGCAGCAAGATCTGGCCGGCCGGGGTCCGCTTCGAGCACCGGCTGGCCGAGGACCTGTCCGCCGCCCGCGCCGACTGGGGCCTCACCGAACTGGTCGACGGCGTCTTCGCCGCGTACCTGTTCCGCAACGTGCCGGATCGCGACAAGGTGCTCAAGGCCACGTACGAGCTGCTTGCCCCGGGCGGATCGGTGGTGGTGCAGGAGTACTCGGTGGCCGGTTCCCGGCGCGCCCGGATGATCTGGACGGCGGTCTGCTGGGGTGTGGTCATCCCGCTGAGTTGGCTGCTCACCCGGGAGACGTCGCTGTATCGCTACCTGTGGCGCAGCGTGCTCGACTTCGACTCCGTCGAGGTGTTCGCCGAACGGCTGTACGACGCCGGGTTCGTCGACGTCGAGGTCCGTACGGTGCCCGGCTGGCAGCGCGGGGTGCTGCACTCGTTCCGGGCCCGCCGCGCATCCGCATCCGCGTGAGGAGTCGGCCGCAGCTCCGCCGGGAGCGGTGGACGCCTGGGCTGGATCGGCGCGCGGTGCGCCATCGCGGGCCGGTCGCGGATCGGCCGGCCGGGGCGACGGATCGGCACGTGCTGGTGGTGGGGGGCGGCATCGCCGGGCTGGCCGCGGCGACCGGGCTGGCCGAGCGCGGCGTCCGGGTCACGCTGCTGGAGGCCGAACCGCAACTCGGCGGCCGAGTCGGGGCTTGGCCGCTCGCCTCGGGAGTCGGACCGGGGCGGACCATGAGCCGGGGCTTCCACGCCTTCTTCCGGCAGTACTACAACCTCCGCGGGCTGTTGCGCCGCGCCGATCCGGGATTACAGCGGCTCGTACCCATCCGGGACTATCCGCTGATCGCGGCCTCCGGAGCGCGAGATTCGTTCACCAACATTCCCCGGACGCCACCGCTGAGCATCGCGGCCTTCGTGGCCCAGAGTCCGAGCTTCACGGCCGGCGATCTGCGCCGGGTCGACGTCGCGGCTGCCATGGAGTTGCTCGACGTCGCGTTCCCGGAGACCTTCTCCCGCTACGACGGGGAGAGCGCCGCGGCGTTCCTGGACCGGCTGCGGTTTCCGGAGGCGGCCCGGCATCTGGCGCTGGAGGTGTTCGCGCGGAGCTTCTTCGCCGACCCCCGGGACTTCTCCGCCGGCGAGCTGGTGGCGATGTTCCACACCTACTTCCTCGGATCCGCCGAGGGCCTGCTCTTCGACGTCCCCGCACGACGACTACGACACCGCCTTGTGGGCTCCGTTGGGGCGCTACCTGCACCGGTACGGGGTCGAGGTCGGCGACCTCGACGCGGGTCGAGGAGATCGCGCTGGGCGGGGCCGGCCCGTCGGGTTCGGCGTCGTTGCGGCTGGCGACCGGGGAGTGGCTGTCCGGCGACGCGCTGGTGCTCGCGACCGACCCCGCCGCGACCCGGCAGCTGCTCGGTTCGGCGTCCGGCCAAGACGGCGCGGCCGGACGCCGAGGAGTTCGGCGAACGGGTGGCCGCGACCCGGAACGCGCCGCCCTTCGCCGTCTGGCGGATCTGGCTCGACCGAGCCGTCGCGACCGAGCGGCCGGCGTTCGTCGGGCACGAGTGGATTCGGGCCGCTGGACAACGTGTCCGTGCTGGAGCGCTTCGAGGCGGGCGCCGCGAAGTGGGCGCGGGCCAGTGGCGGGTCCGTCCTGGAGCTGCACGCGTACGCCTTGGCGGAGCCGGTGGACGAAGGAGTCCTCCGGGATCGGCTGCGGGCCGAGTTGACCCGGATCTGCCCGGAGACCCGCGATGCGGCCGTCGTGGCGGAGGAGTGGCTCGTCCGCGCCGACTGCCCGCTGGTGTCCACCGAGCCCTGGCAGTTGCGTCCGGGCGTGGTAACCCCGTACCCGCAGCTGGTGCTGGCCGGGGACGGGATCCGCTGCGACTATCCGGTGGCGCTGATGGAGCGGGCTGCGACGACCGGCTTCCTCGCCGCCAACGCCCTGCTGGGCGGTTGGGGCTTGGCCGGGCACGACCTCTGGACGGTGCCGATGGCGGGCCGGCACGCCGTCACCCGATGGGCGGCCCGGCGATCGCTGCGCGGGCGGACCCGATCGGATCAGCCGGGGTACTCGCCGCGCATCCGCAGCTCGTAGCGCCGCTCGGCGTAGGCGAGATCGTCCACCCAGAGCCGCTTGGCGGTCCGTACGATCGAGGGCCGCAACACCGGGCTCAACCAGCGCGCGACCGAGAAGCCCGGCCGGTCGGAGTACGCGATCGTGGCCTCCGTGACCATCGTGATCGGCCGGCCCTGCTCGTCGGCCCCCGTCGGGGTGGCGTGGGTCTCCACGACACTGCCGGTGCCCTCGCCCTCGACGATCCGCATCACGATGGTCCGGGTGTCGGGGCAGCTGAACTCGGCCCGCACCGGTACGCCCCAGGTGCGGCTCAGCCGGAACGTCACGTCCACCACCAGCCGGTGCACGTCGCTGGCGCCGTCGTCGACAGTCAGATGGGAGAACGCGTACGGGTGGAACCACGCGCCGTGCCACGGGTCCAGCCGGTTGGCGATCACGTCCTCCGGCTGGCAGGTTCCCGGCTCGACCATGACGGCGGACACCGACCCGTCCAGCGGCGGTCGCGGCGGCAGCGCGGGACGCTCGGTCGGGGTCTCGCCCTCGGTCGGCAGCCGGATCCAGAGCAGCACCCCGTCGTCCCAGGCGGCGTACGGCTGCCAGGTCCGATCGCCGTTCTGGGTCAGTGCGAGCCCGTGCCAGCGGCAGTACAGGGTGCCGTCCAGCACCGGGCAGCGGTCCAGCAGAGCGCCGAGGTGCGGGCAGGCACCCGGCCCGGCGACGAGTTCGCCGGCGGTGTTGCGCCAGAACACCACCTCGCGACCGGCGATGGTCCGGGTCACCGACTCGGCGGTCGGGACGTCACCGCTTCGGCCGGCCACGAACCAGCCGCCGGAGTTCTGGGCCTGCGAGGCCGCGAGGGCCGCGGCGATCCGGGTCGGCTTGGCCTGCCGCCACGACGACGTCATCCTGTTCTCCCGCGGCTGCGGGATCCGTTCGATGGGGATCCGTTTCCGCACCTGTTCGGAGAAGGTGAGCCGCTCGGGCACCGAGTCCGGGCGGGTCCGCAAAGTCATCTGGTCATCCCTTCGCTGAGCCTGGCCGGGCTCGCCGGTCGTCGCGGGGGTCCGGCCACCATGATGCGTGCGGCCGTCAGGGCCTTGCGGACCGTGGGCACGGCCGCCCGATGGCTGAAGACGTCGTAGTCGGCAGCTTCGATGCGGTCCAGGATCTGCGCGTACAGCACCCGTGCCGCTCCGACGCAGCGCGCCGACCGCGGGGGCAACATCGCGATCCCGAGATCGGCGTGAGCGTACAGCTCGCGGTTGCGGGCGATCTCGTACGCCAGGCAGGCCCGCCACTGCGGCGTCACCCGACGCTGCGTCAGGTCCACGCCGAACCGGCGCAGGTCCTGCTGCGGCACGTACACCCGCCCGCGGTCGAGGTCCTCGTCCACGTCGCGGAGGAAGTTGGTGAGCTGGAAGGCCAGCCCGAGGGAGCGCGCCGGCTCCTTCGCGGCCGGGTCGCGCGGCTCCAGGACGGGCAGCATCATCTCCCCGATCACCGCCGCCGACCCCTCCATGTAGCCGCAGAGGTCGTCCCAGGTCTCGTAGGACGTGGTCGTGAGGTCCATCGCCATCGCGGCGAAGAACCGGTCGAAGCACTCCGGGTCGATCTCGCAGGTTCGCACCGTGTGGGCCACAGCCGCCAGCACCGGATCGTCGCTGCCGCCCGCCGCCAGCGCCGCCCGGAACGCGGCCGCGAACCCCTGCAGCCGCTGCGCTCGTGGCCGTGCCCTGAGCCTGTCGAGGGCCCAGGAGCTCTCCCACTCCGGATCGATTCCGGCAGGTCGACGATGTCGTCGGCCAGCCGGCAGAGCGCGTAGACGGCGTACACGTGCCGGCGCCGCCGCCGGGGCAGCAGGGCCGCACCCCAGTAGTACGTGGTGCCGTGCCGCCAGGTGAGCTTGGCGCAGGCGCGGTAGCCGGCGCGCAGGTGCGGATCCAGCCGCTCCGGATCAGCCATGCGAGGTCCCATGCCGGAACCCTAGGCCCCGCGGCCGGGCAGGTACGCCGAGACCCGGTCCGCCGCGAGCTTGCCCGAGATCAACACCATCGGCACGCCCACGCCGGGCACTGTGCCGGACCCGGCGAAGATCAGTCCGGGCACCTTCCGCTCCACATTGGGCGGCCGGAACGGGCCGGTCTGGGCGAAGGTGTGGGCCAGCGCGAAGGGCGTCCCGGCGGCCATTCCCTGCCGCTCCCAGTCCAGCGGGGTGACGATCTCCTCGGTGACCACCTCGGCCGGATAGCCCTCCTGCACCAGGAAAGCGTGCAACCGATCGCGCATCGGTCCGGTCTCCCGGGTCCAGTCGATCCGGCCGCCCAAATTGGGTACGGGCTCCAGCACGAACAGCGTCGAGCAGCCCGCCGGGGCCAGCGACGGATCGTCGCAGGGAGGGCACCGTCACCAGCCGGGACGGTTCGGGCATCAACTCGCCGCGCTTGAGCAGAGCGTCGAACGCCTCCGACCACTGGCGGCCGAAGTGGATGTTGTGGTGGCCGACCTCCGGCTCGGGTACGCCGCGGACCCCGACGTGCCAGACCACCGCCGAGGGGGAGTACTTCCCCTTGCCGCACCGCTCGTGGCGGCCGCAGATCGGGCAACAGCCGCTCGTACGCGACCGGTAGGTCCAGGGTGCAGACCACGGCGTCGGCCATCACCTGGTCGCCGTCGTCGAGCACCACCCCGGCCACGCCGGCGTTGTCGGACCGGCGCAGGATCTCGGTGACGGTGGTCGCCGTACCGCAGCGTCGCGCCGGCCTTCTCCACCGCCGCCGCCATCGCCGTGGGCAGGGCGTGCATGCCGCCGTCGGGGAACCAGACCCCCTCGATGCTGTCCATGTACGTGATCACGGCGTAGATCGCGAGGGCCTCGTCCGGCGCCAGTCCGGCGTACATGGCCTGGAAGCTGAACAGCCGGTGCAGCCGCGGATCGTCGAACCGGCGCCGCACCGCCGCCCCCAACTTCCCGAAGCCGCCGAGTTTGATCAGCTTCGCGGCGGCGAGCGGGTTGGCAAGCAGGTCGAGCGGTGAGTCGAAATTCCGCGCGATGAAGTGCGGCACCTCGATCTCGTACAACTCGGTGAGCCAGTCCACGAAACCGTCGAACGCCGCCGCGTCCGCCGGACCGCAGGTCCCGGCGATCTCCTGTCGCATCGCGGCCCGGCCGTGCCTGATGTGGATGGTGCTGCCGTCGTCGAACCGGGCCCGGTACGCGGGGTCGAGACGCCGCATCGGCAGGCAGGTGTCGATGTCGGCCTCCACCGCCGCGAGCGCGTCCGCGACGAGATTGCGCATCGTGAGGACGGTCGGCCCGGTGTCGAAGGTGAACCCGTCGCGACTGAGCTGGCCCGCCCGACCGCCCGGGACCGATTCCCGCTCGACCACCGTGACGTCGAAGCCCCGGCCGGTCAGGTGGCAGGCGGCGGCCAGCCCGGCCAGCCCGGCCCCGATGACGACGACCCGACTCATGGGCAACCCCTCGCCCCCACATCGAGGAAACTGTGCCCAGTTTCCTGGTTTGGCGACATTTCAGCAGGGTTCTCGCGGCAACTGTGCACAGTTTCCCAAAGGTCGGGTGGGGTGGTCGGCGAAGCGGACGGGGTCATGCCTCGCGCCAGGCGATCTGGTACGCCATCTGGGTCAGCTCGCGGACCCCGACCGGATCGAGCGCCGGCTCGTCGAGGGCGGCGAGGGCGGAGGACACGTGGTCGCTGATCATCGCCTCGACTTCGGCCACCACGCCGCTGGCCGCCATCGCCTCCTGCAGGAACTCCACGTCGTCGGAGCCGAGGCCGGGCGATCCGATCCGGGACAGGGCCGCCCGGGCGGAGCCGGAGAGCCGATCCTCGGCCAGCGCGATGATCACCGTCGGCTTACCGGACACCAGGTCGTCGCCGGCCGGTTTGCCGGTCCGGGCCGGATCGCCCCAGACCCCGAGCAAATCGTCGCGCAGCGCGAACGCCTCGCCGACCTGGCGGCCGTAGTGGGCCAGCCGGGCCGAAACCACCTCGGGCGCGCGGGCGGCGGCGGCCCCGAGTTCGAGGGGCCGCTCCACGGTGTAGCCACCAGACTTGAGCCGGGCGATCTCCCGGGCGTTGGCGAGGTCGCGGCGGCCGGCGGCACTCCCGGTGAGGTCCCGACGCTGCCCGTACACCAATTCGACGACCAGCAGCCGCCAGACCCGGCGCATCTGTGGCGGCAGGTCCGCGGCCAACTGATCGGCCTCGGCGTGGGCCAGGTCGCCGAGCAGGATCGCGATGCTCTCCCCGAAGCGGGCGCCGGCGCCGCGCCCGGCGGCCAGCTGGTGTAACTGCCCGGCCCGCGTGTGTACGGTCGGCCGGCCGCGGCGGGAGGCGGACTCGTCCATCACGTCGTCGTGAACGAGGGCGAACAGGTGCAGCAGTTCCAGGGCAGCCCCGACCCGGACCACGTCCGCGTGCCCGATGCCCCGGGCCCGCCCACTGGCGCTGAGCCAACCCAGGTACGCCATCACCGGCCGAATCCGCTTGCCACCGCTGTGGATCAGGCCCTCGAGCAGGTCGGGCAGGTCCTCCTCGCCCAGTACGTCGGCCCGAGACGTTCCCTCCAGCTTGGTGTTCCAGAGGTGACGAAGATCGGCGAGCGCCTCGGTGAGCAGGCCGTCGACCAGATCGAGGTGGGCGAGCACCTCCGGCCCGACGCCGGGCTGGGGCAGGGGCACCACGGTGCCGCTCGGCGGTCTCGGGCGGCTTGATTGCGGGGCCCGATCGGCGGCGTCGCGTGATTGATGGTCGTGTGATTCATAGTCGCGTGATTCGGAGCTGCGTGGTTCGAAGCTGCGTGCTGCGGGGTTGGTCACGAGCACTCCGTCCTGGCGTTTCGTCGATGCAGACGTCACGGGCAGGGTGAGTTCGGTAACAGCCGGACCTGATCGACGGCCCACGGACTGAAGGCGAACGGGGTCGCCGAGATCGCCGTCACCAGGTCCACCCACTCCACCCAGACCCAATCCATCACTTCGGCACTATTCGCGCGGATGGATCCGCGCGGATGCAGCCGACCGGCGAAAACTGGACAGATCTCGTTTTCCTGGATGCCGCTCGCGTCGGTGGCCGTGTACGCGAAATCGGGCAACACACAAGCCAGATCACTCACCTCGGCCCCCAGTTCGTAGGAGAGCCGGCGTACGACCGCCGCCGGCAGCGACTCGTCGACGCCGGGATGACCGCAGCAACTGTTCGTCCACACCCCCGGCCAGGTGGTCTTGCTCAGCGCCCGCCGGGTGATCAACACCCGCCCCGCAGCGTCGAACAGGTGCAGGGAGAACGCGAGGTGCAGGGGCGTCGAGACACCGTGTACATCGATCTTGGACTGCATGCCGATCGGTCGGCCATGCGGATCGACCAGCACTACCTGCTCGGCGGTCACCATGGATCGTGCTGAGCCCGGCCGGTTCGACGGAAGCGGCCACGGGTCACGTCGTCACTCTACGCAGCCCGACATCCGACAAGTCGCACACGGGACCCTTCGCCTGTCCACATGTGATCTGCGTCACACTCAGTATCTGCGAGATCCGGTCTCTGATCGTGATTTCTGTGTCCTTTCAGATAATTCTTATCGCGGGGAGGCCACCGAGTCCGACTTGTGACCAAACAACGGGTCGGCAGCAGGTATTCTTTCGCTCGTGTCCGTGGGGGCGGACACTTCTGAGGCTTCTTGGGGGATGAGCCGAATCATGTCTACGGGCTACTTGGCCCGCGCGTTCGATCTGATTGACGTGCGGGACCTGGATCTAATCAATCAAGCATCGAGTCGTTGTGACTCGTTGGTCGTCGGTGTCTACACCGACGAGTACTTCGAACGGCGGTTCGGCCGGCGACCGATCGTGCCGGAGGGCGAGCGTGTGGCCCTCGTGGAGCAGCTTCGCGGTGTTGCTCGGGCGGTGCCGCATGTGGATGGCACCCAGCAGGTGGGCGAACTCCGGTTCGCCACCGCCGACGACGCCGACACCGAGGTACCCAGCGGCGCCGATGTCGTGGAGTTGGCAGCGCGGCGCGCTTCCAGCAGTGACCTGCTGCGACTGCTCGAGTCGCGTCGCCCGACGGCGGTCGCCTGACATGACGGCGATCGACGTTTCGCGGGAGGCCCTTGCCTCCTCCGCAGTCACGACGCAGAAGAGTGCCAAGGGAGCGCCGCCGTACTCGCTGTACGTGAACCGCCCGCTGGGTCGACAGTTCGCCCGCGTGGCGAACGCGCTCGGCCTGAGCCCCAACCAGGTGACCATGATCAGCGCGGGGTTCACGTTCGCCGCCATCGTGTTGCTGGCGGTCGCCACGCCATCACCGATAATCGGGGTGCTCGTGGCGGCCGGACTCGCACTCGGCTACGCGCTGGACTCGGCAGACGGGCAACTCGCGCGTCTTCAGGGCGGCGGGAGCATCACCGGCGAGTGGCTTGACCACATGATCGACTCGGTCAAGGTCTCGGCGCTGCACGTCGCGGTCTTGATCACCGCCTTCCGCTCCTTCGAGCTGCCCGGTCCGGTTTGGCTGCTGGTGCCGGTGCTGTTCGCCGTGGTGTCGGCGGTGCACTTCTTCGGCATGGTGCTGGTGGATCTGCTGGCCCGGGTGCAGCGCGCCAAGAGCGGAAGGAGCCCGGGCGCGGCCGGCTTCTCGCGCCGCAACACCTTGCTCAAGCTGCCGACCGACTACGGGATCTTGTGCCTGGCCTTCGTCCTGCTCGGGTTCCCGACCGCCTTCATGATCGTCTACACCGGGCTGGCGGTGGCCACGACCGGATACCTGATCATGGTCTCCGCCAAGTGGTACCGCGATGTCCGTGGGCTGGATGGGACTCTTCCGGCACCGGGGGCGGTGGCGCGATGAGCGAACCTGTGTTCCGGATCGGCTACGTTCCCGGCGCCTGGGACATGTTCCACGTCGGTCACCTGAACCTGCTGCTGGCCGCTCGGCAACGATGTGACTTCGTCATCGCCGGGGTGGTCACCGACGAGGTGCTGCACGCGGCGAAGGGCAAGTGGCCGGTCGTACCGCTCCAGGAACGCCTGGACGTCGTCGCGGCCATGCGACCCGTCGATCTCGCAGTGGTCGACCACTCCAGCGACAAGGCCTTGGCCTGGCGGACGCACCGCTTCGACATCTTGTTCAAAGGCAACGATTGGCAGGGCACCGCCAAGGGGGACCGGCTCGAGGAGCAGATGCGCTCGGTGGGGGTCGAGTTGATCTACCTGCCGTACACGGCGCACACCTCGAGCACCAAGCTCAGGGCACTGATCGCCGCTCACTGACTCAGTCATCACCACCAGCTCGACAGACAGACACCACGTCCTCGGTTTCGGACCGCTTGGGGAGGCGGAACCGGCACCGGCATTCACGGGACACACACGGGGAGAGGAAAGACAATGCGAATCGCACTGATCGGGACACGGGGGGTTCCCGCACAGTACGGAGGGTTCGAGACCTGCGTCGAGGAAGTCGGCAGGCGGCTGGTCAAGGCGGGCCACGAGGTGATCGTGTTCTGCCGCTACGCACCGGAGGACAAGGACAAGGCTCGACCGAGCCATCACCTCGGAATGGAGCTGGTGCACCTGCCGATCGTCAAGAAGCGATCGTTGGAGACGCTGTGCCACACCGCGCTGTCGGTGGTGCATCGCTCGCTCCGCGGGGTCAACGCGGCCATCGTGTTCAACGCCGCCAACGCGCCGCTGCTGCCGATCCTGCGGTTGCGTGGCATTCCGTTCGCCACGCACGTGGACGGCTTGGAGTGGAAGCGCGGCAAGTGGGGTCCGATGGGCAAGCGCTACTACCGGATGGCCGAGGGACTGGCCGTGCGTTGGTCCGATGCGCTCATCGCCGACTCCAAGGGGATCGAGAAGTACTACCGCGAAGAATTCGACGCCGCGACCGTACCGATCGCCTACGGTGCGCCGTTGACCAACTCCGGAGCGGACCGGATCGCCGAACTGGACCTGAAGCCGAAGAAGTACCACCTCGTCGTCGCAAGGTTCGAGCCGGAGAACCACGTGTTGGAGATCGTCCGGGGCTTCCAGCAGAGCCAGGCGCAGCATCCGCTGATCGTGGTCGGGTCCGCTCCGTACGCCGACGAGTACACCGCCAGCATCCGGGCCGCCGCCGATGAGAAGATCCGGCTGCTCGGCGGGGTCTGGGATCAAGATCAACTGGACCAGCTCTACGCCAATGCGTTGACCTACGTGCACGGTCACTCGGTCGGCGGCACCAACCCGTCCTTGCTCCGGGCGGCCGGCGCCGGGTGCTTCACCCTGGCCAACGACGTCATGTTCAACCGCGAGGTGCTGGGCGATCACGGCAACTACTGGAGCAGTTCCTCGGAGGTCGCCCGGGCCGTGGAGGTGGCCGAGGCGAACCCCGAGACCATCAACGCGCGCGGCACCGCGCTGCAGCTGTCCATCAAGCGCTACGACTGGGACGACGTCGCGCATCGCTACGAGCAGCTCTGCCTCCGGCTGGCGGCGCGCACCTTCCCGACCAAGCGGCCATCCGGTCGGCGCCGCAACCGGCGGCCGAGCGACGTCGACATCAAAACCGGTCGCACGGCATGAGCACGCGGATCGTTCTCGTCGCCCATCCGTCGCCGGACCTGTACGGCGCCGACCTGCAACTCCTGCAATCCGTTGCGGGCTTGCTTTCTGCCGGTCGGCGCGTGGTGGTGGCCATTCCGGACGAGGGGCCGCTGACCGAGCGGCTCGCGGAGCTGGGGGCCGAGGTGCGGATTGTCGACTTCCCCGTGCTGCGCAAGTCCGACCTGCGGCCGGCCTCGCTGATCCGCACCGCGGCCGCCGCCGCGGCGGCGGTGCCGCGGATCCACCGGCTGATCAAGCAGATCGGACCGGAGGCGGTCTACGTGAACACGGTGACGCTGCCCTGGTGGCTGGCCGCCTGCCGGCTGTCCGGTGTCCCGGCGGTGTGCCATCTACACGAGGCGGAGAAGGACGTGCATCCGGCGATCGCGCGACTGATGCTGCTGCCGCTGCGGCTGGCGACCAAGATCATCGTGATCAGCAAGGCGGCCCGCGACACGATGCTGGTCAGCCAGCCTGCGCTGGCCGATCGCGCTGTCCTCATCTACAACGGAGTTCCTGAGCCGGACTCCGAACCTGCCCCGGTCCGCCGGCGCGGGCCGATCCGGCTCCTCGTGGTGGGGCGGCTGTCGCCCCGCAAGGCGCCGCATCTCGTGCTCGAGGCGGCCGCGCTGCTTCGAGCCGAGGGCCGAGACGTCGAGGTCGAGGTCGCAGGATCGATCTTCCCGTCCTATGAGGCCTACGACCAACAGTTGCATCGACTCGCGGAGTCCGCCGAGTTGGCAGGCCACGTGACCTTCTCGGGTCATCGGTCACCGATCTGGCCGGCCCTGGCCGACGCCGACATCCTTGTCCAACCTTCGTCGAAGGAGCCCTTCGGGAACGCCGTCGTGGAAGGGATGCTGGCCATGCGTCCGGTGGTAGCCGCCGATGCCCTCGGGCATCGCGAGAGCCTGTGCGACGGCCGGACCGGGGTCTTGGTGTCCGACATCGACGCGCCCCGACTGGCGGTCGGTCTGCGCCGGCTGATCGATGATCCGGAGTTGGCCGGCCGCCTGGCCGTCGCCGCCCGGATGGATGCGATCGCTCGGTTCTCCGTCAGTCGGTATCACCGCGAGGTGGTGGGACTCCTGGACGCCGTGGGTAAGCGTTCACCAAGAAATGATCAAGACTTGATCAAGGAGGGCCCATCGATTGCGGTGGGCACGGTTTGAACTGATAAAGTCGGCGACTGGGGATGGGATCGTTCGCGATCCCTGGTTGCCGAACGTGGCCTATGGGGAGGTCACGGCAAGAGCAACTACAGACTTGGGGGAGTCTCATGGGGAAAAGTCGCAGTATGTCTGCGCGCAATCAAACAGCAGCAACGATCTCGCCCGCGCCGGTAACGCGCGGTTGGCGGCCGTTCGCTGCCGCCGTCGCCGTCGCGGCGGCGACCGCACTGATCTTCACGGCGGGTTGTACGGCCGATCAGGGTGCTACTGCGGGCCAGCCGGGCGCGACCGCGTCCGAGACACCGGCTCCGACCGGGCCGGTAACCCCGGCGCCGCGGGTCAAGCCGGTGCAGCCGCCGACCGGCCGTGGTGACGTTCGCAAGGCTGTCCCGGCCGGGCAGCAGGAGGTCATGCCGCCGGTGCCGACCACTCAGCCGGCCGAGGTCAAGGACCGGGTCCGGGTGGAACTCACCGAGTTCCGCCGCGACCAGGTCGAGGCGAGGGGGCCGGGCGAGATCACGGGCCCGGCGGTCCGGGTCAAGGTCAAGATCACCAACACCTCGGGCCGACCGATCGAGCTCGACCGCGCCACGATCGCCATCACCGACGGCGCGAAGACGCCGTTGAGCCCGGTGCTCACCAGCACGGGCGCCGTCGCAGGTTCGCTGGCGCCCTCGAAGAGCGCCGACGGCGACTACGTGTTCAGCATTCCGGCGGACTCCAAGGGTCCGCTGTCCATCATCGTCATTGCCGCGCCGGGAGTCCCGGCGGCCCAGTTCGTAGGGGAACCTTCATGATCGGGAATTCCATCGCCTCGCGGTTCCGCAGGCGAGTTGTCGCCGCCGGCGCGGGCCTCGCGGTCGTCGCCAGCAGCATCGTCGGGTCCGCCATCTTGGCGCCGACGGCCTCCGCGGCCGTCAGCCCGGTGCAGCCGGGCAGCGCCAAGACCGTCACCACCGATGCCTTGCCGACCGTGCAGATCAACGGTGTGGTGTGGTCCCAAGCCGTGCTGAACAAGACCGTGTACGCCGGCGGCAACTTCACCCAGGCCCGGCCCGCGGGTGCCGCGGCCGGGACGAACCAGACGCCGCGCAGTCACCTGCTGGCGTACGACATCACGACCGGCAATCTGATCACCTCGTTCGCGCCGACCCTGAACGGGCAGGTGCTCGCGGTGGCCAAGTCTCCGGACGGATCCCGGCTCTACGTGGGTGGTGACTTCACCACAGTGAACGGTGCATCCCGTTCGCGCATCGCCGCGTTCAACACGACCAACGGGCAGTTGATCACGACCTTCGCGCCGCCGGTGGGATACCAGGTCCGCGCCATCGTGGCGACCAGCAGCACGGTCTACATAGGTGGATCGTTCGCGGGTGTCGGGAGTCAGGTGCGCGGGAACCTCGCCGCCTTCAACGCCAGCAACGGCGCGCTGCTGAACTGGGCCCCGACGGCCAACCGTCAGGTGAACGCCCTGGCGCTCTCCGCAGATGGCGGCAAGGTGTTGGCCGGCGGAGCGTTCGAGACCGTCAACGGAACCGCCAGCCGTGGTCTGGCCAAACTCGACGCGTCGACCGGCGCGCTCGATCCGTGGCCGGTCACGATCAGCAACGCCGGAGCCGATTCGGCCATCACGAGCCTCTCGGTCGAGGGCGACGCCGTTTACGGCACCGCGTACCACTACGGCCCGGGCGGCAACATGGAGGGACCGTGGTCGGCCAGCGTGTCGAGCGGACAGCTTCGGTGGGCCGCCGACTGCCACGGTGACACGTACAGCAACTTCGTCGCCGAGGACACCGTCTACACCGTCGGTCACTCGCACTACTGCGCGAACGTCGGCGGTTTCCCGCAGAACACACCGTGGAAGTTCCAGTTCGGCATGGGCTGGTCGAAGGATGCGACCGGGCAGAATCTGCGCGAGGTCCATGGCTACCCGTCCTGGGAGGGTCAGCCCAGCCCGTCGATCAGGCAGTGGCTGCCGACCCTGACCCAGGGCACTTTCACGGGCCAGTCCCAGGCCGGCTGGAGCATCACCGGCAACTCCGACTACGTGGTCGTCGGCGGGGAGTTCCCGCGGGTCAACGGGACCGCCCAGCAGGGCCTGGTTCGCTTCGCCGTGAAGCCGATCGCGCCGGCCAAGCGAGGCCCGGTGTTCCAGAACAACCAGCTGGTTCCGACGCTGCAGGCCCTGCCCAACGGCACGGTCAAGGTGGGCTGGCTGGCCGGCCACGATCCCGACGACGCGACGCTTGACTATGAGGTGGTCCGTTCACCCGGTGGCGTGGTCAAGACGATCACCGCCGCCAGCAGCTGGTGGAACATGCCCGCCCTGAGCTACCGCGACACCGCGGTCACACCCGGCCAGACCTACAGCTACCAGATCCGCGCCACCGACAGCTCCGGCAACAAGGTCTTCGGCACCAACAAGTCGATCACCGTGCCGGCGTCGGTCACGCTGAATCCGTACGCGACCAAGGTGCTCGCCGACGGTGCGAAGCTGTACTGGCCGCTGGACGACGCCGCCGGAACCGGTCAACTGGCCGATTCGGCGGGGGGCAACGCCGGCGTGCGCGGTACGGGGGCCACGTCCGGAGCGGCGGGTGCCATCGCCGGGAACACCGGGATGACGATCGCCAACTCCGATGCCGGTCGCAGCTACGCGTCGGGATCGGATACCGCACCGACCGAGATGAGCGCCCAGGTCTGGTTCAAGACCAGCACCGCGGGTGGACGACTGCTCGGGTTCTCAGACGTGCAGACGCCGAACTCGGCTCGCCGTGATCGCCAGCTCTACATCGACAACACCGGTCGCGTCGCCTTCGGCGTGCGGGCCGCAGGTGTGAAGGCGCTCGCGAGTACCAAGAGCTACAACGACAATCAGTGGCACCAGGCGGTCGCCACCATGGCCGGCGGCAAGGCCAAACTCTATGTGGATGGCGTGCTCGTCGCCCAGCGTGGCGATGTCGTCGATCCCGAGGTCTACGTCGGGTACTGGCGGCTGAGTGGCGACACGATCTCCGACATGCCGAACGCCGGCGCGGTGAACTTCAACGGCTCGCTCGACGAGGTCTCGGTCTACCCGTCGGCGCTGACCGCGGCTCAGATCCAGGCCCAGTACGTCGCCAGCGGACGGACGGCAGCCACCGTTCCCGCACCGGCCGATCCGTACGGTGCCGCGGTCTTCGGCGACGAGCCGGACCTGTACTGGCGGCTCGGCGAGTCGACCGGTACGGCAGCCGCCGACGCCGGTCCGGTGAACAGCCCCGGCACCTACAACGGTGGTCACACCAAGGGCCAGGCCGGCGCGATCACCGGAACGACCAATGCTTCGGTCAAGTTCGACGGTTCGACCGGCTTCGTGGCCGGGAACAACGTGGTCAGCAATCCGACCGTGTTCAGCGTGGAGTCCTGGTTCAAGACCGGCAGCACGCGTGGCGGCAAGATCATCGGCTTCGGCAACGCCAAGACCGGGCTCTCCGGCAGCTACGACCGGCACGTCTACCTGCAAGACGACGGCCGGCTGGTCTTCGGCGTCTACAACGGCGTGACCAATACGATCACGACCCAGCAGCCGTACAACGACAACAAGTGGCATCACGTGGTGGCCACCTTGTCCGGTGGCGGGATGAAGGTGTACGTCGACGGACGTGCCGCCGGCAGCAATCCGAACACGACGGCGCAGAACTACAACGGATACTGGCGGGTCGGTGCCGATCGCACGTGGGGTTCGACCAGCGCCTACCTCGATGGCACCATCGACGAGGCCGCCGTGTACGGATCCGTGCTCAACGAAGCGGACGCCCTGCGCCACTTCAAGGCCGGCGGCGGCGTACTGCCCAACCTGCTGCCCACCGCGAGCTTCACCGACAGCAAGAAGGACCTCAAGCTCGACGTGGACGCGAGTGCCTCCGCCGACAGCGACGGGACCATCGAGAGCTACGCCTGGGACTTCGGTGACGGCCAGACGGAGACGGGCAAGACCGCCTCGCACAACTATGCCGACGCCGGCACCTTCGCGGTGAAGCTCACGGTGACCGACGACAAGGGAGGCAAGGCCGAGGTGACCAAGCAGATCACCGTTACCGCTCCGCCGCCCAACGTCGAACCGGTGGCCGCGTTCCAGGTGACGGTCAAGGATCTCAAAGTCGACGTGGACGCGAGCGGTTCCACCGACGGCGACGGGACCATCGAGAGCTACGCCTGGGACTTCGGTGACGACAAGACAGCCGACACCAAGGTGGCTTCGCACAGCTATGACGAGGCCGGCGACTACGAGATCTCGTTGACCGTGACCGACGACGACGGCGCCGAGCACAAGATCACCAAGCAGGTGAGCGTCACCGAGCCGGCGAACGAGAAGCCGAAGGCCGTGATCGACGCGGCAGTCGAGAACCTGACGGTGAACGTGGACGGCCGTTCGTCGAGCGACACCGACGGTGAGGTGAAGACCTACGCCTGGGAATTCGGTGACGATGCCACCGGCGACCAGGCCGAGGAGGCCCACACCTACAACGATGCGGGCACCTACACCATCAAGCTCACCGTGACCGACAACCGCGGCGGGACCGACAGCGTGACCAAGCAGGTCACCGTCGAAGCGGCCCCGACGACCATCGCCGAGGACGGTTTCGGCCGGAGCGAGGCTTCAGGCTTCGGCACGGCCGACCACGGCGGCAAGTGGACACCGATCGGCAGTGCGGGCAACTTCTCGGTCAGCGACGGTGCCGGCAAGATCAAGATGACCGCACCGGGATCCGGCCCGCGGATCTACCTCGACGAGGTGTCGGCTCAAGATCTCGACATGGCGTTCGACCTCGCGTTCGACAAGGCCGCCACCGGGGGTGGCAGCTACGCCATCGTCTCGGCGCGTCGGGTCGGCAACACCGAGTACCGGGTCAAGGCGCGGGCGTTGCCCACGTCGGTCCAGGTGGTGATCACCAAGGTGGTCGACGGGACCGAGACCACCCTCGGCTCCAGCACGGTCGCGGGCCTGACCTACGAGGCAGGCGACGTGCTCCGTGTCCGGTCCTTCGTGGCCGGGAACGGCACCACCGAGCTCAAGGCCAAGGTCTGGAAGGTCTCGGCGGCGGAGCCGGCGGCCTGGCAGGTCTCGACCACCGACGACACCGCGGCGCTGCAGCGGCCGGGCTCGGCAGGGCTGCAGGCCTACCTGTCCGGCTCGGCCACCAACGCACCCGTGGTGGCGAGCATCGACAACTTGGTCATCGACCCACATGAGTGACCGATGACCACGCTGCAGTTCGACGCCCGGTCCCTGACGAGCACCCCGCGTCAGGGCCCGGTCTGGTCGGCGGATCGCCAGCGGCGAACCGGCCGGGCCCTGGGCGGCATCGCCGCCCAGGGTTCGCAGGCCGCCGCCAGTCTCGTCCTGCAGCTGATTGCGCTGCGGGCGCTGGGCTTGGACGGACTGGCGGTGTTCGGCACCCTGTACGCCGTCGTGATCATGGCGACCGCGGTCAGCACGGGTTTTGTGGGCGACTCACTCACGGTCCTCGACCGGGGGGCGCGTTCGGTCCGGGCCGGTCTGCAGGCCTGGAGTCTGGTGATCTTCGCCGCCGCCGGCGGTTTGTCCGGAGCCGTGCTGTGGCTGGCCGGATTCGTTTCGGGTCCGGTGGCGCTGTTGGTCGGCGCGGCCACGATCGCCTTCCTTGCCGAAGATGTGCTGCGGCGGTTGTTGATGGCCACGCTCCAGTTCTGGCGGATCGTGCTGGTCGACGTCGTGGCCCTGCTGACCTCCGTCGCGGTCGTCCTCGTGTCCCTGTGGCTGCACGCCACCATCGATATCGGCACCGTGGTGCTCGCCTTGTTGGTGGGGCAGGTGCTGGCGACCGCTGTGGCGATCGGTTGTCTGCCGCGCAGCGAGCGTCGGCTCGTCTCCCTGCGTGGAGCCGCGATGAAGACCGTGGCGTCGTACGGGGCGTGGCGGGCGGTGCAGCAGGCCTCGCGGCCGGCGCTGCAGGCCGCGGTTCGCTTCGTCTGCGTCGCGTTGATCTCCCTCGCCGCGGTGGGTGAACTCGAGGCGGCCCGGATCTACCTGGCCCCGGCCACCGTCGCCATCGCCGGCCTGAGTTCGGTTCTCTTCGCGACCTACGCGGCGGACAGCTCGAGCTCGCTGGCCGTCCTGCTGCGCCGTGCCGACCGCACCATCGCGCTGTTGCTCGCCGTGGTGTCGGTGGTCGTGGTCGCGGCCGTACTCGCCGTGCCGGCGATCGGATCTCTGCTCACCGGGAACGGCGTCGAGATGTCGCCGGTGCTCGTGGCGGGCTGGGGTCTCTACGCCATCGCCATCGCCGCCGCCACGCCGTACGGCGCGCTGGCCGCGGCACGAGGCCGGCAGCGGGCTGTGCTGGCCGTACGCGGCGCCGAGGTCGGTCTCAGCCTGCTCGCGGTCCTCGCGGTTCTGCAGTGGAGCGGCGTCATCTGGCTCGTGCCGGCTGTCCTCGGCGTCGTCACGTTGATCAGCGCCGTGATCACGCGGATGTGGATCTTGGCTCCGCTGGCGCGCACCCGGTCGCGGATCGAATCGCCCACGGGAACCGCCGACCCGCTCGTCTGATCGGCAATTCGTACCCCGCACAAGGAAACCTGGTCTTTGCGCGCCGACGAGGACCTCGACTACGGTGATCGAACTGTCCAGCCCCATCTCGACAGAGGAGTCGTCGTGGCGTATGCACATGGCGACGGCGTTCGACCCGTGCGTTTTCGGCGAGCGCTGTCCACGAGCGTGGCTGCCGCCGGGCTGGTCGGGGCGCTGATCGTCGGCGTTCTCCTCGTCCCCGCGTCGGCGGCGACCGTCGTGGTCGTCTCCGACCGCCTCGACCGCTCCACGACCGGCGGCTGGGGCGCAGCTGATCAAGGTGGTGCGTACCAGCACATCGGCGCTCAAGACTTCGAGGTGGGCGAGGGTTACGGCCGGGTCCGGTTGCCCAGCCCCGGATCCGAACGCAGCGCTGCGCTGCCCGACGTCTCCGCGCGCAACGTCACGGCGACCATCGCGATCGCCGTCGACGAACTCCCGGCGGCCGGCAGCGGCATCTACAGCTCACTGCAGCTTCGGGTCGGCAACGACCGGGGTTACCGGGCCACCCTCCGGGTCGCTCCGAACGGGCAGCGGTTCTTGTCTCTCGGGCGTCTTGATCAGAAAGGATCGGCCCCGACCGCGCTTGGCGGCGATGTCGCGCTGCCCGAGAACATCGGGGCTCGCGAGTGGTCAACGCTGCGCTTCCAGGTGACCGGCACCGCACCGGTCCAGCTCTCGGCGAAGACCTGGCTGTCGGGGGAGCCCGAGCCCAACTGGCAGGCCAGCTTCGTCGACTCCAGCGCGATGCGGGTGACGACCGCCGGAACGCCGGTCTTGACGAGTTACCTGTCCCGGTCGTCAGCGGCCACCGAGGTCTTCTACGACGGCTACACCATCTCCGAGGATTCGGCCCCACCGTCCCCGATGCCGTCCCCCAGCTCGACGGATCCGACGGCAAGCCCCACCGCGAGACCCCGACCCCGACCCCGACCGCCCCGTCCAGTTCGCCGGCGCCGCAGCCGACCGGATTGGGTTCGACTGGATCCGCGCCCGTGGGCACCGCGCGGTACGCGATCCCGGCCAATGCGATCTTTGTCGCGACCGCCGGATCGGACGCCAACTCGGGCTCGAGCAGTGCGCCGTTGCACACCCTGCAGGCGGCCGTCGACAAGGCATCGGCCGGTGGCACGGTGGTGCTCCGGTCCGGGAACTACCAGCAGCAGGCGACCGTGACCAAGTCGGTCACGATCCAGAACTACCCAGGTGAAGCCGTCTGGCTGGACGGCAGTGAGGTCGTCACCGGGTTGGTCAAGAGCGGCCAATCCTGGCGACGAGACGGCTGGACGGCCAGGTTCGACGCCAGCCCCACCTACACCTGGGGTGCCGCGGACAGTTCAGAGCAGAACTGGGGCTTCGTCAATCCGGCCTACCCGATGGCGGCCCATCCCGATCAGGTGTGGATCGGCGGCGTCGCCCAGCGGCAGGTGAAGACGGCCGCCGAGGTGGGCGCGGGCGAGTTCTTCGTCGACTACACCGCTCAGCGGCTTTATCTCGGCACCGACCCAGGCGGGCGGGAGGTCCGCGCCAGTGTGCTCGCGAAGCCCCTGAACCTGCGGGCCGAGGGCATCGTCGTCCGGGGGATCGGGGTCCGTCGCTACGCACCGTCGGTCCCGCACCTCGGCGCGATCACCCTCGAGCGTCCCGGAATCACCCTGGAGAACGTGTATGTCGCCGACAACGCCACCACGGGCATCAGTGCCGTCGCCCGCAACGCCCGACTGGTCCGCGTCACCTCGATCCGGAACGGACTCCTGGGGGTGCATGCCAATCAGGCCGACAACCTCCTCGCCACCGACCTGCTGGTACAGGACAACAACCTGGAGCACTTCAACTCCTCCCCGGTATCGGGCGGGATAAAGATCACCCGTACCCGCGGGGTGTCGATCACCAGGGCGACGGCGATCGGCAACCTCGGTCCGGGCTTCTGGCTGGACGAGTCGGTGTACGACGGCGTGCTGGCCCGTTCCGTGTCCGAGGGCAACACCGGCCACGGACTCAGTCTGGAGATCTCCGGCAAGATGACCGTGGCCGGGAACCTGATCAAGAACAACGGTGGCTTCGGCATGAAAGTGAACAACACGAGCGAAGTGGCCATCTGGAACAACACGCTGATCGACAACAATCGGCCACTCAACCTGGTGCAGGATGCGCGCCGGCAGGCCAACGCCGCTACCCCGGGACATGATCCCCGCCGGCCGGTGCCCGACCCGACGATGCCGTGGATCAACGGTCCCATCGTCGTCAGCAACAACATCGTCAGTGGTACGACCGGCAATTGTCTGCTCTGTGTGGAGGACTACTCCAAGCAGATGTCGGCCGAGCAGCTGCGGGTGAGCGCCAACGGAAACGTCTACCGCCGAGCGTCGACCTCGAAGCCGACCTGGGTGGCGGTGTGGTCGCGGGGGGCCGGGAACCCGGCGGTGTACACATCGCTGGCCGCCTTCCGCTCGGGTACCGGTCAGGAGGCGCGCTCGCTGTCGTCTGACGGGCCGGCCGTCGTCGACGCCGACGGCGTCCCGACTGCGGCCGTCAGCTCGGCGGCAGCGTCGGTGGCGTTGCCGCTCCCCGCATCGATCGCCCAGCTGCTCGGAGAGTCGACCTCGGCCCGCCACCTGGGGGTGTTCCGCTGACCGTTGTGCTGCGGACCGCAACCGCCTTGGTGCTGCTGGTGGTGGTGGCCGGGTTTCCGCGGGGTCGGTCGACGACCAGCGTGAGCAGGAGCAAGACCACGAAGGCGGGTGAGCTGTCGATCAGGCCGCTCTCCAGCACGCTGCGCAGGATGAGGAAGATCAAGACGGCCTGGATCAGCGACCGCGGCTCCCGCGGGAGCCGGGTGGTCTTGACGAGCAGGGTCACCAGCCACACCACTATCAGCGCCACGCCGATGATGCCGGCCTGGACGAGAGCCGACGCCCAGCTGCTGTCGAGATTCTGTTCGTCCCAATACTGACCCGTCACCGGGATGCGTTTCGTGGCGAGCCCGACCCCGAACCAGCGCGCCCAATCCGTCGGCGGCGACAACGCCGCTTCCCATACGATGCTGCGGGAGTTCAGCGTCGCGATCCGGCCGGCGCCGCTGCGGTTGACGAACTCGTCGATGATGTCGGTGCTGAAGGCCACGTAGAAGATGGCCGGGAGAGCGGCGGCCATGATCACGAGCAGCCAGGGACTGAACCGGCGGGTCTGCACCAGCAACACCACGAAGGCGATCACGACCGTCAGCAAGGCGGTGCGAGAGCCGGTCGCCCAGACCATGCCGAGCAGAACGACGAGCAGCAGTAGATGGCCGATCTTGGCCCGCCCGTTCAGCAGCAGGAACAGCAGGCCGATGACCGGCACGGCGCAGACCAACGACAATTCGTTGCTGTGCATCTCCAACAGGCCACCACGCAGCCGCTCACCGGCGGCCAGCACCGGCAAACCGGTGATGGAGGCGACCAGGGCGATCACGGCCAGGGCGGTCATCAGGTCACGGACGAGACGCTCCGGACGGTAGGTCTTGACCAGCAGGGCGATCGTGGCGGCCATCAGCACGACGCGCACGGCCAGTACCGCAGTCAAAGGGAGCTCGCTCGCCGTCCAGGCACCGAAGACCGAGACCGCGAGGTAGCCGCCGAGCAGCCACAGAAACCCCGTACCCATCGGCTGCGGCTCTCGACAGGTCTGTCGTGCGGCCCAGGCGCCGGCGAGGGCGACCAGGGCCACCAGCGCCTTGCCGATGACGACCAGGTCGATGCCACCGGAGTAGATGGCCTGGGCCTGCCAGGTCACAGCAGAGAGCACGACGAGCAACATCACCCAGCGCGATGCGCTCTGCCAACCCCGAGCCACCGGCTCGGAAAGATCTCTCATCACCGTCCTGACCCTCCGCGGCCCAACCCTAGACTCCTTCGACGAGTCGGCGTCCGAGCGGCACGACGGAGCCGCACCAGTCGAGTACGGTGATCCGGTGGAGCTCAGGGACTACGGGCGGGCGTTGCGCCGCCGGTGGCGCATCCTGGTGGCCCTGATCGTGCTCGGCGGCGCCGCGGGTCTCGCCGTGTCGCTCCTGCTGCCGAAGACCTACCAGGCCCAAACGGAGCTCTTCGTCGCGCCGGCCTCAGGCGCCAGCAGCATCGAACTCGTGCAGGGATCGACGTTCGTGCTCAATCGAGTGAAGTCCTACGTCGAGGTCGTCGACACCGACGTCGTGCTCGGTCCGGTGATCAATCAACTGGGACTCGACACCACGGTGTCGGATCTGGCCGATCAGGTGAGTGCGGTGGTCATCCCCGACACGGTGGTGGTGTCCATCTCGGTGGCGGACGGCTCGGCCGAACAGGCGGCGCGGATTGCCAATGCCGTGGCCAAACAATTCGTCCAGGTGGCGCCCACCCTGGAGCCACCGGGTCGCGCCAACGCTGCCGTGATCAAGATCTCCGTGATCAACTCTGCCAGCGTGCCGACGGCGGCGGCGAGCCCCGTGTTGCGCTTCAACGTCGGGCTCGGTGTGCTGGTGGGCTTGGCTGTCGGGTTGGCCGCGGCGCTGGCTCGAGACGCCATGGATCCGAGTGTTCGTTCCGCGCGACAGATAGCGGTCGCGAGTTCGGCGCCGGTGCTGGCGCACGTGCCCGACGGGGTGGCGTTGACGTCATGGGCGGACGCCAAGGCCAACGCCGGGCGGGAGTCGATCCGGGAGCTGCGGGCCACCTTGCAAACCCAGCTGATCGATCAGGGCAAGCATTCGTGCCTGATCACCTCGGCGGTGAGTGGAGAGGGCCGGACCACCGTGGCGCGCGGGCTGGCGCTCGCGTTCGCCGAGACGGGCCGACGAGTCTGTCTGGTGGAGGCGGACCTGCGCCAACCGGGGCTGGCCTCGGTGTTCGGTTGGAAGAACCAAAGCGGTCTGACCGAGTCGCTGGCCGAATCCGGCTCGTGGTCGAACTCGGTGCGCCGAACCGAGCAAGGCGGCTTCGACGTTTTGGTGGCGGGGTCGAAGAAGCTGGCCGGACAGCCACTGGCGACGGCCGAGGCCCGGGAGCTCTTCACCGAGCTGGGGGCCGGCTACGACATGGTCCTGGTCGACTCGCCCCCGCTGTTGGAAAGCGCCGCCGCCCAAGACCTCGCCGGGTGCTGCGACGCGGTGGTCCTGGTGGTGGGGGGCGGCCCGCGGCCGGTGACCCAGGCACAGCTCGACGAGGCGGTCGAACGGATCGAAGCCGTGCAGGGTTCGTTGTCCGGTTTTGTCACGAATCGGTTACCGCTAGGCGGTTGATCGTCGACGAGGGTCACCGGTTGCCCAAGTCGGCGTTGCCGACGGCGATCGGGTCGTAGGATCGGGGTCGCGGGTCGGGTACGGCCAGTGGTCGCAGGTGAGGAACGGATCCATGGGCGCGAGAGTCAACCGCTGGGCGACGCTCGGAATCATCATCGCGTTCACCGCGACCGGTTGCTCGGGCGGGGACAATCCGGCGATCGTGCCACCGCCGACCACCCCGGCAGGTCCGAGCGCAAGTCCGTCGGCGCAGCCCGACCCCACAGCGACAGCGGACCCGACGGCAACGCCCAAGCCCCCGCCGAACGATCTCGCGGGCAACCGGACGACCCGTACCGTCCGTGCGGGCCCGGTGTCGATCCGGGTGACCTACGGCACGCGGCTGAGCGTCGACCGCTGGAAGGCCACCGGTAGTAAGCCGCTCGACGTCTCGCTCACGGCCTCCGACGGGTCGTCGCGGTCCAGGAAGGTGTACCTGTCTCGGCTGACGATGACGATGTCGGTGTCGGACGAGTCCGGTGAGCTACCCGCGCCATCCCCGCAGGTCGATGCGGCGAACATCTCCCCGGGTTACCTGGTGACCTCGCCCAACACCTACAGCCAGGCCTTCGTCATCCCCGACCTCGATGACTCGGCCAAATCGTTGACGCTGAACTTCCGGTACGAACTGCTGCTCCAGCAGGGTCCGACCATCGCGCGGGACTATTCCAAGCAGACGGCGACGGACACCTTGCGCATTCCCATCAACGCGCCCTAGTCCGACATGGTCAACTTCTGGATTTTCCGGACGAACGCCAAAGAAATGGGCACAATAGTGTGGGGATGTTCCGCGTGCGCCGCTCCGACGGTGCTGTGGATGCTTAACGACGGTGCTGGGGAGCGCCGCGAACTTGGGGGGATGGCTGTGGCGCTATGACGAACAGTCGTGTGTTCGTACACCCGCAGGGCCTGTGCGACAGTGAATCCGTCGGCGAGGGAACCCGGGTCTGGGCCTTCGCCCACATCCTGAGCGGGGCCAAGGTCGGAGCCGAGTGCAACGTGTGCGATGGCGCCTACATCGAGGGCGGAGCGGTGGTCGGCGATCGCGTCACCGTGAAGAACCAGGTGATGATCTTCGAAGGCGTCACGGTGGAGGACGACGTGTTCCTCGGCCCGGGGGTGGCCTTCACCAACGATCTCAAGCCCCGCGCACGTATCAAGCGCCACGGTGACCAACTCCTGCCCACCAGGGTACGGACGGGGGCCACGTTGGGAGCCAGGGTCACGGTGGTGTGCGGGGTGACGATCGGCGAGAACGCGTTCGTGGGCGCGGGAGCCGTAGTCGTCCGCGACGTGTCGCCGCACGCCTACATCGTGGGGAATCCGGGCCGTCAGATCGGCTGGGCGTGCCTGTGCGGAGAGCGGCTCACGGAGGAACTGAGCTGCCGCGGGTGCGGCTCGGCGTTCGAGCTCGACGCGGGCGTGCTTCGTCTCCGCGGTCGCTGAGGATCCGAACCCATGTACGTCACGCTCCGCGGCACCCCGGAAGGCGAGGCCCCATCGGCTGCCGCCCCGCCGAGTGGTCGGCGTCGGATTCCCGGCGCGGTGCTGGCCTTCGGCACGGTCAGTCTGCTCACCGACATCTCGTCGGAATCCGTGGCGGCCGTGCTGCCCCTCTACATCGTTGCCGTGCTCGGCATGGGGCCGCTCGCGTACGGGTTCGTGGACGGCATCTACCAAGGGGTGTCGGCGGCGGTCCGGATCCTCGGTGGCTGGTGGGCCGACAGCACGCGCCGCCCGAAGTGGGTGTCGTTCGTCGGCTACGCCGTCTCGGCGTTCGCGAAATTCGGCCTGCTCATCGCGACCGGGTTTGCGGCGATCACGGCGGTGATCACGGTTGATCGGCTGGGCAAGGGGCTGCGGACCGGCCCGCGCGACGCGTTGATCGCCACCGCGTCCGACCCGGCCGACCTCGGGCGCAACTTCGGTGTCCATCGGGCGATGGACACCTTCGGTGCCCTCGTCGGACCGCTGCTCGCGTTCGCCGTGCTCGCCGCCGTGCCGTTCGGTCTCGGCGGCTTCCACTCCGTTTTCGTCTTCAGTGCCGCCTTCGCCGTGCTCGGTCTGGTCGTGCTGGCGTTCGCGGTGCCCGATCTTCGGGGCGAGGCAGGTCCGGCCGACACGGCTCCTCGTCGCAGCCGCCGGGTGCAGCTGAGACTGTCCGACCTGGCCCGGCCCGAGTTGCGCCGCGTCCTCCTCGTCGCCGGACTGCTGGGCGTGGTGACGGTGGGCGACGGTTTCATCTATCTGGTGTTGTCGGACAGCGGATCGCTGGCGGCGACCTACTTCCCGCTGCTGTTCGTCGGCACGAGCGCCGCGTACCTGCTGCTGGCCATCCCGCTCGGCCGGCTGGCGGACCGGGTCGGCCGCGCTCGGGTGTTCCTGGCGGGTCACGCCCTGCTGTTGGGGGTCTACCTGCTGGCGGTGGTCGGCTCGGGCGGAACCTGGTCGATCATCGTCGTGCTCTTGCTGCTCGGCACCTTCTACGCGGCGACCGATGGCGTGTTGTCGGCCCTGGCGACCCAGACGGTGCCGGCGGAAAGCCGGGCAAGCGGCATCGCGGCCGCACAGACCGTGGTGGCCCTGGCCAGGTTCGTGTCGTCGATCGGCTTCGGCCTGATGTGGCAGTTCGTCGGCCGCACCGAGGCGCTCCTGGTGATGGGCGGCGCGCTGGTCGTGGCCCTCGCCGTCGCCGGCTTCGTGCTGCGGCCGATGTTGCGCACACGTCAGGGACTCTCCGCATGACCCGGCTGAGGTTGATCGTCATCATCACGGCGGGCGTGGTGTGTCTCGGGCTCGCGGCGGGCTACTTCGTCTGGGTGCGGGCTGGCGTCGACGCCCGCAGCAGTCAGGCGGTGCCCGCGGACGGCGCGGAGCCGGGCGCGGTGCTCGCCGCGTCCCACGTGATCTTTCGCAACAGCGCGCTCGGCGGCGACTACGGGCGGTTGGCCGGTGTGACGACGGCCGAACCCGGTGGGCCCCGAGCCGTCTTCGAGATCAGCTGTGAGCGCTCGTACGCGGTACGGTCCGGCGGTGTCTGCGTGACCGCGAAACGTGGAGTCGTCCAGACCTACGGGGTGTCGATGCTGAACGCGGAGATGAGTCCGGTGAACTCGACCGACCTGGTGGGACTGCCGAGCCGAGCCCGGATGTCGGCGGACGGATCCCTGGTCGCGACGACGACCTTCGTCAGTGGTCATTCCTACGCCCAGGCCTCGTTCTCGACCGAGACAATCATTCGACGTGACGGCAAGAGCCTCGGCAACCTCGAGACCTGGGATACCGAGGTCGACGGGCGCCCGCTGATCGCCGTCGACCGCAACTTCTGGGGCGTCACCTTCGCCGACAACGACGACACCTTCTACGTCACGGCTGCCTCCGGCGGCACGACCTGGCTGATGCGCGGATCGCTGTCGGCCAAGAAACTGGTCAGTCTGCGGACCGACGCCGAGTGCCCGTCGCTCTCACCCAGCGGCAAGCTGATCGCTTACAAGAAGCGACTCGGGAACGCGACTCCCGGAGTCTGGCGGATCGCCGTCCTCGACCTTGCCAGTGGCAAGGAGACGCTCACCGCCGATGAGCGCAGCGTCGACGATCAGGTCGACTGGCTCGACGACGACACCCTGCTCTACGGCGTCTCCCGCACCGGCGCCGATGCGACCGTCTCAGACATCTGGTCGGTACCGGCCGACGGCTCTGGTGCGGCGAAGATCTACATCGAACAAGGCTCTTCACCGGCGGTCGTGCGGTGATGAAATCACAGACGCTCGGGGCAAAGCGGTCGTGCATTCGGCTTCGGTTCGATGCAGTCGGGGAGAGGAAGACAATATGAGAGCGGAGCTGGAAGTGGAGACTGGGTGGTTCGCGGTCGCTGGGACGAGGCTCGCTGGTGTTTTGGCGGCAGCGAACCATTCGACGCTACGGGCTGATGTCGCTGATCTGATGGACCTGTCAGTCCGTGGTCTGCGGGTCATGTATGAGCCTGAGAACAATACGTTTCCGCAGACCATGCGTGGCGTCAGATCCGAAGCTGGTCCGCAACTCGTCGCCGAAGGAACGAATCTTCGCTACGCGGCGATTGTGGCGCTAGGTCTCGCGACCGTCCCGGTGCCAAAACAGCGAAGTGCACTCGATTCGGCCACCGCGGTCGAGCTTGCTCACTCGGTGGCCCGCCAGGCGGTCAATGACAAAGACCCCGGAGCGGTCGCCTTGGCTGCTTGGGCGTGCGCCGAGGTGACCGGCACCACGGCTCCCGAACTGCTGAGAAGACTGGACGCCAAACTGGTCCAACGTGCTTCGGTGCCGGTCGTCTGGTGCTCGTGGGCCATCTCGGCGGCGATCAGCTCTGGCAAGATCGACATGGCGATGCGGCTGGCGAGCAGCTGCTCGAGTCGCAAGGTCCGAACGGCGTCTTTCCGCACACCATCCCGGCCGCGGCCCAAGGGCGGTTGCGCGCGCATGTCGGGTGCTTCGCTGATCAGGTGTACCCGATCCAGGCACTCGCCCGTTTGCATGTGGCGACGGGAAGTGACCGCTATCTTGTGGCGGCGAATCTCTGTGCCGATCGGATCTGCGAGGTGCAGGGCAAACAGGGTCAATGGTGGTGGCACTACGACACGCGCAATGGTGAGGTCGTAGAAGGCTTCCCGGTGTACAGCGTCCATCAACATGCGATGGCGCCGATGGCCTTGCTCGAACTAGTCGAGGCGGGCGGACACGATCACCGAGACAGCATTGCGCTCGGGGTCTCGTGGTTGCGCAGCCACCCGGAGGTGATCGACGAACTGGTGGCCGAGAATCTTGGCGTCGTCTGGCGAAAGGTAGGTCGGCAGGAGCCCAAGAAGGCCGTGCGAGCCATCGCGGCAGCTGCTACTGCCGTCAAGCCGGGAACTCGCATCCCGGCGGTCGACCTCCTGTTCCCACCCAATCGGATCGATCACGAGTGTCGGCCGTACGAGTTGGGCTGGTTGTTGTATGCCTGGGCGGGCAACGATGTCATTGCTGAGATCGGCTCGGCCGACCGTGGCTGAGACCGTCGCACAGCGCAGGACCCTTTACGGCTTGTCCATCGACGCCATCACCTTGTCTGAAGCAGTAGAGCGGTGCGACGTGGCCGTTGCCAAGCGACAGCAAATGCTCGTCGGCGTGGTGAATGCTGCCAAGATCGTCAATCTGCGCAGGGATGCCCATCTGCGTCGCTCGTTGCTCGAATGCGACATGATCTTGGCAGACGGCCAATCTGTCGTGTGGGCGAGCCAGTTCTTGGGACAGCCTCTGCCGGAGCGTGTCGCCGGCATCGAGTTGTTCGAATCGCTGCTTGCGCTTGCGGATCGGGAACATCGGTCCGTCTATCTTCTCGGGGCCCGTCCGGAGGTTTTGGCCTCTCTGGTCGACAAGGTTCGCGAGCGCTTCCCCAACCTGGTCGTGGCGGGGTCTCGGGACGGCTATTTCGACGACAGCGAAGGTGCATCGATCGCCCGCGAAATTGCTGCCTCGCAGGCTGACATGCTGTTCTTGGGGATGGTGTCGCCCAAGAAGGAGATCTTCCTGGGGACATACGGACGAGATCTGAAGGTGCCAGTCCTACACGGCGTCGGGGGGTCCTTCGACGTTCTTGCTGGTGTCACTCAGCGTGCGCCCCGGACCTGGCAGCGACTGGGGATGGAGTGGGCCTACCGCCTCAAACAAGAACCCGGCCGGCTCTGGAGACGCTACGCGCGGACGAACAGTCGCTTCATTGCCCAGACAATCGTGGAGCGGTTCCGGCCGACGGCACCGTGGCCACGCACAGCATTATCACGAGACTCACGAGGAGAACACTTATGACTGACGAGATCTTCAGCGGCCGGCTCGCTGTGATTGGACTTGGCTACATCGGCTTGCCGACCGCGGTGGCGCTGGCCACACAGGGTGTGGACGTCGTGGGCGTCGACGTCAATCCGAAGACGGTCGACGCGGTCGAACACGGCCGCGTCCCTTTCATCGAGCCCGACCTGGCGGTCGGTGTTTCGGGTGCGGTCGCCATGGGGCGGCTGAAAGCCACGACCTCGACGCCTCAGGCCGATGCGTTCATCATCGCCGTGCCGACGCCATTCAACGATGACCACACCGCGGACCTGAGCTACATCCGGGCGGCGGTTGATCAGATTGCGCCAAACCTACGTGGTGGTGAGATCGTCATCGTCGAGTCGACCTCGCCGCCGGGTACGACGGAAACGGTCAGCCGCTGGTTGGCGGATCTGCGTCCAGATCTCAACCTGCCTCACGCCACGGAGGGCATTCCCGACGTGTTCGTGGCCCACTGTCCCGAGCGCGTGCTGCCGGGCAGGATCATGATCGAGATGATCACGAACGATCGAGTCGTTGGTGGCGTCTCGCCGCGGTGCGCCGAGCGGGCTGCGTCGATCTACCGCGTCTTTTCGAAGGGGCACATTCTCTTGACCGATGCCGCGAGTGCCGAGATGGCCAAGCTGGTCGAGAACTCCTACCGAGACGTCAACATCGCCTTCGCGAACGAGCTTTCGTTGATCTGCGATCCTTGAAGCTCGACGTGTGGGAGGTGATCAAGATGGCCAACCGTCACCCGCGCGTGAACATTCTCACCCCGGGCCCGGGAGTCGGCGGGCATTGCATCGCGGTCGATCCGTGGTTCATCGTCGGGGCGGCTCCGGAGCACGCCCGGCTGATCCGCACCGCGCGGGACGTGAACGACAGCAAGCCGCATCACGTCGCGGCACAGGTGCTGAAGCGTGTCGGCCGCTTCCGGAATCCGGTGGTGGCTTGTCTCGGGCTGACCTTCAAGGCAAACGTCGATGACGTCCGGGAGAGTCCTGCTCGCGAAGTCGTCAGCATTTTGGCCCAGTCTGAGGAAGACCTCGACATTCGTGTCTGCGATCCCTTCGTCGAAGCCTTGCCGCCCGAGTTGGAAGATCGCCCGAATGTCCGGATGCAGCGGGTCGGCGAAGCGATCGCAGATGCCGACATCGTCGTCGTCCTCGTCGAACACGACAAGTTTCGGGCACTTTCTCGAAACCTGCTCGAAGGCAAGGTCGTGTACGACGTTCGCGGCGTCTGGCGCTAGTCCGACCCAGCGGAGAAGTCCGGCAGGCGGTCGCCGAGTTCGAAGAAGCTCTCGATGGCCGCCACCGAACGTTTCGCGGCTTGGCCGTCGCCGTAGGGGTTCACGGCCCTCGCCATTTGTTGGTACGCGTCCCGGTCACCGAGCAGACGGCTCACCTCGCTGACGATGAGGTCGGTGTCCGTACCCACCAAACGGACCGTGCCCGCGGCAACCGCCTCGGGCCGTTCGGTCGTCTCTCGCATGACCAGCACTGGCTTACCGAGACTGGGCGCTTCTTCCTGGACGCCCCCACTGTCGGTGAGGACGACCGTCGATCGAGCCAAAGCCTGCGAGAAGTCGGTGTAACTCAGCGGTTCGGTGATCGCGACGTTGGCCAGGCCTGCGAGCGGGGGCAGCAGCACCTCACGGACTACTGGATTCAGGTGCGCCGGCAGGACGACAGTCAGCTGCGGATGACGACGGGCAATCTCGGCCAGCGCCTCGGCAGTCCGTCTCATCGGATCGCCCCAGGATTCACGTCGGTGGGAGGTGACCAGCAACAGGTCGGAATCTGCGGGCCCCTCAAGGATCTGCCGAAGAACGGGGTCCTCGATCGGTACCTGACGAGCCACAACTTCGATCAGCGCATCGATGACTGTGTTGCCGGTCACCGCGATCGCCTCGGCCGCGACACCGTTGCGGAGGAGGTTTTGTTTCGAAGTCTGCGTGGGCGCGAGGTGCAGCGAGGCCACTTGCGTCGTCAGGAGTCGGTTCATCTCTTCCGGAAAAGGGTTGTACCGCTCGTTGGTTCTCAATCCCGCCTCGAGATGTATGACGGGGACCTGCTGGTAGAAGGCGGCGAGGGCGGAGGCGAAGCACGTGGTGGTGTCGCCCTGAACCAGGACAGCGTCCGGCTCCTCGGCCGCGATCACCTCCGAAACCCCGCCGAGAGACTTGATGGTCACCGACTCGAGAGTCTGTCGTGCCGCGATGATGTTGAGGTCATGGGTCGGCTCGATGCCGAACAGGTGGTTGACTTGGTCCAGCATGGCCCGGTGCTGGCCTGTGACGGCGACGACCGGATCCAGTTCGTTGGCTAACTGTAGTTCCTTGACGACGGGAGCCATCTTGATCGCCTCGGGACGGGTACCGTAGACGACAAGAATCCGACGGGTCATAGTTTCGCGTCCTCGCGATCGCTGGCCACAACATCGATGTCCTGCCGTGAGCGATTTCGTGTGATCAAGTTCTCCGCGGCAACGGCGGCTGCCAGGCTTAGAATTAGTCCAAGTAGCGCAAGCACGGCAGCTGCTCGGGTCCGGTTACCGCGGCTGTAGTTCACGTGAACAACCGGCGGTGCCAGGATCGTTGTGATGCGATTCGAAGGACGCACTCCGGCCTCGTCCTGCATCCGGTTCAATATGGCCTCTATTTGTGCAATCATAGTGTCCATTCGGTTCTGAACCACAGCAGGATTTGGGCCCGTCGCTTGAACGTCGAGAACGGGCTGGTTGAAATTGGTCGACCACTGCCCCCCATTGTTCGGCAGCTTGACTTGCTCGCCGTCATAAATACCCTGATCCATGAGCAGGACGTCAATACTCGTAGCAGGAACTCGCGTTCGGTTCGCATTCATTTCGCGCTCGATAAGTCCTGCCGTAGCGATCACGCCAGCGCTGCTGCTGTCGAGTTTGTTGGGTCTCGAAGGGACGGGTGGGCCGAGCAGGATCACCTGCGATCGCGCCCAGTAGACGCCGTGTGAGAGCAGGACGAAGCTCCCGAGTACCGCAGTGAGAGCGAGGCCGACCCCCAGGACATACCACCGCCGTCGACAGGCACGAAGGATGTCTGCAGGTCTCACACCGAGCCTCCCCCAACAGGTTCGCATCAACGCGACGATTCAACCGGCCGTGGCAGGCCCAGATAGACGATCGCTTCCTGCGGATCGCTGCTCTCCCACCTATAATAGGTTCTCTGACCTGCGTGTGCGTGCAGTCGGAGATCTAGGATCCTGTTTCAGGGGAACTCGGTCTGCGGTGTGGATGGAACGGATCAAAGAAATGCTCATTCGCGATGTCGGCGCGAGCCTGGTGCGACGCTGGCATCTGACCATCGCCGGACTGCTGATGACGGCCGGCCTCATCGCAGTTGCACTCGTGTTCGTTCAGCCGACCTTCGAGTCACGGGCGAGTGTGGTGCTGCTACCTCCGAAATCCGCGGTGGCTCCGGGCGGGAACCCGTACCTTGAACTAGGTGGACTGGCACCGACGCTGGACCTGGTTGTCGCGTCGCTGAATGATCAACAGACCCATCAAGCGATGGAAGCGGTCAGCGGATCGGCGGAGTACACAGTCGAAGCCGATAGCACGAGCAGCGGTCCGGTCTTGCTGGTCTCGGCTCAGGACACGAACCCGACGGGCGCCACCGCAGTGCGAGACGCCCTTGTCCGCGAAGCTCCTCAACGCCTGTCCTCGATGCAGAGTGATCTCGCAATTGCAGCTCGCTCGCAGATCACGTCGGCGATCCTGACCTCGGACGACGAGCCGGAGCTCGTGGGTCGAACCCAACTGCGAGCGGCTGTTGTAGCTGCTGGGGCCGGCCTGGTTGGAACGGTACTCCTCGTATCGCTCGTCGATGGCATCTTCCTGCGCCGCCGCCGCCCCTTCGACATCATCTCTGCGGACGACGCTCCTGCTGTGAGCGACCCCCAGGTGCCGATGCCGACAATCCCGGTAGAGGGTGCTCGAGGCGAGAAGCGGTATCCCGCGCCGTCTGGCGCCGCGGAACCGACGCCCACTTCTACCGCTCCTCCGTCATCGAGCGGCCAAGATGCGACCACGAAATCGCGGCGGCGGCAGAGCCTGCGCAAGACTGCGACAACTGAGCCAGCCGAGCCAACTGATGGCGCTTGGACCTGGGGGGAAGGTGGCGAATCAACGGAAGTCGTGAGTCCCGAAAGCCGCGCCGCAGTCCGCCGCTCGTGACGACTCTTGGTCCGAATCGGCCTGAGCTGCTCAGGCCGGCCGTCGCTCTCGATGGTGTCAGCCTGCTCAGCTTCTATTTGTTCTTGCTGTTGATCATTCCCTCACGGTTCGTTGTCGGGCCACTTGGGGGAGCCGGAAGCCCTGCTTTGTTGTTTGCCGTCGTCTGTCTCATCTTCTGGCTGGTATCTCGAGTCCGCGGTTCGGCCGATTTCGGCCACGAGGCTCGGCCCGTACGCATCGCAGCTTGCCTGTTCGCGATCGCTGTGGTCGCAGCGTATGTGGCGGCTTGCTGGCGTCCGAGCAGCGCAGAGGAAAGCAACCTGGCGACTTTGGCGCTTATCGCGGTCGCGGGCTGGATGGGATTGCTGTTGGTTGCCCACGATGAGGTAATCGAAAGCGAGCGATTCTTCGTCTTGATCAATCGCCTCGTGCTAGCTGGAACGCTCTTGGCATGTCTCGGACTCTTCCAGTTTCTCACCAACCAAGTGTGGGTCGATCAGATCTCGATTCCTGGCCTGTCGGTCAACAGTACGGCCTTTGGTACGCAGATGCGCGAAGGTTTCACGCGTCCCTCAGGCACAGCTATCCACCCCATCGAGTTCGGGGTGCTCTTAACGATGCTGCTACCACTGGCCGTCGCTCGCGGCGCATCGGGTCGCAAAGGAGGCGGGCAAGGCAATTCGACGCTGATCCGATGGTTCCCGTCGCTCGTGATGGTTGTCGCCATCGCATTGTCCGGGTCCCGGTCCGCCTTGGTCTGTGCCGCTGTCGGCGTGCTGGTCGTCATTGTCCGTCTCGACCGGGAGACGCGTGCGCTGGCCATGGCCGGCGCGGCGGTGGTTGGCGCCGGGGTATTCGTCCTCGTTCCCGGAATGCTCGGCAGTATCGTCGGACTCTTTACAGGTATCAGTGGCGATACCAGCGCTCGATCCCGTGTCGACTCGTACTCGGTGGCGTTTGACTATATTGTCAGTTCGCCGCTCTTTGGCCGCGGATTCGGGACTTTTCTGCCAAGGTATAGAATTTTCGACAATCAATTTCTGCAATCTGCTGTCGAGATTGGCATTCTAGGTACTTTGCTGCTGTTGGCGATGTTCTTGACTGCGATCATTGTGGGAATCAAGGTGGGCAGCGCGGGTGGGCCAACTGAAATGGGGTTGACCGGCCAGGGTCTCGCTGGTGCGATCGCTGCTGGCGCGACCAGCTTCGCGCTCTTCGACGCATTCTCCTTTCCGATGGTTCCGGGCTTGCTTTTTTTAATGGTTGGCCTAACTGGCGCCGCTCGACGGATCTGCGGACCGGTGAAAACGCTCCACAGAGCGACACCAGGCTCGTTAAGAGATAAGTCCTTCACACGTGGCCGTCGCCGCTGAATAGGTCTGTAACCTGCAGTCTGAGGTTGGTTGAAGGGACCCAACCATGCCGCCCAGGCGCTGCGGAGTTATTTGGGCTTGGGTGCGAACGAATCTCGCTGCCTCACCGCGGGAGGATACTCGGATCAGTCTGCGACGAATTCTGTCGGTCCCGGATTTACCTCTTCCATCCTGTCGGAACCTCAAGCGCCGAAGCTCATCTGACACGCATCTGATGGTCAAACTTGCTGATCACGGCTTGATAACTATAAGGTCTCGGTCTCATAACGCCGATTTTTTGAACTCCTGCATCCGTCGCCATGCGCACGCCGCGGATCGACCGCATCACGAGACGAGGTTCTTCCGTATGAAGCATGAATTTGCAGCCGCCCCGCATCGACGTTCGGCAGCGAGGGTCGGTGTGAGTGCCTTGCCCATGGTTCTTGTTGCCGCGCTCGTCGTAGGGATCGGCATCTCATTCTGGGTTCCGCGGCAGGCCGGCGCACAGCCGACTAGCTTCAGCTTGTGGAGCTCATCGGCAATTCCACGCCAGGCTAGTGATCCGGACACCGACTCGGTCTCGCTTGGCACGGTCTTCTCAGCTGACGAACCTGGCGACGTGACGGCCCTACGCTTCTACAAGTCGGCGGACAACCGTGGGCCGCATGCTGGAGCACTGTGGACATCTCAGGGCAGGCTGCTGGCACAAGTGGACTTTCCGTCGAGCCCCGACAGCGGATGGGTGACGGCGCGCCTGGCGACGCCAGTTGCGCTGCAGACCTCGCGCGACTACGTCGTAAGTTACGTCGCTCCAGCAGGCCGGTACTCCATAGACATCGGGGCGTTCGCAGGGGGTCGTACGCTCGGGGCGGGACCCCTGACAGCCACCAGTGGTGTCTACGACTACGCAGGTGGATTTCCGACGCGCGAGTGGCGTGATTCGGCGTACCTGGTTGATATTGTCTTTTCGCCGAATGAAGAAGATTCAGGTGAAGGTGGTCCGACCCCGCCCCCAACCGTTCCGACAACCACTCCGAACCCAACTGTTACCCCCCAGCCAAGCCCGTCAGCTACTCCGATTCCGACCGTTTCTCCAAGCACTAGCCCAACCAGCAGCGCATCTCCTGGTGGGCCGCGGCCGGTCGGCTGCGCGACCCGGCCGAGCGCCTGCGGATATCCGGACGATTCGAATACAGGACCTTCGAAGAGCTCCTTCGTACGAGTTCCCCAAGATATCCGGTCAGGTCAGGGGTGGGCCTGGAACGATCGGTTCAACGCGATTTTCGTGTCCGGATCTGGTGCAGTTCTGGACGGCTTAGACGTGTCAGGCCAGGTGAACATCGATGCTCCGAACGTGACGCTCTCCAATTCTAGGGTGGCTGCCTGCGGGGGAGAATCAGACAGCGACGTCGTCGCGGTTCGCTACCGGGCCGGGAACGAGTCCTACCGCGGTTCGAATGCCCGAATCGTCAACAATGTGATCATGGGCACTCCGTCGGGCTGCCAGCGTCGGGCTCGGTCTGGGGTTCGGGACGTCTACGGCGCAGCCCCCATGATGTTGGTGGATGGGAATGACATCTCGGGCGCCGGCAACGGCATCACAGCAGAGTATTCAGCGACAATCCTCAATAACTGGGTTCATAATCTCGGCCACGTCGCAGGTGATCATCATTCCGGCATCTCGACGCACGGCGGTGCACAGCAGGTGACGGTGCGACACAACACCGTCCTACTTCACGGTCAAGTCTTTCCTGGCGGTGGAGGAGTCTCGGGCGCTCTAACGGTGTATGCGGACTTTGCTCACGCACAAAACTTCACCGCTCAAGACAATCTCATCTCCGGCGGCTCCTACGTCGTCTACGGAGGCAATAGTGGTGATGATTACGAGACGCCGTCGACCAACGTGAAGTTCCTTGACAACCGCTTCGTGTGCGGGGCCTGGCTCTACGGTCCGGTTGCGGCCTTCTCCACCTCATCCTCGGGCAACGAGTGGTCCGGGAATTACTGTGATCAGACGGGAGCTCCGGTCTCGCGGTAGCGGCGTCCCAGATCGCGCATCATCGGTAATCGCCTGACGGTTGGATGATCTCCTCGTAAAGGGTGCTGACACGTTCAACCTTGGTCGACCAGAGTCCGACTTGCTCGACGCGTTGGCGCGCCGCGATCCCCATTCGTGTGCGCCGGTCGCTGTCATTGGCCAATTCCTTGATCGCTGAGGCGATGTCGTCGCTGAGCTGCTGCGGTGTGGTGGCAGCCAGTCGGACGGCGCAGTGCGAGTCGGTTGCCGCTCCAGGGCCACCGCTGTCGCAAACGATCAGTGGCAGGCCGTACGCCATGGCTTCGAAGACGACATTGCCACCCGGCTCACGGAAGCTCGGAAAGACGAAGACATCCGCCGCGGCGTAGTACTCGTCGATTTGCGCTCTCGGCAATCGGCCGTGAAAGTTGACCCGGTCGGCGACGCCGAGATCAGCCGCGAGGGCACGACAGTGCCCAAGGTCGAACCCGTCGCCGACCACGTCCGCCACGACGCGTGTAGTCGCGATCGACCCGATCGCCGCTACGAGATCGCGTACACCCTTGGTTCGGATGACCCGGCCGACAAAGAGCAGTCTGAGTGGCCGATCGATTGCTGGCTGCCGCAGAGGCACCACGGGCAACGACACCAGTCCGGTCTCACTGACGTACTCGAGGCGCTTGATCGGCACCATTCGGAGAGCCTCCGAGACGTATGGTGCGATGCCCAGGACGCATTGTGCCTGTGCGTAGCTTCTCCGGAGCAACGGATCTCGACGAAGCCGGACCGAGTCCAGTTTGCGAAGCCCGACATACCAAGGAGCCGTGTCCTCCTCGGCAAACGCAGGCGGCGACTCGAGGCTGCCCTCCAAGGGGGCCGATCACGTAGGGGATCGGCAGGTTGATGAGTGGGGACGGATACCGCATTGCGACCGGCAAGGGCTGGTGAGCGACATCGAAGCGCTCGCCGCGTTGCAGAGCAGTCTTGATCCACCTGTGGGCCTGCCACGCGAACGGAAAGTATCCGGGCTTCATCAGACTGTTCAGACGCTCGGCCTTGCCGAATCCAGGAAACTCCTGCCATTCAACTACCCGAACGCCCGGAAGCTGCTCAGCGACTGGCGACCTGCCGCGCTTCCGGTAGGTGAGCACCGTAACCTCGTGGAGCTCCGAGAGGTGCTTGACCCATTGATAGGCGACCCACGCCTCGCCCACATCGTTGGCGTCGATTGTGGGGGCGATCAACAACAGTTTCCGCACCGACCGAGCCTATCGGCCCGGCCGGTGCTCGATACGTCTGTACGCTGGTGCGGTGCGGTCAGATGTCGCCGTTGTCATAGTGACTTTCAACAGCGAGCGGGAGTTGCCTACGTTGCTGGACTCCCTTGGAGCAGCGACGGAAGACCTCGTGATCGATGTGATCGTCGTAGACAATGGGTCGTCAGACGCAACGCGTGAGATCGCCAGTTCTCGTAGCGAATGTCGGCTGATTTGTTCCGACAATGTCGGGTATGCGGCGGGTCTGAATCTTGGTATCGATGCCTCGGATGCTCAATCGATCTTGGTCCTCAATCCCGACATCGTGCTGCACCCGGGCAGCATCCCACCCCTGGCCAGCCGGTTGGCGTGTTCGGGAGTGGGTATTGTGGTCCCGTGCGTTCTCGATGAGGACGGCCAACTGCACCACTCACTGCGACGCGAACCGACGCTGCTGCGAGCCACCGGTCTCGGGTCGACGGGTTGGCCACTCTTCGCAGAATACGTAATAGACCCAGCTGCGTACCGCAGAGCCGGCAAGTACGACTGGGCTCTCGGCGCGGCTATGATGATTTCTCGACAATGCTTGCGCGAGGTCGGCCACTGGGACGCGTCCTACTTCTTGTACTCGGAGGAGACTGACTTCTGCTTGCGCGCACGCGACCTAGGGTGGGCGACCTGGTTCGAGCCACTCTCGGTTGTCACTCACGTCGGTGGCGCTTCAGGACGAAGTGACGTCACCCACACGATGCAGATCGTCAACCGGGTCAGGCTCTACGCTCGACGCCACCACCGTCTGAAGGGTTGGGTGTACCTCGGCTTGAGCGTGCTGTCTGAGATCAGCTGGATCCTTCGTGGCCATACGCAGTCACGCGCCGCCGTCAGAGCCCTACTTCGTCCACGCAGCCGTCCTTCGGAGCTCAGAGCAAGCGACTCACTCCTACCTCGCTAATCGTCGGGCTGAGCCGCAAGGAGATTGGTCAACATCGCGACGGCTGAGGTTTCTATTGGTTCGCTGCCGGTGAGGACTCGATCCAACCAGCACTCAGCGATAAAGCCGAGTTGTCTGATCGGGTTGAGCACGTAGGGATTGTCGCGCCAGTGTCGAACCACGAGCGAACTCAAGACTTCCCCACCTTCCGGCGCCCGGTGCGTGCGCCGGAGACGTTGTCGTACCTTCCCCGTGACCCTACCCAGAGACGTGCGTCCGATCCTGATTCGGCTGGACAAGCCCGGGCTTGCATAAGTCGCAGGCGTGGGGCGGCCATCGAGTCGGACATCACCTAATTCCGTATCTAGCTCCAAGAGAATTTGGCTGAGAAACCGAGCGTTCTTCTTGTGTTCCGGTGGAACGCCACGGGCGATCGCGAGGAATTGTGGATCAAGCATCGGATTGACTACCGATCGCTCAAGAGCCGTCGCCGAGGCCAGCACGCCCGCCCAGCGATGAAGCCTTTGGCCCAGATAGAACTCGTCCAGCGCTCGGAACCAGTCGTCCCCCTCGAAATACTTCATCAGGTCATCGACCACGAACTCGCGTGCCCAACGAGCGAAGGTTGGATCGAACATGTCCGTCGGGGCAGCCTCGTTAGAGAAGATCCGCCAGCGCGCCAGCTGTTGGACTCGCCGTCGAGTAACGGGCACTCGCCGAACCGGACCAAAGTAGTAGAAGCCGCGGGCCACCTCGCCGCCAAGCCCGGCTATACGCGGACATGGTTCCGCCGTAGTGAGTTCAGCGAAGTCAACCGCGGCCAAGGCGACCGGATCAACTGTTGAGTCCACTCGCCGAGCAGCATTCAGGCACAGTCCGAAGGCAGCCGCCGGACTCAGATCTGCCAGACCCAACATATTCGCCAGACGGTGTTGCATGCCATAGCGGTGGGACAATTCGGCCGCGATCTCGGTGTCTTCGTTGCCAGGAATCTCGAGGGTCATGACTCTCACGCAGCGGCGCCGCGCGGGCGGGATGGCGGCCAAGAGGATGCGGGAGTCCAGGCCACCCGTAAGTTGCAACTCGGCATCCGGATGCTCATCCAGATAAGCGTTGACGACAACGCGAAGAACCTCGGCGGCAGCCTTGGCAGGGTCATTGGTCGGGGCGGATCGAAGTTCTACGGCTGGTTCGTGGACTCCCAGTCGTCCATCGTTCAGTTCCACGGAACCGCCGGGCGCGAGCTTCCTCACCCCGGCGAACATGGACCGCAGACCAACTTGCCAGCCAACCAAGGATTGAACGGCAACCGCCTCGGCTGAGACACCTTGAGAATTCAGAAGGTCCAGTACGCGGGCAGACGTGGAAACAGCTGCTGTATTCTTTAGCTGCTTGATGTAGAGATGACAGAACCCAAGATTATCGACTAATCCTCTGATTCGATCACCTTCGATTTGGAGAACCCCGAATGGCGGAATGAGATCGCCGACGGTGCCTGCGACCGTCTCGGCATTACTTCCAAGTGAATCGGGCGAAAGGTCGCATTGAGACCGGCGCGGGCCGAGAGTGAGTAAGAGATAAGTACCGAACTCAACCGTTTGCGGAGCCGGCTCTCCCCACGACCACGCAGATATCTCTGATTGATCGGGAGTTATCCCGAGGGGCGCGAGACGAAATAGAGACTTCTCGAACTCGTGCCGAAGTTTTGTGTCTTCTAGGCGGGAGCTAATTCCCAACACCCCACGGTGGGGATAGCGAACCTCGATGTCATCCAGCGACAGCATCGCCGGTCTCGTCCCAGTAGTTGTCCACGAACACATTACCTGGATCGCTCGCGCTGAATGAGGCGATCACACCGTACTGCCCGCATTTAGGGAAGAACTTCTTTGAAAGTCGATTGTTGATGAATCTGATGTTCCTGGTCGCACCCTTGCCTCCTTGTCCCCCATAGAGGCAGTAGCCACCACCGGCCATGAGGTTGTCTTCCACCAAGTTGTCACGCTGCACCTGGAAATCCTGATAAAACGCTACGGCCGCAGTTTGGCCCAGCTGATTCATGATGGTGTTGTGCCGAATTGTTAGTCCGCCGCCGCCATTTGAAGCTATCCCAACGTCGTGCGACTTGCCCGGAATCTCAGACATGTCATGCACGAAGGAGTCAGTGACTTCCCCGCCACCGGTCGAGATGCCCGCGCTGCACCCGTGAATGTTCATGCGGGTAATCGTAGGCTTCGCATCTCCGATGTTGAGAACACACGCGATATCTTGTGCTGTTCCGTCCGGAGTGGTCAGCTCGGAATCCATGATCGTGAGATTCTCCACCCCAGGCCGGATCACGATCACCCAATCCGGATTCCCAGCACCGCGTCCGCCAACGACACGAGAGTTCTTGATGACCCCGTTGTTGGCGGCGACGTTCACTTCACCGGTGATGTCAAGACCGTCAATGACCTGCCCGTCCGCTGACAAGGTGATCGACCCTGACGGCCGCAGGGAAGTCCCAGAGGGAACCCCAGTGTTTGTCTCGTCGGGGTATCCACAGCGACTTGGCTTGGCTGCACAGTCAGTGAGTCCGGTGGCCGTCGGCGACGTGGTTGGCGGCTTAGGTTCCAAAGCAGGTGCCGAGCATGCCACGACGAACATCGTGAGAACACCGAAGATCAGAGACCGTGGCACGCCCAATGGCGGCCGGCATCGTCGACGGTCCGATCCGGGGCTGGGTCTGTCGGCGGCGCGCTCGGCTGGCACGATAGATCCGTGCAGCGTCCTGACGGCATCAGTGTCATCATTCCTGCTCACAACGAGGCGACGATCCTTCCGCGGTTGCTGAGCTCCCTGGCGGGCGGGGGGACTCCGCCCAAGGTCGAGGTGCTCGTGGTCGCCAACGGATGTCTCGACGACACGGCGAGCGTTGCCCGCAGCTTTCGAACCGTCAAGGTCGTTGAGATCTCCGAGGCGTCGAAGAAGGCGGCGCTGGCCGAAGGCAATCGTATCGCCGCATTCGAGGCGCGTGCATACGTCGACGCCGACGTAGTGATCAGTCAACGCGATCTGCTCGAGCTGTTCAAGACTGTCCGCGATGGCGCATGGCTTGCTGCCGCCCCGGAGCGCGCTCTGGTCAAGAACGGAGTGAGCCGGATTGTTCAGTGGTACTACGACGTCTGGGAGCGCCTTCCGCAGGTGAGAACGGGGCTCTTCGGGCGAGGGGTAATTGTGATTTCGGCCGCGGGTCATGCTCGGATCAGCTTGCTGCCGCAGGTCATGTCGGACGACCTCTTGTTGTCGGAGGAGTTCACGGAAGACGAAAGGATCGTGGTCAAGGGTACGCAAGTAAGCATTTGGCTGCCGCGGTCAGTGGCAGATCTGCTGCGTCGACGGATTCGCGTGTCTACCGGAAATGCGGAAATGGACGAACTTGATTTGCGGAAGCGCGAGTCGAGGACTTCAATGCACTCTGTGCTTGGAGTTTTGCGTGAGTCGCCAGGGATTTTGCCGAAGATCGTCATCTTTTTAGGAATAGCCTTCATCGCTCGTCTCGGCGCTCGCCGTCGCGTCAACCAGCGAGACTTCACGACGTGGCTTCGCGATGAGAGTAGTCGGCAGGCATAATACCTGCTGATGTGCGCCGTTGGCTAACCGCCGTAATAACAGACTCGAGATCAGCGGCTCGCTTCTCCCAGCTGAAGGCGCTGGCCTCGGCGCGGCAGCGGTTCGCCATTTCCGTGGAATGCTGTCGGCGACCATGTCTCGGACGACCCGGCCGAATTCCTCGGGCGTAGCGATCGTGTGCACAACGTCGGATCGCAAAAGCCGATTGGCCGGTAGCGGACTTGAGACCACTTGGCGTCCTGCCGACAGATACTCGAGTGTCTTTAACGGGAAGCTAGCTTCGTTGAATTCCGTCTGGGCATAAGGTGTGAGTCCAACCTTGATTGCTGCCATGAAGCCTGGAAGCTCTGAGACCGGCAGCCTATCAACCCACTGGACCGTTGGGCTCGAAATAAGAGAGTCGAGACGGCGACGGAATCGTTGATCACGTTCGTAACGCGGTCCGACGAGAAGTAGCCCGATGCCCTGCTGCACCACAGCCTCGACAAAATCGAGATCGAGCCTCTCATTCAGCTGGCCGATGATGCCGGCCATCGGCACGCGAATATTGATCTTCGGCGAGATCATTTGCGTGTCAATTGCCGCGTATCGGGACATGTCGCACCCGTTAGGAAAGAGCACGGCCTCCACCCCTGGACGTCGCAATCTGTCCACGAGACAAGGAGAAACAGCGAGCACGACATCTGCATTTCGGACGTTGGATCGTTGCGATTCGGCGGCGTGCGTTTTTGATAGCCCGAGCAACTCGGCTCCGGACAAGAAGTCGTCCGTGGCGAAGTAGATACGCGGCACCAAAGGTGACGACCAGCGCGCGAGTATCGGTTCGGGGGAGGAAGACAAAACCGCCGCGATCGGAGATTGCATCTGACGGACAACGTGGCGAGTCAGCAGGTATGACCACCAACTTGCGACCTCGCGAATCACGGGCCGGGTCACTCCCGGCGGTGCTATGGGATGGACGCGGGTCACTCCAGGGGCGACTTGGCTGACAGCTGGGACCTCGATGCCGCGTCGGATCCGAGACACGATGGACACCGGCGGATCGACCCAGATGACTGTCCTGGTGCGGCCGACCGCAACCGCGAGCTGGGCATCCGTGCCGGGAACCGCGTGCCAGGGCGCGCCCGCCAAGTAGACGAGAACACCCTTGGACTTGGCGGTAGCCAGTGATTGGGAGGCGACCGGACTATTCTCGCGAGCAGCGACTGGGTTCGCGTTGAAGTCATCACGACTCGGACTAGTCCGCCCCCAACGATTGACCTTGCGCTTCACGTAGTAATCAGCGAAACGCACCCCGGACACGAGCGCGCTTTTCCCTGTCTCGGCTGCCTTCGGCCTTTGCCTTAGAGCGTGTTCATAGACTCTCACCTGGGCCTCGGCAGCAGCATCCAACGAAAAGCGCTGCTCGACGAGCCTTCGTCCAAATAGTCCCAGACGCTTCCTGTCTTCTGCAGGCGAGGCAGCCCGGATCGCAAGATTGAACCGCTCGACGCCGGCCGCTGTGTCGGCGCCTACTCCGTACCAGCCCTGCCACAAGAATTGTGGCACTGAGTCCGGAGTCAACAGCGTGAAGAATCCCTTCTCGCCCTGGACTACAAGCGGCTTGGCAAAGGCCAGCGCGCGGAGGGCAGAGCCGCCCATGCCCACCACCACATCGGCTGCCGTGTACGCAGTCCGAGGATCACGGAGCTCGCCAGTGAGGATGACGCGGTGGGACCCCGCACGACGGTTGGCATCTTGTGCCGCTGCTGAGATCGCTTCCCGAGCTGGACCGTCACCGACGATGAGAAGTTGGATCGGTAAATCTGCGAGTGGACCGCTGACGGCTGCGATGGCTGAGATCAAGCCTTCAAGTTTGAGCTCATTCGCCAGCCGCGTCACGCAGACGACCAGCCGGCTCTCCGGTCGGATGTCCCAGGACTGGCGGAATTCAGCGGCAGCTCGTGGCGATGACGCAACGTTGTGCTGCAGATCGACTGGCGGCTCGATGACGTGCACGACCTGCCGGCCAGCGATGCGCTCCGCCTCAGCGATCTGCTCCGTACCCACGATCAATGGCACGCTAGTCGGGATGAATTGCGGCACGGCCATAGACATCACGGTTGAGACGGTCGCTGTCTGCTTCAGGCCCCAGCTAGCAGCGAAGCACTCGAGTGATGGGGGCCATTCGTACCCATGTAGCACGTCTATTCGGCGTTCGCGGACGATTCGCCGTAGCAGCGCGGCCGTTGTCGCCGACGGCCTTCTCCCCGGGTCGGGGGACTCGATAAAGTCCACTCCTAGCTGGCTAATTCTTTCGGAAAGTGCCCCTTGCTGTCCGAAGATCATCGTTTCGACGCCAAGATCACGAACTCTGGCCGCCAACTCGATGGCGTTCAGCTGACTGCCACCCATACCGAGGTCGTGAGGGTAGACCAGGACCTTCATGTAATCACCGCTTGGCGCCGGAGATCCCGGAAGCGCCCGATCGCCTGCTTGTTCAACAACAGCAGGAGGGCAATCCCGGTCAGACCCACGAGGCCCGAGAGCATGCAGCCCACGAACGCCGAGTGGAGCTGAGACACTGCCACCCAGGCAATTCCGCCAACTGCCGCGGCTACCAGTGCAGCCAGCCATGTCTGGCGGACCAGAGTTCGGAGCGACAACCCAGCCCGGCGCAAGAGCAGTGCGTACGCGGGCAGAACCACCATGATGGCGACCAAGGCCTGGCTGACAGCGACGCCCGGCAGGCCACCGAGCCGGGCGCCGAGAATCAGGGCGGGCACGAGCACGACGAGCCAGCCAAGCTGGACGAACAAGATCCATCGGGTTTCACCCTTGATTACCAGGAAGTCGTAGGCGAGCTCGAACAGGATCCGAGCTCCAGCAACAATCCCCAAGGCAGTCAAGACGGCGGCGGCAGGTGCCCATACCGCGCCGTAGACGAACTCGATGATCGCCGCCGCTGCGCCAGAGAGGAGCAGACAACTGGGCAGAGCCACGGACGCAACGAGCTTGAGGATGTCGGCGAACGCCTGATTCATCCGTCGCGGATCGTGCTGCATCCGGGCGAATGCTGCCGGAGCCACACTCCGTAGCGGTTGGGAGAAGATGCTAACCGGCCAGCTCGAGAGGTTGAAGGCGAGGACATAGAATCCGAGCGCCGTAGAACCGAGCATCGCACCGGTCACGAGTTGATCGGAGTACCCCACGGCGAACACGACCATGCTGGCGCCAGCCAGCGGGAGTCCGAAGTCGAGCAGCCTTCTCGCGACCGCCCGGTTGAAGCCGAATCGGTATGGTAGCGGCGACCAGATCAAGAACATCAGGCCGGAAACGAGGCTGCCTGCAATCCGCCCGATCGCTAGGCTCATGGCGCCAAGACCAAACAGCGCAAGGGCCAACGAAACGATGGCACCGAGCCATGTGTTGACCTGGTCGATCGCCATTCGGCGACCCTGCTTGAATTCCCGTTGAAGGATTGCCGCTGGCGCAGCAACGGCTCCGTTGATAACGATGGCAACCGACATCAGGCGAACGACGTTGGTGGCTTCGGGATCGCCCATCGCGGTGGCGAAGGCGGGTGCGGTGAAGAACACCACGCCGAAAAGGACGAGGCTCGAGAGGATCGAGATCGAGTTGACTGTCGGTGCGATTTCTCTTGGATCGTCCCGCCAGCGGACAATGGCTAGGCTGACGCCGAGCTCGTTGAAGCTGAGGATGGCAAGCAATGCAACGGTCGCCACCGCGAAAGTGCCGAACGCCTCCGGGCCGAGTAGCCGCGCCAGCACGATGCCAATGGCCAGGGTCCCCAGACGAGACACGACCGTGTTGAGGAAACTCCAACCGAACGCGCCCGTGGCTTTACGCGCTACCTGATCCTCGTGGTCAGGTGGCGTCGGAAGGTTCACGTCGGTTGACATCGATCAGACGCGTTCGAGGGCGGAGGTGAGGGTGGCTACGACCTCGGCCTGCTGCTCGCGAGTGATGTGCGGAAAGATCGGCAAGGACAAGATCCGGCTCGCTGCCTGCTCCGACACCGGGAAGTCGCCTCTGCGGTAACCGAGGTAGGCGTATGCCTGTGTCAAGTGCAACGGGTAAGGGTAGTGAATGCCGGCCCCGATGCCGTTCCCGTTCAGCTCGGCCAACACCCGATCCCGGTCCGGCACACGTACAACGTACAAGTGCCATGCGTCGACGTTCCCAGCCTGCGATTGCGGAGTCTGAACGATTCCGACGTCGGCAAGCAGTTCAGCGTATCGTCCGGCAGCAATTCGGCGCCGGTCGTTCCACACCTCAAGCCGCCTCAACTTGGCACTCAAGACGACCGCTTGAACGGTGTCGAGCCGTGAATTCACTCCGACGACTTCGTGAACGTACTTCTCCGCGGAACCGTGGGCTCCCAGTAGGCGGATCTTTGCAGCCACGGCGGAATCGTTGGTCGTGACGGCGCCGGCGTCGCCCGCAGCACCCAGGTTTTTGCCGGGATAGAAGCTAGTGCTGGCGGCAACTCCGAGACTGCCCGCATACCGACCGTTCCGCGTGGCTCCCTGCGACTGAGCAGCGTCCTCGACGACGACCGCGCCGGCAGCTTCGGCAATCGGGACAAGTTTTTCGACGGCCGCGACCTGACCGAAGAGATGGACGGGGACGATCGCTTGGGTTTTCTCGCTCACTGCCTCGGCCACGCGATCAGCGTCGATCAGGAGATATTCGGGATCCACGTCGACGAGCACCGGCCTGGCGCCGATCCGGCTGACCGCCTCGGCGGTTGCGATGAAGGTGTTCGCCGGCAGGATCACCTCACCGCCAAACGTCACGCCGACGGAGCGGAGCGCCAACTCCAGCGCATCCGTACCGTTGGCAACGCCAACGCAATGCTCTACTCCTGTTGCTTCGGCGTAGGCGCGCTCGAACTCGCCGACGGCCTTTCCGCCGATGAACGCCGTCGTGGCGAACACCTCGTCGAGGCCGGTCCGGACTTCATCGTTGATCTCGGCCTGCTGGGCCAACAGATCAACCAACGGGATGGTCATGATTCGTTCTCCTGGAAGGTGGACCTGCGGAGCAGGATGTCGGCGGGAATACCGACCCAGGTTTCGCCGGGTGGAAGATCGCGGAGCAGTACGGCTCCCATCCCGAGGGTAGATCCTGCGCCGACCTCGAGACGCTCTTTGACGAGCGAACCCATCCCCAGATACGCGGCCTCACCCACGGCAACGCTGCCGCCGAGGGTGACCCGGGCACATAGCGTTGCGAAATCGCCGACATGATTGTCATGGGTCATCACCACGCCGGGCATCGCGACCACATGCGCGCCGACTGTGACGTCCGCCGTCAGCACCGTGCCGCTGAGGAGAATACTTCCGACTCCCACAAAGCAAGATTTCGGCACGTGGACATCCGGTGCGATCAAGGTCGCGAAGGAGTCATTCCCCACGCCGAGTTCATGAAGCCGGGTGACGATCGCTTGTCGGGATTGGCCCCTGCCGGCGCAGACCAGAAGTGAGACCGTTGGGTGCTCCTGCGCCGCTGCGATGCCACCCAAGACGGGTCGGCCGCACACCTCGGTACCGACAAGTGCCGGTTCGTCGTCCAGAAAGCCCAGGAGCTCCCATTGCGAAGACCTGTCGACAACGGCGGCGGCTTCGCGGCCCAAGCCACCGGCAGCGATGATGATCAACTTCTGCACGGACTCAGGCCTCAGTCCGCTAGGCGCAGCACGTCGATCACCCGTGCCTGCTCGGACTCGCTCATCTGGTGGAAGAGCGGCAGGATCAAGGTGTTGTCGGTCAGGTGCTCGCTGTTGGGTAAGCTGCCTGGGCCGGCAAGATGAGCGTACGGTGGCTGACGGTGGGCGGACATGATTCCGCGCCGCGCCGAGATGTCATTCTCGGCCAGCTGGATCAGCAGTCCGTCTCTGGACAGAGGTGACTTGGGGGCAACCTCCACCCAGTAGGACTGATAGTTACATGTCCCCCACGGGGGATCAGCCACCGTACGCAGTTCTGGGACCTCCGCGATGTGTTTCGCGTAGGTGTCGGCAAGCACGCGGCGACGAGCCACGATCTCGGGCAGGCGTTGCAGCTGGACGAGTCCGACCGCTGCTTGGAGGTCGGTCATCCGGAAGTTGTACCCGACCTCGACGTAGGACTCAGCTGGAGCCAACACGCTGGCGTGGCGGTCGGCGGCGGAGACGCTCATGGCGTGCTCTCGCAGCCGGCGGGACCGGTCGGCCCAGTCCTGCCGTGACGTGGTGATCATCCCGCCTTCGCCGGTGGTGATGATCTTGCGAGGATGGAACGACCACGCCGTGATCTCCGCGCCGGCACCGACCGGACGCCCTCTGTAGGTCGATCCGGAGCCGCAGGCGGCATCCTCGATGACGGTGATGCCGCGAGGATCGCAGACGGCCCGGATCGCCTCGAGATCTACCGGGACACCGCCCTGGTCGACCACGATCACGGCTCGCGTCTTGTCGGTCAACACGGCCAAGACCGTGTCCGCCGTCAGGTTGCCGGTGGTGACATCCACATCGGCGAATACTGGCTGTGCACCGACGTACACCACTGCGTTGGTCGTGGCGATGAAGGAGAAGGACGGCACCACGACCTCGTCGCCGGGACCGGCCTCGGCGACGACGAGGGCCAGCTGGAGCGCCGTCGTGCAGGACGAGGTGGCGACGGCGTGCTCGGCCTGCATCGCCTGGGCGAAGGCCGCTTCGAAGGCCGCGACCCGCGGCCCCTGGGCGACCCACCCGGACCGCAGCACCTCGCTGACGGCGTCGACCTCCTCCTCCCCGAGGAAGGGGAGCATCACGTTGATCCGGCTCATGCCGAAGCACCCACTCCAGCCTCGTCGCGGGCCCGCTCGCCCTGCCACCACGCCACGAGTTGGCGCAGACCGTCGGTGAGTTCGACGGTCGCGGTGAAGCCGAGGTCTCGGGTCGCCGCCTCGGTGCTGGCCAGCCGGCGGGTGACCCCGTTCACCGGACGCTCCGGGCCGTGTTCGACGCCGAGATCGGAGTCCATCGCCTCCAGCAGCGCCTGGGCCAGACCCTTGAGCGAGGTCTCCACCCCACTGGCGACGTTGTAAACGCCCTCGGTGATCGGGCTCGTCGCCGCCAGCAGGTTGGCCCGCGCGATGTCGGTGGTGTAGACGAAGTCCATCGTCTGTTGGCCGTCGCCGAAGATCAGAGGCGGCTGACCAGCGGTGATCCGCTCCATCCAGCGGATCAGCACCTCGGTGTAGAGACCGTGGATGTCCATCCGGGGCCCGTAGACGTTGAAGTAGCGCAAGGCCACGTAGTCGATGCCGGACATCGCCCGGAAGCTGCGCAGCATGCCTTCGTTGAACGACTTGGCGGCGCCGTAGAACGTGTCGTTGTCGTACGGGTGGTGCTTCTCGACGGTCGGGAACTCCTCGGCCAGTCCGTACACCGATGCCGAGGAGGCGGCGATCAGCTTGCCCACCCGGTGCTGGGCCGCGGCCTCGAGCACGTTGAAGGTGCCGTCGACGAGAACTTCGAGCGCCAACCGCGGCTCCTCGGCACACTGCGTGATCCGGATTGCCGCCTGATGGAACACCAGGTCGGACCCTTTCGTCAGGTCATGGACCAGATCGACGTCCCGAAGATCGCCGATCACCAGCTGCAGCCGCGGATCGTCGAGCGCGTCGCGCAGGTTCTCCCGGCGACCCCGGACGAGATTGTCGAGAATCCGGACCTGGCCGACACCGGCATCCAGCAACTGGTCGACGATCGTCGATCCGATGGTTCCGGCGCCGCCCGTGACCAGGACGGTCGCACCGTGCAGAGAGGGGTAGATGTTCACGCAACAAACTCTTCCACGTCGAGTCGGGGGGTAACGGCGGATCCCGAAAGAAGGCTCTGGTTCACGGCCTCGAGCACCGAGAGCACGCGGAGCCCGGCGGCACCGTCGGTCTGCGGCGCGCGATCTTCGTTGATGGCTGCGGCGAACTCGGCGGCCATCGTGCCCAACGCCTCCTTCTCCGGCAGGGCCGGGACGACGATGTCGCCCATCCGGTAGGACACGGTCATCGCCGTGCGTTCCGAGATGTTCGTCGCCTGGGCGGTCGCCAGATCGACTCCGCGGTCGTGGATCGAGATCCGCTGCTGTGGGTTGAGGTCGTCCCAGACCAGGGTTCGCTTGCTGCCGCCGACCACCATCTGGCGGATCTTGGTGGGGGAGAGCCAGTTGACGTTGACGTGGGCGATGCCCCCGGAGGCCAGCGGCATGGTCAGGTAGCCGATACAGGCCTTGCCCGTGCCGAGCGGATCGGCGCCGCTCGCCGACACGGACTTCGGGTCGAGCCCCTCCGGCAGGATGTAGTCGAGGATCGACAGATCGTGCGGCGCCAGATCCCAGAAGACATCGACGTCCGGCTGGATCAGACCGAGATTGATGCGCACCGAGTCGACGTACAAGATGTCGCCGAGTTCGCCCGACCGAACCATCTCGCGGATGTAACGGACCGCCTGTGTGTAGCAGAACGTGTGGTCGATCATCAGCACCCGATCGGCGTCCCTCGCCGCGGCGACCATCAATGCTGCCGTCTCGGCGTTGTCGGCCAGGGGCTTCTCCACGACCACGTGCTTGCCCGCCTCGAAGGCGGCCAGAGCGATCGGAGCGTGGGTGCGGGCCGGTGTGGCGATCGCCACCGCCTCGATGTCAGTACGGGCGAGCAGGGCTTCGACCGAGGTCTCGACCTCGACGGTGGAGCGGGCGCCGATGACCCTCCGAGCGCGGTCGGCGTCCAGGTCGCAGACCGCGACCAGGTCCCAATCCGGGCTGTTGCGGAAGTTGCGGACCAGGTTCGGTCCCCAATAGCCCGCGCCGATGACGGCGATGGTTCTTGCTCTTGACATGACGTGATTCCTGATTCTGACGGCTTCTTCGGGGCGTTCTCGAGCCGGCGATCCGATTGGTCGCCGGTGTACCCGAGAGTAGTGGTCGGACTGCGCTTGCTAATTGGTGACGACTAGAACCACGTCCACCCAGTAATTGGCCGTCGAAGACGCCGATGGAAAGCCGCTCGGGTAGCGATAGGTCGCGCCGGACGCGGGCACCGTGAGCGGACCGCTGGTGAATGCCGACGCGAAGGCGCCGCCGTTCACCGAGTAGTGGCCGTTGGGCGCATAGTACGAGGCGGTGTAGACCTTGTTTGCTGTGATCGCCACTGGGGTGGTCAGATTTACCGTGCGCCACCCGGTCGACGAGCTGTTCGACGTGCCGGTCCCCAACGACGTCCCATCCGTGTTCCATAGGGTTACGGTCTGCGTTCCAGTATTACCTGGACCAGCGTAGAACTTGATCGCGGTTATCGTACCGGCCTTATTCGAGCTGAACCGCACGCCCACCGTAACGGGTCCGTTGTCGTTCCAGGCCGGATTGGCGGGCACCGCGGTCGGAGCGAAGAGGCTGACCGGATCGCCAACCGGCGGTCCGGCGATTGTCGTGAAACCCCACGTCTTCGGCGAAGTCATCGCCACGCCTGCACTACTGCTCGCGGTGACCTTCGCCGTGTAGCTCGTGCTTCGATCGAGATCATTGGACGGGGTGAACGTTGTCTTCTTCGACGATGAGTCATAGCTCGTCTGACCGTTTACAGCGGCGCCGCCCGGTCCTGTCAACTTGAATTCAATTGATGAGGCATCGACGGCACGGGCAAATGTTGCGGTCACCTTGCTGTCAACGTCAACCGTGTCACCGTTCTCCGGAGACACGGCGCTCACGCTAGGCGGATCGGCATCAGAGGTGGTGAATATGACATCCACGTAGTAGTTCGTCTCGAGATAACTCTTGTTCGGGAACGCGTCTCCATCTGCATACACACCGCCCGCTCCCGACGACGACAGCGGCGGGTTGACCACCAAGTTGGTGAAGTATCGCGAGCTTGCCGAGTAATGTCCGTTCGGGGCGAAATAGGACGCGACGTAAGTGCTGCCCGCCTCGACCGGAACCGCAGAGTCGAACTTGGCCTGCTGCCAGCCCGCGCCAGTGTTGTCGAAGTTGACGCTCGCCAGTACCGTGCCGGACGCGCCGTAGAGCTTGCCCTTGTGCGTGCCAGTATTTGCTGCGTCTCGGTAGTAGCGAATGCCGGTGATGAAGCCGTCGACCTGAGGACTGAAGCGGAGTCCGAGGGTGGTGGCAGAGGAGTCGCCGGAGTCGGAGACTGTCGGCTGTGTCGTTGTCTCCATCAAGGAACATGGACAGGCAGCGGCGCCCGAAGTTGTGAATTCAGTCGTTGCCGGCGATGTCATCGGAGTGCCTGAGGCGCTCTTTGCGCCACTCACCTTGACCGTGTACTTCTTCCCTGCTGCCAAAGCAGAGGAAGGCGTGAACGTCACGGCTGTGCCCAGGGATTCGCTGGTCAGATTTCCACCGATCGCCGTGCTGGAGCCCTCCGGCTTGATCTCGACGGCGGCGGATCCCGGCTGGATGGCGGTGTCGAAAGTGACGCGCAGCTGGGCCGACGTGGCTACGGAAGTGGCCTTGTCGCCGGGAGACACCGACGCCACCTTCGGCGCCTGACCGGGCGGAGCGTTGAAGATCGGATCGACGAAGTAGTTCGCCGACGAGGTGCTTGTTGGCGCGCCCGTCCCGTAGGTGTAGCGGCCGCCGTTGGCCACCGACGAAAGCGGGAGGCGGGTGATCTTCGACGAAAGCCCGCCGCTGACTGCTGAATAGCGACCCGTGGGGGCCGTGTACGAGGCGATGTAGGTCGTATTCGCGCTGATGCTGACAGGATTTGCGAAGCTCGCTTCCTGCCATCCGGCCGTAGTCTCCGCGCCTACATCGGCGGTCGCCAATTTCGTGCCCGAGAGGTCCCAGAGGGCGACACTGTGCGGACCGGCGTTCTCGGCCGCCTTGTAGAAGCGAACGCCACTGATCACTCCGGCATTGGCGGAGGTGAAAGCAATCCCGAGTTGGACCTTCTTGGTTTCGTTGTCGGGTGCGTTCGATGGCCCATCGGAGTCGTCGAACAGCGTGCAGGGGCAGACACCAGCTTGAGCTGGGGGCTTCGCGGTCGTGAACGACCACTGGAAGGGCGCGACCATGGCCACGTCGTTGGCGCCTGTTGCCGTTATGGTCGCCGTGTAGAGCGTGGATGTTCCGAGCGGCTGGGTTGGCGTGAACGTCGCAGTCTTGCTGTCGGCGTCGTAGTCGACAGTGCCTTGAACTGAACTGTTGTCCGGATCGAGCACAACGACGCTGATCGAGGAAGGCTTCACAGCGCGCGAGAACGTCACCTTCAATTTGGCCGCTGTCGGCACGGACGACGAGCCGCCCAGCGGCACGGCCTTCGTCACCGTGAGCGGAGTGGTGTCAACGGAGTTGTACACCGCATCGACGTAGTAGTTGGTTTGGCGGTAACTCGAGGTCGGGAATCGGTCCCCGCCGGCGTAGACGCCGTTCTCCTTGCCTGGGCCGCCGGGGGCAGTGAGTCGGCCCGACGAGTAGCCGCGGGTGCCAAAGAAGTTGGCGTCAGCGGCGTAGTGACCCTGCGGTGCGTAGTACGCGGCAACGTAGGTCGTTCCCCCGGCGACGGGAACGGCAGACGAGAAGTTGACCATCTGCCAGCCGGTGCCGGTTTCGTTGGTGAAGGTGGCCGTCGCCAGCACCGAGCCGGTGGACGAGTACAGAGTGCCGGTGTGGGTCCCGTTGTTCCCGGCGCCCTTGTAGAACCGAACGCCGGTGATGAACCCATCGGCAGCGGGCGTGAACCTGGTGCCGAGGGTCACCGCCGAGTTGTCGGCGGTGGACGGCGCAACAGGGGTGCATCGCCCCGAACAACGAGCACGGGCAGTCGGACATGACGGCGAGCTTCGTCGCACTCGTCTGAATGTTGCCGGAGTCGTCGGTTGCGCGAACCTGAATGGCCCCGGGGCCGGTTCCGGTCAGCAGCCCTGTGTAGGTATACGACTCGCGCCCGTCCGCAGGGTGGAAAGTGGCGCCACCGTCAACGGAAACCTCCACGCCGCCGACGCGACCCCCGAGTCGGAGGCTGTTCCCTTCACCGTGACCAGGTCGCCGGGAGCGATGGTGCTGTTCGCCGATGGTTGTGTGATCGTGCTCGTCGGTGCTGTCGAGTCGGTCGACTTGGTCGCCGCCACCAGACCGGAGGCAACTGTAGTCGCGGCGGCACCCATGTCGGCCAGGATGTTGACGGTGGCCTGCCTCAATCGGGCGTCTGCGGTGGTGGCCGCACCGTCGTGGTTGCTGTCCAGACCCCAAGCCCATTGAATACTTGCCGCAGAGAAGACGAGCGCGCCGCTCGTCGCCCGGTATTGGGTGACGTGATGTGTCGTCGTGCCCGGCGTCACTGTGTTACCGAAGTCGGTCAGGTATTCGGGAGTAGGGCCAGTTGTAGTAGACATTCTCACGAGTCCGGCCGGACGGTAGCCGTTGTCGACGTCCTCGTTCGATTCGTAGCCGACGGTATGGGCCGCCAACGTCGATGTTGATCCGGAAGACTGTGACGCCAGAGGAGTGTTCCGCCACAGTCGGAGCTTGCCTTCGTCGGCGTTGACCTTGATGGCGAGATCGACGGAGTTTGCCTGGTATTGGGTGCCGATCAGCGAATTCTCCGGGCCGTGGCCGAGATCGCCGAACCGCGGGTCACGCCAGGTCGGCGTCGGCGTCACCGGATCGATCGGTGCGCTTTCCCACGTGTCCTTGTAACAGACGAGCGTGCGATTCGCAGTGTTGGATCCGTCTTGTGACGGTTCCCAGCGCGTCTTCCAATAGACATCATTCCCCGCGAAGAAAGCCAGGTTGACGCCGGCGTCACGCGCCGCAGTGACGTTGTCCCGCTGCGTCCTTCGACCAGTACTCGTCGTGCCCGACCGACAAAAACGCCTTGTGCTTCGGTCAGCAGGCTCGGGTCGAACTCGTGTCGAGACCCGAGACATAAGAGACGTCGTAGCCGTTCTGCTCGAGGAACCGGATCATCGGGTACTCGTTGGCGAACAGGAAGTCGCGTGCCATCTGTCGTGCCGCGCGTGCTGAACGGACGGTTGTAGCTCAGCTTGTAGGCCCGGCCGTTGTCCTTGCCGAGGTAGAAGTTCGAGCCGCCGTACGTGTTGTAGGCCTGCCAGGTGGTGTCAGAGGTCTGAAAGAGCACCTGCGACGTGTTGCCGTCGTTGCGGACGATGAAGGGAATATGGCGAGTCGCCGCCGTTGTCGGTCCGGATGAGTCTGGCGATGTAGACGCCGGAGACCGCCGTGGACGGCACGTTCCAGGAGGCGGAGACCGCCCAGGTGCCACAGTCGTAGATCTCGGTGTCGGGGTCGGTGGCGCAAGCCGGTTGGTTCTGCGGCGAGCGACGCCGACGGGGGAGATGGTGTCGACCAGCCGGGCGCCGTTGCCCTGGTAGTAGCCGAGCCGATAGATCTTGATCGAGTAGGCCGTGGCATCGGTGTCAATCTTGAAGTTGACCGTGGAACCGGCGTTGACACTGATCTGGGTGGCGAAACCTTGGATGCTGGTCGTCGCCGACACCGTCGATGTCCCACTCGCTCTCGGGGGTGCCGGGGAGCTGGTTCTCGCAGGCGATGGCGTTGCCGGAGCAGGCTGCGTGCGCCGCCGTGGGGACGGCCACCAGCAATCCGGCGACCAGGGCGAGAAAGAGGGTGACGCTGAGTATTCGTCGCGGGGTGCGTGCCCGAACAGTGTTGTCGGGGGAGATCGTTGTCCGGGCCATCATGGCCTCCTTAGCTTGCGCCCCGCTTGGCCAATACGGCCGAAGCAGTCTTCCACAAAATGAGCATGTCGAGAGTCAGGGACCAATTCTCGACGTAGCGCAGGTCCAGCCGGACGGCGTCGTCACCCTCGAGATCGGACCGACCACTGACCTGCCACAGGCCGGTGAGTCCGGGCGTCACGAGTGCGCGCCGACTTGATTCGCTGGGCATCTCGGCCAGTTCGTGGGCGAGATGGGGACGCGGGCCGACCAGCGACATCGTCCCGTTGAGCACGTTGAACAGCTGCGGGAGCTCGTCGAGCGAGTAGTCGCGCAGGAATCTGCCGAGCCGGGTGATGCGCGGATCGTGGCTGAGCTTGAACAGACCGCCCTTGCCTTCGTTGAAGGCCAGCAACTTGTCCTTGCGGGCCTCAGCGTCGATGACCATCGAGCGGAACTTGAACATGGTGAACGGCTCGCCGGCGCGGCCCACCCGGGTCTGCCGGAAGAGCACCGGGCCATTGTCCTGCAACTTGATCGCCAGGGCGATGCCGAGCAGGACCGGCGAGATGACGATCAGACCGAGCACCGTCAAGACGACATCGGCGGTTCGCTTCAACAGCCGCCGCCAGCCGGCGAAGTGGGGCTCCTCGATGTGCAGCAGGGGAGCACCCATCAGCGGACGGATGTGCATCCGCGGCCCGGCGACCTCGACCAGGCCGGGATCCACGAGCATCTCGACCCCGGAGCCTTCGAGGGACCAGGCGAGGGTGCGTAGGTAGTTGTACCGGGTGGCGTCGTCACTCGTGACCGCCACGGCGTCGCAGCCGATCGACTCGACCACAGCAGCGACGTCGTCGAGATTCCCGAGCACGGGCACTCCGAAGCCGATGCCCCGATCCAGTTCGCCGGTCGGCACACACGCGCCGACGACCTTCATGCCACATTGACTCTCGCGCTCGAGCCGCTCGCGGAGCTGCCGCGCTGCCGACGCGCTGCCGACGACGAGCAGCCGCCGGACGTTTCGTCCGTCCCGCTGGCGACGGTGGAGCAGCTTGCGGGCGACGTAACGGATGAGCAGGCTGAGCGCGACGGCGACCGGAACGCCCAGCACCACCAGGGTCAGCAGGGCCTGTTGGCCCAGCAGGCCGGCGGGGAACGCGCCGGCGACGACCACGGTCACGCCGGCTCGCAGCACGGCGCGAAGTTCGTCGGAGCCGACACCGACCCGCGAGCGCTGGTAACCACGGCTGAGGCCGATCGCGACGGGCCACACGACCGCGCCGAGCAAGCCGAGAACGAACGGGAGGGCCGCCATGGCGGACAGTGAGTTGCTGACGAGCGCGGGCACCAAGGCGCCGAGGCCGCCGACCAGGGCGTCGGCCAGGGCGAGCCGCATCACATAGCGCCGGCTCCAACTCGAGAAGCGTTGCGGACGCTGGTCGAGGGATACGTCAGCGTGATCCGGTTCGACTGGGGAGGGGGCGAGCAGGAGACTGCCGGCGCCCGCGGTGTCGGACAGCTTCGGCGTTCGGATCGTGGGCGAGGAGTCGTCGACAAAATCTGCTGCCGGAAACGCCGTGCGCTCCAGGACGGGGAAAACCGCCCCGATCCGGCTGATCGCCGGAGTTCTGATTCCCGCATCTTCAAGGATTCCACGCGTCGCGAACGCGACTTGATCTGGCCCTGCCATCCCCAACGACTCCCCCGAGTTCGTTCTCGCCGCCCCCGCGACGAGTTCTTGCACCTTGTCGCATACCGGCACCGTGCCGCGATTTCCCCGTCGCAGCAGCAAACCGTTGGAAGCAGGAGTGGGTTGGACCCGACCGTGATACGCCCCCGAGTACGATCAAGCGGGATGAGCATAGCGCGCCAGTTCGGTCCGCGTGTAATTCTTTGAAACTTCGGTCGATCTGCTGTGGCAAACCTCACATGCGGCCACGCTCAGCCGTCGAATCAGCTGTCGAAGTCGACCTCCAGCATCGCACTGGAGGGCACCGACTGGCAGGCGAGCCGGAAGCCGGCGGCGAGGTCGTGCGGCTCGAGGGCGAAGTTCTGGGCCATCTCGACCGTGCCGGAGAGCACCCGCATCCGGCAGGTCCCGCAAACGCCGTTGCGGCAGGCGAACGGGGCATCCGGTCGGGCCGTCAGCACGGCGTCCAACACCGAACCCGCCGGCGGCTGGTCGACCGTGCTGGTGCGGCCGTCCAAACGAAAGTTGATCTTGCCTTGGGCCAGCCGGGCGCGGGGTCGCAGATCGGGGACCTGGCCGGTGAAGAAGACCTCACGATGGACGAGATCGGGGGGTACGCCGCGCGCCGCGAGCATCACGCTGGTGGTCTCGATCAGGCCGAGCGGGCCGCAGACGAACCACTCGTCGATCTCTGCGGAAGGAAGCAGCCGCAAGATGGTGTCCAGCCGCTCGGCGTCGATCCGACCAGAGAGCAGGGGAGCGGCCTGGACCTCGCCGCTGATCAGATGGAAGATCTGCAGCCGATCGGTGAAGCGGTCCTTGAGGTCGGCGATCTCCTCGGCGAACATCACCGAGCCGGCGCGGCGGCTCCCGTACACGAGAACGAACCGACTCCGCTGCTCCGTCTCCAGCAGCGTCGCCATGATCGACAGGACCGGGGTGATGCCGCTGCCGGCCACGATCGCCATCGACGTCCGGTCCCTCGATGGCAGCCTGGAGCGGGCCGAGAACCGGCCGGCTGGCGTCATCACCCGGAGCCGGTCCCCGATCCGCAGCCGTTCCGCCACCAGCCGAGAGAACACCCCGTCCGGCAGGATCTTCACCCCGACGCTGAGTTCGCCGGAGGCCTCGTACGCCGCCGGAGTCGAGCAGATGGAGTAGGTGCGGCGGACCGGCCCGACCTCGCTGTCGAGAGCGAAGGTCAGGTGCTGACCGGCGCTGAACAGGTACTCGGCGCGGAGCGGGTCGGGCACGGCGAGCGCGACCCGGACGGCGTCGTCCGTCAGCGGCTCCAGGCCCGCAACGGCCAGCTCGTGGAAGACGGGCATCGGCTACAGGGTCTTGAAGTGTTCGAACGGCTCCCGGCAGGATCGGCAGCGCCACAGCGCTTTGCACGCCGTGCCGGCGAACCGGCTGGTCTCCTCGGTGTCGGGCGACCCGCACTGCGGGCAACGGACATTCAGGGCGATCGGGATCGGACCGTTCGGATGCGTGGTCGGGTCGGTGGTCCGGCCTGGGGGAACGATTCCGTACGCATCGAGGGCGGCGCGGCCGGTGGCCGTCATCTGGTCCGTGCTCCAGGCCGGCGCGAGCACCGTCCGGACCCGGACCCGGGCGAAGCCGGCGGCCCGCAGTCCGGACTCGAGGTCGGCGGTGATCGCGTCCAGGGCCGGGCAGCCGGAGTAGGTGGGTGTGATCTCGACCGCGACGGTACCGTCGTCGAGCATCTCGACGTTGCGCAGCACCCCCAGGTCGGCGATGGTGATCACCGGAATCTCGGGATCCACGACGGCCGATGCGACGGCCCACGCCCGCTGCAACCGATCGTGGTCGCTCGCGACGCCCGTCACCACGTCGCCCCCGGATGTGATCGGGCCAGGTGCTGGAACTCGGCCAGCAGAAAGCCGAAGGCCTCGGTGTGGATGCCGAACCGGCCGCCGCCGGGTACCGGGCCGACGTCGGGGACCGCCAATGTGGCTTCCGCGATCACCGTCTCGATCGCGTTCATCGCCGCCGGCCGTAACGAACTCGCCCGGACCGCGATGCCCTGGTCGATCAGCGAATCCGCAAGCCACGAGTCGTCGAAGATCTCGGCCACGTACGGCCAGACCCGTTCCAGTCCGCGTTGCATCCGCTGGTGGGACAGCTCGGTGCCGTCACCCAGCCGGAGCACCCAGGTCGAGGTGTGCTCGACGTGGTACGCGACCTCCTTGCTCGCCTTCGCGGCCACGGCAGCGATGGTCTCCTCGTGCGATGTGGTCAGGGCGCGGTACAACTCACGCTGGTAGCAGCCCACGATCAGCAGCCGGGCCATCGAGACGGCGAAATCGTCGTTCTCCAGCTCGCAGATCTGCAGATTGGTGAACTCCCGCTCGTCTCGGCGGTAGGCCAGATCGTCCTCGGTCCGTCCGGTGCTCGCGGCGGCGTAGCCGAGCAGCAGCCGGGCCTGGCCGAGCAGGTCCAGCGCGATGTTCGCGAGCGCGACGTCCTCCTCCAACTCGGGTGCCCGGGTCAGCCACTCCGCCGTCCGCTGGGACAGGATCAGGGCGTCGTCGCCCAGCGCCAGCGCGTAGCTCGCGGCGTCGGTCAGCGGGGAGCGCGTCACAGTTGTCGCACCTCCGGCGGCAGTTCGTAGAAGCTCGGATGCCGGTACGCCTTGTCGGCTGCCGGCTCGAAATAGCTGTCCTTCTCCGTCGGACTCGACGCCACGATCTGATCGGACGGCACGACCCAGAGGCTCACCCCCTCGCCCCGCCGGGTGAACACGTCCCGGGCGTTCTGCAGCGCCAGCTCCGCGTCCGCCGCGTGCACCGAGCCCACGTGGGTGTGTGACAGGCCGCGCCTGGGCCGGACGAACACCTCCCAGAGCGGGGTCACGCGGCCCTCTTCGCCGCCTGCTTCGCCGCGTGTGCCTGGGCGGCCTCGCGAACCCAGGCGCCGTCGAAGTGGGCCTGCCGGCGGTGCTCCAGCCGTTGCCGGTTGCACGGCCCGTTCCCGGCGATCACCGCCTGCAGCTCGGAGAAGTCGATCGGGCCGTGCCGCCAGTGGCCGTCCTCGTACGTCAGGTCCGGGTCCGGCAGTCGCACCCCTAGCACCTCGGCCTGGGGCACCGTCATGTCGACGAACCGAGCCCGCAGCTCGTCGTTGGAGTGTCGCTTGATGCCCCACGCCATCGACTGCGCGGTGTGGGTGGAAGCCTCGTCCGGGGGTCCGAACATCATCAGCGACGGCCACCACCAACGGTCCACCGCGTCCTGCAGCATCGCGCGCTGAGCGTCGGTGCCGCGCGACAGCGTGTAGAGGATCTCGAAGCCCTGCCGCTGGTGGAACGACTCCTCCTTGCAGATGCGGACCATGGCCCGGGCGTACGGGCCGTAGGAGCAGCGGCACAGCGGCACCTGGTTCACAATCGCGGCGCCGTCGACCAGCCAGCCGATCGCCCCCATGTCGGCCCAGGTCAGGGTGGGGTAGTTGAAGATGGAGGAGTACTTCTGCCGGCCGGTGTGCAGCAGGTCGAGCAGCTCGGACCGGTCGACTCCGAGGGTTTCGGCCGCCCCGTAGAGGTAGAGCCCGTGGCCCGCTTCGTCCTGCACCTTCGCCAGCAGAATGGCCTTGCGGCGCAGACTCGGCGCCCGGCTGATCCAATTGCCCTCCGGCTGCATGCCGATGATCTCCGAGTGCGCGTGCTGGGCGATCTGGCGGATCAGCGTCTTGCGGTAGCCGTCGGGCATCGCGTCCCGCGGCTCGATCGCGGCCTCGGTCGCGAGCAGCTGAGAGAACTCGTCGGCCCCTTCGACGACATCCGGGCGCGTGGAGGTCATACCAGTCAGCTTAGTGGTTCGTCGCCTTGGCTCGGCCTGGCGCGCGACCGCTCTAGGCTTCCCCCGATGGCCGATGACACGCCGCCAGGCCCGCGATCCGGGCCACGCCGGCTCCTCCTGATCTTCGCCGGCGGCGCGGTCGGCGCGGTCCTGCGCTACCTGATCACCCTCCCCACTTCACCGCCGTACGGCCCGATGCTGGCCACGTTCGCCATCAACGTCACCGGGGCGTTCGCGCTCGGTCTGCTGGTGGAGCTGCTGCTCCGCCGAGTGCCCGATGACGATCGCCGGCTGACCCTGCAGCTGCTGTTGCGGACCGGTCTGCTGGGCGGCTTCACGACCTACAGCGCCTTGGGGCTCTACGGCGCCGAACTGCTGCGGGCCGGCGAGCTCGGGTTCGGGGTCGGCTACGCCGCGGCCACGCTGGTGATCGGGGCCGCGGCGACGTGCCTCGGCGGTTGGCTGGGGGTCCGGCTGGCGCCGCTGCCGAGGTCGCTGGCGTGAGCGTCGGCTGGGCCGTACTCGGGGTAGCGGTGACGGGTGGCCTGGGGGCGGTGGCTCGGTATCTGGTCGACCTGGTGATCCGCCGACCGGGCCGGCGCCCGTACCCGCTCGGCACGCTCGTGATCAACCTGACCGGCTCCCTCCTCTTGGGGCTGCTGGCCGGGGCCGGCGCCTCGGGCCGACTGCCACCCGAGGCCCTGGTTATTCTCGGCGCGGGGCTGCTCGGGGGATACACCACCTTCAGCTCGGCGAGTCAGGAAGTGGTCGAACTGTTCCGCGACCGGCGTCCGGTCGCCGGCCTGGTCCACAGTGTCGCCATGGTGATCGGTGCGGTCGCGGCGGCCGCCGTGGGGCTCGCGGTCGGGTTAATCCTGTAATCCCTAGTAGCTCACTAGGCGATATCGCCTGCCGAAGGCGATCATCTGCCCTAATCTTTGTTCGTGAGCATCACCGTCGGGGTGGAACTGCCGAGTTACGAGGACGCGACCGTCGTCGTACCGGCGCCGGACATCGGCGCCGGGAACTGGGCCGGAGCCGCGAGCGTCGTGCTGGTGGACGGGGTCTACTGGCTGACGTACCGGATGCGCCGTCCGATCATGGCCGGCCGCGGGGTGAGTGTCGTGGTGGCCAGCTCCACCGATGGCCTGCGGTTCGAGACCGTGGCCGAGATCAGCCGAAACGCGTTTCGCGCGGCGTCGTTCGAGCGCCCCGTCCTGCTCCCGTTGCCCGCCGGTGGCTGGCGGCTGTATCTGAGCTGCGCCACCCGCGGCTCCAAGCACTGGTGGATCGAGGCGCTGGACGCCGACCGGCCGGAGAATCTGGCCCGGGGCCGGCGCACCCTCGTGCTGCCGGGTGATGACGATGTGGCCGTCAAGGATCCGGTCATCACCTGCCGCGACGGCCGGTGGGAGATGTGGGTCTGCCGGCATCCCCTGACCGAGACCGGTCACGAGGACCGGATGACCACCGGCTACCTGACCAGCCCCGACGGCCTGGTCTGGACCGATCACGGTGACGTGTTGAGCGGCACCCCCGGCGGCTGGGATTCCCGCGGGGCTCGGGTGACCGCGGTCCTGCAAGGCGCACCGCTGACCGTGCTGTACGACGGGCGGGACAGCGCCGAGGCCAACTGGTTCGAGACCACCGGGCTGGCCGAGGAGGTGGACGGGGAACTCCGCAAGATCGGGGACGGTCCGGTCGCCGCCTCGCCCGACGGGGACGGGGCGCTGCGCTACGTCAGCGTGGTGCCGCTGCCGGACGGGCGGACCCGCTTCTACTTCGAGGCCGCCCGGGCCGACGGCTCCCACGACCTGATGACCTCTGTGGCGGGATTCGCTCGGTAGGAATCGGAGATTGCGTGGAGACTTCGATTCGACTACGCACCAAAACTCTTCACGCAATCCACGTCAGATCTTCGTCCGCTCCCGGAACGAGCCGCGGCCGGTGGTGGAGCGCCAGTCGTCGAAGGACTGACCGGTGAGTTCCTCCAGCAGGGCGATGTCGTCGAGGCACTCGGCCACGAGTTCGGCTCGCTGATCAGGGTCGAGGCGTGGTCGCTGCTCCGCCCCGCCGAAGTGCAGGGCGGCCGTGAGCGGACGGCTGGCCCGTCGCCAGATCTCTGGTCTGACGAGGGCGCCGGCCGCGGCGCCCGCCCGGATAGCCCGGGAGAGCACTGCCGTGCGGGGCCCCTCGGGTACGAAGGGCCGGGAGTTGTCGGCCGGGATGAGTCCGATCCGGTCGCTCTCGATGCCCAAAAAGGCCGAGACCTTGTTGAGGGTGACGACGGGCTCGGACACCACTTCGCGGTACCGGATGACCAGCACCTGTTCCGGGTCGACCCGGGAGAACAGGTCGGCGAGTTGCTCGCCGTAGGAACCGAGGCGGCGGTAGTGCCAGAACGGGGCCCAGCCGGCGGCGACCCGCCGGTCCTCGGCCCGCCAGGCGGTGCGGAAGTCGGCCTCGGGCTCCAGCCCGTCCATCCACAGGTGCATCCAGTTGGAGTACGCGCGGTCCACGGGATCCCGGACGATCACGATGTAGCGGGCGTCCGGGCGGTCCTCGGCCAACCGCCGCCGGGCGTCGGGAAGATAGAGATAGAAGGGAGTGCTCTCCAGGCGTACCGAGTCCGGCGGGGCGGCGGCGAACAGCGCCAGGTACTCGTCCCGGCGCCAGGTCCATTCCTGTTGGCTGTGCGCATCGCCCGGGCCGCAATACGCCGGCGGCGGAGCGTCGCCGCAGAGGTAGTACTTGGGCTCCTTGACCGGCGAGGCGTAGATCTGGGGATGCTGGGCCAAGGCGGCGTGCAGCGCGCTCGTACCCGCCTTCGGCGCGCCGATGATCAGCGCATCCGGGTCCAGGTTCCCTAGTGGGCATACCGGGATACTAGGGCGTGGGTCGGGCGGCTGCGCTCGATCTCGGATTTCGCAGCAGGCCGAACGGCCTCAGTGGCCGTGCTCCTTGGCCCGCTCGAAGCTGGCGTACACCTCGGCCTCGGCGTCGTCGACCCCGGCCCAACTGGCGCCCTCGACCGACTTCCCCGGCTCCAGGTCCTTGTAGACGGTGAAGAAGTGCTCGATTTCCAGCAGCAGGTATTCCCGCACGTCGTCGAGATTGCGTAGATGGTCGCGACGGTGGTCCGAGGCGGGTACGCACAAGACCTTGTCGTCGCCGCCGGCCTCGTCGCGCATTCGGAACATGCCGATGGCCCGGCACGCGATCAGGCACCCCGGGAAGGTGGGCTCGGACACCAGCACGAGCGCGTCCAGCGGATCGCCGTCTTGGCCCAGGGTGCCTTCGATGAAGCCGTAGTCGGCGGGGTACGCCGTCGAGGTGAACAGCGTCCGGTCCAGCCGGATCCGCCCGGACTCGTGATCGACCTCGTATTTGTTCTTCTGCCCCTTGGGAATCTCGACGGTCACGTCGAAAACCAGCCCACTGAGTTCTTTCTGTGACCTTTCGGCGTTCGGTGCAGTCAAGGTTTTCCCACCTATCTCGGGTACGTTCTCTATTCGTCCGGCACGGCGCGTTTGCCCGTCGCCGGACTCCGGACCGTCGGGGCTGAGCCTAGACCGAACGGCGTGGGGGAGGGGAGGCGGTGCGGTGCGTCTCAGGAGACTCGTCGTCGCCTCCGTCGTGTTGCTCGCGGTCGCCGGGCTGGTTTTCGGTCTGTTGAGCGGATTCTTCGCCCGGGTGAGTGGCGCGGTGCTCGGCCCGCGGATCGAGATCGGCGGCCGACCGGCCGGCGGCACGAGCGCCCAGCCGGTCGATCCCTCCTCCTTGCCCGACCCGACCGACCCGGCCGCATCCACCGACTCACCCGCGCCGCGGGGCGCATCGTCGGCACCGGGGAGCGGTGGCGCAACGGCTGCGGCCGAACCAGGGCTGCCCGCGCCCGTGCTCCCGGTGGCCAAGGAGAACATCGCCGCCGACCCGGTGAAGGTCCGGGCCCGAATCGCCGCCGTGGGTCCGGCACCCGGACGCGCCGGGGTCGAGGTCGTCGACGGCACCGGCAAGGTCGCGTACTCCGCGAACGCCAGGTCCGGGTTCATCCCGGCGTCGACGAACAAGTTGTTGACCTCCGCCGCCGCCTTGGAGCTGTACGGTCCCGAGCATCGTTTCCGGACTTCGGTCGTCGCTGGCAAAGGGAAGCAGATCATCCTGGTCGGCGGCGGCGATCCCTATCTGGTGTCCAGCCAATTGGCTGCCGATCAGCCCCGGCGGGCGACCCTGGCCGGACTGGCGGCGGCGACCGCCTCGGCCCTCGAGGCCGGCGGGCGTCGCACTGTCTCCCTCGGCTACGACGACACGTTGTTCAGCGGCGCGGCCTGGAATCCGCTGTGGCCGGCCTTCTACCGCGACCAGGTGTCACCGACCTCGCCGCTGTGGGCCAAACCGAAGGCGCCGAACGCCACGGTGTCCGCGGTGAACGAGTTCGCGGCGGCCCTGCGAGCCAAGGGAATCAAGGTCGCCGTCGGCGGGCGGGTGAAGGCCGGCCGCTCGGCCCGCCCGATCGCGGCCGTGCCGTCGATGACCGTGGCGCAGATCGTCCGCCAGTTGTTGCTGGTCAGCGACAACAACGCGACGGAGGTCATGCTCCGCCAGGTAGGGCTGAAGAGCGGCGGCGGCGGCTCGATCGCCGGGGGGCTCCGCGGCGTGCAGCGGACGCTGACCGGACTCGGCGTCTGGACCCCGGGCACCACCATCCACGACGGCAGCGGGCTGGCCCGGCAGAACGCGATCCCGCCGAACACGTTCGCCAAGCTCCTGCGGCTCGCCGGCACCGAAGACCATCCACGGCTCCGCGGCCTGCTGACCGGGTTGTCGGTCGCCGGGGTCGAGGGGAGTCTGCGGACCCGCTTCGTCGACCAGGCGATGCACCCCGCCGACGGACTCGTCCACGGGAAGACCGGCACGCTGACCGGAGTCCGCTCGCTCGCCGGTTACCTGCGCGCTCCCGACGGCACGGTGCTCTACTACTCCGCGGTCGTCAACGACGCCTTGGACGACTACGCCGCCGAGGTCTGGTTGCAGCGGATCGCGGTAGCCCTCACCTCCTGCGGCTGTCGGCGATAGGGCCGCGGCGGCCGGACTAGGCTCGATGACCATGAGCACGTCCGTGGTCGATTGGACCGTCGCCCTCAGCACCGCCAACCGGCTGGTCCAACCCGGCCCGCCGATCACCCGCGACGGGGCCCGAGCCGTGGTGGCCGACCTGCGCAGCTGTGCGGTTCGCGCCGAGGCGTACGTCGGCGAGGTGACCGGATTGCACGCTGAGAGCGGCACGGCCCCGGTCCTGGTGATCGACCGTCCGCGCTGGATCGAGGCCAACATCGACGGATTCCGTCAGGTGCTCGCCCCGTTGACCGCCAAGGCCGCCGAGCGGATGGCGAACCAGAGTCCCGCCCTGACCGGCGTCGGCGCCCGGGTCACCGGGATCGAGGTCGGTGCGCTGCTCAGCTACCTGGCGCCCAAGGTCCTCGGCCAGTTCGACCCGTTCTTCCCCGGTGAGCCCGGCGGTCGGCTGCTGCTGGTAGCCCCCAACATCGTCACCGTCGAACGCGAACTCGACGTGCCGGCCCACGACTTCCGGCTCTGGGTCTGCCTGCACGAGGAGACCCACCGGGTGCAGTTCACCGCCGTACCGTGGCTGCGGGACCACCTGAACTCCCTGATCGCCGAGCTGGTCGCCACCGCCGACATGGACGGGGCCGCGATGGCCCAGATGCTGCGGAGCGCCACGGGGCGGATCGTCGAGGCCATCCGGAACGACGAAGAATTTTCCATCGTCGATCTCGTGCAGCAGCCGGCCCAGCGGGAGATCGTCGACCAGATCACCGCGGTGATGTCGCTGCTGGAGGGTCACGCCGACGTCGTCATGGACAGCGTGGGGCCGAGCGTGATCGCCAGCATCGAGCGAATCAGGGCGAGATTCGACGTCCGCCGGCAAGGCCAGGGATTCGACAAGATCATCCGCCGACTGCTCGGCCTCGACGCCAAGATGCGGCAGTACCGCGACGGCGCCGAGTTCTGCCGCCAGGTGCTGGCCCGGGTCGGCATGGACGGGCTGAACGCGGTCTGGACATCGCCCGAGACGCTGCCGAGCCGGGACGAGATCGGAGCGCCGAGTCGGTGGTTGGCCCGGGTGCATCCCTCCTCGGTCGCCGGCTGAGCCCGACGTACCCCGACGTACCCCGACGTAGAAGGTGCCGCGGTGGCTCGCCGGGCGCTGGGCCCCGCGACGCTGATCGCGGTCCAGGCGGTCGAACGCGTACTGTCCGCCGGGGACCAGGACTTGGTGGTCGCTTGTTCGGGTGGAGCGGACTCGCTCGCCCTGGCGGTCGCGAGTGCCGAGGTCGGTCGCCGCTGCCGGCTCCCGGTCAGCTCGGTGGTGGTCGATCACGGCCTGCAGTCGGACTCGCAACGGGTCGCCGCTCAGGTCCAGGGCATCCTCGCGGGCCTGGGGGTGCCGGCCGAGGTCGTCCGGGCCACCAGGACGGCGACCAGGGACGGCCCAGAGGCGACGGCTCGGGCGGCCCGCTACGCGGTGTTGGAGCAGCGGGCTGCCGAGCGCGGCAGCACCGTCTTGCTCGGCCACACCCTGGACGACCAGGCCGAAACGGTCCTGTTGGGCCTGGCCCGCGGCTCGGGTACCCGATCGCTGTCGGGGATGGCGGTTCGCCGTGGCCGCCTGCTCCGGCCGTTCCTCGGTTTGCGGCGCGCCACCACGGCAGCCGCCTGCGCCGAGGCCGGGCTCACGCCCTGGTCGGATCCGCACAACGTCGACCCCGCCTTCACCCGGGTCCGGATCCGGGATCGGGTGCTGCCGGTGCTCGAGGCCGAACTCGGTCCCGGCGTGGCCGAGGCCCTGGCCCGGACCGCGTTCCTGGCCCGGGAGGACGCCGATCTGCTCGACCAGCTCGCGGCCGAGCAGGCGAGCGAGCAGGCGGCCGGGCCGGAGCTGGCCTGCGAGGTGCTCGCGGCGCTGCCGCCGCCGATTCGCCGGCGGGTGCTGCGTGACTGGCTGCGTGGCGAGGGGGTAACCGACCTCGGTTCCGCCCACCTCGACGCGGTGGCCGAACTGGTGACCGATTGGCACGGGCAACGCGGGATCGATGTCCCGGGCGCGACCGTACGGCGGGTGGCCGACCGGCTGATCGCCCGGCCGCCCGTACGGGGCTGAACCCGGCCCGGCAGGCCGCCGCAGCTATGGCAGGCTGACCCGCGTGGACGACACCCAAATCAGCGGCGACCTGGCCCGGGTGCTGTTCACCCGAGAGCAGATCGCCGAGCGGCTGGTGGAACTGGCGCGGGAGATCGACGTGGATTATGAGGGCAAGGACCTGCTGCTGGTCGGCGTCCTGAACGGCGCGGTCATGGTGATGGCCGACCTGTCCCGGGAGTTGACGAGTCACTGCCGGATGGACTGGATGGCGATCTCGTCCTACGGCTCCGGGACGCAATCCTCGGGGGTCGTGCGGATCCTGAAGGACCTCAACACCGACATCAGCGGCCTGCACGTGCTGGTGGTGGAGGACATCATCGACACCGGACTCACGCTGTCCTACCTGGTCAGCAACCTGTTGTCCCGCAGTCCGGCCAGCCTGAAGATCATGACGGCCTTCCGCAAGCCGGAGGCGGCCAAGAACGCGGTCGACGTCGCCTACGTGGGTTTCGACATCCCCAACGAGTTCGTGGTGGGGTACGGCCTGGACTACGACGGGCACTATCGCAACCTGACCTCCGTCGCCACGCTCTCGCCGCACGTGTACAGCTGAGCGTCCGGGTCAGCGGACTCGCGGCGACATCGGACAAGGTCCGCGGGCGGCGCGCGGCTAGGGCGCATTGGGCTCAGCCGGTAGCCTGATCAGGTACGGATCTCGTGTGCCGTGCGCCGAGTGGTCGACTAGGCAGGACATGACTCTGAAACGCATTCTCCGCGGACCGATTCTGTGGATCATTCTCGCCGTGGTGGCGATCGGTCTGCTCGTCGACTTCAGCGGCAGCCTCACCGGCGGATACAAGCAGGTCCCGACCTCCCAGGTCGTCTCGCTCATCAACGGCAACGACCCGCTGAGCGAAGTGAAGCTGATCGACAAGGAACAGCAGATCCAGGTCACCACCAAGGGTGACCAGCCGCAGAAGTTCGAGGCCGTCTGGGTCGGCAACCAGAGTCAGACGCTGATCGAGCGGCTGAACGCGCGGGTCGCGGCGGGCACGCTCGATTCCTGGGTCGGGTCCAACCCGACTCCCGGGTTCTTCTCCTCGCTGTTGGGCACCCTGATCCCCTTCATCATCATCGGCGTGCTCTTCTTCTTCCTGCTCAACTCGGTGCAGGGCGGCGGCAGCCGGGTGATGCAATTCGGCAAGTCCAAGGCCAAGGTCGCCAACAAGGACACCCCCAAGACCACCTTCTCCGACGTCGCGGGCTGCGACGAGGCGATCGAGGAATTGCAGGAGATCAAGGAGTTCCTCGCCGAGCCGGCCAAGTTCCAGGCGGTCGGGGCGAAGATCCCCAAGGGCGTGCTGCTGTACGGCCAGCCCGGCACCGGCAAGACGCTGCTGGCCCGCGCGGTGGCCGGCGAGGCCGGGGTGCCGTTCTTCTCCATCTCCGGCTCGGATTTCGTGGAGATGTTCGTGGGCGTCGGCGCGAGCCGCGTCCGGGACTTGTTCGAGCAGGCCAAGGAGAACGCCCCGGCGATCGTGTTCATCGACGAGATCGACGCCGTCGGTCGGCACCGCGGCGCGGGCATGGGCGGCGGCCACGACGAGCGCGAGCAGACCCTGAACCAGCTGCTGGTCGAGATGGACGGCTTCGACGTCCGGGGCGGCGTGATCTTGATCGCCGCCACCAACCGGCCCGACGTCTTGGACCCGGCCCTGCTGCGGCCTGGCCGGTTCGACCGTCAGATCGCCGTCGACACCCCCGACCTCAGGGGCCGGCTGCAGATCCTCAAGGTGCACTCCGTCGGCAAGCCGGTCGCCCCGGACGTGGACCTCGAAGGCGTCGCCCGTCGGACCCCGGGCTTCACCGGTGCCGACCTGGCCAACGTCTTGAACGAGGCCGCGCTGCTGACCGCCCGGCAGAACGACCGGATGATCACCAAGTACCACATGGACGAGGCCATCGACCGGGTCATCGCCGGGCCGCAGAAGCGCAGCCGGTTGATGAACGACCGGGACAAGCTGATCACGGCGTACCACGAGGGCGGCCACGCCCTGGTCGCCGCGGCGCTGCCCGGCACCGACCCCGTACAGAAGGTCACGATCCTGCCTCGCGGTCGCGCGCTCGGGTACACGATGGTGCTGCCGGAGCAGGACAAGTACGCCAACACCCGGGCCGAGCTGCTGGACCAGCTCGCCTACATGATGGGCGGCCGGGCCGCGGAGGAACTGGTCTTCCACGACCCCACGACCGGCGCCAGCAACGACATCGAGAAGGCCACCAACGTGGCGCGGGCGATGGTCACCCAGTACGGCATGACGGAGCGGATCGGGGCGATCAAGCTCGGCTCCGACAACTCCGAGCCGTTCCTGGGCCGGGACTTCGGGCACCAGCGGGACTACTCCGAGGACATCGCGGCGATCGTGGACGAGGAGGTCTCCAAGCTGATCGGCAACGCCCATCAGGAGGCGTTCGACATCCTCACCGAGAACCGCGACGTACTGGACTCCCTGGTCCGGGCATTGTTCGAGAGGGAGACGCTGGACCGGGCCGAGGTGGCTGAGGTGTTCCAGCCATTGCGGCTGTGGCCCAAGCGGCCGGCCTGGACCGGGTCGGACACGCGGATCCCGTCGTCGATCCCGCCGGTGACCCCGCCGCCCCCGTCGTTGAACGGCAACGGGCACCGCAATGGTCATCAATACGGGAACGGCCACAGCCCACTGCCGCCCGGTGCGGAGAACCCGCCCGGCGGGGTGGCGGTGCCCCCAGGGCACACCCCCGCTTACCCGTCGCCGCCCGGACAGCCCGAGGCTGGGTCCGGACCGTGGGGTCAGCAGCCGCCCGCTGGGCCGGCTGGCCAAGCCCCGGGAGGAACGGGTACACCCGGACCCCAGCCGGGCCCGGGGCAGAACTGGCCTCCGACGGGCCCCGATTACCGGTGACACTGCGGGACGAGCTGCCCGCTGGCAGCGGGGTCGACCGCGTGGTCGTGCCGCCGCCGACGGGCGCGTTCGATCACGACCGGATCGTCGCCGCCGTGCGGGAGATCCTGTACGGGATCGGCGAAGACCCCGACCGCGACGGCCTGCAGGACACGCCGGCCCGGGTGGCGCGGGCGTACGCGGAGATGTTCGTCGGGCTGCGGCAGAGCCCCGAGGCCGTGCTGGCCACCACCTTCGACATCGGCCACGACGAGTTGGTGCTGGTCAAGGACATCGAGGTGTGGAGTTGCTGTGAGCACCACCTGGTGCCGTTCACCGGGGTGGCGCACGTGGGCTACATCCCGAACTCGTCGGGACAGATCACAGGCCTGAGCAAGCTGGCCCGGCTCGTCGACCTCTACGCCAAACGGCCTCAGGTCCAGGAACGCCTCACGACCCAAGTAGCTGACGCCCTGCAGCTGATCCTCAACCCGCGTGGGGTGATCGTGGTGATCGAGTGCGAGCACCTCTGCATGACCATGCGCGGCGTCCGCAAGCCCGGCTCCAAGACGGTGACCAGCGCCGTCCGCGGCCAACTGCGTGACCCCGCCACCCGCGCCGAGGCGATGAGCCTCATCGTCGCCCGCGGCTGACCGGCCGCCACCCTCGCGCGTCCACCTCGCTTCCACCCCTTCGCGCGTCCACCTCCGCGCGTCCACCTTCGCGCGTCCATCCTTCGCGCGGGAATTCCATTCCCGCGCGGGAGAATTCCCGCGCGAAGGCAGAATTCCCGCGCGGCTGTGCGCACAGCCGCGCGCGGGCGCCATCCGACGGGCGATCGGTCACCGCCGACGATCTCCCCGCCCGAATGCCCGGAGGATCCGCTCACGAAGCAGCCTGGGCCGTGTCAGGTCCGCGTTGATCCAGCGCGCGACCTCGTGGCCGAGATCCCGGATCAGGTCCTCGCGGTTCTTCTCCGCGAAGACGACATCGCCGGACGCCTGTCCCTGCTCCACCAGCCGCCCATACTTGATCTTGCCGTCGAACTCCCCGACCGTGTGGTGCTCCTCCCAACCGAAGTCGCAGCGGGCGAGAATCTCGCCGGTGGTGGGATCGACGACCTCGTACTGGGGTTGGGGCGGCGGCAACTTCACCTGGTGGATCACCAATCGGCTGAACGATTCACCCGGCGATTCCGCCCGGTGGTCGGCGAACCCAGCGATGAATCGGAGTTGGCCCGCCCCGCGCCGTCGCAGGCTCCGGTGCGCCTCTTCGTCCAGTAGGTCCCGCGCGAGCCCGGCCCTGAGACCCGCGTCCGCCTTGGCCACTGCTCGGTTGAGCGGCACCGTACGAGCCAGGTCTGCAACAGTTCTGGCGAGCGAGGTGGTCAGTTGCCCGTCGATCATCACGACGTCAGCGGCCTCCAGCGGACCAGTGTGGACGTACAGATGTCGGCTCCGGCGACCTCCAGATGGTCTCTCCCGCGTGATGTGGACCTGATGGAGTTCGTCTGGCCACACCGGAAGCCCGAAGAGAACCGCGGCGGAGTTGTGGCTGAGTACGGCGTTGGGGGCCAGCCGGGGAAGCGTGGCCGCGATCAGCTGGTGATGCCGGAGCCGAACATCGGCGTCGAGGGTGCCGGCGTACGCGCCGTGACGCACGCGCATCAGCTGGCCGTCGCGGATCCGACGCTCGAGTGATGCCGAGTCGGCACCATCGGCGAACCAGGCCATGGCCAAGCGCACATCGCTCGCTCGATCTTCCATGACAACCAGCCAAACCCACTCCGAACCAGCATGGTGGGCTCGTCGACGAATCTGTGGATAACCCCGGCTACGCGCGAGGCCATCTCGAAACTCTGCTGCCACGATCCGCTCGCGAAATCTGGTCCCGCTCGGGAAACTTCCCGCGCGAGGCCGGATTTCCCGCGCGAGGGCGGGCGAGGGCGGGCGAGGGCGGTCGAGGGCTGTCGAGGGCGAAAGGCGGGCCGGGCCCACTAGGGTGACCGCCATGCCGGTCCACGTCGTCCGCGGCCTGCCGCAGCCGGGTCGCACGCTCGTGATGGGGGTGGTGAACGTGACCCCCGACTCCTTCTCCGACGGCGGGGAGTGGTTCGACCCCGACGAGGCGATCCGGCACGGCCGCCAGCTCCTCGCCGAGGGAGCCGACATCATCGACGTCGGCGGCGAGTCCACCCGGCCGGGTGCCGACCGGCCCACCCCGGGGGAGGAACTCCGCCGCGTCCTCCCCGTCATCGAGACCCTCGCCGCGGACGGCGGATGCGTCAGCATCGACACCATGCGGGCCGAGGTCGCCGGTCGAGCGGTGGCCGCCGGCGCCCGGTGCGTCAACGACGTCTCCGGCGGCCGCGCCGACGATGAGATGATCGCCGCGGTGGCGCAGCTCCGGGTGCCTTACGTCTGTTCGCACTGGCGTGGGCACTCGGCGGACATGCAGCGCCGGGCGCACTACCGCGATGTCGTGGCCGAGGTCGTGGCGGAGCTCCGAGTCCAGGTCGAGCGGTGCCTGGCCGGCGGCATCGCCCCCGATCAGCTCGTGGTCGACCCCGGCGTGGGGTACGCCAAGACGGCCGAGCACAACTGGGATCTCCTGCAGCGCTTCGACGAACTCGACGCCCTCGGGCTCCCGGTCCTGGTCGGGGTCTCCCGCAAGGCGTTCCTCGGTCGACTCCTCGGCGATCCCGACCACCCGCGACCGGCCAAGGAACGCGACGACGCCTCGCTCGCCCTCACCACGCTGCTCGCCGCCCAGCCCGTCTGGGGCGTGCGGGTGCACACCGTACGACCGCACCGTGACGCCATCGCCGTCGTCGATCGACTGGCAGATCGGCGCCCAGAGCCGGGACCGGGACCAGCCCCTGATTAGACACAGGGACACCTTGTCGGGTCGGATAGGGTCCGGGATGAGGAGGTGATGATGACGGCGGATCGACTAGTCCTCACAGGTATTACCGGCTTCGGCCATCACGGTTTGTTCGCGTTCGAGCGGACCCAGGGTCAGCAGTTCCTGGTCGACCTGGTCTGTACTGTTGACCTCAGCCAGGCCGCATCGACGGACGACATCGCCGACACCATCGACTACTCGGGACTGGCGTCGGCTGTCGTAGCCGACATCGAGCGCGAACCGCTCAACCTGATCGAGGCGCTGGCCGAGCGGATCGCGCGGACCTGCCTCAGGGTGCCTCGCGTGCAAACCGTCGAGGTCACCGTGCACAAACCGCAGGCGCCCCTGCCCGTACGAGTCGGCGATGTCGCCGTCTCCTTGACGAGGAGCAATCACCGATGAGCAGTCCTAATCCGCACGCGATCGATGCCGACACACTGAGCGGCATGAAGCCGCTGCGCAAGGTCGTCTACTCGATCGGATCCAACCTCGGCGACCGGCTCGGCAATCTGCAGGGAGCCGTCGATGCGCTACGCGATACCCCGGACGTGATCGTGGTCGACGTTTCCTCGGTCTACGAGACCGAACCGATCGTCCCGGAGGGCGCCCCGGCCGGCGACAGCCCGCAGTTCCTCAACATGGTCGTGGTGGCCGAGACCACGCTGGAGCCCCGTACGTTGCTGGAGCGGGCCCTCGCGATCGAGGACGCGTTCGGCCGGGAGCGGAGCGAGCGTTGGGCGCCACGCACGCTGGATGTCGATCTCATCATGGTCGGCAACACGACCTCCGACGTTGACGATCTCCGGTTGCCGCACCCGTTGGCGCACGAGCGCGGATTCGTACTGATCCCGTGGTACGAGATCGACGTCAAGGGCGAGGTGCCCGGCCGCGGCAAGCTCGCCGATCTACTCGGCTCCGTGGACACCGAAGGTGTGATCCGGCGGAGCGATCTCGTGGTCGAAGGCGACTGAGCGGGCGCTCCGCTTGGTCACCTCATCGAACCCGCGCTTGTCCGATCGAAGCCCGACCCCCGGCAACGGCGGCGGAGTCCGCCCCACCTCGACCCGAGCCCTGGTGGTGGCCGCTGTGGTCGGGGCGCTCACTGGCTGGCTCGTTGTCGTGGCCGCCAACGTCCTGGGCGTCCTCCCGCCACAGGTGCCGTGGACTGCACCCGCCGCGGTGGCGGTCATCGCCTTGCTGGTGGCCGGCCTCGCGTACTCCACCTGGCAGCGGATCCAGGTCCGCCGCGAACGGATCGAGGCTCAGCGGGCCGTCGGCTACCTCGTCCTCGGCAAGGCATCCGCGCTCGCCGGGGCCATGGTGGCGGGCGGCTACCTGCTCTTCGCGTTGATGTTCGTGTCCCGCTGGGAAGCCGATGCGCCCCGGGATCGGGTGATCCGCGCCGGCATCGCCATGGTGGCCGGCGTTGCCATGTCGATCGCCGGACTCTGGCTCGAACGGGCCTGCCGGGTGCCACGGGACGACGACGATGATCAACGCGACACCGCGACCGACTCCTAGCGGTCGGGTCCGGGCTAGACCACTGGTGTCGCGGGCCTAGATCCCGGATCCCGAGCCCACCGAGGCTTATCGTGACCGCGTGGCCACGGAGACTCTTCCTGCTGCGCGCGCTCTGCCGCCCACGACCCGACGACGGGCGACCACCATCGTGTTGGTCGTCGGTACCGTGCTGTCGGTTGCGGCTGCCTTCGGGCCGGTCTGGGTGGTCCGGGGCGGCGTACTCGTCGCGATCGCGGCCGCCGTCGCGACCTCGGCCCTTGCCTGGCGCGAGGTGCGGGCCGACCGGCGGGACCACGCGGCAGCGATGCTGGCCGCCAGCTTGGCGCACGGCGAGTCATTGCGGATCGAACGCTCGCACAACTCCGTCGTGCTGCAGGTCGTCACCGACCGCTTCGTCACCGCGCTGGCCGAGATCACCCGGCAGCAAACCGCGATCGCCCAGTTGCACGGGGAGATCTCCTCACTCAAGGGTGATCGCGCGGCGCTGACCGCGGAGATCACCCGGAGGGCCGCGGTGATCACGGAGCTACGGGCCACCGTGGCGACCCGCGAGTCAGAACTCGAGTGCGCGATCGCCGCCGCCGAAGCGGCCGAGGCCGCGGTGCAGGCGGCCGCCAGGGCGGCGGAGGACGACGCCGAGGTCCACACCATGCCGCGCCGGGTGCTGACCGACGGCGACGATCAGCCACGCCGCGCAAGCAGGGAGTCATGGGGAGACGCCACGACCGTGGTCGACCTCGACCCGTTTGGTCTCGATGCCGGCCCGGAGCGCACGATCGCGTACGAGCCCGTCCTCCCCAACTACGAAGAGGACCGCCGGCTCGCGTAGTTGCACCCTCGTCGGGCCCGATCAACCGGTTGCGCCACGATGGGCGACATGCCCGAGCTCGAGGACGTGCCGCTCACCGAACCACTGCTCGGGCTGCAGGGCCTGCCGATGTCCCCGGAACGGTTGCGGGCGGAACCGCCCGGCTGGGTACGTGAGGTCGACGTCGTGGTGGTCGGCTCCGGGATCGCCGGTCTCACCGCCGCCCTGGAATGCCGGGACCTCGGCAGCGTCATCGTGGTGACCAAGGACGAACTGGCGGCGGGTTCGACCCACTGGGCACAGGGCGGGATCGCCTCCGTGCAGGGAGTCGGGGACACCGTCGAGCAGCATGTCGACGACACCTTGATCGCGGGTGCCGGCCTGTGCGTCACGGAGGCCGTTCGGGTGCTGGTCGGGGAGGGCCCCGAAGCCGTCGCCCAACTGATCGCGCGCGGCGCGGAGTTCGACCGAGATGCCGCGGGAGCGCTGCAGCTGACCAGGGAAGGCGGGCACCACCGGCGCCGGATCGCCCACGCCGGCGGCGACGCCACGGGTGCGGAGATCGAACGCGCCCTGGTCTCGGCCGTCGCCGCCGATCCGAACATCGAACTCATCAGCCACGCGCTCGTCCTCGACCTGTTGCCCGCCGACACCGGCCCGGACGCTCCGCCCGCCGTCGCCGGCATCACGTTGCACGTGCTCGGTGAAGGCACCCGGTACGGCGTCGGCGCCATCCGCGCCCGGGCCGTCATCCTCGCCACCGGCGGCATCGGGCAGTGCTACGCGGTGACCACCAACCCCCCCGTCTCTACCGGCGACGGAGTGGCGGTTGCGTTACGCGCCGGAGCCCGGCTCCGCGACATCGAGTTCATCCAGTTCCATCCGACGGTGCTCTACCTCGGGGGCGGGGTCCGCGGCCAGCTGCCGCTGGTCAGCGAAGCCGTACGGGGTGAGGGTGGCCACCTGCTCAACAGCGCCGGTGAGCGGTTCATGGTCGGTCAGCACCCCCTGGCCGAACTGGCCCCGCGCGACGTGGTGGCCAAGGGGATCATGCGCGAGCTGGCCCGCGAGGGCTCCGATCATGTCTACGTCGACGGCCGGATGCTGGGCGAGGAGATCTGGCGGGTACGGTTCCCGACCATTCTGGCGAGCTGCCGGCGGGCGGCCATCGATCCGACCGTCGACCTGATCCCGGTGGCGCCGGCCTCCCACTACTTCTGTGGCGGGATCGAGACCGATCTCGACGGGGCGACCAATCTGGGCGGCCTGTACGCCTGTGGCGAGGTGGCCTCCTCTGGCGTGCACGGAGCCAACCGGCTTGCCTCGAACTCGCTGCTGGAGGGTCTGGTGTTCGCCCGCCGGATCGCCGCTGCCCTGCATCGGGACCTCCCTGCACTGCGGGAGGTCGCCGCCGACGACCGGCAGGAGGCGCTGCTCTCGCCCGAGATCGTGCCGGGACTGCAGCAGGCGATGAGCCGGTTCTGCGGCGGCCTGCGAAACGCGGACGGGCTGGAACGGGCGGCGGTGGCGTTCGGCCGGTTTGCCGCCGAGCCCGAGCGCCCGGTCGACCCAGGCGTGGTGTCCTGGGAGGCCACGAACCTGCTGACCGTCGCCACCGCCATCGTCTCCGCGGCGTGGCTGCGCCAGGAGTCCCGCGGCTGCCACTGGCGCAGCGACTTCGAGGACCGGCGTGAGGAGTGGCACGCCCACACCATCACCTGGTCCGAGGGTGGGCGGCCGCGTCACGTCGCCGTGCCGAGCGCCAGTCCGGAGTTGGTGGCGCGGTGAGCCGGGTGCCCCTGACGAGTGTCGCCGAACTCCACCAGCGGATCGTCGCAACCGGACTCGATCTCGCGGGCGTCGCCTCGATCGTGACCGACGCACTGGCCGAGGACCTGGGCGGCCGGGGCGTGCTGCCGGCCGGATCCGGCGCCGGGGTCGACGTGACCTCGGTGGCCACCATTCCGGCCGAAGCCACCGCGACCGGTCACATCGTGGCCCGCCGCGACGGCATCCTGGCCGGCATCGACGTCGCGGCGTACGTGCTGGGGCTGGTCTGTGGGGAGTCCGGACCGTTCACGATCGAGATCGCGGCGGAGGATGGGACCGCGGTCCGACGCGACGACCAGGTGCTGGTGATCGTCGGCAACACCCGGTCGATCCTGCGGGCGGAGCGAGTGGCCCTGAATCTGTTGACTCTGATGTCCGGCGTCGCGACGCGCGACCCACGCCTGGACGCTGGCCCTGCAAGGCACCGGCACCCGGGTCCGGGACTCGCGCAAGACGGTGCCCGGGCTCCGCATCCTGCAAAAGTACGCGGTCCGCGTCGGGGGCGGCGTCAATCATCGGATGTCCTTGGCCGACCAGGCGTTGATCAAGGACAATCACGTTCTGGCGGCCGGCGGCGTGGTCCCCGCGTTCGAGGCGGTCCGGGCCGCCTTTCCGGATCTGCACGTCCAGGTCGAGGTGACCACGGCTGAGCAGGCCCGCGAGGTGATTGCGGCGGGCGCCCGGGACGTATTGCTCGACAACATGGCGCCGGCCGAAATGAAAGCGGTAGTGGCGCAGTATCGGGGCGGCGATGTGGTGTTCGAAGCCAGTGGTGGCCTTTCGTTGACCGACGCCGTAGTCGTTGCCGCAACCGGTTGTGATTTTCTTGCGGTCGGTGGAATTACCCACTCCGCGCCCATTCTCGACCTGGCGCTCGATCTGACTCCGCGAATAGTCAGATCTTTGATACGATCCGTAGGTCGTCAGTCAGGTGACGTACCAAAACCTTCGGAGGAAGTAATGGCTCAACGCGTCCAGATCATTCTGGAAGACGATTACGACGGCAGCGACGCGGACGAAACGGTTTCCTTTGGCCTCGACGGGGTCGAATACGAAATCGATCTGTCGAGCAAGAACGCGGCCGAGTTGCGTGAATCCCTCGCGGTCTGGACCGCACATGCCCGCAAGACCGGGGGCCGCCGCCGGCGCGCCGCTGGTGTGACCCGGAGCGGGGAGTCATCCAGCCCCAGCGACATCCGCGCTTGGGCCCAGTCCCAGGGTATGGAGGTCAGCAGCCGGGGCCGGGTGTCGGCTCAGGTGCGGGAGGCCTACCAGAAGGCCCACGGCTGACAGCTCCCGCGGTTCGGTGAAGACGACGGTTCCGCCATGAGCGAACAGGGCGATCGAGGAGGGTGGATCAGCCCCACGTCGGGAATCTCCCGGCCTGCTATCGCGCTGCAGACATCGGACGCCAGAGTGCGGCGGCCACGGTTCGGTCTGGCTCGGTGCGCCTCGGTGCGCACCAGCCGAGTCCGGGTGGCAACTACCGCGCTCCGGCAGGCAGCAGCCGACTAGAGTTGGCGTACGGACGTGACCCTGCAGATCCCGCGGCCGCCGAGTGGCGGCGCGGTAGCTGACGGGGTCGCATCGAGCGAGGAGTTCTCACATGTTCGAGCGATTTACCGATAGAGCCCGCCGCGTGGTGGTCTTGGCCCAAGAAGAAGCCCGGATGCTCAACCACAACTACATCGGAACCGAGCATATTCTCTTGGGCCTCATCCACGAGGGTGAAGGGGTCGCCGCCAAGGCGTTGGAGTCGTTGGGTATTTCCCTGGAGGCCGTCCGACAAAAGGTCGAAGAGATCATCGGCCACGGCCAGCAGTCGCCCAGCGGGCACATTCCATTCACGCCGCGGGCAAAGAAAGTCCTCGAGCTGTCGCTGCGCGAGGCGCTGCAGATCAATCACTCCTACATCGGCACCGAGCACATTCTGCTCGGATTGATCCGCGAAGGTGAAGGGGTCGCCGCGCAGGTGCTGGTGAAGTTGGGCGCCGATCTCAACCGAGTCCGCAATCAGGTCCTGCAATTGCTCAGCGGATTCCAGGGCAAAGAGGCCGCGACGTCCGGCGCACCCGAGCAGGGCAACGCCCCGTCGTCCTCGATGGTGTTGGACCAATTCGGCCGGAACTACACCCAGGCCGCGCGGGAGAACAAACTGGATCCGGTCATCGGACGAGAGACCGAGATCGAGCGCGTGATGACCGTGCTGTCTCGGCGCACCAAGAACAACCCGGTGCTGATCGGGGAGCCCGGGGTCGGCAAGACCGCATGCGTTGAGGGTCTGTCCCAGGCGATCGTCCGCGGCGACGTGCCCGAGACGCTCCGAGACAAGCAGATCTACAGCCTCGACCTCGGCGCCTTGGTGGCCGGTTCGCGCTACCGCGGCGATTTCGAGGAACGGCTGAAGAAGGTCCTCAAGGAGATCAAGACTCGCGGAGACGTCGTCTTGTTCATCGACGAGATCCACACCCTGGTGGGAGCCGGTGCCGCTGAGGGTGCGATCGACGCCGCCAGCATCCTCAAGCCGATGCTGGCTCGCGGCGAACTGCAGACCATCGGCGCCACCACCCTCGACGAGTACCGCAAGTACGTGGAGAAGGACGCCGCGCTGGAACGGCGGTTCCAGCCGATCCAGGTGTCCGAGCCGTCGATCGCGCACACCATCGACATCCTGCGCGGCCTGCGCGACCGGTACGAGGCGCACCACCGGGTCACCATCACCGACGAGGCGCTGGTGGCGGCCGCCCAGATGGCGGACCGCTACATCTCCGACCGGTTCCTCCCCGACAAGGCGATCGACCTGATCGACGAGGCCGGGGCCCGGCTCCGGATCCGCCGGATGACCGCGCCGCCGGACCTGCGGGAGTTCGACGAGAAGGTGGCGGCCGTCCGGCTGGAGAAGGAAGCCGCGATCGACGCGCAGGATTTCGAGCGGGCCGCGAGTCTGCGCGACGACGAGAAGAAGCTGTTGTCGGCTCGCTCCGAGCGCGAGGCGCAGTGGAAGTCCGGCGACCTGGACGTGGTGGCCGAGGTCGACGAGGAGATCATCGCCGAGGTGCTCTCCACCGCCACCGGCATTCCGGTCTTCAAGCTCACCGAAGAAGAATCGGCCCGGCTGCTGCGGATGGAGGACGAACTGGGGAAGCGCTACATCGGCCAGTTCGACGCGGTCAAGGCGCTCTCGCGCTCGATCCGCCGGACCCGGGCCGGGTTGAAGGACCCGAAGCGGCCCAGCGGTTCGTTCATCTTCGCCGGTCCGTCCGGGGTCGGGAAGACCGAGCTGACCAAGGCGCTGACCGAGTTCCTGTTCGGCGACGAGGACGCGCTCATCCAGTTGGACATGAGCGAGTACTCCGAGAAGCACACCGCCTCCCGGCTGTTCGGTTCACCTCCGGGGTACGTCGGCTACGAAGAGGGCGGCCAGCTCACCGAGAAGGTGCGCCGCAAGCCGTTCAGCGTGGTCTTGTTCGACGAGGTGGAGAAGGCGCACCCGGACATCTTCAACTCGCTGCTGCAGATCCTGGACGAAGGTCGGCTGACCGATGCCCAGGGCCGGGTCGTCGACTTCAAGAACACCGTCATCGTGATGACCACCAACCTGGGCACCCGCGACATCGCCAAGAGCGTGTCGCTCGGGTTCAGTTCGGGGCAAGGCGGTGAGGGCGGCTACGAGAAGATGAAGGCCAAGGTCTCCGACGAGCTCAAGCAGCACTTCCGTCCGGAGTTCCTCAACCGGGTCGACGAGATCGTGGTGTTCCGCCAGCTCACCCAGGAGGAGATCGAGCGGATCGTCGACCTGATGGTGGCCCAGATCGAGATCCGGCTCAAGGACAAGGACATGGGCATCGAGCTCACGCCGGCGGCCAAGACGCTGATCGCCCAGCGCGGCTACGACCCGACGCTCGGCGCGCGGCCGTTGCGGCGCGCGCTGCAGCGCGACGTCGAGGACCTGCTCGCCGAGAAGATCTTGTTCTCGGAGCTGAAGTCGGGTGAGATCGTCGTGGTGGACGTCGCCGATCCCGGATCGGAGCACCCGTTCACCTTCACCGGCACCCCACGTTCCGAGGCGCCGGACGTACCGCCGGTCGAGTTCGGCGGCATCGTCGACGGTCTCGGTGACGCCGACCCGGGCGAAGCGGGCGAGTTGCGTTAGATCGGCAGCGTTAGATCGTCAGCGGACCGGCTGTCGGGATCCGTCCCGGCAGCCGGTTTCGCGTTCGGGCCCGGGCCAGGGAGCGCGGCTCAGCGCCGAATGCGGTAGCGCAGGTGGGTGACCCGCCGGCCGGGGATGACCTCGGGATCCTCGAGCAGGATGGGGACGCCGGCAACCTCGTCGAAGTAGCGGATCCCGTCGCCCAGCAGCGCCGGGACCAGTGCGACCCAGAGCTCGTCGAGGCGCCCGGCCTCCAGCAGGGTCTGGATGGTCCGCGGTCCGCTGACCCCGACGATCCCGTCGCCGGCGATCTCGTGCGCCGTGGCCACGGCCGCCTCGATCCCGTCGGTCACGAAGGTCACGTCCGGGCGGTCCGGGCGCGGCCAGCCGGCGGGCACTACGGTGACCGGTACGACGATCGGGATGCCGGCGCCGAACGGGTGCTGCCCACCCCAGCCGTCCATCATCTCGAAGAAGCGGCGGCCGATGAACAGGGCCTTCACCTCGGCTATCAGCTCGCCGAGCAGCTGCGCGCTGCCCTCGTCGACATGCCAGGTCATGTCCGGGCGATCGGTCGCCACCTCCACCTCGCCCGCGTCGTACCAGTCGAACAGCGGCCCGATCGTGTCGTCGTGGTAGGCGATGAATCCGTCCAGCGACATCGAGAGACCGCCGATCATGCGCGCCATGGGTCAGTGGCCGAATTCGTCGGAATCGGTGATGTCTGACTCGCCGCGGTCGAGACCGGAGATGGTCGCCATCTCCTGCTCGGTGAGCTCGAAGTCGAAGATGTCGAGGTTCTCCGCCATCCGGCCGGGATCCGCCGACTTCGGGATCACCACCAGCCCGAGCTGCACGTGCCAGCGCAGCACCGCCTGGGTCGTGGATTTGCCGTGCGTTGCGGCGATCCCGGCGATCACCGGATCGGCGCGCAACCGGTCGTTGGCCGCCCCGATGGGGCTCCAGGACTCGGTCACGATGCCCTGCTCGGCGTCGAAGGCCCGGGTTTCCGGGCGCGTGGTGTACGGGCTGAGCTGGATCTGGTTGATGTCGGGGACGACGTCGGTCTCCTCGATCACCCGCCGCAGGTGCGCGGGCTTGAAGTTCGAAACCCCGATGGCCCGGATGTCACCGGCTTCGAGCAACCGGCCCAGCCCGCGGAGCCCATCGACGTAGCGGTCCTGATCGGGGTTCGGCCAGTGCATCATCAAGATGTCGATGTAGTCCACGCCGAGCCGGCGCGCGCTGTTACCGAAGGCCTCCGCCACCCCGTCCTCGCTGTGCCAGCGGCGGTTGAACTTGGTGGTGATCACGATCTCCGAGCGGTCCACGCCCGCGTCGGCGATGCCCTGCCCGACCGCTTCCTCGTTGCCGTAGTTCTCCGCCGTGTCCAACAGCCGGTATCCGGACTCGATTGCGGTCCTCACGGCGGTCGCCGCCTCCGCCCCGCGCATCGGCCAGGTGCCGAGCCCGAGCACCGGGATCTCGATGTTGCTGCGCAGGGTCTGGGTGGGAGCGAACTCGATCACTAGGGTCTCCGTTTCGGGCTCAGTCGGGTAGGGCGAACAGGTCTTCGTCGACGCTTCGGAGCAGTCCGTCGGCCGCCAGCGAGGTCAGACACCGGCGGCGCTGCGGCTCGTCCGGCCAGGCCCCGGTCAGTTCGGCGCCGGTCACCGGTCGATCGCTGGACCGTAGCACCGCGAGCAGGGCGCCGCGGCACTGCCGGTCGGTGCCCTCGTAGGCCTGCCCGCGGCGCGGAGGGCCGGCGGCGACGGGCTTCCCGAGAGCGTGCCAGCGGCACCGGACTGCAACCGGGCAGCCGTCGCAGGCAGGTGCGCGGGCGGTGCAGACCAAGGCGCCGAGTTCCATCGAGGCGACGGCCCAGCGGGCGGCCCGCGGCCCGGTCCTGGGTAGATAGCGTTCCGCGCGCGTTCGTTCGGCCGCGGTGAGACTGGGTCCGGGGTGCGCGAGGCCGCCGTCGATCCGGGTCAGAACCCGGCGCACGTTGGTGTCCAGGACCACGTGCCGACGCCCGTAAGCGAAGCTGGCGATCGCCGCCGCCGTGTACGAACCGACGCCAGGCAACCCCAGCAGGGTTGCGTAGTCGGCGGGCACGCGGCCGTCGTGCCGGTCGGTGATCACGGTGGCCGCGGCGTGCAAGCGCAGCGCCCGTCGGGGATACCCGAGCCGACCCCACGCCCGGACCGCCTCGCCACGCGGAGCCGCGGCCAGCGCCGCCGGGCTCGGCCACCTCTCGACCCAGCTCCGCCAGGGCTCCAGCACCCGCGTCACCGGCGTCTGCTGGAGCATGAATTCACTGATCATGATCTGCCACGGGGTGGCCTCCGGCCGCCGCCACGGCAGGTCGCGGCCGGACCCGTCGTACCAGCCGATGACCCGGTTCACGACAGTTGCGACCTCGGCGGCCGGAACGGCGGCGCGAGGATCGGTGGGCACGAGCTCACGCTACCCGGGCGGGTCACGGCGAGCCTGACCGGTCAACGGCCGAATTCTCCATACGGTAAGGGCTATGAGCGGCGTGCTCCATCCCGAAGGCCCGGAGGCGGCCCAGACCTATTGGTTGCGACGGGTCCTGGTGCTGTTGGCCGTGGTGATCTTGGTCCTGGTGAGCGTCGGCGTCGCCGGGGCGAGCATGGGGGCCACCCGGCAGCCGAAACCGCCGGCCGCGGCAGCTGGTCCGGCCGACGCCCCGTCGGCCTCACCGACCCCCACCACGACTCCGAGCGCCCCGTCGCCGACCAAGTCGGCCGCGCCGCGCAGCCCCGTACCCTCGGCCTCATCGTCGGTCGACAAGAGTGGCTCGGCGGCCGTCGTCACCCCGACCTGCGCTCGCCAGGACTTGAGGGCCGCCCTGACCGGGAAGCAGATGCTGAAACTGAACCAGCCGGCGGCCTTCACCGTCGCGGTGCGCAACGACAGCGATGAAACGTGCCGCGTCGACCTCACCCGCAACGACTTCGAGCTCAAGGTGACGGCCGGAAAGAAGCTGCTGTGGAGCAGCAAGTCGTGCAGCACGGCCACCTTCGTGGTGGCGGCCAAGCTCGACCTCGATCAGTCGATGTCCTGGTCGATGCTCTGGGACGGCCGGGGCACCGCCGCCGGCTGCGCGGTGCCCGGCGCGGAGCTCAAGCGTGGCACCTATCTGGCCACCGCGACCGTGACTGGGGCCAAAGCGGCCGAGCTGCCCATCACCCTGCGCCCGTAAGCCCGTCTCGCTTCGACCGCGGAGCCCTCAGCGCGCGACCGGCTGCCAGGCCGGTTGTCCGTCGAACCCGGGAGCAGTGGTGAGCGGGTGGGTGGCTCCCGTGGCGATGGTCACCGTGTAGACGTCCCAGGATCCGCCGGCGTCGGAGTAGTAGGCGAGCCGCTCGCCGTCGGGCGACCAGCGGGGTCGCTCCTCCGAGAAGTCGGTGGCGAGGACCGACCGCCGGTCGGCTCCGTCGGCCGAGATGACGTCGATGTCGAAGCCACGCGAGGTCACCACGTTGAACGCCAGCCGCGTCCCGTCGACGGACCACGACGGATTGATGCCGCTGGTCGGCTGCGGGAGCAGGTTCGCCTCGTCGCCGGTGTCCGGGTCGACCGTCATCAGCTGCGGGGAGCCGTTCCGGGTCGTGGCGAAGCCGATGCGCGAGCCGTCCGGGGACCACTGCGGCTTGTCGTCCAGGCCCGGGGAATCGACGAGCTGGCGCACGTTGCGGCCGTCGGCGCCCATGACGTAGATGTCCCAGTCGCCGTCCCGGTTGGAGCTGAACGCCAGTCGCGATCCGTCGGGTGACCAGCTGGGGTAGAAGTTGGCGCCCGCGTTGCTGGTGATCTTGGTCTGGCCCGAACCGTCCACGTTGATCAGAAAGATGTCACTGGCGGACGGGGTACCGGCGTTGAACGCGATCCGCGTGCCCTCGGCCGACCAGGCGGGATGGGACACCGGCGGTACGTCCCTGGTCAGGCGGGTCACCTGGGACCCGTCCGGTCGCATGAGGAACAGTGCGTCGGCGCCTTCGCGGTCGGACACGAAGGCGATCCACCCGCTGCCGGTCGATCGAGGGATCGTTGTCGGGTGGGGATCCCGGTCCTCCCCGGTCGGCGTGCAGCCCAGCAGCAGGCAACCGACGAGCATCGTCACCGGGACAACACGCCGGTCGACGGAGGGCATACCCCGAGGATCCGCCTCCCCGGCCGGCCTGCCAAGTGGGCCCGCTACACCACCGGCTCGGAGTAGGCCGATTCGGCCAGCCGGACCAGACCGTCGCGGATGATCCGGGCGCGTTGCTCGCCGACGCCTTCGACCTCCTGCAGTTCGGTACTGCTGGCGCCGAACAGGCCCTGCAGGCTGCCGAAGTGCTCGATCAGCCGGGCCCCGAGCGCGGTCGGCAGCCGGTTGATCTGGGACAGCTGCCGGTAGCCGCGGGTGCTGATCTTGGTGTCGAGCTGCTCGTTCGGACCGAACCCGACCGTCCGCGCGACGACCAGCGGCTCCAGCAGTTCGGTGGTGCTCAGGTCGGCGAGCGGGGCCAGGCCGAACGGCCGCTGCTGGTCCGCCGGACGGTAGTCCTGCTCCAGCAGCTCCCGCAGATCGGACACGCCGGCACTCAGCTCGTGCAGTTGCAGGGTCAGCAGCCGGCCGTCGGTGCCGAGCTCCACCACGTACGTGGTGACCTCGGCGTCGAGCCGCCGCACCATCTCCAGCCGCTGCGCGAGGTACGCGAAGTCGCGGACCGTGACCTGGTCCTGGACCTCGAGCGAAGACAGCCGGTTGGCCAGCTCCCACAGCCGGGATCGGTACCGCTCCAGGGTCTGCAGGGCCTGGTCCGCCTTGGTCAGGATGGTGTCGGAGTGCTCGACGACGCGGCGGGCGTCCCCGACGTAGAGCGAGATGGTGGCCATCGACGCCGAGACCGAGACGACGGGTACCCCGGTCTGCCGGGCCACCCGGTCCGCGGTCCGGTGCCGGGTGCCGGTCTCGACCGTGTCGATGCCGGGATCGGGCATCAGCTGGACCCCGGCCCGGACGATCCGGTCGGTGTCGGCGGTCAAGCACGATCGCGCCGTCCATCTTGGCGAGCTCCCGCAGCGCGGTCGCCGAGTACGGCACGTCGAGCGGGAAGCCGCCCGTGCACAGCTGCATCACCGAATCCGGGGCACCGAGCACCACCAGCGCGCCCGTTCGGCCGCGCAGGATCCGCTCGAACCCCTCCCGCAGCGGGGTGCCGGGGGCGAGCAGGGCCAGATAGCACAGCACCTGGCTGCTGTCCTCGTCCTCCTGCATCAGGCAGATTCTAATGTCGCTCGAACGCAGCCTCTGACATGTTCGCCAACGAGACGGCTGGCCGGCTGCCCGAGTTCGGCCGACGGCCCGGTCAGGGACAGCATCCGCAGCGCGTGCTCGATGGTCGGCGCCGCGGTGCACGAGCAGGCCGTGCGCGCACTGGTCATCCGGTCCCGGGCGCTGCCGGAATCGGCCGGGATGACCGCCTCGGTGAAGCCGAGCCGGGCGGCTTCGGCCAGCCGGCGGTCCAGGCCGGGCACCCGGCGCAGCTCCCCGGCCAGCCCGACCTCGCCGATGGCCACGATCCGCTTGTCGATGCTGGCGTTCCGGGCCGTGGACGCCACCGCCACGGCGGCGGCCAGGTCGGCCGACGGGTCGACGACCCTGGCCCCGCCCACCGTGGAGACGTACACGTCGCGGTTGTGCAGCGGTAACCGGGCACCGGCGCTCCAGCACGGCCAGCACCATCGCGATCCGGCCCGAGTCCACCCCGTGCATCGTCCGGCGCGGGGTCTGCAGCGGGGTCGGCGCGACCAGCGCCTGCACCTCGGCCAGCAGCGGTCGCCGGCCCTCCATGGTGACGGTGACGCAGGTGCCGGGCACCGGTTCGTCGTGCCGGGAGGTGAACAGTCCCGACGGGTCGGGGACCTCGACGATGCCGTGCTCGGCCATCTCGAAGCAGCCGACCTCGTCGGCCGGCCCGTACCGGTTCTTGGTCGCCCGGACCATCCGGAAGCCCGAGTGCCGGTCGCCGTCGAAGGCCAGCACGACGTCGACCAGGTGCTCCAGCAGCCGCGGTCCGGCGATCGCCCCGTCCTTGGTGACGTGCCCGATCGATGATCACGGCCATGCCGCGTGCGCTTGGCCACCCGGACCAGGGCGCGCGGTCACCTCGCGCACCTGGGTGACCCCACCGGGTGAGCCGTCGGCCTCGGCCGTGCCGATGGTCTGCACCGAGTCGACGCACCAGCAGCGACGGGTGCACCTCCTCGACGTGGCCGAGCACCGTGCCGAGGTCGGTCTCGGCGGCGAGGAAGAGCCGGTCGGCGAGCGCGTCGGTCCGCCCGGCCCGCAGCCGCACCTGGGCGGCGGACTCCTCGCCGGTCACGTAGAGCGTCGGCCGGCCCGCCTTGGCCCAGCGACTCGCCACCTCGAGCAGCAGCGTCGACTTGCCGACTCCGGGCTCGCCGGCCAGCAGCACCACCGCGCCCGGCACCAGCCCGTCGCCGAGCACCCGGTCCAGCTCGCCGACCCCGGTCAGCGTCCGGGTGGCGGCATCGGCCGGCACCTGCGCGATCGGCACCGCCTTGCTCCGGGGCGCCGAGGTCTTGATCGTCGCCAGCTTCGGCGCGCCCGCCTCGACCACGCTGCCCCAGGTCTGGCACTCACCGCAGCGGCCGACCCAGCGGGCGCGTCGTCCAGCCGCACTCGGTGCAGGTGTGGGACGGTCGCGCCGCGCTCTTCGCCATGCCGAACACGCTAGACGGGCACACTGACAATCGCCGGCACGTGCGATTACGCGGTCCTCGGTGTCGCCCGGCGAGCCGACTACCGCGCGAGCGTGGCGGCGACCGTCGAGCACCCGGGCGTTGGCCTCGGGCTCGCCGACGGTGATCCGGACCCCGTCTGCTCGGTCGCCGGCGGCGTACGGCCGGACGATCAGCCCCGCCGCGGCGAAGGCGGCGGCGTACGCCTCGGTCCGTGGTCCGCGCCGGCAGCCAGACGAAGTTGGCCTGGCTGTCGGGCACGGCGAAGCCGAGATCGCGCAGACCGGCCGCCAGGGCGTCCCGGTCGCGGATGATCGCGCGGACCCGGTCCCAGCATCTCGGACTCGGCGGCCAGCGACGCGAGCACGGCGGCCTGGGCCGGGATCGAGACCCCGAACGGCAGCGCGACGGCCCGCACGGCGGCGGCCAGCTCGGGCGCGGCCACGCAGTAACCCGACCCGGAAGCCGGCCAGCCCGTACGCCTTGGAGAACGTCCGCAGCACCACCACGTTCGTGCTCGATGCGCGAAATCGAGCCCGCGGACGGCGCTGGTCGTCGGTGACGAACTCCACGTACGCCTCGTCGATCACGACCACCACGTCGTCGGGCACGGCGTCGATCATCGCCTCGACCTCGTCGTGCGGCAGCGCCGGTCCGGTCGGGTTGTTCGGCGTGCAGAGCAGGACCGCCCGGGTCGCCGGGGTGACCGCGGCCCGCATCGCCGCCAGATCGTGCACGGCACCCGCGCCGAGCGGCACCGGCACCGGGGTCGCGCCGGTGATCGGACCGCGATCGGGTACGCCTCGAAGCTCCGCCAGGCGTAGACCACCTCGTCGCCGGGCTCGCAGATCGCCTGCAGCAGGTGGTAGAGCACCCCCACCGACCCGGTCCCGAAGGCCAGCCGATCCGGCTCGACCCCGAGCTTCGCGCCGACCGCGTCCGCGCAGGTGCTGGTTGGCCATGTCGGGATAGCGGTTCATCTGCGCCACACGCCGTGGTGACCGCGGCCAGCACCGCCGGCAGCGGGGGATAGGGATTCTCGTTGCTGGACAGCTTGTACGTCGGGCCGGGCGCGTCCACCGCGGGGGGTGCCGCGCGGCCGGGTCGGTAGCCCGGCACCCCGGCCACCGCGGGCCGGATCCGTACGGTCATCTCAGCACGCCAGGCAGGAGACAGACCCACGATTCAGATCCGGACGTCGCCACTGCGCGTGCCGAAGATGGCGGCGATCAGACCGGGCTGGCCGTTCGGCGCGACCCAGTCGATGTCGATGTCGGTGCAGCACGATCGGCGCTGCGGCCGCCCAGCCAGTCGTCGACCCGCTCGGGGTCACCGGCGATCTCGATCCGCAGCAGGGTCGACCTCCCGGCCGCCGACCGAGGGATGCGCGCCGGCATCGCTGAGCCAGTGCACGAAGAACGGCAGCTGCGGATCGGCCTGCAGCCCCTTCACCCCGAGCTGCTGCCACTCGAGCAGGCCGCCGTCGGGCAGGTGCCGGTGGCCGTCGATCGCCGGCCGGCCGATCCGCCGCTCGATCGGGGTCAGGTCATCCACCGCGACGACCCAGCCGAGCCAGCCGCCGCCGTCGGCGGACCGGGCCCGCACCGCCTGCCCGAAGGCCGCCTTGTCCGCGGCCGGGTGATCGAGCACCTCGACCACCTCCAGGTAGCGGCCGGTGGCCAGCGGCAGGGTCAGATTCCGGGTTCCGAAGCGGGGATGGAAGCCGCCGTCGCTGAACTCGGCCCCCAGCGACCGCCCCAGTCGGGCGGCGGTCTGGTGGGCGCCGTCTGGACCGGCCGCGAAGGAGAGATGGTCCAGATGCATGCGACTCATTGTGGTTCAAGCGGGTCGTCGGCGCCGGGCGGGGTCGGCGGCGTGCCTCAGCGCCCGCTTCCTTCCGGTATCGAAGTCATGGCACAACTCGACCAGCACCGCGTACGCCGGCTCGCCCATCAGCGCGACCAGCTCGTCGCGACTCGAGCGGTAGACGGGCAGCGTCGCGATGTGCGCCTCGGTGTTGGAGGTGCAGTACCAGTCGAGGTCGTGGCCGCCGGGGCCCCAGCCGTCCCGGCCGTACTCGCCGATGCTCACCTCGTGTAGGTCGTCTGGTCGGTCCGGGTCACGGTCCGGAACTGCCGGCGGATCGGCAACTGCCAGCACACGTCGGGCTTGGTCTCGGTGATCGGCGGCCCTGGTCGAGGGCGAGCAGGTGCAGCGCACAGCCGCTGCCGGCCGGGAATCCGGGTCGGTTCAGGAAGATGCAGGCCCCGTCGACCACGGTCGTCTTGCGGGCCGGCTTCTCCCCTTCGGCGACGGTCTCCGGTCCCTCGAGCTCGACCCAGCCGGCCTTGCCGGCCGGCCGCGCGGTACTGCCACTGCTCGGGCGTGAGTTGCTTCACGGCCTCGCGGACCCGCTTCTCGTCGGCCTTGTCGGCGAAGTGCGCCCCCAGGGTGCAGCAGCCGTCGTCGGGGCGGTCGGCGTAGATCCCCTGGCAGCCGCGGCCGAAGATGCAGGTCCAGTTCGAGGTCAGCCAGGTGAGGTCGCAGCGGTACACGGTGTCGGCGTCGTCCGGGTCGACGAACTCCGCGAACGCACGCGGGAACGGCAACAGGACCTCGGGCACGCGGATCAGCGTACGGCGTCGCGATCGATCAGTTTTCAAGAAGCGTCGCGCCGCGTAGCCGTCGAGAATGGAACCGTACCCAGCCAACGATGAGGAAGGACACCGACATGGCCACCACCAGGACCAGGACCGACGACACCGCCGGCGGTTTCACCGACGAGGAACGGGCCGCGATGAAGGACCGGGCCAAGGAGGTGAAGGCGGGCAAGCGCGGGAGCAAGGCCAATCCCGAGGACGACCTGCGGGCGAAGATCGCGGAGATGGCCGACGATGACCGGGTGCTGGCCGAACGCCTCCATGCGCTGATCACCGAGACCGCGCCGGAGCTGTCCCCGAAGACCTGGTACGGAATGCCCGCCTATGCCCGGGACGGGAAGATCATCTGCTTCTTCCAGCCCGCTGGAAAGTTCAAGGCGCGCTATGCGACGTTCGGGTTCAACGAGGACGCCAAGCTCGACGATGGCGACATCTGGCCGACATCGTGGGCCCTCACGACCTGGAACGCCAAGGTCGAGCAGGAGATCAGGGCTCTGGTGCACAAGGCGGTCGGCTGACGACCCACCCTCGACCCGGTGGACACGGGTGATCCGACGGCTGGCCCGCTAGGGTTGTCGGGTGTCCACTGGTGCCGAGGCGGGATCGCCGACGCCGACCGGAACCGCTCCATCGTCATCGGCCCACCCGCGGCCGGTCCGGGTGCCGCCGGCCAAGGTCGGACTCTCCACCTCCTCGGTCTATCCCGAGACCACCTCGAGCGCGTTCGAGCTGGCGCGACGACTGGGGTACGACGGGGTGGAGCTCATGGTGGGCATCGATCCGGTGGCCGCGGACATCGACGCCGTGCTCAAGCTCCGCGACTACCACCAGGTCCCGGTGCTGTCGGTGCACTCGCCCTGCCTGCTGATCACCCAGCGGGTCTGGGGCAACGATCCGTGGGCGAAGCTCGAACGCTCCGCCGACGCCGCCCGCCGGCTCGGCTCCGACGTCGTCGTGGTCCATCCGCCGTTTCGCTGGCAGCGGGAGTACGCGCGGGGCTTCGTCGCCGGGGTACGCCGGCTCACCGAGTCGACCGGAGTCACCTTCTGCGTCGAGAACATGTACCCCTGGCGCACCCCGGGCGGCGAGCTCAAGGCGTACATGCCGGGCTGGGATCCGACCGAACTGGACTACGACCATCTCACCCTCGACTTCTCCCACGCCTCCACGTCCAACCAGCAGTCCCTGGATCTCGCCCGCCGCTGGGGCAGCCGGCTCCGGCACGTGCACCTGACCGACGGCACGGGCTCGGTCAAGGACGAGCACCTGGTGCCCGGCCGCGGTGACCAGCACGCCGACCGGGTGCTGGAGTACCTCGCCGAGCAGGACTTCGACGGGCACGTGGTGCTCGAGGTCAACTCCCGCAAGAGCGAGACCCGGTCCCACCGCGAAGATCATCTGGCCGAGTCGCTCGCCTTCGCCCGGCTGCACCTGGCCGCGCCCCTCCATCCGTCGTACGCGGTCGACACCGGCGGAATCGCGTCGACCCTGTAGCTATCCTCAGGCCCACAGTCACCCTCAGGCCAACAGCGATTCTCAGGCCGCAGTGGAAGGGAAGCCGGTGCTACGCGAAGCCCTGCTGAAGGTCTCTCGGAGTTCGACGATCCGGCGTCTTGTCACGGCGGCTCCGGTGACCAGGAACGTCGTCACCCGCTTCGTGGCAGGGGAGACCGCCGCCGAGGTCACGGCCGTGACCAAGACCCTGGTCGGGACCGGGCGGCTGGTGACCATCGACCACCTGGGCGAGGACACCACCGAGCGCCGGCAGGCCGACGAGGTGGTCGCGGCCTATCTGCGGTTGTTGGGTCAACTGGACGGCTCCCGACTCACCGACGCGGCGGAGGTGTCGGTGAAACTGACGGCGCTGGGGCTGCTGCTCGACGACGGCCACCAGGTCGCCCTCGAGCACGCCCGGCAGGTCTGCGCCGCGGCGGACGCGGTCGGCACCACGGTGACCATCGACGCCGAGGACCACACCACGACCGACGAGACGTTGAGCATCGTCGCCGAACTGCGCCGCGACTTCCCCCGGACCGGGGCCGTCGTGCAGGCCTACCTCCGACGGACAGCCGGCGACTGCCGCGACCTCGCCGTCGCCGGGTCCCGGGTCCGGCTGTGCAAGGGTGCGTACGCCGAGCCCGACAGCGTGGCCTACGACGAGAAGCAGCAGATCGACCTCTCCTACGTCCGGTGCATGAAGATCTTGATGGCCGGACCGGGCTACCCGATGTTCGCCACCCACGACCCGCGGCTGATCGAGATCGGGCGCAAGCTGGCCCACGACCGGCGCCGCGCGCTGGACAGCTACGAGTTCCAGATGCTGTACGGGATCCGGCCCAACGAGCAGCGTCGACTTGCCGGGTTCGGGCACCAGATGCGGGTCTACGTGCCGTACGGCGAGGACTGGTACGGCTATCTCGTCCGCCGGCTCGCCGAACGCCCCGCGAACCTGACCTTCTTCGCCCGCGGCCTGCTGACCAAGTCCTGAGCTCAGAGCCAGTCCACGTACGGCGCCACGAGCGAGTACCCCACGAACGCGACGATGTCGAGCACGGCGTGGGCCACGACCAGCGGCCCGATCCGGCGCCACCGCAGATAGATCAGACCGAAGACCACGCCCATGATCAGGTTCCCGACGAAGCCACCGAACCCCTGGTAGAGGTGGTAGCTGCCGCGGATCAGCGCACTGACGAGGATGATCACCGGCCAGCGCCAGCCGAGCTGGCCGAACCGGGCGAACAGGTACCCGATCATGATCACCTCCTCCAGCAGCGAGTTCTGGAAGGCCGACAAGATCAGCACCGGGATGGTCCACCAGACGTCGGTCAGCCCCGAGCCCTGCACCTGGGTATTGAGGTTCAGGGCCCGCGCTCCGAGATAGAGCCCGAGACCGGGGATGCCGATGCCGGCCGCGATCACGAAGCCGAAGCCGATGTCGCGGCCGACCCGGGTGCCATCGAAACCCAGCAGCCGGCCGGCCGGCGGGTCGGTGCGCTGGACGAGATAGATCACGAGCAGGACCGGTACGAGCGCGAAGGCGATCTGGACCAGCTGGTAGGTCAGGTCCAGCCAGGGCCGGTCCGGGACGACCGACGGGTTGAGGGTCGAGGTCTGCTGGTTCAGCGCGATCTCACGGGTCAGCCGCTCGATGATCCGCAGGATGGAGTAGACCGCCGACTGGCCGAGGGAGATCGCCAGCACGATGACGACCTCGACGCCGAGGAGTCGTCGCTGGGCGGGCGGCACGACGTCGACGCGGCCGAGGGCGCTGCTGGTCACGGCACCATCTTGCCCGGCGCCTCCCCCTGCGTCCGAAGTTCCATTCCCGAAGAAAAGATGAAGCCCAGGTAGGCCGGGCTTTAGGGTGGGCGCCATGCGGGTAGGAGTTTTCGGAGCCACCGGCCAGGTGGGCGGCGTGATGCGCGCCCTGCTGGCCGAGCGCTCCTTCGACGTCACCGACATCCGGTTCTTCGCCTCGGCCCGGTCGGCCGGCACCACTTTGCCCTGGCCGAATGATGGGTCCGACGGCCAGGTCGTCGTCGAGGACACCGAGACCGCCGACGTGGCCGGCCTGGACATCGCCCTGTTCTCCAACGGCAAGACCGCATCCAAGGCGACGGCCCCGCGGGTGGCGGCCACCGGCGCCGTCGTGATCGACAACTCCTCCGCCTGGCGGATGGATCCGGAAGTCCCGCTGGTGGTGAGCGAGGTCAATCCCGAGGACGCCAGGCGGCCGCCGAAGGGCATCATCGCCAACCCCAACTGCACCACCATGGCCGCGATGCCGGTGCTCGCTCCGCTGCATCGAGCCGCGGGCCTCGTCCGGCTGCAGGTGGCGACGTACCAGGCCGTCTCGGGCTCGGGCGGCGCCGGCGTCCGCGAGCTCGACACCCAACTGCGGGCCGTCGCCGACCAGGCGGCGGGGTTGGCCTTCGACGGCCGCGCCGCGGATTTCCCGGCCCCGGAGCTCTACGCCCGGCCGATCGCCCACAACGTGCTGCCGCTGGCCGGGTCGCTGGTCGACGACGGATCCGGCGAGACCGACGAGGAGCAGAAGTTCCGCAACGAGAGCCGCAAGATCCTGCACCTGCCCGATCTTCGCGTCGCCGCCACGTGCGTCCGGGTGCCGGTGTTCACCGGTCACTCGCTGGCCATCCATGCCGAGTTCGCCGACGAGCTGTCGCCGGACCGGGCGCGGGCGTTGCTCGCGGACGCTCCGGGCGTGGCGTTGGCGGACATCCCCAACCCGCTCGAGGCGGCCGGCCGGGACCCGAGCTACGTGGGCCGGATCCGGGCCGACCAGTCCGCGCCGGCCGGTCGAGGGCCTGGTCTTGTTCGTGTCGAACGACAACCTCCGCAAGGGTGCGGCGCTGAACGCGGTGCAGATCGCGGAATTGGTCGCCGCCGAATTGGTGTCCGGCCGGGCCGGGTGAGCCGGGTGGCTTCCAAAGAAGGTTCAGCCACGCGTTCATCGGGGCTGCTGGCCATCCTCGGCGCGGGGGTGATGGGCGAGACGGTGCTGTCCGGCCTGTTGCGCGCGGGCTGGGACCCGACCCGGATCGTGGCCACCGATCGGCGGCCCGAGCGACAGGTCGAACTGCGCGAGAAGTACGGCGTGACGATGCTGGAGAACCGCGAAGCGGCCGCCGCGGCCGAGACGGTGATCGTCGTCGTCAAACCGCAGGACATGGCCGAGCTGCTGGCCGACATCCATCCGGCCATCCGGCCCGGCTCGTTGGTGGTCTCGCTGGCCGCCGGGGTCAGCATCGCCTCGATCGAGGCCGGTCTGCCCGCCGGCATCCCGGTGGTCCGGGTGATGCCCAACACCCCGGCCCAGGTGGACGAGGGGATGGCCGCGATCAGCGCCGGCGCCCACAGCACCCAGGAACATCTCGACCGGGTGACCTCGATCTTGTCGGCGACCGGGCGGGTGCTCTCGGTGCCGGAGAGCTACCAGGACGCGGTCACGGCGATCTCCGGCACCGGTCCGGCGTACCTGTTCTTCGTAGTCGAGGCCATGATCGAGGCCGGGGTTCATCTCGGGCTGCCGCGCGATGTCGCCACCGAACTGGTCGTGCAGACCATGCTCGGCTCGGCGAAACTGCTGCGCGAGACCGGTGAGCATCCCACGGTGCTGCGGGAGCGGGTGACGTCGCCGGGCGGGACCACGGCCGCGGCCGTCCGCCAGCTGGAGGAGCACGGGGTCCGGGCCGCGTTCATGATCGCGATGGAGGCGGCCCGCAACCGGAGCCGGGACCTGGCTGCCGCGGCGGCCGCCGCGCAGGCCGATTCCCGGCCCGCATGAGCGGCCGGCTGGTCTACTCCGAGGACCTGGCCCGGTACGACTTCGGCCCCGACCACCCGATGGGACCCGGCCGGGTGCGCGACACCATCTCCTTGGCCCGCCACCTCGGCGTGCTCGATCGGCTGGAGGTCGTACCACCGCCGTCGATCGACCTCGCGCTGCTGGAGACGGTGCACACCCCGGACTACGTCGCGGCGGTCGCCGCCGGACAGCCCGACGAGCAGTACGGCCTGGGCACCACCGACAACCCGATCTTCCCCGACATGCACGAGATCACCGCCACGGTCGTGATGGCCACCGTCGAGGCGGCCCGCGGGGTGTGGCGGGGGGACGTCAAACGCGCGGCCAACATCAGCGGCGGCCTGCACCACGCGATGCCGGACCGGACGAGCGGATTCTGCGTCTACAACGACATCGCGGTCGCCATCCGCTGGCTGCTGGACCAAGGCTGCGAGCGGGTGGGGTACGTGGACGTCGACGTGCACCACGGCGACGGGGTGCAGGCGATCTTCTACGACGATCCCCGGGTGATGACGGTCAGCCTGCACGAGACCCCGACGATGCTCTTCCCCGGTACGGGCTTCCCGTACGAGACCGGCGGTCCGGGGGCGGAGGGCACGGCGGTCAACATCGCGCTGCCGCCCGGAACCGGTGACCGGGGCTGGCTGCGGGCGTTCGACGCCGTGGTGCCGGACGTGCTGGGGGCGTTCGGGCCGTCGGTGCTGGTCACCCAGCACGGCTGCGACTCCCACCGGCACGATCCGCTCGCCGACCTCGACCTCACCGTCGACGGGCAGCGCGCCTCGTACCTGGCCCTGGCCGGGCTGGCCGACGAGCTCTGCGGGGGCCGCTGGATCTCCACCGGAGGCGGGGGCTACTCCTACCCGCACGTGGTGCCCCGCGCCTGGACCCACCTGCTCGGCATCGTCAGCGGCGAACCGGTTCCGGCGCAGACCGACGTCCCGGCCGCGTGGCTGTACGAGGTGTCGGGGAACCCGCCCCTGAGCATGAGCGACGGCGCCGATGTGAGCTTCCCGCGCTTCGCGGACGGGTACTCCCCTGGGGACCGGCTGGACCAGGCGATCATCGCCACCCAACGCGCCGTCTACCCCGAGCTGGGCCTGCATCCGGAGGTCTGAGCACGAGGCCGGGCGGCATATTGTCGGATCTTCCGCTGCCGCCGTCAACGATCGCGCCGCGTGTCGCGAGAGAATTTCGTGGCTCTCGACTATCCCACAGGCCACTGTTGCCACTACTCTCACTCCAGTACGCGAGCAGGACGCCGGATGGGAAGCCGGCGCTGACTTCGTACGGAACGGGGACGACAGATGAGCGACGAGTCACCGCGGGGTGCCGTGAGCGGGCTGGGCGGCGTCAAATTCCTGACCGTGGCCGAGGTCGCCGCACTGATGCGCGTCTCCAAGATGTCGGTCTACCGCTTGATCCACTCCGGTGACCTGGAGGCGGTCAGGTTCGGCCGGAATTTCCGGGTCACCGAGGCTGCCGTGGACGCCTACCTGCGCGAAGCGTTCTACGAGACCGGCTAGTTCCGCGCGTCGTCGGCCGGCTCAGCATCAGCGGGGCGGACCGGTGGTGCCGCGGACGACCAGGCGCACGGGGAGCCGGAGGTCGACCGCTGCCGACGATGTCCGCTCGCCTTCCTCGATCAGCACTCTCGCTGCTGCCTGGGCCTGTTCCGGAACGGGCTGGCGGATGGTCGTCAGATCGACGAACTCCGCCATCTCGTGGTCGTCGAAGCCGACCAGGGAGAGATGTCCCGGAACCGACAGGCCCGCCCGCCGGACCGCCTGGAGGGCGCCGATCGCGAGCTCGTCACTCATCGCGAACACCGCGGTCGGGAGCTTCGGCCGGGAGAGCAGCAGTTCGGCGGCGCGGAAGCCGCCGGCCATCCGGGAGCCCTCGGCCGCGACGACCCAGTCCGGATTCAGGTTCAGGCCGCTGTCGGCCAGAGCCGCCCGGAAGCCCACGTCGCGGGCCATCGTGGTCTCGTAGCCGACCGGATCGTCGGGTTCGAACGAGAGCAGCCCGATGTCGCGGTGGCCGAGTCCGATGAGGTGTTCGGTCGCCGTCCGAGCTGCTTCCTGCTCGTTGATCCCGACGGTGGGATAGCCGGGTAGGTGGCCACCGACGACGACGATCGGGATGCCCAGCCGATCCAGGGCATGCCGCTCGACCGGGTCGAACGACGTCGAGACCACGACCAGGCCGTCCAATTGGCCGAGCGGCAGCACCCGCTCGAAGAATCGCCGCCGGCCGGCCGGATCCCCCATGTTGTGCAGCGCGACCCGCAGGTCGCGCTCGCCGAGGCAGCGTTCGACGGCGGTCATGGTCTCCGCGAAGTACCACTGGTTCGGGTAGCGAGCGAGCAGAGCCGATCAGGGTGGGCCGGTCGCCGACCCGCGGCAGGCTGTAGCCGAGTTCGCGAGCGGCGGCGAGGACCCGGTCGCGGGTCTCGGCGGCCACGTTCGACCGGGCGCGCAGTGACCGCGACGCCGTGGCGGCCGAGACGTTCGCGTGGCGCGCGACATCGCGGATGCTCACCGAACGTCTCGGGCGGTAGTTCTCGACCATCACAAAACTGTTTCACATGTGAGTCGCACATTGCATTGCAACCGGTTGTCGTGGCATAGTCCAGCCGTTGGGTCGCACCGTTTCATACATTGCAAGACATTTCCTCCGGGGAGAATCTCGTAGATGAAACTGTTTCAAGCTGCTCGCGGCGGTCGAGACTGATGTCGGTGTCCGAGCCCCGGCGGCTCGGCCGGCCCCGTCAGGTCGATCGACCGGCGATCGTGGCTGTCACGCTGCGGCCGCCGACTCGACCTCGAGTCGCTGGTCGTGCCGAGAGCTGAGCGCCCAGTTGGGCGTCAGCGAGGCGACAGTGGCCAGGGTGTGGCGGGAGTACGGGATCGCGCCGCGGTCCCACGGCGAGTACGCCTTCACCGTCCAGCCCGAACTGTCCGCGACGCGGGTTGCGGTAATCGGCGTCTGCGTCACCCGCCGGGTCCGGGCCATCGCGCTGCTGGTGGATGACACCCGGCACGAGGCGGACGGCTCACGTCGAGTCGCGGCTGAGGATGCGCTCGACGCTCACCCGGTTCCGCAACCCGACGGTCGCCCACAAGATCGCGACGAAGGTCGGGGTGCGTGACTTCCTCCGCCGGGTGACCGAGTCCTACCCGGATCGCGCCGTGCACGTCGTGGTCGACAGCGCGAATCTGCAGCGACTGCTGATCCAGAGCGTTCCGCAACTCACCAGCGCCGGCGTCTCGGTCCATTTCGCTCTCGATACCGAGAAGTGGCTGAACCTCGTCGACGTCTGGTACGGCCTGATGGAGCGCGATGGCGGGGCCGACGGGACGCACCCGGCCACCCGGGTCCGTGAACTGCTGGCCCACGGTCGCACGATCGTCTGGGTCGAGTCCCCGCCCGACTCCTCGATCGATGCCGCCCTCGACTCAGTGGCTCATCCATACGGCTACACCGGTGGGTACTTCTTCGTCGGGCAGCGACTCACGGGCGACGACCGGGCCTGAGCCCGCCGGCGCCTAGCCCGCCCCTAACCCTCGGTCGGCTCGGTGAACCGGACGGTGAACGCGCGGGCGCTCGGCCACAGCGCGTGCTTCGGCAGCACGTCGATGCCGCAGGCCCGCGAGCCGAGTCCGTGGACGGCGGCGTCGAGGAACAGGTACGTCCGGCTCGGCCGCCCCAACTCGTACGGGTGCCGGGCCCGGTCGAGTTCCTGAGGGGTCCAGTGGGTGAAGGTGAAGCCGGGTCGCCGCCCGTCCGGTCCGGGCCGGGTACTCAGCCGCAGCTTCGGCGTCCGTCGCCGGCGGACAGGACCAGCTCGCGCAGGTCGGCCCGGTGGCCGGTCTCCTGCGGCCGGGAGTAGCCGACGTTGAGATCGGCGATGCCGGCGGAGTACCGGCCGACCACGCGCGGCGGTTGCCGAATCCGGGTAGGACTCCAGCGGCCCGCGTCCGAACCAGGCCGCCCGGTCGAGCGCGAGGGGCAGTTCGAACCGGACCCCGACCCGGGGCCAGGTGCAGTCCCAGCCGGTCGACGGGAGTGATCTCCGTGGTCAGCTCGAGCTCGGCGCCGAGCAGCTGCCAGCGGTAGACCACGTCCACGAACTGGTCGCTGCTCGCCGCCCCGGTCCGGGTGCTGACCGTGACCGCGTCCTCGGCGGTCGTCACCGAGACGGTCCGCGAGACGAGCCGGTCCAGCCCCCGCTCTCGCCAGCGATGCTCCGAGGACGGACCCGGCACGCCCTCGCCGCCGGTGTCCTCGGGGGCGGCCAGCTCGTACGATCCGCGTTCCTTGGACCGGTCGTTGTCGGTCGGCGCCCGCCACAGCTCCAGCCGCGGACCCGCGATCTGCAGGCCGAACGAGACTCCGTAGCCGCTCCGGTCCCGGCGTCGAAGTCGGGCCGGCCCCAGGGTGATCGCGTCGCCCTCGGGGACCGGTCGTTCGCCGCGCGGAGCTGCGTCGAACCGCGTAGCCGGCGCGGCTCGGGCCGGGCCGGGCCGAGGGCGAACTGCCGGTGGCCACGACGTGCCCCTTCGGGGCCCAGGGTCGCTCCGCGGCGAGTTCGGCCCGTACCGTCAGCCAGGTCTCGGCGTCCGGATCGACCTGCAGCACCTGCTCCGGCAGACCGACGGTCCGCCGCTGCCCGGCCTCGGTCGTCGGGAGGTCGAGCTCGGCCTCGGCAGCGACGTCGGCCGTCGACCTCGCGGGCCGCGACCACGGTGAAGGCGGCGGTCGTGGCGCTGTGCTGCCGGTTGGTGACGGTGAGCTCCGTACCGTCGATGGCGAACAGGAGCGGGTGCGTTGACCGCGGCGAACTCGGCCAGTCCGGGCGTCGGGGCGTCGTTCGGCAGCACCATGCCGTCCATCACGAAGTTGCCGTCGTGAAGGACCTCACCGAAATCGCCGCCGTACGCGTAGTACTCGGTCCCGTCCGCGGTCTTCGTGAGCAGGCCGTGGTCTCGCCACTCCCAGACGAAGCCGCCGTGCAGCCGGCGGAAGCGGGTGGCCAGCTCGTCGTACTCGGCCAGCGCGCCGGGCCCGTTGCCCATCGCGTGGGCGTACTCGCAGAGCAGGAACGGTTTGCTCCGGACCCGCCGCGCGTCGCCCGGACCGCAGGCCAGCAGCGGTCCGGTCTCGCCGCCGATGGCCGCGGTCTCGATCAGATTCGGGTACATCCGGGAGTAGACGTCGGTGTAGGCGCCGGTGTAGTCGCCCTCGTAATGCACCGGCCGCTCGGGATCGCGCGCGTGCACCCAATGCGACATCGCCGCCAGGTTGGTCCCGGTCCCGGACTCGTTGCCGAGGGACCAGATGACCACGCACGGATGGTTCTTGTCCCGCTCCACGGTCCGTTCGATCCGGTCGAGGTAGGCGTCCCGCCAGCGGGGGTCGTCGCTGGGGTTGCCCCGCCAGCCGGCGAAGACGAAGCCGTGGGTCTCCAGGTCACATTCGTCGATCACCCAGAACCCGAGCTCGTCGGCCAGGTCCAGCACCCGCGGGTGGGGCGGGTAGTGACTGAAGCGGATCGCGTTCACGTTGTGCTGCTTCATCTGGATCAGGTCGCGGCGGGCGTGCTCCTCATCGAAGACCCGTCCCCGGACCGGGTGGGTCTCGTGCCGGTTCATGCCGCGAAAAGTCACCTGGCTGCCGTTGACGGTGAAGACGTCGTCGACGATCTCGACCGTCCGAAACCCGAGCCGCAGCCGGACCTGTTCGCCGCTCGCCCGGACCGTCGCGAGATAGAGCCGCGGTGACTCCGCGGTCCACGGTTCGACCTTGCCGACGACGATCGGTTCGACCTCGGCGGCGGTCGCGAACCTCCGGCGGACGCCGAGTTCGAAGACCTCCACGGTGATCGGGTACGCGCTGTCGGGCGCACTGATCTCCGGCGTGATCACGCCCTCGTCCTCGGCGCCGTGCTTCGATTCAGACGAGCAGCGCAGCCAGACGTCATCCAGCCCACCCTCGGGCCGCCCGACCAATGTGACGTCGCGGAAGATGCCGGGCAGCCACCACTGGTCCTGGTCCTCGAGGTAGCTCATCGAGGACCACTGGTGGACCCGGACCGTGATCTGGTTCGAACCCGGCCGCAGAAAGCCGGTGACGTCGAACTCCTGTACCAGCCGGCTGCCCTTGCCGACCCCGACCTCCGCGCCGTTCAGCCAGACCCGGTAGACCGACTCGACCCCGTCGAACCGCAGCAGCGTCCTCGGCAGCTGCCAGTCGGTCAGCTCGAAGTTGCGCCGGTACTCCCCGGTCGGGTTCTCGTCCGGTACGAACGGCGGATCGACCGGGAACGGGTACGCCACGTTGGTGTAGATCGGTAACCCGTACTTTCCGTCGCCGTGCGAGCACCCAGTGGGCCGGCACCGGCATGGTGTCCCAGTCCGCGTCGTCGAAGTCGGGCTGGGTCGACCTCGTCGGTCGAGCATCGCGCGCGGCTGGGCAGCAGTCGGAATCGCCAGGCGCCGTTCAGGCTGAGCAGCGGGGCGTCGGAGTCGAGCCAGGCGCGGGCCGGAGTGCGCTGACCCGAGCCGGGGGAGTAGTCGTCGACGTAGCCGGTCACGGTGCGAGGCTAGCGACCCCACCCTGGTGCCCGGCCAACCACTCGTTCCGGCGGCGTTGAGAGGCCTGGGCCAGCCAGGCGTCCTCGATCACCTCGGACAGTTCCCGGTGGCTGAGTTCTGCGATCCGGCCGCCGCGGACCAGCACGGAGGGATGGCCGTCGAAATGCGGATTGCTGAAGAACGGCGAACTCTCGTCCTGGACCAGCGCCTGCTTCTCGGCCTCGCCGGGAACCCAGAAGACGATCACGTCGTCGTACCGCTCGCCGGTGTCGGGATCGAACGCGTCGGGCCGCGGGGTACGGAAGAACACGAAGCTCTTCCGCCCGACCTGATAGATCGGGTTGCCGGCTTTGGGCCCGCGCTCCACCGTCACGTACGGCATCGCGGCGGCCAGGTCGTGCACGTCCTGCAATCGGGCCCGACGACCGCTCACTTCTTGATCACCTTGCCGGAGCCGCTGATCGACTGATCGACGCGCGGATCACCCGAGTAGGTGACCGATCCGCTGCCGCTGATGTCGACTGTCAGCTCACGGCTGGCCGACACGATGACTTCGCCGCTGCCGGAGATGTCGACCGCGACCTTCTCGCTGGTCAGGTCGGGGGCCTCGTAGCGCCCCGAGCCGGACACTCGGATGTCCTGGTCGGCGGCCGATCCGCTCATGGCGACGGTGCCGGAGCCGGACACGTCCACTCCCAAACTCCGCAGCTGTACACCGGCGGCCCGGATCTTCCCCGAGCCGGACACGCTGACTCCCGCCAGATCCTTCACGACCACCCGGTAGCGGATCGTCGTGGTGGACCGGATGGACGTCCCAGGCTTGATGCCCAGCTTCAGCGTGCCGTCGACCACGTCGCTGGTCAGGACGGGCAGGACGTTGTCGTCGGCTTCGACGGTCAGCGATTCCTGCTCGCCCTGCTCGATGTCGACCTCGCCGTTGGCGGCCATGTCGATGCGGGTGAATCCGCTGACCGGGCGGTTCTCGGTCGCGGGCCGCCCGGACCCGGCGACCACCGCGCAACCGGACAGCCAGCCGGACCAGATGAGCAGGCCGACGGCGACGGCAATTCGACCGATCGGCACGCGCTGCGATGACCAGGACATGGGGCTCTCCTCGATGAGTTCAGGCGGTCGGGCCAGGTGGACTGCTCCCATCGTGGCCGCTCGGAGACCCCGGCGCATCCGGGGAGACCCGTCGGCGGCGATTCGGGTTTCTGGTGTCCGGTTCGGCTCCGGCTACGTGCTCGGATTCGGCCGGTCCGAGCAGGCCCGGCTCGATCGGACCCCGAGCTGAGTGTCGCGGCGGCTCGGGCCGGACGGGTAGAGTGCCCTGTCCGGGAAACACCCGGGGAGTACGAGGAGTCGGCACACGTGGGTTCGGTCATCAAGAAGCGTCGTAAGCGGATGGCGAAGAAGAAGCATCGCAAGCTGTTGAAGAAGACGCGGATCCAGCGCCGCCGCGCCGGCAAGTAGTACGCCTGGCACGAGCGCGATGGCCCGCGTCGTCTTGGTGACCGGGGTCTCGAGAGACCTGGGGGCCAAATTTGCGCGCACGCTGGCCGCCGACGACTCCTACGAGGTGATCGGGGTCGACGTGACCCCGCCCCGGCACGAACTCGGCCGCGCGTCCTACGTCCGGGCCGACATCCGCAACCCCGTGATCGTCAAGGTCATCGGCGATCGGCTTGTCGAGGTGGTCGTCCACCTCGCCATGGTGGCGACCCCGACGCGGGCCGGAGGCCGGTCGACGATGAAGGAAATCAACGTCATCGGCACCATGCAGATGCTGGCCGCCTGCCAGAAGGCGGAGTCGCTGACCCGGCTGGTGGTGCAGAGCTCGGTCTCGGTGTACGGCGCGTCCGCCCGCGACCCGGTGAAGTTCACCGAGGACATGTCGGCGCGGGCGCAGCCGCGGACGGGTTTCGGGAAGGACGCGATCGAGGTCGAGTCCTATGTCCGCGGGCTCGCCCGGCGGCGACCCGATCTCACGGTGACCACGCTCCGGCTGGCCAATCTGATGGGGGCCGGGGTGGACAGCCAGGTCACCCGGTACCTCGCGCTGCCAGTCGTACCGCGGGTGCTCGGCTTCGACGCGCGGCTGCAGTTCCTGCACCCGACCGACGCGGTCGCGGCGCTGCTGCAGGTGACCCGGAACGACCTGCCGGGCACGTACAACGTCGGGGCCGAGGACATCCTCGTGCTGTCCCAGGCGCTGCAGCTGATGGGCCGACCGTCGTTCGGAGTGCCGCAGTCCCTGGCGCCGTTGATGACGTCGCTGCTTCGGCAGGCGCGGCTGGGGGACTTCTCGACCGACCAGATCGCCGCCCTCACGTACGGCCGGGGGATGGACACCTCCCGGTTCACCGCGGCCAGCGGATGGCGGCCTACGTACAGCAGCCGGCAAGCTCTGCAGGAGTTCGTGGAACTGGCCCCGAGGGGTTTGTTCAGTGCGGACCGGATCAACTACGTGCTGCGCTCGCTCGGCGAGTTGGTGGGTGAGCGCGGTGCCTGACGCGGAGATCATCCAGCTGGGCAGCCGCGGACCCGCCGGCCGGGGCAGCAAGAAGCGGCCGTCGGCGGCCGCCCGCGGGCTCGCGGCCGACCGCCCGTCATCTCGGCGGCGGCGCGCCGCCAAGACCGCGGCGGACCCCGAGGTGCTGCTGGAGGACGACCCGTTGCTCGGACCCGTACCGGCACCCGACGACGACCCCAGCGACGGGGCGGAACTCGACGACCCCCGCGAAACTGTGCGGAAAACGCAGTCCGAGGCGGCTCCCGGACCCGTTTTCGCGGAAACTGTGCACAGTTTCCGGGATGAGGGCGACGGGGATCAGGCGGAGGCCGGGGAGCAGGAGGCTGGCGCCGCCGACGAGGAGTCCGGGGCCATCCCGCCGACCATGGATCTCGGGGCCGTCGTCGCGGAACTGATCGACCAGGTCTCCCGCGCGGTCGAGTACCTGCAGAACCTGCCGACCGAGCAGTGGGGGGACCGGTGGCGCAACCTCGTTGAGGACCCGCTCCGCACCACCCTTGAGGTTGCCGAACGGCTCGGCGTGGACTGGTCGACGTCGGTGGACCAGTTGGCGACGTTCGTCCGCGCGCGGCTGAGCGGGGACTACGCCATCGACGAGTTCGGCTTCGACCCGCAGTTGACCGAGGCCCTGTTCCTGCCGGTGATGCGCTGGTTGGCGCACAACTGGTTCCGGGTCGAGGTACGCGGCGCGGAGAACGTGCCGGCGACGGGATCAGCGTTGCTGGTCTCCAACCACGCGGGCACTATGCCGCTGGACGGCATGGTGCTGCACTCGGTGGTCTACGACGAGCTCGGCCGGCACGTCCGGATGCTCGGCGCCGATCTGATCTTCAAGACCGCCTACGCCGGGGACTTCGCCCGCAAGACCGGGACCACCCTGGCCTGCCAGGAGGACGCCGAGCGACTCCTGGCCCGCGAGCAGCTCGTCGCGGTCTATCCCGAGGGTTTCAAGGGGCTCGGCAAGCCGTACCGGGATCGGTACAAGTTGCAGCGCTTCGGCCGCGGCGGATTCGTGTCGGCGGCGGTCCGGGCGCAGGTGCCGATCATCCCGGTCTCGGTGGTGGGATCGGAGGAGATCTATCCGCTGCTGTCGACCGCGCCGGCGCTGGCCCGGGCGATGGGGGTGCCATACTTCCCGGTGACCCCGACGTTTCCGTGGTTCGGCGTCCTCGGCATGATCCCGCTACCCAGCAAGTGGATCATCGAGTTCGGCGAGGCCATCACCACCGACGAGTTGCCCCCGGGCTCCGCCGACGACCCGATGGTGGTGTTCAACGTGACCGACCAGGTGCGCGAGACAATCCAGCAGACGCTCTACGCCCTGCTCATGCAGCGGCGCAGCGCCTTCTTCTGAGCGGCTCGTGTCCTTCGCCCTCAGTGTGGTGCTGCTAGCCGTCGGTGCGTTGAGCGTCGTGGCTGCCCTGCGGGTGACGGACGGACCGACGGCGGAACAAGTGCGGGGGTTCTGCGTCGTCGGCGCCTTCGGCAGCTTCGTGGTCGCACTCGCCGTGCTCGGCGTCGGGCTGCTCTGGGACGGCCGGATCGCCGACGCGGTGGCGATCATCGCCCTGTTCGCCCTGGTGGTCTACTACCTCGCCGCGCTGGCCATCGGGTACTGGCCGCGGCGCCAACATGCGAAGCGACCGCTGGTTCCAGACGAACTCGATCTGCCGGCACCCTGAAGAACGCGCAGGAGATCCGGGCATCGATGGCGACACACCGCAGAACCGGGACCCCTGGCAGATTGCTTGCGCGATTTTCAGGGCAGTTTCGCCGTGCCTTCTGAGTCGGTCAGGCGCGGCGGCGTCGCCGGACGGCCATCCCGGCGGCGAGCATCCCGGCGGTGCCGGCGCCGACCAGGCCGAAGCGCATCGCCTTGCGGCCGGTGCGGTAGTCCCGGATCTGCCAATCGTGCTGACCTGCGTGCCGGCGCAGCCGCCGGTCGGGGTTGATCGCGCACGGGTGTCCGACCGACTCCAGCAGCGGCAGGTCGTTGACGGAGTCGGAGTAGGCATAGCAGCGGTCGAGCTTGAACTCGTGGACCGCGGCCAACTGCCGGACCGCCTCCGCCTTCGCCGGGCCGTGCAGCAGGACCCCCGTCAGCCGGCCGGTGTAGACGCCGTCCTGCCGCTCGGCCACCGAGCCCAGGGCACCGGTCATTCCGAGCCGGCCAGCGATGACCCCGGCCACCTCGACGGGGGCGGCGGTGACCAGCCAGACCTGGTGTCCCGCGTCGAGGTGCAGCTGCGCGATCGCCCGGGTGCCCGGCCAGATGTGTGCGGCGATCGACTCGTCGTAGATTTCCGCGCTCAGCCGCTCGAGCTCGTCGGCCCGGTGCCCCGCGATGAAGGACAGACTTGCCGCCTGGGCGTTGGCGATGTGACCGGCGTTCTCCCGCCCGATCAGCCGGAAGTACGCCTGCAGCCACACCCCCTTGAGGATCACCCCGAGCGGGAAGTAGTCACGCCGGTAGAGGCCTTTGGCCAGGTGGTACATCGACGCACCCTGGACCAAGGTGTTGTCGAGATCAAAGAACGCGGCCGCAGCGGGTTCGGCGACGATGGCTGGAGGCGGCAGCGGCATCGGCTCCGGGTCAGTCAGAGCCGCGCGGGGTTCCCCGAGTTCACCCTCGTCGGGAGGGTCCGCTTGCACCCGACGACTTTACGTGATCGTCGCGTTCTCTCCGGCCGCGAAACCCCGAGCGGGCGGCCCTACACTCATGGCGTGCACGGCGATGCGGTCACCAATCTTGCGCAGCTGGCGGAACGGCACGCGGCGGACCGGGGTGGCGCCGAGGCGCTCGTGCAGCCGTACCCGCAACGTCGGGCGCTGACCTGGGGCGAACTGAACAGCGTCGTCGATGCCGTCGCATCCGGGTACGCCGAACGCGGACTCCGGGCCGGGCACCGGATCGGACTCTGCGGGCCCAACTCCGTCGACCTGGTGGTCTGCTACCTGGCAGCCTTGCGCGCCGGGCTGGTCGCCGTCCCGCTGGATCCGGCCGCCGAGCCCAACGTCCGCGACGCGCTGATTGCCGAACTGGGGGTGAAGCTCGTTCTGGGGGTCGACGCACCGCTGCGGACCGCCGATCTGGCCCGACCCGACGGCGGGGTGGTCGTGTCGCCGCCGGACGCCGAAGCCTTGGCGGTGTTGCTCCGTTCGGCCGGCACCGACGGCGACCCCCACTGGGCCATGCTCACGCACCGGGCGCTGCTGGCCCCGCTCGCGATCGTCGAGGCGCTCGATCCCGACGCGACGGCACTGGCCGCGCTTCCGCTCTGGCACGTCTTCGGGCTCACCACCGTGTTGAGCGGCTGGCTGGGGGCCGGCGCCCGGCTGGTCCTCGCCGAGCCGTACGGCGACCAGCTGGCGAGTGTCATCGCGGCGGAGGGTATCGACATCCTGCCGGCGACCCCGGCGATGCTGCTCCGGCTGCTGCGCAGCGACCCGGCTCCAGAGTCGCTGGCCGGGCTCCGCTGGGTCCTCGCCGCGGGCGCCGCCGTGCCGGACTGGCTGGCCGAGGAATTCCAGCACCGGACCGGGCGGCGGATCGAGCGCGGGTACGGCCTGACCGAGACCGCGGCCGGCGTGACGGCCACCTTCGGCGGTCCGGTGCTCGGGCCGAATCACGTCGGCCGACCGCTCCCGGGGATCGAGGTCCGGATCGGTGACGGCGGGGAGCCGGGCGATCCGGGGCTGATCGCCGTTCGCGGGGCCAACCTGTTCAGCGGCTACTGGCCGGACGCCGACGGCGGCCCGGACGCGGACGGCTGGTTCGTCACCGACGATCTCGGCTACGTCCGCGGCGACGAGCTCTTTCTTCTGGACCGCAGCCGCGAGGTCGTCGTGGTGCAGGGGTTCCCGGTCTACCCGGCGGAGGTCGAGCAGGTGCTGCGCGAGGTGCCAGCCGTCACGGGCGCGGCCGCCGTCGGCGTCCCCGACGAGCGCCGCGGCATGCGGATCGTGGCGTACGTGACCGGGGATGTTTCCGTCGACGCCCTCTCCGAGCACTGCCGGCGGCTGGCCCCGTACAAGCGGCCGACCGAGATCCACGTCGTCGACGACCTGCCGCGCGGCGCCCTGGGTGAGGTCCAGCGCCCGGCGGTCCGCAGCCGACACCGGTTGGCCGGGGCCGACACGTGACCGGCGTGCCGGAGGACCCCCGCGTCCTGGTCCTCACCCGGGCCGGCTGCCATCTGTGCGACGACGCGGCGGCGATCATCGACCAGGTCTGCCGCGAGGCGGGCGTCGGCTGGCGCAGTCAGGAAATCACCGGCGACCTCGACCTCACGCGGCAGTACGGCGAACAGATTCCGGTCACGTTCGTCGACGGCCGGCAGCACGACTACTGGCGCGTCGATCCCGAGCGGCTCCGGGCGGCGCTGGCCCGAACGCCTCGCTGAGCCGGGCATCGTGCTGTTCAACAAGCCCACGCTCGACGGCCTCACCGCAGGTACGGTCACCGCCACCTACCGCCGCTGGACCACGCCACGGGCCAAGGCGGGCTCCCGCTTCACTACCCGAGCCGGCGTGGTCGAGGTCACCGCCGTGACCGCTCTGACCCGGGCCCGCGAGCAGAAGTTGACCGACGCCGACGCCCGTTCGGCCGGCTTCGGCAGCGTCGCCGCGTTGCGGAAGTGGACCGACAAGGTGGGCACCGGCACCCTGCACCGGGTCGAGCTGCGCCTGGCCGGCCCAGACCCGCGGGTGGCGCTGCGGGCCAGCGCGGATCTCGCGGCGGCCGAGCTCGAGGCGCTGGCGGCCAAGCTCGATCGGATGGACCGGGCGGCCCCGGAGCCGTGGACCCGACCGGTTTTGCAACAGATCCGGGAACGGCCGGCCGTCGTGTCGACCGAACTCGCCGCCGCAGCGGACCAGCCACGGGACTACTACAAGCTCCGGGTCCGGCGACTGAAGGCCCTCGGGCTGACCGAGAGCCTCGAGGTCGGCTACCGGCTGTCGCCGCGCGGCATCGCGTTCCTGACCTGGCAGGAGGGGCGATCCGCAGCGACACGCTAAGTGTCGCCTTGTTTGTGAAGGATTTCCCGAACTCATAGAGTTGCCGAAAAACCGGTTGCGGCGCTCGCCGCAGAAGGAAGCTGCGAACGTGCCATCCGCCGTGCCGCGCCTGTCGGCCGCCCTGTCCGATCGGTTGGCGACGACCCCCATCCCGGCGGCCACGATCGCCCGGCTGCCGGGCTATCTCCGCGCGCTGCAGCATCTCGCGGCCGGGAACACCGGCACGGTGAGCTCCGGCGATCTGGCGGAGGCCGCCGGGGTCAGCTCCGCCCAGCTCCGCAAGGACCTCTCCTACCTCGGCTCGTACGGCATCCGCGGCGTCGGCTACGACGTGGAGTATCTGCGCCGCCAGATCGGCCGCGAGATGGGCTCGGCGCACGAATGGCCGGTCATCGTCGTCGGCCTCGGCAACCTGGGTACCGCGCTCGCCAACTACTCCGGCTTCGCCAGCCGGGGCTTCCGGATCGTCGCGATGGTCGACCCCAACCCGCAACTGGTCGGCAAGCAGATCAACGGCATCGCGATCTCCGACCTCACCGAACTGGAGCACGCTGGTCGCCCGGACCGGGGCGGTCATCGCCGTCATCGCGACCCCGGCCGAGGCGGCGCAGGAAGTTTGCGACCGGCTGGTGTATCAGGGAGTCACCAGCATCCTCAACTTTGCAGCGACCGTGCTCGTCGTGCCGGAGGGGGTGACCGTGCGTAAGGTCGACCTCGGTCAGGAACTGCAGATCCTGGCCTACCACGAACAGCGGAAGACGGAGGGGAACGAGGTGGGGGCCCGATGAGCATCCTGGCCGTCAGCGTCTCGCACAAGACGGGCGACGTCGCGTTGTTGTCCCAGCTGGCGATGGACGCCGCGACCACGACCAAGCTGGCCGGTGCCCTGCTGGATTCCGACCACATCGACGAGGCCGTCGTGCTGTCCACCTGCAACCGCACCGAGCTCTACGCGTCGGTGTCGCGGTTCCACGGTGGCCTCGACGACGCCACCACCCAACTCGCCGAACTCGCCGGCCTGAGCGTCGCCGACCTGCAGAACAGCTGTGCGGTCTACTTCGACGAGGGTGCGGTCGCCCACCCCTTCGCGGTGGCCGCCGGCCTGGATTCCCTGGTGGTGGGGGAGAGCCAGATCCTGGGCCAGGTCAAGCAGGCGCTGGCCGCGGCCAGGGTCGCGGCACCGTCGGCACCGTGCTCAACGCGTTGTTCCAGCAGGCCCTGCGGGTCGGCAAGCGGGTGCAGAGCGAGACCGACATCGGCTCTGCCGGTCGCTCCCTGGTCTCGGCGGCGTACGGGCTGCTGACGGCTGAGATCGGCCCGCTGGCCGGCCGCCGGGTGCTGGTGGTCGGCGCCGGCGTGATGGCCGGGCTGGCGGCCCGGACCGCGGCCGCGGCGGGCGCGCCGGTGACCTGCGTCAACCGGACGTACGAACGGGCGCAGCGGCTCGCCGAGCGGTCGGCGGCGACGCCGTACCCTTCGACGAGCTGCCCGCGGCGCTTCGTCAAACCGACGTGCTGGTGACCTGTACCGGGGCCCGGGAACTCTTCCTGGGCAGCGATCTGCTCGCCGGAACCACGGTCCGCGGCATCGTGGACCTGGCCCTGCCGGCCGACGTGGCGGCCGACGTCACCGACCTGGGCATCGCCTTGGTCAATCTCGACCGGCTGGTCCGCGAACAACCGGACGCCGACGATTCCACGGGCCGCGCCGCGCGGTCGAGCGACGTCGTCGCCGCGGGGGACCTGGTCTCGTCTGAGGTCGGGGACTTCCTCGGCCTGCGCCGTGCCGCCCAGGTCGCGCCGACCGTGGTCGCCCTGCGCTCGATGGCCTCCGAGGTCGTCGCGGCCGAACTGAGCCGGCTCGAGACCCGGCTGCCCGGGCTGGACCCGCGCGATCGCGACGAGGTCTCCCAGACCGTCCGCCGGGTGGTGGAGAAGCTGCTGCACCAGCCGACCGTCCGGGTCCAGGAGCTGGCCGACGGGCCGGAGGCCGTCGACTACGCTGCGGCGCTGCGCGAGCTGTTCGCGCTCGACCCGCAGGCCGTGGCCGCGGTGATGTCCCCCGATGTCAGCCGCTGAGCCCATCCCGCTCAGGATCGGCGCCCGGACGTCGCCGCTCGCCCGGGCCCAGGCCGACCAGGTGGCGCGGCTGCTGGCCGCGCAGGGGGTCCCGTCGGCGTTCGTCGGGATCACCACCACCGGCGACGTCGATCCGCGGCGCGCTGACCGAGATCGGCGGCACCGGGGTGTTCGCCAGCGCGGTCCGCGACGCGGTCCGGACCGGCGCGATCGACGTGGCCGTGCACTCGCTCAAGGACCTGCCGACCGCGCCGGACGAGGATCTGGAGCTGGCCGCGGTGCCGGCGCGGGAGGACACCCGCGACGTCCTGGTCGGGCTCACGCTGGCGGATCTGCGCGACGGGATCCGGATCGGCACCGGGGCCCCGCGGCGGGCCCTGCAGCTGCACGACTACGCCGAGCGCTCCGGCTCCGGATCGAGGTCGTCGCGATCCGCGGCAACGTCGACACCCGGCTCCGACTGGTCCGCGAGGGTCACGTGGACGCGGTGGTGCTGGCGGCCGCGGGGCTGCTCCGGCTCGGCCATCTCCGGTTGGCGGATTCCGCCGCGGTCATTGAATTCGAAATCGGTACGGTGGCCGATCTGCCAGCACAGATTCTGGTCCTCGAGGTCATGCTTCCAGCCCCTGGACAGGGCGCCCTGGCGCTGGAAATTCACGATCTCTCAGATTGTCGGCCGCGGACCCCATCCGGGCTCTGGATGATCACCAGGCGCGGGCGGAATCCCTTGTGGAGCGGGGATTCCTGGCCGCCCTGGAGGCGGGCTGCACGGCACCGGTCGGGGCCCGGTCGCGACTGTCGGGAAAGCCGGGGACCACCTCGATTTGACTCTGGCCGCCGTAATTGGGAGAACATTACTGAGCAACTTGTCAGAACCGACCAAAGCTGGTCTCCCCTGCGGCGGACACTCTCGGGACGCGTCGACGATCCCGGGATTTCGGGGTTTCAGCGGGTGTGCAGGTCCTCGACGAGCTGCAGCACAACTAAACGCGCTCGCCGCCCCGACGGCGAGACTGAACAGAACGCGAGAAGAGCCGTGACCGCAACGCCCGCCCAGAAGTCCCGATCCCAGTCCTCGGCCCCGACCTCCGCCGCGGCGACCTCCGGCCCCTCCGACCCGCGGCCGGGTGATCTACGTCGGCACCGGGCCCGGTGACCCCGACCTGCTCACCCTCGGCGCGATCGCGGCCCTCGCCGACGCCAGCGCGGTGATCTTGGACGACGACCGCCAGCACGAGATCCTGGCCCACCCGGCGATCACCCTAGCGCCCGGCGCCGAGGTGCTCACCCTCGGCCTGTCCGAGGCCGGCAAGCCCCTCAGCGCCGTCGGCGCGGGCCAAGATCGTGCTCAAGCACACCGAGCTCGGCAGCCGGGTGGTCCGGCTCGTCACCGGCGATCCGTTCCTGGACAACGCCGTGGCCGACGAGGCCGCCGCCTGCGTCCGCGGCGGCGTCGACTTCGAGGTCGTGCCCGGGGTCTCGAGCCTGACCGCCGTGCCGGAGTACGCCGGCATCGACCTGATCCACGCCGGCGGCGTGCACTTCGCCTCGGTGACCGACGGCAAGTTCACCAAGGTCGCCACCGCCCACTGGGGCGAGGCGCCGACCGTCGTCGTCAGCACCGTGGTGTCGGGTCTGCCCAGCATGGTCGAGGCCGCCCAGGCCGCCGGCCGGCCTGGCGATGATCATGTGCTGGTCACCCTGCACGGCGGCAGCACCGAGCAGCTCACCCTGCCCACCACCCTGGGCGACCTGGTGCCGGCGGTGAAGGCGGTCAAGGCGCCCGCCGGCGACCCGGTCCACGTGATCATGGGCCAGGCGGCCGAGCAGCGCACCGAACTGAGCTGGTACGAGACCAAGCCGCTGTTCGGCTGGCGGGTGCTGGTGCCGCGGACCAAGGACCAGGCGGCCCCGATGGTGGCCCGGCTGCGGACCTACGGGGCGCACAGCGACGAGGTGCCGACCATCTCGGTCGAGCCGCCGCGCAGCCCGCTGCAGATGGACAAGGCCATCCGCGGCCTGGTCGAGGGTCGCTACGAGTGGGTCGCCTTCACCTCGGTGAACGCGGTCAAGGCCGTCCGGGAGAAGTTCGAGGAGTACGGGCTGGACGCCCGGGCCTTCTCCGGGCTCAAGGTGGCCGCCGTCGGTGACGTCACCGCCCACGCGCTGCAGGCGTGGGGAATCGAGCCCGACCTGGTTCCCGAGGGCGAGCAGTCCGCCGCCGGGCTGGCGGCGGAGTTCCCGCCGTACGACGACGTGCTGGATCCGATCAACCGGGTCTTCCTGCCGCGGGCCGACATCGCCACCGAGACGCTGGCCGCCGGGCTGGTCGCGCTCGGCTGGGAGGTCGAGGACGTCACCGCGTACCGCACCGTGCGCGCCGCTCCGCCCGCGGCCGCGGTCCGGGAGGCGATCAAGACCGGCAAGTTCGACGCGGTCGTCTTCACCTCCTCCTCCACCGTGCGCAACCTGGTCGGCATCGCCGGCAAGCCGCACCCGTCGACGATCATCGCCGTGATCGGTCCGGCCACCGCGAAGACCTGCGAGGAGCACGGCCTGCGGGTCGACGTGGTGGCCCAGAAGCCGTCGGCGGTCGATCTGGCCGACGCCCTGGCCAGCTTCGCGGCCGACCGCCGCGACCAGCTGATCGCCGCCGGCGAGCCGGTGCTCAAGCCGTCGCAGCGGAAGACGACCACCCGCCGACGGTGAGCGGGGTCCGGCCTCGGCGGCTCCGTACCACGCCGGTGATGCGGGCGATGGTCGCCGAGACCTCGGTGCAGCGCGGCAGCTGATCTTGCCGTTGTTCGTCGCCGAGGGGCTGAGCGAGCCGCGGCCGATCTCCTCGATGCCCGGCGTGGTCCAGCACACCCGGGAGACCGTGCGCAAGGCGGCTGCGGAGGCGGCCGCGGCCGGGCTGGCCGGGGTGATGCTGTTCGGCGTTCCGGAGCACAAGGACGCGGTGGGGTCCGGCGCGCTGGACCCGGCGGGCATCCTCAACGTCGCCATCGCCGACGTCCGGGCCGAGGTCGGCGACGACCTGCTGGTGATGTCCGACGTCTGCCTGGACGAGTTCACCGACCACGGTCACTGCGGGGTGCTGACGCCGGCCGGAGTCGTCGACAACGACGCCACGGTGGCGATCTACGCGGAGATGGCCGTCGCGCACGCCGCGGCCGGCGCCCACGTCGTGGCCCCGAGCGGGATGATGGACGGCCAGGTCGGGGCCATCCGCGCCGCGCTGGACGCGGCCGGGCATCCGACGTGGCGATCCTGGCGTACGGCGCGAAGTACGCCTCCGCGTTCTACGGCCCGTTCCGGGAGGCGGTCGCATCGTCGCTGCAGGGCGACCGGCGCACCTACCAGCAGGATCCGGCCAACCTCCGCGAGGCGCTGCGCGAGGTGCTGCTCGACGTCGCCGAGGGGGCCGACATCGTGATGGTGAAGCCGGCGCTGGGCTATCTCGACGTGCTCGCCGACGTCCGGGACGCCGTGGACGTCCCGGTCGCGGCGTACAACGTCTCCGGCGAGTACGCGATGGTCGAGGCCGCCGCCGCGAACGGCTGGATCAACCGCGACGCCGCGATCGCCGAGACCCTGACCGCATCCGCCGGGCCGGTGCCGACATGGTCCTCACCTACTGGGCCCTGGAGTTTGCCCGGCAGGCGGAGCGCCGCTGGTGATCACCGCGCGGAGCGAGGATGCGTTCGCGCGCGCCAAGACGGTGATCCCCGGCGGGGTGAACTCCCCGGTGCGGGCGTTCCTGGCCGTCGGCGGCACGCCGCGGTTCATCGCCCGGGCCCAGGGCCCGTACCTCTACGACCTGGACGGCAACGAACTGGTCGACCTGATCTGCTCCTGGGGTCCGATGCTGCTCGGCCACGCCCACCCCGAGGTCCTGGCCGCCGTTCGGGCCGCCGCCGAGCACGGCACCTCGTACGGCGCCCCCACCCTGGCCGAGGTCGACCTGGCCGCGGCGATCATCGACCGCACGCCGGTCGAGCAGGTGCGGCTGGTCAGCAGCGGCACCGAGGCCACCATGTCGGTGCTCCGGCTGGCCCGCGGCATCACCGGCCGGGACAAGATCATCAAGTTCGCCGGCTGCTACCACGGCCACGTCGACGCCCTGCTGGCCGCCGCCGGCTCCGGCGTGGCGACGCTGTCCCATCGCGCCGGCTCCAGAGTCGCCGGACGGGCCATCCCCGGCTCACCCGGCGTCACCGCGGCGACCACCGCCGACACGATCGTGCTGCCCTACAACGACCGGGCCGCGGTCCAGCAGGCCTTCGCCGAGCTACGGAGCCGAGATCGCTGCGCTGATCACCGAGGCGGCGGCCGGCAACATGGGCGTGATCCCGCCCGGGGTCGAGGACGGCGTCGGCTTCAACGCCTTCCTGGCCGATCGCTGCCACGAGCACGGCGCGCTGTTCATCTCCGACGAGGTGATGACCGGCTTCCGGGTCAGCCGCTCCGGCCAGTACGGCCTCGACGGGGTCGTCCCGGACCTGATGACCTTCGGCAAGGTGATGGGCGGCGGCTTCCCGGCGGCGGCGTTCGGCGGCCGGGCCGAGCTGATGCAGCACCTGGCCCCGGTCGGCGGCGTCTACCAGGCCGGCACCCTGTCGGGAAACCCGGTCGCCACCGCCGCCGGTCTGACCACCCTGCGGCTGGCCACGCCCGAGGTGTACGCCCACGTCGACCGCGGCGTCGCTGCGGCTGCAGGAAGCGGTCGCCGCGGCGCTGTCCGAGGCCGGGGTGCCGCACGTCATCCAGGCCGCCGGGAACCTGTTCAGCGTCTTCTTCGTCGCCGACGTGCCGACCGTGCCGGACTTCGCCACCGCGGCCTCGCAGTCCACCGACACGTACGCCGCGTTCTTCCACGCCATGCTCGAATCCGGGGTCTATCTGCCCCCGAGCGCGTTCGAGGGTTGGTTTCTGTCGGCGGCCCACGATGATGGAGCCATGAACCGGATCGTCGACGCCCTGCCCGGGCGGCCGCTGCCGCGGCCGAGGCCGACGACCGAGCGGGAGCGACCGCCGGATGAGCGAGGATCAAGCCGGATCGACTCGGACGATCGTGCACCTGGTCCGGCACGGCGAGGTGGAGAACCCGGACAGGCATCCTGTACGGGCGGCTGCCGGACTACCACCTGTCCTCGATCGGTCGCGAGATGGCCGCAGCGGGTGGCCGAGCACTTCCGCGGCGCCGACATCGTGCATCTGCGCTGCTCGCCGCTGGAGCGGGCCCAGGAGACGATGGAGCCGATCGCCGAGGCCCTCGGCCTGCCGGTGGTCATCGACGGCCGGGTGATCGAGGCCGAGAACCACCTCGAGGGCCAGCAGGTCTCGATCAGGTCGGCGCTGCGGACGCCGAAGGTCTGGTGGCACTTCCGCAATCCGCTCCGGCCGAGCTGGGGCGAGGCGTACACCGAGATCGTGGCCCGGATGCGGCTGGCGATGCGGGACGCGGCCAAGCGGCCGCCGGGCACGAGGCGGTCATCGTCTCCCACCAGCTGCCGATCTGGATGGCCCGCTGCGACGCCGAGGGCCGCCGGCTGGTCCACGACCCGCGGAAGCGGGAGTGCACGCTGGCCAGCGTCACCTCGTTCACCTATCTGGACGGCCGGGTGACCTCGGTCAGCTACGCCGAGCCGGCCGCCGACCTGCTGATCAACCGGGTCGCCGACGATGTTCCGGGCGCGTAGCCGGCTGGTCCGGCCGGCCGCGTCTGCTGCTGGCCGGACTCCTGCTGGCCGGCCTGTCGCTGGCCGGTTGTTCGGCCGGCGGCGCCGGGGGCGCGGGGGCGGTCGAGCCGGGCTTCGTCAGCGGCGACCGCTCCATCACGATCGTCGCGCCGACCGACCGGCGGCCGGCCCCGGCGGTGCAGGGCGACCGGCTCGGCACCGAGAAGTCGATCAGCACCGCGGACTACCCGGGCAGGGTCATCGTGATCAACGTCTGGGGTTCCTGGTGCAGGCCGTGCCGCGCGGAGGCGCCGGACCTGCAGGCGGCCAGCGCCGAGACGGCCGACGTCGCCCAGTTCGTCGGCATGAACACGCAAGGACTACGATCCGGCCGCGGCCGAGGCCTTCGTCCGGTCGTTCAAGATCACCTACCCGAGCATCTACGACCCGACCGGCAAGGTCCTGTCTCGCTTCGCCGGCGACCTGCCGCCCAGCGCGATCCCGTCGACCCTGATGATCGACGACCAGGGCCGGCTGGCCGCTCGGGTCGCCGGCACCGTCACGAAGATCACCCTGGTCGCCATGATCAACGACGTCGCGGCCGGTCGCAAGTGCTGAGCCGGGTCTGCTGATGGGCGACTTCGATCTCGGGGGCTGGGCCTCGTCGGCGATCGGCGGCTCGATGGCCCTGGCCCTGCCGGTCGCGCTGCTGGCCGGGCTGGTCTCGTTCTTCTCCCCGTGCGTGGTCCCGCTGCTGCCGGGCTACCTCTCCTACGCCACCGGGCTGGGCGCCGCCGAGGTGATCGAGGGCGGCCGGCGCGGCCGGATGCTGGCCGGAGCTGCCTGTTCGTGCTGGGCCTGGCGGTGGTCTTCGTCACCACCGGGGTGGTGGCGGGCTCGGTGGGCCAGGCCCTGTACGCCTACCGGGCGTGATCAGCCGCGTCCTCGGGGTGGTGATCATCGTGCTCGGGTTGATCTTCGCCGGCGTGCTGCGGATCGGGCGGCGGGAGCTGCGGATGTCGCGGGTGCCGCCGGCGGCGTGGCGGCCGCCCCGCTGCTCGGCGTGGTGTTCGCGCTCGGCTGGACGCCCTGCATCGGTCCCGCCCTCGGGGTCGTGGTCAACCTCGGCTTCAACGAGGGCACGGCGCTGCGCGGTGGGGTGCTCGGCTTCGTCTACGCCCTCGGGCTCGGGATTCCGTTCGTCGTCGCCGGGCTGGCGTTCGCGAAGATGGCCCGGGCGGTCGGCTTCCTGCGCCGCCACCAGCTGGCGGTGCAGCGGGTCGGCGGGCTGTTGATGGTCGCCGTCGGGCTGCTGCTGGTGACGGGGCTCTGGGACCGGCTGATGAGCGGTCTGCTGGTGTGGATCTCCGGCTTCCAGCCGGTGATCTGATGACGGACACCGAGACCCGGACCGACGCACCGGAATCCGGTCCGACCCGACCAGTTCCGACGTCTGCACCCGCGCTCGGCGTCGGGGGTGCGCTGCGGTTCGTCTGGACCCAGCTCACCTCGATGCGGACGGCGCTGGTCCTGCTGTTCGCGCTCGCCCTGGCGGCCGTGCCCGGCTCGCTGGTGCCGCAGCGCAAGGTCTCGCCGGTCCGGGTCAGCGACTTCATCGCCGAGCACCCGACGCTCGGCCCGATCTACCAACGGTCGGGCTGTTCGACGTCTTCACCTCGGCCTGGTTCTCCGCGATCTACCTGCTGCTGTTCGTGTCCCTGGTCGGCTGCATCATCCCCCGGCTCGGCGTGTACGGCCGGGCGCTGCGTAACCCGCCGCCGCGGACGCCGCGGAACCTGTCCCGGCTGCCGGCGTACGCGATCGATCAAGAGCGAGACCGGGATCGACGAGCGGCGTCCTGCTGGAGCGGGCCGCCGCGGAGCTGAAGCGGCAGCGGTACCGGGTCGGCTCGACAGCGACGACACCGGCATCCAATCGGTGGCGGCCGAGCGCGGCTACCTGCGCGAGGCCGGCAACCTGGTCTTCCACCTCAGCCTGCTGCTCCTGCTGGTCGGGGTGGCGCTCGGCGGGCTGTTCGGCTTCCGCGGCACCAGCGTGGTGATCGTCGGGCAGGGCTTCGCCAACACGCTCACCCAGTACGACGACCTCACCACCGGTGGCCGCTTCTCCGACCGCCAGCTCCAGCCGTTCACCGTCGCGGTTCGCGACTTCCAGGTGCGGTTCGAGACGGGCGACGTGCAGCGCGGCGCGGCGCGGCTGTTCGAGCTGGACGCCGAGGTGACCGCCCGGACCCGGTCGGGCGCCGTACCAGCAGACCATCGAGGTCAACCACCCGCTGAACATGGACGGCACCACCGTGCACCTGATCGGCCACGGCTACGCCCCGATGGTCACGGTCAAGGACGGCGACGGCAACGTCGCCTTCTCCGGGCCGGTGGTGTTCTTGCCGCAGGACGGCAACTTCACCTCGGCCGGGGTGATCAAGGCCCCGGACGGCCGGCCCGAGCGGCTGGCGTTCGAGGGCATCTTCGCCCCGACGGCGACCGTCGATCGAGCAGGGCCCGCGGTCGTTGTTCCCCGACGCGCTCGACCCGGCGCTGTACATCAACGCCTGGTCCGGCCCGCCGCAGGACGAGACCGGGGTGCCGGAGAACGTCTACTCCCTGGACACCACCGGGCTGACCCAGCTGAAGGACGCGAACGGCGCAGCCGCTGCGGATCCTGCTCCGGCCCGGCACCAGCTTCACGCTGCCCGACGGCAAGGGGTCGATCCAGATGGACGGGGTCACCCGCTGGGTGAAGCTGCAGGTCAGCGACACCCCCGGGATGGCGATCTCGCTGGGCGCGATCGGGCTCGCGGTACTCGGCCTGTGCCTGTCCCTGTTCATCCGGCCGCGGCGGGTCTGGGTGCGCACCCGGGTCGACGCGGACGGACGTAGGCTGATCGAGGTCGGCGGGCTGGACCGGGCCGACGCCCGGGCCGGACTGACCGAGGACGTCGACGAGCTGGCGGCCACGCTCGGTGGCACCGAGCCGGTTGCGGAACGAAAGGAAGCTGGGCCGTCGTGAACTACGAGTACTACTCCAGCTCTGCCTGGTCAGCTCGGTCGTGGTCTACCTGCTGGCCATGTTCGCGCACGCCGCCGAGTGGGCCGCCGCCCGCAAGGTGGATGCGCCGGCGTCGAGCAGCGGGAGCTGGCCGGGGTCGGCGCCGCCGACCGCGCCGCATCCTGAGCTGGTCGAAGTGCGGTCCTCGACAGTCTCCGATCACGCGGATCGGGAGAGTCGGGTCGAGCAGTTCGGCCGGATCGGCGTCGCCCTGACCGTGATCGGCTTCCTGCTCAGCGTGTCGGGCGTGGTGCTGCGCGGGCTGGCCGCCGGTCGGCCGCCGTGGGGCAACATGTTCGAGTTCACCACACCGCGATGGTCTTCGTCGTCGGCGTCTACCTGGTGCTGGTCTGGCGGGCGGGGATGCGCTGGCTCGGGCTGCCGGTCACCCTGCTGGCCGCGGTCGGCAACGGGCTTGCGGTGACGGTCTTCTACGTGGCCGTGGCGCCGCTGGTGCCCGCCCTGCACTCGGTCTGGTTCATCATCCACATCGTCGCCGCCGCGATCTCCGGCGCGGCGTTCAACATCGGCGGGGTGCTGTCGATCCTGTACCTGGTCAAGCAGCGTGCGGAGCGCAGGGGCCGGGGTGGTGGCTACCTGCAGCGGCTGCCCGACCTGCGCCGGCTCGACCTGCTGGCGTACCGGTTCCTGGCCTTCGCCTTCCCGCTGTGGACGTTCACCGTCGCCGCCGGCGCGATCTGGGCCGAGTACGCCTGGGGCCGCTACTGGGGCTGGGACCCCAAGGAGACCTGGGCGCTGGTGACCTGGGTGATCTACGCCTGCTACCTGCACGCCCGCTCCACCGCCGGCTGGCGGGGCAGCCGCGCCGCTGTGATCGCGATCATCGGGCTGGCCTCGTTCTGGTTCAACTTCGTCGGCATCAACCTGCTTCGTCTCCGGCCTGCACTCCTACGCCGGCATCTGACGGGCTGTCTGATCTGGGCTGTCCCTTCGCGCTCGCTGCGCGCCTCAAGGACTCACCCAGCCCAGGCTGCCTAACCGCCGATGACGTCGGTGGCCCGCCGGATGCCGAGATCCTGCAGCGAGGCGGCGGCGAGGCTCGAGGTGTAGCCCTCCTGACACAGCACGATCACCTCGAGGTCGTGGCGGCGATCGGCAGCGCGGCGTCACTGCTCGGGTCGAAGCGCCACTCCAGCACGTTGCGCTCGATCACCAAGGCCTCCGGTGGGCCGCCCTCGGCGGCTCGTTGCGCGGCCGGACGGATGTCGACCACGACCGCACCCGCCGCCACAGCCGTCCGGGCCTGCGCGGGGGTGAGCCGCTGCAGGCGCGACCGGGCCGCGGTCAGCACCTCCTCGATCGTCCGGCTGTGCGGCGGCGCCGCGGTCGTGGTCACCAGTTCAGCCCGACGAGGGAGGAAGTGGTCAGCCGCAGCCGATCGCCGGAACGGATGTAGCCGTTCATCTCGACCAGGGCCGGGGAGTAGACGTGCAGGCTCACCGCCGGCTCCCACTCCTGGTTGGTGACCTTGTGGACGTGCTTGCGTCCGAACGAGCGCAGGGTGCCGGACGTCAGTCGCCGCGGATCGGGCAGCACCCGGGCGTCGGCGTCGGGCGTGACGGCGGCCGACTCCTCGGTCAGGGTGCCGCTCAGGACGACGAAGGCGCCGGCACTGCCGCCGTGATCGTGCCAGTCGGTGCCCTGGCCGGGCACCCAGGTGAGCAGCCAGGCCTCGTACGTCGGCTCGCTGGCCAGCCGGACGTAGTAGCGGGAGAGCGGGTCGAACTTGATCAGCGGCGACCAGAGCTCGGACTGCTCGGCGAGCCGGGTCGCGAGGGCGGACAGGTCGGTGGGGACGCGAGACTTGTTCTTGGGCATGGTTATTCCTCCGAAGTGCAGGTGGTGTGCGTGCGGGACGGACTGCGGTCAGGAAACGCGCAGCCGACAGCACGCTCCGGAGGTACGGAGCAGGTCGAGGTGGATCCGCCGGTGGAGGACGAGGTTCACGATGACTCCTGGATGCCGCGCTTGCCGAGGGCGATCGCCGACGGCCCGGTCCTCACCCGGAGCACCCCACCATCGCGGAGGGTTGCCGACCAGCGAGCCGGGGCTTGGCGCTGGCACTCATGACCTTGATCACCACGGTATCCGAGGCAGCCGGAAATCTAAACCCTTGTCTCACTATAGGGAATATAGGGTTTGTTAGGCGGTGACGCCGGCGACGATCAACCCGGCTCCGGCTCCCAGCAGACCGAGCGTCAGGCACGCGGCGCCGACCCAGAGCAGGGCGATCCAGCGACTCGGCCGTTGCGGGTCACGACCGATCACCGACAAGAAGAAGCCGGCCGACATGAAGATCGCGGCGTACAGCACGAAGTCGGCCAGGAAAGTGCTCCAGGCGGGTACCGCCGGATGCTGCAGGCACAACTGGACCACCAGTCCGAGGATCACCAGCACGCCCGCGTGCGCGTGGCCGGCGCGGAAGAAGGCGCGCTGCAGATCGTTGGCCGGGACGTCGCCGCGACCCACCTTGAGCAGGAACGTGCCGCCGTAGGCGATGGTGATCACGATCAGCAGGATGATCCCGGTCGACACGAGATTTGCGGTTTCCATCAGCGGGCTCCGACCAGAGTTGGGGTGGGGGTGTGACGATCGCTTCGCGGGCGTCGCCGGGCCGAGACGGCGAAGACGGCGACGAGGAGGCTCGCGGCGAGATGCAGCGGGGGAGAAGAGATCCATGAGGGTTCGGGCAGCGTCCCGACCCCGAGATCGACGGCCGGCTCGACCCCGCGGACCACTTCCTCGGTGGGCGTTCCGGCGGCCAGCCAGGTCGCCACGCGTTCCAGGTATCGGCTGGCGACCGGGATCTCGTGGCCCGCACCGGACAGGATGTGGAGGGAGGACGGGCCGCTGGCGCCATCGCGCACCGTGGCGACCGCCTCGTTGACCGGGACGATCGGATCGTCGGCGCCCCAGATCCCCAGCACGGGTACGGTCAGCGCCGCCAGTCCGGGGCGGGAGTCGTAGGCCGTCCAGGGCAGCAGCCCTCGGCCGGCCCCCAGCATGGTGGCGGTCGTCTTCTCCAGCCAGCCGGGCGTCGCGGGCACGGCACGACGTGCCATCCACGTCAACTGGTCTGCCGGCGACACGACGGGGGCTGATACCAAGGCGACGAAGGCGCTGCGCCGGGGAGCCAGGCGGGCGGCTTCGGCGACGACCCAGCCGCCTTCACTCCAACCGACCATGCCGACGCGCGCAGGATCGACGCCGGAGGTGTCCCGGAGGACCTCGGCGGCGCGGAGGGCATCGTTCGCCAAGACCGTGAAGTCTCGTTGCACCGGGCTGTAGGCGGGGCTCTTGTCGTACACGATCGCCGCCACACCGGCGGCCGCCAGCGCCCGGGCCTCGGCCAAGAGGCTGTCCCGTGAGCCTGGGCCGGCGCCGTGGATCAACACGGCGCCTGGCCAGCCGCCGACGGCGGTTGTCGAGGGTCGCACGATCCAGGCGGCGGCCTCGTCAGCGGGTCGGCCGGACGCGGCGGGCACGTGCGCCGAGGCCTGAGTCACGGCCTGGTCGGCCGCGGGGGGCGGCCGGCCCTCGGCGACCGGATGCAGGGGTGGTCGCGGCGCCGCGGGTCGCCAGTCCCGGGCCACGACCACGGACGCCGCGGTGAGCAGCACCGACGTCGCGGCGAAGGCCGCCAGGAACCGGACGGGCCGGTTCACGACTCGCTCCGATTGGGATCGGCGGGGGCCCGGAAGAGCATGGCGGCGCTTCGCCGGGTGATCTCCAGGAGATCTCCGCCGGCCACGTGCCCGCGCATCTCGGATGCGTCGAGATTGCCGGTCAGGGCCAGCGTCGCGATCCCGTGGACCACCGCCCAAGCCGCCAGGACGGCCGCCGGTGCGTCGTCCACCTGACCGCTGGCCTGCAGCGCCGCCACCCCGCCCTGCAACTCGGCGAAGGTGGCGGCACGGGCGGCCTGCAGGGCGGGGTCGTCCTCGTCCAGCAGCTTGGGGGAGAACATCACCTCGAAGTGGGCCGGGTGCGCCACGGCGAAGGCAACGTACGCAACTCCCACCTCGCGAAATCCGCCACCGGCCTCCCGGACGCCCCGGAGATCGTGGGCCAGCAGTCCGTGGCCCTCGGCGGCCAGCGCGTTCAGCACCCCCTCGCGGCTGCCGAAGTGGTGCCGAGGCGCGGTGTGGCTGACCCCGAGGTCGGCGGCCAGCGATCGCAGGCTGAAGTACGCGGGCCCTTCGACGGTGATCACCTCGACCGCGCGGTCGAGCACCGCTCGCCGCAGGTCGCCGTGGTGATAGCCGTTGTTCATGGCGGTAACTTACCAGTGACAAGTTGCCAGTGACAAGATCTCGTGACGGTGATATAGTTGAATCTACAACTACCAAGGAGTTTCCGTCATGGCCATCCATCGCCTCAACCACGCCGTGCTGTACGTCGGCGACGTCGCGACCTCGGTCGCGTTCTACACCGACGTCCTCGGGTTCGGCGTGGTCGCAACGCTCGGAGATCAGGCCGCCTTCTTGCGCGCCGCGGAGTCCACCAACGACCACGATCTGGGGCTGTTCCGAGCCGGGGCGCGCGGCACCGCCGGAGCCGGCGCGGTCGGGCTCTACCACCTGGCCTGGGAGGTCGGCACGCTCGCCGACCTCGACGTGCTGCGGGGCCGGTTGACGGCGGCCGGCGCCCTGGTCGGCATGTCGGATCACGGGTCCACCAAGTCGCTGTACGGGAAGGACCCCGACGGCCTGGAGTTCGAGATCGTCTGGTTGATCCCGGCCCACCTGCTGACGAACGACATCGTCATGACCACCCGCCCGCTGGACCTCGATCGCGAGATCGCGCGCTACGGCCGCGACACCCGTAGCGGCCTGGGCATCAGCGTCCCCCTCGGCGTCACCCTCTGACGGTGGCTCCAGACGGCCTGCTCCGCACCCTGGAGGACGAGGCCGATCCCGATGACGCGGCGGTCCTGGCCCGCTTCTTCAAGACCGGCCCGGGGGAGTATGGCGAGGGTGACATCTTCATCGGCATCAAGCTGAGCCGGCTCCGGACCCTGGTGCAACCGTACGGCCGGCGGACGTTCCACGCGGCTGACTGGTTGCCCTACCTGCAGAGCCCCGTCCACGAACACCGGCTCGCGGCGCTGGTGATCATGGCCGACCGAGCCAACCGCGGACCAGCGGCCGAACTCGACGAGATCTATCAGACCTACCTGGCCAACACCGCGTCCGTGAACAACTGGGACCTGGTCGACGCCAGCGCCGCGCAGATCGTGGGTCGCCGGCTGCTCGACCGCGATCGCGCGCCGCTCGACGCCCTCGCCCGCTCCGGCTGGCTCTGGAACCGCCGGATCGCCATCGTCAGCACCCATGCCTTCATCCGGGTCGGGCAGTCGGCGGACACGTACCGGATCGCCGAGCTGCTGCTGGCCGATGATCACGACCTGATCCACAAGGCGGTCGGCTGGATGCTTCGCGAGGCCGGCAAGCGGGTCGACCGGGCCGAGCTGCGCGCCTTTCTCGATGCGCATGCGAGCGTGATGCCGCGCACCATGTTGAGCTACGCGACCGAACACCTCGCCCCCGACGTGCGGGCGCACTATCGCGGCCTGCGGTGATCGTTGCGCTCCACCGAGCGCGGCCTGACCGAGAACTGTCGCGGATGAGCCGTATCACCCCTTAGGTTGGCGGCAGCCGAGGGCCGATTCGAGGCGGGATCCTCGGGGCACCCGCACCGACAGGGCCAGGGAGGTCGACTCAGGATGCAATCGCGCTCCAGCCGAGCCGTGCTACAGGCGCTCTGCATCGCGCTGCTGGTCGGTCTCGGTCTGCTGGTCGCTGCGTGCGGTAGCGGCAGCGAGTCCAGCAGCGGTGATGGGCAACTGCCCAACGCCTCACAACCGGCGCCGGCGCCCTCGCGCACGGGGCCGCCTGAACCAGAGCCCACGGAGCCGTTGCAACCCACCCAGCCACCGCAAACTGATCGAGCACGGCTCCAGCAATTCACCGAACGCTGCCCGAACCCGAACACCTACAGCACCGGACAGGTCGTCTACCCGGCGTCATTGACGGCGCGGGTCGACCAGACGATCACGTACGGGGCCGCCGTCGACATCAGAGCCAACCCCGCGCCACCCAGCGTGGTCATCCCGGGTCCCGATCCAACCTCTGAGCCAGTGGAGGTGCAGTGCATGGTGGCCGCGCGGCTGGTGGCGCTCGGCAGCGGCATCGTGGTCGAGGACATCGACGCCACGGAAGACGGCGGATGGCGGCGCCAGCAGTTCACGCCCAACGGGGTCCTGGAATGGTCGTGGTCGGTGACCCCGCGGGAACCCCGGCCGCAACAGGTACGGCTTGAGCTCAGGCCAGCCATCCAGGTCGGCAAGTCGACCGAATCCGTGCTGGGACGAACCCAAGCCAGCTACGTCACGAAGGTCGAGGTGGAAACGACCTGGATCGAGCGGCTCAGCGAATGGTTCGAAACCCAGTGGCCGCTGCTCGCCGGGATCACGACCATCGTGGCCGGTGCCGTGACCGGTCTGCTCATCTTCTCGAAGGACACCCGCGACAAGTTGGGCGAGTTCCTCTCCCGGCGGCGCGGCGGGGGCGGCAGCGGTACAGCTGGCGGGTAACCGGTCCGTCAGCGCGCTCGCCCGGGTCAGAGGGTTCCGACCTGGCACGATGACGTCATGGACCGCTTCGACCTGATCGTGATCGGCAGCGGCTCGGCCAATTCGATCATCAATCGGCAGTTCGCCGACTGGCGCGTCGCGCTGATCGAGAAGGGCATCTTCGGTGGCACCTGCCTGAACGTCGGCTGCATCCCCACCAAGATGTACGTCTACCCGGCCGACCTGGCCCGGAGCGCGTCGGAGTCCGGCCGGCTCGGCGTCGACCTCGAGCGGCGGATGGTGCACTGGCCCGCCATCCGCGATCGCATCTTCGGCCGGGTGGACCAGGTCGCGGCGGCGGGAGAGCACTACCGGGCGGTGAGCAACAACGTCACCCTCTTCCGCAGCCCGGCGCACTTCGTCGGCCCCCGCACAATCGAACTCGACAGCGGCGAGACGATCACCGGGGACCGGGTCGTGATCGCGGCCGGCAGCCGGGTCACCCTGCCCGACCTACCGGGGCTGGACTCCGTCCCGTACCACACCTCCGACACCGTGATGCGGCTCGACGACCTGCCCGAGAGCATGATCATCCTCGGTGGCGGCTACGTAGCGGCTGAGTTCGCCCACATCTTCTCCTCCTTCGGCACCCGGGTGCACCTGATCAACCGCAGCGATCGGTTGTTGCGCGGGGAGGACCACGAGGTGGCGGCCCGGTTCACCGAACAACTCGCGCGGTACGTCGACGTCGAACTGCGGCAGGAGCCGCAGCGAGTCGTTGCCGGACCCGGGCGGTCGGTCACCCTGCACACCCGCGACCACGACGACCGGTCGCACCAGTGGAAGGCCGATGTCTTGCTGGTGGCGACCGGCCGCCGTTCGAACTCCGACACCTTGGATCCGGCCGCCGCCGGGGTCGAGGTGGGGGAGCACGGTTTGATCACCGTCGACTCGCAGCAGCGGACCACCGCCGCGAACGTGTTCGCGCTGGGTGACGTCAGCTCGCGGCACCAGCTCAAACACGTGGCCAACGCCGAGGCCCGGGTGGTCCGGCACAACCTGCTGCACCCGGACGAGATGATCAGCAGCGACGAGCGCTACGTCCCGCACGCGGTGTTCAGCGATCCACAGATCGCCTCGGTGGGGCTGACCGAGGATCGGGCCAGGGAGGAGGGCGTCTCGTTCGTCTGTGCCACCAAGCCCTACGGCGACGTCGCCTACGGCTGGGCGATGGAGGACGCGGCCCACTTCGTGAAGCTGCTCGCCGACCCGGCCGACGGGCTCCTGCTCGGCGCCCACATCGTCGGGCCGGAGGCGTCCATCCTCATCCAGCCGCTGATCCAGGCCATGACGTTCGGGCTGCCGGCGCGGGAGATGGCCCGCGCTCAGTTCTGGATCCACCCATCGCTGAGCGAAGTGGTGGAGAACGCCCTGCTGGCCCTGCCTGTTCCTGCGGATCGAGCGCGCGCATCGAAGCGGGCCGCGGCGGCCGAGCAGGTCAGCGCGGAGGACTGAGCCGGCGGACCGTCTTGGCCGTCCGCTCGGCGCGGGTCTCGCCCTGTTTGGCTTCGGAGATCCAGCGCAGGTACTCCCGCCGGTGACTCGGTGGCAAGGCGTTGAACGCGGACCGCGCGGCCGGATCGGCGGCCAACGCCGCCGTCAGTTCGACCGGTTCCGTCGGCTCGGGGACGGCCTCCGGTTCGGGCTCGGGCTCTTCGGAGAGATCGATCTCCACCGAATCGCCGGTGTCGGCACCGACCGTCCGGAGCAGATCCTTGCGTAGCCCGAGGTAGGACTTGCCGCCGTACCGCGCAACCCGGGAGTGGTATTCGGTGCCGTTGACCAGCGCGACGACGCGCGGATTCTTGCGCGAGAACTGCGCGGCGAGATCCGCCGGGACGAGTACGGCGTGCCCGCCGCCACCCCCGGCGATGACCTCGCCGTTGAACTTCACTCCGACTTGGAATTGACGAGCTTCCAGGTGGCTGGCAGCAGTCCGGCGGCGATGACGATCTTGATCGCGTCGCCGATCAGGAACGGCACCACGCCGAGCAGCAGGGCCTGGCCGAGGCTCAGGTGCGCGTACGCCATCAGGAACGGCACGCCCACCGCGTAGATGGCCAGGTTGCCGAGGGCCATCGCGCCGGCCGTCTTCAGCGGACTGCGGTCCGCGCCCCGTTCGGCGAGCTTGCCGACCAGGTACGCCGCGACCACGAAGCCGAGGATGTAGCCGAACGAGGCGAACTCCCAGCCGCTGCGACCCTGGGCGAACCAGCCGACCCCCAGCATGCCGACCGCGAGGTACAGCGCCATCGAGGAGAGCCCGCGGATACTGCCCAGCGCGGAGCCGACCAGCAGCACCGTGAGGGTCTGCAACGACAGCGGGATCGGCGTGAATGGCAGCGGGATGACGAACTGGGCGGAGAGTCCGACCAGGCCGGCGCCACCGGCGATCAGGACGGCGTCGCGAACGAGCCCGCCGGGGATGACATCGGCGAGGGTACGGGGACCTACGCTGGTGATGCTCGACATGCGACACACCCTAGTGGGAATCCGACCGGTGATCGGTGCGGGTTCGGGATCGGAGATTCGCCCGAGATGATGCGCCGCCCGTCGGGCCGAGGGCTGCTCGTCCTCGGCCTGCTGCTGGTCAGCGCCCTGCTGGCCTGTACGGTTCCCGGACCGACGCCCGGATCGAACCCGGCATCGGGACCGCTGCCCAATCCGTCGCCGCCGGACGCCGAACCCACCCCGGGCGGGGCCTCGTCCCCGGCCCTCGCACCGACCCCCGCACCCGCCCCCGACCTGGCCACCCGCTGTGCGCGGCTCACGGCCGATCTCGACCTCGCCCAGCAGGTAGGTCAGTTGTTCATGGCGGCCGTTTCGTCCGAGGGGCTGCGGGCGGCCGACGAGCGGGCGCTGCGCCGATCCGCGGTCGGCAGCGTGATCCTGCTCGGCAACACCACGTCGGGCGCCGATGCGGTCGCGGCCGTCACCCGGGCGGCCCGTCGTGCCGCCGGGACCCAGCAGCGCGTACGACCGCTGCTCGCCGCCGATCAGGAGGGCGGGCAGGTCCAGCGGTTGCGTGGCGACGGCTTCTCCCGGATGCCCGCGGCGACCGAGCAGGCCGAGTTGTCGGACGCCGACCTGACCCGCGACGCCACCCGCTGGGGGCGGCAGTTGAGGACCGCGGGGATCGACGTGAACCTCGCGCCGGTGGCCGACGTCGTGCCGGCGGCCCTGCGGGCCGTCAACGCACCGATCGGCCGGCTGGAGCGGGGCTACGGGTCGGATCCGGAGGTGGTGGCGCGCAAGGTTGCGGCGTACGTCCGGGGCATGGACGCCGCCGAAGTCGCGACCGCGGTGAAGCACTTCCCGGGTCTCGGCCGGGTCCGGGGCAACACCGACTTCGAGGCCGACGTGGTCGACGGGCAGACCCGCCGCGACGACCCTGGGCTCGCCGGTTTCCGCGCCGCGGTACGGGCTGGGGTGGACCTGGTGATGATCGCGTCCGCCCGGTACCGCCGGATCGACCCCGACCATCGGGCGGCGTTCTCACCGACCGTGATGGGGATGATCCGTGAGGATCTCGAATTCGCCGGCGTGATCATCTCCGACGACCTGGCCGCCGTGGCCTTCGACGATGTACCGGCTCGCGCGCGGGCCGTGCGCTTCCTTCGCGCCGGCGGTGACCTGGCGATCGTCGGAGACATCGGTCTGGTGGCCCCGATGGCCGAGGCGGTGATCAAGGCGGCTGAAGCAGACGCAGAGTTCGCCGCCGCCGTCGCGGCCAAGGCGACCCGGGTCGTCACCCTGAAGGCCCGCCGCGGCCTGGTGGACTGCTAGCTCACCCGTCCACTTTCAAGGCGGCGAGGGAGTCGCGCGCCGGTTTGACGAGCTCGGGTCGGGTGTCGGGGATCGAGGCGTAGTAGAGGCCGGCCGTGGCGCCGGTGGCGACGATGGCGACGATCAGCAGCTCGCCCTTGGCCTCCAGGCCGGGGATGTCGAAGGACAGCTTTGACTCGACCAGCCACGCCTCCTTGCCGTCGATCCGGGTCCCCTTGTTGACCGTGACGTCGCTCTGCACCTCGTTGTCGCCGTAGAACCTGCCCAGGATGCATCTCACGACGATCTGGGCGCCCTGTTCGGGGGTGAAGAACCCGTCCCCGGCCTGCAGCTCGCCCACCAGGACCGAGGCGACCCAGTTGCTGCCCGGCTGGTAGTTGGGTTCGACGTCGACCAGCTGGGAGTTGACATCGGTGCCGAACGGCACCCGGAAGTCCGCCTCGGGCGCGGACCAGGGTGACGGGAGCCGCGGGTAGGACATCGGCCCACCGTGCACCCGGCCGTCGTTGGGATCCGGCACGGGTGACTCCGGCGCAGCCGTGTCGACCTGGGGGCAGGCGTCCTGGGAGGGCTGGCCGCCGATCGGGCCGCCGGTCAGACCGCCGCCGCCGCTGATGGCGCGAACCGCGATCACGGCGACCACGATGATCACCAACACGAGTGCGGCCGCGCCGATCCACCAGCCGATCGGCGACTTGCGCCGTTGCGTGGCCTGATAGTTCGCGTACGCGACGCCGCCGCCGCCGCCACCACCACCACCGACCCAGGGCCTCCGGATAGGGCTGCCGGGCTTGGGGGTGGGCGGACTGCTGCCCGTACTGCTGCCCGTACGGCTGCGGGATCTGCTGGGTCGGCTGGGTCGGCTGAATCGGCTGGGTCGGTGGACCGGCATCGGCGAGACCGATGCTCGGCGGCGCCGCCTGTGCGTTGTACGTAGTGGCCGCCGACCAGGCGCGGCCGTCCCAATAGCGGTACAGGTTCTGCCCACCGCCAGGATCGGGGTACCAACCAGCCTTTGCGCTCACGTTCGCGAGTTTAGGTGCCGCTCGGTCAGCTCCACCGGATCCGTCAGGGTGGTTGGGGCACCTGGCTGCGGTATCGGTGGCCGGTTGGGGTGGTCGTGATAGTGGTGTGGGGCCAATCACCGACGACTTCGATCGTCCAACCCGGCATTTCGCGCACGTAGTTGCCGCGTTCGCACACGCCGCGGCCGTTGGCGGCCGTGCTGGATCCGCCGTCGGACCATCGTCGGATGTGGTCGAGGTGCCTGATCGGCGCGAAGCAGTAGGGGTCACGGCACCACCGGTCCCGGGCCTTGATCAGATCGGCGACCCGTCGTGCGAACCGTCGGGTGCGCTTTCCGGGGCCACGTCGGTCGAATCGATGTCGCCGCCGGTCGATCCCGACGACAGTCCTGCCGGAGCGGCGCAGGGCCCGGCTCCGATCCTGCCGTGAAGATCCCGCGCCAGTGAGCGTGTCCGGTGTCGTGCTCGAGATGGTGGTCGACCAGGTCGCGGATGAAGGCGGACGGGATGGGTCCGAAGCCGGGCAGATCACCGGTCGAGGGCTCGTCCGGGTCGAGCGCGTCAACGGGAAGGTGGATCTGCACCTCGACCGGCACCTCGGCCGCGCGGGCCTGGCCCGTGATCCGCTCCACCAGGGTGTCGGCCATCAACTGTCCGCGGGTCCGCGGATCTCCCGCGGCGATCATGGTGTCGGTGTGCCGCTTCAACGCCGCGAAGCAGGCCACTCCCTGTTCGAGCGGCAACAGGCCGGAGAGCAGGGCCATGGTGTCCGGGGCGGGCCGGACGGTGACCCGACGGTCGCTGCGAGCCTTCCGTCCCCGGGCTACCGCCGCGGCCGGGTCAGCCCGGTATGCCAACCGGCGGGCCCGCATCCCGATCTCCCGCGGTGCCTGCCCGGTCAGGCCCTCCGCGTGCAGCTGGGCGTCGACCGTGCGCCGTGTCGCCGAGTCCAGATGAGAGGTCTCCTGGACGATCAGCTGGGCCGCCCATTCGTTGAGATCTCCCCGGGTCAACGCGACAAGCGTCTCGGGAAGGTCGATGATCCAGGCCCGGGCCCGACTCAGCCGCCGCGAACCCTCGCTGGGGGTGACCCGGCAGGCCAACGCGATCTGGTCCGCGATCCCTCGTCCGAGCCGGCGATAATCGACACCGACCGACTGTTGCTCGGCGACCTGGGATCGAGCGAAGCGCACCATTTCCGACGCCTGCGCTGCTGCGACGGCCGACCTGAGCTGCTCCAGCCGCGCGATCCGGTCGATCCGGGTCACATCAGGCACCGATCCGCCCCCGGCGACCAGACCACCCAAACCGGTCAGCATCTCCTCGAGCCAGTCGACGACCGCATCCGCGGACTCCTCGGAGCACCCACGCTCCGTGCTCGGGAGGGCGGTGATCGACATGCCCAGAACGCTACGGCAAGCCTCTGACAAAAAGGAACAGAGATTCGATAAAGGAAAGCGGATCGACCGCTGCCGCCACTATTCCTGGGTTAGTCGCCGCTGGTCGGTTGGCCCGGGTGACCCAACCGCGGAACGCCGAATTGGAACGGCCGATCGAGCACCGAGCGATCGGCCCGACGACTGAGAATCGAGGCGTTGCTGTGGTCGGACAAGATGGAGCAGTTGCTCAGCCTGCTCAGGATGGAGCAGTTGCTGAGGATCGAGATCATTGACCCCACCGACAGCACGGACCCGATCGACCCGACCGACAGGATCGAGCCGATCGACCCGACCGAGGCGATCGATCCGATGCTGCCGACCGACAACACCGATCCCTCGGAGCGGATGGACAGGAACGAGTTCCGGGAACGCCACGAGAGCACGTCGTCAGTTTAAGCGGATTGCGCCGGACGAACAGTGCCTGAGATTGGCCTCAGCCGAACCGGCCGCTGATGTAGTCCTCGGTGGCCTTCTCGTCGGGGTTGGAGAAGATCTTGTCCGTCGGGCCGATCTCGATCAGCTTGCCCGGCTGACCCTGCGCCGCCAGGTTGAAGAATGCCGTCTGATCGCTGACCCGGGCCGCCTGCTGCATGTTGTGGGTCACGATCACGACGGTGTAGCTCTCCTTGAGTTCCCCGATCAGGTCCTCGATGGCCAGGGTGGAGATCGGATCCAGGGCCGAGCAGGGCTCGTCCATCAAGATCACCTCGGGCTGCACGGCGATCGCCCGGGCGATGCAGAGCCGCTGCTGCTGGCCACCGGAGAGGCCCGAGCCAGGCTTGTCGAGCCGGTCCTTGACCTCGTTCCACAAGTTGGCACTTTTCAGCGAGGTCTCCAGGAGCTCCTTTGCCTTGGCAGCCGGCATCCGCTGGTTGTTGAGCCGGACGCCGGCGAGCACGTTGTCCCCGATCGACATGGTGGGGAACGGGTTCGGCCGCTGGAACACCATGCCGACCTGACGGCGTACCCGCACGGGGTCCACGCCCGGACCGTAGAGGTCGTCGCCGTCCAGCAGTACCTGGCCCTTGACGGTGGCCTTCGGGATCACCTCGTGCATCCGGTTCAGGGTCCGCAGCAGGGTGGACTTGCCACAGCCCGACGGACCGATGAAGGCCGTCACCGTCCGCGGTTCGACCGTGAACTCGACATCGGCCACGGCCTTGAAGTCGCCGTAGAAGACGTTGAGATCCTTGACCTCGATGCGTTTGGACACGAATGGTTCCTTCTTCTTCTCGATGTGGTCAGTGACCGGTCTTGGGAGCGAACTTGGAGGCGATCAAGCGGCCGGCCAGGTTGAGCACCATGACGATCAGGATCAGGGTGAGGGCACCGGCCCAGGCTCGATCGAGGTACGCCGACGCCGGGTTGCCCTGATCGACGTAGGACCGGTAGACGAAGACCGGCAGCGTCATCATCGGGCCGTCCAGCGGATTGTTGTTGAGACTCTGGGTGAAGCCGGCGGCGATCAGCAGGGGAGCGGTCTCGCCGATCACCCGGGCCACCGCCAGCATCACGCCGGTCACGATGCCCGCCAAGGCGGTCGGCAGCACGACCTTGACCACGGTGAGCCACTTCGGCACGCCGAGTGCGTACGCGGCCTCGCGCAGTTCGTTGGGCACGATCTTCAGCAGTTCCTCGATCGAGCGGACCACGATTGGGATCATCAGCACCGACAGCGCCACCGCGCCGGCGATGCCGGTCTTGGTCCCCGGTCCGAAGATGAGCACGAACACCGCGTACGCGAACAGGCCGGCCACGATCGAGGGGATACCGGTCATCACGTCGACGAAGAAGGTGATGGACCTGGCGAGCGCGCCACCCCGCCCGTACTCCACCAGGTAGATGGCGGCCAGGACGCCGATCGGCACGGAGATGAGGGTGGCGATGCCGGTGACCCACAGGGTGCCCGTGATCGCGTGCACCGCGCCGCCGCCCTCACCGACCACACTGCGCATCGAGTTGGTGAAGAACGCGACGTCGAAGCGGTTCAGGCCGTTCCCGATGGTCGCGATGACCAGCGAGATCAGGGGTAGCAGAGCCAGGATGAAGGCGCTGGTGACCACGATCCGGGCCAGCCGGTCCTTGGCCTTGCGGACTCCCTCGATTCGACTCGACAGCACCACCATCACGAGGGTGAAGATGATCGCACCGACGATGAGGATCCGGATCAGGCCCAGGGATCCGAGTGCTGCAAAGGCGCTGGCCGAGATCAGCATCGCAACGGTCAGGGTGACGCCGGTGGTCCAGGACGGCAGTTTCCCTGCGGTGAGTTTGTTCGTGTTGTTCGGCTTGGGAGTCCGGGTGGCCAGGGCGCTGCTCATCAGTTCGCTCCCGAGAATTCTTTGCGACGGTTGATGATCCCGCGGGCGATCATGTTGACGCCCAGGGTGATCACGAACAGCACCAGACCGGTCGCGATCAACTGATTCACGCCGAGTCCATAGGACTCGGGGAAGCTCAGCGCGATGTTCGCGGCGATGGTGTTCGGGTTCTGCGACTGCAGCAGGGCGAAGGAGATGATGGCCGAGGGCGACAACACCATGGCGACCGCCATGGTTTCGCCGAGAGCCCGGCCGAGACCGAGCATGCTGGCCGACACGACGCCCGGGCGGGCGAACGGCAGGACGGCCATCTTGATCATCTCCCAGCGGGTCGCGCCGAGGGCCAGCGCCGCCTCCTCGTGCAGTCGCGGCGTCTGCAGGAACACCTCGCGCGACAACGCGGTGACGATCGGCAGGATCATCACCGCGAGCACCACGGCCACGGTGAAGATCGTGCGGCCGGTGCCCGACGCGGGTCCGGCGAAAAGCGGGATGAAGCCGAGGTTCTGAGTCAGCCAGGTGTACGTCGGCTGCAGTGCCGGCGCCAGCACCCCGATGCCCCACAGCCCGTAGACGACCGACGGCACCGCGGCCAGCAGGTCGATCACGTAGCCGAGGCCGGAGGCCAGCTTGCGTGGCGCGTAGTGGGAGATGAAGAGCGCGATCGCGATCGCCACCGGCACACCCATCAGCAGGGCCAGAAAGGCCACCCACACGGTGCCGAAGACGAGGGGGGCGACGAACGAGGGAAAGGCCCCGTACGGCAGCTCGTCGACCGGAGCGGTCAGCGCCGGTACGCCCTGGAGGACCAAGAAGCTGGCCACCAGGAACAAGATGACGAGGATGAGGGCGCCGGAGCCGGTGGACAGGGCCTGGAAGACCCGGTCACCCAGCCGCCGGACCGACCCACCCTTGGTGGGCGGGGCCAGATCCGAGGGCGGGCCGTCCGGCTCCTGCGCCGGGGTCCCCGCGGCGGGGACCCCGGTTCGAGCCGGGTCGGGCTTGATCTGCGTCATGCTCGCTCCGAGTTGGGGTGGACGGGCGCTCTGCGTACGGCTCGGTTGATCAGGCGATCGTCGCGACCGCGGCTTCGACGTTCTTGGACATCTGCTCAGACAGCGGCGCCATCTTCGCAGTCTTCACGGCGGCCTGCTGCCCATCGGCGGAGGCGATGTAGCCGAGGTAGGCCTTCACAAGACTCGCCGTCTTCGGGTCTTTGTACTTCTCGCAGGCGATCGCGTAGGAGAGCAGCACGATCGGGTAGACGTCGCCCTCGGCCTTGCGGTCGATCTCGATCGCCTGGTCGTTGGGGCTCCGGCCTTCGGCCGAGGCCTTCGGCGAGTTGTCGATGATCGCCGCGGCCGCCTCTGGGGAGTACTTGACGAACTTGTCGCCGACCTTGATCTCCGCGACGCCCAGGTCGCCGGCCTTGGAGGCGTCGGCGTAGCCGACGGTGCCGGTGCCGTTGGTCACCGCGTCCACCACACCGGAGGTCTGCGGGGCGGCCTCGCCGCCCTTGAGCGGCCACTCGCCGTCCGGCTCGGCGGTCCACACCGAGGGGGCTGCCTCATGCAGATACTCCGTGAAGTTCTCGGTGGTGCCGGAGTCGTCCGCGCGGTGCACGGCCGTGATGGCGAGATCGGGGAGGCTGGCACCGGAGTTCAACGCCGCGATCTTGGGGTCGTTCCACTTCTTGATCGAACCGGCGAAGATGCCGGCCAGGGTGTCGGCGTCGAGCTTCAGCGAGGTCACGCCGGGCACCTTGAAGATGACGGCGATCGGGGAGATGTACACGGGCAGGTTGATCGCCAGCGCGTCCGCGGCGCAGCGGGACTTGGTGAGGGCCGTCGCGGCGAGTTCTTCGGGCTTCATGGCCCGGTCCGAGCCGGCGAAATCCGCGCCGCCGCCGGCGAACGCCTCGCGTCCGGCGCCGGAACCGTCCGGCGAATAGTTCACGGTCACGTCCGGATTCGCCTTCTGGAATTCGGCGGCCCAGGTTTCCTGGGCGGTCGCCATCGAGGAGGCGCCGATCCCGGTGAGGGTTCCGGTGAGGCTGTCGCCGCCGCCACTGGCGGCCGGTCCGGCTCCGCCGGACTCGTTGGCGGCGCAGGCCGAGAAGGTGAGCGCAACTGCGGCCGCGAGTGCGGCTGCCGCACCCAAGCGGGTTGATTTCACTGATTCCCCTAAAGCATGTCGGTTTCGTGGGAGCCACATTGACTCCAGCCGTGACGCTAGGGGCGGTCGATAACGCGTTTGGGGTTCGCAGGTTAACGGCAGGCAAACACTGCGCACCTTCAAGCAACCGGTTGCGACCGGACGACGTAGAGCCTCAGCCGTGGATGCGGTGCCGCTCGATGGCGTGCACGCCGCAGTCCTCGGTGAGGTGGGTGACCAACATCTCACCGGTCGCCAGACTCACCGGCGCGAGGTCCAGCGCGTCGAGGATGGTGGCGAACACCGGGCGATGCACGCAGATGACCGTCGGGGTCTGGGTGGCGACGGCCTCGTGCCGGATCCTGCGGACCAGTTCGGCCACGGGCTTGGGCTTCTCGACGCCCTGCTCCTCGCTCAGTTCGTCGTGCTTCTCGACCTTGAGGTCGGCCTTCGCCGCGTACGGGGTCAAGGTGTTCACGCAGCGGCACGAGCCGGAGCTGACCAGCCGCTGGATCGCCGAACGCGCTGAGCAGCGGGATCACCTGCCTGGCCTGCTGTCGACCCCGGGTGGCGAGCGGCCGGCTGGAGTCCTTCTTGGACTTCGACCAGTCCTTGCGGTCCATCGCCTTGGCGTGCCGCAGCAGGATCAGCGGCACGGTCGTGGGCTGCTGCATGCACTGGCGGACCAGATTGTGATCGCGACTCGTTGGTCAGCCGGCTGATCGCCGAGCGCAGCGGCAGCCAGGCGACGGCGTCCACCTCCGCATCGGGCGCCCGGCGTGCGACCGACAACGCGGTACCCAGCCACCAGTCGACCGACTTCTGACCCGACGTGGTCGGGTAGCGAGATGGTGTCCAGCGGGGAGTTGAGCCGGATCGTCACCCCGGTCTCCTCCAGCACCTCCCGAACCGCGGTCACCGGCAGCAATTCGCCGTTGTGCACCTTGCCCTTGGGCAGGCGTCCAGTCGTCGTACCGCTTCCGATGAACGATGACGACCTCGGTGCCCCGCTTGGGATGCTCGCGGGTGACGACCGCTCCGCCGGCGCGGATGATCCTCACGGGTGTTTTGCGTCACGGCTACTTGGGGCTGGTCCGACGCCGGCTCTTGCTGGTGATCAGGTAGTCCTGCATGTCGAGCAGCGGCTCGCCGGCCGCGTTGCTCGTGTGCGCGGTCCAGACGCCGTCGGCGTCCAGCCACCACGACGCGGTCTCGCCGTCGAACGCGATCTCGAACAGGCTCGAGATCTCGGCCACATGCGTCGGGTTCGTGATCGAGGCGAGCACCTCGACCCGGCGGTCCAGGTTGCGGTGCATCAGGTCGGCGGAGCCGATGCCCACCGACGGGTTGCCGTCGTTGGCGAACCAGAACAGCCGGCTGTGCTCCAGGAACCGGCCCAGAATGCTGCGCACCCGGATGTTGTCGCTGAGGCCGGGCACGCCGGGCCGGATGGTGCAGATGCCGCGCACCCACAGATCGACCGGCACCCCGGCCTGGGAGGCCCGGTAGAGCTCGTCGCTGACCTCTTCGTCGACGAGGGAGTTGACCTTGATCTTGATCCCGGCCGGCTTCCCCTCGAGTTGATTGGCGATCTCGTTGTCGATCCGCCCGATCAGACCGGTCCGGATGCCGTGCGGGGCGACCAGCAGACGCTTGTACGAGGTCTCCTGGCTCATCCCGGACAGATGATTGAACAACCGGCCGATGTCGTCGGTGATGATCGGGTTCGCGGTCAGCAGACCCATGTCCTCATACAGCCGGGCCGTCTTCGGGTTGTAGTTCCCGGTGCCGATGTGGGCGTAGCGGCGCAGCCCGTCCGGCTCGTCGCGGACCACCATCGAAAGCTTGCAGTGGGTCTTGAGGCCGAGCAGCCCGTACACCACATGGCAGCCGTGCTGCTCCAACCGGCGGGCCCAGGCGATATTGGCCTGCTCGTCGAAGCGGGCCTTGATCTCGACCAGCGCCAGCACCTGCTTGCCGGCCTCCGCGGCCTCGATCAGCGCATCGATGATCGGGGAATCGCCCGAGGTCCGGTACAGGGTCTGCTTGATCGCCAGCACCTGCGGATCGTCCGCCGCCTGCTCGATGAAGCGCTGGACGGAGGTGGCAAAGGAGTCGTACGGGTGGTGCAGCAGCACGTCCCGCTGCTTGAGCGCGGCGAACATGTCGGCGGGCTTGGCCGTCTCGACCTCGGCGAGGTGCGGATGGGTCGAGGGCAGAAAGGCCGGATACTTCAGCTCGGCCCGATCGAGATTGGTCAAGGAGAACAGGCCCCGCAGGTCGAGCGGAGCCGGGAGCATGAATACCTCCTTCTCGGTGATGTCGAGCTCGGAGATCAACAACTCGAGCATCTTCGGGTCGATGTCGTCCTCGACCTCGAGCCGGACCGGCGGCCGGCCGACCTTGCGCCGCAGCAGTTCCTTCTCCAGCGCCAGCAGCAGGTTCTCCGCGTCGTCCTCCTCGACTTCGAGGTCTTCGTTGCGGGTGACCCGGAACGTGTGGTGCTGGACCACCTGCATGCCACTGAACAACTGGTCCAGATGTCGCGCGATCACGTCCTCCAGGGGCACGAACCGGCCCTCGGACAGTTGCAGGAAGCGGGGCAGCACGGCCGGCACCTTCACCCGGGCGAATTGGCGGAGGCCGGTGACCGGGTTCTTGACCAGGACGGCGAGGTTGATCGACAGCCCGGAGATGTACGGGAACGGGTGCGACGGATCGACCGCCAGCGGCGTCAGGACCGGGAAGATCCGCTCGGCGAAGAGCTCCCGCATCCGCGCCTTCTCCGGATCGGTCAGCTCGTGCCAGCGCAGGAGCTCGACGCCGAGGCTGGCCAGCTCGGGCCGCACCTCCTCCTCGAAGACGCGGGCCTGCTCGTCCATCAGCTCGCGGGTCCGGCCGAGGATCGCGGTGTGCACATCCCGCGGCATCAGACCGCTGACGCTCGGCACCGCGACCCCCGCGGCGATGCGGCGTTTGAGGCCGGCCACCCGGACCATGAAGAACTCGTCGAGATTGCTGGCGAAGATGGCGAGGAACTTGGCCCGCTCCAGCAACGGCACCCGGAGCCGGTCCTTGGCCAGGTCGAGCACCCGGTTGTTGAACGCGAGCCAGGACAGTTCCCGGTCGAGAAAGCGATCGGCCGGAAGGTCCTCGCGTTCGGCCTCCTGGTCCTCGGTCCCCTCCAGGGCCGGCGCGCTGCCGTTACCGGCGGCGTCCTGGCTCGTGGAGTCCGCGTCGAGGTCCTGCGTCACGTCGGTGACGGCGACGGCGGTCTCTGGGGGATTCATGCGATCTCCTGCGGCGGTTTCGTGGGGAGTCCACGTGCATCGTAGCTACAGCCGAGCGTGCCGTGCCGCCTGCGGGCTGGCGTACATCACGTCCCGGCTGGCCACGTCGAATGCCGCCCGTTCGTACAACTGCACGGCCCGGGTGTTTGTCGCGTCCACATACAGCTGGACCTCGGTGGCGCCATCGTCGCGCAAGTGGGTCAGGCCGGCGGCGAGCAGGGCCCGGCCGAGGCCGCGGACGCCGGCGTCGGGATCCACCCCGAGCACGTAGACCTCCCCGAGTCGGCCAGGGTGCGGTTTGGTCCAGTGGAAGCCGATCACCTCCGCCGATCGGGTGGCCAGCAGCAGGCCCGCCGGCTCGAACCACGGCTCCGCCATCCGCTGTCGGAGGTCGGTCAGCGTCCATCCGCCCTGCTCGGGATGGTCGGCGAAGGCTCGCCCGTTGACCCGCAGCCACGCCTCCTCGTCCTGCCCGGGCCGGAAGGACCGGATCTCCACCCCCGGCGGCGGGGGCACCAGGTCGATCGGGTCGGCGAGCGTCCGGCGCATCACCAGCAGTTCCCGGACGGCCAGCAGCCCGGTCTTCGCGGCGAGGCCGGCGGCCGCCGGGGTGCCCCGGACGGCCCAGATCTCGAGTCGCTGGCCACTGTGGGCGAGCAGTTCGCGCAGCAACTCGGTACCCAAGCCGCGGCGGCGGTGCTCGGGATGGACGACCAGGGCGGCTTCCGCGACATCGCCGGGCGCGCCGTCGAGTTGGCCGTAGCCGATGACTCGCCCGAACTCGGTCCGCAGGAAGCTCCGGGTGCCGGGTGGGCGGTGGCGGAGTCGCAGGGAGGCGGCCTCGTTGAGGGCGGCGAAGCCGTCGACGTGTTCGGCCGCCTCGATCAGGGCCAGCACCCGTTCGGTTTCCTCCTGCGACTGCGACATGGCCGTCACGCTATCTAGGCCGGCGCGTCCGGACACTAGGATCCGACCATGCGGGACCAGGAGTACCGGCGCGATCAGATCCCGGCGTACGGCGGCGGGGCCCAACCGGCGCTCGCCGAACGGCTGCGGCCCCTGCTGCGGATGTCCCAGATCGGCAACGGGCTGGCCGCGCTGGCCGTGGTGGCGGCCCTGGCGGCGGTTCTCACGTACGCGGACTTCTACGGGGATTACGCCGGCCGGGGTTGGACGATCGCCGCGTTCGTGAGCAGTCTCCTGCTGCTGGGCATCTGCACGTTCCAGCACGTCTCCTGGCACCGGGCCATGGCCGTCTGGCAGGGCTATGGGACGGCCGACCTGGCCCAGGTGTCGAGACTGAGCTTCATTGCCCAGCTCGCGTCGTACGTGGTGATCGTGATCGCACTCATCACCAGCATCGCCAGCATCGTGATCGCATCCTGGCTGGCGACCTCGTCGATCCTGCTGATGATCGCCCTGTTCCTCATGATCGGGGCGCAGGTTCTGGCCGGCGTGCAATACGTAAGGGCCAGCGGGCCACCCGGCGCGCTGCCGACCCACATGCGCAAGGCGATCGAGAGCCAGCAGGGCAACCGCTAACCAGAGCTGAGCCGGGCGCTGTCCTCCGCGGCGGCGACGAACCGGTAGCCCACGTTGCGGACCGTGCCGATCACCGACTCGTACTCGGGGCCGAGCTTCGCCCGCAGCCGCCGGACGTGGACGTCGACCGTCCGGGTGCCGCCGTAGTAGTCGTACCCCCAGACGTCGCTCAGCAACTGCTGCCGGCTGAAGACCCGGCCGGGATGCTGAGCGAGGTATTTGAGCAGCTCGAACTCGGTGTAGGTGAGGTCGAGTTGGGCGCCGTTGAGCTTTGCGGAATAGCCCGCTTCGTCGATCACGATGTTGCCGCTTTGGATCAGCGGCTCGCCCGCAGCGCTCGTGGACGGCGCCATCGCCAACCGGATCCGGACGTCGACCTCCGCGGGCCCGGCGGTGTTGAGCAGCACATCGGTGAAGCCCCAGTCCGCCGAGAGCGCCGCGAGTCCGCCCTCGCTGGCGATGACGAGCAGCGGCGAGTCGTTGCCGGTGGCCTCGATCAGCCGGCACAGCGACCGCGCCCCGACGAGGTCGCGGCGGGCGTCGAGCATGATGAGGTCGGCGGCCGGGGCGTCCAGCAACGCGGTCGCCTCCGCCTGGGCGACCTTGACCGCGTGCGGCAGGAGCTCGAGGGCGGGCAGGATCTCCGCCGAGGCGTGCATGTCGTTGGTCAACAACAGCAGAGTTGCCATGAGCGCTCTCCTCCGAGACGGTGCCGATTGGGCCTGCGGTAAGGCTCATCGTCGAAGCCGGCCCGCCTCGCTGCGTTCGGCCCGATTAGGGAGAAGATTACTTCAATGACCACCGTTTGCTTGCACTACTGGGCTGGGGCCCGACAGGCCGCAGGCACCGAAACGGAGCACTGGACGGCGACGTCGATCGGTGCCGCGCTGGCCGCGGCCAGGCACGGCCGAGACGCCCGGTTCGGGCGCGTTCTCAGCGTTTGTTCACTTTTGGTGGAGGGTGTGGTGGTCCGTTCCGACCAGATGGAGCGGCCCCTGACGGGCGACGTCACGGTCGAGATCCTGCCGCCCTTTGCGGGTGGCTGATGCGGTAAAGGTGGGCAAGGTCACAGCTGAGATCACAACCGGTTGCGAAAATTTGCGTGATCGTCTCGCCAAATGGGCATGAGTCTCACTATGCGGGACCGAGCTAGGGGCGTCCGGGGAGACCGCCCTAGGGTGGCGTGCGTGACCACGATGACGTCGGGTATCCCGGCGCTCACCCGCCGCTTGGCCGTCGACCACGGCCGGATGCGGTCGTCGTTGTGTCTGGCCTCTTCCTGAGGGCCCGTTCCGGCGCCGACTCTGCTGAGTCCCTCTCTGCTGCCGCGGAGCTGTGTCGCTTGCCGGGCCCCCATCCGCTCCCAGCCGACGCGCAACCGAACACAGCAACCGAACACAGCAACCGAACCCAGGAGAACACGATCATGAGCAGGTCCGAAGTACTCGTAGACGCCGATTGGGTCGCCGAACACGCCGGCGACGACAACGTGGTGCTGGTGGAGGTGGACGAGGACACCACCGCCTACGACGGCGGGCACATCGCCGGCGCGGTCAAGCTGGACTGGAAGAAGGACCTGCAGGATCCGGTCCGGCGCGACTTCGTCAACACCGAGCAGTTCGAGGCGCTGCTGTCCGAGCGCGGCATCGGCAACGACGACATCGTGGTGCTGTACGGCGGCAACAACAACTGGTTCGCGGCGTACGCGTACTGGTACTTCAAGCTGTACGGCCACAACGACGCCCGACTGCTGGACGGCGGCCGCAAGAAGTGGGAGCTGGACGCTCGCGAGCTGAGCGCCGAGACCGTCACCCGGCCCGCCACCCAGTACAAGGCGGAGGAGCCGAACCTCGACATCCGCGCCTTCCGCGACGAGGCCGTGGCCGCGATCGGCGCCAAGGCGCTGGTCGACGTGCGCAGTCCCGACGAGTACGCCGGCCGGCTGCTCGCCCCGGCCCACCTGCCGCAGGAGCAGGCGCAGCGTGGCGGTCACATCCCGACCGCGGTGAACGTGCCATGGAGCAAGGCGGCCAACGACGACGGCACCTTCCGGTCCGACACCGACCTCAAGCAGATCTACGGCGACGCCGGCCTGGACTTCAGCGGCGACATCATCGCCTACTGCCGGATCGGTGAGCGCAGCGCGCACACCTGGTTCGTGCTGCACGAATTGCTCGAGCAGCCGAACGTGAAGAACTACGACGGCTCCTGGACCGAGTACGGCTCGCTGGTCGGCGTGCCGATTGCGGTCGGCGACGAGCCCGGCAACTGAGCCACCCTCAAGGCTGACCGAAGGAGAACATCATGTGCGGAGCCACTCAGGGCGGCCTCAGCGTGCAGGGCATCGACGTCACCAAGGAGGCGGTGATCCAGGGCCGGGTGCTGCGGGCCGGGGAGCCGGTGTCGGGGGCGTACGTTCGGCTGCTGGACTCCGGCGGCGAGTTCACCGCCGAGGTTCCGACCTCGGCGACCGGGCACTTCCGGTTCTTCGCCGGCGACGGTGACTGGACCCTGCGGGCCCTCGCCCCGGGCGCCACCGCCGATCGGGCGGTCAAGGCCGCCCGCGGCAGCGTGGTGGAGATCGACGTGGAGTTGGTGGCTGGTTAGTCCTGCGTGTCCAGCAACACGGTCACCGGGCCGGAGTTGACCAGGGCGACCTCCATCATCGCGCCGAAGATGCCGGTGGCGACCTCGGCGCCAAGTGATCGCAGCTGGGCAACGTACGCGTCCACGAGCGGCTCGCTGACCGGCCGGGGCGCGGCGGCGTTCCAGGAGGGGCGTCGCCCCTTGCGGGTGTTGGCGTACAGGGTGAACTGACTGACGACCAGCAGCGGGCCGCCGACGTCGGAGCAGGACCGCTCGTCGGTCAGGATCCGCAGCGTCCAGGTCTTCTCGGCCAGTTGCCGAGCCAACTCCTCGGTGTCGGCGTGCGTCACGCCGAGCAGGACCAGGAGTCCTTCTCGGTCGATCCGCCCGACCACCTCGTCGTCCACGCACACCGACGCCGACGTCACCCGCTGCAGCAGAGCCTTCATCGCTCCCTCAGGCCCGGATCAGTTCGATGACGACACTGCAGCGTGCCGATCACGGGCGGGCTCCGGGCATGTCAGGAGTCTGCCAGCCACGGCCGGGACCCGGCTGGCACCATGACCGGGTGGATGAAACCGCACTACGTTCCCTGGTCGTGAAGATCACCTGCGGCGCCGAGGCGGCCGAACGGGCCAATCAGGGCTGGACCGTCGCCGCCATGGGACTCGCCGCGGGCGCCCAGGTGACGGTCTGGCTGACCGGTGAGGCGGTCTGGTTCGCGGTGCCCAGCCGGCAGCCCGACCTCGAACTCCCGCACGCGACTGCTGTCGGCGAACTGGTCGAGACCGTACGCGACGCGGGCACGATCATCGTCTGCACCCAGTGCGCCGCCAGGCGCGAACTGAGCGCGGCCGACCTCTTCGACGGTGTCCGCATCGCAGGCGCCGCCGGGTTCGTCGAATCGGTGCTCGCCGACGGCGTCCAGGCCCTCGTCTATTGAGCGGGGATGATTCGAGGGCCATGGACATCACGCTCAGCGCCCGCGAGCTCGACCCGGCCGACCTACCCGACCTCGGCTGGTCGGGCAGTGACGCGCACCTGCAGGCGATCGCGCGCGACCTGGGCCGAGCGGTGGCCGGAGAAATCGTCCAGCTCGTGGTGGCCCTCCCCAACGGCCGCCTCGTCGGCTTCGGCGCCGTCGACCTCTCACTGGCGGCGGACTCCGGCCGGCTCTGGATGTTGTCGGTCCGGGAGAGTTGGCAGTCGCTCGGGGTCGGCAGCTACCTGATCCAGGCCCTGGAACAGAGGATCGTGGCCCGCGGCCGCCGACTCGCCACGATCGCGGTGGAGCACGACAACCCGCGGGCTCGCGATCTCTATCTCCGGCTGGGATACCGCCCGTACGGCACGGCGCTGGACAGTTGGGGCACCGCCCAGGGTCAGACGTACGTGACCGTCACCGACCTGTTGCACCGGGAGCTTCCCCGAGCCGGCTGATCGCGTCGATCCCGGGAGAGCCAACCGGGCGCCGATAGACTCATCCGGTGTCGATGTCGCTGATCTTCGCTGCCCTGCTGGTCGCCGGAATCGCCGCGATCGGGATCGGCGTGGTCGTGCTGCTGGTGCAACTGCTCGCCCGCTCGTACTCGGTGCGCGGCTGACGTGCCGTTCACGATCCCCGATGGTCTGCACCCCGATCTGAACGGGCTGGCCTGGCTGGTGGGACGCTGGGAGGGTACCGGTCGCGGCAGCTACCCCGAGACCGATGACTTCGCGTTCGGTGCTCAGGTCGACTTCGCCCACAACGGTCAGAACTACCTGCATTACCTGTCGCAGACGTTCTCCCTCGACGAGGAGGGCAAGGCCAGTGAGCCGTTGACGATGGAGACCGGGTTCTGGCGGCCGCAGTCCGACGGCAGCCTCGAGGTCGTCATGGCGCATCCGAGTGGGTACGCCGAGGTCTGGTACGGCCAGATCACCGGCGCCAAGATCGAACTCGCCACCGACGCCATCGTGCGTACGTCGACCGCGCAGGAGTACAACGCGGGCAGCCGCCTCTACGGTCTCGTCGAGGGTGATCTGCTCTGGACGTTCGACAAGGCCGCCTCGGGTCAGCCCCTGCAGAATCACCTCTGGGGTCGGCTGAAGCGCGCATGACGGCGGGAACAAACTCACCGACGACCGTGCTGCACCGGACATGAGGGGGATCGTGGCCAACGAGGGCGTGGACGCCGGAGTGCCGTGGCACTTCGGCGACCCGTACCGCGAGCAGCAGCAGCTGGACGCGCCCGGTGCCGCGGTCGACCTGTCCCACCGCGGAGTGATCACGGTCACCGGGCCCGATCGGCTGAGCTGGCTGCACTCCCTGACCACCCAGCACCTGGAGCGGCTGGAGCCCGGCGTCGGCGTCACGACCCTGGTGCTGTCGCCGCAGGGCCACATCGAGCACGCGTTGTACGGTGTCGACGACGGCGAGACCTTCTGGGCCCACACCGAGCCCGGAGCGGCTTCCGCGGCCGTGGCCTGGCTGGACCGGATGCGCTTCATGACCCGGGTCGAGGTCGCCGACCGGACCGGCGGAGTACGCGATCGTCTGGCGTTCCGGCCCCTCCCCCGCCGCCGGGAACGAGGTCGCGCGCAGCGGCCTGGACTCCCTGGGCGGCCACGAGCTCTTCGTACCCCGCAGCGGGCTCGTGGCCGCGCTCGACGGCAGCGCGCGCGCCGGCACCTGGGCGTACGAGGCCCGGCGGATCGCCGCCGGCGTACCGCGGATCGGTCAGGACTCCGACCACCGCACCATCCCCAACGAACTCGGCCTGCTCGGTCCGGCGGTGCACCTGGAGAAGGGCTGTTACCGCGGTCAGGAGACCGTCGCCCGGGTCCACACCCTGGGTCGGCCGCCCCGCCGATTGGTCCGGCTGCATCTCGACGGGTCCGCCGACGCGCTGCCCGCGGTCGGCGCGGCGCTCGAACTCGACGGTCGCGCGGTCGGGTTCGTGGGCGGGTCCGCCCGGCACTACGAGTTGGGCCCGATCGCGCTGGGCCTGATCAAGCGCAACGTCGATCCCGGCGCGACCCTGCTGGTCGACGGCATCGCCGCCGGGCAGGAGATCCTGGTCGATCCGGAGGTCGGCCTGCACGTCCGGCCGCGGCTGTGAGGTCGGGATGAGGCGAGGTGAGTTTGGCCGCCGGTCCGTTCGACGCCGATCCGATCCTCGTCGAGGTCGTGCGCAACGGCTTCGTCGAGTGCGTCCACCACGGCCGGGTCGCGATCACCGCGCCGGACGGTTCGCTGCTCGCGTCCCTGGGCGACGCGTTCGCCCCGATCTATCCGCGGAGTTCGAGCAAACCGCTGCAGGCGGTCGGCATGGTTCGTGCCGGGCTCCCGCTGCCGCCCGAGCAACTGGCCGTGGTCTGTGCGTCCCATTCGGGCGAGGACTTCCACCAGGCCGCCGCGCTCGCCATCCTGGCCTCGGTCGGCCTGGACGCATCCGCGCTCCAGACGCCGCCGAGTTGGCCGTTGGACGACCTGGCCCGCGAGGCGGCGATCCGGAGCCGGCGGCGCCCCGACCCCGCTGGCCATGAACTGCTCGGGCAAGCACGCCGGCATGATCGCGACCTCGGTGCTCAACGGCTGGCCCGCCGGAGACCTACCGCGACCCCGACCACCCGACCCAGATCGCGATCCTCACCACCATCGACGAGCTCGCCGGCGAACAGGGCATCAACCTGGCGATGGACGGGTGCGGTGCGCCGCTGTACGCCATCAGTCTGGCCGGTCTCGCCCGCGCCTACGGCCGGCTCGCGCTGGCGAGCGACGGGCCCGAGGGTGCGGTCCGGTCGGCGATGCTCGCCCATCCGGAGTACGTGTCCGGCACCCACCGCGACGAGCTCGCCCTGCACCGGGCGATTCCCGGGCTGGTCGGCAAGGCCGGGGCCGAGGCCGTCTACGCGGTCGGACTGCCGGACGGCCGCGGGGTCGCGATCAAGATCAGCGACGGTTCGCCGCGGGCCCGGCCGCCCGCCATGGCGGGTGTCCTCCAGGCGCTCGGCTTCGACCACCCGACTCTGACCGAGCAGGCCAGCGGCCCGGTCCTCGGTCACGGCCAGCGAGTCGGCGAGATCCGCCCCTCCGGCGCAATCACCGCGCTGGCGTTCTGACGGGCTGGTTACGGACTCTCCGTCACGAAGTCGATCAGGCGCTCGACCGTCGTCAACAGCTCGCGGTCCAGGTCGTTCCAGTCGCGGACCCGGCCGAGGATCCGTTGCCAGGCCGCCGCGATGTCGGCTTGGTCCTCGTGCGGCCAGCCGAGGGCGTCGCAGATGCCGTGCTTCCACTCGGTCCCCTCGGGAATGACCGGCCAGCGCTCCAGTCCCAGCCGCTCGGGCTTGACCGCCTGCCAGATGTCGACGAACCGGTGTCCGAGCACCAGCACGTGCGCGCCGTCCCGTCCCGAGGTCACGCGCTCGGCGATCCGCGACTCCTTGCTGCCCGGGACGAGGTGGTCGACCAGCACGCCGAGCCGCCGATCCCGGCTGGGCGCGAACTCGGCGACGACGTCGGGTAGCTCGTCGACGCCGCCCAGGCCCTCCACCACCACGCCGACGTGCCGCAGGTCGTCGCCCCAGATCTTCTCCACCAGCTCGGCGTCGTGCCGACCCTCGACGTAGATCCGACCCGCCGCCGCGACCTTGGCCCGGTCCGCGGCCGCCGGCGCGACCGAGCCGGATCTGACTCCGGGTCGGCTGAGCGGGCGCGCGACTCGCGGCCCGCAGCTCCACCGGTCGGCCGTCCAGCAGGAAGCCCGCCCCGAGCCGGAAGCTGCGCTTCTTGCCCCGCCGGTCCTCCAGCACGACGAGTCCCTGTTCGGTGCGCAGCGACCGCCCCGCAGAAGCCCGTGGTCGCGTCCTCGACGACCAGGCCGCGCTCGGCGACGACCGGCGTGCTGATCGGCCGCTTCGGCTGGTGGCCCGCAGCCAGGACGTCGGTGGGGTAGCGCACCCACGGCAGCGTACGGATCGTCGCGTGGTCACAGCGCTGTCCCGCCCCGGCGTGCCCCCGAGTTTCCCGCTTCGGGAAATCACAACTTCCGCTGCGCATCCGTAACATCCGACCTCTAGGCTGCTGACCGTGGATCTGAGCGGGTACGACGCGGTGTTGTTCGACCTCGACGGCGTCCTGACCCCGACCGCCGACGTGCACATGCGCGCCTGGCAGAAGATGTTCACCGACTACCTGGAGTCGGCGGGGGTGGCCGAGCCGTACGCCGAGAGCGACTACTTCGACTACATCGACGGCAAGCCGCGATACGACGGCGTCCGTTCCTTCTTGGCGTCCCGCGATCTGGCGCTGCCCGACGGCTCACCCGACGATCCGGCCGATGCTCAGACGGTGTGCGGCCTCGGCAACCGCAAGAACGCGGTGTTCGCCTCCGTGCTGGAGACCGAGGGCGTCACGCCGTACCCCGGCTCGGTGGCGTGGTTGGACGAACTGACCAGCTCCGAAACCGCGGTCGCCGTCGTCTCCTCCTCCCGCAATGCACCCGCCGTGCTGGCGGCGGCGGGTCTGGCCGATCGGTTCGAGGTGGTCGTGGACGGCGTCGTGGCGGCCGCGGAGTCGCTGCCCGGCAAGCCGGCCCCGGACACGTTCCTCTTCGCCGCCGATCGACTCGACGTGCCGGCCGAGCGGGCGATCGTCGTCGAGGACGCCCTGTCCGGCGTCGAAGCCGGCCGGGCCGGAGAGTTCGGACTGGTCATCGGGGTCGACCGGGGCACCGGGGCCCAGCGTCTGCTGAACGCTGGAGCGGGTCTGGTCGTGTCCGACCTGGCCGAGTTGGTGAGCAGATGAGGGGCTCGTCGGGCGACGACCCGATCAAGATCGCGGATCCGCTCGATCGGCAGCGGTTCCCGATCCACGACTGGCAATTCACCGAGGCCTACTACTCGACCGACTACCTCGGGGTCACCGAAACCCTGTTCGCCACCGGCAACGGCTACCTCGGCCTGCGCGGCAACGTCGAGGAGGGCCGGGAGACCTACGCGCACGGAACCTTCGTCAACGGCTTCCACGAGGTCTGGCCGATCCGGCACGCGGAGGAGGCGTTCGGCTTCGCCCGGGTCGGGCAGACGATCGTCAACGTGCCCGACAACAAGACGATGAAGCTGTACGTCGACGACGAGCCCATGCTGCTGTCGGTCGCCGACCTGGAGAGCTACGACCGGACTCTCGATTTCCGGGCCGGCCTGCTGCGCCGTGACATCATCTGGCGGACCCCGTCCGGGAAGCGGGTCAAGGTCTCCTCGAGCCGGATGGTCTCCTTCACCCAGCGACACCTGGCGATCATGACCATCGAGGTCACGATGCTGGACGACGACGCCCCGGTGGTGATCTCCTCCCAGACCCTCAATCGCCAAGACGGGCGCGACGAGTACCACGTCCGGGCCGCCGCCATGGGCTCTGGGGTCGACCCGCGCAAGGCGGAGTCGTTCGAGTCCCGGGTGCTCGAGCCGCAGTCCCACTGGTGCGGGGACGGGCGGATCATCCTCGGCTACCGCTGCGTCAACTCGAAGATGACGCTCGCGGTCGGGGTCGACCACCTGATCGAGACCGACAACACCTACAGCGAGTTGATCTCCGCCGACGAGGACACGGGCAAGATGGTGTACCGGGTCAACGCCCGGGCCGGCGTGCCGCTCAAGATCACCAAGATCGCGTCGTACCACACCTCTCGCGGGGTGCCCGTCCGCGAACTGGTCGATCGCTGCCGGCGGACCCTGGATCGCACCTCGGAGCAGGGGATCCAGCAGCAGTTCGACGCTCAGCGCATTGGCTCGACGCCTACTGGGAACGCTCCGACGTCGTGGTGGTGGACCAGCCCGCGGTGCAGCAGGCGGTCCGCTGGAACCTCTTCCAGCTGGCGCAGGCGACCGCCCGGGCGGAACAGTCCGGTGTGCCCGCCAAGGGGGTCAGCGGATCCGGCTACGGCGGGCACTACTTCTGGGACACCGAGATCTACGTGATGCCGTTCCTGTCCTACACCTCGCCGCGGATGGCCCGCAGCGCTCTGCGCTTCCGCTACAACATGCTCGATGCCGCCCGGCGGCGAGCCGAGGATCTCGCCCAGAGCGGGGCCCTGTTCCCGTGGCGGACGATCAACGGCGAGGAGGCGTCGGCCTACTACGCCGCCGGCACCGCGCAGTACCACATCGACGCCGACATCGCGTTCGCACTGTGCAAGTACGTGAGCGCCACGGGCGATCAGGACTTCATGCTCCGCGAGGGGGTCGACATCCTCGTCGAGACCGCCCGGATGTGGGCCGACCTCGGCTTCTGGCGCGAGCCGAGCCCGCTGGACGGGATGGTGCGCACCTTCCACATCCACGGCGTGACCGGGCCGGACGAGTACACCACGGTGGTCAACGACAACCTCTTCACCAACGTGATGGCGCGCTTCAACCTGACCATGGCCGCCGAGGTGGTCCGCGACCTGCAGAAGCAGGACGGGCCCCGCTACGCGTCGCTGCTCGAGCGGTTGCAGATCGAAGATCACGAGGTCGACGAGTGGGCCGAGGCGGCCGCCTGCATGGCCATCCCGTTCGATCCCGCCACCGGCATCAATCCGCAGGACTCCCACTTCCTGGATCGGGAGGTCTGGGACCTGAAGAACACGCCGCCGGACCGGCGGCCGCTGCTGCTGCACTACCACCCGCTGGTGATCTACCGCTTCCAGGTGCTCAAGCAGGCCGATGTCGTGCTCGCCCTGTTCCTGCAGGGTGATCACTTCTCGCTGTCGGACAAGCAGGCCGACTTCGAGTACTACGACCCCATCACCACGGGCGACTCGACCCTGTCCGGGGTGGTGCAGTCGATCATCGCCGCGGAGGTCGGGTACCGCGACCTGGCGCTGCGCTACTTCCACAGTTCGCTGTACGTGGATCTGGCCGACCTGCACGGCAACACCAGCGACGGGGTCCACGTGGCCTCGACCGGCGGCGTCTGGAACGCGTTGGCCTACGGCTTCGGTGGGATGCGGGACTACCGCGGCGAGATCACCTTCGACCCGCGGCTACCCGAGAGCTGGCCGGAGTTGATCTTCCGGATCACCCTCAAGGGAACCCGGATCCGGATCAACCTCACGGCGGACGCGATGAAGTTCACGGTCGAGGAGGGTACGCGAGCCTCACTGACCGTACGTGATCATCACTTCACGGTGTCTGCGGAATCCGCCGTCACCGTGCCGCTGAGCGGTCGTGGGCCCAAGATCGATGGCACCCCGCGGCTGCAGGCGGGGGAGCGCCGGATGGACGGCTCCCTGATCACCGCCTCCGTCCCCCAATCCCGCGTCCTGCGCACCCCCTAATCTGGGCTGTCTGTTCGCGCTCGCTGCGCGCCTTGAGACTCGGTCTTCCTCCCTCGTTCGCAAACGAAAAGCGTGTTTGCTCTCTCGATCGTCCAGACCGAGCCGGCGCTCCGCTTGCCGACGCTCACAGACGCGGACCAGCCGTTGCTGTTCGGACCGGCGCTCGGGTGTTCCTCTCTACTCAAAATCCCTGTCCGTGTCGAGATCCTCGACGTCTTTCACGTACGTCTTGCGGGAGTAGAGGGCGCGGTTGACCAGCCAGGTGACGAACCAGAGCAGGATGCCGATGCCGATCAGGATGCCGGCGATCGGGTACTGGATCGTGGCGCGGCCGGTCCAGGGCCCGACGAGATAGGCGCAACAGAGCGCGCCGATGATCGGCAGCGCGGTCGGGGCCTTGAAGTGCGGCCGGTCGATGGGGTCCTTCCGCAGCACCAGGCAGCTGATGTTGACCACGGTGAACACCGCGAGCAGCAGCAGCGCCGTGGTGCCGCCCAGCGCGCTGAGCTGCGGGACGAACGATCAGCAGGCCGACGGCCAGCGCCGTGGTGAACAAGATGGCGACCCACGGGGTCCGGCGACCCTCGAGCACGCGGCCGAGCACCGGCGGCAGCACCCGCTGCTTGGACATCCCGTACAGCAGCCGGCTCGCCATCAACATGTTGATCAACGCCGAGTTCGCGACCGCGAACATCGCGATCAACGGGAAGATGTCCCCGATCGGGAGTCCCGGGGCGCCGGCCTCCACGACCTTGGTCAGCGGGGCCTCACCCTCTCCGAGCTCGCCCGGCGGGCACCAGGGCGATGGCGGTGATCGAGACCAGGATGTAGATGATGCCGGTGACGGTGAGGCCGGTGATCATGATCTTGGGGAAGATCTTCTCCGGGTCCTTGGTCTCCTCGGCCATGTTGACCGAGTCCTCGAAGCCGACCATGGCGAAGAAGGCCAGCGAGGTACCGGCGGTGACGGCGATGAAGATCGACTTGTCCTCCGCGGTGTCGAACATGACGACCCGGGAGAAGTCCGCCTTGCCCTGGGTTGCGGCGAAGATGCCGACCAGGATGACGATCAGCAGGCCGCTCAGCTCGACGCAGGTCAACACGATGTTGGCCTTGACGCTCTCGGCCACGCCGCGCAGGTTCACGATCGCCAGCAGCAACATGAAGCAGATCGCGATCACCGTGGTCAGCCCGGGGCTGACCTCGACCGCCGCTCCCCGGCCCTGGACGACTCCGGTGAAGGCCGCGAGGTTCGCGGCGAAGGCGCGCGCCGCCGTCGACGCGGAGGTGATGCCCGAGCACATCACGGTGAAGCAGATCAAGAACGTGACGAAGTGGATGCCGAATGCCTTGTGCGCGTACAGCGCGGCGCCGGCGGCCTGCGGATACTTCGTCACCAGCTCCAGGTAGGAGAAGGCGGTGATCATGGCGACGACGAACGCCACCAGGAACGGCAGCCAGACGACGCCGCCGACCTCCTTGGCCACGTTGCCGGTGACGGCGTAGATGCCGGTGCCCAAGATGTCGCCGATGATGAACAGCAACAGCAGCTTCGGCCCCATCACCCGCTTGAGTTCGGGCTCGGATGTGCCCTTCTCGGTCACTCCGGCCGAGGTGGATTCGCTCATCGGTCCAGTCCTTGAGTCTGTTCGTTATCTCGCGGATCGCCCAGCCCTGCACGACGTGGGATCACTCTGGCGTACTCGGCGGAGAGCCACAAGAGCCGACCGAGATCGACGTAAACCGGGTGTGAGCAGGCTCACGCTAGCCACAGCTCGCATCTGCTTGCAATTGCAAGCAGAGCCCAGCAGACTTGGACACATGCCGAAGATCAAGCCGCCGCTGGGTTCCCAGCTCGGCTCGGTCGGAGAGTTCATCGCGGCCCAGCGTCGGTCGGCGGAGCTGTCGCTGCGCCAGCTGGCGGAGCAGGCGGGGGTGTCAAACCCGTACCTGAGCCAGATCGAGCGGGGACTGCGACGGCCCTCGGCCGAGGTGATGCAGCAACTGGCCAAGGCGTTGCGGGTGTCCGCCGAGACGCTCTACGTCCGGGCCGGGATCCTGGACCCGGAGGACCACCCGACCACGAGCGTCGAGATGGCGGTTCTCGCCGACCCGGCGATCAGCGAACGGCAGAAGCGCGTACTCATCGACGTGTACGCCTCGTTCGTCAAGGAGAACGACCAAGTCACCGCGACCACGTCCGAAGATCCGTCCACCGACAACCCATCCACCGAAGACCTGAGTTCAGAACCACAGAAAGCGAAGTAATCATGCCCACGACCACCCGAAAGCAGACCCCGGCGCAGGCCCGCAAGGCCGCCCTCGAGTCCGACCTCACTCCCCTCTACGCCGTCGCCGGCCTCACCCAGGCCGTGGCGAGCACCCTGCAGGCCACCTGGACCGACACCACCGAGAAGGCCAACCAGCGACTCGCCGCCTGGCAAGGCAAGAACGAGCAGCAGGCCAGGGCGACCGCGGACGACCTGAACAAGTTCGTGCGCACGCTGCCCGAGCAGGTCCTCGCGCTGCCGGAGACCACCAAGACCCGGATCGCCGACCTCCAGAAGCAGGCCCAGGAGTTCGTTCGCGACGCCAACGCGGCCTACGTCGATCTCGCCGGTCGCGGCAAGCTCGTGGTCGACGAGACGATCGGCTCCGCCCGTCAGCTCGGCGGCACCGCCGAGAAGCGCGCCGGCGACGTGCTCGGCCGACGTGGCCGACAAGGTCGACCCGGCCCTGCAGAAGGTGCAGGAGGGCGTCACCCAGGTCCGCAAGACGGCGACCGGCCGGACCGCCACCGAGACGGTGACGCCGCGCAGCGCGCAAAAGGCGACCGCCACCCGGGCGGCCAGCCGCGGCGCCGCCGAGCAGCGAGCGGCGACCCGGAAGGCCGCGGCCAAGCGGTCGGCCGCGAGCACCGCCAAAAAGGCTCCGGCCAAGAAGGCGCCCGCCAAGAAGACTGCGGCGAAGAAGACCGGTTCCGGCGCCCAGAGCTGAACCGCTCACGAGACCGAAGCACGACGGCCCCCGACCACGCGGTCGGGGGCCGTCGGTGGCTGGGGCTCAGGACCGATACACGACGACCTTGTCGCCGAGGCGGATCCGGTTGAACACGTACCGCAGTTTCGCCTTCGCCCGGATGTTCACGCAGCCGTGGCTGCAGCCGGCGTACCCCCGGCTGGCGAAGTCGGACGAGTAGTGCACCGCCTGGCCGCCGCTGAAGAACATCGAATACGGCATCGGGCTGCCGTACAGGCTGGAGACCGTGTAGCGGCGCTTCCGGAACACGCGGAAGGTGCCTTCGCGAGTCCGGCTGCTGGCGCAGCCGAAGCGCGCGTCCATCGTCTTGATGATCCTGCCGTTGTTGACGTAGTAGAGCTTGTCGCGGGTCTTGTCGATGCACAGCACCCGGCCCTTGGTCCGGCAGCGCTTCGTGATCTTCCGCTTCGAGGCCTTGGCGGTCATTGCGACGGCGCCGAACTCGGAGACCTGCGGGCTGCTCGGCGCAGCCGTGGCGGTGAGGACGGAGGACTCCATCACGGCGATGCCGGCGATCAGACCGGTGGCGGTGAGGAGGCCGAGCAGAAGGCGAGCGAACCTGGTCGTGAGCTTGGACATGTCTTCCCCTGACGAGCTGTGCGGTGACCCCGATGTACCTGAGATGAGGTGCGCCCGCGGGGGGAAGTACCGAGGGCGCGAGAGGACTATCCGAGCCTGGGTGTTGCTGAGAACAGTGTGAGGAATTCAGCCGGTCAGGACAGCTGGGCCGTCTTGGCGCGGGCGCGGGTGCGGGCCCGCTCGGTGCCGCGCAACACGACCTTGCGGATCCGCACCGCCGCCGGGGTCACCTCGACGCACTCGTCGCCGCGGCAGAACTCCAGCGCCTGCTCCAGGTTCATCAGGTGCGGGGGGATCAGCCGCTCGAGTTCGTCGCCAGTGGAGGAGCGGACGTTGGTGAGCTTCTTCTCCTTGGTCGGATTGACGTCCATGTCCTCGTTCCGCGCGTTCTCACCCACGATCATGCCCTCGTACACCTCGGTGCCGGGGCCGACGAACAAGGTGCCGCGCTCTTGCAGGTTGAACGACGCGTACGAGGTCACGGCCCCGCTCCGATCGGCCACCAGCGAACCGTTCGAACGGGTCCGCAGATCGCCGTGCCAGGGCTCGTACGCCTCGAAGACGTGGTGCATCAGGCCGGTGCCGCGGGTCTCGGTCAAGAACTCGGTCCGGAAGCCGATCAGCCCACGGGCCGGCACCAGATACTCCATCCGGACCCAGCCGGTGCCGTGATTCACCATCTGTTCCAGCCGGCCGCGGCGCATGCCCAGCAACTGGGTGACGGTCCCCACGAAGTCCTCGGGCACGTCGATGGTCAGCCGTTCGACCGGTTCGTGCACCGTGCCGTCGATCAGCCGGGTCACGACCTGCGGCTTGCCGACCGTCAGTTCGAAGCTCTCCCGGCGCATCTGCTCGACCAGGATCGCCAGCGCCAGCTCACCCCGGCCCTGGACCTCCCAGGTGTCCGGCCGCTCGGTCGGCAGCACCCGGATCGACACGTTGCCGATCAGTTCGGTGTCCAGCCGGGCCCTGAGCAGCCGCGCGGTCAGGTTCTTGCCCGACCGGCCGGCCAGCGGGGAGGTGTTGATGCCGATCGTCATCGAGATCGAGGGTTCGTCCACCGTGATCAGCGGGAGCGGCAACGGATTGGCTGGGTCCGAGAGGGTCTCCCCGATGGTGATGTCCGGGATACCGGCGATGGCGACGATGTCACCCGGGCCGGCCGCCTCAGCCGGCACCCGCTCCAGGGCCTCGGTGATCAACATCTCCGACAACTTGATGTTCTTGATGGTGCCGTCGGACTTGCACCAGGCGACGATCTGATTGCGGCGCATCTCACCGGCGAAGATCCGACACAGTGCCAGGCGGCCGAGGTACGGCGACGCGTCGAGGTTGGTGACGTGGGCCTGCAGCGTCGCGCCCTCGGTGTAAGTCGGCGCCGGCACGTGCTCCAGGATCGTCGCGAACAACGGCGCGAGGTCGTGCGAATCCGGCATGGAGCCGTTCTCGGGGGCGGTCAGGGAGGCTCGGCCGGCCTTCGCCGAGGCGTAGACGACGGGGAAGTCGAGGACGTGGGTCTCGTCGTCGTCGAGCAGGTCGAGGAAGAGCTCGTACGTCTCCTCGACCACTTCCGCGATCCGGGCGTCGGTGCGATCGACCTTGTTGACCACCACCACGATCGGCAGGCCCTTGGCCAGTGCCTTGCGGAGCACGAACCGGGTCTGCGGCAGCGGTCCCTCGGACGCGTCGACCAGCAGCAGCACCCCGTCCACCATCTCGAGGCCGCGCTCGACCTCGCCCCCGAAGTCGGCGTGACCAGGGGTGTCGACGATGTTGATCGTGACCTCGGCGCCGTCTGGGGTGTGATGGCGGACTGCGGTGTTCTTGGCCAGGATCGTGATGCCCTTCTCGCGCTCCAGATCCATGGAGTCCATCACCCGCTTGACCACGTCCTGGCCGACCCGGAACGCGCCGGACTGCCACAGCATGGCGTCCACCAGCGTGGTCTTGCCGTGGTCGACGTGGGCGACGATTGCGACGTTGCGCAGGTCGCTGCGTACAGGCATGGCGAACTTTCTGAAAGAGAGCAGAGCCAGGTGAGTCTACGCGACCAGCCGCGTGCCCTGAGCTTGTCGAAGGGCCCAGGCCGCGTACCCTGGCGGTTCGCCTTGTCGACCCGGGAGAGTAGGTACGTGCGAGTCACCGGTCTCGGCCACGCCGGCATGTTCATCGAGACGGCCTACGGCTCGATCCTCTGCGACCCCTGGGTCCACCCGGCGTTCTTCGGTGCCTGGTTCCCGTTCCCGGACAATCGCGGCCTCGATTGGCAGCGTTTCGGCCGGGCGGACTTCCTCTACGTCTCGCACCGCCATTCCGATCATTTCGACCCGCGATTGCTCCGCGAGGTCGTGCCGGTGACCACGCCGGTGCTGTTGCCGGAGTACCCGACGAGCGATCTCGAGGACGATCTGCGCGCTCTCGGGTACACCGACTTCGTCTTCACCCGGGCCGGCGAGCCGTTCGAGATCGACGGTCTGCGGCTGATGATCACGCCGCTCCGCGGTCCGGGCGACGGCCCGATCGGGGACTCGGCGCTGTCGGTGGAGGACGGCACGGCGGTGCTGCTGAACCAGAACGATTCGCACCCCCTCGACGTCGCGAAGATCAGGGAGTTCGGCGAGGTCGATCTGTACTTCACGCAGTTCTCGGGCGCGATCTGGTGGCCGATGGTGTACGACCTGCCGGTCCCGGCGAAGCAGAAGTTCGCCGAGCTGAAGCGGGCGAGCCAGTCGAAGCGGACGCTGTACTACATCGATCAGGTGAAACCGCGGCACGTCTTCCCGATGGCCGGCCCGCCGGCGTTCTACGACCCGCAGTTGTTCGGGGCGAACGGCTACGGCTCCGACGACACCTCGATCTTCACCGACCAGCGGCAGTTCCTCGGCGAGCTGGCGGCTGAGCGTCCCGGCTTGCCGGGGCACCTCTTTCTGCCCGGGACCGTGGTCGAGGCCGAGGGGGGCAGCTGCACCGTGGCCCAGGAGACCTACGACGAGGCGGCGATCGAGCGGGTCTTCGGCGACAAGTGGGGCTACCTGCTCGAGCAGCAGGCGGAGCGGATCGGCGAGGTGGAGGCGGAGCAGGCGGGCCGGGCCGAGGTGCCCGACGACCTGGGCGAGCAGTTGAAACAGTGGTGGGAGCCGCTGATGAAGCGGGCGCCGCAGCTCTCGGACAACATCGGCGCCCAGGTCCGGTTCACGATCGGGGAGGCGGCCGATCTCGTACTCGACTTCCCGGCGAGTGAGGTCCGGCCGTGGGACGGCGAGTCGGTCCGCTACTGGTTCCGCACCGACGCCGACCTCGTCGCCACGAACCTGGCCCGCCGCGAGATCGACTGGTCCAACAGCCTGTTCCTGTCCATGCGGTTCTCCGCGTCGCGGATCGGCAAGTTCAACGAGTACCTGTACACGTTCTTCAAGTGCCTGTCGGCCGACCGGATCGACTACGTCGAGAACTGGTACTCCGAGCAGTCCGACACCGGCGAGGACATCGCGATCGACGGCTGGATCGTGCAGCGCCGCTGTCCGCACCTGCACGCCGACCTCGCCCAGTTCGGGTCCACCGACGGCACCACCTTGACGTGCGGACTGCACAACTGGAAGTTCAACCTCGCGAGCGGGCAGTGCCTGACCTCCCGCGGCCACGAGATCCGGGCCCGGCGCCAGGGCCAGGACGCGACCCCGGCCTGAGATCTGGTCGGGTTTGTCCCCGGCCGTACGCGGCACCCCTGACCCGACGCCAGCGCAACGGGGCGGTCAAAGCCGGGTTTCCCCGGATGGGCGGCGCTCCCGATCTCAGGGGCGACGGCTCATAGGCTGGGGTTCGGCTCATTGCAGCTCAACTGGGAGGTCGGACCGTGGACGACAACAAGGACTGGCTGCGCGACTCGTTCCGGCGGGAGTTCGACAAGTCGGCCGAGGCGATCGGCCGGTTCAATCTGGCGATCTTCGGCAAGACCGGGGTGGGCAAGTCCACGCTGATCAATGCCATCTTCGGCGAGGAGGTGGCCCGGACCGGGATCGGGGAGCCGGTCACCAGGGGCAGCCACCTCTACCTGGACAAGGTCGGCTCCCTCGGGCTCATCGACACCCAGGGCCTGGAAGTTGGTAAGGATGACCGGGAGATCCTCAAGGAGCTCAACAACGTCGTCCGCGAATCCCGCCGACTGCCGCTGTCGGAACAGATCCACGTCGCCTGGTACTGCGTCCGCGGCATGGATCGCCGGTTCGAGGAGACCGAGGCGGATTTCATCCGAAGGCTGTCCGAGCTGGGCCTGCCGGTGCTGCTCGTGCTGACCCAGGTGCCGCAGCGGGAGGGCCGGGTGCACCCCGAGGCGCTGCTGCTCGCCGAACAGATCATGGCCAAGCAGCTGCCGATCGTCGGCGGTCGGCCGTACATGACGTACGCGAAGCCGGACGAGTTCACCGGCCAGCCGGCGTACGGATTGCGGGAAGTCCTCGATGCCACCTTTCAAGTTGCGCCGGAGGGCGTCCACGGAGCCCTCACCGCCGCGCAGGAGATTGATTCCGATCGGAAGGCGAAGGAAGCGCTGAAGAACATCGGGGTCGCTGCCGGCCTGGCCGCCGGCGCCGCGGCCAGCCCGATCCCGTTCTCCGACGCCACCCTGCTGGTGCCCATCCAGCTCGGCATGATGGCGCGGATCGCCCAGCTCTACAAGATCAAGTTCGACCGCGCGGCCCTGATGGCCATCGCCTCGACCACGGTCGCGACCCAGGCCGGCCGGGCCGCCTTCACCGGGCTGCTGAAGATGGTTCCCGGCGCGGGCACGATCGCCGGGGGCGCGATCGGGGCGGGCGTGGCGAGCACCTTCACGTACGCGATGGGCCAGGCCTGGCTCGTCGTCTGTCAGCGGGTGGCGTCGGGTCGGCTCACGGCGCTCAACGGGGCGATCGACAACGAGGCCGTCCGCGAGGTGTTCGCCGAGGAGTTCAAGAACCGGCTGCGGCTGCGGCACAAGGAGAGCACTCCGACCTGACCGCCGCCGTTCCCGCATCGCAAAGTGTTGGCAAACTGCACTGCGTCGATCCCCGAAACGCCCCTTTTGCGGAAACTGTCAACAGTTGCGCAACTTTTGATTGGTGGGGTTCCGCCACGGAGACGTCCATGATCGGGTCCGCTACGCTCACCGACGATGAGCGTTCCCGACGTCGCCGACCTGCTCCGCGGCGAGCCGCTGCACGACCAGGTCGTGTTCGAGGCTCGGCTGCGCCGCTATTGGCCCGACCTGCTGTCGGGGCTGACCGGCGCCTATCCGGATCACGCGGTGGAGATGGCCGAACGCTGCGTCGAGATCGCCGCGCAGAGTTTCCGGCAGCGCTCGACCGAACTGCGACTGCTCGATCTGCGCCGGCACGCCGACCCGCAGTGGTTCCAGCACCCTCGGATGGTGGGCTACGCCGCGTACGCCGACCTGTTCGCCGGCGACCTGCGGGGGGTGGCCAGCAAGGTCGGCTACCTGAGTGAGCTGGGGGTCACGTACCTGCACCTGATGCCGCTGCTGAAACCGCGTCCGGGGCAAAGCGACGGCGGTTACGCCGTGATGGACTACCGCTCCGTCCGCGACGATCTCGGCACCGTCGAGGACCTGCGGGCCCTGGCGACCGCGCTGCGCCGCTCGGGCATCTCCCTCACCGTGGACTTGGTCCTCAACCACGTGGCCGCCGAGCACGACTGGGCCGTCAACGCACGGGCGGGCGACCACGTCTACCGGCAGTACTTCCACATGTACCCCGACCGGGAGATCCCGGATCAGTACGAGAAGTTCCTGCCGGAGGTGTTTCCCGACTTCGCTCCCGGCAACTTCACCTTCGACGAGGAGAGCCAAGCCTGGGTCTGGACGACCTTCAATTCGTGGCAGTGGGACCTCAACTGGCGCAACCCGGAGGTCTTCTACGAGTTCGCCGACCTGATCGGCTGGCTGGCCAATCTGGGGGTGGAGTGCATCCGGCTCGACGCGATCGCGTTCATCTTCAAGCGGATGGGTACGTCGTGTCAGAACCAGCCGGAGGTGCACGCGATCACCCAGGCGCTGCGGACCGTGGCCCGGATCGCGGCGCCGGCCTTGATCTTCAAGGCCGAAGCCATCGTCGGACCGACCGATCTCGCGCCCTATCTGGGCATCGGCAAACACTCGGGGCGGGTCAGTGACCTCGCGTACCAGAACTCGCTGATGGTGCAGATCTGGTCGGCGCTGGCCAGCCGCGACACCCGCTTGTTCTGCGCTGCCATGAACCGGTTCCCGGCGAAGCCGCCGACCACCGTCTGGGGCACCTACCTGCGCTGCCACGACGACATCGGCTGGGCCATCGACGACTCCGACGCCGCCTCGGTCGGACTGAACGGGTACGAGCACCGCCGCTTCCTCGCCGATTTCTACGCCGGCTCGTACCCGATGAGCGACGCCCGTGGACTCGTCTTCCAGGAGAACCTGGCCACCGGCGATCGGCGGATCAGCGGTACGGCGGCGTCCCTGGCCGGCGTCGAGGCGGCGCTGTACGGCGGTGACCAGGTCCACCTCGACCTCGCGATCCGGCGGCTGCTGCTCGCGTACCAGATCGTGCTCGGCTTCGGCGGCCTGCCGCTGATCTACATGGGCGACGAGCTGGGCTTGCGGAACTATTACGACTTCGCCGACGATCCCGAGCACGCCGACGACAACCGCTGGGTCCACCGGCCGCCGATGCCCTGGTGGCTGATCGAGCGCCGGCACGATCCGAACGCGCTCGAGCACCGGGTCTGGCACGGCATCCGGCACGCGATCACCGTCCGGGCGTCGCTGCCCAGCATGGACGCCTCGGTCGAGACCGAGGTGATGGATCCGGTCAACCCCGGAGTCCTGGTGTTCGTGCGCCGGTTCCCGACCCAGACCCTCGTCGGCGTGTACAACGTCACGCCCGAGCCGCAGAAGCTGCCCCGATGGGTGGTGCCGCTCGGCAACTGGGCCTCCGACGCCCTCAACGGCGGTGCGCCGCTCACCGACGGGGACATCGCCCTGGACGGGTACCAGGCGCGCTGGCTGGTCCAGGCGGCCTGAGTTTGGCCGAGCCGGCGCCGGACCAGCAACGAGCGGGTGAGGTCATCCGCGAGACGTTGGCCGGGCTCGACCTGGAGTGGAGCGAGATCCGCACCCGGACTGTTCTCGGTCGCCCTGCCCGGCACCCGGAAGCTCTCGACCGACTGCGCCCTGCAGGTCGGCGCGTACGGGGTCTCGGTTCGCGCGTTCGTCGCCCGCCGGCCGGACGAGAACCACGCGGGCGTGTACCGGTGGCTGCTGGAGCGGAACCTGCGGACGTACGGTGTCGCGTTCAGCCTCGATGCCCTCGGCGACATCTACCTGACCGGCCGGCTGGCGCTCCCGAGTGCGACCGTGGCCGAGACTGGACCGCTGGTTGGGGTCGGTCGCCGATACCGCCGACGAGTCGTTCAATGTGATCCTGGAACTCGGCTTCGCCGACAGCATCCGCCGGGAGTGGGTGTGGCGCCGCTCCCGCGGTGAATCCACCGCCAATCTGGCGGCGTTCCGGCACCTCGACCCCGGCCCGGGTGCTCTTGAGCCGCCCAGGCCGTAGCCCGGCAAGGCGATCTCCGCAGCGCCGGCGACGACTTCAGTAGCCGTTACCGATCCGCCTCCCGGGCCGGCTCGGCCACCCTCGTTCGATGATCAGTTCCGCACCATCGACGACGATTCCGCCCGATCTCAGCGCGACGCTCGGCGAACTGGCCGATGCCCTGGCCGCGATGGGGAGCGGCGACCCGGCCCCGTACGCGGCGCTGTGGGCCGAGCGCCCCGACGTCACGCTCTTCGGCGCCTGGGGCCCGATCGAGCGGGGGCACGGGCCGGTGACCCGGACGTTCGGCTGGGTTGCGAGCCGGTTCTCGGGGGGCGCACTCCGCCCACACATCGAGGTGCTCGGCTGCAGCGGCGACCTCGCGTACACCGCCGGGTTCGAGCGGGGCCACGTCAGCGTCGACGGGCGCGAGCCGGTCGAGATGACGATCCGCGTGACCCACGTCCTCCGCCGCATCGACGGGTCCTGGCGGCTCGTCCATCGCCACGCCGACTTCCCACCCCTGACCAGCGCCGATCCGACCGCGATACCGAAGGACCAACCTCATGACCACCCAGCTGACCAGGGACACTTCCGTACCCCACCGCCGGATCGCGTTCGCCGCGTTCGCCGGTACGACCATCGAGTTCTACGACTTCTTCATCTACGGCACCGCGGCGGCGCTCGTCTTCGGGACCGTCTTCTTTCCCGCGCTGGGCGCCGCGGCGGGAACGGTGGCCGCGATCGCGACGTTCGCGGTTGCCTTCGTCGCCCGACCACTCGGTTCGGCGATCTTCGGACACCTCGGAGACCGCCTGGGGCGCAAGCGCACCTTGATCATCACGCTGCTGCTGATGGGCGGCTCCACGGTGGCGGTCGGGCTGCTGCCGGGAGCCGCGACCATCGGCGTCGCCGCCCCGATCATCCTCGTCCTGCTCCGTTTTGCGCAGGGCATCGCGGTCGGTGGTGAGTGGGGCGGCGCGGTGTTGCTCGCGGCTGAGTACGCACCGCAGCACCGCCGCGGACGGTTCAGCGCGTATCCGCAGCTCGGCCCCGGGGCCGCCTTCGCCCTCACCAGCGCGACGTTCCTCCTCATCGGGTTGCTGCTGAAGCCGGCAGACCTGCTGGCCTGGGGGTGGCGGATCCCGTTCCTGCTGAGCGTCGTGCTCCTGGCCGTCGGGCTCTACGTCCGATTGCGGATCGAGGAAACCCCGGTCTTCCGGCAACTGCTGGCTCAGCAGGCTCGCAGCGGGGCGCCGATCAGGGAGGCCCTGCGGCGCCAGACCGGACCCATCGTGCTGGCCGCCGGCGCGCTGGCGGCCCTGTTCGCGTACGGCTACATCGGGACCGTCTACCTGACCAGCTACGCCACCGCGGTGCTCGGCCTGCCGCGGCCCCTGATGCTGGTGCTCGGCATCCTCGGCGGTGGGGCGCTGCTCGGGTCGGCCTGGATCGCCGCGCGCTGGTCGGACCGGATCGGGAGGCGGCGGGCCGTCCTGGTCGCGAACCTGGCGGCGGTCGTCGTCGGTCCGCTGGCGTTCGTCGCGATCGACACCCGGCACCCGGCTCGGTGTAGCCCTCGGCCTCGTCGCGATCCTCGTCGTGTCGGGCCTGGGCCTCGGCCCGGCGGCGGCCTGGCTTCCGGAGCTGTTCCCGGCCCGCTACCGGTATACGGCGGCCGGCCTCGCGTACAGTCTGGCCGCGATCCTCGGGGGTGCGGTGCCGCCGGTCATCGCGGGACCGCTGCAGGTGTCGTACGGCGGTCTGTCCGTAGGTTTGTTGCTCGGCGGTTTCGGGCTTCTCGGGGTGGTGTGCGGGTCGGTCCTGCCGGAGACGATGCACCGTTCGCTCGACGTCGCGGCACCGGTGGACCGCGTACCGGTCGCGTGAGGCCCGGCCGGGCCGCCCGAAGATCTCGTCGACTTGGCCCGAAGGCGCAAGATCACGAATCCAAGCGGGCGGCCACGTCGGCGGGGAAACCGCCGGTGGCGATCGGGCCCCAGCGGGTCGGGGTGATCCGGATCAGCACCTTGTCCTGGATCCGCATGGCTGCCCGGTACTCGTCCCAGTCGGGATGCTCGCCGGAGATGCAGCGGAAGTAGTCGACGAGTCCGTCGAGCGCCTCGGGCATGCCGAGCACCTCGGCGGTGCCGTCCACCTGCACCCAGGCCCCACCGAAGTCGTCGGAGAGGACGCAGACCGATACCTCCGGGCGCTCGGCGGCGTTCTTGCTCTTGGCCCGGCCTGGGTAGGAGGAGATCAGGATGCGGCCGCCCGGGTCGATCCCGCCGCTGACCGGGGAGAGCTGCGGACGCCCGTCGGACCGAGTCGTACTCAACAGCAACTGGTGCCGCGGCCGGATGAACTCCACCAGCTCGGCGAGCTCGACCGTACGGTTTCTGGCGATGGTGCGGGTCATGCTGCCGACCCTAGCCCGCCCGCCGTGCTCCACTAGGCTCCCGTCATGAGCGCTTCGTTGATCCTGCTCCGCCACGGTGAGAGTGACTGGAACGCCAAGAATCTGTTCACCGGTTGGGTCGACGTTGATCTGAACGCCAAGGGCGTGGCGGAGGCCAATCGTGGCGGTGAGCTGCTGATCGAGTCCGGCATCCTCCCCGACGTCGTCCACACCTCGCTGCTGCGCCGCGCGATCCGTACGGCGCAGATCTCCCTCGACGTCGCCGACCGGCACTGGATCGACACCAAGCGCTCCTGGCGGCTGAACGAGCGCCACTACGGCGCCCTGCAGGGTAAGGACAAGGCCGCGACCCTGGCGGAGTTCGGCGAGGAACAGTTCATGGTCTGGCGGCGATCCTTCGACGTCCCACCGCCACCGATCGAGAACGACAACGAGTACGCCAACTTCAACGACCCGCGATACGCCGTGCTGCCCACCGAGGTCCGGCCGCGGACCGAGTGCCTGAAAGACGTGCTGATTCGCGCGCTGCCGTACTGGTACGACTCGATCGTGCCCGATCTGCGCGCCGGCCGGGTGACCCTGGTCGCGGCGCACGGCAACTCGCTCCGCGCGATCGTCAAGCACCTCGACAACATCTCCGACTCCGACGTCGTCTCGCTCAACATCCCGACCGGGATCCCGCTGGTGTACGAACTCGACGATGATCTGAAACCGGTCGAAGCCGGTGGCCGCTATCTCGACCCCGAGGCCGCCCGGGCCTCGATCGAAGCGGTCAAGAACCAGGGCAAGAAGTAGCGCTCGGGCAGACCGCGGAGCGCGGCGCGCGACAGACAACAGAGTCCTAGTACCAAAGACCAATGGTGGGTTCGACCCGGCATTGACCAGGCTGCTGACATCCCGAACCCAGGAGGTCAGCCGCCATGGCGCCCACCCCGACTCTCGTCCCCCGTTTCGCGACCGGCCGTACGGCCCGGATCGCAATAGCCCTCGCCGCCGTCGCCACCACGGCGTCCCTCGTTGCCCCCGCTCCCGCCGAGGCCGCCTCGTCGAAGGGGTGCGTCAACGGCGGCTACTCCCTCGTCAACCTCACGACCGGCGCCGTCGTGGCCCGCTCGCCCGGTAAGGACCGGATCCGGACCACCATTGCGGCGAGCCAGTTCGGCGACCGGTTCGCCGTCCGGGGTCGCTACACCCAGTTCGACGTGCGCGCCTCCGACTTCGCGGTCTTCGACCAGTCGTTCACCGGAGCGGCCAACGAACTCGACCTGACCGGCGGCCGCTTCACCCCGGTGTTCGCAAGCAAGGTTCCCGACCATCGCGGCCTGAGTCTCAGCAGCGGCATCGCCGTGGAGCTCAAGGAGGAGGATCTGAGTCTGCAGCGCACCGGCGCCGGACTCTCGATGAAGATCCAGGCCAAGGACTGCGCGCAGGGCGGCATCTTCCAGATGGAGCCCCAACGCGGCGACCAGACCGCCACCCGGGTCGTCCACACGTTGGCCCGCAGTGCGACGCCGGGCCTCACCCCCTTCTACTTCGACAACCCCAACTTCCGGGCTCGGATCGGACAGTTCCTCGGATCGCAGTGCACGAGTGTCGAGACCGGCCCGCCGAGTCAGTTCTGCGTCCAGGTCGCGGCGCGGGTGAACATCGGCAACGATCTGTCGGCGAAATTCGTGGCGCGCGACAGCGCCCAGGTGGCGACCCGGATTCCGCAGCCGTTGTGCAACACCGCCACCCCGCTCACGCCGAGTGCCCGGCACTGCGGCGGTCAGTCGATCTGGGACGTGGCCAGCGGCGGCCGGATGGGCTTCGTCACCGGCGAGGACGCCGTCGAGGTCGCCAACCCGCCCACCAACTGCGTGAGCGACTGCCAGGCCCAGAACCAGGTGAGGGGCCGGTTGGCGGTGCTGGGCTTCCCGTTCCCGGTGCCGGCGGGCAGCAGGTTGACTCCGCGCACCTGAGCTAGGGCTGCGGCCAGACTTCCGCCTCGGGGAACTCGCCGGTCACCACGTAGATGATCCGGCGACCCATGGATGCGGCGTGGTCGGCGATGCGCTCGTAGTAGCGGCCCAGCAGCGCGACGTCGACGGCGGCCTCGACCCCGTAGGCCCAGTTGTCGCTCAACATGACGCGGAACTGGCTCTTGCGGAGCTCGTCCATCTCCTCGTCGCGGTCGCGCAGCTCCTGGGCGGTCTCGATGTTGCGGTTGTTGAGGGTCTGACCGGCGGTGACGACCATCTTCTCGGCCACGTCACCCATCCGGACGAAGTTCGGCCGCAGCGCCTCGGGCACCGCGATCTCGGGGTAGCGCAGCCGGGCGATCTTGGCTACGTGCGCAGCCAGGTCACCCATCCGTTCCAGCTCGGTCACCATCCGCAGGGTGGCCACGAGCGTCCGGAGTTCGCCCGCCACCGGAGCCTGCCGGGCCAGCAGGCTGAAGGCGCGGGCCTCGATGTCGGCCTGCATCTGATCGAGCTTGAGGTCTTCGGTGATCACCTGCTCGGCGAGATGGATCTCGGCCTCGAGGAGTGCTGTCGTACTGGTGCGCACGGCAGCCGACACGACCTGACACATCTGCACCAGATCGGCCAGGATGTCGTCGAGCTGCTCCCGATAGGAGTCGCGCATGCCTGTTCCACCTTCTCCGTCTGTAGTCCCACGTGCTTTCAACCCTAAGCCCGACCGCTACCCGGAGAAGTGAGTGACGTGAACTGGCGGTGAACAGCAGCGGAACGCTGCCCAAGGCACGCGTGCAGTCGACGGTGGATGACCGGCAGCCGTGGGCGAAGACCCTACTATCGCTGGTGTGAACGCGGCTGGTATTGCGGTGCTCGCCTTGGTGCTGGGCCTCGTGATCGGCTTCGGCATTGGCTGGCGGCTATCGCGTCGGCATCCGGACACCGAGCTTCGTTCGGCTCCCGACATCGAGGCTCCCGCGGTTCCCGACGGATTGTCGGAGGTACTGGACGCGTTGCGTGGCGCCGGTGCCATCATCGGGCCGCACGACGAGGTGCTGCAGGCCAACCGGTTGGCCGTCACGCTCGGCGTGGTCCGGGGCAGCCGGGTCGCCGTCGCCCAGATCCTCGACCTGGTCCGGCAGGTACGGCGGGAACACAGGTCCAAGATCCACGATCTCGACCTGTCCCGGGCCGGAAACGCCGCCCCCGCGCACTATCACGTACGGGTCGCGCCGCTGCCGGACCATCAGGTCCTGCTGCTGGTGGAGGACGAGACCGCCGCCCGCCGGATCGAGCAGACCCGGCGGGACTTCGTCGCCAACGTCAGCCACGAACTGAAGACCCCCATCGGCGCGCTGTCCCTGCTCGCCGAGGCTGTCGAAGAGGCCGCCGACGATCCGCCGGCGGTACGCCGGTTCGCCGCCCGGATGGGGATCGAATCTGCCCGGTTGACCGATCTGGTCTCCCAGATCGTCGATCTGTCCCGGCTGCAGGCCGACAATCCGTTGACGTCGCCGGAGGTGGTAGCGATCGACGACGTCCTGATCGACGCGGTCGATCGCTGCCGGGTCGACGCCGAGAGTCACGAGGTGGCCCTCACCATCGCCGGCGCCGAAGGGTGCCAGGTGGTCGGGGACCTGCGCCAACTCAGCATCGCCGTCGGCAACCTGGTCGAGAACGCGGTGGTCTATTCCGATCCGGGTGCCCGGGTCGTGGTTGCGGCCCACCGACAGATCCGCAGCGACGACGACTACGTCGAGATCACCGTCTCCGACAACGGCATCGGCATCCCGCTGCGGGAGCAGGATCGCATCTTCGAACGGTTCTACCGGGTCGACTACGCCCGGAGCCGGGCCAACGGCGGCACCGGTCTGGGGCTGGCGATCGTGAAGCACATCGCCGCCTCGCACAACGGTGACGTGAAGGTATGGAGCAAACCCGGCCAGGGTTCCACCTTCACCATCTGCCTGCCGGCCCACCAACCCATCTCCGCCGAGTCGACCGCCGCCGCGGAACCTAGCGACGAGACGTCCGACAGCGCCCCCGAATCCGATGCCGGCCTGGCCCGGCCTATTCGCCTGAGACCTCGGGCACCGAAAGCAGGAGTGGAATCATGATCCGGTCAGACCGTCGCCGCGGGCGCCCCGCATGACCCGGGTGTTGGTGATCGAGGACGAGGAGTCCTACCGCGAGGCGCTGGCGTACATGTTGCGCAAGGAGGGCTTCGACGTCTTGGAGGCGGCCGACGGCGCCGCCGGGCTGGCCGAGTTCGACCGGGCCGGCGCCGACATCGTGCTGCTGGACCTGATGATGCCCGGCCTGCCGGGCACCGAGGTCTGCCGCCAGCTTCGCCAGCGGGGTCCGGTGCCGGTCATCATGGTCACCGCCCGGGACTCCGAGATCGACAAGGTCGTGGGCCTGGAGCTCGGTGCCGACGACTACGTCACCAAGCCGTTCAGCCAGCGTGAGCTGGTGGCCCGGATCCGCGCCGTGTTGCGGCGCGGGCAAGACGTCGAGTTGCTGCCCGATGTGGTCGAAGCCGCCGGGGTACGGATGGACGTGGAGCGGCACGAGGTGTCGGTCAACGGGCAACGGATCCGGCTCGCGCTCAAGGAGTTCGAGCTGCTGGAGATGCTGCTCCGCAACACCGGGAGGGTGATGACCCGGGGTCAGCTGATCGACCGGATCTGGGGCGCTGACTACGTCGGCGACACCAAGACCCTCGACGTCCACGTCAAGCGGCTCCGCACCAAGATCGAGCCCGACCCGGCCAACCCGAGGCATCTGGTCACCGTCCGCGGCCTGGGCTATAAGTTCGAGAGTTGAGTTTCGCGGTGAAAGCCGCGCGATAGATTGGCGCCTGTGATCGGAGCCAGCCGGCGAAGCCCCGAGCTTGCGAGGGGCCTCGAGCGAGCGGCAGGATCCGCGGCGCTGGTCGGAGGACGATCGAGGCGACAACGCTTTTCCGTCGCCGAGGAGGACGACGGCCGGCGTCTGGAGCGGATCCGGAGCGAGCGGACAACACAGTGACGGGCGAGATCACCGTTTTCTCGGGATCGGCGCATCCGGCCTTTGCGGCGCAGATGTGCGACATCCTCCGGGTGCCGCTGTCGCCGTCGCGGACCACGCGGTTCAGCAACGATTGCCTGCAGGTGCAGCTGCGCGCCAATTGCCGGCAACGCGACGTGTACGTCGTCCAGCCGCTGGTGCCACCGACCCAGGAGAACCTGTTCGAGTTGCTCCTCATGCTCGACGCCGCCCGTGGGGCCTCCGCGGCCCACATCACCGCGGTGATCCCGCACTACGCGTACGCCAGGTCGGACAAGAAGGACGCACCCCGGATTTCGATCGGCGCTCGACTGGTGGCGGACATGCTGGCCGAAGCGGGCGCGACCCGAGTGCTGACGATGACCCTCCACGCACCGCAGGTGCACGGCTTCTTCTCCGTGCCCGTGGACCACCTGAACGCGGTGGACGTACTGGCCGAGCATTTCCGCAGCTACGACCTCAGCAACACCGTCGTGGTGTCACCCGACCTCGGCAACGCGAAGCGGGCGTCGGAGTTCGCCCGCCGGCTCGGGGTCGGGGTGGCGGCTGGATCCAAGCAGCGACTGGCCGACGACTCGGTGGTCATCGACCGGATCGTCGGGGACGTGGCCGGCCGGGACGTGATCGTGTTCGACGACGAGATCGCCACCGGCGGTTCGATTGTGGAGTTGGTGACCGTGCTGCGCAGACTCGGCGTGGGCGAGATCGCGCTGGCCGTCACCCACGGCTTGTTCACCGGTTCGGCCATCGAACGCCTCAAGCAGGTGCCCGACCTGGGCGAGATCGTGATGACGAACACCGTGCCTCTGCCGTCGGAGAGACAGCTGCCGAACATGGTCACCCGGTCGGTGGCGCCACTGTTCGCCGAGGCCGTGCGGCGCACTCACCTCGGGGAGTCGGTCAGCAGCCTCTTCAGCGACATCGAAACCTACGGTTGAGCCGGACCTGCGGTCGCTATTCGGCGGCGGGGGTCGGCGTCGGGCTGATCGTCGCGTACGGCTGCTCGTCCGCGTCCACGACCGGCACCCGCCGGGTCAACGTGCCGGCGGTGCTGAACGTCAAGGTGACCTCGGCCTCCAGCCCGACGACGAGGTCCGGACTGCTGAGCGTGATCAGCGGCCGGTCGGTCAAGATCACGAGCGCACCGCCCGCGAGGCCCACCGGGTCGGGCAGCGTGACGGTGAACGGCTTGCCGTCGGAGTAGTCCGCCTTGATGGGCTTGCCGGCCACGCTGACCAGGGCGTCTCGGTCGGTGGCGGTGAGCGTGGCGCTGAGGTACCCGACACCGTTCTCGCGACTCAACACCATCAGGTTGCGGACCAGCACGGGCGGATCGCCGACGTTGTCGTTGACCCCCTGGGCCGGGGTGTAGGGCCGGTTGGTCTGGACGTCGAACCCGCACGCCGTTCCCGAGACCAGCAGCCCGACTGTCACCAGCAGCGCGGCCAGGCCGCGGAGCCCGCCGCGTCGGATCCCGGAACGTGCGGTGCGACGGGCAGTGATGGCCACGATGGTCGGCTCCTACCAGGTAGTCCAGCTAGTTCGGATGGCGGCTCGGATGGCCGTTCGGGTGGTGATCCGGGTCGTGCTGAGCGGTCCGATGCTGCGTGGCAGCAGCCTAGCGATACCGCTGGAGAATGCGGCAGAGACCGCCCGCGAGATATGACCTGCGCCACACGTCCACCCACACCGAGACCCCGTTTGTCAAGTCCGACGGGTTTCGGACTTGCCGCCGGACAGGCCTCTGGCTAGCGCAAACGCATCTCAGGTTGCTCTCAGGGCGTGTTAGAATTGACTCCGCGAAAGGGGCACATATCAATATGACCTTCACAGTCGGCGAAACGGTCGTCTACCCCAATCATGGGGCCGCCGTGATCGAGGACATCGAAACCCGTCAGATCAAAGGCGAGGACAAGCTCTATCTGGTGTTGAGGATCGTCGGCCAAACCGATTTGATCGTTCGGGTACCGGCGTGCAATCTCGATCTGGTCGGGGTTCGCGACGTCGTCGACGCCGACGGCCTCGAGCGGGTGTTCGGGGTGCTGCGCGCACCGCACACCGAAGAGCCGACCAACTGGTCGCGGCGCTACAAGGCGAATCTCGAGAAGTTGCATTCGGGCAACGTGATGAAGGTGGCCGAAGTCGTCCGTGACCTGTGGCGCCGAGAGCGCGAGCGTGGTCTCTCCGCCGGTGAGAAGCGGATGCTGGCGAAAGCCCGGCAGATCCTCGTCTCCGAGTTGGCGCTCGCCGAGCGCGTCGACGAGAGCAAGGCCGAGATCCTGCTCGACGAGGTTCTTGCGTCCTGACGTCCCGTACGGGAATCGGGGTCGACGTTCACCGGCTGGTGCCGGGTCGCCCGATGACCATCGCTGGACTGGTTTTTCCCGACGAGCCTGCGGGCCCGGAGGGTCACTCAGACGGTGACGCGGTCGCTCATGCCTGTTGCGACGCTTTGTTGTCCGCCGCCGGCCTGGGTGACCTCGGCTCCAACTACGGCACGTCCGAACCGGAATGGGCCGCGGCCGGCGGCGCGCAGTTCCTCCGGGAGACGGTCCGGCGCGTCCGGTCGGCCGGATACGCGGTGGAGAACGTCTCCGTACAACTGATCGGCAACCGACCCGTCCTCGGACCGCGTCGCGCCGAGGCGCAGGCCGTCTTGTCCGAGGCGGTCGGGGCGCCGGTGAGTGTCTCCGCGACCTCGACCGACGGCCTCGGCCTGACCGGCCGCGGGGAAGGGGTCGCCGCCATCGCGGTGGCGCTGCTCTCCCCGCTCGGTTGAACCGCCGGACGACTCAGATTCAGCGCACCAGGTTCTTCTGCGCCTCGAAGGTGTTGCACGCGCTGATCGGTGAGTTGCTGAGCCCGGTTGCGCCCCAGTACTTGCGGGTGGCCGCCAGGCCGTGGTTGCCGTCGACGTCGTTCTCGCCGGTCAAGGTGTCGTCACCCACGGCTGCGTACGTGGCCAGGATGCCCTCGACATCGGAACGCTGGATGCCGAGCGACTGCGACACCGAGCGCATGAACTGCCCGGAGAAGCAGTCCGCCTGGGTCTCCAGCCGGCGCAGGAACAGGTTGGCCTCGGGCTTGCTTTCTGCATTCTGGGCCAGAGCGTGGGCGCTGATCAGCAGACCGGTACGGCCCTGGATGGCGTGGCCGAACTCGTGCGCCATCACCGTGTCAGCGGCCCACTTGTCCTCCGCGACGATCGGCACCGCCCGCGGGAGTTCATTGCTGAAGTAGATCTGCTGGTCGGCCGAGCAGTAGAACGCATTGACCCCGGACTTGCCGCATTTGGTGTTGATCTCGCGACCGTAGATCGTCACGGTGGGCCGGACGATCGTGAACTCCGCCGCGGTCAGCGGGGGCTGCCAGACCCGGACCAGGCATTCCATCAGGCCGTTGAAGTGCTCCTCCAACTTCGCGTCGTCCGCGTCGGCCACGTTGATCGGGGCACTGTTGCAGCGCACCGGGACGGGCACCGACTGCTGGTAGAGCGCGTTGTTGACCAGCCAGTCCTCAGCCTCGCCGTAGGTGGTAGGCGAGGGGAGCGGCGGCGGATTCGTGTCGGGCGGCGGCACCTGGTAGTCGTCGTTCTGGTACGCGACATTGCTGGTGCCCGCGACGAGATTGGCGATCACCAGGCCCGCCAGCGCCAAGACGACCAGCGCGATCAAGCCGAGGAGCACCACCATCAACGGGCTGCGCCGCCGCGGTGCCGGAGGCTGCGGAGAACCGTAGTAGGGGACACCACTCTGCGGTCCACCGAAGCCGGGCGAGGGGGGCGGGGAGTAGCCGTACCCACCAGGTCGCTGTCCTGCGGGCAGACCCGGTTGCTGGTAGCTCGCCTGGCCCCAGGGCTGCCCCCAGTTGGGCTGTCCGCCGGGCGGCCCAACTGGCGGCCCAACTGGTGGCCCAACTGGCGGCCCGCCCGGGTACCCGTAGCTGCCTTGACCGCCGCCGGCGTACGGCTGGGGCCGGCCGGGGCCGCCCGGTGGTTGGGAAGTCACAACGGAACCTTAACCACCGACGGCATCGCGTACGGGGGTTGTCGGCACCTGGAGGAGACGAATCGTTGCCAAAGTGTTTCGCCAATGTGCCGGACCCTCCCGCGCGGGGAGGCCGGGCAATGCCATTCTTGGGCTCGTGTCTCCCCAGCTTGCCACCCACGCTGCCCCAGCGCGACGACGCCGGATCGCCGTTTGGCTCATGTTCCTCCTGGTCACCGCCGGCCTGATCATCGGACCTCAGACGCACCTCGCCCACGCCGAGGGCACGGCGACGACGTTCGTCGCCGACGCCAATCTCAGCCGCGAAGGGGTCCTCACCGTTAAGCAGACGATGAGGTTCGCCGCGCCGGTACCGGCCCAGGTCAGTCAGCGTTTCGAGACGCAGACCAATCTGCTCGGGGACCGGCGCCAGGTCTTCACCCTGGGTGAATTCGCGGCGACCGCCGGCGGCCAGAGTCTGTCGGTGGAGACCGAGATCGCAGGGCGCTTCACCACCGTCGCCATCCCCACGAACGGTGCCACGGAGGTGACCCTGAGCTACACGGTGACCGGCGCGGTGGTCAACACCGAAACCGGGACCGCATTGCAGTGGCGGCTGCTGCAGGGGCTCAGCGCACAGGTGACCTCGTTCGCGGCCACGGTCGCGATCCCGGGCCCCTTCACCTTCATCGACTGCGCCGCGGGCGCCCCCAACACCGAGGTGCCCTGCACGTACTCTGCGGCCGGTACTGACGCCGGCCAGGTGCCGACGTTCCGCGACGGCCCGCGGGGTGAGGGCGAAGTCGTCGAGATCAGCATCGGCTTCCCGCCGGGCACTGTCGCCAGCACCGAGAAGGTCAGGTACGTCTGGACCATCGCGCGGGCGTTCTCGGCGGCACCGCTGCCGCTGGGGCTGGCGCTCGGCCTGCTGATCCTGGGAGGCATCGGGTTGTTCCTCCTGCATCGTCGGGCGGGTGCGGATGCGACGGCTGGCGGGGCGATCATCCGGGTGGCGGAATTCGTCCCCACGGGTCCCGGACAGAGTGAGTTCCGGGTCATCGGCAACATCCGGCCCGGCCACGTGGGCACCGTGGCCGACGAGCGGGTCGACCCGATCGACATCAGCGCGACCATCATCGACCTCGCCGTCCGCGGGCACCTGCGGATCACCGAGTTGCCACGCAGCGGCGAGTTCGCGGCCACCGAATGGGAGATCACTCGGATCAGCGGCGACAGCGCCGGCCTGCTGCCCTTCGAGGTCGCGCTCCTCGACGGTCTGACGGCCAGCGGGCCGGTGACGGTCTCGGAGCTGCCGCGTCGGGTGTCGGAAGTCGTGGCGGACGTGCAGGACAAGCTGTACGACGACGTGGTCCGCAACGGCTGGTACGAGCGCCGCCCCGACGCCACGCGTAACCGCTGGACCGGCGGTGCCATCGCCGCCCTCTTCGTGGCGGTGGCCCTCACGATCTTGCTGGCGGCGTTCACGACCCTCGGTCTGATCGGCCTGGCGCTGATCGCCCTGGCCCTGGGTCTGATGTTCGTGGCCCAGGAGATGCCCGCCCGGACCGTACAGGGCGCCGCGCTGCTCGGCGGGCTCGGTGCCCTCCGGTCGGACCTGATGAGCTACCCGACCGACCAGATGCCGCCCGGGCAGGAGTTCACGGAGTTGTCGGAGGTGCTGCCGTACGCGGTGGTCCTCGGGGGGACCGACCGCTGGCTGGACGCGATCGTGGCCGCCGACACCGATGTCGATCCGGACGCCACCGACCTGACGTGGTACCACGGCCCGGAGAACTGGCACCTGCACGACCTGCCCGCCTCGCTGCGCAACTTCTTGACCACCGTGTCCGGGACCCTGTTCACGCGCTGATCCTCTTCCGAGCCATGAGGCGCGAAGCGGGCGCGAGTAAGACCAGATTGCGCTGGCTCTTCGGTGACCAACTCGGTCCGCATTTCCTCGACGCAGATGACGCCGAGGTGTTGCTGATCGAGTCCCGCCGGGTGTTCGAACGGCGAGTGTTCCACCGGCAGAAGGCCCACCTCGTCTTGTCGGCGATGCGGCATCGGGCGGCCGAGCTGGGCAGCCGCTGCAGCTATCTGTCGGCGCCGCGCTACCGGGACGCGTTGGCCGAGGTGGACGGGCCGCTGGAGGTGATCCAGCCGACCACCTGGGCGGCCCTGCACTTCGTGGACGCCCTCGCCGGCGAGCGCTCGATCGAGCGGCTACCGGCCCGCGGATTCGCCACCAGCAGGGCCGACTTCACCGCCTGGGCGGACGGCCGCGGCCAGCAGCGGTTGTTGATGGAGGACTTCTACCGCGGCGCGCGACGTCGGCTCGATGTGCTGATGGACGGGGTCGGGCCCGTGACCGGGCAGTGGAACTACGACCCCGACAACCGGGAGCGGCCGCCGAAGGGCGCCGAGCGGCTCGACGTCGTCGAACCATGGTGGCCGACCGAGGACGAGATCGACGAGGAGGTCCGGGCCGATCTGGACCGCTGGACCGACGAGGGAGTCCGCTTCGTCGGCGCCGACGGCCCGCGGCGCTTCGCCGCCACCCGGGCCGAGGCCGTGGCGGCGCTGGACCACTTCGTGCGGGATCGGCTACCGAACTTCGGGCCGTACGAGGATGCGGCACTGAGTGGTGACCCCTGGATGGCGCACTCCCTGCTCTCGGCGCCGCTGAACCTGGGCCTGCTGGATCCGCTGGAGGTGGTGCGGGCGGCCGAGGACGCGTACACGGAGGGGCATGCGCCGATCGCCTCCGTGGAGGGGTTCGTGCGCCAGGTGATCGGCTGGCGCGATTACATCTGGCACCTGTACTGGTACCTGGGCGAGGACTACCGGTCCCGCAACGACCTCGGCGCGGAGCGGCCCTTGCCCGGCTGGCTGCTCGATCTCGACCCCGACGGCACCGAGGCCAACTGCCTGCGGCACGCGCTGGCGTCGGTACGGGATCACGGCTGGACCCACCACATCCCGCGGCTGATGATCCTGGGCAACTACGGCATGCAGCGCGGCTTCGACCCGGCGGCGTTCACCGACTGGTTCCACCGCAGCTTCGTGGACGGCTACGACTGGGTGATGGTGCCCAACGTGGTCGGCATGTCCCAGCACGCGGACGGCGGTGTCCTGGCCACCAAGCCGTACGCCGCCGGCGGGGCCTACATCGACAAGATGACCGACTACTGCCGGGACTGCCGCTACGACCCCAAGGCGCGGGTGGGGGAGACTGCGTGTCCGTTCACCGCGGGGTACTGGCGGTTCCTGCACCGCCACCGGGAGCGGTTCGGCGCCAACGCGCGGATGGCCCGGGCCGTGCGCGGTCTGGATCGGCTGTCCGACCTCGACGAACTGCTGGCGGAGGATCCGGCTACTTGAGGTTCTGGAGCTGGTAGCCGTTCTTGGCGCAACCGTCGACGATGACCTTCCTCGCCTCGGCGGGGATGTCCTTGGGGTCGGAGGACTCCAGCGTGGCGATGACGGCGTCGAGCCAGCCCTGGGCCTCCGGGCCGAGTTGCTTGCTGTCCCGGAGTGCCTTGAGTCCGGTGACGGTCATCTTGTTGGCCACCGTGCTGCCGCCGAGGGCGGAGTCGACGGCGGGGCAGCCGATCTTGTAGGCATCCGTTGCGGAGACGCCGGTCTCGGCACAGGAGGTCAGGGTCAGGGCGGTTACCACGGCCGCGAGGGCCAACACGATACGGCGCACAGCACCAGAGTAGGGACGGGCTGGCTATGAGCCGGCTGAGTGAGGTCGTGTCGCTCCGCCGGTCAGACGCTCCGCCGGTCAGCCGGCGGCCCTTGACCGCCGACAGCGCCTTCCAGGTCGGCTGGTTCCGGTAGCCCGTGTCGGTGTTGCGGGCGTCCACAATGATGACTTCGCCGTCGAACTCGCCGAGCTTCTCGAAGCTGATCGTCAAGAAGTAGTCCGCGGGCTTGCTCTTCGCATCCACGAACTGTGCGCCCAGGGTGGTCAAGTAGGCCAGATCAGGGTGCTGCTTGGCGTTCGCGATGTAGGCGGAGGAGGCGTCGAAGCTCATTGCGGCGACATTGACGTCGCCGGCCTTGGCGATGGTGTCCTCGAGCGTGGGGCACAGGGCCGCGACCTGGGACTCGACCTTGGCGTCGAGGTACCACAGGGTCTTGTCGTCGAAGGACATGTCGACGAGGAGTTGCGGACCGAGCGACGCCAGCTTCTCGATGTTGAACTCGCCATACGTCTCCCCGATCACCGCCACCTTGCTCAGGTCCAGATTGCCGGCCTGGTAGTCGAGTTTGCCGTTGGTGACCTTCAGCTCCCCGTACGCGCCGGCGACCTGGAAGCCCGCGTCCCACAAAGCCGCGGCGGCCGAGCTCTGCGCCACGACCACCTTGGGCGCGCTGTCGAGGGCGATCTCCTTGCCCCGCGCGTCCTGCCAGGTGAACGGACCGGCTGCGGCCGAATTGGTGGCCGAGCTGGCAGCCGGCCCGCTGCTCGATCCGGAGGCGTTGCAGGCGGCGAGTACGGGGGTGGCGGCGAGCCCCGCAAGCAAGGCCCGGCGGCTGAGAGGCACGTCGTCTCCAGAGCGGTCGAAGTTAGGAAAGCCAACCAACAACAGCCTGCGAGTGTCGGTTGTCTCACGCGCGGCTGGGGGCTGACGACGAGGAGTCGACGCCTTACGTGGAACGCGAGTAGTTGCAGGCGTCGGCGTCGACGATCGAGGAGGAAGCACCCAGTCTGGAGCGCGTGAGACGCGCGAGCAGGCTCTAGATTTAACGGCCTCGGCGGCCGAAGAGGCGATCCCAGAAATTGCCGCCGCCGGCGTTCGGATCATTGGGCTGCTGACCGGAACCAGCAGGCCCGCCCCACTGTGGCTGGTCGCCGTAGACGAGTCGGTACGGCGGTTGCTCGAAGGTCTGCACCGGCTTTCCGGCCAGGTACGCCTCCATCGCGGGCTTCCAGATCTCCTGACCGGCGTCCCCGCTGCCGGAACCCTCCAGAGTCAAGCCGGTCGAGGGGACCCGGTAGTCCTTGAGGTTGTTGCGGCGATACCCCTGGGCCGATCGGACGAACGGCTTGCGTCGGTTGTCGATGCTGATCATCGAGGCGCCGGCGATCTGCGGGGTGTAGCCGGCGAACCAGACCGCCGCGTTGCTGTCGATGGTGCCGGTCTTGCCCGCCTGCGGCCGCCGGTCATTGGTGGCGACGCGCTGGCCGGTACCGGCGGTCATCACCGATGAGAGCAGCGAGTTCATGGCGGCGGCGATCTCGGTGGACATCACCCGGCTGCAGTTGGCGCTCGGCGCGGCCTTGTCGGCGCCGGTGCTGTCGGTGATCGAGTCGACGATGATCGGGTCACAGTGGATCCCACCGGACGCGAAGGTCGCGTACGCCTCGGTCATCGACAGCGGGTCGACCTCGACGGTGCCGAGGGTGAAGGACGGCTTGTCGTCGTAGGAGCTGATCGGCGCCGTCGGGGTGCTGGACTCGAGGCCGAGCTTCTCCGCCATCTTCACCACGTCGCACATGCCGGTCTCGAGTTCGAGTTGGACGAAATAGGTGTTCACGGAGCGCTCAGCGGCCCGGTACATGTCCATCACGCCGTTGGTTCCCGTGGAGTTGCGGACCCGCCACGTGCCAGCGACCTCTTCCTCCCCGTCGCAGGTCTGGAACCGGGCGTCGGAGAAGTTGATCACGGGCCGGGCGTCGTACCGCTTGGCGAGCGGGATGCCCTTCTCCAGGGCCGCCGCGGCCGTGATCGCCTTGAACGTCGACCCCGCCTGGAAGCCCTGTGCACCGCCCATCGACCGCGGTGCGGAGTAGTTCCAGTAGGTCTGGCCCAACTTCTCATCAGACCCCATCACCGGCCGGCTCTGCGCCATGGCGACGATCAGGCCAGTGCCGGGCTGGATCATGGTCATCGACGCGATGACTGGATCCGTCGGCCCTACCACGGCGCTCACCCGGCGCTGAATGGTGTTCTGCGTCTTGGGATCGATGGCGGTCCGGATGGTCAGGCCGCCGCGACGGACGGCGTTGGTCCGTTCCTGCGGCGTGGCCCCGAGACTCGGGGCCTGGCCGAGCGAGCGGTAGACGTAGTCGCAGAGGAACGGGTACTTGCTGGGTGCGCAGCCGTTGATGATGGAGGTCATCTTCTTCGGATTGAAGTCGCGCTCCTTCGCCGTGGCCGCCGTAGCCGGCGTGATCTCGCCGAGTTCGGCCATCCGGTTGAGCACGACGTCGCGGCGGGCCAGCGCGGCGGTGGGCTTCGTCCGTGGATTCAGCTCGGTCGGATTCTGGACGAGGCCGGCCAGCAGGGCGGCCTGCGGCAGGGTCAGCTTCGCGGCCGTGGTGCCGAAATAGTGCTCGGCGGCCACCTCGACGCCGTATGCTCCGTCGCCGAAGTAGGCGATGTTGAGGTAACGCTCGAGGATCTGGTCCTTGCTGAGGGTCTTCTCGACGGCGATCGCGTACCGCAGTTCGCGGATCTTGCGCCAGTAGCTGCCCTCCTGCGCGGCCCGCACCCCGGCGTCGTCACCCGCCTTCTTGGCCTCTTCGATCTGAACCATTTTCACGTACTGCTGGGTGATGGTGGAGCCGCCCTGGACGGTCTCGCCCGTGGCGATGTTGGTGAGGAACGCGCGCAGCGTCCCGGTCACGTCGAGGGGCCCGTGCTCGTAGAACCGGTGGTCCTCGATGGCGATCAGCGCCTGGCGCATCACGGGGGCGATCCGATCGAGCCCCACGTAGACGCGGTTCTCGTCGAAGAAGTACGTCAGCACGTCGCCGTTCGCGTCCAGGACCACCGTCCGCTGTGACTGGGCCGGGGTGTCGAAGGCGACCGGCAGGTTGTCCAGACTCTCCTCGGTCGACCGGGCCCCGACCACGGCGGCACCCACCGCCGGCATCAACACGGCGGCGATGAGGACGCCGCACAGGGCGCTGACCAGCACGAAGAGCCCGCCGGCGCGTACCACGGCAAAGGCACGGCGAGCGGGATGGCCTGAGCCAGGCGGTCTGGATGGCATCGCACTTAGGCCAACTCCTGCGGCGCCGCTCCGGTTCCCGGGATAGCGTGGGGAGCCAGGTGACCAAGATCACCACCCCAGACCTGAGGAGCGGAAAGAGGCGTGCTCGAACAGCGCATCGGCATCATCGGCGGCGGCATCGTCGGCCTCGCGATCGGTCGCGAGCTGACCCGTCGGCGGCCCGGGGTCCAGGTCGTGGTGTTCGAGAAGGAGGACCGGCTCGCGGCCCACCAGACCGGACACAACTCCGGCGTGGTGCACGCCGGGATCTACTACCGGCCAGGCAGCCTGAAGGCCGACTTGTGCACCCGCGGCCGGCTGCTGTTGCGGGACTACTGCGCCGAGCACGGGCTGCCGTACGTGGAGTGCGGCAAGATCGTCGTCGCCGTCGAGGAGGACGAACTCGGTCGGTTGGATCGGCTCGAGCAGACCGCGGGAGCCAACGGGGTGCCTGGGTTGCGCCGGATCTCGGCGGCCGAGATCGCCGAGATCGAGCCGAACGCGGTCGGGCTGGCCGCGCTGCACTCCCCGGCGACCGCGATCACCGACTACACAGCCGTGGCCCGGACGTACGCGGCCGAGATCGAGGCGGCGGGCGGAGAGATCCGGCTGGCGACCAGGGTGCTGGGGTTGGAGCGGGAAGCAGGTGGGGTCGTGCTCAACACCACGAACGGGCCGGAGCGACTGGCCGGCGTGGTCGTCTGCGCCGGCCTGCAGGCCGACCGGCTGTCGAGGCTAGCCGACGGCGAGGACGGGCCGATGATCGTGCCGTTCCGGGGCGAGTACCTCGCCGTGCGGAGCCCCAAACACGACCTGGTCAAGGGCATGGTCTACCCGGTCCCGGATCCGCGCTACCCGTTTCTGGGGGTGCATTTCACCCGGCGGGTGTCGGGCGCACTGGAGGTCGGGCCGAACGCCGTGCTGGCGCTGGCCCGGGAGGGTTACCGGTGGAGCACCGTGCGGCCGGCCGAGCTGGCCCGGCTGGCGCGGTGGCCCGGATTCTGGCGGATGGGGCGAGCGCACTGGCGAACGGGCTGGCGCGAACTGCGCGGCTCACTCTCGGTACGGACCTTCATGCGTGCTGCCTCGCGGTACGTGCCCGACATCGGGCCGGCCGATGTGGTGCGGGCGGGGGCGGGGGTGCGTGCGCAGGCGGTCGACCGTGACGGCTCCCTGGTGGACGACTTCCGGATCACGGGCGAGGACGGGATCACCTGCATCCGGAACGCCCCCTCACCCGCCGCCACCTCCAGCCTCGCCATCGCCGAACACGTGGTTAGCCGGATGGTGCGCGACTGAGACACCTCTACAGGTTTCTCTCTCCGCGCTCGTAGGCGTCGAGGTGCTCGTGCATGTCGCGAACGGCCTTGTCGTACTCGATCTCGAGGCGCTCCCGTTCCGAGATCCGGCGCGGGGCGGGCTCCCAGTCACCGAGCAGGTTGTAAAGACCCCAGGCGATCACGAAGAGCGCGAACACGACCATGACGATCGTCGTCACCGTCGTCGGGGCCATGGTGCTTGCCGAGGGGTTAGAGCTCGAGGCCCGGGTAGAGCGGATTGGCATCGAGCAGTTCCGCCGACGCGGCCTTGGTCCGGTCGGCCACGCCGTCGGCCAGGGTGTACTTCGCCTTGCCGGGCTTCCCGGTGGACGCCGTGACCGGGCTCGTGTTCTGCAGCACGTCAACGGTCAACTCGGCGACCTTGTCGAACTCGTCGGCGCCGAACCCGCGGGTCGTCAGCGCGGGGGTGCCGAGCCGGACACCGGAGGTGTACCAGGCACCGTTCGGATCGGCCGGGACGGCGTTGCGGTTGGTGACGATGCCGGCGTCGAGCAGCGCGGACTCCGCCTGGCGGCCGGTCAGCCCGAAGCCGGTCACGTCGAGCAGGACGAGATGGTTGTCGGTGCCGCCGGTCACCAGCTTGGCTCCCCGCTTCGTGAAGCCCTCGGCGAGCGACTTGGCGTTGTCGGCGACCGACTGCGCGTACGCCTGGAACTCCGGGGTCCGGGCCTCGGCGAGCGCGACGGCCTTGGCCGCCATCACGTGGCCGAGCGGGCCGCCGAGCACCATCGGGCAGCCCCGGTCGACCGACGGTGCGTATTCCTCGGTCGCCAACACCATGCCGCCGCGCGGTCCGCGCAGGGACTTGTGGGTCGTGGTGGTGACCAGATGCGCGTGGGGGACCGGGTCCTCGTCGCCGGTGAAGACCTTGCCGGCGACGAGGCCGGCGAAGTGCGCCATGTCGACCATGAACGTCGCGCCGACCTCGTCGGCGATCTCCCGCATGGTGGCGAAGTTGACCCGTCGCGGATACGCCGAGTACCCGGCGATCAGAATCAGCGGCTTGAACTCGTGCGCCGTCTTGCGGACCGCGTCGTAGTCGAGCAGCTGGGTCTGCGGGTCAGTCCCGTACGAGCGCTGGTGGAACATCTTGCCGGAGATGTTGGGTCGGAAACCATGGGTGAGATGGCCGCCGGCGTCGAGCGACATACCCAGCGCGCGCTGGTTTCCGAACTTGTGCCGCAGCGTCTCCCACTGCTCCTCGGACATGTCGTTGACGCCCTTGAGCCCGACCTCGGCGAGTTCCGGCGACTCCACCCGATGCGCCAGGATCGCCCAGAAGGCGACCAGGTTGGCGTCGATGCCGGAATGCGGCTGGGCGTAGGCGTATTCAGCCCCGAACAACTCGCGCGCATGCTCGGCGGCCAGCGCCTCCACGGTGTCGATGTTCTGGCAACCGGCGTAGAAGCGGTGGCCGACGGTGCCCTCGGCGTACTTGTCCGACAGCCAGGTACCCATGGTGAGCAGCACCGCCGGGGAGGCGTAGTTCTCCGAAGCGATGAGCTTCAGGGAGGACCGCTGATCGGCCAACTCGGCGCGCGTCGCGGCCGCCACCCGGGGCTCGATGCCCTCGATGACGGCGAGCGCGGCCCGGTAGGCCTCGGACTCGCGGCCGGAATAGTCGACCGAAGAAGAGCGAGAGAGGGTGTCGGTCACGAGAGGCGACTTTACTCTGCGCGGACCGCGCCACGCCCGCTCTCCGTGTGACTTCGCGACATCGCAGCCGGTCGGGTGACTCAGCGGACGCCGTTGTCGCCGAGCTCAGCGACCCAGGACTTTCCTGCCACGCGACCCCGGGACAACCAGATTTCGGCCCAGCGGAATCCGCCCCGGCGGTCGAGGTAGCGGTAGGACGACCCCCCGACTCCGCGAGTGCCCACGATCTTCTTCACCTGGTTGAGGGTCATGCCCTTGTTGATCCGGTTGAACTCGGCCCGGGTGACGGTGTTGCTGTCCTTCTCCTTGCGCACCGTGACGGTGCTGGTCTTGGTCGCCGTCGCTCCGCGGCAGGTCGCCGTGATCGCCACGCGATACTTTCCGGCCGCGACCCGCACGTACTTGAGACCGAACTTCCAGGTGGCGGTGATCGCCTTCGACGAGCCGACCTTGCGGATGGTGGCGCGATTGCTGGCGGAGCCGGAGCAGGAGATCCAGGGCAGGATGATCGCACCCTTCTTGCCCTTGGGTGCGTACTCCTTGGTGACGGCGTAGATCACCGGCTGCTCAGCCGCCGACGCGGGAACCGCCGCCACGGCACCGCCCACCACCAGCCCGGCAGCGACGACGCAACCGACGATCCTCGACCACACCGACATCTCGCTCCTTCGTTCGATCGGTGCCCGAGATCCGTCAGCGGCGGGCGCGGGAGATCTCGTGCAGCGCGATGCCGGCGGCGACGCCGGCGTTCAGGGACTCCACCGTCGCGCTGGTCGCGATTGCGGCCAACCGGTCGCAGGTCTCGCGGGTGAGCCGGGAGAGTCCGTCGCCCTCGCTCCCGACCACCAGCACCACCGGCCCGGCGAGATCGTCTGTCAGGTCCGCGATTTCGGTGGGGGCCTCGCCGTCGAGGCCGATCAGCACGCAGCCGGCGTCGGCGTACGCCCGCAGGGTGCGGACGAGGTTCGTCGCCCGGGCGATCGGTAACCGGGCGGCGGCGCCCGCGGAGGTCTTCCACGCGGCGGCGGTCATGCCGGCCGCACGACGCTCCGGGATCACCACGCCCTGGGCGCCGAACGCCGCCGCCGAGCGGACGATCGCACCCAGGTTGCGCGGGTCGGTGATCGAGTCCAGCGCCACGATCAGGGCCGGCGTGTCCGCGTCCAGGGCCGCGGCGAGCAGATCGTCGGGGTGCAGGTACGCGTAGGCCGGGAGTTGCAGACCCACGCCTTGGTGCACGGCTCCGCCCGTGAGCCGGTCGAGCTGTTGGCGAGTCACCTCCAACAGCGCGATGCTCCGCTGAGCCGAGAGCTTGAGGATCTCGCGCAGCCGGTCGTCTCGATCCGCACCCTCGGCCACGTACGCCGTCTTGATCGGGATCTCCGCCTCGAGCGCCTCCAGGACCGCGTTTCGGCCGACCACCCACTCCGGGCCCGACCCGGGCCGCCCCGTGCGCGCCGAGCCGGACCGCTGCCCGCCGGACCCGCCGGACCGCTGGCCGCCGGACCGCTTGGCCGCGTTCTGGTTCGAGCGGTACGACTTGTGGTACGGCCGGTCCTCGGCCTTCGGCGTCGGCCCCTTGCCCTCCAGGCCGCGCCGAACCCGGCCCCCGGAGCCGGCGGTGTTGCCCTTGCCGCCGGCGCCCCGGCCACTGCGGCGGACCGCACCCTTGCGTTGTGAGTTGCCCGGCATCCTCATCCGCTCGATCGGAGGGACCAGCGGGGACCCTGAGTTGTGTCCTCGACTTGGACCCCGAGAGCCGCGAGAGCGTCCCGGATGCCGTCCGCGGCGGCGAAGTCCTTACGTGCTCGGGCGGCATCTCGCTGCTTGAGCATCTCGGCGACGAGGCCGGCGACCACGGCCGCGGCCTCCCGACCGTCGGACTGACGCGCCCAGGCCACATCGGACGGGTCCAGGCCGAGTACGCCGAGCATGCCGAGCACCTCGCCGAGGCGGCTGGTGACCTCGTCGACATCGCCATCGGTCAAGGCGATGTTGCCCCGGCGGACCGAGTCGTACAGCACCGCCACGGCCCCGGGTGTGCCGAGGTCGTCGTCCATTGCGACGGCGAAGGCGTCCGGCAGCGTGGGCTCCGCGCGACCTACGAGTTCGCTGGCCCGATCGACAAAGCCGTCGATGCGCTCCAGAGCTGCGGCGGCCTCGTCCAGTGAGGTGTCGGAGAATTCGATTGCCGAGCGGTAGTGCGGCGCCGCCAGGTAGAAGCGAACGGCCCGCGGCGGATGGGTCGCCGTCACCTGCGAGACCAGCGCGCCATTGCCGAGCGACTTGCTCATCTTCTCCCCGGCCGCGGTGACCCACGCGTTGTGCATCCAGTAGCGGGCGAACTTCTGGCCGGCGGCGGTGGACTGGGCGAGTTCGTTCTCGTGGTGCGGGAACTTGAGGTCGATCCCCCCGCCGTGGATGTCGAACTCATCGCCCAGGTACTTGCCGGCCATCGCCGAGCACTCCAGATGCCACCCCGGCCGGCCGCGGCCCCAGGGGGTCACCCAGGACGCCGTCGACGGCTCGTCGGGCTTGTGCCCCTTCCACAGCGCGAAGTCCCGCGGGTCACGCTTGCTGCGCGGATCGGCGTCAGCCGCGGGCTCCATCTCCTCGATGTTCTGCCGCGACAGCGATCCGTAGGACGGCCAGGACCGGACGTCGAAGTACACGTCCCCGGAGTCGTCGTCGGCCGGGTAGGCGTGACCCTTCTCGATCAGTGTCTTGATCATCTCGATCATCTCCGGAATGTGCCCCGTGGCGCGGGGCTCGTACGTCGGTGGCAAGCACCCCAGGGCCGCATACGCGTCGTGCAACTCCCGCTCGTACCGGTACGCGTGCACGAACCACGGCACCCCGGCCTCGGCCGACTTGGCCAAGATCTTGTCGTCGATGTCGGTCACATTCGCGATCACGGTGACCTCGAAGCCGCGGTGGGTCAGCCAGCGGCGGAGCAGATCGAAGACCACCTCTTTGCGGATGTGCCCCAGGTGCGGCGGCGCCTGCACGGTCAGGCCGCAGTGGTAGATCGACACCTTGCCCGGTTCGACCGGGGCGAAATCGCGCACCGTCCTCGTCGCGGTGTCGTAGAGGCGGAAACTCACCCCGGAAGCTTATCGGCCGCGATCAGCCGCTGCATGACCTCCAAACCGTCGCGGAGGGCCTTCAACTCGCGCTTGGAGAGTTGCGCCAGATGCGGCTCGACGTTGGTGCCGAGGGTGTGCCGCAGCTGGGTCAACCGCTCGTGACCGGCGGGCGTGAGATCGATCATCCAGGCGCGCAGATCCTGGGGGTTGGTGGCCCGGGCGACCAGGCCGGCGGCCTCGAGCCGCTTCACGTGATTGGTGATCGTGGGCTGCGACGAACGCTCCTGGGTGGCGAGATCGCTGATCCTTGTCGGCCCGTTGTCCAGCAGCCGGGCCATCAGCCGGGTGGCGGCGAGACTCATGGTGAAACCGTCGGTCGGCATCCACCGGATCACCCGACCGCAGGTGGTGACCAGGTCTTCGCCCAACGCGTGCAGTTCGTCCTCCACCTTCGTCAGCCTATTCCCGCCCGAGCCGCGGGGTGCGCCCCTCCCGCAATCAGCGCCGGACCGCCGCGAGCGTGAGCCTGGCGAGCTCTCCGTACGCCGCCGCATCGTCCAGCCCGGTCGCCGCACCCACCTCGCCCGTGGTGATCCGGCGCATCGTGGCCGTCACCACCTCGCCCACGAAGACGGCAGACACCTGACGGAACGCACCGGCGGTGATGCCTTCGTCGATCAGGACCCGGACCCGGCGGGCGGCGGCGAGCGTGTTCTGCTCGTACAGTTCGCGGGCGGGGGGAAAGTGGGCGACGTCGCGGCGGAATTGGGCCGAGGCGGGCCGCAACGCCTCGGCCACGGCTTCGAGATACCGGGTCACCCGCGCACCGGGAGCCCGGACCCGGGCAATGGCGTTCTCCACCTGGGTCGTGGCCGCGCGGAAGAAGCGGCGGACGCCGAGGGTGGCGAGTTGCTCCTTGCTGTCGGCCAGCACGTACAGCGTGCGCTTGGAGCAGCCGAGCCGAGCGGCGATGTCGTCCACGGTGAACCGCATGAAGCCCTCGGCCAGGAAGAGTTCCACGAGATGATCGGACAGCTCGAGTTGCCGGTCGGTGAGTCGGACATCTTCAGCTACGTCCCGAGAACTGGATCCCATGGCGGTACTAGCGTAGCATTGCCAGTACCGCTCGACCAGGGAAGGACGTGACCGCATGGGCGTCGATCGATTGGTCCCCACCGCCGAGGGCGCGGAGCTGATTGAACTGGTCCGCGAGATCGCCCGGCAGGAGTTGGCCCCGCGGGCCGCAGCCGCGGAGGCCGCCGAGAAGTTTCCCGCGGACGCCTACCGCCTGCTCGGGGACGCCGGGGTCCTCGGGATGCCCTACCCCAGCGAGTACGGGGGCGCCGGGCAACCGTACGAGGTCTATCTGCAGGCCCTCGAGGAGATCGCCACAGCCTGGATGAGTGTCGGCGTCGGGGTCTCCGTGCACGTCATGACCAGCTACGCGATGGCGCAATTCGGCACGCCGGCACAGCGCGAGCACTGGCTCCCGGACATGATCGGCGGCGGCAAGCTCGGCGCGTACGCGCTGTCGGAACCGCAGGCGGGTTCCGACATCGGCTCCATCGCCACCCGGGCCAAGACCGCCGACGAGGGGTACGCGCTCACCGGGACCAAGGCGTGGGTCAGCAACGGCTCGAAGGCCGACTTCTACACCACGTTCGCGCGGACGGGTGAGCACCGGACCCGCGGTCTGAGCTGCTTCTTGGTCCCCGGGGACGCGCCCGGCCTGAGCTTCGGAGCGCCGGAGCGGAAGATGGGCCTGACCGCCTCGCCGACCACGGCCCTGTACTTCGACACGGTCCCGGTGGCGGAGGAGATGCGGATCGGCGCCGAGGGCGACGGCATGCGGATTGCCTTGTCGGCGTTGGATTCCGGGCGCCTCGGCATCGCTGCCTGCGCGACCGGTCTGGCGCAGGCGGCGCTGGACTGCGCGGTCGAGTACGCGCAGGGTCGGCGCCAATTCGGCCAGTCGATCGCCGACTTCCAGGGCATCCAGTTCCTGCTGGCCGAGATGGCCGCGGCGGTCGACACCGCCCGGGCCACGTACCTGATGGCGGCGCGGAAGCGCGACGCCGGCCGCCCCTTCACCCGCGATGCCGCCGTGGCGAAACTGACGGCGAGCGACGCCGCGATGCGGGTCACCACCGACGCCGTGCAGGTGCTCGGCGGCTACGGCTACACCCGCGACTTCCCCGCCGAGCGGTACCTGCGAGAGGCCAAGGTGACCCAGATCTTCGAGGGGACCAACCAGATCCAGCGACTGGTCATCGCTCGCCTGCTGTTGCAGACCGCGTGACATGCGGCTGAGCGACCGCGACGTCGTCCTCGTCACCGGCGGCGCGTCCGGTCTGGGGGCTGCGACCGTGCGGTCGGTATTCGCGGCCGGGGCCAAGGCGGTCGTCCTGGACCTGCCCGGGGCCCCGGGTGCCGAGGCGGTGGCCGGTGCGAACGTCCGCTTCGTCGCCGGAGACGTACGAGACGAGGCCGATGTCCAGGCCGCGGTGACGTCCGCGGGAGAACTCGGCACGCTCCGGGTCGCGGTCAACTGCGCCGGCGTGGCCACGCCGGGCCGGGTCGTCGGCAAACGTGGCGTGCTGCCGCTGGAGGACTTCCGCCGGGTCGTCGAGATCAATCTGGTCGGTACGTTCAACGTCATGCGGCTCGCCGCCACGGCGATGCTCGAGAACGAGATCCTGGACGGAGACCGTGGGCTGATCGTGATGACGGCCAGCGTCGCGGCGTTCGACGGTCAGATCGGCCAGGCGGCGTACGCGGCCAGCAAGGGCGGCGTCGCCGCGTTGACCATCAGCGCCGCCCGGGACCTGGCCGACAAGGCGATCCGGGTGATGACCATCGCACCGGGGGTGATGGAGACACCCATGATGGCCGGGTTGCCGGGGGACACCAAGGCCACGCTCGAGGCCTTGGTGCCGCACCCGGCCCGGCTCGGCCGGCCGGAGGAGTACGCCAGCTTGGTCGCCCACCTCATCGCCAATCCCCTGTTGAACGGTGAGGTGATCAGGCTGGACGGCGCCCTCCGGATGCCGCCCTGAGTTGTCCGTTCGCTGCGGGATTCGCTCCTGACGCTGGTCGTCGTCCTCCTCGGCGACGGAAAAGCGTTGTCGCCTCGATCGTCCTCCGCCCCGCGCCGCGAATCCCTCCGCTCACTCGGGGCGGCGGAGCATGCGCCCGACGGTGGCGAACAGCGCGACGGTGCCGACGGTGAGGAAGCCGGTCCGGAAGGTGTTGGCGAGCAGCAGACTCTGCAGCGTCGCGGCGTCTCGACCGATCCGGTCGAGTTGGTCGTGCATCGGGATCGCCCACAGCACCGTGGCCAGGATGGACCCCACGCCGGTGAAGGCGATGACGGCCGCGACCGTTTTCGAGACGCCCGCCGGGCGGGTGACGAAGAACGCGATGCAGGCCAGGAAGCTCAGGAAGCCCGGGATGATCACGACGCCGGGGATCGCGGCGTTGTAGGCCAAGTGGTAGGCGGGGAACTCCGCCGCCGACACCTGCCCGAACAGCGGATAGGAAACGAATTGGGCCTGCCAGGAGACGCCGGTGGAGTAGGCGGTGAGGGCCGCGACGGCGACCAGGTTCCCGGTCCGCCAGCTCCGGCGGCCGCGGTCGACGGCGAGCGGCTGGGTCATTGTGGTGGTCATCTGAGGTCCTTGTCGTGCGTGTGGTTGACTTGGCTTTAGAGTCTCTCAATTCAATTGGGGTAGTGTCAAATGAATACAGCACGTTCGTACGCCAGTCCGGCCCGAGAGCGGCAGGCCCGCGAGACCCGGCGCGCGATCTTGGCCGCCGCCACCGAGTTGTTCGTGGCCCAGGGTTACTCCCGAACCAGCGTTGCGGCCGTCGCCCGGCGGGCCGGAGTCACCGCGCAGACCGTCTACAACGCCGTCGGCACCAAGCCGGAACTGCTGCGTGCCGCCTACGACGTGACCCTGATCGGCGACGACGAACCCGTACCGATGGCCGAGCGGCCCGAGGTGATCGCCATGTCGCAGGAGACGGATCCGGCAACGATCGTCCGGGCCTACGCCGGGCTGAGTCGGCGCACCGCCGAGCGGCTCGGTCCGTTGGCATTGCAGATCGCTGCCGGCGCCGCGGCGGGGGAGCCCGACCTGGTGGAGTGGGAGCGGGTGAGCGACGGTCAGCGGCTGATCGGGGTCACCCGGTTGATCGATCGGATCGCCGAACTCGGCGGGTTGGCGGCTGGTCTTTCCCCCGACCGCGCCCGGGACCGGATCTGGACCCTCAACAGCATTCCGGTCTGGCACCTGCTGACCGGCTCCCGCGGCTGGACCGGCGACGAGTACGAAGAGTGGATCGGCGACGCCATGTGCGCCGCGGTCCTGCCACCTGGATCCCGCTAGCGGGACTTGCCCGCCTTGCTGCCGGCCCGACTGCGCAGCGCGGCGATGTCGAGGTAGTCGGCGGCCGAGGTGGGCTCGGCGTCGGCCTCCTCGCCGTCTTCCCACGGGTCGTACGGCTTCTCGGCGTCGTCGTCGATGAAGCCCTGTGACGGGTCGAACGGATTGGCCAGCGGCCCCATCGACTCCAGCGACTGCACCGCCATCGCTTCGTCGGGGAGCTCGCGCAGGACCGTGTCCATGTAACTGTCGGCCGCGTCGTGGATCGGGATCTCCGCCCCGGCGCGCTCACTCAGGAACCAGCGGTGCTCCAGCACCTCGTGGTACAGCTCGGCCGGCTCCAGCTTGGCCCGCAACCCGGTGGGCACGGAATGAACGACCGGCTCGAAGCGCTCCGTCAGCCATTGGTGCGCCACGATCGACTCGTCGGCACCCTGCTGATCGGTCCGGGCCCGGTAGTAGTCGAGGTCGTTGAGGAGCCGACGGGCCTGATTCTCCTCGGTGTCCAGCCCGGTGAGGCGGATCAGCCGACGCGAGTGGTGCCCGGCGTCCACGACCTTCGGCTGGATCCGGATCGTCGAGCCGGCGAAGTCGGTGGTGATGTCGAGTTCGGCGACGTCGAAGCCCAAGGCGTTGAGTCGCCGGACCCGGGACTCGATCCGATGCATCTCGCCGGTGTCGAACTCCTCGGCCTCGGTGAGTTCGGCCCACAGTTCGCGGTAGCGGTTCTCGATCGTCTCGACCAGCACCAGCGGATCCAGCGCCTCGTCCAGCAGCCCACCCGCCTCCAGGTCGCAGAACTCTCCGAACAGGTTGGTCCGCGCAATCGTCAGGTCGTGCTCGCGCTGGCCGTCGGTCAGTTGCTCGTGCAGCTCACCGGTCTCCGCGTCGACGAGGTAGGCCGCGTACGCTCCCGCGTCGCGCCGGAACAAGGTGTTGGACAACGAGACGTCGCCCCACAGGAATCCGATGAGATGGAGGCGGGCCAGCAGGACGACCATGGCGTCGACCAGCCGGTTCACGGTGTCCTGGCGGACCCCGCGACTGAACAGCGAGCGGTACGGGAGCGAGAACTGCAGGTGGTCGGTGATCAGGATCGGATCCAGGGGCTCTCCGTGCAGGTCAACGCGATTGGTGACGACTCCGACGGCGTCGACCGAGGGGGTGTCGAGGCGGGTCAGATCGCGCAGCAACCGGTACTCGTGCAGCGCGAGGTGCTCGAGCACCTCCTTCATCGCGTACACCTTCGGACCGACCCGGACGAACCGCACCACGTGCCGGGAGATGCCACGGGGGAGGGCGACTAGATGCTCGGTCGGCCAGTCCTCCAGCGGGGTGGCCCAGGGGAGGGTGATCAGCCGACTGTCGGGCTGGGCGGCCAGGAATCGCGGCATTCGACCATCTTCGCAGGTGCCAGGTGGGCCGGCGCCGGCCGAGGCGGAAACAGTTCGGCCCCCCGCCCGGGTGGACGGGGGGCCGAGCTGGTGAGCTCACGGAACTCAGATCACGCCTACTCGCGGTGGCTGCCGTGATCCGGAGAGATCCGCTCGCCGTTGGCCTGGTTGAACACGTGCACCTGCTTCGGGTCGACCTCCAACCGGACGGTGGAGCCCCGCTGCGGTGGCGTCCGCGACGAGATCCGTGCCGTGATCTGCTGCGCGGTGAGCTTCTCCTCATCGCTCAGCCCGGAGACGGTGCCGTACAAGAACGCGTCCGCGCCCAATTCCTCCACCACGGCGACATCGATGCCGATACCGGTGTTGGTGTCGCTGAGGTTGAAGGTCTCCGGTCGGATGCCCAGGGTGAGTCGCTTCTCGCCCGACGCCTTGCTCAGCGTCTCGCGCGGTACCGGTACGACATAGTCGCCGATGTGCACGCCGTCGTCGGCGACCTCGCCCTCGATCAGGTTCATCGCGGGTGAGCCGATGAAGCCGGCCACGAACAGGTTGTTCGGCTTGTCGTACAGGTTGAGCGGGGTGTCGCACTGCTGCAACAACCCATCCTTGAGCACCGCCACTCGGTCACCCATCGTCATGGCCTCGACCTGGTCGTGCGTCACGTACACGGTGGTGACGCCGAGCCGGGTCTGCAGGGCCGCGATCTGGGTACGGGTGGACACGCGGAGCTTGGCGTCCAGGTTGGACAGCGGCTCGTCCATCAAGAACACCTGGGGCGAACGGACGATCGCGCGACCCATGGCGACGCGCTGCCGCTGGCCACCGGAGAGGGCCTTCGGCTTGCGGTTGAGGTAGTCCTCGAGGCCGAGCAGGTGAGCGGCCTCCTGGACGCGCTGCTGGCGCTCGTCCTTGCCGATGCCGGCCATCTTGAGCGCGAAGCCCATGTTGTCGCCCACGGTCATGTGGGGGTAGAGAGCATAGTTCTGGAACACCATCGCGATGTCGCGATCCTTCGGCGGCAGGTCGGTCACGTCCCGATCGCCGATGAAGATGCTGCCGGAGTTGACCTCTTCCAGCCCCGCGAGCATGCGCAGCGAGGTGGACTTGCCACAACCGGACGGTCCGACCAGGACCATGAATTCGCCGTCGCCGATGTCGAGGTTCAACTTGTCGACGGAGGGGTGATCTGCACCCGGGTAGACGCGAGTTGCGTCACTGAAACTTACTGTGGCCACGCCACACTTCCTTTCCACGGGCAGGTACGTGCCCGACGATCCATAGTGGAAATAACGAGGCCAAGCTTCCCACGAGATGGCGGCCTGCCACAACAAAGCGTCTCGCGCCCGCCTCCCGGACCCCGCCCCCACATCCCGGAAACTGTGCACAGTTTCCGCGAATTGGGTCCGTGGGCGCCTCCGGAGATGCATTTTGCCGACAGTTTCGGGGTGGACCTGCCGGAGGCGCACCAGGCGTTCTCAGCGGATGTCGGGTCAGCGGAGTTGGGTCAGCAGGGTCGGGTCGTCGAGTTCGAACTCGTCTACCACCGCCGTGACCTCGAGTTCGTCCAAGGTTGTGGCCGGTCCGAAATTGGTCAGGAACGCGGTGTCGGCAGCGTCGCGGCCGGTGGCGACCCGCAGCAGACTCTGCCGCGGCGCGAGTTGGGTGGCGTCCACCACCCACCATTGATCATCGACGCAAGCTTCCGCGACGGCGTGGAACTCCATCGGCGACAGGCCAGGGGCGTAGACCGCCGCGAGCCGGGCCGGTACGTTCAGCGCCCGGAGCAGCGCGATCGACAGGTGGGCGAAGTCCCGGCAGACGCCTTGTCGGGCCAGCAGCGTACGTACCGCGCCGTCCGTCGGCAGACTGGAGCCGGCCACGTACGTGAGTTGGTCATTCACCCAGCTGATCACCGCGTGCAGCAACTCGTGGCCGGTCAGCCCGGAGAACTGGCTGGCGGCGGTCGGGGCGAGGCTGTCGGATTCGCAGTAGCGGCTCGGGCGTAGGTAGACGATCTTGTCCACCTCGCTCACCGGCGGCGGATTGGCGAGCCCGTCGACCGTCGCCTGATAATCGAGAACGAGTTGTGACCCGGACGTGGCGAGTCGGTGCAGCCGGGTGCCCTGCTCGGCGACCAGCTCGGTCGGCTCGACGAACGTACCGTCGACGCTGACCGTCACATTCTCACTCGCCAGCGGGATCCCCGCGGCGGCCGCGAGGCTGAAAACCATCGTGGTGGACCCGGTGAGTCCGAGACCGAGATGGCAGGCGACCGTTCTCTTCACTGGTGAACCCAATCACCCCGACCTCGCCGCCCCGCACCCCGTCTCACGGCACAGCTGCTCGGGTTCGAGCCGCCCCGGCCGGAGCTGCTCGGGTTTGCCGCTGCCCCAGCTGGAGCTGCTCCGGTTTGCCCCAGCTCTACCGGAGCTGCTCGGCTTTGAGTCATCCGCTCGGGATCGCCCCCGAGCAGATGACGCAGGGGCGAACCCGAGCAGGTAGAGGTGCGCGTTGGGGCGAACTCGAGCGGCTGTTCCGAACCCGAGCGGCTGTACCGAACTCGAGCGGCTGTTCCGAACCCGAGCGGCTGTACCGAACTCGAGCGGCTGTACCGAACTCGAGCGGCTGCGCCGAACTCGAGCGGCTGCGCCGAACTCGAGCGGCTGGCGTACGGGCCGCGGATCAGCATTCTACGATGTTGACGGCCAACCCGCCGCGAGCGGTCTCCTTGTACTTGATCTTCATGTCGGCGCCGGTTTCCATCATCGTCTTGATCACCTGATCGAGACTGACGGTGTGCCGGCCGTCGCCGTAGAGGGCCAGCCGGGCGGCGGTGATCGCCTTGACCGAGGCGACGGCGTTCCGTTCGATGCAAGGGATCTGGACGAGACCGCCGACGGGGTCGCAGGTCAGTCCGAGGTGGTGCTCCATGCCGATCTCGGCGGCGTTCTCGACCTGTTCCGGCGTGCCGCCGAGCAGCTCGGCGAGCGCGCCGGCCGCCATCGAGCAGGCCGTACCGACCTCGCCCTGGCAGCCCACCTCCGCACCCGAGATCGAGGCGGTCTGCTGGTAGATCGAGCCCAGCGCGCCGGCGACCAGCAGGAACCGGACGATCGCGTCGTCGCCCACGCCCGGGACGAACCGGACCGCGTAGTGCAGGACGGCCGGGATGATCCCCGCGGCCCCGTTGGTGGGTGCGGTGACGATCCGCCCGCCGGAGGCGTTCTCCTCGTTCACGGCCAGCGCCCACAGCGTCACCCAGTCCATCGCCGACAGCGGATCGATCTCGTTCGCGGAACCGGCCGGCGTCCGGCGATCAGCCTCGTGTTCAGTTCGGCCGCCCGGCGGCGGACCTTCAGCCCGCCCGGCAGGGTGCCGGTGGTGGCGCAGCCGTTCCGTACGCACTCCACCATCACCGCCCAGATCTTGAGCAGTCCCGCCCGGACCTCGGCCTCCGGCCGGCGGGCACACTCGTTTGCCAACATCACGTCCGAGATCCCGCCGCCGATATCCCGGCACCGCTGCAGCAGGTCCTTCCCGGTGGCGAACGGGTACGGCACCGCGGTCGGATCGGGTACGACGACCGGGTGACCCTCCTCGTCACTGCCGACCACGAACCCGCCCCCGATCGAGTAGTAGGTGCGCTCGGCGATCTTCGTGGCGCCCTCACCCGTGCCGGCGTAGGCGGTGAAGATCATCCCGTTGGGGTGGTACGGGAGTGCCTTACGGCGGTACAGCACCAGGTCGGCGTCGTGGTTGAACGCGATCTGGCGCCGCCCGGCCAGCAACAGCCGGCCGCTCTCGCACACCTCGGTGGCCCGGAGCGGTCCGAGCTTGGTGTCCACCGTCTCCGGATCCTCGCCCTCGAGCCCCCAGAGCACCGCGTTGTAGCTGCCGTGGCCGTGACCGGTCGCGCCGAGCGAGCCGAAGAGCTCGGCCGTGACCCGGTCCACGCGGTTGAGCGTGGCCTCGTCCAGCCCGGTGACGAACATCCGGGCCGCACGCATCGGCCCGACCGTGTGCGAGCTGGAGGGGCCGATCCCGATACTGAACAGGTCGAACACGCTGACGCTCACGAGGTCATTGTGCTCCCCATCTCGCTTCGATCGCGATTCGGCGGACCGACGACGTCAACGCCGTCGACTGACCTGAATCTCCGTCCGGACAAGAAAAACACCCTGCCGGCTCATACCCGGCAGGGCGCTGGAGACATCTGACCTCAGTGTTGCCGAGGACCCGTCCTCACATAGTGAGGACACGCCGTGACGGGCGTGTGTCTTCGGGGTTACGAATCAATCCGAGCTCGCTGGATCCGCTCTCGATGTCGTCGGACTCAGCGCCCGTGGCTAGCGAGGCTCGACCTCGGCCGGACCCACGTGCCGCTCCAACCAGCGGATCAGGCCGGCGGAGCACTGCCAGGCTGCGAGTACGGAGCTCCGGACCTCGGGCCCACCGGCGACCTCCGGGTCGATCTCGGTCGCGGCGACGCAGCCCTTCCAGCGCAGCCAGTCGATCCTCGGATGCTCGGCGGGATAACCCCGCGGCGCCGTCTTCAGCGGCGGTGCCATCCCCGGGTCCACCGCCAGCCCCGCGCCCTCCGCGGCGTGCACCGCGCGGACCAGCGTCGGTCCCGTACGGGAATCGGCCACCGCGGCGCGAAACCGCTGGACCTGGTCCTTCTCCATGGCGTACATGCCCGCGGCGACGAGGAGTCCGCTGGCCGAGATCTGCAGGTACAGGTCGGAGCCGCCATCGGTCCGGCGCACCGCCCCGTGCGCGGTCTTGTACGGGGACTTGTCGGCGCTGAACCGCACGTCACGGTTGGGCCGGAATATCTTGAACGGTCCCGTGACGGGTTCGATCGACGCCAACAGCGCCGCCATCGGGGCCTTGACCTGAGTCTGGAACACGGCGGCGTGGCGCTCCCAGTACGCCTTGCTGTTGTCGACCTCCAGACCCGCCCAGAAGTCCACGACGTCGGGCCCGAATCCGCAGAAAGGGCCGGGCTCGGTCGGGCTCGTCGGGCGTCGTGGCGTCATCGGCTCTCTCTCGTCGAACTCACAGCCAGGGTCATGGATGAGGCTAAGCTCGGCCGGACGGTCGGCGGAGGAGGGGCGTGCTCGCACTGGTCAAGGAAGGACCGGCTCCGGGCTTGACGCTCGTCGACGTCCCGGTGCCGCAGGTGGGCCCGGCTGAAGTCTTGGTCAAGGTCGCCTCGACCGGCATCTGCGGGACCGACCTGCACATCGAGTCCTGGGATACCTGGGCGCAGCGGTCGGTCCGCCCCCCGATCACCGTCGGGCACGAATTCTCCGGGGTGGTGACCGAGGTCGGCTCGTCCGTGTCCGAGGTCGCGGTGGGGGACCGGGTCAGCGGCGAAGGGCACCTGGTGTGCGGCCGCTGCCGCAATTGCCGGGCGGGCCGGCGGCACCTGTGCATCGACACCCGCGGCATCGGTGTCCAGGTGGACGGGGCCTTCGCGGAGTACGTCGCCCTGCCCGCCGGCAACGTCTGGGTACACCGGCCATCGGAGCAGGGGGATTCCGTACCGTTCGACGTCGCTGCGATCTTTGACCCGTTCGGCAACGCGGTACACACGGCGCTCACCTTTCCCATGCTGGGTGAGGATGTGCTGGTCACCGGGGCCGGCCCGATCGGCATCATGGCCGCCATGGTGTCCAGGCACGCGGGTGCCCGGCACGTCGTGATCACCGATGTCAGCAGCCAGCGGCTGGCGCTGGCGGAGTCCCTCGGAGTGTCCAAGGCCGTGGACATCCGGACCGAGAGCCTCGCCGACGCTCAGCGGGAGCTGCGGATGCGGGAGGGCTTCGACGTCGGACTGGAGATGTCGGGCAGCCCTGCCGCGCTGCAGGACATGATCGCCCAGATGACCCACGGTGGCCGGATCGCGGTGCTCGGGCTGCCGGCGAGCGAGATCAGCCTGGACGTCGCGACCGTCGTGCTCAACATGTTGACCATCAAGGGGATCTACGGTCGGGAGCAGTTCGAGACCTGGTACGCGATGTCGGTGCTCGTCGAGGGTGGTCTGGACATCTCCGGGGTGATCACCGACCGGTTCTGCTACACCGAACACGGGCAGGCGTTCGCGGCCGCGCGCAGCGGTCATGCCGGCAAGGTGATCATGGTCTGGGACGAGAATCTGTGAGGAGTCGAGAGATCTGATGTACAAAGCGATGCAGGAGCAGTTGACCGCCGATCTGGCCCAACTGAAGACCGAGGGCCTCTACAAGCACGAGGCGGTGCTGACGACACCGCAGGCGGCGGAGATCGGGGTGGGCGACGACACCGTGCTCAACCTGTGCGCGAACAACTATCTCGGGTTGGCCGACCACCCGACCATGATCGTGGCGGCCCAGCAGGCCCTGGAGCGTTGGGGATTCGGGATGGCGTCGGTGCGGTTCATCTGCGGAACGGCGGAGATCCACAAGGAGTTGGAGTCTCGCCTGGCCGGCTTCCTGGGCACCGAGGACGTGATCTTGTACGGGTCCTGCTTCGACGCCAACGCCGGGCTGTTCGAGACCCTGCTCGGCCCCGACGACGCGATCATCTCCGACGAGTTGAACCACGCGAGCATCATCGACGGCGTCCGGCTCTGCAAGGCCACCCGGTACCGCTACCGGAATCGGGACATGTCTGATCTGGAGGCCCAGTTGTCCGCGGCCGCCGGGGCGCGTTACCGGATGGTTGCGACCGACGGGGTGTTCTCGATGGACGGCTACGTGGCCCCGCTGGGCCAGATCGTCGAGTTGGCCGAGGCCCACGACGCGCTGGTGATGGTCGACGACTCGCACGCCGTGGGCTTCGTCGGGGCGACGGGCGCGGGCACTCCTGAGCTGTTCGGGGTGCAGGACCGGGTGGACATCGTCACCGGGACGCTCGGCAAGGCGCTCGGTGGGGCGTCGGGTGGCTACACCGCGTCCCGGGCCGAGATCGTGGACATGCTGCGGCAGCGGTCGCGGCCGTACCTGTTCTCGAACTCGCTGGCCCCCTCGATCGCCGCCGCCGGAATCGCGACCCTGGACCTGCTGGAGACATCGGGCGACTTGTTGCAGCGGTTGCGGGACAACACGGCGTACTTCCGCGCCGAGATGGGTGGCCGCGGGTTCGACATCCCCGAGTCCGATCACCCGATCGTGCCGGTGATGATCGGTGACGCCGTCGAGGCGGCGGCGATGGCGGATCGACTGCTCGCCGACGGAATCTACGTCCGGGCTTTTTCCTTCCCGGTGGTGCCGCGGGGCAAGGCGCGGATCCGTACCCAGATGTCGGCGGCCCACACCCGGGAGGATCTGGACCGGGCGATCGCGGCCTTCGAGAACGCCCGGAACTGATTCAGGGGCGCTCGACGATCTGCTTCCCGAGCGGCATCAGCGAGATCGGGATGAGCTTGAAGTTCGCGATGGCCATCGGGATGCCGATGATCGTGATGCAGAGCGCGATGCCGGTGATGATGTGGGTGAGGGCGAGCCACCAGCCGGCCACGATCAGCCAGATGATGTTGCCCAGCAGAGCCAGCAGTCCGGACGTCGGCCGGTCGATGACCTCGCGCCCGAACGGCCAGGCAGCGTAGTTCGCCATCCGGAAGCTCGCGATCCCGAACGGGATGGTCACGATCAGGATGCAGCAGATCACCCCGGCCAACATGTACGCGAGCCACAGCCACAGGCCACTGAAGATGAACCAGATGATGTTGAGCAGGGTGCGCATGACTCCCATGGTCACGGGTGACCGACCGGGGGACAAGGGGGGTCCCCCCGATGAACACCTGAGGCGTCAGCCGACGGCGCGAGAGGGTCCCGGTCGCAAAGGAGGATTACGATTCCCTCGCTGCTCCGTCGCTCTTGGGAAGAGCAGCAGGAAGAGGGCCGGTGGGTGGACAGTGAACGAGCGCGGGGGGCGCCCCGATCCGAGGGTTCGTCGGTCGGCCGCAGCACCTCGGCCCGCCGGGCCCGCGTCGTCGTGGTCGACGACCACCCCTTCTTCCGCGACGGGCTGACGCGGGGACTGAAGCAGAGCGGCTATCTCGACGTGGTGGGGGAGGCGGAAAGTGGCCACGAGGGTCTCGATCTGATCCGCCGGGAGCTGCCGGACGTCGCGGTCCTCGACTACCAGATGCCCGACCTCGACGGCCTGGCGGTCGTCCAGGCCATCGTCCGTGACGGACTGCCGACCAAGGCGCTGCTGCTCTCCGCGCTCACCGACAGCGCCCTCGTCTACCGCGCCCTCGAACTCGGCGCCAAGGGCTACCTGGCCAAGGAAGCGAAGCGGTCGGAGATCGTCGACGCCGTCCTGCAAGTCGCCCGCGGCGGCACGGTGGTACCCGCCGGGCTCGCGGTCGGCCTGGCCGAGCAGATCCGGTTGCGGGCCGAAACGCCCGGTGTGGTCCTGACCGAGCGCGAGCAGCAGGTGCTGCAGGGATTCGCCCGCGGTCAGTCGATTCCGGCGCTGGCGGCTGAGTTGTACCTCGGGGCCAGCACCGTGAAGACCCACACCCAGCGCCTGTACGAGAAGCTCGGGGTCTCCGACCGGGCCGCCGCGGTGGCGGAGGGCATGCGGCGCGGGCTGTTGGAATAGCGCGCCGGTTCGCAGAAAGCGGTCGAAAGGACCAATCAACGTGTCGACATCGACCTCCCTAGCCTCGCGGACCAATCGCCAGCCTCCGCGCCGGACCCTGATCGAGCTGGCCCGGGAGCCGCAGCTGGGCGAGGTGATCATCGAGCACGCCTTCCGCGGCGCCCGGGTGCAGCGCCTGCTTCGGCTGGTCCTCGTGGTCTATCTCGCCTTCGTTCTGGTGTTTGTGCCGCCAGCGGGTGACGTGCTGGCGTGCTGGGTGCTCGTGGGCGGCTACGCGGCGTGGACCGTCGCGCTCGGCATCGTGGTCGACCGCGGCGGCACCCGCTTCCTGCGCTACGTCTGGTTGGCGGTCCTGGTCGACGTCGCCGCTCTCGCGGTCGTGATGTTGGTGGCGGCCGAGCCCGACCCGCTGTCGTGGACCGCGTACCTCGTGGCGAACGGCTTCTTCCTGCTACCGGTGATCGCCGCGACCTCCCTGAGCCCCGGGGTCTGCGCGGCCGCCGTCGTGCCGACGGTCATCGTCTATCTCGTGGCGTCGATGCTGGCGTGGGAGCCGGGCATCGAACCGATCTGGTCCCCGGTCTTGCGTACGGGTCTGCTGGGCGGACTCGGGCTGGGGTGCGTCCTGTTGTCGCGCCTGCAACGCTCCCGGGTGCTCACGATCGGCGGCCTGGTCGGGGATCGCAACGAACTCGTCGGCGAGCTGTTGAGTCTTGAGGAGCGGGAGCAGCGCGATCTCGCAGAGACGCTGCATGACGGTGCGCTGCAGTATGTACTCGCCGCCCGTCAGGACCTCGAGGATCTGAGTACCCCCGAGCGGGCCGAGGAGTTCGCCCGGGTCGACTACGCCCTCACGGAGGCGTCCCGGCTGCTGCGCTCGACCATGGCCCAACTGCATCCGGCGGTACTCGATCACGCGGGCCTGGCGGCGGCCCTCCGGGATCTGGTCACCACGGTCGGCAGCCGAGGCTCGACCCGGATCGATCTCGAAGTGCACGACTGGCCGGTCGAGACCCGTACCTCGGCCGACCCCCTGCTGCTCGGCGCCGCCCGCGAACTCCTCACCAACGTGATCAAGCACGCCGGCGCCGATCGGGCGCAGGTGCGCATCGGGTACGACGGCACGAGCGCCGTGCTGCAGGTCCGTGACGACGGCCGCGGGATGGCCGGCGTCGATCTGGCCCAGCGGCTGACCGAGCGCCATCTCGGGGTCGCTTCGCGGCGGATCCGGATCGAGGCCGCCGGCGGCACCCTGCGGTACGCCGACGCCGTACCCCACGGCACGATCGCCACGGTCCAAGTGCCGGCCCGACCGGTTCCCTGAGGAGACCGGACAAACACGGGCAACGCAGCAGGGCGAGGAGTCGTCCCCACGACTCCTCGCCCTGTCCCCCTGCCTGGCGTCCCGTCCCCCGTCGGTCGCCTGCCGCGTCGGAGTGGCCGTCCCCTTCGGCTCTGCTCCTCGCGCCTGAGTGCCGTCCCCCAACGACACCCCGGTCCTGCCTCGAGACTGTTCCCCCGATCAGCCCCTGCCGGTGCGGTGCCCCCGCTGCCTGCCTGCTGCCGCCCCCCGCGGCTTTCGACCTGCTCGCTCCGACAACCACAATCCTGCCGGTTCCCGGGCGTCCGAGGGGTCGGCCGATCGGGCCATCCGGCGGCTGAACGGCGGCCCTCCGATCGGGGGATCGCGACGTCATCCGCGACGTCGTCCGGTCGGCTGATGCATCGGACCGATTCGCGCGCGGCCGACGCGCAGAACTCGGCGGGCGCATGACCTGACAAAGCTTTCAGGTGCGTTTCACCGGAGCGCCAGCAACGCGCTGTGGACTGGGCGCAGCGTCGGGTCCGAGCGTCGGATCCGAGCCCAACCGCACCTGGGAGTTATCTAATGAACAAGTCGATACAGATGCTGCGACGACCGCTTGCCGTCGTCGCCGTGACCGCCGTGCTGTTCTCCGCGGCCGCCTGCAGCGGATCCAGTACGCCCGCGAGTCCCCCAGCACCGGCCACGAGCGCTCCGGTCAGTGAGCCGGCAACATCTCCGAGTGCACCGGCCTCACCGAGTGCGTCCGAGCCGGCCTCGCCGACCGCTTCCCCGTCGCGGGCCGCGCCGAGCGCCCGAGCTGCGGGGAGTGACGCGCTGCTGGCCGCAGGTGAGCTTGGGCTGAAGGAGGTCTCCGACGGCACAGTCGTGTCGATCGAGTCCGAGCGGGACGGCTGGGAGGTACACGTGGTGTCGGCGGCCGGGGATGAGCAGCGAGTGCGCACCGACGGCGCCGGGACGGCCATCGTGTCCGGGCCTACCGACGACCGTCCCGACGCCGAGGACCGGACCGAGAACAAGCTGTTCGCCCAGGCCGAGGTCGACTACTTGCAGGCCGTCCGGGCCGTCGAGGGTCTGGTCGAGGGCGGCGAGATCCGCGAGTTGAATCTGGACCGGGAGAATCGCCGTACCGTCTGGGAGGCGGATGTTGTGGTCGGATCCCAGCAACGGTCGGTCCAGATCGACGCCGACAACGCACGCGTCATCAGCAACCGCATCGATGACTGAACCTCCGGTGCCGTGGCGTGCTGCCGGGGCGACCGGGTCAGGCCGCGGTCGAGAACGTGACGACCACGGCCCGGTTGTCGGCGTCGGTGCCGGGCTTGACCAGCGGCTTCGCGCTGCCGTAGCCCACGACCTTGGTGATGTTCTTGGCCGGCACGTCCAGTTCCTTGAGCAGGGCGGCGACCTCGGTGGCCCGCTGGGTCGACAGGTCCTTCGAGAAGTCGTTGTTGCTCCCCGAGCTGCCGGCAGTGTGGCCCTCGACCGTGATCGTGGTACTCGAGGCGAGATTGCCGACGCACTTCTTCAGCGCCTTCAGCGTGGCCGCCTTGTCGATCAGGGCCGGCTGGTCGGCGACGAACAACGCCGGCGACGGCAGCGTGCAGGTTCGGGTCTTGCCCTGACCCGCCGAGGCGAAGTCGGCGTTGGGGTCCGGTACGGGGACGGCGGTGTTGGTACCGGCGGCCGGTGTCGTACCGGTGCCGTCGTAGAAGACGACCTTCTTGGCCCCGGCCGCCTTGGCCAGACCCTCCCAGACCGCCCGCTGGTAGCCGACCTGGAGCTTGGACAGCGGCTTCTGCTCCCCGGCGACCGGGGTCACGACGAACGTGACCTCCCGGCCCAACAGATCGGGCAGCGCCTTGGCCTTCTTGGCCGCCCGGATCACGCTGGGCGGGGATTCGTCGAACGCCAGCTCGCGGAAGTCGACGGGATTCTCGGTGTCGAGCAGCGGGGAGAACACCCACACCGGTGTGCCGGCCGGGGATTCGACCTCATCGAGTCCGGCCAGAGCCGACCGGCCGGGAGTCTGGGCGGTGTCGGCGTTGATGTCGGAGGCGACCGCGGTCGAGGCGGCCGCGGGATCGGTCTTGAGGTCGAGATCGGAGGTCTGGGCGGTACCGTCCCCGGCCACCTTCACCCATTCCAGACCGGAGCCCCGCTGGCCCAGGGCGGTCCAGGAGGTGGCCACCGGTCCGGGCACGGCGACCTGCATCTCGTTGCCGGAGACGGCAGTGCTGACCACGGTCCCCTTGACGACGACGGGGGCGGCAGGGGTCGACGGGGTCTCGGTGGCCGAGTTCGGCCCGTTGGCACCGCAGGCGGCGACCAGGGCCAACGGGAGCGCCAAGAGACAGGTAGTCAGGCGTTGAGGGGTCCAGGTCATGTTCCACGGTAGGCATCCGACGGGGGGCGACTCCAAATCCTGAGCCCCGATCGTGACCAACGACTCAGCCGACTCCAGACCTGTGCCCGAAGTGGTCACGAGACCTCCGCGCCGCTGGTCCGACTGCGAGATTGAGCATGATGGGGCCCATGAACACCAACGGCACCTCACTCAGCGCGGCCGATCTCAGCCACTTGGCCCGTTGCGTCGACCTCGCCGAGCAGGCTCTCGCATCGGGCGAAGAACCGTTCGGATCGGTACTGGTCGGCGCCGACGGCACCGTGCACGCCGAGGATCACAACCGGACCGCCGCCGGTGACCAGACCCGCCATCCTGAGTTCGAGCTGGCCCGCTGGGCGGCCACTCAGCTCACGCCGGAACAGCGTGCGGGTGCGACGGTCTACACCTCCGGCGAGCACTGTCCGATGTGCAGCGCTGCCCACGCTTGGGTCGCGCTCGGCCGGATTGTCTACGCCGCATCGTCTCGTCAGCTCACCGACTGGCGCGCAGGTTGGGGCGCCGAGCCCTCAGCCGTGCGACCCATCCCGGTGCAGGACGTGGCCCCCGGAGTCGAAGTCGGGGGTCCCGCACCGGAGTTCGCTGACCGTCTGTACGAGTTGCACCGGCGATGCTGGGAACGTGATCATCCCCCGGACTGAGCATGGGGGAGGGGTCGGTCAGCGACCCATGGGTGGAACGGGTCGGTCAACGACCATCGAGGAGAGCTGGCGGGGGGACTCGAACCCCCAACCACCCGCTTACAAGGCGGGTGCGCTGCCAATTGCGCCACGCCAGCGACGCGGGCCAGCGTAGCGAGCCGCGCGGCCAACCCGCCGCACCTGGCGGGCGGGGTTCATTCGGGAACAGTCGCCAGCCAGCGATCCAGGGTCCGCGCCACGGCGAGGGTGTCGGCCCACGGCACCAGCGGCGATTCCTGGTCGCCGGTCCGCAGACATCGCATCACCTCCTGCGCCTGGAAGGTGTAGCCACCGCCCGGCCACTGGGTGACGTAGTCGTGCGGCTCGTCTTCGCCGTGCCGGCGCAGCGTGAGTTTGGGCGGCAGGATGGCGCTCTCGTACGTCAGCGATCCCTGCTCCCCGAACACCTCCAACCGCACCGGCAGGTCGGTGACCAGGGAGCAGACCAGGGCGGCCGTGGCGGTCGGCCGGGCAGCGGTCGCGGGATAGCTGAGCGTGGCCGCCGCGTGGATCTCCACTCCGGTACCGCCGCGCACCCCAGCGCCGGACAGCTCGCCCGGTTCGCCGAGGAACAGATCGGCGAAGTGCGCGGGGTAGACCCCGAGATCGAGGATCGCCCCGCCGGCCTGCGCCGGGTCGAGCAGCCGGTGGGACTCGTCCCCGTCGAAGGCGAAGCCGAACGACATGCTCACGTGTCGCACCGGCCCGATCGCCCCGGACCGGGCCAGCTCTGCGCCTTGGCGCAGCAACGGGTTGGTCCGACTCCACAGGGCTTCCATCAAGAACAGGCCGCGATCGCGGGCCAGTCCGATCAGCGCCTCGCTGTCGGCCGCCGACGTGGTCAGGGGCTTCTCCACCAGGACGGACTTACCGGCCTCCAGGCAGAGCCGAGCCGATGGCAGGTGATCGTTGTGGGTCGAGGCGATGTAGACCACCTCGACGTCCGGGTCGGCGGCCAGCTCCTCGTACGACCCGTAGGCGCGCGCGAATCCGTACGTGGTGGCGAAGTCGTCGGCCTTGCCCTGGCTCCGCGACCCGACGGCGACGAGTCGAGCCTCGTCGGGCAGCAGGGCCAGATCCCGCGCGAACACGGAGGCGATGTGGCCGGTACTGAGGATTCCCCAACGCACGGGCCGCAGAGCTGGTTCACTCACCTGCCCCAGTCAAGCGCACGACGAACCGGGCGGACGAATGACATCGATGTGATTTCGCCCTAGCATGACCGCATGGACCCGGGCACCGACTCCGTACGCGTACCCGTCGGCGAGCTCAACGCCCGCGACGCCGAGATCTTGGCCTTCGAACGGCAGTGGTGGAAGTTCGCGGGTGCGAAGGAACAGGCGATCCGCGACCGGTTCCAGATGTCGGCGACCCGTTACTACCAGGTGCTGAACGCCCTGATCGACCGACCGGAGGCACTGGCCACCGACCCGTTGCTGGTCAAGCGACTCCGCCGGCTGCGCGCGACCCGGCAGCGCAACCGGTCCGCGAAGCGGCTCGGGATCGACCTCACGATCGACGCCTGACCAGTCCAGCCGGCGCCTTGTCGGCCGTCGGGGAGTAAGCTGAGCCACACCCAACGAACTCTCCGACGTGGGGGAGGCGCCGTGATCGACACGCTGCAGTTCAGTTCGTGGCTGGTCGTCGCCCTCTTCCTCGTCGCTGTCGGCTTCCTGCTCAGCCATACGCCCGAACGGGGCGAGGTGTTTGCCGACCGCTGGGAACGGTTCTCGGCCTGGATGACCGCTCACGGAAAGCGCGAGGGCGATCCGGAAGAGGAAATCGCCTGGGCCGAACTGCGACAGGTCCAGCGCGAGGAGCGGCTGCGGGCCGATCTCGAGCGGTTGCGGCATCTCATCGCCACCGACACCTACATGTCCGCCACCCGGCAGATCGGGAACCGGATCGCCTATCAGCAACTGCTTGCCGAGGCCCGCGCCTGTTCCCCGCGGCCGGCGCTGGCCCTGCCGAACCGGCTCTGGGCGATCGAGCAGGCCGATCTGTCGACAACCCGGCGCAGTTCGGGCCCCGAGACCCTCGATATCCACTGGCGCTGAGTACGCGAGCCGGCGTCAGGCCCGGCGCGAGAGCACGGCCTGTTTCACCCGCCCCGCCAGATCCCGGATCCCGACGCCGATCGGTCGGGTTGGATGGCGCTGGTAGCCGCCACTGTCCAGGCCGGCGTGGATCTCGAAGATGTTTCCCGCCGCGCGGTCGCCGGTCCGCAGCATCGACCAGCCCATGGCGAAGGGGTACGCGATCAGGAACGGCAGACCGAGAGCGTAGAAGTACTGCCAGCAGTGCAGCTCTTCGTGGGTCAGCAGGTCCGGGTACTGCTGCCCCAGTTCGGGGAAGGTCTCCGGCGTGATGATGACATCCCCGACGGTGAAGGCGCCGGCGATCGGAAAGGGCAGCCGGTAGCGCTCACCCAGGATCAGGCCTCGGGGCCCGAGTCGGAGTTCGGCGCGTCCCACCGCGGCGATGAGCAGACCCAGCGGCGTACTGAGGTTGATCGCGTTGCCCGCCACCCGTAACCACTGGCCGGTGGTCTGCGGCGCGGTCTCGGGTCGGGCAGGCATGGATCTATCGTCCTCGCTCTCTGGTCGGCACGGTTGACCTGCGGAACTCCGCGCCGCGTCTCAGCAAGTGGACGACACGCCCACCATACGGACGCAGCATGCGCGGCACAGAGCCGTTCGCCTAGTCTGAGAACAGTTCATCCAGAGGGGACGAGGGACCGGCCTGCGGACTCCCCGGCAACCGACTGAGCAGCCTCAGCCATGGTGCCAACTCCGGCGTGATCGAGAGCCGATCGCGACAGATGATGAAGGACCTGATCATGACTGCGGTCAGCACCGAACTTGCACCCACCGGCTGTCGCCCGGGTGCCTTTGGCAACGCCACCCACCTGATCTGCCGCGCCTGTGGCGAACACAGCCCGCTCGGCCCGTTCTACGCCTGCCTGGAGTGCTTCGGCCCGCTCGAGGTCGGATACGACTTCCCGACCATCACCCGGGCCCAGCTCGAGGCGGGACCCAAGTCGATCTGGCGGTACGCGTCGCTGTTGCCCGTCCCCGCCGACATCGCCTCGTTCCGGTCCACCGATCCGGGCTACACCCGACTCGTCGACGCCCGGCACCTGGCCGACGACCTGGGCCTGCGCCAACTCTGGGTGAAGGACGACTCCGGCAACCCCACGCACTCCTTCAAGGACCGGGTGGTCGCCGTTGCGCTGTCCGCGGCCCGCGAGCTGGGCCTCCGGGTGCTCGCGTGTCCCTCCACCGGCAACCTCGCCAACGCGGTGGCGGCGGCGGCCGCCCGGGCCGGGATCCGTTCGGTGGTGTTCGTGCCGAGCAACCTCGAGCAACAGAAGATCATCGCCTCCGCGATCTACGACACCACGTTGATCGCCGTCGACGGCAGCTACGACGACGTCAACAAGCTGGCCAGCGAGATTGCGGCCGAGGAGGAGGGTTGGGCGTTCGTGAATGTGAACGTCCGGCCGTACTACGCCGAGGGATCCAAGACACTCGCGTACGAGATCGCCGAACAGCTCGGCTGGCGGCTGCCGGATCAGGTGGTCATCCCGGTCGCCTCCGGCGCTCAGCTGACCAAGATCGACAAAGGCTTCACCGAGTTGATCGAACTGGGCCTGGTGGAGGAGAAGCCGTACCGGATCTTCGGCGCGCAGGCCACTGGCTGCTCGCCCGTGGCTCAGGCGTACCGGGCCGGACACGACGTCGTCCAGCCGGTGCGGCCGGACACGATCGCCAAGTCGCTGGCGATCGGGAACCCGGCCGACGGGCCGTACGTGCTCGACACCGTTCGTCGGACCGGGGGCGCGGTGGCCGACGTCGACGACAGCGCCGTGGTGCGCGGGATCCTGCGGCTCGCCCGAACCGAGGGGATCTTCGCGGAGACGGCCGGCGGGGTGGTCGTCAGCGTGACCGACAAGCTGATCGCCGAGGGCCTGCTCGACCCGGCCGCGGAGACGGTGGTGATCAACTCCGGCGACGGGCTCAAGACGCTCGACGCGGTCGCGGATAGGGTCGGTCCCAAGACCACGATCCCGCCTCGGTACGAGGCGTTCACCAGCTTTTGGACAAGCACCGACCGGAAGGGCTGAGGGCGCAGATGAGTGCAACCGTGCGGATCCCCACCATCTTGCGCAGTTACACCGGCGGGGCGGGTGAAGTCACGGCGGAGGGCACGACCTTGCGGGAGGTGCTGGATTCGCTGGAGGCCAGCCACCCGGGCATCAAGGCCCGGATCGTCGACGACACCGGCGCCCTCCGGCGGTTCGTCAACGTCTACCTCGGCGACGATGACGTCCGCTTCATCGGCGGCCTCGATGCCACGGTCGCCGATGGCGCCAAGATCTCGATCATTCCGGCGGTCGCGGGCGGCTGACGAACGAAACCGGTCGGGCTCTGGTCGTATCCGGTGCTGCGACGCGGACCGCATTCGTGGACCCGATTGTGGATAACTCGCCGCTCGCCGGCCCGCTGTCGGCCGCGGCGGGCACGATGAGCACATGAGCCCGACCATCAACGCCGGCCCGACCGCCGACGTACTCGCCCGCACCATCGCCGCGATGGCGGGTCCGGACGCGCGTCCGCGGCCGGACCAGGAGCGCGCAGTCGCCGAACTCGTCGACCACGGCCGGCGGGTGCTCGTGGTGCAGGCGACCGGCTGGGGCAAGTCGGCGGTCTATTGGGCCGCGACCGCCGCGCTGCGCCAGCGCGGTGCCGGGCCCACCCTGGTCGTCTCGCCGCTGCTCGCCTTGATGCGCGACCAGATCGCGGCCGCCGAACGCGCCGGTCTGCGCGCCGCCACCGTCAACTCCACCAACGTCGACGACTGGGCCGAGGTGCTGGCGTCGCTGCGCGGCGGGACGATCGACGTCTTGCTCATCTCACCCGAGCGGCTGGCCAATCCCTCGTTCGCCGCGCAACTGCCCGATCTGCTGCGGGCCTGCGGGCTGCTCGTGATCGACGAGGCGCACTGCGTTTCCGACTGGGGCTTCGACTTCCGGCCCGACTACCAGCGGCTGACTCGGACGCTGCTTGCGCTCGCCCCGGGCACCCCCGTGCTCGCCACTACCGCGACGGCGAACGAGCGGGTCACCCGTGACGTCGCAGAACAGTTGGGCACCGACACCGTCACGTTGCGGGGCTCGCTGGCCCGGTCGTCGCTGCGGCTCGCGGTGGTTCCGGGTCTGTCGGCCCTGGAGCGGTACGCCTGGGTGGCCGAGGCGCTGCGCATCCTGCCCGGATCCGGGATCGTGTACGTCCTGACGGTGGCCGAGACCGAACGGGTGGCCGGTTTTCTCAGCAGCCTCGGGCTCGACGTGGCTGCGTACTCGGGGCAGACCACCAACCGCGAGGAACTCGAGGACCGGCTCCGACGCAACGAGGTGAAGGCGCTGATCGCGACCTCGGCCCTCGGGATGGGGTACGACAAACCGGACCTCGCGTTCTGCGTGCATCTCGGCTCACCGGCGTCCCCGGTGGCCTACTACCAACAGGTCGGACGCGCGGGCCGGGCCCTGGACGACGCGCTGGCGGTACTTGTACCGGCCGAGTCCGACGAGCGGATCTGGCACTACTTCGCCACCTCCGGCATCCCCGACGAGGCGCAGGTGGAGCAGATTCTCGACGTGATCGCCGACCAACCGCAGTCCGTGCCGGGGATCGAGTCGGCGACCGGCATCCGCCGCACGAGGGTGGAGGGCCTGCTGAAGATCCTCGCCGTGGACGGCTCGGCGGAGCGACTCCGCGAGGGCTGGCTCGCCACCGGCCGACCCTGGTCCTTCGATGCCGCCAAATGGGCCGCGCTCGAACAGGTCCGGGCCGCCGAGGCAGACCTGATGCGCTCGTACGCGGCCGGCGCCGGCTGCCTGATGGAGTTCCTGCAGCGCGCCCTGGACGATCCCGATCCCGGTCCGTGCGGGCGCTGCTCGGTCTGCACCGGGAAACTGCCCGAGCCGGGAGCCCGACCGGGTGCGGACACGGTCGCCGCGGCGCAGCGCTTCTTCCGGGGTCTGGACGTGATCGTCGAACCCCGCAAGCTGTGGGCCGGTGGGCTGCCCGGGCGAAAGGGCAAGATCGCCTTTCTGGCCGAGGGTCGGGCGCTGGCGTTCGCCGACGACCCGGCGTGGAGCGCCGAACTGGAACGCCTCTGGGTCCGCGATCAGCCGGCGTCGGCTGAGGTCCTGCGCGCCATGGTCGATGTGCTGCGCCGCTGGTCCAGCTCCTGGCAACGGCCGGTGGCGGTGGTCCCGATGCCGTCGCGCCGGTTCCCACAGCTCGTCCGCTCGGTCGCCGCACATCTCGCCGACGTCGGTCGGCTGCCGCTGGTCGAGGCCTTGCGGGTCACCGGCCCCCCGCCGACAGCGGACGCGGCGTCGGCGGTGCGGGCCAAGGACCTGCTGTACCGGACGGAACTCGAACCCGGCGTCACGTTCTCGGGCCCGGTGCTCCTGGTGGACGACACGATCCGCACCCGCTGGACGGTGACGGTGGCTGGGGCGTTGCTGGCTGATGCCGGCGCCACCTCGGTGCTGCCGTTGGCCATCCACCGGTTGCCGTGAGGAAGCCCGGCCCGGCTCCCCTAGGGTTGCCCCCATGAAGATCCTTGTGGGTTACATTCCGACGCCGGAGGGGCTGGCGGCCATCGACTGGGCGAAGGAGCACGCCAAGCTAGTCAACGGGGAGTTGGTCGTCGTCAACACGGGGAAGAATGGGGACTACTCCCACCCGCAGTTCGCAACCTCGCAGGACATCGACGCGCTCGACACCGAGTTGACCGAACAGGGTGTCCAGCACGAGATCCGGCGACCCACCGACGGCCTGCCCGCGGCCGACAGCATCCTGACCACCGCGTCCGAAATCGGCGCCGGCATGATCGTCATCGGACTGCGCAAGCGCAGCGCGGTCGGCAAGTTGATCACCGGAAGCTCCGCGCAGGCGATCCTGCTCTCCGCCGATTGCCCGGTCGTGGGGGTGAAGGCCGGTTCCTCTGCCCGCTCGGGCTCGGCCGGCGGAACTACCTCTTGAGGTCGTCCACCCGCAGCACCTTGAAGTTGCCGTCCTCGTCGATGTAGCGGACGTCCAGGCCCATCGGCGGTGCCTGCGTCGACGCCGGCGGCGGATCGCCGCCGGGAACCGCCGGGGGCGTCGTGGGGGAGGAGCTGCGCCCGGGGGTGGGCGCAGCCGGATCAGGTTTGGGAGACCTGATCGCAGCGCATCCGGAGAGAGCGATCGCCATCCCGACCACCGCGCAAACCGTCCTGAGGAAGGAGGTATTTCCGAAGCGCCGCATCAGCATAAATGCTAGCGGGCAGAAACAACTCATACGGCTCGAGCGCAGAAGTCATCGGATGCCCGCGAGAAGCGGTCGGCAGCGTTCCAGATCCTCGGCGCCGGTCAGGTCCGGCAACGCGCAGAAGACGGTGCCGACGCCGCTGGCGGCCAGGGCACGGTAGCGGGCCGCATGATCGGTGGCCGACGCTGCGTGATGCCGGGTGACGTACGTCGCGGCCGGCGTGCGTCCGCGCAGTCTTTCCACCCGGGCCGCGGTGTCCTCGCGGTCCCGGCCGATAACCGGCAGGTCCAGTACGGTGACCTCGACGTCGTTCGGATCGCGTCCTAGCTCCTCGCAGTGCCGGCGCAACGCGGCGACCTTGCGCGGCAGCGTCGCCGGGTTCGAGGAGACGTTGCAGCCGTCGGCCTGGGCCGCCGCGATCCGCAGCGTCCGGCGCTCGCCCGAGCCGCCGACGATGATCGGAATCCGACCGATGGGCCGCGGGTAGCAGGTGGTCTCGGGCAACGCGGCGTACGTCCCCGTGTGCGCCTTGGTGCCCGGTGCCCACAGCGCACGCAGGATCTCGATGCTGCGCTCCAGGTCGTCCAGGCGGCGGACCGGAGGTGGGAAGGGGAGCCCGTACGCGGCGTGCTCCCGGTCCCACCAGCCGGCGCCCAGTCCGCAAAAGGCCCGACCGCCGCTCAGGGCGTCGAGGGTCGCGACCGTCTTGGCGATGATGCCGGGAGCGCGGAACGTCACCGGCGAGACCAGGGTGCCGAGCCGGAGCCCGATTTCCTGGCCGGCGAGGAAACCCAAGGTCACAAAGGCTTCCGGGAGCGCATCCCAAGCCCGTCCGACCTGTGGGATCTGGATCAGGTGGTCCATCACGGCCAAGCCGTCGAATCCGACGTCGGCGGCCGCCGCAGCCAGGTCCCGCAGCCACGGCCCGGGCTGCTCACCCCATTCGAAGCGGGAGACCTGCAAGATCACCGACAAAGTGGCCGCAGGCGAGGCCGCGGCGGCCGGCGCAGACCCCATCGTGACCTCCGGGGACGCCGCCGCGGTGACCCGGACGACCCGGTCCCAACCCTCGGCCTCGCCGGCCGCCGTCAGCACCGCCACCTTTTTCAATTGAGCGGCGAGCGCGGGAGCCGGCACCGGCCGGTCCCGGCGGGCGTTGCGCTCCCGGCACAGGCGCGGCTCCGTGTCGAGGAGAACCAGCGCGGCCGGCAGCCCGGCCGCCCGAGCGCGGGCGAGATAGGACTGCCGTCGGGTCGCATCCAGTCCGAGGGTGTCGACCACGGTGGTGAGGCCGCGGCCGATCCGGGCGTCGACGATCCGGTCGAGCAGGTCGAAGGCGTCGCCGGTGGCGTCGAGATCTCCCGTCCCGCTGCCCACGACGGCCCGTAACGCATCGGAGGAGACGACCTCGGTTGACCGGTAGCCTTCGGCGGCCCAGGTCGATTTGCCCGAACCGGAGGCCCCGGCCAGCACGATCACTGCCGGGTCCGGGAGCGGCGGCTCAGGCATGACCGCAGTCTGACAGCCTGGGCCCATGAGCGACGTCAAGCCGGTGCACTCCTGGTTGACCGACATGGACGGTGTGCTGGTCCACGAGGAGCGGGCCATTCCGGGGGCCGACGATTTCATCAACGCGCTGGAGCATCACGGCAGGCGGTTCCTGGTCCTGACCAACAATTCGATCTTCACCGCCCGGGACCTGCGGGCCCGGCTGGACGCCAGCGGTCTCGCTGTCTCCGAGCAGTCGATCTGGACGTCCGCCTTGGCCACGGCGAAGTTCCTCGCCGATCAGAGCGCCGGCGGCTCGGCGTACGTGATCGGCGAGACCGGGCTCACGGCGGCACTGCACGAGGCCGGATTCGTCCTCACCGAGGCCAACCCGGACTATGTGGTGCTGGGAGAGACTCGGACCTACTCGTTCACCGCGATCACCAAGGCGATCAGGCTGATCGAGCGCGGCGCCCGGTTCATCGCCACCAACCCCGACGCCACCGGCCCGTCCGCGGAGGGACCGTTGCCGGCCACCGGCTCGGTGGCGGCGCTGATCACCCGGGCCACCGGCATCCAGCCCTACTACGTCGGCAAGCCCAACCCCTTGATGATGCGGTCGGCCCTGAACGCCATCGACGCGCACTCGGAGTCGACCGTCATGGTGGGGGACCGGATGGACACCGACGTGATCGCCGGGATCGAGGCCGGCATGCGGACGGTCCTCGTGCTGACCGGATCCACCCAGCGCGCCGCGATCCCCAGCTTCCCGTACCGGCCGACCTGGGTGGTGGACTCCATCGCCGACGTCGTCTCGCTGATCGAGCAGCTGGCGCCTACGGAAGAGGACGAACTCACCGCGGACTAAGCAGTCCCGCGGCGCAGGGTAGGCCAGCACCGACGCGAGGCAGCTCCAAAGTCGGCGGCGCGGTCAGCCGGCAGCCACCGGCTCGTCGCGGCCCGCTCGGGCCCGTCGCTGGCGGCGACGGCGCAACGCGGTGGGCGCGGTCAGGACCAGCGCAACGAGGACGCCGATGAGGGCGCCGATGCCGTTCGCGAGCAGGTCGCGTTCGTCCGAGACACGACCGGGGATAACGCGCTGTACGGTCTCGATTGCGATGGTCATCGCGAACGAGGCTGCGACGGCGACCCACCACAGGCGGTTGCCGAACAGCAGCAGCAAGAACATTCCGATCGGCACGAATAGTGCGATGTTGGCCAAGAACTCCAGGCGGCTCTCGTCGATGGCCAGCAGGTAGCCGCGCCGGTGCAACGCATCGAGCACCCGGTAGATGATCGAGATGCGCTCGGAGGCGTACGCCTGCGGGGTCAGGGTGATCCAGGCGACGAGCGCGAGGTACCCGCCGGTCAGCAGACTGAGCACCGGATGGCGGTGGAGCATCGTCCCAGTATCACTGGCGCACCAACCTGAAGTGCCGAAACCATGATTGCCGCAGGCGGACCCTGCCGGAGGCCCGTCAGGTGCGGGAGCTGGAGGGTTCGGGTTCTAGCGACTTCCCCGCTCGGGGTGCCGATCGGGTTCTAGGCTCGGCGTGTGCTCACCGTGGCTGTGCTTGGGGCAGTCGAGGCGCGCCGAGACGGCGTACGGCTGGGCCTGCCGGCCGGCAAGACCACCCAGCTGCTGGCTCGGCTGGCGCTGGACACGGGTGCGGGGGTGCGGGCCGATGCAATCCTGGAGGACCTATGGGCCGAGCCGACTGAGCCGAACACGCTGCACTCGAAGGTTTCCCAGCTGCGTCGTGCGCTGGGGGACACGCGTCTGGTGGTGAGGACTGGTGACAGTTACATCCTCGCTGTCCCCCGAGAAGCCGTCGACGCCTGGAGGGTGGTTGAGTTGGCCGGCGCGAGTGTCGCGGCCCGGGCAGCAGATGACCCTGCGATCTCGCTCGAGCGGGCCCTGGAGGGGCTCGCGCTGTTCCGCGGCGACGTGCTCGTCGACGCTGGTGACTGGGCGTCGCCGCACCGTACGCGTCTGGAGGAGGTGCGCCTCGGCCTGGTCGAGGACGTCATGGCCGCGCGGCTCGATCTAGGTGCTGGGGGTGAGGTCGTCGCTGAGCTGGAGTCGCTGCTGGAGGCGCACCCCCTGCGCGAGCGATTGTGGGCCGCGTTGATCACGGCGCTCTACCGGGCCGGCAGGCAGGCCGATGCACTCGCGGCCTACTCGAGGGTGCGGCGACACCTGGTCGAGTCGCTGGGCGTCGAGCCGAGTAGCGGGCTGCAGTCGCTGCAGCAGCAGGTTTTGCAGCACGACAGCAAGCTCGACTCCGGCGGTGTGCGCCCGATGCCGTTGCCGGGGAACGTGCCGTCGATTGCGACGCCGATCATCGGTCGGGCTGTCAACGTCACCGAGGTGATGTCTGCTGTGGCGTTGCACCGCCTGGTGACCGTGGTCGGTCCCGCTGGTGTCGGCAAGACCAGGTTGGCCATCGAGGTTGCCGGCCACCTGATGCCACCGGCTCCGGTGTGGCTGGTGCGCCTCGACGCTGTCGATGCCAAGGCGGTGCTGTCCCGTGTGGTGGCGGACACGCTGCACATTTCCGGTGGCGACCAGGCGGTCCGCGAGCGCTTGTCGGCTGCGGGGACGGTGCTGCTCTTGGACAACTGTGAACACGTGCTCGACTCCTTGGCCCGACTGGTGACGTCACTGCTCGATGCCTTACCCGAATTGCGGGTGCTGGCGACCAGCCAGGCACCACTTGGTCTCGAGGACGAGTATCGGTATCAGCTTGAGCCGCTGACGCAGGACGAATCCGTCGTCCTATTTGCCCGCCGGGCCCAGGAGTTGCCTCGCCGGTTTGTGCTTGACGCCGCAACCACCGCCGTCGTGGAGGAGGTGTGCCGCCGCCTCGACGGGTTGCCGTTGGCGATCGAGCTTGCCGCATCGCGGCTGCGGTCATTGTCGGTGCTCGACATCGCCCGTCGGCTGGACGACCGGTTCACCCTGCTCCAGGACCCGAGCAGCCGTCGTCCGGAGCGGCGTCGAGCTCTGGAGGCGGCGATTGCGTGGAGTTACGAGCTGCTCTTCCCTGACGATCAGCGCGGGCTTTGGGCGCTTTCCTGTTTCGCCGGCAGTGCGTCGCTCGCCGCAACCGTGCATGTGGTGGCTTCGCTAGGCGTGCCGGCGGCGTCAGTGCTGGACACGATCAGTCGGCTCGTCGACCGCTCGTTTGTCAGCGTCGACAATGTGGAGGGTGGTGAGGTGCGATACCGGCTGCTCGACAGCATCCGTGCGTACGCCGCTGAGCGGCTGCGCGAGTCGGGACAGGCCGATGCCGCGGCCGCGGCCCATGCCGCCTGGTACGCCGAAACGGGTGCGTGGTGCAAGGAGCATGTACGCAGCGACCTGCAACCGGCCTGCTTGTCGATTGCGCGAGCCGAGCGGCTCAACGTAGATGTCGCGCTGGCCTGGTGTGTTGACAACCATCCCCAACTCGGCGTGCTCATCGCCAATGGGTTCGGCTGGACCTGGGTGGTCCTCGGAGATGGCACAGCCGGAGCCGCCCGCGTACGAAACGCGCTGTCGAACGAGACCTCGGCTCGCGACCGCGCTACCGGCCTCCTGCTCGCCGGATGGCTAGAGGCGTCGGCCGGGAACGTGGTGCTGGCTCAGGCCGATCTCGACCGGGCTCGGACGCTTGCCGATGAGCTGGCCGACGATGTGCTGACCGCAGACGTCGACCGGCACCAGGCTTTTCTGTCCCTCCAGCAGGGTCGTCCCGAGCGGGCGATCAGCACCGCAGCGGCGAGCCTGGCGACGTACCGGCCGCTGGGTCTGCGGTGGTGCACCGCCGCCAGCCTCCTGCTCGGCGCCTTCGGTTCACTCATGCTCGGCGACACCGGCAGCGCGACGCACAATGCCACCGAGGCCGTCGCCATCTTGGCTCCGCTCGGTGATTCGTGGGGACTCGTGCACGCCGAGGCGATGCTCGGTGGCATCGCGCAAGCCGAGCACCGCTTCGACGATGCTGCCCGAGCACTGCGACGCGCCGCCGAGGAGTCGGCCAGGTTGGGCTTCCTCGGCCAAGCCGCACTGCACCGGGCCTCGCTGGCCCGAGTGCAGCATCGGATGCGGGATTCGCATGCCGCCGGGTCCTATCAGCAGGCGATCGGCGAGGCCGTGGCCAGCGGGGACGGCCGCCTCGCCGCCACCGCACGGCTCAACCTCGCCCGGCTTCGCCGTAACGGCGCCGAATCGGAGGCGATAGCGCTGCTGGAGGAGAACGAGCGCTGGTATGCCTCCGCCGGAGGTGGCGAGTCCGCCCTGCTGACGGACTGCATTCTGGCAGCCGTCCGCGACGACGCCACTGAACTGGAGGCAGTCCTGAAGCAGGCCCGAGTCAACAACGACGTCGAGATCCAGGTCTCCGCACTTGATGCGCTGGCGCGGTTGGCCGCCGAAGCGGGCGACTTAGGATCTGCCCGGGCACTGCTCAGCCAAGCCGACATGCTCGCGCCACACGTCGCCCACGTCCTCGACGAGGATGACCGGCTCGACAGCACCAAAGTGCGCCAGCTACTGAGCTGAGCGGCGGCCACGGGGTGGTGGACAGATGGCGTTAGGCGACGGAGGTCGCCGGCAGGTGCACCACAGTCGGCGCTGAACCGGCATGTCGTCCAATGCCCACAATTCAGCAGAGGCTGGGCCTGGAGCGGTCGCCACCGGTTGCAGCTCGGTAGGTGGCCAGGGTGTTGGCCAAGGCCTGCTCGATCGGTGTGGCTTGAATGCCGAGGGTGGTGGTGATCTTGTTGCTGTCCAAAGTGAAGGGTTCCTCAAACTGGTATTGCATTTCCAGCAGTTCATGCACGGTGCGGTTGGTGAGCGAAGCGAGCCGGAGCAGCAAGGGCGGCATCTGGCGTACTCGAGTACGGGGTTGCCCAGCCAGACGGAACACGACCTCGACCAGCTGCCGGGTAGTGCGGGTGCGGGGATCGTTCGGGAGATGCCATACCTGCCCGGCGCATCCGGATGCTCGCCGAGGACAGCCAGCCCCTCGCCGATGTCGGGAATGAAGGTGTAGGTGTGGGGCTGGTCGGGGTCGCCGAGAACGCTGGCGGGTTTCCCGTCGAGGGCGGCGGGAAAGAGCCGGTCGCCGAGGTTGGATTGCGCGCCACCACGTGGCCCGAAGTAATCGGAGGCGCGTCCGATGGCGACCGAAACCCGTCCGGCCTGATGGGCGGCGAGCAGCTCGTGGGCCATCCGGCCGCACCTGGCCCTTCTTGGTATGGGCCGCGTAGTCGCAGGTCTCGGTCAGCCGCCGTCCGGCCGGCCGGCCGTACATGTAGACGTTCTCCATGCGTTGTCCTTCGATGGGGCTGCCGGGCGCGCGGTCACCGTCGGGCGGTTGGCAGTGGCTTTGGGCGCGGCGCGAGCGGGTAGCAGCTGCTGCAGGAGGACCCCGGAGAGGGCAGAGAAGGTGAGAGCGCCGCTGGCGCCGAAGATGGTGAACTGTTCCTCGACAGGGATCCCGGCCAGGGTGGTGACGATCCAGCCGAGCGCCCACAGCAGTGGCATGGCCGCTGCCCACCACCAGCGTCGTCGGGTCTGCGCCGGCAACGCCACGGTTTGGGCGACGCCGAGTATGACGCCGGTCAGTGCACCCATGACCGCGACGTCGGCGAGCGAGGTCCGGAAACCTACGACAGTCGCGCCGAGGACCAGGCCGGCACCCATGCCGAGCGTCGTAGCCAGGATCCAGGCCGCTGGCCGGAGCCGTCCGCGGCTGACCAGCCATTGTCCGGTGCCGATGACGGCACCCGTGGTGAGGCCGGCCACCAAAGCGGCGATGGCGTTGTCGACGCGACCGGCGACCACGCCGCCGGCAACACCGGCGATGGGGAAGGCGAGGAATCCGGCGGTCCAGATCAGCCACGAGACGAGCACGCGTCGGTCGGGGGTTGAGGAGTTCATGGAGATCATCACCTTGCGGAATGGGAGCGCGAGTGAGGGTCAGCGTGGGCGCGCTCGGTTGCGGTTGGACCGGCGTGGGGTCGGCCGAGCAGGAGCAGGATCGCGAAGATCACGAGCCAGCCGCTCCACAGCACGTAGCCGATGAAGTTGGCGTCGTCGATCAGCGCCAGATTGAGGGGCGACAGTGCTCCGGCCACGATCAGCACCGCCGACACAGCCCCCAGCAAGGTGAACCACAGACCGGCGAAGCCACGGCGCAGGGCGACCACCACCAGGAGCGTCCAGGCGGTGGTGAGGAGGTAGCCGAAGGTTTCCCCGATGAGGTTGCCCAAGATCTGGTGGGCTAGCTGGAAGGAGTCGCGCGCCGCGGCCGCGATCGCAGGATCGGCGCTGGCACCATCGGCCGCGAATCCCGGCACCAGCAGCGGCCAACGCGCCAAACCGATGACCTGAACGACCGCGGCGGCGATGCCGACCGGGACCGCGGCCCGCATCGCGGGATGGTTCGAGAGTCGCCCGACGCCGACGGCGATCGGGCCCATCAGCGCCGCCGAGAGGGCCATCAGAGCGAACCATGCCGTCACTGTGGTTTGGTGAGCGCGGAACTTGGCCAGGATCTCCACAACCGGCTCCTTGAGCACATCGGGGTAGTTGAACACGGTGCCCAACACGGTGAAGGCAATGTTGGTCACGACGGCAGCGGTGATCAGCAAGGCCGCGGTCAGCTTGGGATTCATGATCTTTCACTTTCCTGTCTGGGGTTGGCTTCGGACAAGACGGATGTGGTGGGTTGTGGTGCGCCAGCGGCGATCCAGGCGACCAGGAGGCTGTCGGGATGGTTGACGAGGTGGTCCCGGGCGAGTGCGTCCACCAGGTCACGGTCGCCAGCCAGGTGCGCTGCGGCGATCGCGACGAGTTGACGCTCCCGGGTTGTCTGGGCCAGCTCGTCTGCTCTGGCAAGCAGCACAGGTGCTCCGGGGTCGACCAGCGCCGCCGCCACCACCACAACCGGGTCCTCGCTGGCCTGAGCCCGGCACAAGATCTCGACGGCCGCGGTGGCCTCTCCGCCGATGAGCCTTCGGATCAGCCTGTCGGAGTCGTTCGCTGTCATGACGAAAGCTTCGAACCCAACGGTGACGCTGCGCTGACGGCAGGCTGACGGCAAAGCTGACGCACCGAGGCGGACCGCGCTACCCGGGACCGTCCAGTGAGGCGCGGTCCGTCGACCCTGCCGTCGACGAAGCACGTTGGGTTGGAGTGCTGCGCGGACGCTGCCACACTCGTCGTCGTGGTCCAGGTGTCGCCCGCCCGACTCGACTGGCTCGTGGCGCTCGCGGAGAGCGACGCGGTGTTCTCGAGTCGCTTCGGGATTGCCGTTGAGCCCGATTGGTCAGGCTTTCCGGAGGCGGTGCCGGCCGCCGTAGCCGCCGCCCGGCAACGCTCCGAGGACCCCTGGGGCACGCACCTGTTCTTTGACGACGACGGGGCGCTGGTCGGCATCGGCGGGTTCAAGGGTCCGCCGACAGACGATGTGGTGGAGATCGGGTACGCCGTGTCGCCGTCGCGTCAGGGCCGGGGCATCGCCACTGCGGCCGTGCAGTACTTCCTCGCTCGGGCCGCCCGCGACGGCGTCGCGATTGTCATCGCGCACACGCTGGCCGGCGTCAATCCGTCGACGAGAGTGCTCACGAAGACCGGCTTCGATCGAACGACCACGCAGCACGACCCCGAGGTCGGCGAGGTCTGGCGCTGGGAACATTCGCTCGGCTGATCGAACGGGTCTGACCTGACGATCGATTCGTCGTCTCTCTAGATTCCAGCAGGAGGAACGAGTTGGCGTCCTCCCGTGACAGCCGGCCGCTCTGGCTTCGTCCAGAGTGATGGGTGGGTCAACGGCCGCTGGCCGAGGGAGTGTTTCGACGCTGGACCGAGCTGCGACAGAGCCAGGTATAGCCTCGGGAGGACGCTGGTCGCGGTTCGAGCCATGACTGCGATGGCTGCCGCCGAGAAGGGTGGACCGACATGGTGGAAACCGTTGCTGGGAGGGAATACCGGCCCGAAGACGCACCGGATCGCGACGAAATCGTGCGCGTGATGCACATCTACGCAGACAACTGGGGCAAGGGTGATCCGACCCTGTTTCGGGAGGCCTTCCGCGATGACGCCTGGCTGCTTTACACAACGCCGGACGGGAGCCTGGTGAAGAAGCGCATCTGGGACGACTTCGAGAACTGGGCCTCGGAGAAGGTCGAGGCGAACTGCCGCATCATTTCGCTGCTCCAGGCCGGCGACATCGCCAATGTTCTGCTCGGCTTCGAGGCCGCGGAGTGGGGTCTCGGTGACTACTGGGTCGACCTCGTCAACCTGATCCGCGTCGACGGCGTCTGGAAGATCACGAACATGACGGCAGCGCACTCGAGTCGGGCGGGCGGAGCGTGAATCGCAACCTTCGTAGAACGCTGCTGGAATCGGGCGTGGTGGTCGCGACTGCTTCTTCGCCGGAATCCATGTGTCAAGCCATCGGGCTTTCGGTGGTCGGGCCGATTGGTGGCGGGGAAAGCCGATGAATCGCGTCGGAAAGGCGATCTGGCGGATGGCGAATCGCGGCGGCGTATGGCTGTACCGCAGGAGCAAAGGCAGGATCGGAGCCAGCTCGAGGGGCGGCTCGCCGGTCATGATCCTGACCGTCAACGGGCGTCGCAGCGGCCAGCCCTTCAGCAATCCGGTTGCCTACTTCGAGCGCGGAGGCGGATGGCTGGTGGTGGGTTCTGCCGGTGGGATGGCTCAGGAGCCGCAATGGTTCAAGAACCTGCGCGCCACAGAGCTTGCCGCTGTCGAGCTAGGAGACCAACGACGCGAGGTTGCGGTACGGGTGCTCTCGGGTGCAGAGCGCGACGAGGCTTTCGCCCAAGTACTGTCCGAGAACCCAGGGTTCGCGGACTATGAGAAGAAGGCTGGGCGCGCCATGCCGGTCGCACTCCTCACACCCGGCGGCTCGGATGTGGTCAGCGGTGCACCCGATAGTGCAGGTGGTTGACGCCACCCTCCCCTTCGAGTACGCGGGTCCGCTCGAGCTCGATGTGCCTGGCAGGAAGGTTGTCGAAGAGTCGCCGCCCTTGGCCGAGTAACACCGGAACCACGTGCAGCTCAAGCTCGTCGAGGACGCCCGCAGCCAGCGCAAGCTGCGCCGTCGCTGCTCCGTGGACCAGCACGTCCTTGTCACCCGCCGCCGCTCTGGCTCGGCTGAAAGCGAGTTCCACATCGTCGACATAGCTGACCAGTGGCCAGGACGTGATGTCGATCCCGGGCTGGTGCCGGCTGAAGATGAAGATAGGCACGTGGTCGTGATGGTCGCCGCCCCATCCGCCCGCCGGCTCGAACGTCCCGCGTCCGGCGACGACCGCGCCGGTGGACATGAACTCCTGAACGATCTGGCCGTTGATGCCGCCTGACACGGTTGCCGGCACGCCGCTGCCACTGTTCTCGGCCCCGGTGAGCACCCATTCATGCAATCGCTCGCCACCGTCACCCAGGCCGTTGCCCGGCCCGACGTTCGGTCCAGCGATGAATCCATCGAGGGACACCGACATGTAAAGGACGGTCGCGCCCATGAGCTGCTCCTCGTTGTCTCGTTTCATCGTCTCGTTCGTGGTCACAGTGGTAGACCGACACCTCAGCGAAAACTCACCGGTCGCCACGTTCTCCTGCCGGCGTATCGTGGGATTAGGGTTCGCGCATGCGTACCCGAGTCATCGTCGCAGCAGCCGTCGCCCTGCTCGGTCTTCTCGGCGGGTGCTCCGGCGCCGCCGGGCCGACCCAGCCCAGCCCAGCAGAAACCGCAGTTCAGCAGACCCCGGCTGCTTCTCCGGCCGCCAGCAGCCTGTCTCCGGCGCCGGCATCGCCGTCGACGAGCAGCGACTCGCCGCCCTCCGAAAGCCAGGAGGTCACCGCCGCCGACGGGACGCTCAGCTGGACGATGCCATGCAAACCCGAGCAAGAAGACATCCGCGGCAACGAAGAGGACAAGAAGACCTATCGCAGCTACCGGGGGTGGCGCTGCGGAAAGCGGGGAGCGGCCACCTCCGGCGCCTTCGTCGTCGAAGTGATCAAAAAGCCGGCTAACGCCGAAGCCGCGCGCCTGGCGATGCGGGCAGCGCTGAAGCAGCTGGCTCCCAACAGCACACCCACCGCCAACGAGCTCGCCGGGCAGCCCGGGATCACGGACACCGCCGAGCTGAACGGCAAGGAGTTCGGCTTCCAGGTCATCTCCTTCGGCAACTACCTGGCGTTGTTCATCGCCACCCCCGCCGAAGACCTCACTGCCATCACCGACAGTGTCCGCGTTGGCTGAGGCGAAGACGATCCCGATCGGCCTTGGTTCCCTCGAACAAGCCCCTCTTTCGTCGGGACGGTTCGATGGTCACCGTAGGAGTCGGTCGCGTACCTCGACGTAGTCGACCAATTGCGCGCTGTCCGGCAGCAAGGTCGGCCAGGCGTGCGGGGACCAACTACGCGGGGATTCCCACTCCTGCCAGAACGCGACCGGCCGGACCAGCGGCGTACCGGACCGCTGCACCCCGGGGTCGCGGTCCACGGGGAACTGCCGGGCACCGACGCCGGGAAGCCGGACCGTGACCTCCTCGACGCCGGCCGGGAGCGCCGGGAAGTTGGAGATCACCGTCGCGTTGCCACCCGCCTCACGCAACGACTTCGCCCAGATCCGCAGGTCGCTGCACAGGCACTCCGAGGTGCGATCGGACGTCAGCTCGCTGGAGACCAGACTCACGCGGTGTACGGCACCGGCGCTCTCCAGCCGCGGTCCGCTCGCGGCGATCCGGTTGTACGTGATAGGCAGCGACGGGTCGGCGAACGGCAGCCCGTCGGCTTCGTCCAGACCGCTCCCCGCACTGAGCGACGTGATCACCCACTGCAGTGACGTGACGTGCCCCCGGGCGACGACCCGGACGACTTCGATCCGGAACCGCTGGCCGCGGTAGGTGGTGTCCCCGAGTAGTCGGCGAGTCGGATTCTCCGCCGCACGGTTCAGGTCGGTCGGCGCGGTGGCCGTCGGCACCTGACCGATCGCGGTCACCGGTACGCCCGCGAACACCGGGACCGTGGCCACGTCCACGTCGACGGCGGTGACGTCGGGTGGCAGTTCCGGGAATCCGACCTGCAGGACCGCCGTCTGCCCGATCCGCAGGGATCGCTGCGCCCGCCAGACCGGGGTGCACAGGCAACGCCGGGAGATGTTGCGGTGGACCAGCGGTCGGTACAGGTCGCGGCGCAAGGCGTCGATCAGGAACAGATTGGTGTTGCCCTCGTCGAAGCGGCGCAGCCCGAGCTCGACGGTCGAGGGGACGACGTCGTCGACGCGCAATCCGGGAGCGCTGAGCGGGGTGACGGACCAATCCAGCACGGTCGCGCCCTCGATCCGCCGTACGGCGTGAACGGCGACGCGAAGAGTCAGCTGCGTGCCGTCGGCCGTGGTCCAAATCTCTTCGCCCACGACCGGTAACGCGGAGTTGATGCGCCGGTCGTCGTTGCGGACGTTCGGCCAATCGAACGCGGGCGGATCGTTGCGGATCCGCGGCCGATCCCGGTCGCGGTCTCGATCGGAGCCATCGCCGAAGAGCCCGGGTTCGGAGCTGTCGTAGCTGCACCCGGCGACGAGACACCCCGCGAGGAGCGCGGCGAGCAGTGCGGACCTGTTCGCCACCCACCCGCTCCGCTGCGGCATCTTGGCATCGTACGTCGCCAGCCAACCGCTCCCAAGACGCGTCAGTCGCCCTCGGGCCGGTCGCCCCGCGGCATCAAGAGCACTCCGATCAGCATCACCACGGTGGTGACGGCGACGCCGACGAAGACCCAGCCGAGGGCGGCGTCGATGGCTGGGGGCGGGATGTCGGAGGCGCTCATGGCCTCGGGGCCGGTCAGCTTCCCGGCGAGCACAGCGTTCGCGATGGCGCCGAAGATCGCGATGCCCAACGCGCTGCCCATTGATCGGGCGAACATCGTGGAGCCCGTGACGACGCCCCGGTGTTGCCACTCGACGGCGTTCTGGGCGGCGACCAGGGTCGGACTGGCGATCAGCCCCATGCCGAGGCCGATGACGAAGCAGATGACCCCGATATGCCAGACGGCCGAGGCGGGGGAGACGGTGAGCAGCAATCCGGCACCGGCGAGCGCCAGCGCCGTACCGATCAGGGCCGTGTTGCGGAAACCGATCCGCAGGTAGATCCGTCCCGCGACAGATGCCGCGATGGGCCAACCCAGGGTCAGTCCGGCCAACGCGAACCCGGCGACCAGTGCACCGGTGCCGAGCACGGTCTGCACGTACAGCGGGATGTAGGACGTGAGCCCGATCAAGATGATCCCGACCGCGGCGCTGGAGACGATGGTGGAGGTGATCAGCCGGTTCCGGAAGATCCAGCCCGGCAGCATGGGTTCGGCCGCCCGCCGCTCGACCCGGGCGAACACGACCAGGAGTGCGGTCCCGGTGCCGATGAGCAGGGCACTGGGCAGTGACAGCCACGGCCACAGCAGCCCGCCCTCGAGCAACGCGAAGATGACCAGCGAGGTGCCCAGCACCAGCAGCACCGCACCCAGGTAGTCGATCTTGTGGTGGGTGCGGTGGACGTCCTCGCTGAAGTGTCGGTTGAGCATCCAGAAAGCCACGAAGCCGAGCGGGATGTTGATGAAGAAGATCCAGCGCCAGTTGACGAAGTCGACGAACAGCCCGCCCAGGGTCGGACCGACCACGGAGGACGCGGCCCACACGCTCGCGACATAGCCCTGGACCTTCGCCCGCTCGGCGATCGTGTAGAGGTCGCCGATGATGGTCATCGAGGTCGGCTGGACCGCGCCCGCGCCGATGCCCTGCAGCGCTCGGAAGGCGATCAGGGCCGGCATGCTCCAGGCCAGGCCGCAAAGGATCGAGGCCAGCACGAAGACGGCGATGCCGATCAACATCACCGGCTTGCGGCCGATCAGATCCGAGAACTTGGCGAAGATCGGGACGGTGACCGCCTGCGTCAGCAAGAACACCGAGAAGAGCCACGGAAACTGGCTGAAGCCGCCGAGATCCTCCACGATCGAGGGCACCGCGGTCGCGAGGATGGTGGCGTCGATGGCGATCAGCCCGACACTCAGCATGATCGAGCCGAGGACGGGCCCGCGCTCGGAGCGGAGTCCGACGCTGGCGCGGGTGATCTCCGACTGGGCCATGACTAGCGGCAACCGCATCGCGCGGCTATCCATTCCCGGTTCGGCAACTTTGCCGATCCCCGGGGGGTGTTTGCACTCGTAGGGGTCGAGTGCTAAAACAGACTTAGCACTCCCCATAGGAGAGTGCCACCTCACCAAGCGGTGAGTCCTGAGTGATCAGGGCGTCCGTCGCGGGCATCGCTGGCGGGGCATAACCCAAGACGCCAACTAGTCGGCGCAGTTGCGCCGACACGCGGGAGGACTCGCGCAGAACATGCCCAAACTCATTCAGTTCAACACCGAGGCACGTCGCGGTCTCGAGCGGGGGATGAACCAGCTCGCTGACGCCGTGAAGGTGACCCTCGGCCCCAAGGGCCGCAACGTGGTCCTGGAGAAGAAATGGGGTGCGCCCACCATCACCAACGACGGTGTGAGCATCGCCAAGGAGATCGAGCTCGAGGATCCGTACGAGAAGATCGGCGCCGAGCTCGTCAAGGAGGTCGCCAAGAAGACCGACGACGTGGCCGGCGACGGCACCACCACCGCCACCGTGCTGGCCCAGGCCATGGTCCGCGAAGGTCTGCGGAATGTGACCGCCGGCGCCAACCCGATGGCTCTCAAGCGGGGCATCGAGAAGGCCGTCGCGGCGCTGGTGGCCGAGCTGGCCGCCACCGCCAAGGACGTGGAGACCAAGGAGCAGATTGCGGCCACCGCCTCGATCTCCGCCGGTGACTCCAGCGTCGGCGAGATCATCGCCGAAGCCATGGACAAGGTCGGCAAGGAAGGTGTCATCACAGTCGATGAGTCCAACACCTTCGGCCTCGAGCTCGAGCTCACCGAAGGCATGCGGTTCGACAAGGGCTACATCTCGCCCTACTTCGTGACCGACACCGAGCGCATGGAGACCGTGCTCGACGACCCGTACGTGCTGATCGTGAACTCCAAGATCAGCGCCCTCAAGGACCTGCTGCCGGTGCTGGAGAAGGTCATGCAGTCCGGCAAGCCGATCGTGGTCATCGCCGAGGACGTCGACGGCGAGGCCCTGGCCGCGCTGATCGTCAACAAGATCCGTGGCACCTTCAAGTCCGTGGCCGTCAAGGCCCCGGGCTTCGGTGACCGGCGCAAGGCCATGCTGACCGACATCGCCATCCTGACCGGCGGTCAGGTCATCTCCGAGGAGGTCGGGCTCAAGCTCGACGGCGTCGGCATCGAACTGCTCGGCACCGCGCGCTCCGTCGTGGTGACCAAGGACGAGACGACCATCATCGAAGGCGGCGGCGAGTCCGACCAGATCGCGGGTCGGGTCAACCAGATCCGGACCGAGATCGAGAACTCCGACTCCGACTACGACCGCGAGAAGTTGCAGGAGCGGCTGGCCAAGCTGGCCGGCGGCGTCGCGGTGATCAAGGTCGGCGCGGCCACTGAGGTCGAGCTCAAGGAGCGCAAGCACCGGATCGAGGACGCCGTACGCAACGCCAAGGCGGCCGTCGAGGAGGGCATCGTCGCCGGTGGCGGCGTGGCTCTGCTGCACGCGGCCCAGTCGGTGAAGCTGGACCTGGCCGGTGACGAGCAGATCGGTGCGCAGATCGTGCTCACCGCCTGCGAGGCCCCGCTGCGACAGATCGCCTTCAACGCCGGCCTCGAGGGCGGCGTCGTGGCGGAGCGGGTCCGGGGTCTGACCGGCGGCGAAGGCCTGAATGCGGCCACCGGCGAGTACGAGGACCTGATCAAGGCCGGCGTCATCGACCCGGCCAAGGTCACCCGGTCGGCGCTGCAGAACGCGGCCTCGATCGCGGCCCTGTTCCTCACGACCGAGGCTGTCATCGCCGACAAGCCGGAGAAGGCTGCGCCTGCTCCCGGTGGCGACGGCGGCATGGGCGGGATGGACTTCTGAGTCCAGTTCGCTGAACAGTCCGAACGCGAAGGGCGGTCCCACTGGGGCCGCCCTTCGTGTTTGTCCTGAAGGGTTCGGGGTCGAACGGCGGCGCGGGTCAGAGCCGGGCCCACGGATCCGATCGTCTCAAGATGGGCGCCTGAGTCTCGGCGAGCTCCTCGACCAGGTCGGCGGCGCGTCCGGCGCCGCCGAGGGCGGCCAGTTCGGTGGCGATCGCGGCGGCTCGTATCCGGTACGAAGGATCGGCGAGCACCTGTTGCACCGCGGACGCGATCGTCTCGGGTCGTGGTCGACCCGTCTGGAGGTCGATCCCGGCGCCGGCTCGCGCCACCCGGCGGGCGTTCTCCGGCTTGTCGATGTCGCCCCCGGCGACCACCATCGCGACCCCGGCGGACAGCGCCTCGAGCAGGGCTCCCCATCCGCCGTTCGCGACCAGCACAGCCGTCCGTTCCAGCACGGTGTCGAAGTCGGCGAAGTCCACCACGCAGGCGTTGCCCGGCGGGGGGATGCCGAGGTCGGTCACTCCGGTTCGCCCGGTCGTGACCAGGACGTCGACCGGGAGACCGGCCAGCCCCAGAACGGCCGGTTGCAGCAGGTCGCGCGGGTCGGTGTTGTGCGTGCCCTGGGTGACGAGCACCAACGGCCGCTGGCCCTGGGCGGGAGTCGGTAACGCTCCGGTCCGGCCCGCGACCGGGAGTCGGCCGACGAAGTGCATCGCTTCCGGCAAGTCGCCCCGGGCGTGCTCCAGCGAGGGCACACCGGTCAGCAGCGACAGCCAGGGCGAGTAGAACGCGGTACCGAAAGGACCCCGGGACCGGCGCAGCCCGAGGTCGCCTCGGATGTGGTCGTAGCGCCGGTGGAGGCCGGCCGTCAAGAGCTCGAAGCCGCGGCGCAGACCGACATCACGATGGCGGCCGAGCGGACCCCGGGCGGGCGCGACGTTCAAACCCGGCGGCGGCAACTCCTGGCTCAACACGTTCGGCGGCAGCGCGTTCACGCTGGCCCACGGCAGGCCACGCTGCTCGGCGATCAGTCCCGGCCCGAGGGTGAACACCTCGCCGATCAGCACGTCGGCCGGCTCGGCGTCGAGCGCCCTCGCCAGATCGGCGACCTGGCCAGCAGCCGTGCCGAGGAACGCGTCCTGCACCAAGGTCATGGAGCGGCGGAGACTGGAGCCGCGGACCCGGGGAAACGTGACTTCCGGCCGCTCCTCGTCGAAGTCGCGCGCTGTGGACCAGCTCAGCACGTCCGCGCCGAGTCGCGCGAACCGGTCGCGGTACCGGGCGCCGGTGTGGACCCGGACCGCGTGGCCGCGGCGGACCAGTTCGGCGATCAGTCCCGACATCGGTCCGACGTGTCCGGCCATCGGCACCACTCCGGCCACGATTCGCACCGGCCCATGATCGCGGAAACGCGCCGGACTCCCGCCAACGGCGCTCCGTCAGCGTCGGAAGGCGTCGAACAGGCGTTGGGCCACGGCCGGGTCGCCGGTCAGCCCGAGCCGGCCCCCCGCTAGCGCGTCGGTGACGGGCAGCCCCGCGAAGGCCAGGGCGCGCAGCGTCGCGGGATCGGTGCGCAGGCCGAGATCGGTGTCGTCAGCGGTGCCACGGCGGACGTTCAGGGACCCGTCGTCGAGATCGAGGACGAGCTGGTCGCCGTCCAGGTCCAGCTGTGTACGCACCCGCAGCTCGTCGTCGTCGACGCTGGTCCGCAGGGCGAGCATCAAGGCGTCGCCGCTCAGCTCGGCGTCGGGCGGCAGCGGCCGGCGCCGACCCCACCCGGACAAGGCGATCAACACCGGCTCGAGGGCCAGGCCCTCCTCCGTCAGCTCGTACGCCGTCGCGTGGGCCGGGGGCCCGAGTCGGCGCCGCCGCACCACTCCCGCCTCCTCGAGGTCGCGGAGCCGGTGGGACAGCACGTTCTGGCTGATCCCGGTCAGCCCGGACAGCAGGCCAGCGAAGCGCTTCGGGCCGAGCAGCAACTCGCGTACGACCAGCAACGCCCAGCGCTCCCCGATCACGTCCAGGGCGCGGGCGGCCCCGCAGGGATCGCCGTAGGTCCTTTCGCTCACTTGACTAGTCCTAAGTTAGGAGTAAATTGTCCTGAAACAAGAGTAGCAACTCGGGAGAGGACCAGGTATGCGAGAGCTTCATGTGTTCGAGAGCGTCACCCTGGACGGCGTCATGCAGGCGTCGTCCGCGCCGGAGGACGGGTTCGCCCACGGCGGCTGGTTCGGCCCGTACAACGACGCGGTGACGATGGAGCCCGGGACGGCGGGCCCGGGGGAGCTGTTGTTCGGCCGGCGGACGTTTGAGGAGATGGAGCGCGGGTGGCGGCACGGTCCGGCGGACAACCCGTTCACCGCGATCATGAACGACTCGCCGAAGTACGTGGCGTCACGCACGCTGACCGGTCCGCTCGACTGGAACAACTCCCACCTGCTCGCGGGGGAGGCCGTCGAGACCGTGGCGAGGTTGAAGCAGGCTGACGGACCCGGTCTCACCTTGCTGGGCAGTGGCAGCCTGGCCCGCTCCCTGCTCGACGCCGGACTGGTCGACGGCGTGACCCTGCTGATCACCCCGTTGGTGCTGGGCTCCGGTATGCGGTTGTTGGAGCCGGGCGGGCCGTACACGAAGCTCGACCTGGTGTCCAGCAAGGCCTCCGGCTCCGGAGTGATCGTCGCCAGCTATCGCGTCGCCCGCTGACGCGGGTTCCCGGAGACGTACCGTTGCGCACGTGATTGCTCGGGAGCTACTGGACCGTACGGCGTTGTTCGTGAACGGCGCGTCGCGAACCGGGGCGAAGGCGTACGCACCGGCGCGCGAGGCGCTGATCGCGCGCGGCCTCACGCTGCTGCGCTGCGAGGCGATCAAGGATCCGGAGGCCCTGCCGCACGCGGTCCGGCGCGCGGCCACCGACGGCTGCCGGCTGATCGTGATGGGCGGTGGCGACGGCACACTCGGGCGGGCGGCCGGGGTCCTGGCCGGGCTTCCGATCGAGGAGCGTCCCGTGCTGGGTGTGATCCCGCTCGGCACCGCGAACGACTTCGCCCGCACGCTGGAGATCCCCGCCAAGATCGAAGCGGCCGCGGACATCCTCGCGGGCGGAAAGGTCGTCGACATCGATCTCGGCCGGGCCAACGAGCTCCCGTACGTCAACGTGGCCTCGCTCGGTCTCTCGGTCGGCTCCACCCAGGCGCTCAAACCTGCCCTGAAGAAGGCGCTCGGGCCGCTGTCGTACCCGGTGTCGACAGTGGTCGCGTACGGCCGGCACCAGTCGTTCACCGTGCACCTGGAGTTTCCGGACGGCGATCACGATCCGCTCGACCTCACCGATCTGCTCCAAGTCTCGATCGGCAACGGCCGGTACTACGGCGGTGGCCAGAAGATCGCTCCGCACGCGGAGATCGACGACCACAGCCTTGACATCTACCTGATCAAGACCGGGCGGGTCCAGGACCATCTGAGCATGCGCCGGCTGGTCCGGGACGGGACGATCATCGAGCACGACGACGTCCACCACCTGACGACCCGGGCGCTCCGGCTGACCACCGATTCGGAGCAACAGGTCAATCTCGACGGCGAGCTACTCACCTCGACACCAGTGGACTTCCGGGTCGATCGCAACGCGTTCGAGGTGATCGTGGCGCAGCACGTCAGCCACGTCCGGCACGACTCGGCTCACCGGGACGAGGACGGGAGCAGCCGCTCCACGAACGCGTCGTAATCGCCCAGCTGAGACGGGTCGGGAAGCGGCGTCGGCCAGTCCGCGGTACTCCAGCCGGCGGGCGGCTGGTCCTCCCGGTAGTGCCACCGGTCCACCTTGGCGGGGCGTGGAGCGCCGAGCCGGGCCGAGCCGTCGAAGGCGGCGGTCACCGGCAGTCGCCAGATCGTCGTGGCCTCCGGTAGCACGACGTCGACCCGGGGGGTGCCCGGCGGCAGCGGCGGATAGATCGTGGTCACCGAAGCCCTGCCCCCCGCCTGGCGCAGCGTCGTCGCCCAGAGTCCGAACCCGGTGCACAGGCAGTCGACGTAACGCCGGCCGAGCATCGCGTAACTCAGATGCAGCGCCGACAACGTCCGTCCGCCCGCCCGCAACTGGGGGCCGCTGGCGGTCGAGGGGTTGATCGGGGGCAACTCGGTCGCTGCGGCGACGGTAACGGGCGGGCCGGGCGGGAAGACATTGACACTCGGTTGGTCGGTGAGCGAGCGCAGGGTCCAGCGCAACGAGGTGAACGTCGGCCCCGCCTCGATGGCGTCGATCTGGATGCTCTGGACCCGCCGGGCCCCGCTGCGGTCGGTCGCGCTGAGGTGGTACGGCGGCGCCAGCGGGGCCGACTCGTCGACGATTCGCTGCAGATTGGTCGGGGCGGTGGCCGTCGGTACCTGGCCGACGGGCGTGACCGGCACCCGGGAGAAGACCGGCAGCGTGGTGAGGCTGACGTCGACCCACCTGGTCGCCGCGGGCAGGGCCGGGAACGTCGCCTGCAACAGTCGGGTCTCCCCGATGCGGAGGTCGAGCTGGGTGACCCAGGGGGGCGTACACAGGCAGTGGTTGAACTGCCGCCGGCTCGCATGCTGCAAGGGCCGATACGCCCGCCCGGTGGCCGCGTCCAGGAGCAGGGCGTTGACGTCGCCGCCGCTGGTCTTGCCGAGCCCGAGATCCACCCAGGACGGTACCTTCTGGCCGGGCTCCAGGCCTGGGGCGGACAGGGGTGTGAGCGACCAGTCCAGGACCGTGGCACCGGCCATCCGGCGCACCGCGTGGACCGCGGTCCGGGTGGTCAGCCGGAGGCCTTCGCTGCTGGTCCAGACCGCGTCGCCCGCGACCGGCAGCTCGGGGTTCGTCGGTCGCGGCGGGGGCTGCGACGGCGGCGGGAAGTCGTTCGGGCCGGAGGAGCCGTCGGCCGGAGCCTGGGTCTGGAACAACCCGGGTTCGGAACTGGAGTAGGAACAGCCGGTGATCATCGCCAGGCTCAGCAGGGATGCGAGGCTCAGGATCCAGCGGCGTCGGCACCGACCGCCGGACCGTGGGTACGCGACCCTCGCCCGCATGGTCGATGGTAAGCCTGTTGGTGCTGAGTGTGGATGCGAGAGGATGACCGGGTGGCGGACCAACCGATCATTCCGATCGTCGACGGACACAACGATCTGCCCTGGGCGATGCGAGGCGTCGGCTACGACTTCGGGGCCGTCGACATCTCCCAGCCCCAACCCCAGCAGCACACCGACCTGCCGCGGCTCCGTCGCGGCGGCGTGGCCGGTCAGTTCTGGTCCGTGTTCGTGCCCTGCACCCTACGCGGCGCGACCGCGCTGACCGCGACGCTGGAACAGATCGACGCGGTCTACGACATGATCACCCGCTACCCGCACGACCTCGCCCTGGTCACGACCGCGGAGGGGCTGGAGGTCACGGTCAACGCCGGTGGCCCGATCGCGAGCCTGCTGGGTGCGGAGGGCGGCCACTCGCTGGACAACTCCCTCGGCACCCTGCGGACGCTGTACCGGCTCGGGGTCCGCTACCTCACCCTGACCCACAACGAGAACACCGACTGGGCCGACTCGGCCACCGACGAACCGGTGGCGGGCGGACTCACCGAGTTCGGCCGCGAGGTCGTACGGGAGATGAATCGGCTCGGGATGCTGGTCGACCTCTCGCACGTGTCCGCCGACACCATGTCCGACGCTCTCGACGTCGCGGCCGCGCCGGTGATCTTCTCCCACTCCTCAGCCCGGGCAGTCTGTGATCATCCGCGCAACGTGCCCGACGACATCTTGGCCCGCCTCCCCGGCAACGGCGGTGCGTGCCTGGTCACGTTCGTGCCGTCCTTCCTCTCGCCCGCCGTCCGGGAGTGGCAGGTCGAGCTCGAGGCGGCGGCTCGGGCAGACGGGGTCGACATCCGCGACCTCGACGCCATGGGCACCTACCTGGAGTCCTATCGGGTACCTCGCCCGGACGCCACCCTCGCCGACGTGGTCGCCCACTGCGAACACATCCGCGAGGTGGCCGGCATCGACCACATCGGAATCGGCGGCGACTACGACGGGGTGGACGTGATGCCCGTGGGTCTGCCCGACGTGAGTGGTTACCCGGTCCTGACGACCGCGCTGTCCGACCGCGGCTGGAGCACCGAGGACCTGACGAAACTCGGCTGGCGCAATGTGCACCGGGTGCTCGGCGAGGCCGAGGTCGTCGCCGCCGAGCTCCGGGACACCTGCGGGCCGTCGCTGGCCCGGATCGAGGAGCTCGACGGGTGAAAGGCCTGCTCGAGGTGGAGGTGCTGCACCCGGCCGACGCCGAACGCGCGGAGGCGGGAGGCGCGGATCGGGTCGTGCTGCTCGGCGCGGTCGAGGAGGGCGGGCGGTCTCCGGAGCCGGCGCTGGTGGGTCAGGTGCGGCGGGCGACCGGGCTGCCCCTGCGGGTGCTGCTGCGACTGCGCGACGGGTACAGCACCGACGGTGGCGAGGCGACCCGGCTGCACGGGCTGGTCAGCAGCTACCGCTCGGTGGGCGCCGACGGATTCGTACTGGGCTTCCTCAACGCCGACACCGAGGTCGACGCAGGTGTGGTGGCCGAGATCCTCGGACCGCAGCCGGAGGTCGGGTGGACGTTCTCGCGCGCGGTCGACGCCTGCATCTCCACCGACCGGGCCTGGCGCACCCTGCACGCGTTGCCCGGACTCGACCAGGTCCACACCGCGGGCTCGGCCCGGGGTGTCGAAGAGGGTCTGGAGGAGCTGCTGGCCCGAGCCGGCGCCGACCCCTTCGCCCGGCGGCTGATCATGGCCGGCGGCGGACTGCAGCCAGAACACGTGCCGTGGTTGGTGCGGGCGGGGGTCCGGGCCTTCCATCTCGACGCCCAGACCCGGCCGCTGCAGTCGTACAAGGCCTACCTCGATGCGGACCTCGTCCGGACCTGGCGGGACCTCGTGGACGATGCGATCGCCCGGGCCGGGTGACGGTCTTAGGTGACAATTCTTGTTGACCGGCCGACCTGGCCCGGACACGGTCGGCTCTGGTCGCACTTGGTGAGCGACACCTCGTACGAGGAATTGCACGCCTTCGCCCGCTCGCTCGGGATCCCACCGCGAGCGTTCGAGCGGGACCACTACGACGTCATCGCCGAGCGATTCGACGCCGCGGTGGCCGCCGGAGCGACCGTGGTCCCGAGCCGAGAGATCGTGGCCCGGCTCAATGCGGCCGGACTGCGCCGGCGGAAGGTCTCCCGGCTGGCTCCCCGCGAGGTCACCGGTTGATCGGCGGCCTAGGCTGCAACGGGTGAAATTGCGAGAGGAGATCGCCGTGGCGACCTGTGAGCATCTTCAGGCCCAACCGTTGACCGAAGTCGACTTCGCGGCCGAATGCGAGGACTGTGTGGCCGTGGGCGGACGCTGGGTCCACCTGCGGCGCTGCCTGACCTGCAACCGCATCGCGTGCTGCGACTCCTCACCGGCCAAGCACGCGACGGCCCACTTCCGGGCGAGCGAGCATCCGGTGATCACGTCAGCGGAGCCGGGCGAGCGATGGCGCTGGTGCTACGTCGACCAGGTCGGCGCGTGAGGGAGGAGAACCCGACAGGCCAAACCGGTTCTGCTCACCGTCGACGACGACCCGTCGGTGTCGCGGGCGGTCGCCCGGGATCTGCGCCGCCGCTACGGTGCGGACTACCGAATCCTGCGCGCCAGCAGCGGCGACGAGGCGCTGGAGGCGATCAAGGAGACGGTGCTGCGGGGTGAGCACGTCGCAGTCCTGCTCGCCGACTACCGGATGCCGCGGATGAACGGGATCGAGTTCCTCGAGGCCGCGATGGACCTGGTGCCCCAGGCGCGGCGCGCGCTGTTGACGGCGTACGCAGACACGAATGCCGCCATCTCAGCCATCAACGTGGTGGACGTGGACCACTACCTGCTCAAGCCGTGGGAACCGCCGGAGGAGAAGCTGTACCCGGTGGTCGACGACCTGCTGAACAGCTGGCGCCGAGACGCCCGCCGCCCGATCCACAAGGTCAAGATCCTCGGCCACCCGTGGTCGGCGGCCTCGTACGAGGTGCGCGACTTCCTGGCCCGTAACCAGGTGCCCTACCGCTGGTACCGGATCGACGAACCCGATGGTGAGCGACTGCTGATCGCCGCCGGGGCGGACGAGACGCAGGCGCCGATCGTGATCACCGAGGCCGGCCGGCCGCTGGTCCAGCCGACCCTGACGGAACTGGCCGAGGCCGTGGGTCTGAGTACGACACCCGACGTGGACTTCTACGACGTGATCATCGTCGGTGGCGGCCCGGCGGGTCTGGGGGCGGCGGTGTACGCGGCGTCGGAAGGGCTGCGGACGGTGGTCATCGAGCGCAGCGCGGCCGGCGGCCAGGCCGGGCAGAGCTCCCGGATCGAGAACTACCTGGGGTTCCCCGACGGGGTGTCCGGTGGCCAGCTGACCGACCGAGCGCGGCGGCAGGCCGTCCGGTTCGGGGCCGAGATCCTCACCGCCCGCAGCGTGGCCGGGCTGAACGCCAAGGGTCCGCTGCGGGAGATCCAGCTCGACGACGGCTCGGCGATCGCCGCCCACACGATCGTGCTGGCCACCGGAGTGAGCTACCGGGAACTCCGGGCGTCCGGGGTGGACGATCTGGTCGGCCGAGGCGTCTACTACGGATCCGCGGCCACCGAGGCGGCGGCCTGCGCCGACGATCATGTCCTGATCGTCGGTGGGGCGAACTCGGCCGGCCAGGCGGCGGTCTTCTTCTCGCGGGTGGCGCGGGCGGTGACCCTGGTCGTCCGCGGCGATTCCCTCGAGCGCTCGATGTCGTCGTACCTGATCGAGCAGATCCGCGGCATCGACAAGATCACGGTGCGGACGAACACTTCGATCGACAAGTGCGAGGGCCTTGATCATCTGCAGTGCGTGACGCTCGTCGACAACCTCGACGGCGGCCGCCAGGTCGTCGACGCGGGGCACCTGTTCATCTTCATCGGGGCCGCGCCGCTGACCGACTGGCTGCCGGAGGAGATCGTCCGGGACCGTAGCGGCTTCGTGCTCACCGGGCCCGACCTGGCCGACACCGCGGCGTTGCCGACGTGGGATCTGGACCGGGAACCGTACCTGTTGGAGTCCAGCCTGCCGGGCGTCTTCGTGGCCGGTGACGTCCGCGCCCAGTCGGTGAAGCGGGTCGCCTCTGCCGTCGGCGAAGGCGCGCTCGCGGTCACCCTCGTCCATCGCTATCTCGCCGAGAACTAGGAATCGTAGGAATCCGCCCATGAGTGACACTCCCCGCCTCACCCCCGAAGAATTGAAGACGCTCTTCCTGTTCGAGAAGCTGTCTGACGATCAGCTGGCGTGGCTGAGCGAGAAGGGCCGGGTCGAGACCCGGGCGGCGAGCACCGCCGTCTACAGCGAGGGCGAGGACGCCACCTGCTTCTTCGTGTTGTTGACGGGCACGATGGCGATGTACCGCAAGGTGGAAGGTACCGACGTCGAGACGGTGCGGACGGACCAGCGCGGCGTCTACTCCGGGGCCACCCAGGCGTTCTTGAAGACCGAGGACAAGCACCGCTACCCGGGCAGCGTGCAGGCCATCACCGACTGCGAGTACTGGGTCATCGACGCCGCCGAGTTCGGCGACGAGATCCGGTTGTGGTTCCCGATGGCGATGCACATGCTCGAAGGCATGGTGATCGGGATGCGCGCCAGCCAGGCCATCGTGGGGCAGCGGGAGCGGTTGCTCTCCCTCGGTCGACTCTCGGCCGGGCTGACGCACGAGCTGAACAACCCGGCCGCCGCGGCGGTCCGGGCCACGGCCGCCCTGCGGGAGCGGGTCAGCAAGATGCGCGGGAAGCTGGGGCACCTCGCCAACGCCGACGTGGATCCGAAGGCCCTGACCATGCTGATGGAGGTGCAGGAGGCAGCCGTCGAGCAGATGGCCAAGGCCGAGGAGCTCACCCCGATGCAGGTTGCCGAGGCCGAGGACGAGCTGAGCGACTGGTTCGACGACCACGGGGTGGAGGACGGCTGGGATCTGGCGCCGCCGTTCGTCGCCGCCGGGGTCAAGGTCGGCTGGCTGGACGAGGTGGCCGAGACCCTGCCCGACAACCTGCTGGGCGACGGCCTGCACTGGGTCGCGTACGCACTCGACACCGAGCAGTTGATGAACGAGATCGAGGACTCGACCCATCGGATCTCCACCCTGGTCGGCGCGGCCAAGCAGTACTCCCAGCTGGACCGGGCACCGCATCAGGAGATCGACGTCCGCGAGGGGCTGAAGAGCACCGTCACGATGCTGCTGCACAAGATCAAGCACAACGGCAACATCCAGCTGGTGAAGGAGTTCGCCGACGGCCTGCCCGCCATCCCGGCGTACCCGGGGGAGCTCAACCAGGTGTGGACGAACCTCATCGACAACGCGGTCGCGGCCATGCCGGACGGCGGCACCCTGACGATCAGGACGGCCCTGGAGGGCGAACGCATCCTGGTCGAGATCTGCGACACCGGGACCGGGGTGCCGGAGGAGCTGCAGCAGAAGATCTTCGAGCCGTTCTTCACCACCAAGCCCACGGGAGAGGGGACGGGACTGGGCCTCGACATCTCCTACCGGGTCGTGACCCAGCGGCACGGCGGCGACCTGCGGGTGATCTCGAAGCCCGGCGACACCCGCTTCCAGGTCCGGCTACCGCTCACCGAACCGCCCAACCCGGTTAGCTGACGACCGCCGCCTCGCTCCCAGGCGCACCCTCGCGCTCGGCACCCCATGCATGGGGTGCCGATGCAGAAGAGCGTGCATCTGTGCGGGTCGGGTTCAGGCGGCGAGGGCGTCCGGCAGGTCGTGCCGGTGGACCACGATCAGTGAGGTGACCGCGCGGGTGAGGCAGACGTAGAGCCGGCGCAGACCGGTGACCTCGTCGGCCTCGCCGGCGACGATGTCGGCCGGTTCCAGCAGTACGACGTGGTCGAACTCCAGACCCTTGGCCAGCGATGGCCGGAACCAGGTCGACCCGGGTGTTGAAGTCCGGCGGCTGGTCGCCGAGCAGGTCGTAGCGCACCCCGGCGGCCTCCAGCCAGGGCCGAACCGTCGCCACCGCGGCGTCGGCGACGATCACCCCGACCGTGCCCTCGCGGGCCAGCGCCTCGGCGACCGCGCTCGAACAGCGCCGGCTGCAACGGTGTGCGTTCCCGCCGCAGGTCCAGCTCGCCGCGGTGCCGGCGGACCGAGTGCGGCGGGGTGAGGGCGGGTGCGATCTCGGGCAGCAGCCGGGCGGCGAAGTCGATCACCGCACCGGGCACCCGGAAGCCGGCCACCAGTTCGGAGATCTCGGCCTCGGCGTGTCCGAGATGGGACAGCGACTCGGTCCAGGACCGGGTCGCCCACGGGGTGGTGGCCTGGGCCAGGTCGCCGAGCACGGTGACCGAGCCGGTGCTGGCCCGGCGACCGACCGCGCGCAGCTGCATCGGCGACAGATCCTGCGCCTCGTCAACGATCACGTGCCCGAGACTGGGCGTCCTGGCGAGCAGGTCGGCCGCCTCGTCGATCAAGATCACGTCGGCGAGGGACCAGCGAGCGGCCTTCACCGACCGGGGCGGCCGGCTGATCGTGATCGCCTGCTGCTCGTCGGCGGTTCGAGGATCCCATCGGCCTGCTCGGCCAGGAAGTCGCGGTCGGTCAGCAGCCGGAGGACCAGCTTCGCCGGGTCCAGCGCTGGCCAGAGGTAGTCGGCGTACGTCTTGACCGGCCGGCTACGCGCCACCGCGTCCTGCACCCGGTCGTCGGGGGAGTCGCCGGCCGCCTCCATCCGCAGCAGCACCTGGTGGGCCAGCCGCTGGGGGAGCATGGCCCGCCCCGCCGAGTAGCGGACCCCGCGCCGCCGGAGTTCGTCCAGCAATCTCGGCGACCAGGTAGCCGCCGACCCGCCACTGGTACGCACCACGCGGCACCACCAGCGCTCCGTCCGGCTCGCGGAGGTGGCTCCAGACGGCCCGCCGCAGCACCTCCGCCATCCGGGCGTCGCCCTTGATCAACGCCGCCGGGACCGGGTCCAGCGCCGCGGATCTGCGCCCCGGTCGCTCGGGTGACGAGGGAGGAAACGGTGGCCTGGGTCGCATCGATCTCGCCCAGCGCCGGCAGCACGTCACCGATGTAGGACAGGAAGCTGTCGTTGGGCCCGACCACGAGCACCCCGGAGCGGGCCAGCTGGTCCCGGTAGGCGTACAGCAGGTACGCGGCGCGGTGCAGCCCGACCGCGGTCTTGCCCGTGCCGGGCGCACCCTGGATGCACACCGAGCGGGACAACTCGGTCCGCACGATGCTGTCCTGCTCCGGCTGGATGGTCGCCACGATGTCGCGCATCGGACCCGTGCGGGGTCGTTCGATCTCGGCCTCGAGGATCTCCGAGACGCCGCCGGCTTCGACGGCGTCGGACGAGATCCTCGTCCTCGTACGCCGTCAGGACGCCGGCGGAGAAGCCGAACCGGCGGCGCCGGCAGCACGCCCATCGGCTCACCCGGCCGGGCCTGGTAGAACGGCCGCGACATCGCCGCCCGCCAGTCGATGACCAGCGGTTCGCCACCCGCCTCCCCGGTGACATGGCGGCGGCCGATGTAGAGCGTCTCGTCCGTCTCGGCCCCGACAGCGCTCGGCGTAGTCGAGCCGGCCGAAGAACAGCGGCACCGCCGGATCGTCCTCGAGCGCCTTCATCCGCCGGTAGAGGGTCTGCTTCAGGTGTTCGGTGGAGACGTGGTCGCCGCCGAGGGCGGTGAGTCCCGCGGTGTGCTCACGCATCCGCTGCAGGGCGGCCCGGGAGTCGGTGAGGTGGGCGCGTTCGGCGGCCAGGGTTGCGGTGAGGGTGGGGTCGGCCTCCTCGGTCGACGCAGGCATGGGCGCGCCTCCGATCACTCGGCGGGGGTTTGAGGAGCCGGGTGAGGTTACCAGGCCGGCTGGCCGTGGTCACCCGGTTTTCCGGCCGGTTCCGTACGCTGACGGGCGTGAGCGAGGACATCGGCCGCAAGTTCGAGATCCCCGACGACCCGCGGGACCGGCTCCGCCGCATCCGGCACGCGGTCCGGGTCATCCTGGTCGACGACCGCGACCGGCTGTTGTTGTTCGAGGACAGCGACCCCGGCGTGCCGGGGGTGACCTGGTGGGCCACCCCAGGCGGTGGCGTGGATCCCGGGGAGACCGAACGGCAGACCGCGGTCCGCGAGGTGGCCGAGGAGACCGGCTGCGTGTTGCGGGAGGAGGACCTGGTCGGGCCGCTGGCCCGTCGCCGCGCCGTCCACGGTTACTCCGACCAGATCCTGGACCAGGAGGAGCCGTTCTTCCTCGCGGTCGTCCCCGCGTTCGAGATCGACATCTCGGCACACACCGAGGAGGAGCGGCTCACCCTGCAGGGGCACCGGTGGTGGACCCGGGCCGACCTGGAGGCCACCGAGGCCTGGATCTGGCCGGCGCAACTTCTGGCGCTCTACGACCGGGCCGCCGACCCGAGCCTGCCGCCGCTCGATCTCGGCGTCGACGAGTCGGAGTCGACGGTCGCGCTCTGACCCGACCGAACGCCACGGTCTGCTGCGCTCCAGACCCTGTGCGGACGGAGCCGCAAGGAGGAAGATGGCTGGAACATCGCGCCAGACGAAGGAGAGGACATGCCGAGGCGGTTGGTGGTGGGTATCGACGGCTCCGACGAGAGCGCGACCGCCCTGGCCTGGGCGGTCGAGGACGCCCGGCGGCGGCAACTCGAGCATGGATCTCGTGCACGGGCTGGCCATCCCGGTGGTCTCCGACGCGTACGGGATGGTGATGACCAGGCCGGACATCGACGAACTGTGCCGATACGCGGAGGGTCTGCTGGCGGCGGCGGAGGCGGCGACCCGCTCCCTGGACGGCAGCATCGAGGTTCGGTCCCGACTCCTCAACGGGCCACCCGCCGGCGTGTTGATCGAGGCGTCCAAGGAGGCCGCCGCGTTGGTCGTCGGTAACCGCGGCGTCGGCTCGATCGGCTCTCGAATGCTGGGCTCGGTCGCGGTCCGGGTGGCGGGCAACGCTTGCTGCCCGGTCTACGTCATTCCCGGCGAGTTCGACCCGGTCGCCGCCACCGGGGATCCGGTGGTGGTCGGGGTGGACGGATCCGCGTACGGTGACGCCGCCCTGCGACTCGGCCTCGACGAAGCCAGTTGCCGCGACGTCGGGCTCCGGGTGGTGGTGGCGTACCACGTGCCGTGGCTGGCCCGCCCGACCGAGCCCGACCTGATCGGGGAGTTCCGCTCGTCGGAGGAGGCGCTGGCCCGCCGAACGGCGGAGGAGGCGCTGGCCCGGATCCGGATCCCGGCCGACGCCGAGACCCTGGTCGACGTGCAGGTGCTGGAGGCCCATCCGACCGAGGCGTTGGTGAAGGCCGGCCGGGAGGCGCAACTGACCGTGGTCGGATCCCGGGGCCGATCAGCGATCAGCCGGGCGCTGCTGGGCTCGGTCAGCCGGGCCGTCCTGATCGAAGCCACCCGGCCGGTGGCGGTGGTCCGGTTCCCACCGAAGAAGCGGTAGGAACGCCCGAGGGCACGAGGGGGGCCCGAGCGAGCGGACGATCACGCGTCGCGGATGAGCGGGCAGGTCATGCAGTGCCCGCCGCCGCGGCCACGACCGAGTTCGGCGCCGACGATCGGCAGCACCTCGATGCCGGCCTTGCTGAGCAGGCCGTTGGTGTAGGTGTTGCGGTCGTACGCCATCACCACGCCCGGCTCCAGGGCGACCAGGTTGTTGCCGCTGTCCCACTGCTGGCGTTCGGTCTCGTACGCGTTGCCGCCGGTCTCGATCACGCGCAGCGCGTCGAACCCGAGGGCGCCGGCCACCACCTCCAGGAAGGGCTTGGTCTCCTCGATCACCCGCAGTCCGGGCGCCTGGTCGTCGGGCAGCAGGGTGAACGGCACGATGTTGTCGACGATGTCGGGATAGACGGTCACGCAGTCGCGGTCGGCGAAGGTGAAGACCGTGTCCAGGTGCATGGCGGCCCGAAGCCGGGGCATGCCGGCCACGATCACCCGGTCCACCGCCTGAGCGCCGAACAGCACCAGCGCCAGCTGGGTGAGGGCCTGTCGCGAGGTCCGTTCGCTCATCCCGATGATCACCGTCCGGTTGCCGGGCACGAGCACGTCGCCGCCCTCCAGACTTGCCATCGCCCAGTGCTGTTCGGGATCGCCCCACCACAGATTCGCGCCCACGAATTCGGGGTGGAAGCGGTAGATCGCCTTCATCAGCAGGGTTTCGTCGAGCCGCGCGGTGTAGTAGAGCGGGTTGAGCGTGAAGCCGCCGTAGATCCAGCACGTGGTGTCGCGGGTGTAGAGCGTGTTGGGCAGCGGCGGCATCAGGTACTCGTAGACCCCGCGCGCCTCGCGGGCCAAGCGGACGTAGTCGCGGCGGAAGTCCTTCGGCAGATCGACGGTGGAGAGCCCACCGATCAGGTAGTCGGCGAGGGCTCGTGGCTCGAGACCGTCGAGGAAGGCCCGGGTGTCCTCGACCAGCCCGATCCCCACCTCGTTCGGGATGATCTTGGCGTCCAGCAGCCACGCCCGGGCCTGCGGGTCGGTCACCGTCTCGGTCAAGACGTCGTGCAGCTCGACCACCTCGACGCCCCGCTCGGTCATCTGGGAACGGAAGTCGGCGTGGTCGCGTTGGGCGCGTTCGACCCACAACACGTCGTCGAACAACAACTCGTCGCAGTTCGACGGCGTCAGTCGCTGGTGGGCCATGCCGGGCGCGCAGACGAGCACCTTGCGGAGTTTGCCGACCTCGGAGTAGACGCCGTACTGGCTCGCTGGCGGCTGGCCGGTCTGCACGCTGTTCATGCCCCCACTATGGCAACGACCTCAGGTAGCCGTGGAGCGGGCCGACCCGCCAGCGACGCCGCTATTCGGCCAGCGCGTCGTCCGCGTCGAGGATCCGGTAGCCGTACCCCTGCTCGGCGAGGAACCGTTGCCGGTGCGCGGCGAAGTCGGTGTCGACGGTGTCGCGCGCCACCACCGCGAAGAAACGGGCGGACACCTCGTCGGTCTTGGGTCGCAGCAGCCGGCCGAGCCGCTGCGCCTCCTCCTGCCGGGACCCGAAGGCGCCGGACACCTGGATCGCCACCTGGGCACTGGGCAGGTCGACGGAGAAGTTGGCCACCTTGCTCACCACCAGCAGGTCGATCTCGCCCGTCCGGAACGCCTCGTACAGCCGCTCGCGCTGGCGGACCGTCGTCTCACCGGTGATCACCGGGGCGTCGAGCCGCTCGGCCAGGTCGGCGAGCTGGTCGACGTACTGACCGATCACCAGGGTCGGGGTGCCGCGGTACTTGCGGACCAGTTCGACGACGACCTGGGTCTTGGTCTCCGCGGTGGCGGCGAGCCGGTACCTCACGTCGGGCTCCGCGACGGCGTACGCCATCCGCTCGGCGTCGGTCAGGGTCACCCGGACCTCGACGCAGTCGGCCGGCGCGATGTAGCCCTGGGCCTCCAGGTCCTTCCACGGCGCGTCGTAGCGTTTCGGGCCCGATCAGGGAGAAGACGTCGCCCTCGCGGCCGTCCTCGCGGATCAGCGTGGCGGTCAGCCCGAGCCGCCGCCGGGCCTGCAGGTCGGCGGTCATCCGGAACACCGGGGCCGGCAGCAGGTGCACCTCGTCGTAGACGATCAGGCCCCAGTCCCGGGCGTCGAACAGCTCCAGGTGCGGATGGATCCCGCCCCGCTTGGTGGTGACCACCTGGTAGGTGGCGATGGTGACCGGCCGGATCTCCTTCTTGGCGCCGGAGTACTCACCGATCTCCTCGGCGGTCAGCGAGGTCCGGCGCAGCAGCTCGTCGCGCCACTGCCGGGCCGCCACGGTGTTGGTGACCAAGATCAACGTCGTGGCCTGGGCGTGCGCCATCGCGGCCGCGCCGACGATCGTCTTGCCCGCCCCGCAGGGCAGCACGACCACGCCGGATCCGCCGTGCCAGAAGGAATCCGCGGCCATCGACTGGTACGGCCGGAGCTCCCAGCCCTGCTGCACCAACGCGATCGGGTGCGCCTCGCCGTCGACGTAACCGGCGAGGTCCTCGGCCGGCCAGCCGAGCTTCAGCAGCACCTGCTTCAGGTGGCCGCGCTCCGACGGGTGCACCACCACGGTGTCGTCGTCGAGCTTGGCGCCGACCAGTCCCTTGACCTTGGCGCTGCGCAGCACCTCGGTGAGGACGGCGCGGTCGGTGCTGATCAGGACCAGGCCGTGGATCGGGTGCTTCTCCAGGCGCAGCCGGCCGTAGCGGTCCATGGTGTCGGCGACGTCGACCAGCAGGGCGGACGGGACCGGGTAGCGGCTGAAGCGCAGCAGCACGTCGACCACCTGCTCGGCGTCGTGCCCGGCGGCGCGGGCGTTCCACAGCCCGAGCGGGGTGAGCCGGTAGGTGTGGACGTGCTCCGGCGCGCGCTCGAGTTCGGCGAACGGCGCGATGGCCATCCGGCACGCATCGGCGGCCGGGTGATCGACTTCGAGCAACAGGGTCCGGTCCGACTGGACGATGAGCGGACCCGGGTTCGGGTCAGCCATCAGGTGGTCCCGTTCCCGGAGCTCGGAGTCGGGCCTGGGGCCGGGGCTTCAGTGCTCGGCGGGTCCGCCGCGGCGGGCCCGCCGGTCGCCGACGGGCCGGGTGTCGGAATGGCCGACGTGGTCGGTTCGGGTCTGGTGAGCAGCAGGGTCGCGGCGGTCCGGCTCTGGTTGCCGGCCGCATCGACGGCGCGGACGACGACCACCTGCGTCGTGCTGTCGTCGTTGAACCAGTCCAGCGTGACCTCGGTCTCGCTGGTGCTGCGGACCTCGTACCCGTTCAGCCAGACCTTGTACGCGACGACGCCGGCCTCGCCGGGGCTCGGCGCCCACGCCAGCCGCACCCGGTCGGGATCGGCGCTGCGCATGGTCAGGTCGGTGACCGGGCCGGGCGGGTCCGCGTCCTTTGTGGCTGCCTCGAACGGAGTGCTACTCGGCCGGGACCGGGGCTGGGTCGTCCGGGCCGCCTCGGGCCGCGCGGCCGCAGCCGGTGGTGCCGCTACCGGCTCCGGCGACATCTCGTCCGGGCGCGCCGCGGTAGGCTCGGCCGACTCGCCGGGGGCCGCGTCGTAACCGACGGTGCTGGCCGTGGCCTCCGGCTGATCGGTCGACCGCGCGGCAACAGACGCAGAATCAGGGCCCGGCGCCGATCGGGGTCGGGTGCCCGGCACATCCGCGGCCGGGGCCGGGACTCCGTACTGACCGGACGAGGCGCCGAGGCCCGGTACGAGATAGAGCGCGCTGACCCCGAGGGCACAAACCCCAAGCACCATCAACCGGCGAAGGAGGACGGCGCGCATTCGGTCAGTCTAGTTCGCCGAGGCCCTCCGCACCGGTGAATACGACGCGGGCCAAGGGAATGGTCAGCACCTGGGCCGTGGTCAGATCGACGGCCCGCAGCCGGCCCCCGGCCAGATCGAGCGGACTGAGCCGACGCTCGGTCTCCTGCCCGTCCTCGGTCACGAACCGAAGGGTGACCGGCCGGCCCGCTCGGACCGCCTCGTGCAGCCGGTGCAGGTTGCCCGCGACCGAGGTGGCGGGCTCCGTTGGCGACTCGTCGGCGTCCTCGGCCGACCAGAGCGCGGCCACGAGCGCTTCGGGAGACCGCGCCTCGGTGTCGATCGAACGCGGCCCTGGCGCTCGCTCGGCGCGATGCACGTCCAACGAAGCCTGATCGGTCGGCGCGCGATCCGCCGCGGGGTGGTGACCCAGGCGTTCGAGGAACTCCGTGACGTCGTCGGCGTCGGCCGCGGCGACCAGGACACCCGGGCCGACCTGCCGCAGACCGAGGGCGCCGGCCTCCGGTTCGGCCAGCAGACCCGCCAGCCGAGCGGGATCCTCGACGCTCAGATACGTCGTGGCCTGTCCAACCCGGATGTTCCCGTGCTGGCGGGCGATGTCGTCGACGAGATACCGCAGCGGTTGCGGCACCGGGGTGGCCGAGTGCTTCTCCAGCCAGTCCCGGATCTGCTGGGCCGACCACCCGGCGTCGAACGCGCGGCGGAGGGAGGAGGAGCTGAACCGGAACACGCCACCACCGCCCCGCGATTCCTGGGCCGCCAGCAACCGCAGATCCTGGGCCATCCGGTGGGGCAGCGGACCCGCCGCGACCGCGGTCAGGTCGGCCTGCAGGATGACGGTGTCCACCGGCTCGGGGAACAGATCGGCGAGATCCTGGTGCAGCGGCTGGTCATCGCTTGCGAGCCAGGCGGCCAGCGAAGCGGTGGCGTCCAGCGCGGTCAGACCCAGCCAGGCTGCCTCCCGCCGCAGCCAGCCGAGTCCGTGGTCCAACCGGAGCGGTACCCGGCCCAGTCTGGGCCGCTGCCAGCGCACGGCCCGCTCGAGTTCGTCGGGGTCGGGGACGAGGCCGATCCCGGCGTCGACGAGGCAATCCAGCCAGACCCTGCGCAAGGTGGCGGCGTACGGCACCTCGCCTTCCGGTCCGAGCGGATGGGCGTCGGGCTGCAGGGCCCGGCCGAACAGCCGGTCGGAGTCCAGCCAGCCTCGGGCGATCTGCCGCCAGCGGTCGGCGGGGGATCGTCGTAGCCAGCGGTCGAATTCGCGGGTGGGAAGCAGCCGCGCTCCGTCAGACGCGGCGAAGACCGTGGCGGCGCCACACTCGAGCAGGAAGCCGGCGTACTCCGGCGTGCCGTGCAGTTCTCGGGCCAGCGCCACCACGTCGCGCTGGCCGAGTCCGCCGTCGCGGAGCAACCGGTGGGGTCGCATTTCCAGGGCGTGCGCCAGTTGTTCGAGATCATGGACGAGCCCGTACGCCGCGCCGGCGGCCGCCCGGTCGACCAGGTCCACCGAGCGCTGTCGGCCGGACACGGCCGGCGGCTCGGGACTGACCGGCTCGGCGGAGAACCGGCCGCCGCGGACCCGCCAGGCCACCTCGCGGGGCAGGATCACGGTCTCGGCGTCCAGCGGCGCCAGCAGTCGCCGGGCCAGCAACTGCTCGAGCGGGCCCCGGGCGGCGTCCCGGGAGACCGCCCGGTCCGCGCCCGCGAGCGCACCGGTGGGGGACCAGGCGAGTCGGCTGCAGCACCTCGATCGCCGCCGGATCGCACTCGGCGATCAGCGCGAGCACCTGCTCGTCGGCCAACGGGCGGGCGGACGGCGGGGCGAGCAGACCCGGATACGGGCCGAACTGCTCGCGCACCGCCCGGACCAGGTGCAACCCGTCGTCGTGACCCCACAGCAGGGCTCGCTGCCGCAGCGACTCGACGGTCGGGCTGCAGGTCTCGATCGGCGCATCGAGCATGGCGGCGACGGCGTCCACAGTCGTGGGATCCGGCAGGGCCGCCAGGACCTCGGCGACCTGGCGCTGCCAGGCGGTCAGGTTGTCCAGCGCACGCGCCACCGATCGCGACGTCACAGCCTGCGCGGTCAATTCCGCCAGGTCGTGCGGTGCCGGGTCGGGCCAGGTCGGGCCGCAGCCGGAGCAGCGTGACCACGCCCTCCGGACCGCGGCCGCGCAGGGCTTCGGTCAGGGTCCGCGAAGCGACGCCGCGGGCGGGAGCCATCGTCACCGGACTAGCCCCAGACGGTCGGCGTCGGCCCGGCGGGCGGGGACGAGTTGCGCAGCGCCCGCCAGACCGCGATCCAGCCGCCCACCAGGACGACCCAGCAGAGCACCTGGGACCAGCGCGCCACGCAGTTCCCACCAGTCGCTGAAGAATCCGTCGGAGAGCAGCCCGGCGACCACCCCCACGACCACCAGGACCGAGACGGCGGCCGTGAACACGCCGAGGACCACGGGCCGTCCCGCCTTGACGCGGCTGGCGAGCCCGAACGCGAGCACCAGGGTGACCGGGGCCAGCGGCCACACGATGCCACCGACGGCGAGACAGATGATGACCCCCAGGGTCAGCGCCTGAGCGATGTCGCCCGCCCCGCTCCGCGCCGGCGTCGACGGGGCGTACGGAGGCGGCGCGGGCTGGAACCACTGGGTGGTGCCCGGCGCCGGGAACGGGCCGGTCTGGTGCGGGACGGACGCGAGCACGCATGGATTGCGGTGGGGACCGACGAGAGCGGGACCGGGTCGGCGAGCAACGGCGGGCCGCTCGGCGGACTCCAGTGCGTCGCACCCCAGGCGGAGGTGGCTTCGGTCAGGGTGGCGGACACCACCTCGAACGGCATGGACGGATCGCGAGTGTCCTCCACCGGCGGGATCAGGGTCTCCAACGACGCCACGGGTGCTTGGGGCTGGTCGAAGGCGGGTCGCTCGACCGGAATCGGCGGGCCGGGCGGCGGAGTCGGCGCGGCGAGCGGGAGGGGAGGCGCGGCGGGTTCGGCGAAGTGGTCGGGCCGCAGCGCCGGAGCGTACTCCGGACCGTCCTCCCAGGTCGCCATCTTGTCAGCTTAGTGGCGGCCTCACCGGCGAGCGGCGTGCAAGAGCCGGACAAACACAGCGAAGCGTGCGCGAGCCGGGAAACACAGACTACGCTTGGCGCGCCGCATTCGCGGCCGGGAACGATAAGGGCGAGTGGGGTAGCAGTGCCTGTAGGCAAAGTGAGGTTCTACGACGCCGAGAAGGGTTTCGGCTTCCTGACCAAGGACGAGGGCGGTGACGTATACGTCCGTTCGAACGCGCTCCCGCCCGGGGTCACGTCGTTGAAGTCCGGTCAGAAGGTCGAGTTCGGCGTGGTCGAGGGGCGCAAGGGCGAGCAGGCCCTGTCGCTGCGACTGCTGGAGACTCCGCCCTCGCTCGCCAAGGCCCACCGCAAGGCGCCCGAGCAGATGACCGTCATCGTCGAGGATCTGATCAAAATGCTCGACGGGATCGGCAACTCCTACCGGCGGGGACGACATCCCGAAGGCCGGACAGGGTCCCAGGTGGCGACCGTGCTCCGGGCCGTGGCCGACGAACTGGAGTTGTAGACCGTGGTGACCGCAACCCGATCGCGGCCCCTGAAGCCGGACCAGATCTCCGCCGACTCCGTCGACCTGGCCCGGGCCGCCGCGGTCGAGGCGGCCGCCGAGATCGGCGTCGGTGAGCACCTGGGGGTGATGGCCGAACCCGAACGCGTCGTGCACCACCTGTTCGGCTGCCCGCACCCGGGTTACCGAGGCTGGACGTGGTCGGTGACGCTTGTCCGGGCTGCCCGGGCCAAGCTGCCGACCGTGAACGAGGTCGTCCTGCTGCCGGGCGACGCGTCGCTGCTGGCGGGGCCCTGGGTGCCGTGGGCCGAGCGGATCCAGCCGGGCGATGCGACGCCGGGCCTGCTGATGCCGGCCGCCCCCGACGACCCGCGCCTGGAGCCCGGCTTCACCGGCGGCGAGGACGCGGCCGACGTGGATCCGGCCGAGTCGAGCCAGATCCGGCTGGTCGTCGCCGAACTCGGGTCTGGGTCGCGAACGGGTGCTGTCCCGCGAGGGCCGCGACGATGCCGCCGAACGCTGGCTCACCGGACCGGGCGGGCCGGACAACGCGCTCACGAAGCAGGCCACCGAAGTCTGTGAGACGTGTGGCTTCTTCGTCCGGCTGCGCGGCGGTCTCGGAACCGTTTTCGGGGTGTGCAGCAACACGTTTTCGCCGTCGGACGCCACGGTGGTGACGGTCGACCACGGCTGCGGTGCGCACTCGGCCGTCACGGTCGCGGAGGTGGCCGAGGAGTTGCCCCGGCCGGTCTGGGAAACCATCGTCTGGGACGACCCGGACTCCCTGTTCGACTGACCAGCCCGGCAGGATTCGCGCATGTCGAAGAAGGCGGTCTCGAGAAGCGAGGTCGACGAGCTCCGGGCAACCGTGGCGAGTTATGTCGCCGTCGGCGCCGACGAGTCGGTCCAGCGCGTGATCACCGCTGTGCACCGGGTGTCCCGGCGGCTCAACCGGTGGTACGACGAGCAGCTCACCGATCTCGACCTCGGCAGTGGGGAGTGGACGGTGCTGTCCGCCCTCGCCCGAGCTGGTGAGGACGGGCTCACCCCATCGCAACTGGCCGACGCAGCCCACGTCGCCCCATCGTCGATGAGCCACCGGCTCGACCGGATGGCGAAGCCGGGATCTCGTCAGCCGGGAGATCGATCCCGGCAACCGGACCCGGATTCTGGTCCGGCTGACCGATCCCGGATGGCAGCTCTACGTCCGCGCAATCCGCGATTCGAGCGTGGTGGAGGGTGATCTGATGAAGGGGCTGACCAAGCGCCAGGCCGACGACCTGGCCGTGCTGCTGGAGAAGCTGCTCGCCGGACTGGACTCGCTCGACCTGTGACGCGCGAAGGCCGCTGATTCTCGGGTCCTGCACCTGACGCCGAGGGCAATCTGCTCGGTGGGCTGCCCTACCAGGACGCGGCCGGGGCGGTGATCGACGCGAACGTCGACACCGCGATCACACTGGTCGCCGCCGCGACCGCGCTGATCGCCGGCCTGATGACGATCTTGATGGGTGTGATCGGCAAGTATCCGATGGGCATCGCCGCGGCCACCGTGCTGAGCGTGATCATCGAGGCGGTGGCGCACCTCGGACCGAAGGTGGCGCGGAGAACCCGACCGGCTGGGTGCTCAACGTGCCCGAGGTGAAGGGCATCATCGCGGTGCCGGACCTTGGGTTGGTGGGCGACGTCGACGTCTTCGGGGCGTTCGGCCCGTCCTTCAGCGGCGGGTTCCAGGCCCACCTGTTCATCCCGCTCGTGTTGTTGATCTTCTCGCTGCTGCTGGCCGACTTCTTCGACACCATGGGCACCATGGTCGCGGTGGGCGCACAGGGCAACCTGCTCGACGACCGGGGCCAGCCGCAGTACCTGACCCGCATCCTGACTACATCGTGCTCAAGATCGCCCGTGGGCACGCGAAACGGGTCCACCCACTGATGTGGGTGGTCTCCGCCGCATTCGTCGTCTACTTCGTCCAGGCCCTGCTCATTCGCGCGTTCGGCGGCTGAGCCGACGGCCGCCCGGCGCGGGGTGGAGCCACGCCGCCGAGGTTGTATTTAGCGTCGCTAACTATTAGAGTGGCGCCAGTGACGAACCGCAGCGACACCGCAGACCTGGCGGGCGCCCTGCGCCCGGCGATCCTGCGTCTCGGGCGCCGGCTTCGTCAGATGCAGGACCCGGCGGTTGAGCTGACCGCGAGTCAATCCTCTCTGCTGGGGGTGCTGCTGCGCGACGGCGAGCTCACCATGGGCGAGTTGGCGGCGGCTGAGAAGGTGCAGCCGCCCACCGTGACCCGCGTGGTGAAGGGGCTGGAGGAGCGTGGCCTGGCGGTCCGCAAGCCGGTACCCACCGACGGCCGGCAGAGTCAGGTCGCCCTGACCGGGGCGGGCCGGACCCTGCTCGCTGGCGAACCGGGCGGTCCGGGACCGCTGGCTGACCGAACGCCTCGCGGAGTTGGACCCGGCCGAGAGTGACTTGCTGCAGCGCGCGGTCCCGATCCTGGCCAAGGTGAACCACGCGATGAACATCGCTGCTCCGGCGCGCCGGATCGCCGCCGCTCCGCGGAAGTCGGGCGGCATGTTCGCCGCCCTGCAGATCCGCAATTACCGGATCAGCCTCGGTGGCTCGTTCGTCTCCAACATCGGGACCTGGATGCAGCGGGTGGCTCAGGACTGGTTGGTGCTCGAGCTGTCCGGCGGATCCGGCATCGCCGTCGGGATCACGACCGCGCTGCAGTTCCTGCCGATGCTGGTCCTCTCGCGCGTACGGCGGAGTGATCGCCGACCGCTTCGACAAGCGGCTGATCCTCAAGATCACCCAAGGCTGGCTGGCGCTCTGCGCCGCCGTGTTGGGGATCCTCGCGATCACCGGGGTCGCCGTCACCTGGCACGTCTACCTGCTCGCACTGCTGTTCGGTGTCGGCACCGCCTTCGACAACCCGGCCCGGCAGAGCTTCGTCTCCGAACTCGTCGGGCCCGAGCGGCTGCCCAACGCCATCGCGCTGAACTCGGCGACCTTCCACGCCGCCCGGATCGTCGGTCCGGCCGCCGCCGGCTTCGTGATCGCCTGGTTCGGCACGGGTTGGGCGATCTTGTCCAACGGCGTGACCTATCTGGCCTTCATCGGCGCGCTGTTCTTGCTCGAGGCCCGGGCTTTGCGGATCGGGCCGGTCGCGCTGCGGGCGAAGCACCAGATCCGGGACGGGATCGTCTACGTGATAGGCAATCGCGAGATCCTGCTGGTGCTGTGTGTGATCTTCTTCCTCGGCACGTTCGGGATGAATTTCCAGCTCACGTCGGCCTTGATGGCGCAACAGGAGTTCGGGTCTGGGGCCGGAGGCGTACGGACTGCTCGGCACCATCATGGCGGTGGGCTCCCTCGCGGGCGCGCTGCTGGCGGCCCGGCGGGTCACGGCGCCGAGTGGCCGATTCATCGTGATCATGGCGATCGTCTTCGGCATGCTCGAGATCGTGGCCGGGCTGATGCCCACGTACGCGAGTTACGCCGCGCTGCTGCCGATCATGGGATTTGCGGTGCTGCTCACCCTGACCGCCGCCAACGCGTCGATCCAGCTCGGCGTCGATCCGGCGCTACGCGGCCGGGTGATGGCGCTGTACGCCACCGTGCTGATGGGCGGCACCCCGATCGGAGCGCCGCTGATCGGCTGGGTCGGACAGGTGTTCGGGCCGCGTTGGACCCTGCTCGGCGGCGGTGCGCTGACCATCATCGGAGTCGTGGCGTCGGCCCTGTGGCTCGCCGGCGCGCACCGAGCGTCATGACAGGATGGCGATGCTCGAGACGGAGCGTCCGAGGACTGAGGAGGCGAGCGCGCCGTGTGTCGATGGCTGGGCTATCTAGGCGGCCCGATCGCTCTCGCCGAACTGCTCTACGACCCAGAGCGCTCGCTGATCGAGCAGAGCCGTCGGCACGCGCCGAACATGCCCGTGCCGAACGGCGACGGCACCGGCGTCGGCTGGTACGGCAACCGGGACGTTCCCGCGGTGTTCCGCAGCGCGGACCCTGCCTGGGGTGACGAGAACCTCCGCGAGCTGGCCGCGGAGGTGCGCAGCCGGCTCTTCCTGGCCCACGTCCGCGCCGGTACCGGCACCCCGGTACAGGAAACCAACTGCCATCCGTTCCGGTTCGAGAACTGGATCTTCGTCCACAACGGCTATCTCGCCGACTTCGCGCGGATCCGCCGGGACCTGTTGTTCGCGGTGGATCCGGGCCTGTTCACCAACATCGCCGGATCGACGGACTCGGAGTTGATGTTCCATCTCGCGCTGACCTTCGGGCTGCGCGAGGACCCGATCGGCGGGCTGGCGCCGGATGGCGGGCCACGTCGAGGCGGTCGGCGCGGCGGCCGGGGTCGAGAACCCGCTGCAGATGACGATCGGGGTGAGCGACGGGAACAGCTGTACGCCGTCCGCTACGCCAGTGGCGGCGAGGTCAACACCTTGTTCGTCAGCGAGGACGTGGCCTCGATCAGGCTGCTGTACCCGGAGCGGGAACGGTTCGCCCACTTCAGCGACCACGCCCGTGTTGTCCTCTCCGAACCTCTCATCGACCTGCCCGGCGTCTGGCGGGAGATCCCGCCCGGGACCGCGCTGGTGATCTCCGACCGAGCCGAGGCACCGATCGCCGAAGCGCCCTTCATCCCCGAGGAGCCCAGCTGATGCCCGAAACGGCCATCCCGATCGTGACCGTGCGCGGTGAGGCCCGGATCGAGGTTCCGCCGGATCTGGCCGGCTTGTCCGTGACCGTGCACGCCACCGGTTCGTCGGCCGAACAGGTCCGCGACCAACTGGCCAACGCCTCCGGCCGCCTACGCGAGGTCCTCACCGCGCACGAGGCGGCGATCGCCCGGTCCAGCACCAGTGGTCTGCACGTCTCCCCGGTGTTCGCCAAGAACGGGGCGAAGATCACCGGCTACCGGGGAAGCTTCAGTACCTCCGTCGAGGTGCATGAGTTCGACGCGCTGTCCGATGTGGTCTTCGCGCTCACCCCGCTGCCCAACAGTCAGGTCGACGGGCCGTGGTGGTCCCTCGCGGCCACGAACCCGGCTCATCGCGAAGCCCGGGTCGCCGCGATCACCGACGCCCGACGGCGGGCCGAGGACTACGCCGAGGCGGTCCGCCGCACCGTGGGCGACGTCGTGGAGATCTCCGACCTCGACGGTGGCTTCGGGGGTTCGCCGATGCGGATGGCCAAGGGTTTCGCCATGGATGCCGAATCCGCGCCCTCGTTCGACTTCGAGCCGGCCATCCAAACCGTGACCGGCCAGGTGACGGTGCGCTACCAGTTGCGCTGACCCCGCGCCGGCGCCGCGCACAAGTGAGCGGCGTATCGGCGCGGTAACACGAGCCCGATAGATTCGCGCGCATGTTCAGCAAGGTGCTGGTGGCCAATCGTGGCGAGATCGCGGTGCGCGCCTTTCGGGCCGCCTACGAGCTGGGCGCCCAGACCGTCGCCGTCTTCCCGTACGAGGACCGCAACGCGGTGCACCGGATCAAGGCCGACGAGGCGTACCAGATCGGCGAACGCGGGCACCCGGTGCGCGCCTATCTCGACGTTGAGGAGATGATCAAGGCCGCTCAGCGGTCCGGCGCCGACGCGATCTATCCCGGCTACGGCTTTCTGAGCGAGAACCCCGATCTCGCCCGGGCGTGCGACGACGCCGGAATCATCTTCATCGGTCCGCCCGCGGACGTGCTCGAACTGGCCGGCAACAAGGTCCGGGCCCTCACCGCCGCCAGGGCGGCCGGCATCCCGACCCTGAGGTCCACCCCGCCGTCGGCGGATCTCGACGAACTCGTGGCCGGCGCGGAGGAAATTGGCTTCCCGGTCTTCGTCAAGGCGGTGGCCGGCGGTGGTGGCCGCGGCATGCGTCGGGTGGACGACCCGGCCAAACTGCGGGAGTCGGTCGAGGCCGCGATGCGCGAGGCGGAGGGTGCATTCGGCGATCCGACTGCGTTCATCGAGCAGGCCGTCGGCCGCCCGCGGCACATCGAGGTGCAGATCCTTGCCGACGGGCAGGGCCACGTCATGCACCTGTTCGAGCGGGACTGCTCGATCCAACGTCGGCACCAGAAGGTCATGGAGATCGCGCCGGCGCCGCACATCTCCGAGGAGCTGCGGCAGGCGCTGTGCCGCGACGCGGTGACTTTTGCGGAGTCGATCAACTACTCCTGTGCGGGCACCGTCGAGTTCCTGGTGGAGACGCAAGGCGAGCGGGCCGGCCAGCACGTGTTCATCGAGATGAATCCGCGGATCCAGGTCGAGCACACGGTGACCGAGGAGATCACCGACGTCGACCTGGTGCAGTCGCAGATGCGGATCGCGAGCGGGGAGACGCTGGCCGACCTCGGGCTGGCGCAGGAGGACATGCGGATCAACGGCGCCGCCCTGCAGTGCCGGATCACCACCGAGGATCCGGCCAACGGCTTCCGGCCGGACACCGGCACCATCACCGCGTACCGGACCGCAGGTGGCGCCGGCGTACGCCTGGACGGTGGCACGGCCGACACGGGCGTCGAGATCAGCGCCCACTTCGACTCGATGCTGGTGAAGCTCACCTGCCGGGGACGGACCTACGAACTGGCAGTCGCCCGGGCCCGGCGCGCGCTGGCGGAGTTCCGGATCCGCGGGGTGAGCACCAACATCCCGTTCCTGCAAGCCGTACTGGAAGATCCGGAATTCCTCGCCGGGAACGTCTCCACCGCCTTCATCGAGCAACGCCCCGAACTCCTCACCACCCACGTCCCGGCGGACCGCGGGACCCGACTGCTGCGCTGGTTGGCCGAGGTGACGGTCAACAAGCCGTACGGGGACCCGCCTACACTGCTGGACCCCGGGGAGAAGCGACCGGCGGGCATCGACCTGACGCAGCGGTCGCCGGCGGGCTCGCGACAGCGGCTGCTCGACCTCGGGCCCGAGGGCTTCGCCGCCGACCTGCGCGCCCGGACAGCCGTCGAAGTCACCGATACCACCTTCCGGGACGCCCACCAGTCGCTGCTCGCCACCCGGGTGCGGACGAAGGACCTGCTCCGGATCGCGCCGTACGTGGGGCGGATGACGCCCGAACTGTTGTCGGTGGAGTGTTGGGGTGGGGCGACCTACGACGTCGCGTTGCGGTTCCTGCAGGAGGATCCGTGGGAGCGCCTGGAAGCGCTGCGCTACAACATGCCCGGTCTCTGCCTGCAGATGCTGCTGCGCGGGCGGAACACGGTGGGCTACACGCCGTACCCGACCAAGGTGACGACCTCGTTCGTCGCGGAGGCGGCCGAGGTGGGGATCGACATCTTCCGCATCTTCGACGCCCTCAACGACGTGAACCAGATGCGGCCGGCGATCGACGCCGTACGGGAGACCGGCACCACCATCGCCGAGGTGGCGCTCTGCTACACCGCGGACCTGAACGATCCGAACGAGACGCTCTACACCCTCGACTACTACCTCCGGCTCGCCGAGAAAGCGGTCGAGGCCGGCGCCCACATCCTGGCCATCAAGGACATGGCCGGACTGCTGCGGCCGCCGGCCGCGAAGAGGTTGGTGTCGGCGCTACGGGAGCGGTTCGACCTGCCCGTCCACCTGCACACCCACGACACCGCCGGTGGCCAACTGGCCACGCTGCTCGCGGCCGTGGACGCGGGGGTGGACGCGGTCGATGTGGCCAGCGCCCCGATGGCCGCGACCACATCGCAGCCGCCGGCGTCGGCGCTGGTCGCTGCGCTGGCCCACACCGAGCGGGCGACCAACCTCGATCTGCGGGCCGTGATGGACCTGGAGCCCTATTGGGAGGCGGTGCGCAAGGTCTACGCGCCGTTCGAGTCCGGGCTACCGAGTCCGACCGGCCGGGTCTACGACCACGAGATCCCGGGCGGTCAGCTGTCCAACCTGCGGCAGCAGGCGATCGCGCTGGGACTGGGGGAGAAGTTCGAGGCGATCGAGGCGATGTATGCCGCCGCCTCCACCATCCTCGGCCGCCCCACGAAGGTGACGCCGTCGTCCAAGGTCGTCGGCGATCTGGCGCTGCAACTGGTGGCGACCGGGGCGGATCCGCACGACTTCGCGGAGAACCCGCAGAACTACGACATCCCCGACTCGGTCATCGGCTTCCTCGGCGGTGAACTCGGCGACCCGCCCGGCGGCTGGCCCGAACCGTTCCGGACCAAGGCGCTGCAGGGCCGCGCCACGCCCAAACGGCACGTCGATCTGTCCGACGAGGATTCTGCGGCGCTGGACGAGAAGGGCCGGGTCCGGCAGCGGACGCTGAATCGGCTGCTGTTCCCGGGGCCGGCCCAGGAGTTCACCACGGCCCGCGAGACCTACGGCCAGATCAGTCGGCTCAACACCCTGGACTACCTCTACGGCCTGCGACCCGGCGACGAGCACACCGTGCGGATCGGCAAGGGCGTCAGCCTCATCCTGGGGTTGGAGGCGATCGGGCGGGCCGACGAGCGCGGGATGCGCACCGTGATGTGCACCATCAACGGTCAGTTGCGCCCGATCCGGGTCCGCGACAAGTCCGTCACCGTGGACATCAAGGCGGCGGAGAAGGCCGACCCGAACAATCCGGGGCACGTGGCGGCGCCGTTCGCCGGGGTGGTGACCGTGACGGCCGCCGAGGGCGACCACGTCGAGGCCGGCGCCACGGTGGCCACCATCGAGGCCATGAAGATGGAAGCGGCCATCACCACACCCATCGCCGGTACGGTGCAGCGGCTTGCGCTCGGTTCGATCCAGCAGGTCGAAGGCGGCGATCTGGTGCTCGTCGTCGGCGCCTGACGCCGGGTGCCGGCGGTGCATGATCGCCGATATCCGCTCCTCGTGACCCGGACGTGCGCCTGCCGGCCGCCGCTCGCTGGGCGCCGGACGGTGTGCTGACGGCACGCTCCGCGGCCCGCCTCAGCTATTGGTCGGATGAGTCTCAACCGGCCCAGAATCCGATCAGGTCCGGTACCGGGCGACCGAGATCGACCGCCACCTGGGCCCAGTGCACGAACCCGTCCAGCCAGCTGACCAGGCCGGAGATCATCTCCTGCTGCTCGGCCGTCTTGATCTGGGGCATCGCGGTCCGGTAGGCACCGCTCATGGTCAGCGCCTGCTCGTAGGGGTGCCAGCCGAGGGTCAACCCGACGACCGGCCGCAGGCCGATCCCGGTCGCGTGATTGATCAGGTGACGCAACCCGGCGGCGGCCGAAACGCCGCCGCGGGCCAGGGCGAAATCGAGATCGTCGAGGGCCTGGGTGGACAGCGACATCTTCGTCGAGCCCCACGCCTCCGCGTGCGCGAGTACCTCGAGCACCCGCCAGGTCGCTCCCATCCGTTCCGGCGTGATGTAGGCCCCGGCGAGCAGTACGTCGACGTCGCGCGGCTCGGGTTGGGTGGCAGAGATGACCGGAGCCGCGGGTGGTCGGCGGAACAGTGGCCCGAGCTTGCCGATCAAGCCGCTGCGAGCCGGTTCGGGTGGGACCTCGAAAGCCCTTCGGGCGGCGGCCCGCAGCCCTTCGGCCCGGTGCGGCTCCGCTCCGACGATGCCGCGCAGCTCCCCGATGCCGAGCGCGTAGAGCCGGAGCTCGCCGGTGGCCGAACCCATGGCAGCAACCTAGCGTGGCGAGCCCTCGACGCGGCCTATCCTGGCCCGGTGGATCCGCGGACGCGTCGCCTGATCGTCTCCGGAGTGCTGGTGGGTTTGCTGCTGATCGTCGTCGTGGCCGCCGTTTGGAGCCAGCTGGGTTGAGCCGCGCGCCGGGACCTCAGCCCCAGACCGCGACCGCCCCGGCGTGCCCGATCCGCATCACCTGCACCAAGCTCACGATCGACATCGCGATGGTGATCACGATGCCGAGGATCAGCGCGATCTTGCCGCTGCGGCTTGTCGGCGTCGAGTTGGCGTTGCGCCAACATCAACACCACGGTGCCGACGAAGAGCAGGATGACCCACAACAACAGCTGGCCACCGATCGAGGCGTGCGCTTCCAATTGCGGCGAGTGCTGCGGCAGCGAGTTGTAGAGGCTCTGCCCCGCGATCTGCGACACGTACGTCGAAACCGCGGCGACGAACGCACCTACGACGACGAGCGAGCCGTATCGCTTGCGAGCCCAGGTGAACACCGCGATCCCAACCCCGCCCAGTGCGGCGAGCGGTACCAGCACCACAGTCAGATGGATGATCAGCGGATGAAGGGGCAGCCCCATGATCTCCATCGTTGAACCCTAAACGAGAATTCTGTGGTTTGGATGTGAATGTGAACGGGCCAACTGGCCTTGATCGCGTAATCTCCGAGCAGTCGTCACTACGCGTAGGAGGGAACGGGCAGATGATCGGGAGGCGCCGCACGCTGGTGCGCGCGCTCGCGCTCGTGGTGGCGATCTCGGCTGCGCTCTGGGTCCCAACCGCTGCGGCGGCCGCCGACGAGGTCGCGTTCACCGTCCAGGATCGTCGGGTCGCGGAGTCGTCTGGACTCGCGACCGACTTCGACAACAATCTCTACTGGACCGTCAACGACTCCGGTGATTCCGGCGTCGGGTACGCGATGGACCGCACCGGCGGGACCGAGGGTACGGTGCGCTTCCTGGCCAAGCCGATCGACATCGAGGCGGTGGCCATGAACGACGACTTCCTCTTCTTCGGCGACATCGGGGACAACCGCAAGCGCCGCGATTTCATCACCGTCTTCTCGATCGAGAATCCAGAACCTGATGACGAGACCCGAAACTACCGCGCGTACGACTTCGCCTACCCCGACGGAGCCCACGACGCCGAGACGATGCTGGTCAACCCGAACGGCCGCTTCTACTTCGTGACCAAGGAAGCCAAGGGGGGCATCTACCGGGCACCAGCCGACCCCAGCCGCTTCGGCGTCAATCAACTGCGCCGGGTCGGCGACGCACCGGCGTACGTCACCGACGGGGTCTTCATGCCGGACGGCGACAAGATCGCACTCCGCACCTACGTGTCGATCGAGATGTTGGACGCGACGTCGTACGACGTGATCGCGCAGGCCCCCGTCCCGCTGCAGCCGCAGGGTGAATCGATCACCGTCGATCTCAACGAGAAGGATCTGCTGGTGGGCAGCGAAGGGGTCCGCTCGACCGTCTACCGGATGCCGGTACCCACCGAGAAGGGCACGGTTCCCAAGCCCACCAGCACCCCGCCGACGGCCAGCCCGACACCCACGCCGACCCCCACCGCCACCGAGCCGGCCGAGGAGGAGGAGCCGAGCACGCAGCCCGAGAACGCCGGCGGCACCTGGCTGGCTGTCGGCATCGCCGCCGCGGTCGCGGTGCTGGCGGGCGCCGCCGCGATCCTGCTCCGGCGCCGCTGAGGGTTCAGAGCCGTTCGACGACCCAGTCGATGCAGGCGCAGAGCCGGCCGATGTCGTCGGGCTCGACGTTGGGGAACATGGCGATCCGCAACTGGTTGCGGCCGAGCTTGCGGTACGGCTCGGTGTCGAGGATCCCGTTGGCCCGCAGGGTAGCGGCGATCCGGGCCGCGTCCACGCCCTCGAAGTCGATGGTGCCGACGACCGGCGAGCGGGCCGCCGGGTCGCTGACGAACGGCACCGCAACCGGGGACGCCTCCGCCCAGTCGTAGAGCCGGCGGGCCGAGGCGTGCGTCCGCGCCACCGCGAACGCCAATCCGCCCTGACCGTTCAGCCAGTCGAGTTGTTCCCGGAGCAGATAGAGCGTGGCGATGGCGGGGGTGTTGAGGGTTTGGTTCTGCCGCGAGTTGGTGATCGCCGCGGCCAGGCTGAGCGAGTCGGGGATCCAGCGGCCGGAGTCGGCGATCCGCTCCGTCCGCTCCAGCGCAGCCGGGGAGAGCAGGGCCAGCCATAGCCCACCGTCGGAGCCGAGGCTCTTCTGTGGCGCGAAGTAGTAGACGTCGCTCGCGCCGACGTCGAACTCGACGCCGCCTGCCGCGGAGGTGCCGTCGATGATCATCAGGGCGCCGTCATCGGCGCCGGCGATTCGTCGAACCGGCGCGATGGCGCCGGTGGAGGTCTCGTTGTGGGCCCAGGCGTAGGCGTCGACTCCTTCGGTGGCCGATGGCAGGACGACGGAGCCGGCCGGCGCCACACGTCACTGCCGGCGCAGCCAGGTGGGGGGCCGCCGCGGTCGCTGCGGCGAACTTGGCCGAGAACTCCCCGAAACTGGCGTGCGCGCTCCGCCGTTCGATCAACGAGAGTCCGGCTAGGTCCCAAAACAGCGACGATCCACCGTTGCCGAGCACGACCTCATAGCCGTCCGGGAGGCCGAACAGCGCGGCCACGCCCTCGCGTACGGCACCGACCAGATCGCGCACTGGCTGCTGCCGGTGCGACGTCCCGAGCAGCCGCTGCCCGTCCCCGGCCAGGGACGCCACGGCCGCCGGGCGGATCTTGGCCGGCCCGGAGCCGAACCGGCCGTCACTGGGCAACAGGTCGGCGGGAATGCGCAGCACCCGAGCAACTCTTCCAGCCCGAATGGGTGGGCTCGAGGGAATTTTGTACCGTGAGCGGCATGCCCGATCCCGATCTGCCTAGCGAGCGCGTCGACTACGACGGCGCACACCTGCTCGAGAGTGAAGCGCCGGACGACCCGTACGCGTTGTTCGAGGTCTGGCTGCGGGACGCTTTCGAGGCCAAGGAACGAGGCGCGCTGCCGGAGCCGACGGCGATGGTGGTGGCGACCACGGCGGGCGGCCGACCGAGTGCCCGGACGGTGCTGCTCAAGGGCTTCGACGCCGATGGGTTCGTGTTCTTCACCAACTACGACTCCCGCAAGGGGACCGAACTGGCGGCGAATCCCCTGGTCGCGCTGCACTTCGGCTGGTACCCGCTGCAGCGCCAGGTGCGCATCGAAGGCTTGGTCGACGTGGTGCCGCGCAGCATCTCGGAGGCCTACTTCGCCACCCGGCCGCGCGGCTCCCAGCTCGGCGCCTGGGCCTCGGCGCAGTCGAGCGAGGTGGCCTCCCTGGAGGCGCTGACCGCCTCCTACCGGCAGGCCGAGGAGCGATTCGACGGCCGCGACGTGCCCTGCCCCGAGCACTGGGGTGGCTACCGGGTGCGGCCCGAGCTGATCGAGTTCTGGCAGGGCCAGCCGAGCCGGATGCACGACCGGCTCGCGTACCGACTCCGCGAGCAGACCTGGCGGGTGCAGCGGCTGGCGCCGTAGGACTCTAGGCGAGCTCGTTCAGGGTGATCCGGACCGCACGGAACTGGTCCGGGGTGGCCGCCAGCACGACGTGCCGCGGATCGGGTACGGAGAGCAGCCGCGACTCCACCAGCACAGCGAGCGGCTCGAGCCGCGGATCTTCCAACACCTGGGTCACGCCGGCCTGATCGCCGCCGGTGACCACGGCGTCCAGCTCCGAAGCGCGGGGCACCAAGATCCGGGCCGCGACGTCGGCGGCGCCACCCCACAGGGCCTGGGCCTGATTGGCCCGCCGCCGGGCGAAGCGCTGTTGGGACCAGCCGCCGGCCTTGGTCCGGCCCTGGACGTAGCCGGAGCCGACTTTGGAGCTGACGAGCTCACGACCTGCGAACACCCCGACGGCGTATCCACCACGCCGCACGAGGAGCACGCCCACGGTCCGGGTCCGCTCCGCGTGAGCGATCAGGGCATCGAGATCGGGGGCCTCGAGCGGAGCAAACGGCACCTCGAGGTCAGCGGTGGCGCCGTCGGGTGCGATGAGCAGCAGGTGGGTCTGGTCGGCCGCGCTGAGCCGGTACGGGCCGTGCCGCTCGGCGAACCGCCGGAGCCAGCCGGGGAGGCGCTCGGGCGTGATGCTGACCGTCCGACTCGGCATGGGCGTCAGCGTAGTGATCGGGGCCTGGACGTGGACGAACCCGCGGAGGGGCGCACCGCTTCGAGAGGGTCTCGCAAAGGTGCGGCCGGGGGACAAGTCCGACGTCCGCGGGTTCGGGTGTTGGCTGTGGATTTAGCCGGCCGTTCTCGACCGAGTAGTCCTCAGGAACGGCTAGCTGGCCGCCACCTCACAAGTCCATAAGTCACTCATATCTTTGGACCACCTCCTTCCCGTGTAGCTCAAAGTTAGGCGGCGGATCGCCGCTGGTCAACGGTGTTTCGCGGCGGATTCGAGCACGCGCTCGCGCTGCCCTAGGCTCCTCTCATGCTGGTGGGTCTGACGGAGCTGTTGCAGCCGGCCGCAGCACGCGGCCGCGCCGTCGGCGCCTTCAACGTGTTCAGCCTCGAACACGGTGAGGCGATCATCAGCGGAGCCGAGGAGGCCGGCCTGCCGGTCGTGCTGCAGATCTCGGAGAACGCGGTGCGCTACCACGGCAGGTTGGAGCCGATCCTGCTCGCGACCCTCTGCCTGGCCCGAAACGCCGCCGTGCCGGCCGGGGTCCACCTCGACCACATCACCGACGACGAGCTCGCCCGGGAGGGGCTCGCGCTCGGGGCCACGTCGGTCATGTACGACGGTTCCACGCTGGCGTACGAGCAGAATCTCGCCACCACCGCCGCCCTCGTGGAGTACGCGCACGCCCTCGGCGCCGACGTCGAGGCCGAACTCGGCGAGGTCGGCGGCAAGGACGGGGTGCACGCTCCTGGCGTCCGGACCGATCCGGGTGAGGCGGCCGAGTTCGCCGCGGCGACCGGGGTCGACGCGCTCGCCGTGGCGGTCGGTTCGTCGCACGCCATGATCGAGGCCACCGCCCGCGTCGATCTCGACCTGATTGCGGCGATCCGGGCCGCGGTACCCGTGCCGCTCGTCCTGCACGGGGCGTCCGGGGTGCCCGACGAGGACCTGGTCAACGCCGCCCGGGCCGGGATGGCGAAGATCAACATCGCCACGCAGCTCAACGTCGCCTTCACCGCAGCCCTGCGGATCGCGCTGGCGGCGGACCCGCGCGTGGTCGACTCGCGGAAGTACCTCGCCCCCGCCCGCGGCGCCGTGGCCGTCGAGGTGACCCGACTGCTGACCCTCCTGGGCCGGTGAGGGAGCCGGACTCAGTCCCGGATCTCGGCGTAGCGGCGGAGGGATTCCTGGCGTTCGGCCGCGTGCTCGACGATGGGGGCCGGGTAGCCGTCCGGCGGACCGTCGGGGGCGTTCCACGGTTCGTGCACGTGCTCGCTCGGCACGTCGGTCAATTCGGGCACGTACCGCTTGATGTAACTGCCGTCGGCGTCGAACTTTTCGGCCTGGCCCGTCGGATTGAAGATCCGGAAGTAGGGCGCGGCGTCCGTGCCGCAGCCGGCCACCCACTGCCAGTTGAGCTGGTTCTGGGCGATGTCGCCGTCGCGGAGGCGCTCCATGAACCAATCCGCGCCGTGCCACCAGCCGATGTGCAGGTCCTTGATCAAGAACGAGGCCACGACCATCCGGACCCGGTTGTGCATCCAGCCCTCGGCCCTCAGCTGGCGCATCCCGGCGTCGACCAGGGGGTAGCCGGTCTTGCCGTCCTGCCAGGCCTGCAGCCGTTCGGCGGCGGTCTTCGTCCGCCCGGGGTCGTCGGTCGCCATCCGTTTGAACTCGGGGCGGATCGGCGCAGTCACCGCGTCGGGACGGTGGAACAAGACGTCGGCGAAGAAATCCCGCCAGGCAATCTGCCGCGCCACCGCGGCCGCGCCGTTGGACCGGCGGGAGTAGAGGTCGTGCAGCACGGTCCGGGGGTGCAGGTGTCCCCAGCGCAGCGCGATGGACAGGTGCGAGGTGGCGTCGGGGCCGGGGAAGTCGTGCAGCTTGGCGTAGTCGTCGACCCCGTTGCGGTCGCGCCGCAGCCAGCGCTGCCAGGACTCTCGGGCGGCCTTCTCGCCGGCCAGGCCGATCAGCTCCTCGTCGGCCTCGGGAATCTCGACCCGGTTCTCCGCCGCGATCCAGTCCACGCTCGAGGCCCGGACACCGGGCGCCGGATCGTGGATGCCGTGCGCCGACCAGGTCCGGTGGAACGGGGTGAACACCTGGAACGGAGTTCCCGACTTGTTGCGTAGCGTGCCCGGGGCCACTGCGTACGGCGATCCGGTCGCGATCAGGTCCCGGTCCTGCCCGGCCAGCGCCTCCCCGACCCGGCGGTCGCGACGGATTCCGTACGGTCCGAAGTCGGCGGCGATGTGCACCTCGCGGGCACCCGCGGCCTTGGCCACCCGGGGCACTGCGGTCACCGGTTTGCCGCGCACCACGCTCAGGCCCGGCCCGCCGGCGTCGCGCAGTTCGCGGTCGAGCACGTGCAGCGCGGCGAGCAGCCACGCGCGCCGGGCGGTGCCGGCTCGAGCTAGCAGAGCCGGATCGAGCACGAACAACGGCAAGACGGCGTCCCCGTCGTCGACGGCCCGGCGTAACGCCGGATTGTCCGCGAGCCGCAGATCGCGACGGACCCACCAGATCGTCGGGGCGGCGTCTGCACTCATGTTCTAATCTTGCACGTGCCCGGGTGGCGCCAGGCGCCCCGGTGAGCACCTGCGGAGGAGAGAAGAGTGAGAGCGTGAGCGACCTGATCGACACGACCGAGATGTACCTTCGCACGATCTATGAGCTGGAAGAGGAGGGCATCGTCCCCCTGCGGGCGCGGATCGCGGAGCGGCTGCACCAAAGTGGTCCGACGGTGTCGCAGACCGTGGCGCGGATGGAGCGGGACAATCTCGTGCACGTCCAGGGCGACCGGCACCTCGAGCTGACCGACGAAGGACGGGCCCGGGCCACCCGGGTGATGCGCAAGCACCGGCTCGCCGAGCGGCTGCTCATCGACGTCATCGGGCTGGATTGGGAGAAGGTCCACGACGAGGCGTGCCGCTGGGAGCACGTGATCTCCGAAGACGTGGAGCGCAAACTCGTGGTGCTGTTGAACGCCCCCACCGAGTCCCCGTACGGCAATCCGATCCCCGGACTGGCCGAGTTGGGCGTCGCCGGGGCGCCGGAGGACTTCCGGGCCGGCAACGAACAACTCGACATGGCGGTCCGGGTCGAGGGTGCCGAACCTGTCCATCTGGTCATCCAGCGGATGAGTGAGGAGATCCAGAAGGACATCGAGATGATGGGCACCCTCCGGCAGGCGGGCGTGCAACCCGGGGTCGCGGTGGTCGCCGAGTCCGGAGGGCTCGGCGTGCGGCTGCTGGTGGACGGTTCACCCGGCTGTGAGATCGATCGGGAGGCCGCCTCGCACCTGTTCGTGACCCGGGTCTGATCGAAGGCTCGCCGTGAGCGACGCCGACGCGTGGCGGGACTACCTCACCAGGTTCCACCATGACCGGCCCGGGGTGATCGAGGCGGTGCTCTCCCGCTCGTACTCCGACGACCACTCACACTCGCCGTACCGATGGTTGGCGCGCGCGGTCTCGACCGGCTCGAACCTGGTCCTGGACTTGGCGTGCGGCTCCGGTCCGATGTCGCGGGAGCTGCGGCAGGACGGCCGGTTGGTGGTCGGGCTCGACCTGTCGGCGGATGAATTGGCGGTGGCCGCCGCACGCGGGCCGGGGCCGTGGGTGCAGGGGGACGCGCTGGCGCTGCCGTTCGGCGACGGGTCCGTGGACGCCGTGACCAGCTCGATCGGGCTGGTGGTCGCCCAACCGCTGGACCGGGTCATCGCCGAGGTGAGCCGGGTGCTGCGACCCGGCGGCGTGCTGGCCGCGATCGCGCCGGCCCTACGACCGCTGGCGCCGCGGGACGTACGGCTGCTGTCCCGGATCAACGCCAGACTCCGCACGAAGCCGCAGTTCCCGGGGCCGGTGGAGATGATGGGCTCGACCAAGACCCTCCTGCAGTACGGGATGCGACGGGTGGAGGACGCCCGGGAACGCTACTGCTTCACCGTCGCCGACCGCGCCGACGCCGAACTGATGCTCTCGGCGCTCTACCTGCCGCAGACCCGGAAGTCGCGGGTCGAAGCGGCGATCGAGCTTCTGGAGACGCGGGTCAACAAGCGGGGCCCGGTCGAGGTCGCCATCCCGATGCGACGCCTGGTGGCGATCAAGTAGGGGTCACTGTGATGGTCGCCGGTCCGGGAATAGCACGCCGCATCGGCTGGTTGTACGCACGAATCCGCAATTGACCAGACTGCAGAGGTAGACCCCCATGGCCACCGTCGAAATCGATGCCACCAGCTTCGAGGACACCATCACCGACAACGACATCGTGCTGGTGGACTTCTGGGCCGACTGGTGCGGCCCGTGTAAGCGTTTCGCGCCGATCTATGAGAAAGCCTCGGACGAGTACGCCGACATCACCTTCGCCAAGCTCGACACCGACGCCAACCAGCAGCTGTCCGGGGCGCTCGGCATCGAGGGCATTCCGACCCTGATGGCCTTCCGCGAGGGTGTCCTGGTGTTCAACCAGGCCGGCGCACTGCCCGGTCCCGCGCTGAAGCAGGTCATCGACCAGGTCAAGGGTCTCGACATGGAGACCGTGCACGCCCAGGTAGCGCAGCTCCAGGCCGAGCACGAAGCGAAGCACCAGAACCAGTAGTCCGTCCCGAGCGAGTCCGCGGTCGCTAGCCTTGGCCGCGGCCCCCATAGCTCAGGGGATAGAGCAAGGGTTTCCTAAACCCTGTGTCGCAGGTTCGAATCCTGCTGGGGGCGCCACGGGCAATGCGTGACGGAAGCGGTGCTCGTGACTGATGCTGGCCCACCGGTCCTCGTCGTGGGAGCAACTGGCTTCGTCGGCCGTCGGGTCGTGGCTGTCTTACGAGCCAGGGGCCTGTCGGTGCACACCTTGTCCAAGCAGCAGAAACGCACGGTGGGTCTCGACTTCATCGACGTCGAGGAAGTGGGCCTGACCAACATCATCGATGCCTGCCGCACCGGCGGCGTTCGTCGAGTGCTCTACGTGACGTCGATCGGCGTCGCCGCCGACGCGCCGAGCAGCTGGACCCGGGGTCGCTATCGCACCGAGCAACTGTTGCTGACGAGCGGGCTCGACGCGACTGTGCTGAGACCGGGGATGATCGTCGGTCCTGGTGGTGACGGGTTCGATATGGTCGAGCGCGGCGGCCGCAGCCGCGTCGCGATCCTGCTCGCCGGCCGGACGCAGCGGTTTCGGCCCGTGGCCGTCGACGACCTCGCCACGACCGTGGTCGACTTGCTCGACGAGCCGGCCTCGTACGGGCACCATTTCGACGTTGGGTCCGATGACGTGCTCACCATGGATCAGATGGTTGACAAGGTGGCCGAGCACCTCGGCCGGTCCCGGCCGATCAAGGTGCACCTGCCTCGACGGCTGATCGCCCAGCTTGCGCCGCTGATCGAACGGATCACCGGTGTGCCGCCCGGCGCTGTAGCCGGCCTCGTCGGCAAGGGTGCCGACTCCGACCTCGTCGGCAACCCCGAAGCCATCCGACCGCTCTTGACTTCTGCTCCCCGAACCTTCGACCAGGCCCTAACCGACGCGCTTGCTTGAGCGAGGGATGGGCGATCGCTCGGAGTGCGCAGAAATCTCCTTACACTCGGTGCATGGCACAGGGCGGGATCAATAGTCGCATCGTCCTGGGCGTGGTCTGGCTTCCGGTCGGCTTGGCGATGATCGCCGCTCCGGCCTGGGTCTTCTGGACTCGGACGGGGGCCATCCTCGGCGGACATCCGGCCACCATTTTCATCTTCGCCGGCGTCGCCCTGCTCGGCGTGGTCGCGACGGCCTGGGCGATCCTGGCGCTGGTCCAGGGCAGCCGCTACGACCGGTACGGCGACCCGGACCGTCCCCGGCGACTTACCCCGATGCAGCAACGGCACCGGCGCGAACTCCGTCTCGCCCTATCGGTGCCGGCGCTCATCGTCGCTCTCGCCCTCGTGGTCGGCACCGCCTACGCCCGACCTTTCGAGGCGGAACCGGTGGCCGTGGCGGCACTACAGTCCGACGCGAAGGTGCAGGTCACCGAACGGCTCACCTGGTACGAGATGACCCCGGGCCGACGGGACAAGTCCGGCGACCTCGTGCCGCCGACGAGCGGACTGATCTTCGTCCCGGGCGCGCGGGTCGACCCGCGCGCGTACGCCAACGTCCTGCGCCCGGTCGCGGCGGCCGGCTATCTCGTGGTCGTGCTACGGGAGCCGCTCAACTTCGCCCTGCCGAACAGCACGCACGCCGAGGCCGTCATCGACGTACACCCCCGGATCCGCTACTGGACCATGGGCGGGCATTCGCTCGGCGGCGTCAACGCCGCGGCGTTCACCGACCGTGACACCCGGATCAACGGTCTGCTCTTCTACGCCTCCTATCCCGGGGCGGCCCTGAACCGGATGGACCTGAAGGTCATGTCGATCTCCGGCACCCGCGACGGGCTCGCCACGCCCGACAAGATCGCGGCCAACAAGCCGAAACTGCCGCCGCAGACCCAATACCTCGCGATCGACGGCGCCATCCATTCCTACTTCGGCGACTACGGTCTCCAGCCCGGCGACGGGGTCGCCACGGTGAATCGGACCGGTAGCCAGGCGATCATCGCCAAGGGCACCATCGCCCTGCTCGCGTCCATTCCGCCGCCTCCGAAACGAAGGTGAGAGAGGGTTCCCTAGGCTTACCTCCATGAGTGATGGACTAAGACTGGCTCGAGCGAAAATGACGGAGGCCGGCGTACACGCCGAGGCCATCGAGGTCTTCAGTCACTACTACCGACAGGTCGAGGAGGGGGTCACCGGTGTCATCGCCGAGGACTCCATCGCACCGCTGACCGAGCCCGACCTGTTGTCCGACGTCACGGTCGGCGACGACGAAGCCGCGGCGGCGTTCCGACGATGCGTGATCATCAAGCTCAACGGCGGTCTCGGCACCTCGATGGGGATGGACAAGGCGAAGTCGTTGCTTGCGGTGCGCGATGGCTTGTCCTTCCTCGACCTGATCGTCGAGCAGGTGCTGGGCGCGCGGCAGCAGTACGACGTGCCGCTGCCGTTGATCTTCATGAACAGCTTCCGCACCCAGGACGACACGCTCGCCGCCCTGGCGAAGTACCCCGACCTGGCGGTCGACGGGCTCGACCTCGACTTCGTACAGAACTCCGAACCCAAGCTGCTGACCAGTGACCTGACCCCGGTGGAGTGGCCGGCCGACCCGACTCTGGAGTGGTGCCCGCCGGGTCACGGCGACCTCTACACCGCCCTGAGCGGCTCCGGTCTGCTGGACCGGCTGCTCGACCAGGGATACCGGTACGCCTCGGTCTCCAACTCCGACAACCTGGGGGCGGCGCCCAATGCGACCATCGCCGGGTGGTTCGCGGCGAGCGGGGCGCCGTACGCTGCCGAGATCTGCCGCCGGACGGCCGCCGACCGCAAGGGCGGGCACCTGGCGATCCGTAAGTCGGACCAGCGATTGATCCTGCGCGACACGGCGCAGACGGCGCCGGACGAGATGCACTACTTCACCGACGAGCACCGGCATCCGTACTTCCACACCAACAATCTGTGGTTCGACCTCGAGGTGTTGGCCCGCACGTTGAAGGATCGCAAGGGGGTGCTAGGGCTGCCGCTGATCAAGAACGAGAAGACCGTCGATCCGGCCGATCCGAGTTCACCTGAGGTGATCCAGATCGAGTCCGCCATGGGCGCGGCCATCGAGGTGTTCGAGGGCGCGACGGCGATCGGCGTGGGCCGCGACCGGTTTTTGCCGGTGAAGACGACGAGCGACCTGCTGTTGCTGCGCTCCGACGTGTACGAGGTCAACGACGACGGCTTGCTGACGAAGGTGACCGAGCCGGCGCCGCTGGTCGATCTCGACTCGAAGTACTACAAGACCATCTCCGCATTCGACGCTCGGATCCCCGAGGCACCGTCGCTCCGGGAGGCGCGCGGACTCACGGTGAAGGGCGACTGGACCTTCGAATCCGGAGTGGTCGTCCGGGGGACCGCTGCGTTGGCGGATTCGGGGTCGCCACAAACTGTTACGTCCGGGACCGTGCTGGAGTAGTCCGGTGTCGGAGGCGCCACGTTGGCACGCGGCGCTCTGTTACGCCGTGCTCGGCCGGATTCCGGACGGGCTGCCGGAACCGGGCGGGGTCGACCTCGCCCGATTGCTCGCCGATCTCGATCTCCGCTGGCCGGGCGGACTGGCGGCCGTCCGCGCGGAAGTGGCGGAGCGCCGCAACCGGCGCGAGCCGGCAGTCCAAATGTCGGACGATCTGCGGGCCGGGTTGGCCCCGGCCCAGTTCGCGAGCGCGCTGGCCGCGCTGCAGCACCTCTTGCTGCCCACCTCGAGCCGCGTTCGGGCGGACCGCAGTCTGGACGCGGACGAGCGCCGGTTGCAGGCCGAGGTCCCGCCCCACCACGGGGGGTGAGTCGGCCTCGATTTCCTCAGCTCGACGGTGGGTTCTGCCTGTCGTTCTGGGCCTTGAGCAGGTCCCGGATCTCGGCCAACAGGTCCTCGCTGGAGGCGGCGACGTCCGGATCGTCCTTCTTGGTGATCTCGGAGAACTTGTTGTACGGGATCACGATGAAGAAGTAGACGACGGCGCCCGTCAACACCAGGGTCAACAACGCCGACAGGAACGCGCCGACGCCGATGCCGTAGATCGAGGTGCTGCTGAAGTCCGGGACCCCGCCGAACTTCCCGATGATGTCCATGATCATGTCGGTGAAGGACTTGACCACGGCGGCGAAAACGGTGCCCATGATGACCGCCACGGCCAGCTCGATCAGATTCCCACGGAGCAGGAAATCTCTGAAACCCTTCATCGATCGACCTCACTAGCTCGGTTTCTGCGGGAAGCGGAACTCGGACCGCGCCGACGTTATCACCAGCGCGATTAGCGCCAAATGACGCTGAGTTGCGAACCCACCGCCGCTCGCGCGAGGGCCGCTGCGGTGGTCGGGTCGACCTCGACCAGGATCACACCACCCCCACCCGCCGTTCCGGCCGAGGGGTCGCGCGCCGAAGCGGGAACGGCGACCACCCGAACCCCGGTCGCGACGATGCCGGCCTTGCCGCTGTCGTCCTCGGCACCGAGCACGTCGACGACGTCGCCGTCGGAGATCAGAGCAGTCAGGTCGGCGTCGGCCAACCGGATCGGTGCGATCACCCGACCCGCGGACCCGGCGCTCCGGCCACCGACCAGGTTTGAGGCGGTCAGCACCTGGCCCTCGGGCACCCGGCCGGCGAGGGTCTTGCCGATCACGACGGCCGGATCGGCGACCGCGCCCGTCGGCAGCGCACTCGGTGGCAGCTGGTCGACCCGGACATCGCCCGCGGTCAGGATGCGCCCGCCCGGCAGCGCGGTGGTCGCGCGGACGGCCGAAACGGTGATCGGCCGCGGCGGGGCCAGGGCTGTCAGTCCGGTCAGGACGGCCGCGACGGCACAGAGGACGGCCAGTTTGCGGCGGTGCCAGGAGACGGCCCGGGCGAACGCATAGAGCCCGCGACGAAGCCGCGACGGGGTCGCTACCTCGTTGGGACGCCCAGACCAATCACGGGAGCGATTCTTTGTGGTCACACCCCGACGCTAAGGAGGCGTCCGCCGATCGTGCCGATCCGTCCACAGGGCCGCGGCAGATCGCTACGTCAGGAGCTACGGCCTGTGGACGACGAGCCCGCGCCCGCCGGCTGCTTTCCCGAGCCGGTCGACGTGGTCGAGCCCTGCGACGGCCCGGACTTGTCCGAGCCACCGGATTTCTCCGAGCCTCCCGACTTGTCCGATTTGCCGGTCTTGTCGCCCTTGTCGGTCTTGTCGCCCTTGTCGGTCTTGTCGCCCTTGTCGGTCTTTTCGGTGGTCCCGGCCTTTTCGGTCTTGCCGTCCGATTCCGACTTGTCCCCTGCGCTCTTGCCACCGTTGTTCCGGCTGTCGGTGCGGTAGAAGCCGCTGCCCTTGAACACGATCCCGACGGCGTTGAAGATCTTGCGCAACGACCCGCTGCAGTTGGGGCACTCGGTCAGGGCAGCGTCGGTGAACCTCTGCACGGCCTCGAGATCCTGGCCGCACTCGGTGCACCGGTACTGGTAAGTAGGCATGCGCTGCTCTCTGTCAACCGTCGTCAACCGTCCGAACTGGCACTCAAGCATAACGACTGCTAAACACCCCGAGCGAATCCCCGACACTAGGCTGACCCGGTGCGTCGTCTCCCGCGCTGGTTGATCTTCACCATCGTCGTGCTGGTGTTGACGTTCGCTGCGTTGACGAGCCTGGTCGTGGGCACCATCCGGCGGCCGTTCCCGCAGGTGTCCGGCGAGGTGGCGGTGCCGGGCCTCAAGGCGCAGGTCGAGGTCTTTCGCGACGCGTACGGCGTACCCCAGATCTACGCCGACAACGCCGAGGATCTGTTCGAGGCCCAGGGATACGTGCACGCCCAGGACCGCTTCTACGAGATGGACATCCGCCGCCACGTCACCGCCGGGCGGTTGGCGGAACTCTTCGGCGCCTCGCAGGTCGAGACCGACAGCTTCATCCGCACCCTCGGCTGGCGCCGGGTCGCGGAGCAGGAACTCGGTGTGCTGTCGGCCAACACCCGACGCTATCTCGACGCGTACGCCGCGGGGGTGAATGGCTACCTCCGCAACCGGTCCACTAGCGACATCTCGGTGGAGTACAGCCTGCTCGCCCTGCAGGGCCTCGACTATCGACCCGACCCGTGGACCGCGGTGGACTCCCTGAGCTGGCTGAAGGCGATGGCTTGGCAACTCGGATCGAACATCGACGACGAGGTTTTGCGGGCCCGAATGATCGCCCGCGTCGGCCGGGACCGGGCCGCCGAACTGCAGCCGGGCTATCCGATCCACGAGTTCGCGCCGATCGTCGAGCACGGTGCCGTCCGCAACAAGGTGTTCGACCCCGACGCCACCCCCGGATCGGGTCGGACCGGTCCGGCGGGACTCAGTGACCGCCAACTGCGTGCCGCGGATGGCGCCTGGCAGCGCGTGGGCGACGCCAACCGGGCCATCCCCGACCTGCTCGGCGACGCCTTCCGGTCCGCCATCGGGTCGAACTCCTGGGCCGTCGCCGGCTCGCTGACCAAGAGTGGCAAGCCCATCTTGGCCAACGATCCCCATCTGGCGACGTCGATCCCGTCGACCTTCGCGCAGGTGGGTCTGCACTGCCGCTCGGTCACCCCCGGCTGCCCGTTCGACGTCACCGGGTTCAGCTTCGCCGGGATGCCGGGTGTGGTGATCGGCAAGAACCGCACCATCGCCTGGGGTCTCACGACCAGCTATGCCGACGTCCAGGATCTCTACCTCGAGCAGGTTCGGGACAACGCGACGCGGCAGGGCGACCAGTGGCTGCCGCTGCAATCGCGGACGGAGGAGATCAAGGTGCGCGGCGAGAAGCCGCGCACGATCACGATCAGGACGTCTCGGCACGGCCCACTGTTGTCCGATGTGGACTCGGAGGTGGCGGACGCGGGAGCGGCGGCACGAGACGACGTGCCGGGACCGTTCGCGGTCGCCCTGGCCTGGACCGCGCTCACCCCGGGCCGGACGATGGACGCGGTGTTCCGGCTCAACATCGCATCCGACTTCGCCCAGTTCCGAGCGGCGGCCAGCCTGCTCAGCGCTCCGTCGCAGAACGTCGTCTACGCCGACGTCAACGGCAACATCGGCTACCAGTTGCCGGGTGCGCTGCCACTGCGGGGCAGGGGTGACGGGATCCGGCCGGCACCCGGCTGGGACATCGACTACGACTGGCAGGGCACGATCCCGTTCGAGAAGCTGCCGTTCATCTACAACCCCGACAGTGGGTTCATCGTGGCCGCCAACAACGAGGTCATTTCCGACAGCTATCCGTACAAGGTCGGCTCCGACTACTCCTACGGATGGCGCAGCCAGGAGATCATCGACACCCTCAAGCGGTCGCCGGCCCTGACGGTCGCCGACAGTACGAGGCTCCAATCCGACGACACCGTCCGGATCGCCGCCGATCTCGTCCCGACGCTGCTCAAGGTCCGGATCGCCGATACGTGGGTCGGCGAGGGCCAGCAGACCATGGTCGGCTGGGACTACGGCAGCCCGCCCGAGTCGGCGGCGGCCGCGTACTTCTTCTCGGTCTTTCACCACATCCTGGCGCGCACCTTCCGTGACGAGATGCCCGAAGACCTGTGGCCGGCGTCTGGCGACCGCTGGTACGCCGTCGTCTCCGACCTGATCCGCGATCCGGACAACCTCTGGTGGGACGACGTCAGCACCCCGCAGGTCGAGCAACGTGATCAGATTCTGGTGGCGGCGATGACCGATGCCCGCAAGGAACTGACCAAGTTGATGTCGCGCGACGTCGGCGGCTGGCAGTGGGGCAAGATCCATCGGATCACGCTGCGCAACCAGACCTTGGGGCGCAGCGGCATCGGGCCGGTCGAGAACATCTTCAACCGTGGTGACTACCCGTCGAGCGGGGCCGGCGGCGTGGTGAACGCGATGGGCTACAACGACCTGATCGACTACGCCGTAACGACCGGGCCGGCCATGCGGATGACGGTCGATCTGGGCGATCTTGACCAATCCGTCTGGGTGAACCAGAGCGGGGTGTCCGGGCACGCGTACGCCCCGAACTACGACGATCAGACCGGGTTGTGGGCCACGCACCAGGTCTGGCCCTTCGTCGCCAGCCGGGAAGCCGTCGAAGCCCGGACCACAGAAAGGCTGACACTCACCCCGTCCGGCTGAACCTGCGGGCCCACCCTGAGCGGACCGTGACGCGACCGTGAGATCGGTGCGGATGGTAGTGCTCATCGGCGAGACGCGCCGGTAGCCGACGATCAAGGAGACCAATCATGCCAACCGTCACCAATCCCAACCTGACCCTCACCGAGTCCGAGGGTCGGGTCACCATCCGCGTGCGCGGCGACGTCACGTTCAGCCCGTTCGAGCGTCAGCTCTCCGACCTCGGCGCCGACTGGCATCCCCACCTCACCGTCCACGACTTCGACGGGGGCGACAGCCCCGGAGCGCAGCTGTTCGAGTTCCTGCGTGGAACCGATCGCCTCGCCGACTTCCCGGTCACGGTCGGGTCGGGTAGCCAGGTGCTTCCCATCGACGAGTCGCGGACCGTGGACCGCGACGTGCTGAAGGGGGATCCGGAGAACAACGACGACGAGATCAAGGTGAAGATCCGGATCCACACGAACGATGCCGTCGTCGAGAACACCCCCGACGTGCTGACCGACCAGGAGATCCTCGCCGACTGAGGGCATCAGGACGAGCCGGCCCGTCGCCGAGACCCGATGTCTCGGCCGGCGGGCCGGTTCGTGTCGGCACGTCAAACCGCCGGCCGCAACCCGATCTCGTCCATGGCTGTGCGGTACCGCGCAGCCGCCAGCCGAGCCTGACCGTGCCGCCCGGCGCGGTTGAGCACGCCGATGAGGGTGCGGTGGGCATCCTCGTCGTAACGATCGTCGCGCAGCAGCCGGCACAGGTACGCGGCGGCCTGGTCGTGGGAACCGGCAGCACGGCTCCAGCTGGCCAGGAGCCGCAGACCCTGCAGGAAAGCGGATCGGGCATCGTCTCGCAACGGCGTCGCCACGTCGTCGTACGGCGCGTCGGCGAACGGCTCGTCGGAGAAGGAATCGACGGCCTGCACCAGAAGCGCCGCCGCATCGGATTCGGCGCCTTGTTCGTGTAACGCGACGGCGTCGCGGACATCGGCCAGGAACTGCTCCACGTCGATCTGCACGCGGGCGAGGTCGAGGGCGACGCACGCCTGATCGCAGACGATCGCGTCGCACCCGAGCACCCCGCGGACGATCGAGAGCAGCACCGACAGTCGGTGGTTCGTACGCTCGGGGTCGTCGTCGGGCCACAGCGATTCGCAGATCTCCAGCCGCGGGATGGCCCGACCGCGCCGACAGACCAGCAGCCGCAGCAGGTCCCGGGCCCGGCGGGACTGCCAGGTCTCGGCCGGCACCGGGCTTCCGTCCACGAACACCTTCAACCGCCCAAAGGTCACGATCTGGACCCGGCCGGCCAAGGAGCCCTCGGGCAGCGCGAGGTCGGACACGCCCGCCGCGGCGAGTCGGCTGAGTGCAAGGCGAGCAGCGACCCGATCCGCCGCAGACGTCGGGGCCACCCGGGACAGTTGGACGAGTACCCGGTCGGCATCGTGGTCGGCCCGGCCCGACTGCCAGATCTGGAGCGCCTCGGTCAGCGCGGCCCGCGCGTGGAACCGGTCCACCGTGACCGCCCGGAGTTCCAAGGCCTCGGCCAACCAGGCCCGTTCGCGGCGTTGCCGCGCATGCGCCACCGCTTGGGCGGCGAGGTCGCGCGCCCCGCTGGTTTCCCCGCGGGCCCGGGCCGCCCGGCCCGCTGCGAGGAGGGCCGGCAGCCGTTGGGAGCCGGTGGCCTCGCGCAGCGCTTCGGCGGCCAGCTCAGACGCCCGCTCGACCTCCTCCGGCAGCAACGCGATCGCCAGCAGCGCCATCGCCACTACCCGTACCTGTCGATCCGGCCCGTCTGCTTGGAGCCGAAGCGCCTGCTCCAGGGCGGCCCGGGCCTGCTCACGGCACCCGCGACGAAGGTGTATCTGAGCCAGCCCGATCAACGCTCCCGACGTACGGGAGGTACCGATCCGACCCGCCAGCGACAACACCCGTTCACACCGGTCCACCGCCTCGTCGTAGCGACCCAGCCGGACCAGGCCCTCGGCCTCGTTGCCGAGCGCCACGGACAGCGAGACGGCCGAGCCGAACCGCTCGGCGGCCGCTGCGGCGGAGGCGGCCACCTCCACCGCCTCGTCGAACCGGGCATCCGCGAGCAGGTGGTGGCTTCGGTTGGCGTTGATCCGAGCCAGGAGCACGAGGTCGCCCGCCTCGGCCGCACAGGCGGCGGCGCGGGTGTACTCCTCGTCGACGGTGGCCGGGTCACCAGCCAGACTCACCGACAAAGCCATCGCCACGTGGGCCACCGCCCGCACCTGGGGGTCGCCCGAGATCGTGGCCCGGGCGCCGGCGGCGCGCGCGTACTCCAGGGCCTGGTCGGCGTTCCCCAGCCGCCAGTGGGCAGTGCTCACCCCCGCCAGCAACCAGGCGCGGTCACTCGCAGTGGCCTCCGCCACGTCCGGACGGGCGTAGACCTCGAGGGCGCCCGCTGGGTCACCCTGGGCGTAGTGGACCTGGCCGATTCGGTAGGCCAGCGCCGCCGCGGTGGTAGCCGTCGGCGCGACCTGACCGTACGCCTGCGAGGCGGCAGCGAAATCGCCAATTGCCTGGTAGGCATCACCGAGCACGAACAGCTCAGCATCGGTACCGGTCCCGCCGGTGCCGCGCAGGAGCTCGACTGCCTCGTCGGAGCGACCCTGCAGGATCAGCTTCCGGGCCTCGCTGACCGTGTCACCTTGCTGGCGCATCACGTGATCAAGACTTTCGCCTCGTGGCGGCATCGCACATCGGTAGCCACTACCGAGATCGTCCGCGGGGAAATACCGGTTCCGGTCGTCGATAGGATGGGTCGGAGAGGCAGTGATCCGGCCATCACCGGTGAGCCTCCGGAAGAACGAGGGCGATCCGTCGCCCTTCATTAGAACCGGACGGGTTGGGCCCGTGACAGCCCGAGAACGAGCGGTCGGATCGAGAGCACGTGTTCCGGCAAGCGAGGTGGTACCGCGGTGGAGACATCGTCCTCGTGCGACGACGAGACGACGAGACGACGACCGGAAAGACTGACCACCACCATGACGTATCCGAAGGCCACGACCAGCACCGGCGCCGATGCGTTCCGCGTCACGCCCACTCCGCGCTTCCCGGCGATCGAGGAAGCGGTGCTCGGGTACTGGAAGCGCGACGACACGTTCTACGCCTCGGTGGAGAAGAACCCGGCGGGGGAGAACGGCTCCAACGAATTCGTCTTCTACGACGGCCCGCCCTTCGCCAACGGTCTGCCCCACTACGGCCATCTGCTCACCGGATACGTCAAGGACATCGTCCCCCGCTTCCAGACCATGCGGGGTCGTCGGGTCGAGCGGCGCTTCGGCTGGGACTGTCATGGTCTGCCTGCGGAACTGGAGGCGATGTCGCAGCTGGGGCTGAAGACCAAGAAGGACATCGAGGACCTCGGGCATCGACAAGTTCAACGAGGCCTGCCGGTCGTCCGTCATGACCTACACCCAGGAGTGGCGGGACTACGTGACCCGGCAGGCGCGCTGGGTCGACTTCGGCAACGAGTACCGGACCCTCGACCCCGACTACATGGAGTCGGTGCTGTGGGCGTTCAAGTCCCTGCATGACTCGGGATTGGTGTACGAGGGCCTGCGGGTGCTGCCGTACTGCTGGAACGACGAGACGCCGCTGTCCAGTCACGAGCTGCGGATGGACGACGACGTCTACCAGATCCGGCAGGACCCCGCGGTCACCGTCGGACTGCGCTTGGAAACCGGGGAGCTGGCCCTGATCTGGACCACGACCCCGTGGACGCTGCCCTCGAACCTGCTGATCGCCGTCGGCCCGGACATCGACTACGTGGTGGTGGAGTCCGAGGCGACCGGGACCACGGAGCGCTACTTGATCGCCGAGGCGCGACTGGACGGCTACCGGCGCGAGCTCGGTGACGACGTCGGCGACCGGGTCGTGCGTCGGGTCAAGGGGACCGATCTGGTGGGGCTGCACTACACGCCGCCGTTCGACTACTTCCTCGGCCACGAACACGCCCACATCATCGTCGAGGCCGACTACGTCACCACCACCGAGGGCACCGGGCTCGTCCACAACGCCGGCGCGTTCGGCGAGGAGGACAAGATCCTCACCGACGCCCAGGGCATCACACCCGTGGTGCCGGTGGATGCGGCCGGCAAGTTCACCACCCCGGTCGACGACTACGCCGGCGTCCACGTCTTCGACGCCAACCTGTTGATCGCCGACGATCTCAAGAAGCGGACCCGCGGCGAGGAGGCGGCTGCGACGACGGCCGGCACCGTGCTGCTGCGGCAGGAGTCGTACGCCCACTCCTATCCGCACTGCTGGCGCTGCCGCAATCCGCTGATCTACATGGCGGTCTCGTCCTGGTTCGTCGAGGTGTCGAAGTTCCGGGACCGGATGGGCGAGCTGAACGCCGCCATCAACTGGGTGCCGGAACACGTCAAGGACGGCCAGTTCGGCAAGTGGCTCGCGAACGCGCGCGACTGGTCGATCAGCCGGAATCGCTACTGGGGCACGCCGATCCCGATCTGGCGGTCCGACGATCCGGCCTACCCACGGATCGACGTCTACGGCTCGATCGCCGAACTCGAAGCCGACTTCGGCGTTGCCGTCGACGACCTGCACCGGCCGTTCATCGACCAACTGACCCGTCCGAACCCGGACGACCCGACCGGGCGGTCGACCATGCGCCGCATCACCGACGTGCTGGACGTGTGGTTCGACTCCGGTTCGATGCCGTACGCCCAGGTGCACTACCCCTTCGAGAACGCCGAGTGGTTCGAGCACCACTACCCGGGGGACTTCATCGTGGAGTACATCGGGCAGACCCGCGGCTGGTTCTACACCATGCACATCCTGGCCACGGCGTTGTTCGACCGCCCGGCCTTCTCCAACTGCATCAGTCACGGCATCGTGTTGGGCAACGACGGCCAGAAGATGAGCAAGTCGCTACGCAACTACCCCGACGTGCGGGATGTGTTCGACCGCGACGGGGCCGACGCGATGCGCTGGTTCCTGATGTCCTCCCCGATCCTGCGCGGCGGCAATCTGGTCGTCACCGAACAGGGCATCCGGGAAGGTGTCCGGCAGGTGATCATCCCGCTCTGGAACGCTTGGTACTTCTTTTCCCTGTATGCGAATGCGGCACGCGGCGGGCAAGGGTACGAGGCGAAGATCTCTTCCGGCTCGACCGACGTGCTGGACCGTTACATCCTCGCCAAGCTGGCCGAGTTCGTGACCGACACCGGCAACGCACTCGAGTCTCTCGACGTCGCGGCGGCCTGCGACGCGACGAGGACCTTCCTCGACGTGCTCTCCAACTGGTACATCCGGCGCTCCCGGGATCGCTTCTGGGACGGAGAGTCCGCGGGCTCCCTGACCGCCTTCGACACCCTCTACACCGTGCTGGAAGCGACCGCCCGGGCGGTGGCCCCGCTGCTGCCCTTGGTGAGCGAGGAGGTCTGGCGCGGCCTGACCGGCGATCGGTCGGTGCACCTGTGCGACTGGCCGGAGGTCTCGGCGCTTCCCGTAGACCACGGACTGGTCGCCACGATGGACCGGGTCCGGGAGGTCTGCTCGACGGGTTCGGCCCTGCGCAAGGCGGAGGGGCTGCGGGTCCGGCTGCCGCTGGCCTCGCTGACCGTGGTGGCCGACGACGCGGCTTCGCTGGAACCGCTGGCCGCCTTGATCACCGACGAATTGAACGTCAAGGAGCTGGTGCTGACCGAATTGGCCGGGGCGGACCAGGGCGGGTTCGGGGTACGCCAGACCCTGCAGGTGAACGCCCGCGCGGCGGGACCGCGGCTCGGCCGTGAGGTGCAGCTGGCGATCAAAGCCAGCAAGACCGGCGATTGGTCGGTGGGCGCCGACGGTGCGATCGTGGCCGGCGGCATCTCGCTGCTGGACGGCGAGTACACGCTGGCGACCGTCGTCGCCGACGCCGAAGCGGGTGATCAGCGGGCGGTGGCGATGCTGCCCGGCGGTGGGTTCGTGATCTTGGACTGTGCCGTCACGCCCGCGCTGGCTGCCGAGGGCCTCGCCCGCGACGTCATCCGTGCCGTGCAGCAGGCCCGGCGCGAGGCCGGACTGGACGTCAGCGACCGGATCCGGCTCACGCTGGGTGGGTCGGACGCGGTGCGGGCGGCCGTTCGGGTGCATGAGGTGTTGATCACCAGCGAGACCCTGGCGGCCGAGCTCGTCGTCGCCACCGACGGCGTCGTCGGCGGCTCGGAGGTCGCGTTGGCCGATCGGCAGGTGGTGGTGGTCGCCCTGCGGCGGCTCGCGGAGGCCGCGGTGCGCCCAACGCAGACCGGTGCCGACTAGATTCTTCTCACCGGGGGGTCGTCGAGACTGGGAGAGCGCTGACTGATGCGTACGCCGCGTTCCGTCGGAGTCGTCGTGGTCGGACCGGTTGTCGGTCTGCTGCTGATCGGTTGCGGGCCGCCGCCCTGGGAGGTGGCACAGCCGGGGGCCTCGACGTCGGCGGCGCCGTCGATCACCGCGACCCCCACGGCGAAACCCAAGCCCACGGCGACGCCGAAGCCAACCGGGGCGCCGGCCGAGCCGGTGCAGAACGACCTGGCCAAGGGCAGCCTCAAACGCACGCTGACCGCCGGCAACACCGAACTCACGATCAAGTACTGGTCCACGCTAGAGATGGGCCGCTGGACGGCTGGCGCGTCGAAGCCGCTCAGCATGTCCGCGTCGGCGCAATTCACCGACGACAGCGAGCAGGACATCTACCTCAGCGAGGCACAGGTGGCGATCGACGCGGTGGACGCAGCGGGAAAATCCCAAGCCGTCGATCCCATCGTGGATCGGGCCGACGTAACGCCCGGCTACCTCATCACGGCCCCCACCTCCTACGGCCAGGTGTTCACCATCCCGGCGGTGCCGGCGAACAGCCGCTCGCTGACCCTGACGATCACGTACGAGTTGCTGGTCCAGACTGCCCCCGAGGTGAAGCGTTACTCCCGCCAGGCCGCGGTCGACATCTTGGAGATTGCCCTCGCGAGCTGAGGAATCCGTCCCCATCCGGCCGGATCTGCAACGGATCCGAAGCAGTCTTGAGCTTTTCTGGAGGAAACCGGAGCCGATCTTGAGCTTCGACAAGGAAATCTTGAGGTCGAGACACATCTTGAAGAGATTTTGATTGAAGCTTGTACGAAGGCCCGGCACGCCTTGCGGTTGAACCGTCAATCTAGTTCTTGTCAGCACGAACTAGAGGAAGTTTCCCCATGAACATCCAGACGATCGACAGCCCCGAGGCCACTCCGGCCACTCCGGCCGCCCCGGCCGCTGTCGCCGCCCGCGAGTCTTCGTTGTCGCACTACGTCCGCCAGCACCTGGCTGACCTGGACTCATTGCCCACCTACCGGCCGGTGATCGGCTGTGTGATCCCGGCCTACAACGAGGCCGAGACCATCGAGGCGGTGCTGCGGTCGCTGCTGAAGCAGACCCGGCTGCCCGACCAGATCCACGTGGTGGTCAACAACACGACCGACGACACCTTCGATCTCGCAGCGAAGTTCGCCGGCCCCCGGACCGCCAAGAAGAAGCGGAAGGGCGAAAGGGAGAAGCAGACCACCGAGATCTTCGTCCACGACATCGGCGAGAATCCGGACAAGAAGGTCGGGGCGCTCAACTACGGCTTCAGCCAGATCCAGGGCGCGGACTACCTGCTCGGGGTGGACGGGGACACCACGCTCGTCCCGGACTGTGTCGAGCAGCTCGAGGCCGAGATCCTTTCCGACTCCCGGATCGGCGGCATCTCCGCGATCTACACCATCGACGACTCAGACGCGAGCGGCGTCGTGAAGCCCTTCCTGATCGCGGGGCAGCGGGCCCAGTTCGCAGCGTTCAACATGCAGAACATGCTGCGCGGCCGGAACATGGCGGTCCTCGGCGGGCAGTGCTCGATCTTCTCGATGAAGTCGCTGCGTGACGTGATGCAGGCCAACCACCAGGACACGCCGTGGGTGAAGGACTCCGAGGTGGAGGACTCGCTGCTGAGCCTGCAGATCAAGTCCGCCGGCTTCCTGACCAAGATCTCGGCCCGCGCCCGGGCCAGTGTGGGTGGCATGACCACCCTCCGCTCGCTCGACGGGCAACAGGTCAAGTGGAACTACGGCGCCATCGACTTGATGTGGCCGGGCCAGCGCGGCGACACCAAGGGTCAGCCGTTCCACCCGAACCTGCGGCTCCGCTGGGCCGAGAACTTCGGGATGCTCACCAACATCTTCACCCGGATCGCGTTCGTGCTGCTGCTCGCCGGCTCGCTGTCGGTGCAGGCGTTCGTCTTCTCACCGCTCTGGCTCATCCCGCCGGTGGTGGCCATCCTGCTCAATGTCCGGATCGCCATGTCGATGAAGAACCGGAACTGGAAGGACATCGCCTTCGCCGCGACTGGCCTGCCGGCGGAGTTCTACATGTGGCTGCGCGCCGGGCACTTCGTCCGGGCCTGGACCAAGTTCCTGTCCCGGGTGCAGACCGACAACTGGGCCGAGCAGGCCAAGGCCGAGCGCGGCTCGGGCAACAACCACCTGATCCCGCTGATCGTGCTGGTGGTCAGCTTCCTGGTCCTGGGCTGGACCTGGTTCCAGCTGCCGCTGTTGATCCAGACTTCGATCCTCTGGCTCGGCTGGCCGGTCCTGTACGTCGTGACCATCGCGCAGACGGTGGTCATGATCGGCAAGTTGTTCCGCCGCCAGCGCGGCTTCCGCGTCTGACACGCGCCAACGTTCGTCCGGATCGGCCTCACCTCGGGGGAGGGGCCGAACCGAGATCGGCTGAGATGACGTCACCTCGGGGGAGGGGTCGTCTCGCACCACCGTGGACGGCCTCAGATCGGGGGAGAGGTCAGCGCACGACAACCTGAGTCGGCCCTCTTTGGGGGAGGGGGGCCGGCTCACATTCACCCGGGATGGCCGCGTGGGGGGCGCGGTCGTCCCGGGTTCTTTTCGTCCGGCGGGTACTGCTCGGCCCAATCGCGATACGCAGCGACTGCGGTGGGCAGCGTCGCGAACACGTGCTCGGGACCGACGGCGGCGATGAAGCCGGCGCGTTCCAATTCGGCGCGCACCTCGAAGGTGACTCGGGCCAGGCCCATCACGATCCCGCGATCGGTGAGCTCCGCGCGCAACTCCTCGAGTGCCTGGACGGCGGTGTAGTCGATCTCGGTGTTGGCTTCGGCGTTGAGCACGAACCAGCGAAGCGGGCCGCCCTCGACCTCGACCTGCGCCACGGCTTCGAGGGCCCGGGCGCGGAAGTTGCTCGCGTCGGCGAAGAACAGCGGTGCGTCGTAGCGGTAGAGCAGGAGCCCCGGCACCTGGGTCGTCCCGGGATAGTCGGCGATGTCGTGCATGCCGGGCAGACCGGGGACGAAGCCGAGGATCGCGTCGTGCGGGCGTCCGATCCGGCGGAGCAGATTGAGTACGGAAAGCCCGATCGCGACGGCGATGCCGACGAGGACATCGAACGCGAGCACGGCCATCGTCGTGGCCAGGGCGAGCACGAGCTCACTGATCCGGAATCTCGCGAGACTGCGGAAGCCCGCGACGTCGACGAGCCGGGTCGCGGCGTAGACCACGACGCCGCCGAGCGCCGCCATCGGGAACGTGGCGAGCAGCGGTCCAGCGAACAACAGCACCGCGACAATGACCACCAGCGCGGCCAGCGAAGTCGCCTGGGTGCGGCCACCACTGGAGGCGATCACCGCGGTGCGGCTGCCGCTGCTGCTGACCGGGAATCCCTGCAGCAACCCGGCGCCGATATTCGCCGTAGCCGAGCGCCAGCAGCTCCTGGGAGGCGTTCATCGGCGGCTCGTCGCCGCGCTTGGAGAACGCCCTACCGGTGAGCACGTTGTCGGTGAATCCGACGGCCGCGATGCCGACGGCCGCGAGCATGACCTGCGCGAGGTCGAGCTGGGCCACGTCGGGCAACCTCGGCAGTGGGAGCCCGCGCGGCACATCGCCGACCACGGCCAGTCCGAGACGATCCGCGCCGACTGATCGCGACCACAACCGCGGCGCCCACCATGGCGACCAGGACCCAGGGAAAGGTGGGCTTCCAAGCCCGCCCGGCCAACAGGAAGATCACCACGGCCGAGGCCAGGATCAGGGTCGGCGGATGCACGCTGGCGAGGTGGGTCAGGGCGTATCCGAGTTCGACGAACGTCGAGCCGGAGACGATCTTGATCCCGGTGATCTTGCCGAGCTGGCTGACGATCATGAGCACCGCGATCCCGGCCAGGTACCCGGTCAACACCGGCTTCGACAGCAGGTCGGCGACGTAGCCCAATCGAGCAAGCCAGCCGATCGTGCAGACGATGCCGACGCCGAGGGCCAGCGCCGCGGCGGCCGTCGGCGCCAGGGCCAGGTTGCCGTTGGTGACGGTGGCGATCGCGACCGCGGTCATCAGAGCCGTCGTCGACTCCGGGCCGACCGAGAGTGTCTTCGACGAGCCGAAGATCGCGTACAGCAGCAGCGGTCCGACGGCCGCCCAGAGCCCGTGCACCGCCGAGAGCCCGGCCAGTTCGGCGTACGCCATCACCTGGGGCACCAGGTAGGCCGCCACCGCGAGTCCCGCGATCAGGTCGCCGCGCAGGAAACCTCGCTGGTAGTGCCGCAGTTGCCACCAACCGGGCACGATGCTCGCCCACCGCGGACGCGTGGACGCAGCAGTGGACATGACCGGGAGACTAGGCCACCCAGGACAAGCGTGTCGGCGGCGGGACTGAGGGGGCTCTTCCGTCCGGGGCTGCGTCGCCATACGGTGACGTTCATGAGCGAAGCCACGATGAAGTCGGCCGGGCCCATGCGGGTGCCGGTGAGTACACCCCGAGCAATCCTGAACACGATCAAGGGCTCGGCCGGCAATCTCGTCGAGTGGTACGACGTGTACATCTACACGGTCTTCGCCGCCTATTTCGAAGCCCAGTTCTTCGACAAGTCGGACCAGAACTCCACGCTCTACATCTACGGGATCTTCGCGGTCACGTTCCTCATGCGACCGGTGGGTTCGTGGTTCTTCGGCCGGTTCGCCGACCGCCGCGGGCGCCGGGCCGCGCTCACCTTCAGTGTGACGCTGATGTCGGCCTGCTCCTTCGTCGTGGCCGTGATGCCCACCCGGGAGCTGATCGGGGTCTGGGCCGCGGTCATCCTCATCGCCGCCCGCCTGGTCCAGGGCTTCGCCACCGGCGGAGAGTACGGCACCTCGGCGACCTACATGTCCGAGGCCGCCACCGCCGGCCGGCGCGGCTTCTTCTCCTCCTTCCAGTACGTCACCCTGGTCGGCGGCCATGTGCTCGCCCAGTTCACGTTGCTGATCCTGATCAATGTGATGAGTGTTGAGGCGATCCAGGACTGGGGTTGGCGGATCGGCTTCTTCATCGGCGGCATCGCCGCACTGGTGGTGCTCTGGATCCGCCGCACGATGGACGAGTCGCTGAGCGAGGAACATCTCGCGGCCATCCGCTCGGGTGAGGACCGTGACGCCGGATCCCTGAAGGTGCTGTTCACCCGGCACTGGCGGCCGCTACTGCTGGTCTTCTTGATCACCATCGGCGGCACCATCGCCTTCTACACCTACAGCGTGAACGCGCCGGCTATCGTCAAATCCGCGTTCGGCGAGGAGGGTGCCCGGGCGGCTACCTGGGTGAACCTGATCGGACTGATCTTCCTCATGCTGCTGCAGCCGGTCGGCGGCCTGCTCAGCGACAAGATCGGCCGGAAGCCGCTGCTGGTGTTCTTCGGCGTGGGCGGGGTGCTCTACACCTGGGTGTTGCTCACCTTCTTGCCCCGCACCACCTCACCGGTCACCGCGTTCCTGCTGACCGCAATCGGGTACGTCATCCTCACGGGGTACACCTCGGTCAACGCCATCGTGAAGGCCGAGGTGTTCCCGGCGGAGATCCGCGCGCTCGGGGTCGGGCTCGGCTACGCGATCGCCAACTCGATGTTCGGTGGCACCGCGCCACTGATCTACCAGGCGACCAAGGGCGGCAACGAGATCGGCTTCATCGTCTACGTGACCGCGGTCATCGCCGTCAGCCTCGTGGTTTACGTCTTTGTCCTCAAGAACCGGGCGGTCACGGCGCTGGATCGCGAGCAGGGTTTGGCGTACGAGGACCTCCCGGTCAAGCGGCGCGTGCACGCATGATCATCCGTCGCCGGATCCGGGTGACCGGCCGGGTCCAGGGCGTGTTCTACCGCGACAGTTGCCGACAGGAGGCGCGTCGGCGCGGGGCGGCGGGCTGGGTCGCCAACCGTCCCGACGGATCGGTGGAAGCGGTGTTCGAGGGCGAGCCGGAAGCGGTCGAGGCGATGCTGGCCTGGGCCCGCGGCGGCTCCTCGCAGTCGGCGGTCGACAACGTCGAGGTCAGTGAGGAGTCACCGGTGGGCGACACCGGGTTCGGGGTCGGCTGAGACTCAGCGGAGTACGACGATCCCGTCCTCGTCGGAGTGCAGGATCTGACCGGTCTTGATCTGCACCCCGCCGATCTCGATCTCGACGTCGACGAACCCGGCCCCGGTCTTGGTGCTTTTCCGGGGGTTGGTCCCGAGGGCCTTGATCCCGATGGGGAGTGCGTTGATCGCCCTGCTGTCGCGGATCGCGCCGTGCAGGATCAGCCCTGCCCAACCGTGTTCGACCGCGATGGCGGCGATCAGATCACCCACCAAGGCGGTCCGCAGCGAGCCGCCGCCGTCGACGACGAGCACCCGGTGGGCCGGGTCCGGGTACTCCGAGAGCGTCTGCTTGAGCAGGGCGTTGTCCTCGAAGCACTTCACGGTCACGGCCGGCCCGGCGAACTGGGACCGCTCGCCGAACCGGCGGAACTGCAAGGGGATGCTCGCCAGCGCGTCCCCGAAGTCGTCCACCAGATCGGCGGTCGCCCTTGGTTCCACCCGGTCAGCCATGCTTGCCGTCCTCGCCCACCCGGACCGACAGCACCGGACACGGCGACTCCATCAGGATGTGGTGCGCGTTGCTGCCCAGCAGCATCTTCCCGACCTGGCTGCGCCGGCGCAGCCCGATGACACACAGACTGGCGCCGGTCTCCTCGATCGCGGCCAGGATCTCCTCGTGGGCCTCCCGGCCCCGCAGTTCCTGGCGGACGCTGAAGGCCACCCCCGCCTCGTCGAGCGTGGTCTGGACCCAGTCCCAATCGGCCTGGTGGGCGTAGCTGGGATCGGCGTACGCGTCGCCGCGGGAGGAGTTGATCACCACCAGCGGCAACTGCCGCAGCTTGGCTTCGCTCACCGCCGTGGTGAGGGCGGCGCGGCCCGGGGCGGTGGCGCTGAAGCCGACGACGATACTCATTGTTTTTCCTTCTGCTGGGGGAGTCGGAGGTCGGGATCCTGAGGTCTGGCGATCGGATGCCCGTCGATATCGGTGTCGAGATCGGCGTGCATCTCCTCCGACAGGTGCTCCACGGCGGCTTCGGCCCTGGCCGGCAGGGCCTTGCGGATCAGTTTGAACAGCAGGGGCCAGACCAGCACGATCAAGATGATCAGGTACACGACCACCGCCAGTGCCGAGACCACGAACTGACCGGTGGCCACGTCCACGCTGCCGATCAGCCCCTTCGGGTCGCCGGAGGACAGCTGCAACGCCCGGCGGCCCTGCAGCTCGATCCGCGGACCGAGGATGACCCCGACGATCAGCGGCAGCACCGGGATCCCGAAGCGACGCATGGCGAAGCCGAGCAGGCCCAGGGCCAGCAGCAGGATCAGGTCGAACGCCGAGCCGTTGACCGCGTACGCACCCATCGAGGCGAAGAAGAGGATGCCCGCGTAGAGGTACGGCCGGGGGATCCGCAGGAGTTTCGCCCACAGCGGTGCCAGCGGCAGGTTCAAGATCAACAACAGCAGGTTGCCGATGAACAGGCTGGCGATCAGCGCCCACACCAGACTGCTCTCCCGCTGCAACAACAGAGGTCCGGGCTGGATGCCGTACGAGGTCAGGGCGGCCAGCATCACCGCCGCGGTCGCGTTGGTCGGCAGACCCAGCGACAGCATCGGCACCATGGTTCCGGCCGCACTGGCGTTGTTGGCTGCCTCCGGACCGGCGACGCCCTCGATGGCACCCTTGCCGAACTCTTCCGGATGTTTGGTCAGCTTCTTTTCCAGGATGTAGGAGAGGAAGGTCGGGATCTCTGCGCCACCGGCCGGGACGGCGCCGAACGGGAACCCGAGCGCCGTGCCGCGCAACCACGGCTTCCAGGACCGCTTCCAGTCCTGCTTGCTGAGGAACGGCCGGCCGACCGGGATGATCTCGGCGGCCTTGCGACGCAGATGGGCAGCCACCCAGAGCGCCTCCCCGAGGGCGAAGATGCCCACCGCCACGACCACGACGTCGATCCCGTCGCCGAGTTGCGGGATGCCGAAGGTGAGCCGCGCCTGCCCACTGACCGCGTCCAGGCCGATCATGCCGATGGTCAGGCCGAGGAACAAGGAGATGAAGCCCCGGAGCCGGGAGGTGCCGAGCACCGCGGTGACGGCGATGAAGGCCAGCAGCATGATCGCGAAGTACTCAGGCGCGCCCAGGGACACCGCGAACTGGGTGACGATCGGAGCGAAGAAGGCGATCAGGAGGGTGCCGATGGTGCCGGCCACGAACGATCCGATGGCCGCCGTGGCCAGCGCCGGCGCAGCCTTGCCGGCCTTCGCCATCAGGTTGCCCTCGATCGCCGTCACCACCGAGGAGGACTCCCCGGGTGTGTTGAGCAGAATTGAGGTGGTCGAGCCGCCGTACATGCCACCGTAGAAGATTCCGGCCAGCATGATCATCGCGCTGGTGGGCTCGAGGCCGTAGGTGATCGGCAGCAGCAGTGCCACCGTCATGGCCGGGCCGATACCGGGGAGGACGCCGACCGCGGTGCCGACGATGACCCCGATCAGGGCCAGCAGCAGATTCATCGGCGTCGCGGCCGTGATGAACCCGTCGAGCAGGAATTGGATGTTTCCCATGGGTCTGGCCTCCTTACAGGATTCCGTTGAGGATGCCGGCCGGCAGTCCGACTCCCAGCCCGATGGCGAAGCCGTAGAAGGTGCCCAGCGACAGGGCCACCGAGATCGCCAGATCCCGGATGAAGTGCCGGCTGCCGAGGGCGATGGCCGAGCCGTAGAACAGCAACGCGCCGGAGATGACCCAGCCCAGTGGGTCGATCAGCACGATGTTGGCGACGAAGACGCCGATCAGCAGCAGCACCGTCTTGAAGTCGACCTTGGAGTGCAGGTCGACGTCCTCGCCGCCCTCGGCCTCGCCACGACTGCCGCGGAGCACGGCGACGGCGAGCCAGACGGCCAGGATCAGCAGGGCGCTGCCGACGAACAGCGGTACGGCGCGCGGGCCCAACGGATCGGTGCCGGTGCTGTTGTTCCCGAGTCCCGCGGCATCGACCAGGACTCCGACCCCGACCAGCGCCAAAAAGGCACACAGTCCCAGTTGGGCCAGGTCTCGGCTGGATCCGGCGGAGGCCGAGGCCTCCGCCGGTGCCGGGGTCGCCGACTCGCTCACGCGAGGCCCAACTTGCTGAGCGTGTCCTGCACGGCCGTGGTCTGTTCGGTCAGGAAGGGACCGAACTGGTCGGCGGGGAGGAAGGCGTCGGTCCAGCCGTTCTTCTTCAGGACCTCTTTCCACTCCTCGCTGGCGTGCATCTTGGTGAAGGCGTTCACCAGGGCGGTCTTGTCGGCGTCGGAGATCTCGGGCGGGGCGACCACGCCGCGCCAGTTGGTGAAGACCAGATCGATCCCGGACTCCTTGAGCGTGGGGGCGTCCACCGCGTCGACCTTCTCGGCGCCGCTGATGGCCAGCACCCGGACCTCGCCGGCCTCGACCTGGTCGAGGAACTCACCGAAGCCGGAGGCGCCGAATGCGATCTTCCCGCCCAGCAGCGCGGGCAGCAGGTCCCCACCGCCGTCGTAGGCGATGAAGTTGACCTGCTTCGGATCGATGCCGACCGTCTGGGCGAGCTGCATCGGCAGCAGGTGATCCGGTCCGCCCGGGGAGGAGCCGCCGCCGACGGCCATCGCCTTCGGGTTCGCCTTCCATGCGGTGACCAGATCGGTGATGTTCTGGTACGGGGAGTTCTTGGGTACCACGATGGCGCCGGACTCCTCGATCAGCTTGACGATCGGGGTGGTCTGGTCGAGCTTGGCGGTGGACTTGTTGGTGTACTGCGCGCCCACCACGCCCAGGCCCATCTGCATGACGAGCTTGCCGTTGCCCTTCTCCGAGACGGTCCGGGAGAGACCGACAGTGCCACCGGCGCCGGCGAGGTTGAACACCTCGGTGCTCTTCGTGGCGTCGATCTCGTCCATCACCTTGGCGGCGGCCCGGGCCGTGGTGTCGTAGCCGCCGCCCGGGGTGTTGGGGACCATGAACCGGAGGCCGGAGATCGGCTGGTCGCCGCCGCTGGCGCTGGACCCGGGCTGGGCCCGGTTGGCGGTGGCACCACAGCCACTGACGAGCAGAGCGCCGGCCGCGATCACGGCGGCTCCGAGTTTCAGCTTCAACGCGAACTTGTCGAACATCGTCGTTCCTTTCGGGCGTCGTCTCGTGCTGGCTGGACGACTTCGTTGGGGGAGGCCCGAAGCGGCCTGAGCTGGACTCTGGCAGCACCACCACCCGGCTGTCTGCGTTCTGGCCATGGAGAACGTTGTGGTCTTTGTGGTCGCCGTCACAGTAGGCATTTCGGTCACCGATGGGACCACAATGTGCTCGAGGTGGTCGAGGTGTGCTCGGACAGTGGGTGTCGGACCGAGGAGGTGGTCACGTGCGTCGTCGGCTGCGGCTGCCCCTGGCCCAGCAGCTGGTGGCCGTCCAACTGGTCTTGATCTTGGCCGTGCTGATCGCCGTGTCGGCCGTCTCCGTGGAGATCACCCGGCTCGGGTTCGCCCGGGACGAGGGGCGTCGGGTCCTGACCCTGGCCGAGTATCTCGCCTCCATCCCCGCGGTCCGGGGCGGCCCCGCCGCGCGGGAGGGGGCGGTACTGCCGGCCGCCGTCACGACGTTGGCGACCACGACCGGGGTCGACGTCGCGATGATCGCCGACTCGACCGGGCGCGTCGTGGCGAGCACCGATCCCTTGCTGGTAGGCGACACCGCCCCGTGGCCCGAGCTGATCGCCATGCCCCGGCGGGCGCACTCCGGCTCGGTGACCTGGGGCGGCACCACGTACCTGTTGGCCGCGGCGCCGATCCTGTCCGCGGCCGAACCGGTCCAGCAGTACGGCATCGCGCTGGTCGGGCAGCGAAGCCCCACCCGGCTGGAGTCCCTGGCCACCGCCACCCCGATCTTGCTCACCTATCTCGGCGCAGCGCTGCTGCTCGGCGTCGTCGGATCGCTGCTGCTCGCTCGCTGGATCAAACGCGGCACCCTGGGCATGGAACCGGCCGAGATCGCAGCGCTGGCCGAGCAGCGGGAGGCGATCTTTGCCGGCATCGCGGAGGGCGTCATCGCCCTCGATACCCACGACCGCATCACGCTGGTCAATCCGCCGGCCGTCTCGCTGCTGTCGCTGCCGCGCGATCCCGTCGGGGCGAGTCTGGACGAGCTGGCGATCTCGGGCCGGCTCCGGGACGTCCTGACCGGTGTGGACGGGGCCGAGGCGGATGCGGTCGTGATCCGCTCGGGCCGGGTGCTCGTGTTGAACCGGATGCCCGTCGAGCACTCCGGGCGGGTGCTCGGTTCGGTGACGACGCTGCGCGACCGTACCCAGCTCGCCGAGCTCGAACGCGAGCTCGGCTCGTTCCAGGGCACGACCGACCTGCTCCGGGCCCAGGCCCACGAGTTCGCGAATCAACTCCACACGATCTCCGGGCTGATCCAGATCGGGGACTACGACGAGGTCGTCGGCTACGTGGAGTCCATCGTCGCCAGCCGGGCCGCCGTCGACTTGACCGTCGCTCAACGCGTACGGGATTCCTCCGTGGCCGCGCTGCTGGTGGCGAAGTCATCCCAGGCCGCCGAACGGCGGGTCGAGCTCCGGGTCGGGCCCGGCACGGCTCTGGAGCCGCTCGACGCACAGTCGTCCTTCGACGTCGCGACCGTGCTCGGGAACCTGATCCAAAACGGCGTCGACGCGGTGACGTCGGTCCCGCGGGCCGGCGGGGGAGCGCCGGACGCCGCGGCCGGCTGGGTGGAAGTCGACGTGCGCCAGACCGGCGACGTGGTCGAGATCGTGGTCAGCGACTCCGGGCCGGGCGTCGCCACGACCATCGCCACCGAGGTGTTCGAACGCGGCTTCACCACCAAGGCCGCCCGCGACGGCGAGCGCGGCATCGGACTGGCCCTGATCCGGCGGATCTGCCGGACCCGGGGCGGCGACGTCGAGGTCCGCGCGGCGGAGTCAGGCGCGCAGTTCGCCGCCTGGATGACGGTCAAGGCCGCCGCACCCAAGCCGGCCGCCGGGGAGCAGGGCGTCGTCACCGCGGCCAGGATCGCGTCGGGGGAGGGGCGGCGATGATCTCGGTCCTGGTGGCCGACGACGACTTCCGGGTGGCTCGGATCCACAGCGCCTTTGTCGACCGGGTCGAGGGCTTCCGCACCATCGGCGTGGCGACGACGGGGCAAGAGGCGATCCGGCTCGCCGTCGCGCTCGTACCGGACCTGATCCTGCTGGACCTGTACCTGCCCGACATCTTCGGTCTGGACGTGTTGAACCGCATGCGGGTCGCCGGCGTTGAGGGGGACGCCATCGTGATCAGCGCCGCCAACGAGTCCGAGACGGTGGAGCGGGCCGTCAAGCTCGGGGTGGTCAACTATCTGCTCAAACCCTTCACCGCCGACGATCTGCTGCAGCGGCTGACCCAGTACAAGGCGGCCCGGGCCGCGCGTCGGCCGAAGACGCTGTCCGACCAGGCGGCGATCGACCAGGTGCTGGGGCGTGGCGAGGGCGGCCGCAACGAGCCGTTGCCCAAGGGCCTGAGTGCGGAGACCGCCGAGTTGATCCTGACCGCCTTGACGGCCGCCTCGAGCGAGGTGTCGGCCCAGGAGTGCGCTGACGCTGTCGGGATCGCCCGGGTCAGCGCCCGCCGCTACCTCGAGTACTTCGTGCAGCAGGGCAAGGTCGCCGTCTCGCTGAAGTACGGCACCGTCGGCCGGCCCGAACGCCGCTACGCGATCAGCCCCTGAACAGCGTGTAGCACGATGCCGGGAGTACCCGGCAGTCTGCTAGCCACAGGGTTCGAGCGTTCCGTCTGGCGCGTTGTCCACATGTTCAACTTGGCGGCGGACGATTCGGTCGAATCGCCACAGATTCAAGTTATTCACCCACGAGTCGACCCGAGTCAGGAACTGGCGAATCTGGCTGCGCTGCAGGCAGGGGTGCTGACGTCGGAGCAAGTGGCCGGCCACGGCCTGAGCCGCCACTCGCTGGCGGGCCCGAGTCCCGGCTCGGAGGGCGGCGGCCGGACACCTCATCGGCCTGACCGATCAGGCATCCACGAAACGCGTCATCGACTTGGTGACGACGGCGGTGCAGCATCGCCTGACCACGGCCCAGCGGCTGACCCGAGCGGTCGAGCGACCCGCGACGTCGAGCGCGCGCACGGGCTACCCCGGGCACACCGGGTCAGGCCACTTCCGAGGCATCCCGGCAATCTGCTACTCGCTGTTCGACTTGGAAACGGAGACGAAGCGGCTAGGGGTGACCAGGGCGTCCACCGGCCGATCCCAGGGGGCGTAGGGCAGCTCCGGCAGCACCTCGTCGTCGTTCAGCAGCAACCAGACGGGGGCGGAGGCGAACTCCAGGACCCGGTCGTACCAGCCGCCGCCGCGGCCGAGCCGGTCGCCAGCCTCCGTGCCGGCCATCCCGGGGCAGATCACGACGCCGGCCTCGGCCACGGCCTCACCCGGCAGCACCGGACCCACCGGCTCGACGATCCCGGCCCGACCGGTGCGGAGCCGATCCGGCCCGGCGTAATCGCCCCAGGCCGGCTGGTCCCGCCACTGGCCGGATTCGTCGGCGAGAACGGGCAACAAGATCCGGATGTCGTGGGCGGCCAGCCAACCGATCAGCGGCAGGGTGCCCGGCTCCGATCCGGCCGACAGGTAGCCCGCGACGGTGCGAGTGTCACCGGCGAGCAGGCGCTCGCGCAGCAGCGACAACCGGGCAAGATCATCCTGCCGCCGCTCTCCTTCGGGGCGTGCGTCTCGGCGGAGCCGGACTGCCTTGCGCAACACGCGTTTGGCGAGCTTGATGGCGTCCTCGTCGCTCGCGGGCATCCGGTCATCGTAGCCACGGCCCAGTGTGATCAGAGTTACGTTGCCGAGGCCCAGATCCGTTTGACGCCAGGTTTCCGCCGTTCCTAGGCTTGTTCTTCGCCGTCGCTCGACGCCAACGAGATCCCACCTTGTGCTGCTCTTTCGAGGATCCTGCCTGCCATGACCGTGCCACTCACCGTCTCCTCCGACCCACGTCTCGATGCCAACTGGTGGCGCCAGGCGGTCGTCTACCAGGTCTACCCGCGCAGCTTCGCCGACAGCAATGGCGACGGCGTCGGCGACCTGGCCGGTCTCACGTCTCGAATCGCCTATCTCGCCGGTCTGGGCGTGGATGCGATCTGGCTCAGCCCGTTCTACCCGTCCGCCCTCGCTGACGGCGGCTACGACGTTGCCGACTACCGCGACGTACACCCCCAGCTCGGCACCCTGGACGACTTCGACCGCCTCGTCACGGCCGCGCACTCCGCCGGGGTCCGGATCATCGTCGACATCGTGCCGAACCACACCTCCGACCTGCACCCCTGGTTCGTCGAGGCGCTGGCGTCGGAGCCGGGCTCGGCGGCCCGCAACCGCTACATCTTCCGCGACGGCACCGGGCCGGACGGCGCCGAGCCGCCATCGGACTGGATCTCTCACTTCGGCGGGCCGGCCTGGACCCGGCTGCCCGGTGTGGACGGAGTGGGGGGACAGTGGTACTGCCACCTGTTCGCCCCCGAGCAACCCGACCTGAATTGGGACAACCCCGAGGTGCGGGCGGACTTCCTGACCACGTTGAAGTTCTGGGCCGACCGGGGCGTCGACGGCTTCCGCATCGACGTCGCGCACGCGCTGGCCAAGGACCTGTCCGAGCCGTTGCGCAGCAAGCCGGTGCTCGAGGACGAGTCGCTGCCGCTGGACGGCACCGACCCGCTCTACGACCGCAACGAGGTGCACGAGATCTACGCGGAGTGGCGGGCTCTCTTCAACACCTACGACCCGCCGCGGACCGCGGTCGCGGAGGCGTTTGCACCGTCGGAGCGGCGCGCGCTCTACGCCCGACCGACGTCGCTGGGACAGGCCTTCAACTTCGACCTGCTGAAGGCCGACTTCTCCGCCGCCGCCTTCCGGGAGGTGATCACGTTCTGCCTGAACGAGGCGGTCAAGACGGGCTCGTCGTCGACCTGGGTGCTGTCCAACCACGACGTCGTACGCCACGCGACCCGGTACGCGCTGCCCGGTGACATCGACCTCGACGCGTGGTTGCTGACCGACGGTGCGTTGCCGGCCGCGGACGAGGCGCAGGGCCTCCGGCGAGCCCGCGCGGCCACCCTCCTGATGCTGGCGCTCCCCGGTTCCTCCTACCTCTACCAGGGTGAGGAACTCGGTCTGCTCGAGGTGGCCGACCTGCCGCCGACCGCGCTGCAGGACCCGATCTGGGAGCGTACGCAGCAGGCCAAGAAGGGGCGCGACGGCTGCCGGGTGCCGCTCCCGTGGGCCGGCGACGGAGAGTCGTACGGCTTCGGCGTCGCGCACGCCTGGTTGCCGCAACCGGCCGGCTTCTCCCGTTCGGCCGTGGCCGCGCAGGAGCAGCGGGCCGACTCGACTCTCGAGCTCTACCGGGAGGCGCTGCGGGTCCGGCGGGCGCTGCAGACCGACGAGGAGCTGACCTGGGTGCCGACCGGGCAGACGGACGTACTGCACTTCGTCCGACCGGGTGGCTGGCACTGCATGACCAACTTCGGGACCACGTCGGTACCGCTGCCGGACGGGGTCGTCCGGGTCGCCAGCGCGCCGCAGGTCAGCGGTCTGGTGCCGGCGGAGAGCACCGTCTGGTTCACGGAGTGGCCGGCCGAGTAGGCCGGGAAGCGATCAGCGGAGCTGGACCGTGCGGGCCTTGGGGTCGGCGACCAGCTCCGCCTTGCCTGTTGCCATCCCCTGGATGATCAAGTCGACCACCTCGTCGATGTCGTGGCCGGGTGGCATCCGGGGTGGGTCGCCGGCCAGGGCACGGCCCGCCAGGCCCGTCTCCAGATGCGGCGGCCGGGCGTCCAGCACACTGATCCGCTCTTTGCGGAGCTCGCGCCGCAGCGCGGTCAGATAACCCGCCAGGCCGGCCTTGCTGGCCGAGTAGGCGGCCATCCCGGCAGTCGGGGTGTCCGCCAGGATCGCGGTCAGAACGGCGATCGCTCCACCCGGAGCCAAATGCGGCACGGCCGCCCGGACGGCGGCGATCGGGCCCAGCGTGTTCACCGCGAACAGTTCCTCGACGATCGCGTCGTCGTCGTCCCGCGCCGGCCCGAACGCCGCGACTCCGCTCGCCACCAGCACCCCGTCGAGGCCGCCCAGCGCATCCGCGGCGCGGTCCACAGCGGCCGACACCGCCTCCACGTCCACGAGGTCGAGGGTGATCGCGTCCTCGGCGCCGACCCGCTCGGCCACCGCGGCCAGCTTGTCCGGGTCCCGGCCGGTGACGACCAGTCGGGCTCCGCCGGCCGCGAGCTTGTCGGCCAGCAGGCCGCCCAGGGTGCCGGTAGCCCCCACCACGACGACCCGTGCGCGTTCCAGCTCCATTGCCGAACCCTACGTTCTGGGCGTCGAGGCGCCCGGTGTGACCCGGATTCCCCCGTGGGCCGCCGTAGGGTGGGCAGCATGCCTCTGTTCGGCCGGAAGAAGACCGAGGAGCCCGCGTTCGCGCGCTCGCCCTGGGAGCCGCTACCCGAAACGCCGGCGACCCAGGACAACGGGATGCGCAGTTTCGCCGACCACCGCGCCTACCTGCTGAACTGTGTGGACGAACTGCCGCCGTTCCAGCAGCACATCCTCGACGCCGTCGACCTCGCCATCTGCGAGGACGTGACGTCACCGGTGAGCCTGCCGGGGTTCGACAACTCGGCCATGGACGGGTATGCGGTCCGCGCCCAGGACGTCGTGACGGCGACCGAGATCCGACCGGTTCGGCTGCCGGTGGTCGGGGAGGTGGCGGCCGGTCGGCCGGCACCACACAAACTGTCGCCGGGTACCGCGATGAAGATCATGACCGGCGCGCCGTTGCCGGCGGGCGCGGACGCGATCGTGCCCTACGAGGCGACCGACCGCGGCGCCGACGAGGTGTTGATCGTCGCCCCGAGCGATCCTGGCCAGCACATCCGCCGGGTGGGGGAAGACGTCGAGGCCGGCTCTGTGGTCTTGCACGCGGGGGATCAACTCGGTCCGCGCAGCATCGGGCTGCTCGCCGGGGTCGGCCGCGACAAGGTCGTGGTGCGGCCGCGACCCCGGGTGGTGGTGATCGCCACGGGCTCCGAGCTCGTACATCCGGGGCTTCCGTTGCCCCGACCGGAGATGATCTACGACTCGAACTCCTTCCTGCTCGCCGCCGCAGCCCGAGCGGCGGGAGCGCAGGTGTTTCGAGTCGGGCTGGTCAGCGACGACCCGGCCGAGGTGAAGCAGTTGATCAGCGACCAGCTCATCCGCGCCGATCTGATCTTGACCACCGGTGGCGTGAGTCAGGGCGACTACGACGTGGTGAAGTCGGTGCTGCCGGAGATGGGCGCGGTCGATTTCGCCAGCGTGGCCATGCAACCGGGCAAGCCGCAGGGGTTCGGTCTGATCGGCGACGATCGGATTCCCATGATCATGTTGCCGGGGAATCCGGTGAGCTCCTTCGTTTCGTTCGAGGCCTTCGTCCGCCCGGTGTTGCGCAAGCTGATGGGAGTCACGCCGTACGAGCGACAGGCGGTGCGCTGCCAGGCCACGCGCGCCATGAACTCCATTGCGGGCAAGCGGCAGTTCGCCCGCGGCATCGTCACGGTGACCGAGCAGGGGTTGTGGCAAGTGGAGCAGGGCGGCGGCCACGGCTCCCATCTGCTCGCCGATCTGGCCCGTGCCAACGCCTTGGTGATCTTGCCCGAGGAGATCGATTTCGTCGCCGCCGGCGACGACGTGGACGTCTGGCTGCTGGGGGAGAAGGCCTGAGCCGGTGACCGCCTCACCGTTCCCCCACCTCTCCGCCGACGGCGCGGCGCGGATGGTCGACGTGTCCGGCAAGGAGGTCACGGCGCGCAGCGCCACCGCGGCCGGCCGGGTCCTGGTGAGCCCGGAGTGCCTGCAGGCCCTGCGGACGGGAAACGTCCCGAAGGGTGACGCGTTGGCGGTCGCCCGGATCGCGGGCATCCAGGGGGCGAAGAAGACCCCGGACCTGGTGCCGCTCTGCCACCCGATCGGTATCAGCGGCGTGGACGTCGGCGTCGAGCTCGGCGACGAGTCGGTGGAGATCACCGCCACCGTGCGGACCAACGACCGGACTGGGGTGGAGATGGAGGCGCTGACCGCGGTGTGTGTCGCCGGTCTCGCGGTGGTCGACATGATCAAGGCTCTCGACCGCGAGGCGATGATCACCGACGTCCGGGTGCTGAGCAAGAGCGGCGGCCGGCGTGGTGACTGGCACCGGGGCGGGGGACGCGGTGGCGATGGGTGATCGAGCCCTGGTGGTCACCGTGTCCACCCGGGCGTCGGCCGGGACGTACGAGGACGTGTCCGGTCCGCTGCTGGCCGACGCCTTGACCGCTTTGGGGTTCGTGGTGTCGGGACCGGTAGTGGTACCGGACGGCGCGGCGGTGTCCAACGCGTTGGCGGCGGCGGTGGCCGAACGGTACGCGGTGGTCATCACGACCGGCGGTACCGGACTGAGCCCCGACGACCACACGCCGGAGCAGACCCGCCGGGTGGTGGAGCGGGAGCTGCCCCAGCTGGCGGCCGCGATCGCCCAGTACGGGGTCCAGCAGGGGGTGCCGACGGCGGTGCTGAGCCGTGGTGTCGCCGGGGTGGCCGGCCGAACCCTCATCGTCAATCTGCCGGGATCGCCCGGTGGCGTCAGCGACGGGGTGGCAGTGTTGGCCCCGTTGTTGGATCATGCGATCGACCAGCTGCGTGGTGGGAAACACGAGGACCGATGAAATCCGGTGGGGCGCCTTTCGGCCGACGGTGGCCGGTGACGCTGCGGCACGGCGCCGTGGAGTTGCGGCCCATGCGGAGTCGGGACCGATTCGAGTGGGAGCGGGTGCGGCGGGCGAACGTGGCCTGGCTGAAGCCGTGGGAGGCCACTCTGCCGCCGGGATCGCCGCCCGGCCCCCCGACGTACGGGGCCCTGGTCCGAGAACTGAACCGGCAGGCCCGGCGTGGGCGGGCGCTGCCCTGGCTGGTGTTCTACCAGCCAGACGGATTCGCTGGTGCCCAGTTGGCCGGCCAACTCACCGTGAGCGGCATCGTCGGCGGTTCGGCCGGTTGGGGTCAGATCGGCTACTGGGTCGACCAGCGGCTGGCCGGCCGCGGCATCATCCCGACGGCGGTGGCGCTGGCGACGGACTTCTGTTTCGGTCCGGTCGGGCTGCATCGGGTCGAGATCACCGTCCGGCCGGAGAACGAGCGGAGCCTCCGGGTGGTCGAGAAACTGCGCTTCCGGCCGGAGGGGCTGCGGCCGCGGTACCTGCACATCGACGGCGACTGGCGGGACCACCTGATCTTCGCGCTGAACGCCGAGGAGGTCCCGGGCGGGCTGCTGGCGCGCTATCTGGGCGAGCGTTCCGCCGCCGGGAACTGAATCCTCGACCGATTCGATGTGATTTGGCCGACACACCGGGGCAGGTGAACGGTCGCCGGTGATCGGCCGCATACGGTGCCGATGTGGGCACCACGGGTTTGATCTTCGCCGCCATCGCGGTCGCCTGGCTGGCCTATCTCGTGCCCCACTTCGTCAAGCGCCGAGACGACGATCCGGTCGAGACCGCCGACCCATCCGATCGGTTCTCCGATTCCGTCCGGGTCGTGGAGCACGGCACCGCGCCGCTTCTTGATCAAGATCTGTTCGAGATCGGCAGTTACGAAGTGTCCACTCCGCTGACCCGGCGGGCCGCGATCAACGACCTCCGCCGGCTGGAGCGGGTGGCGGCCGTCCGACGGCGGCGCGTCCTGCTCGGCCTGCTGGCCGGTGCTGAGCGCCATGGTCGGGGTCTGGGCCGTGGACCTCGTGCCGTGGTGGGCCGTCGCGGCTGTCCGGCGGTCTGGTCGTCGTCTTCTTCCTGGTGTCCCGGGTCAGCGTTCTGGCGATGCGCCGCAGCCTCGATCGCCGGCACGCCGACATCTCCCGCGGCTCCGACGAGGCGACGGTGTTCCTCAACCGGGTCTCCGCCAAGACCGAGCCCGTACGCGAACCGACCATCGGTCTCGTCAAGGACAGCCGTACCCCCGTGCTGTGGGATCCGGTGCCGATCACCATGCCGACGTACGTCTCGAAGCCGCTGGCTCCCCGAACGATCCGCACGATCGACCTGTCCGGGCCGCCCTTCACCGCGACCGCGACCGGTGCAGCCGCCGGTCACCGCCGACGCTCCGGACCCGGCCTCCGAGGTCGATCCGGCCGCGGTTCCGAGCCTCGAGACCGGCGACGACAGCAACGGTTTGCGGCAGAGCGCCACCGCCTGACGGTGGTAAAGTCTCGGTGCTGATCCGGCCGCTGGCCGGATCTCCGGGGCTATGGCGCAGTTGGTAGCGCGTCTCGTTCGCAACGAGAAGGTCAGGGGTTCGAATCCCCTTAGCTCCACCCTCAGCTCCACTCCGCCGAAGCCGCTCCGGGTTTCGGCCGTCACCGCGTCTGAGCCGATGGCTGAGCCGTGGTCACCTGCCCTTACGGGCAATTGATTTTGCGTGTGCGACCGGTACTCAGCCGGCTGTTCGTGCTTTACCGTGAGAGGCATCAGGGTCCGTGGAGGATTGATGCTGGGGTGGCAACGCAATCTGACGAGTAAGTCGGCTCCGCGATATCGCGCGGCGCGGGCAGCTGATGCTGAACCCCAGTTGCACGTCGGTCACCTGACCAATTCAGGTGTACTCAAGCTCCAACGCACGGCCGGCAACGTCGCCGTGTCGCAGTTTTTCCAGGACGGGCGCTCCGGGACCTACTCGCAGATCGCGGTGCAACGATACGGACCTGCCCCTTCGCTACAGCGCGCGCCGCTGACCGGGCGCGAGCAAGCCGAACTCCTGACCAACGTTCTGCGACACAGTGCCCGTCGCGCATTCGAGGCGTACTCGGGCGACACCACGGATGTGGGCCTGAAGAAGAGCTATGCGGAGGCTTCACGCGTCCTCACTGTCGACATCGAGCAGGCACTGCTCTTGTTGCAAAGAGGCAGTGCGAGCAAGAGCGCGTGGGGAGTCGCAACCCAACTCTTCGGGGCGGCGGTACCGCTCCTGAAGTTGATGAACAGTCGCAAGCTCGCGGCGACCTCCGATGTGCAGGAGAAGCTCTCCGCGCTGAACCTGGCCTTGCAGAAGCAGGGCTACCAGTTTCCGCTCGAGGCAATCGAATCGGGAAGTGTCGATCACGCAGAGAGGATCGCCCCGAAAAGCCTGGCCCGCGGCGGACAGCTCGCGCTCGCAGCCGCTCAGGCTGAGATCGCAACCGGCATGAAGCAACTGAAAGCGGCGCGGAAGGCTGGCAAAGAGCCGGCCAGCCTGCCGGGATCGAGCGAAGTCACCAAGCACGTCAGGGGGGCACTGCAGCAGTTCAACGACGCGCTGGTAGCTCAGCGACCCTCCGATCCTGGACACCAAGCCGTCGCCGCCGCCTTCACGAAGACAGCGGACGCGTGTTCGACCCTCCTCGGAGAAGGGCCGACCCTGTCCGGCGCGGCCGAGCTCCTCGCTTCCGTGAACTTCGGTCTGAAGAGCTTCGGTTTGCAAGAGCGGTCCATGCCCTTCGGTCCCGCGACGACGAAGAACCGTGCCGACGAAGGCAAGCGAACGCAGATCAAGGGAGCTGCGTTCACCCGCCTGCAAGGCATCGCACGCGACTTCATCAATGAGGGCTTCACCTCCGCTCAAAACGGTGCCCGAACCCCGGTGAACCTTCCCGATGTTGTCGGGCAGCAGAACTTCTACACCGCGCTCGCAGGCAATCTGCTGTGGGCCGCGACGTCGTTCTTCGCGAAGTGGCACCCGGTCGTCATCGTGATGTCGTTCGTGGGTGCGACGATCGGTTCGGGCGCCTCGAGCAAGTCCGATGAAGTCACCAGTGTGGGGTTGGCGGCGATCGCCGACCGCCTCGCGAAGGAGGCCGACGAGCTCGAGGCGCAGGTGAAGCCCGACGTCTGGTCCGTCGCCAACGACTGCGGCGAGCAACTGGTGACCGAGGTGGAGGCGCAGGACCGCCTGCTCTGGGCGAAGCTCGTTCCGAGCGTGCCCTATGACGGGCGCCGCGAAGCCATCACGAAGGCCACCCGGGCCAGGGTCGAAAAGGCTATGCCCGACTACGTGCGGCAGTGGAGGATCTGGGACGACGCGGTCAAGCAGTGCACTCTTTACCGGCCGGTAGGTTCCCCGGACCCCGACGAACTCGGAGAGCTCGCCACCGCGTCTCCACGTGGCGATCGAGGGCCTGTCGCGGTCCAGGCCTCGTCGCTCGACGTGCAACGTTTCACCATAATCCCACCCGTGTTCGGTAAGAGCAGGACACGGAAGGAATGCGAGGAGCGGCACCCCTTCTCACCTGTCCTGCACTTCTGAGGGGTGCGAAGTGCCCAGCTCCGTCGAACCTCGGAGCCGAGAGGAACCATGATGGCGAAGATCGGTGTGCAGGCGATGATGCTCAAGTCGCAGTTCGCGGAGGAGGGAGCCTTCGCGACGCTCGAACGGCTCAGAGACCTGGGCTTTGGCGCTGTCGAACTCTCCCAGATCTCGATGGCGAAGGACGACGTCGCGGAGATCGATCGCGCCAGGACCGAGCTCGGGATGGAGATAGCCGCCCTGTCGGCCACGCTGGACACCGATCAGCACAGGCCGGGCGACTCACTCGTCGGTGACTTCGACAAGATCGTGGCCGACTGCCAGCTCCTGGACACCACGCTCGTGCGGATCGCGATGATGCCCTTCTCGGCGATGGTGTCGAAGCCGGCGCTGCTGGAGTTCTGCCGGCTGTGCGAGGACGCGGCTGCGCGCCTCGCCGAGCACAACATCCGCCTCTGCTATCACAACCACCACATCGAGTTCGGCAAGTACGACGATGCGTACATCCTCGACATCATTCGGGCGAGCGCACCGACGATGCGCTTCGAGCTCGACGTCCACTGGATCCAGCGCGGCGGCCAGGACCCGGTTCGGGTCCTGCGGGACTTCGCCGGCCTGGTGGATCTTGTTCACCTCAAGGATTATCGGATCGGTCCACTGGGCGAGGAGGCCTTCGCGGCCCTGAGGGCGGGTGAGGCCCAGGCTTTCCGGGCTGCCTTCGCCGGCGTCGTCCAGTTCGCCGAGGTCGGCGAGGGCAACCTCGACTTCGAGGCCATCATCGAGCAGAGCCTGGCCAGTGGGGCGACGTACCTCATGATCGAGCAGGACGACCACTACGGCCGTGACCCCTTCGACTGCCTGATCACGTCGAGGGACAACCTGATCGGACTCGGCTACGGGGATCTGTTCTGATTCCTGAGGCCACCAGGGGTCAGCTGTTGGAATTGTCGGTCGGTACATCCGCCGGGAACTCGGCCGCGCTGCCCGCGGCGCCGGCCACCCCGGCCACGTACAGCAGAGGGATGAAGTGGTCCGGAGTCGGCACGGCATCGGCGAAATCACGATGCCGGTCGACCGCCGCGACCCCGCTCGGATCCTCCCGCATGGCCTCCCGGACCTCGTCGTTGAACCGCTGAGCCCAGCCGAACCCCTGGTCCGGCAGTGATCGACTCATGCCACGGAGGTTGTGAACGACGTGAGCTGACCCGGCAGCTGGCTACACCTCGCGATTCGAGGTGACCGTGGTCACCTGGTATCACAGCGACGGCCGCGAACCTGTGAGGTTCCTCACCGAAGGAGTGCGATCGAGTGGCTCGACCACGCGTTCGTCGACATGTGACCACCCTCACGACTGGTATGCCGCAGAGTGCGGTAATACCAGTGATGGCTGTGGTCTAGTCTGCTGCCTACGCCGCCGCCTCAGAAGGGGAAACCTCCGTGACCACTGCCGCCGCCCCGGACCTCACCGCCAACGTCAAGCCGTTCTCCGAACTCGGTCTGGTCGACCTCGAGGAGGTCGGCGGTAAGAACTCCTCGCTGGGAGAGATGTTCCGCAGCCTGGCCTCCGCCGACGTCTCGGTCCCGGACGGATTCGCCACCACCGCGAGTGCCTTCCGCCGGTTCATCGGCGACACCGGTCTGGCCGAGTGGATCAGTGGCCAGCTGGCCGATCTCGACACCGACGACGTCCGCAAGCTCGCGGAGGTCGGCGCCGCGATCCGGACCACCGTCGTCCAGCAGCCGTTCCCGGCCGATCTCGAGGCTGACATCCGCACGGCGTACGAGAACCTGGCGGGCGGTGACGAGTCCTTGTCGTTCGCGGTTCGCTCGAGCGCCACCGCCGAGGACTTGCCGGACGCCTCCTTCGCCGGGCAGCAGGAGACCTTCCTCAACGTCCGCGGGCTCGACGCGATCTTGATCGCGATCAAGGAGGTCTTCGCCTCCCTCTACAACGACCGGGCGATCGCCTATCGGGTGCACCACGCCTTCGACCACGACACGGTCGCACTGTCGGCCGGCGTGCAACGCATGGTGCGGTCCGACGTCGGTGCCTCAGGTGTCATGTTCACCATGGACACCGAATCCGGCTTCCGCGACGCGGTCTTCATCACCTCCTCGTACGGTCTGGGTGAGGCCGTCGTGCAGGGAGCGGTGAACCCCGACGAGTTCTACGTCTACAAGCCGGCGCTCCGGGCCGGCCGACCCGCCATCCTGAAGCGCGGCATCGGCGCCAAGGCGATCAAGATGGTCTACACCGACGATCAGACGGTGGGGAAGACCACCGCGTTCGTCGACGTGCCCGAGGCGGAGCGAGGGCTGCTGAGTCTGACCGACGCCGAGGTCACCGAACTGGCCCGACAGGCGCTCGCCATCGAAGATCACTACGGCCGGCCGATGGACATCGAATGGGGCAAGGACGGCAACGACGGCCGGCTCTACATCCTGCAGGCCCGGCCCGAGACGGTGAAGTCGCGGCAGTCCGGCGGCACCTCCCAGCGTTACCGATTGGACGAGCGGGGCGAGGTCCTGGTCGAGGGGCGGGCGATCGGACAGCGGATCGGCGCCGGTCCGGTGCGCATCCTCACCTCGGTCGACCAGATGCACGAGTTCGTCCCGGGTGAGGTGCTCGTCGCCGACATGACCGACCCCGACTGGGAGCCGATCATGAAGCGGGCGTCCGCGATCGTCACCAACCGGGGCGGCCGGACCTGCCACGCGGCGATCATCGCCCGTGAACTCGGGATCCCGGCGGTGGTCGGTACGGCCGGCGCGACCCGGGCCTTGGCCGACGGCCAGTCCGTCACCATCTCCTGCGCCGAGGGCGACACCGGTTACGTCTACGCCGGTGAGTTGGCCTTCAGTGTGACCGAGACCCAACTCGACGCGATGCCCGACATTCCGGTCAAGATCATGATGAATGTCGGCACCCCGGACCAGGCGTTCGCCTTCTCCCGGATCCCCAACTCCGGCATCGGCTTGGCCCGGTTGGAGTTCATCATCAACCGGCAGATCGGTATCCATCCGAAGGCCCTGCTGGACCTGGATCGCCCGGGCGGTGCGTTGACGGACGAGGGGCTGCGATCTCAGGTCCGGGACGCTGTCGCGGCGTACGACAGTCCGCGGGACTATTTCATCACCCGGGTCGCCGAGGGGGTCTCGATGCTTGCCGCGGCATTCGCACCGGAGCCGGTGATTGTCCGGATGAGCGACTTCAAGTCCAACGAATACGCCAATCTCGTGGCCGGAGAGCTGTACGAGCCGCACGAAGAGAACCCCATGATCGGCTACCGGGGGGCGTCGCGCTACCTGTCCGCCGACTTCGCGGAGTGCTTCGCGATGGAGTGCGCGGCGCTGAAGTACGTGCGAGACGAGATGGGCCTCACGAACGTCAAGATCATGATTCCGTTCGTCCGGACGCTGACCGAGGCCGAAGGCGTGATCTCGCTGCTCGCCGAACACGGTCTGGTGCGTGGTGAGAACGACCTGCAGGTGATCATGATGTGCGAGCTGCCGTCCAATGCAGTGCTCGCGGACCGCTTCCTGGACCACTTCGACGGCTTCTCCATCGGCTCCAACGACATGACCCAACTCACGCTGGGTCTGGACCGTGACTCCAGCCTGGTGGCGGAGTCCTTCGACGAGCGCGATCCGGCCGTGCTGTACATGATCAGCGCCGCCATCCAGGCCTGCAAGGCCCGGGGCAAGTACGTCGGCATCTGCGGCCAAGGTCCAAGCGATCACGCTGACCTGGCCGAGTGGTTGCTGGAGCAGGGCATCGACACCATGTCGCTCAACCCGGACACGGTCGTCGACACCTGGACCCGGCTCGGCAAGCTGAGCTCCGCGCGGGCTTCGCAGACCCCGTCGAGCTAGCCCGGCACCCTGAACTTGGACCCCGGTCGGCGGCGGCCGGGGTCCGTCCTATTACTCGTTCGAATACCGGAGAAAAGGTGCCTGAATTACATTCGTGTAAGTAACACCAGTCACATGAGTTTCACGAATTCGTGATTTCTGAGCGGTTGCCAGGCCCGAATTCGGCACGTAAGGTCTTCGTTTCGTACGCCGAATGTTCTTCCCCCACTTGGCGATCGGATGTTTCGGCTACGTCTTTTGTGAGCCCCGGAACGACCGATTTGATGGCCTGCCGCTCGTCGGCCGACCACGCCAGTGAGGAGTCCTCGGTGTTACGTCGAATATGCGGCAAGGTGGTGGCGGGAGCGTCCGTCGCCGTACTGATCGCGGGAGCGGCAGCCACCGTGGCGGCACTGCCCGCCGAGGGCGCGGTCGCAGTGACCCAGACCAAGTTCTGTGTTGACGGGGGCGGGACGAAGTGGATCCTGCGCTCGACCTGGGGCAGGGTCTACACCGATCGCAGCGGTGCTCGCCGGGTGCAGAACGACGTCACCGGATTCACCACGACCTCGACCAAGGTGTCGCGGGTGGACTACATCCTCTGGACCTACAACCCCGACGGCAGGCGGATCCAGGACCTGCGCAGATCCAATCGGCCCTTCGATTACCGCGGGGGCTCGGCCTACCTGACCCGCGACGTACGCAATCCGATCTCCGGGCCCGGCCGGACCAAGATCAAGGTGAAGGTCGGCGACGGTGGCGACGGGAAGAGCAAGTGCTCGGTGATCTTCGTCCAGCCCGGGAATCCCACCCGCCGGCAACCCACGCCTGCGAACCCGCCCCGGCGCCGAGCCCATCCCTCAACTACGACAAGGTGTGGACCACCGGTTACACCTGGTGGGACAACTCACCGCCAGGGTCGGCGGCGATCTCATACACAGGCTTCCGTCGCACAGCCGCAGGCGTCGGGACCTACCGCGATCCGATCACCCTGGCGGTGGCTTACAAGGGACGCACGCCGCAGTTCGCGTACGGCACCCGGTTCTACTTGCCGAAGTGGAAGAAGTACTTCATCGTCGAGGACATCTGTGGGGCATGCGATCGGGTTCCCACCGGGGTGAAGTACAAGATCGACCTCTGGTTGGACGCTCGCAACTTGAACCGCAGGGACGCGCGTGATTGCACCTACAGCAACACCGGCGCCACCACTGCGGTGAGGAATCCGCCCTCGGGGCTCGCGGTGGACACGCGTCGGATCTGCTGACGCCGATCCGATGATGACGGCGATGCCCGAGCCACGCCCTCGCGCGATCCGCCGCGCCGACGTGCTGGCCATGTTGAATGCCCCGGTGGCCGACGCCTGGGTGTCCACGGCAGCCGGGGACCGGCCGTACCTGGTGCCGCTGACGTTGGCCTGGTACGGCGAGCGGATCGTGCTCGCCACCGAGGCGAACTCGCCTACCGCGCGGAATCTCGGCGCGTCCGGCCGAGCCCGGATCGCACTCGGGTCCACCCGGGACGTGGTCATGATCGAGGCGAGACTGGACGGGGTTCGGCCGGTTGCGGCAGCGGAGTCGGCCGGCCTGGGCGAGGCGTACGCGACTCAGAACGACTGGGACCCACGAACGGCCGGCCCGAACTACGTCTTCCTGCTGCTGCGGCCGGTGCTGATCCAGGCCTGGCGGGAGCTGAACGAACTCCGCGACCGCACCGTGATGCGCGACGGGGTCTGGTTGGACTGACGCGATGGAGACGCTGGACCGCGAGACGTTGAACCGGGCCACGCTCGAAAGGCAGCTGCTGTTCCGCCGCAGCGCCCTCGATCCGGTGGCGGCGGTCGACCGGGTGGTCGGCCTCCAGGCCCAGGAGCCGCATGAACCGTACGTGGGGTTGTGGTCCCGGCTCGGCCGGTTCGAACCGGAGCAGCTGGCCGGCCCCCTGGAGGAGCGCCGGGTCGTCCGTACGTTGTTGATGCGGCGCACGCAGCACCTGGTGACGAACACGGACTGCCTGGAGCTGCGGCCGATCTGTACGCCGATGCTGCTGACCCGGATGCGAGGAGCGCTCGGCCGCCAGTTGCCCGGGGTGGATCTCGACGAATTGGCCGAAGCCGGGGCGCCGTTGTTCGCCGAACGCCCCCGGACGACCGCCGAGGTCGCCGGTCTGCTGGCCACCCGGTGGCCCGACGCCCCCCGCCGGCCGCTGTCGGACGCGCTGAGCACTGTCGTGCCCCTCGTGCAGACGCCGCCGCGGGGCCTCTGGGGGCAGCGGGCCCCAGCCCGTTGCACCACCATCGAGTCCTGGCTCGGTCCGATGCCCGACGTGGCCGCGACCGAGGTGACCAAGCGGCTCGTGCTGCGGTATCTGCGCGCGTTCGGGCCGGCGACCAGCTCCGACGTCCGCGCCTGGTCAGGGCTGAGCGGGCTGCCCGCCGTGATCGCCGAACTCAAACCCGGACTCCGGAGTTACCGCGACGAGCAGGGCCGGGAGCTGTTGGACGTCCCCGACGCCTCTCCGTTTCCGTCCGGAGCGAGCCCGCCGGTCCGTTTCCTGCCCGCCTTCGACAACGTCGTCCTCGGCTACGCCGATCGCTCCCGGATCATCGACGACGAGCATCGCGGTCTCAGCGTCGCGGGAGCCCGATTCGTTCTCGTCGCCGGCCGGGTCGCGGCGGTGTGGACGACCACGCCGGTGCCACCCGGGCTGCTGGCTCCGTCGGTCGAGGTCGCCGTCCGGCCGTTGCGCCGATTGACCGCCGCCGATCGCGACGACGTCTACGCCGAGGGCACCCGGTTGGCCGCGTTCCTCTCCGCCGACGGCTCGGGCGCGGTCACCGTGGGCTGACGGCTCACCATCGGCGTCGTCGAGGCGGTGGCCGGGAGCGTGATCCGGATGGTGGTGCCGCGCCCAGGGCTGCTGGTGACCCCCGAGAGACCGCCGTGGGCGGCGACGATGGAGGACACGATCGAGAGTCCGAGTCCGGAGCCCCCCGTGTGCCGGTGGCGACTCGCATCGCCGCGCCAGAAGCGTTCGAAGATGTGCGGTTGGTCCACTCTGGCGATCCCGGGGCCGTGGTCGGTGACCAACACCGCATGCCGGGATCCGAGGCGGCCCGGATCCGCCGGGATCACGGTGACCTCCACCGGCGTACCGGCCGGCGTGTGTTGGACCGCGTTCTCCAGCAGATTGACCAGGACCTGTTGGAGTTTTGGCCCGTCGCCGAACATCATCGCGGGTCCGGTGGCGGAGAAGACGAACGGGCGATCCGGGTTCATGACCCGGGCGTCGTCGGTGACCTCGGCGGCCAACCCGGTCAGGTCGACGGGATCGACGGCGAGATCGCGGACCCGATCCAGCCGGGCCAACAGCGCCAGCTCATCGGTCAGGACCCGCATCCGGCCGAGTTGGACCCGAACTCGATCCAGGGCATGGTCGCGCTGCACCGGATCGTCCAGACCGCCCTGGAAGTAGAGCTCGATCCAGCCGGTGGCCGTCGTCAGCGGCGTCCGGAGTTCATGCGAGGCGTCGGCGACGAACGCCCTTAGCCGTTCCTCGGCCTCGGCCTGCGCGTCGAAGGCGTCGTTGATCGACGACGCCAGCCGGGTGATGTCGGGGTCGTCCTGCGGCACCTCCAGCCGTACCGCGTGGTCCCCGTCGGCAAATTCCTGGGCGTCGTCGGACATCGTCCGCAGCGGTCGTAGGCCGCGGCTGACGATCACGACGGTCAAGATGACCAGGATCCCGATCGCCACCAGGACGGCCGCGGTGTTGGCCAGCACGATCATCCGAATCGTGGCGAGCTGCCCACTGGCGTCGATGGCCAGGACGAGATGGGTCGGCCGCACGGTCCGGCTGCCGTCGCGGACGACAAGTCCCAGCCCGCTGGTGTCGACGTCGACGGCAAGCAGGCCGGGATGGCCGGCGACCGATTGCGGTTCCCCGTCCCGGAGGTCGAGCTGGAGGAGGTTGCGCGCCAAGGTCGCGTCGGCGTTCACCCAGAGCGGCGCCGAGACCTCATCGGCGATCACGACCGCGGTCGACTCGGCTCGAGCCATGTCGGCGATGGTGGAGAGGTCGATGGTCACGCCACGCATTCCCGTCAGCGTGGCCTGCACCCGCTCGGCGGTAGCCGCCAACCGGTTGGTCACCCGGTCCTCGAGGAACTTCCCGACGACCAGGGTGCTGATCACCGTGGAGGCGATGATCGCCACCGACACCACCGCCGCCAGCGTCACGATCAACCTGGTCCGGATCGACCAGCGGCGCGACGGGTGTGTTCGAACCGGCGACATCACACGGGCTCCCCGTCCCTCACGGTGTAGCCGAATCCTCGCACGGTGTGGATCAGGGGTCTCCCGCTGACGTCGATCTTGCGGCGCAGGTTGGAAACGAATCGTTCGACGACGTTGCTGTCACCGTTGAAGTCGTACTGCCACAACTGGTCGAGGATCTGAGCCTTCGACAGCACCCGGCCCTGGTGCAGCAGCAGAAAGGCCAGCAGCCGGAACTCCGTAGGGGAGAGCTCGATCGGACGGCCCGCGCGTCGGGTGAGATGGCGGCGTTCATCGAGCTCCAGATCGCCGCAGCGCAGCACCGCCGCAACCCGCTCGTCGGAAGGGTTCGGGGTCCGGGCCCGCCGCAGCAGCGACTCCAGCCGTACCGTCACCTCCACCACGCTGAACGGTTTGGTCAGGTAGTCATCGGCCCCGAGGCGCAGACCGCGGACCCGATCCTCGACCGCGTCGCGGGCGCTGAGGAACAGCACCGGGAGGGTGTCGCCGCGATGCCGCAGCAACTGGACGAAGTCGAATCCGTCGACCCCCGGCATCATCACGTCGAGCACGATCGCGTCGGGATGCTCATCGGACAAGACGGCCAGCGCGGACTCGGCGTCGGCAGCGACACTGACCCGGAACCCGGCGAAGCTCAGGGTCGTCTGCAGCATCTCGCGGATGCCGTCGTCGTCGTCGACGACAAGCACGTGGTCGTGCCGAGGAGCGCGGAGCGCGGAGTCAGACACGGTCACGCGGTCAGTTTCGCACCGTGAGCGCAGGTGGCAAGGCCTCGTTGCGACCGTCAGGAAACCGTCAGGTCGGACAACGGTGGTCCGTCAGCCGTAGCCGGTTGAGTGTGAGCTGTGCAACTGTGTCCTGTGCTGCCTCTTCCTCCCGCACGTGCGACGTCGGCAATCTCGCGCCTCGGCTGATCCATGTCGACCTTCTTGTACCGGCTCGGCCATCTGGTGGCGAGACGGAAGCTGCGCTTCCTGCTGGCCTGGTTCCTGCTCGCGGTGTTGACCTTCGGTCTGTCCTCGCTCATCGGTGGCCAATTGGTCAACGACTACACGATTCCCGGCACCGAGTCACAGCGCGGCATCGACACCTTGTCGGAGCGCTTCCCGCAGGCCTCGGGCACTACCGGCCAGATCGTCTTCGAAAGCAAGTCGGGGCCGATCTCGGGCTCCAAGACCGACATCGAGCAGGTCATCAAGTCGATCGAGAAGGTCAAGCACGTCAGCAGTGTCGACGACCCCTTCGCCTCCGGAGCGGTCGGGACGATCTCCTCCAACAAGGTGTACGCGCAGTCGCAGATCCAGTTCGACGTCAGCCTCACCGACCTGCCGACCGACACCACGCACCTCGTGGAGGAGGCTTCGAAGCCCCCGCCCGGGGCGAAGTTCACCGTCGTGCTCGGCGGTGATATGTACACCAGCACCGGCGCGGGCATCGGCCTGACCGACATCATCGGAGTCATCGTCGCCTTCTTCGTGCTGACGATCACCTTCCGTTCGCTGCTGGCCGCCGGGATGCCCTTGCTGACCGCCATTCTCGGCGTGGCGACGACGCTGGCCGCGATCTTGATCATCGCCCAGTTCGCGACCATCTCCTCGACCACGCCGTCACTGTCGTTGATGATCGGTCTGGCGGTCGGCATCGACTACGGGCTGTTCGTCGTGACCCGGCACCGACGGCAACTCTCCCAGGGGATGAGCATCGAGGAGTCGATCGCGCAGGCCTCGGCCACGGCGGGCTCCGCGGTGGTCTTCGCGGGAACGACCGTGATCATCGCCCTGTGCGGGCTGGCGGTGGCGCAGATCCCCTTCCTCAGCGTGATGGGCTTCGCGGCGGCCAGCGGGGTGGCGGTCGCGGTCGCGGCAGCGCTCACCTTGCTGCCCGCCTTGCTGGGCATCTTCGGGGAACATCTGCGGCCGAAGCCGAACTCGCGCACCACCCGGTTGGCGAGCGCTGCGACCACGGGGCAACGCACCATGGGCGGCGTCTGGGTGGGCATCGTGACCAAGGTGCCCGCGCTGACGGTGATCCTCGTCCTGGCCGGACTCGGCGTGCTGATCCTTCCCATCAGGGACCTGGAACTCGCACTCCCCGACAACGGCAGCGCCGAGATCGGCTCACCGGAACGGGTCAGCTTCGACCTGATCGCCAAGGAGTTCGGACCGGGCTACAACTCACCGCTGTTGGTGACGGCCGACGTGATCACCAGCGACGACCCGAAGGGCACGGTCAATGACCTGGCCACCGATATCGGCAAACTGCCGGGCGTCCTGGCGATCACGAAGCAGACCCCCAACGAGACCGGCGATCTCGGCCTGGTCCGGGTGGTGCCGAAATGGGCCCAGAGCGACCCACGCACGACCGCACTGGTCGGGGAGATCCGGGCCAAGGCGCCGTCGTTGGAGAAGAGCCTCAAGATCACCGATCTCACGGTCACCGGGACGACTGCGGTCGCCATCGACGTCAACACCAGGTTGGGTGCCGCCCTGCTGCCCTTCGCCGTGGTCGTCGTCGGCCTCGCGCTGATCCTGCTGATGATCGTGTTCCGGTCGATCGCGGTGCCGATCAAGGCGACTCTGGGCTATCTGTTGTCGATCGGCGCGGCCCTGGGCGCGGTGACGGCCGTGTTCATCTGGGGCTGGTTCGCTCCGCTGCTGAACGTGAGTTACATCGGACCGGTCGTCAGCTTCATGCCGATCATCTTGATGGGCGTGCTGTTCGGGCTCGCCATGGACTACGAGGTGTTCCTCGTCTCGGCGATCCGGGAGGACTACGTGCACGGCCACGAAGCCCGGCACGCCATCCGGACCGGGTTCATCTCCAGTGCCCGGGTCGTGACCGCGGCCGCGATCATCATGATCTCGGTCTTCACCGCCTTCATCCCGGAGGGATCTTCGACGATCAAGCCGATCGCGCTCGGCCTCGCGGTCGGGGTGTTTCTGGACGCCTTCCTGGTCCGGATGACGCTGGTGCCGGCGGTGCTGGCCCTACTCGGCCGGGCGGCGTGGTGGATGCCGAAAGGCCTGGACAAGGCGTTGCCGACCATCGACGTCGAGGGTGCGGCGCTCGTCCGGCACGTCGAGCAGGTCAAGTGGGAGGAGGAGCACGGCCCGGTCGTCGTCCGCGGTGAGGGGTTCGTCGTCGACTCCTCGACGGGTCCGATCGCCACCGATCTGCTGATCCGCAACGGGGTGCTCTTCACCATCGAGCACGACGATCCGCGGCTCCGCTCGGCGTTGACCTGGACGCTGGCCGGCCGGCATCCGCCCCAGGGTGGGGAGTTGGCCGTACTCGGACACGTCCTGCCCGAGGAAGCCGGGCAGGTCAAGAAGGTGGTGCGGGTCGTGGCCGTACCGGTCGAGGCGGACGATCCGCTGACCGTACGGCGGCACGTGTCGACGATCCTGCTGGCCCAGAGTCGCAGGCTGTTCCACGGACGGGCCGGGCATCGGGCTATCGCGCTGGCCGAGGAGTGGCTCGGCCAGGTCGAGATGCCCGAGAAGAGGCTGTCGAAGCGCCGGATGGGCACGCTGACCGTACTCCAGCGGCGGGTGGTCGACCTGAGCGCCGCGGCGACCCAGAAGCCTGAGTTGATCATCGTCGAGGAGGCGGACCGCGACCTCGACGACGCCGCACTGGAGCGGTTCGGCATGCTCTGCCAGCGACTCGTCCAGTCCAGCGGAACCTGTTTGATCTTGATCGGACAGCGGGTCGGCGCGCTCGCCGGTGCCCCGTCCGCAGCCGAGACCGAAGCCGACCAGCCGTCCGGTGGCCCACCCCCGCCACCGGCCGAGCTGCGAACCGAGGGAGCCCAAGCATGACGTCAACGGCCACGGGCGGGACGGCCCATCCGATCCTGCGACGCTGGGTGCTGCCCGTGGTCGCGGTCCTGCTCACCGGCGTAGCCGCCGGGGTGATGCTGTGGAACCTGCAGACCCGGCAGAGCAAGGCGTCGGTGATCCCGGTCGCCATCGTGAACTCCGACAAGTCGGTCACCACCGGCTCGGGCAAGGACCAGAAGACGATCTACGCGGGCCGTCAGTTGGCTGCGAATCTGACCCAGCCCAGCACGGCGAACCAGACACCGCTGCAGTGGATCCTGGTGGACGCCTCCGATGCCGAGAAGGGTCTGCTGAGCGGCAAGTACTACGCCGTGCTCACGATTCCGACGGACTTCTCCAAGAACATCAACACCGTGTCCGGCAAGAACCCCGTGGAGGCGAAGGTGAAGCTGGTCAGCAATGACGCCTCCAGCGCCGCGGTCGCCGGGATGGCGGATCTCGACGTGCAGCGAGCGGCCATCGGGCTCGGACAGACGGTGACGAACAACTACACGACCAGCTCGCTCAACAACTTCACCGACATCCACAACAACCTGACCAGCTCGGCCAAGAGCGCCCAGCAGCTGGCCGATTCCAGCCACGAGATCGCCGACTCGAGCAAGCAGATCGCCCAGTCCAGCCAGCAGTTGTCCTCGGGGGCCGGTCAGCTGGCGAGTGGTACGTCGTCGCTGGCCTCCGGCGCCGAGACGCTGTCGTCGGGGGCCGCGGAGTCCGCTCAGGGTGCGGCCGAGGTGGCCTCCGGGGCGCGGCAGTTGGACTCGGCGACCGGACGGTTGGAGAGCGGCGCCGACGACGTCGCGACCGCCGCCGGACGGCTCTCCACCGGGGCGACTCGCGTCGCTCGTCTCGACCGCGGCTTGGACGTGGCCACGAGGGCTCACGCCCGAGGAATGACGATCTCGACCCGCCTGGCCGATGCTGCCGAGCGCCGCAGCGGCAGTGTCGCCACCGAGGCCGAGCGGATTCGCGATGCCTACTGCCCGGTGCAGAACCCGCGACCCGAGTTCGCGCTGATCTGCCCGCGGCTACGGATCTTGGCGGCCAACGCCCGCTTGGGCGCGGCAGAGTCCACGATCGTCGCGAACCGCATCGATACGGCGTCCAGGGTGGCCGGCGGGATCTCCACGGCGGCGACGGAAGCCTTCCGCGGCAGCACGGTCGTCTCGCGCGGTGCCGCCGACCTGGCCACCGCGACCGGCGACATCGCGAGTGGAGTGCGCTCGCTCGACACCGCCGCGGGCCAGCTGGCGACCGGAGCATCGAGCGCGGCCACCGGTGCCGAGTCGGTGGCGACCGGAGCGTCCCAGACCGCCTCCGGCGCCAACGAAATCGACAGCTCCGCCGATCAGCTGGCCAGCGGCGCGAAGCAGCTGGCGTCCGGGTCGGACTCGCTGGCCGACGGGGCCAAGCAACTAGCGTCCGGCGCCGACTCCCTCGCCTCAGGCCTGGACAACGGCGCGAAGCAGGTACCTGACTACACCAAAGATCAGGTGACTCAGATCGCGAAGGTCGTCACCACCCCGGTCGGCGTCACGTCCTCCGCCCAGCATCAGGCCACGGTCGCCGCGTCGCTGGTTCCGGTCCTGGTCGGGCTGACGCTCTGGCTCGGCACGCTGATGATGTTCCTGGTCGGGGCGGCGGTCCCCACCAGCCAGACCTGGGCACAGGCGTCGGCGGGACGCCGGGTGCTGTTGGGCTGGCTGCCGGCCGTCGGAGTCGGCGTGGCCCAAACCGCGCTGCTCGTGGCCCTCGTCCTGTTCACGGGCATCAAGATCCACAACATCGTGGGCCTGGCCCTCTTCTGCCTCCTCACCGTCTTGTCGTTCGCGGCGACCAATCAGGCGCTGGTCGCCCTGTTCGGCGGCATCGGTCGGCTGGTCAGTCTGGCGTTCGCGGTGATCGAGGCGGCCGCACTGGGACGGCTGGCGCCGATCGAGGCTGCACCCGGTCCCATCCAGGCGCTGAACGGGATCCTGCCGTTGCCGCAGTTCGTCAACGGTGCGTCGGAGATGGTCGTCGGCGGCATCAGCGGGGACGTCGTCGGCGCCTGCGTGGTTCTCGCCGGGTGGATGTTCGTCGCCCTCGCGGTGTCGGTCGTCGCCACCCGGCGTAAAGGTCCCAGACTCGCCGCCGCCACCGCCGAGCCCGGGTCTGGGACGCTGGCCACGTCCGACCAGCCGGCCTGATCCAGCGCCCCGCGACCGCTCGGGGGTCGATCAGGGCAGGTGGCGGCCGAGCAGACTCAGGTCGGCGGAGCTGAGCCGGTCGCCGGAGGTCTTGGCCTGGTGCCAGAAGGGGTAGCGGAGCCGCTGTGCGCTGGCGGTGTCCAGCTGGTCCAGCTGCTCGGCGGTCAACTCCAGGTCGGCCGCGGCGAGGTTGTCGGCGAGTTGCTCGTCCGTACGGGCGCCGACGACCAGGGATGTGACCGCGGGCTTGGCCAGCGTGTACGCCAACGCGACCTGGGCCGCGGAGACGCCATGCCCCTCGCCGATCTCGACCAGCGCGTCGATCACGTCGTACAACTGGTCCTCGTCGTGCACCGGCGGCTCGTTCCACTCCGTCAGGTGCCGGCTGCCGGCCGGCGCCTCGACCCCACGGCGGTACTTGCCGGACAGCAGCCCGCCCGCAATCGGGCTCCAGACGAGGATGCCGAGGCCCTGGTCGAGCGCCACCGGGACCAGGTCGTCCTCGGCGTCCCGGGACTGCAGCGAGTAGTAGATCTGCTGGCTGACGAAGCTGCTGTAGCCGTGCCGGTCGGCGGTCCATTGCGCTTTCATGATCTGCCACCCGGCGTAGTTGGAGCAGCCGATGTAGCGGACCTTGCCCGAGCGCACCAGCGAATCCAGCGCGCTGAGGGTCTCCTCCAGCGGCGTCACCCCGTCCCACTCGTGCACCTGGTACAGGTCGATGTAGTCGGTCTTCATCCGCCGCAGACTCGCCTCGGCCGCGCGGATGATGTGGTGTCGGGACAGTCCGGCGTCGTTCGGACCCTCACCCATCGGCATCCGGGCCTTGGTCGCGATCAGCACCTCGTCCCGATCCGATCCGAGCGCCGCGCCGAGGATCTCCTCGGAGGTGCCGCCGGAGTAGACGTCCGCGGTGTCGATCAGATTCACTCCGGCGTCGCGCGCCAGACCGATCTGGCGGCGCGCGCCTTCGACATCGATCTGGCCGACGGGCTGGGCCCAGCCCGTGCCGCCGAATCCCATCGTGCCGAGGGTGATCGTGGAAACCCGAAGGCCTGAGCGACCGAGTTGGCGATACTCCATGGCGGCGGAGTCTACGGGTGCCCCTCTACGGTGGGTGCATGCCGTCGCTACCCGGCCACCGGACGCCGATCCTGCTCGAACTCGATTTCACCGAGCCGCCCGCCGATGAGGGCGACGACCCACTGTCGCGGCTGCGGGCGCGAGGCCGCCGCGCGCTGCGGCCGACATTGCGGGCCCTGCACGAGGCCGGAACGGATCGGCGCGTGGTCGGGCTGATCGCCAAGATTTCCGGCCTGCCGTGGGCGCTGACCCAGGAGCTGCGGCAGGGACTCGCGGCCTTCAAGGCCGGCGGCAAGCCGACCGTGGCGTGGTCGGATTCGCTCGACGGCGGTGCGGATCTGGCCGGCTACACGCTGGCCTGCGCCTTCGGCGAGATCTGGCTGCAGCCGAGCGGGTCAGTCGGCTCGCTCGGAGTGGGGATCGAGACCACCTTCTTCCGCGGGGCATTCGACAAGCTCGGAGTGGAGCCGGACTTCGAGCAGCGGTACGAATACAAGAACGCCGCCGACGTCCTCCTGCGGACCGAGTTCAGCCCGCCCCACCGAGAGGCGACGGAACGGCTGGCCGAGTCCGTGTTCGACGATGCCGTCGTCGCGATCGCCGAGGGCCGCGGCCTGACCCCGGACCGGGTCCGCGAGCTGGCCGACGGTGGGCCCCGGACGGCCACCGAGGCGCTGGCAGCCGGTCTGGTGGACCGACTCGGCTACCGCGACGAGGTGTACGCCGCCCTGCGCTCCCGGCTGCCCGACGACACCACCTTGCTGTTCGCCGACCGGTGGCGGCCCGCACCACGCTTCCGGCCGCCCGTCCCGGCCCGTCGCCGGGTCGCAATCGTGCCCGTCCGCGGGGCCATCGCCACCGGCCGGTCGCGGTTCACCGCCGGCGGTCGGCAGGTCGGTAGCGACACGGTGGCGGCGGAACTGCGCGCGGCCGGCGACAACGACAAGATCCGGGCCGTGGTCCTCCGGGTCGACTCCCCGGGCGGCTCCGCGGTCGCCTCGGACACGATCTGGCGTGAGGTCTGCCGGGTCCGCGACGCCGGCAAGCCGGTCGTGGTCTCGATGGGGGAGGTGGCGGCCTCGGGTGGCTACTACGTGTCCTGCCCGGCCGACGTCATCCTGGCCGAGCCGGCCACCATCACCGGTTCCATCGGCGTGCTGTCCGGGAAGCTGGCCACCACCGGACTGCTGGAACGGATCGGACTGACCACCGGCACCGTCGAGCGCGGCGGTTCGCCGTTGATGTACTCCTCCCGTCGGCCCTTCACCGACGCCGAGCGGGAGCGGCTGGCCACCGCCGTGGACACCATCTATGACGACTTCGTCGGCAAGGTCGCCGCTGGTCGCCGGCGCCCACGGGCCGAGATCTCCGCGATCGCCCGCGGCCGGGTCTGGACCGGCCGAGACGCGCTCGAGATTGGCTTGGTGGACGAGTTGGGTGGCCTCCGCGACGCCGTCCGGATCGCTCGGGCCCGCGCCGGTCTGCCCGACGACGCCCCGGTGGTCCGGGCCCTGCGGGTCTCTCCGCTCGCCCGACTCGGGACCGCCACCAACAGCGAGGATCCCCGGGCCGTCGCCGGCCCGCTGGGCGGCAGTTGGCCGAACCTCGCCGATGCCGCGGCGGCCCTGGGCCTCACCCCTGACGTGGCGCTGTTGATGCCGCCCGTACGACTGCGCTGACCCGACCCCTCAGATCCAGGAACGGAACCACATCCGCGCCCGCCACTGCGGATACGGCAGGACCTGGTCGGCCAGGATCGGGTACATGAAGGCGAAGTTGGCGCCGACCAGCGCCACGAACGAGCCGATCACCACGGCTCCGAGCATGCGCCGGTTGCCGCCCTGGGCGGGTCCGAGGATGCGGCCCAGACCCAGTGCCACAGCCATCACCGTGAACGGGATGATCGCGATCGCATAGAAGTAGAAGGTGGGCCGGTCGTCGTAGGAGAACCATGGCAGCCAGGCCGACAGGGCCCCCACGACCGGGATCCCGAAACGCCAGTCGCGGGTCCCGATCCACAGCAGCGCCGCCGCGATCAAGGCGATGACCCCGGCCCACCACAATGCGGGCGTGCCGATGGCCAGCACTACCGAGATGCAGTTGTCGGGCCCGCTGCAGCCGGCCGTACCCGGCTGGAGGTCGTTGGCCACGTACATGCTCAACGGCCGGGCGATGATCAACCAACCGCTCGGGCTCGCATCGTAGGAGTGGGTGGCGTTGTTGATGAAATCGCCGGTGTGGAAGTCCCAGATCGCCTTGTGGTAGTGCAAAAGCGAAGCGAGTGCGTCCCCGAAGACCCGTACGGTCCAGTCGTCGGGATGCTTGGCCCCCCAGTCGCGGTCGTAGCCGCCGGACGTGGCGAGCCAGCCCGTCCAGCTGGCGAGGTAGACCGGTATGGCGAGGACCACCAGGGACACGAAGGCCGGGACCCCGTCCCGCAGCAGCCGGCCGAACCGGAACCGACCCGACCCGGCAAGTCGGCGGGCGCCGACGTCCCAGGCCAGCGACAGCACGGCGAAGGCGGCGAGTACGTACAGCGCGCTCCATTTCGTGCCGAGGGCGAGGCCGAAGCAGAGTCCGGCCGCGATCCGCCACGGCCGCACGATCAACGCGGGACCGAAACGGCCGCCGAGATCGGGCCGGCCCGTTCGGACCAGGTGATCCGCCAGCCGGTTGCGGAACCAGTCCCGATCCGCCGCCAGGCAGGACACGGCCGCGACGACGAACAAGGCCAGGAAGATGTCGAGCAGCGCCGACCGGGCCAAGACGAAGGCGAGCCCGTCCAGGGCCAGCAGCAGTCCGGCCAGTCCACCGATGAGGGTGGAGCGGGAGACCCGCCGGACCAGCCGGATCGTCACCAGCACGAGCAGGGTGCCGAAGATCAGCGGCCCGACCCGCCAGCCGACCGAGTTCATCCCGAACACCTGCTCGCCGAACGCGATCAGCCACTTTCCGACCGGCGGATGCACGACGAAGGACGCGTTCTCTCCCCACCCGTTCGTATTGCCGGCGACGATCTGGGCGTCGGCACCTTTCGGCCAGGTGCGTTCGTAGCCGAAGTGCAGCAGGGTCCAGGCGTCCTTGGCGTAGTACGTCTCGTCGAAGATCAACGCGTTCGGGCTGCCGAGCCGGTAGACGCGGAGCGCGAAGGCGATCGCGGTGATCGCGAGCGTCACCGCCCAGCTCGTCAGTCGATCGGTGAGCGGGGGCACCCGGAGCCGCTCCACGGTGCTCGGCACGGGTGGCGGGGTGGGTTCCAAGAGATGCGGCGCCGGCGGGTCCGCCGCCAGAGCCGGCTGAGTCACCGGGCCATAGTAGGTGAGCGAAATCGGCCGCGGAGGCGATCTCTGACAGGGTGGACCCGTGGCGGAAGAGACCGAGCCCGGCGTCCTGGTGCTCGCCGCGACGCCGATCGGCGACGTGGACGACGCCACGCCCGCGCTGCGGCGGGAATTGGCGAGCGCCGATGTCATCGCGGCCGAGGACACCCGCCGGCTGAGGAAGCTGCTGGACCGGCTGGGGGTCACCGCACCAGGACGGATCACCTCCTACTTCGACGGCAACGAGGCGCGGCGCACCCCCGAGTTGATCCAGGCCCTGCAGCAGGGTGCGCGGGTGCTGGTGGTCACCGACGCCGGGATGCCGTCGGTCTCCGACCCCGGCTACCGGCTGGTGGTGGCCGCCGTCGAGCACGGGATCCGGGTCACCGCCGCGCCGGGCCCCTCCGCGGTGCTCACGGCGCTGGCGGTCTCGGGGCTGCCGGTGGACCGGTTCTGCTTCGAGGGATTCCTGCCGCGCAAGGGTGGTGAGCGGCGCCGCCGGTTGACTGAACTCGCCGCCGAGCCCCGGACGATGGTGTTCTTCGAAGCACCGCACCGAACCGAGGCCACCCTGGAGGCGATGCTCGAGACGTTCGGCGCCGAGCGGCCGGCGGTCATCTGCCGAGAGTTGACCAAGACGTATGAGGAGGTCCGACGCGGGCCGCTGCGTGAGCTCCTGGACTGGGCCTCCGCCGGCGTTCGGGGTGAGGTCACCCTCGTCGTCGCCGGGGCCATCGCCGGGCAGGCGGACCTGGACACGAACGTGGCGGCGGTCAAGGCGATGATCGCCCAGGGCAGCCGGTTGCGGCCCGCGGTCGCGCAGGTGGCGGCATCGACGGGGATGCGCAAGAACACCCTGTACGAGGCCGTGGTCAACAGCGGGTTGCCGGGACTCAAACAGTGAACGCCGGCCGCCATCAGGAGTTGCCCGAGTTGCCACCGGCACCGGATCCGCTGCCCGGCCCGGTGGTGGACACGCATTGCCACCTCGACATCGCGGCGTCGATGACCGGGCTGGCGCCTCCGGACGCGATTCAGCGGGCGGCGGAGGTGGGCGTACGACGGATCGTGGAGATCGGCTGCGACGTCGAGAGCTCGCGCTGGGCCGTCGAGGCGGCCGTCCGGTGGCCGAATGTGGTCGCCGGCGTCGCCCTGCACCCCAATGACGCGGCCCGGATGGGCCCGGCCGAACTGGCCGCCGGGTTGGCCGTCGTCGAGGAGTTGGCGCAGCGGGCCGAGGTTCGGGCAGTGGGGGAGACCGGGCTGGACTTCTACCGGACCCGGGAGAGCGCGGGCCAGGACATCCAGCGGCACGCGTTCGCGGCGCACATCGCGATGGCCAAGGCGTACGACAAGACGTTGGTCATCCACGACCGGGAGGCGCACGAGGCGATCCTCGACGTGTTGGACGGCGAGGGCCCGCCGGACCGGATCGTCATGCACTGCTTCTCCGGCGACGCCGCGTTCGCGCGGCAGTGCCTGGACCGGGGCGCCCACCTCTCCTTCGCCGGCACCGTGACGTTCACCGCCAACTCCCACCTGCGTGAGGCACTCGCCCGTACGCCGGTGGACCGGATTTTGACCGAGACCGATGCGCCGTTCCTGACCCCGATGCCGTTCCGCGGGCGCCGCAACGCCTCGTACCTGATCCCGTACACGGCTCGGGCGATGGCCGAGGTGCTCGGCACGGACCTGGATCGGGTGTGCCGAGCCCTGGACGACAACGCCGACGCCGCCTTCGGTGGCCGCTGGGGGGACTGAACCGGGTGGAGTGGGCGGACGTGCTGGCCCGGCGGCGGATGGTGCGCCGCTACGACCCTGACCGACCGGTGCCCGACGCCGCCGTCGAGCGCGTGCTGGCCGCCGCCGTCCGGGCCCCGTCGGCCGGCTTCACCCAAGCGGTCAGCTACCTCGTGCTGACCGGGGACGACGTCGCGGCGTACTGGTCGGTGACAGTGGATCCCGGCCGCGAACCGGACCGCTGGCTCGCCGGGTTGCGTACCGCACCCGTGTTGATCGTGGTGTGGACCGATCCCGAGGCCTATCTGGATCGCTACGCCCGGCCCGACAAGGGCTGGACCGATCGCGACCCGGCCCGCTGGTCCGCGCCGTATTGGTGGGTGGACCCGGGGATGGGGGTGATGGCCGGGCTGCTGGCGGCGGTCGACGAGGGTCTCGGCGCCTGCTTCTTCGGCGTGCCGAGGCCGCGGATCGATGCGGTGCGGGAGGCGTTCGGGGTGCCGGGCAACCTGGCGGCCGTCGGGGTGATCAGTCTCGGCCATTCGGCCGAGGGCGCTGCGTCGCCGCCGCGGCGGCCCCGGCGCCCGCAGCCGGAGTTGGTGCATCGCGGTCGCTGGCGCTAGGGTCTCGCCCTTCGTTATTCTTTCGTGACCACCGGGCGGTGCCGGTTTGCCCGTAGCTGAGACCATTGAAGGATCCGTTGGGAAGAGCGGATTTTCAGGAGCAGACCAGATCTCGATGCGCAAGATCATCCCTGCCGTCGTGGCCGGTACCGCCGTGCTCGTCACGGCGGCCGCCACCTTCGGCTACGTCACCCTCGACAAGGACGTCCAGTTGTCCGTCGACGGGGTGAACGACCACGTCGACACGTTGGCGGGCACGGTCGGCGACGTCTTGCAGAGCAAGGGGATCGAACTCGGCGAGCATGATGTCGTCGCTCCCGGCCCGGACACGAAACTGGCGGATGGCACGACGATCGCGGTGCAGTACGGCCGGCAGATCCGAGTCACCGTCGATGGCCAACAGCAGTCCTACTGGACCACGGCGACCCGGGTCGGGGAGGCCCTGGCCTCGTTGGACATCGAGTCCGAGGGGGCCGACCTGTCGACCAGCCGTAGTACGCCGATCGGTCGCGAGGGTTTGTCATTCAATCTCGCCACCCAGAAGACCATCACGATCGACAACGCCGGCAAGACCGAGCGTGTGACCACGACGGCGCAGACGGTCGGCGCCGCCCTGAGCGCCGCCAAGATCGACCTGGACGACGACGACCAGCTCAGCATCAGCGAGGACACCGCCCTCACCAACGGGTCGAGCTTCACCGTCACCAAGGTGGACGTGAAGACCGTGACGAAGCAGCAGCGGGTGAAGTACCCGACCCGCTACTCCGACGACGCCCAGCTGGAAAAGGGCAAGACGAAGGTGAAGACCGAAGGTAAGCCCGGCGTCCAGGAGGTGGTGATCACCGAGGTCCGGCACAACGGGAAGCTGCAGAGCCGCAAGGAGAAGGCGACACTGGCCACCCCGCCGCGTACCGAGGTCGTGCTGCGGGGCACCAAAGAACCCGAACCCGAGCCCAACACCTCCGACGAGACCGCGAACGACACCGCCAACAACGACGCAGCCGACGACGACACCGCGAACGACGACACCGCGAACGACGCAGACGACAACACCGACGCCGCGGACAGCGACAACACCGCTGACGACGCCGACGACACCGGCGTCGCCGACGCGGTCTGGGACAAGGTGGCGCAGTGCGAATCGGGTCAGAACTGGAGCATCAACACGGGCAACGGCTACTTCGGTGGGCTTCAGTTCGCGCGCCGGAGCTGGACGGCGTACGGAGGCACCGAGTACGCCGAACTGGCCAGCGAGGCCACCCGCGAGCAGCAGATCGTGATCGCGAAGAAGATCCTCGACGACGTCGGCTGGAAGGCCTGGCCGGCCTGCAGTCGCAAGCTCGGACTGCGCTGAGCGCGGCGGGCGGGGGACTGCTCGATCCCAGCAGCGTCCGCAGCATCGCTGCTCGGCTGGGCTTGCGGCCCACCAAACAGCGCGGTCAGAACTTCGTCGTCGACGCCAACACCGTCCGCCGGCTCGTGGCCCTGGCCGAGGTTCGGACCGACGACGTCGTGCTGGAGATCGGGCCCGGACTGGGCTCACTGACCCTCGGACTGCTGGACGCCGCCGGGCGGGTGATCGCGATCGAGATCGACCCGCTGCTGGCCGGTGCGCTGGCCGAGACGGTCGCCACCCGGGCGCCGGATCGGGTCGGCGCTTTGACGGTGATCGAGGCCGACGCGCTTCGGGTGGCGGAGCTCCCCGCGGCGCCCAGCATCGTGGTCGCGAATCTGCCGTACAACGTCTCGGTGCCCGTCCTGCTGCACCTGCTGGCGCGCTTCGACTCCTGGACGCGTGGACTGGTGATGGTGCAGGCCGAGGTTGCGGACCGGCTCGTCGCCGGACCGGGCAGCAAGACCTACGGCATCCCGTCGGTGAAGATGGCCTGGTACGCCGCCGCGACCCGGGTCGGATCGGTGGCTCCATCGGTGTTCTGGCCGGTGCCGAACGTCGAGTCCGGGTTGGTCGCGATCAGCCGTCGGCCCGCGCCGAACACCACCGCATCCCGGTCGTGGGTGTTCACGATCGTTGACGCGGCCTTCGCCCAGCGGCGCAAGATGCTCCGGTCTGCGCTGGCCAGGCTGGCAGGCTCGAGCGCCGCGGCGAGTGCGGCACTGGAAGCAGCCGGGGTGGACCCCACGACCCGCGGTGAAATGCTCGACGTGACCGCCTTCGCCCGCGTCGCCGAGGTGCTGACTCCGACGCTCCGCTAGCCGGCCGCCCCGCTAGCCTCAAGGGATGGCCTCACCCCAACCGCCGGTCACGGTCGGCGTTCGTGTCCGGGTGCCGGCCAAGATCAATCTCGCGTTGAAGGTCGGCCGGCCGCGGCGGGACGGCTATCACCCGCTCGCGACCGTTTACCAGGCGTTGTCGCTGTACGACGAGGTGTACGCCGCCTGGGCGGAGGCGGAGGAGTTCACCGTCACCGTGTCCGGCGAGGGCGCCGACCTGGTCCCCGCGGACGACGAGAACATCGCGGTCCAGGCCGCCAAGCTGCTGGCCGCTACGTACGGATCGCGCGACGGGCTCGGCGTCCGGCTGCACATCGCGAAGGAGATCCCCGTCGCGGGTGGACTGGCCGGGGGATCGTCCAACGCCGCGGCGGCCCTGGTGGCCTGCGCGGTGCTGTGGGATCTCGACGTCGCCCCGGAGGCGCTGGCCCGGCTCGCCGCCGAGCTGGGCAGCGACGTGCCGTTCTCGTTGCTCGGCGGCACCGCGGTCGGCAGTGGCCGCGGGGAACAGGTGGCGCCTGCGCTGGCCCGCGGGGCGTACCACTGGGTGCTCGCGTTCGGTCACCACGGGCTGTCCACCGCGGCTGTCTACCGGCACTTCGACCAGCTCCACCCCCACGCATCCGCCCCGGTGGTGCCCGACGACCTGATGAACGCGCTGCGCGCGGGCGATCCCGGCCTGCTCGGCGCTGCCCTGGACAACGACCTCGAGGAGGCGGCCCTCGCGATGCAGCCGCAGTTGCGCCGCACCCTGGACGCGGGCCGCGAGCTGGGGGCGATCGGGGCGATCGTGTCGGGCTCGGGCCCGACCTGTGCGTTCCTGGCCCGGACCGAGGCCGCGGCCATCGAGCTGAGTGCCAGCCTCAGTGCGGAGGGCGTCTGCCGCGCGGTCCGGCGGGCGGCCGGCCCGGTGCCTGGCGCCCGGGTCATCGGCTGACTCAAGCCACTGGTCAGGCGGGCGGGTCGTCGTAGGGCACGAGGAGTTTGCGGAGGGAGGCGGCGAGGGGCTTCCGCTGATCCAAGGGCAACTCGGCCAGGATCCGGCGTTCGGCGTCCATCAGATCCGACATCGCGTCGTCGACGGCCCGCTGACCCGTCGCGGTGAGGCGGACCAGCACGACCCGCCGATCGCCCGCGTGGTTCTCCCGGGTGACCAGGCCCCGCGCCCCGAGCCGGTCGATCCGGTTGGTCATGGTGCCGGAGGTGACCATGGTCTCCCTGATCAGCTGGCCGGGCGTGAGTTGCGCCTCCGGGCCGGCCCGGCGGAGTGCGGCGAGCACGTCGAACTCCCAGCTCTCGAGACGGTGGGCGGCGAACGCCGCCCGGCGTTCCCGATCAAGATGACGGGCCAGCCGGGTCACCCGCGACAGCACCTGCATCGGGGTGACATCGAGGTCGGGCCGCTGGCGTTGCCAGGCCGCGACGAGGCGATCGACCTCGTCGTGGACGGCCCGGCCTGCACTCGCGGCGTCACTCACGCCGTCGAGTCTGTCAGCGGCCGGTGATCAGGGTCGGCTTGGGATCGAGGTTGTGCAGCCCGTTCCAGGCCAGGTTGACCAGGTGCGCGGCGACGTCGGACTTCTTCGGCCGCCGGACGTCGAGCCACCACTGGCCGGTGAGGGCGACCATCCCGACCAGCATCTGGGCGTACATGGGAGCGGTCTTGGGGTCCAGGCCCTGCCGTTTGAACGCCCCGGCCAGGATGCCCTCGACCTCGGACGCGATGTCGCTGAGGATGCTCGCGAACGACCCGGTCGTGCTGCCGACCGAGGAGTCCCGGGCCAGGATCCGGAACCCGTCGCTGTGCGCCTCGACGTAGTCCAGCAGGGCCAGCGTGGCCTGCTCGATCAGCTCCCGGGAGCCGCCGGCGGTGAGCGAACCGCGGATGCCGTCCAGCAGGGCGCGGACCTCCCGGTCGACCACGACCGCGTACAGCCCCTCCTTGCCGCCGAAGTGCTCGTACACGACCGGCTTGCTGACCTGGGCCTGCGCGGCGATCTCCTCGACCGAGGTGCCCTCGAACCCGCGGTCGGCGAACAGACTGCGGGCCACACCGATCAGTTGCTCCCGGCGTTCGGCGCCGGTCATCCGGGTGCGGGCGGCCATGACGTCCAGTCATACCAAACGCCGAGAATGCGTAGGGTGGTCCCCGCAATCCCCGGTTGGTCTGCCGGCAGGGCCCGCCTGACTTTGAATCAGGACTAGCGACGTAGGTTCGACTCCTACCCGGGGAGCGGAGCCGTCCGAGGAACCAGGAGAGCCGCCTTGCCCGAAACTCCGTCTGAGAATCCGACCCGCCCACCGGCCGCGGTGGTCATCCTGGCGGCCGGTGAGGGGAAGCGGATGAAGTCTTCCCGCTCGAAGCTGCTGCACGAGATGGCCGGCCATTCGATGCTCAGCTACGCGGTGGCTGCCGCCACCGAGATCCAGCCCGAGCACATCGTGGTGGTGGTCGGGTCCGGCGCGACCAGGTCGAGGCCACCTGGCCGAGATCGCGCCCGCACGTCCAGATCGTGCGGCAGGGCAGCGACGCGTACGGCACCGGCTACGCCGTCCAGGTCGCGCTGGCCGAGCTCGCCGAGCTGACCGGGGACGTGGTGGTCACCATGGGCGACGTGCCGATGCTGGGGTCGTCGACCCTGACCGCCCTGCTCGCCTCGCACCGGGCCGGCGCCGCCGCGGTCACCGTGCTGACCGCGCACGTCCCCGATCCGACCGGGTACGGCCGGATCCTGCGCGGCCCGGGTGAGGTGGTCGAGGCGATCGTGGAGCAGCGGGACGCCACGCCGAGCAGGTGGCGATCACCGAGATCAACTCCGGCACCTACGTCTTCGACGCCGAGGTCCTGCGCTCCGCGCTCGCGGATCGACCCCGACAACGCGGCCGGTGAGCTCTACCTGACCGACGCCATCGTGATCGCCCGGCAGGACCGGCCGGGGCGTGGCGGCCTACGTCACCGAGGACCTGTGGCAGACCGAAGGGGTCAACGACCGGGTCCAGCTGTCCCGGATGAACGCGGAGCTGAACCGGCGGATCCTCGAGGGCTGGATGCGCGAGGGCGTGACGGTGCTCGATCCGGCGACCACCTGGGTGCACGCCTCGGTCGACCTCGCCCCCGACGTCACCCTGCTGCCGGGCACCTCGCTGGAGGGCGCCACCTCGGTCGGGGCCGGGCGCGACGATCGGCCCGGACACCACGCTGATCGACGTCGAGGTCGGGGAGGGCGCGACCGTGACCCGGACGCACGCGCCGTTGAGCGTCATCGGGGCCGGCGCGAGTGTCGGCCCGTACGCGTATCTCCGGCCGGGCACCCAGCTCGGCGAGCAGGGCAAGATCGGCACCTTCGTGGAGACCAAGAACGCCCAGATCGGGGCGGGCGCCAAGGTGCCGCACCAGAGTTATGTCGGCGACGCGGAGATCGGCGACGGGGCCAACATCGGGGCCGGCGTGATCTTCGCCAACTACGACGGGGTCACCAAGGCCCGCACGACGGTCGGGGACTACAGCTTCGTCGGCAGCAACTCGGTGCTGGCCGCCCCGGTGACGATCGCCGACGGCGCGTACGTGGCCGCCGGGTCGACGATCACCGGCGACGTCGGTCCGGGCGAGCTCGGGGTGGGCCGCGGCCGGCAACGCAACATCGCCGGCTGGGTGGCCCGCAAGCGGGCGGGCACCAAGACGGCGCAGGCGGCCGAGGCCGCGCTGGACCAGCGCCAGGCCGGCGAGACCAGCACGAGATCAACGGCGGGGAGCACCGCTGACGATGACCGGAGTCAAGAGGCCGAACGTCAAGCAGCTGATGCTGTTCTCGGGTCGGGCCTACCCGGCGCTGGCCGCCGAGGTCGCGGCGCTGATGGGGGTCGAGATCGTGCCGACCCGGGCGATCAGCTACGCCAACTCCGAGATCTACGTCCGGTTCGAGGAGTCGGTCCGCGGCTCCGACGCGTTCGTGATCCAGAGCCACGCCGCGCCGGTCAACGAGTGGATCATGGAGCAGTTGATCATGGTCGACGCGCTGAAGCGGGCCTCGGCCAAGCGGATCACCGTGGTCGCGCCGTTCTACCCGTACGCCCGGCAGGACAAGAAGCACCGCGGCCGGGAGCCGATCTCGGCCCGGCTGGTCGCCGACCTGTTCGCGACCGCCGGGGCCAACCGGCTGATGTCGGTCGATCTGCACGCCGCCCAGATCCAGGGCTTCTTCGACGGGCCGGTCGACCACCTCTGGGCGCTGCCGGTGCTGGCGGACTACATGCAGTCCAAGTACGACACCTCGGAGATGACCGTCGTCTCGCCCGACGCCGGCCGGGTCCGGCTGGCCGACATGTGGACCGACCGGCTGAACAGTCGGCTGGCGATCATCCACAAGCGGCGCGATCCCGACGTGGCCAACCAGGTCGCCGTGCACGAGGTGGTCGGCGAGGTCGAGGGCCGGGTCTGCCTGCTGGTCGACGACATGATCGACACCGCCGGCACCATCTGCCAGGCCGCCGATGCCCTGATGGCCCGCGGCGCGAAGGCGGTGCATCGCCGCCGCCACCCACGCCGTCCTCTCCGGTCCGGCGGTCGAACGGCTGAAGGCCATCGGCCTTCGAGGAGGTCATCGTGACCAACACCCTGCCCATCCCCCCGGAACGCCAGTTCCCGAACCTGACCGTGCTCTCCATCGGCCCCCTGATCGCCCGCGCCATCCGCGAGGTCTTCGAGGACGGCTCGGTCACGAGCCTCTTCAACGGGCAGTCTTGATTCGATGTCTCCCAGCCAGGCGCAGATCTATCCGGACATGTGGGTCGATCCCGATGACGACCCCCGCGAGACCGATGAGCACCCGGCGAGGTGAGCGGGACACCCTGTTGGAATATCTGCGGGTCTACCGATTGACGCTGCGGATGAAGTGCGACGGACTCACCCCGGAACAACTCGCGACCCGGTCGGTGCCGCCGTCGACCATGTCGCTCCTCGGGCTGGTCCGCCACGTCGCGCGGGTCGAGCGGGACTGGTTCCGAAGGCGCGCGGCCGGCGAGGACGTACCCCGGATCCACTGGTCCCCAAAGAACCGGGACCTCGACTTCGACGGCGCGGTCGGCGACGAGGCGACGGTGGCGGCGGCGTTCGCCGCCTGGGAGGCGGAGGTCGAGTTCGCGCAGCGGTTCGTGGACGCGCACGAGGACCTCGGCGAGGTGTACCACTACGACGGCGGCCAGATCTCGTTGCGCGAGATCCTGGTCCACCTGATCGAGGAGTACGCCCGGCACTGCGGTCACGCCGACCTGCTCCGGGAGTGCATCGACGGCCGTACGGGCCAGTGAGACCCACCGTCCGCCCACCCGGAGATCTGACAACACCGGGCGGCGTCGGCTAGGGTTGAGCGGTTGCCTGGGCGAGGGTCGCCCGGACCGTGATCGACAAGGTCGGACGAGCCTGCCTCGTCCTGGCGCCCGGAAACCGATCACCAACCTGATTTCGAGGAGTTCGTTCGTGCCCGAGGTAAAGCTCACCGCCGAATTGCGTACGGAGTTCGGCAAGGGTGCTGCCCGCCGGATCCGCCGCGCCGACAAGGTCCCCGCCGTGCTGTACGGCCACGGGACCGATCCGATCCACATCTCGCTGCCCGGTCACGAGACCCTGCTGGCGCTGCGCACCGCCAACGCCCTGCTGTCCATCGACGTCGAACGGCGAGTCCCAGCTGGCGCTGCCGAAGCAGGTGCAGCGCGACCCGCTGAAGCACACCATCGAGCACGTCGACCTGGTGATGGTGCGGCGCGGCGAGAAGGTCACCGTCGACATCCCGCTCCACGTCGAGGGCGAGGCGGCGCCGGAGACCCTGGTCGTGGTCGACCAGAACAGCGTCACGATCGAGGCCGAGGCCACCCACATCCCGCGCAGATCTCGTCTCCATCGAGGGCCTGCCCGGCCGGCACCCAGATCCTGGCCAGCGACCTGAAGCTGCCCGAGGGCTCACGCTGGCGATCGACCCGGAGACGCTGATCGTCAACATCACCGCCGCCCAGACCGCCGAGGCAGGCCGAGGCCGAGCTGGCCGAGGCCGAGGCCGAGGCCGGCATCGAGCCGACCGTCGCCGAGGAGGACGCCGGCGAGGCGACGATGCCGGCGAGCCGAGGCCGGCGGCGACGCGGCCGAGAGCCCGCCGACGCCTGAGCTCGCGTCCTGAGGACCGCTGAGGTGTCCACCTGGCTGGTGGTCGGGCTCGGCAATCCCGGGCCCGACGTACGCCGGGCACCGGCACAACGTCGGCTTCCGGGTGGTCGAGGAGCTGGCGCACCGGGCGTCGGCGCGCTTCAGCGCCGCCACGCGGGATGCGGGCCGAGGTCGCCGAGGCTGCGGCTCGGTCCGCCGGGTGCGGCGGAGGCTCCGCCGGCTCGCGCTGGTCAAGTCGCGGACCTACATGAACGAGACCGGCGCGGCCGGTGCAGCAAGCTGCTGCGACTACTACAAGCTCGACGCCCGACCAGCTGGTCGCCGTCCACGACGAGCTCGACATCGACCCGGGCCAGATCCGGGTCAAGTTCGGCGGCGGCGACAACGGCCACAACGGCCTGAGGTCGATCCGGAAGTCGCTCGGGCAGCGGGGACTTCTTCCGGGTCCGGGTCGGCGTCGGCCGCCCGCCCGGCCGGCAGGATCCGGCCGACTTCCTGCTCAGCAACTTCTCCGTCCGGGAGCGCGAAGGGCTGCCGGTCGAGGTCGACCGGGCCGCCGACGCCGTCGAGTCCCTGGTCACCGATCGGCCTGGAGAGGACCCAGAGCGCGCTTCAACTCATGAGCCAGCGCCGTGATCCGACCCGCGCGAGTGTCGGGCAGGCGCCTGTACGTTGGGTCGGTGACCCTCTCGGGACTCGTCGATCTCTTCTGCACCGAACCCACCATCGCCGAATCCGTCGGTGATGCGCGTTCGCGTACCGTCCGGCGCTCGATCTGACCTCGCCGCCGCCGATGCGCCCGCTGATCGCCGCGGCGCTGGCGGCCGAGCGCGACCACGGCGGCGCCGGCCGACCGGTGCTGGTCGTCACCTCCACCTTCCGGGAGGCCGAGAGCGTCGCCGCGGCCCTGGACTCGCTGGTCGGCGAGGACGAGGTCGCCTACTACCCGGCCTGGGAGACCTTGCCGCACGAGCGGCTGAGCCCGCGCTCGGACACGGTCGGCCGCCGGCTGGCCGTGCTCCGCCGGCTGGCCGGCAAGCGCCGAACGCCGCGCCGCGGATCATCGTCGCCCCGGTCCGCAGCGTGCTGCAGCCGCAGGTGAAGGGTCTGGCCGACCTGACCCCGGTCCGGCTGGTCGTCGGGCAGGACTTCGACCTGGACCGAGCTGGCGGCCGCCCTGGTCGGCGCCGCGTACGTCCGGGTCGACCTGGTCGAGCGGCGCGGCGAGTTCGCGGTCCGCGGCGGCATCGTCGACGTGTTCCCGCCCACCGAGGAGCACCCGGTCCGGGTCGACTTCTTCGGCGACACGGTCGAGGAGATCCACTACTTCTCGGTCGCCGACCAGCGCTCCAGCGACCTCACGCTGACCGAGATCATCGCCTCGCCCTGCCGCGAGCTGCTGCTCACCGACGAGGTCCGCAAGCGGGCGTTCGACCTGTCCGAGGAGCATCCCGAGCTGATCGAGATGCTCGACAAGATCGCCCAGGGCCACGCCGTCGACGGGATGGAGGCCCTGTCGCCGGCGCTGGTCGACGGGATGGAGCTGCTGGTCGACCTGCTGCCCACCGACACCCACGTGCTGGTCTGCGACCCCGAACTGGTCCGCGGCCGGGCCATCGACCTGGTCAAGACCAGCGAGGAGTTCCTGCAGGCCTCCTGGGCCGCGGCGGCCGGCGGCGGTCAGGCGCCGATCGACCTGGGCGCCTCGTCCTACCGGCCGCTGGCCGACGTCCGCGCAGCGCGCCTCGCCCGCGGTCTGGCCTGGTGGACCCTGTCGCCGTTCAGCGCCGGCCCGGCGATTCCGGCCGGACGTCATCCGGACCGACGACGGCGAGATCATCGACTTCTCCGCCGCGGTCAGCAGCGCCGGGGTCGACGTCCCGCACGATCGCGGGCCGGGCGGCGGACAGCTATCGCGGCGACACCGAGGCGGCGGTGCACGACATCGGCGAGCGGCTCAAGGCCGGCTGGCGGGTGCTGCTCACCGCCGAGGGCACGGACTCGCCAGCGGATCGTCGAGGTGCTGACCGAGCACGAGTTCCCGGTCGCGGATCCTCGACCGGCTCGACGAGCCACCGGCCCGCGGGATGGCGAGCGTCGTCTGCGGCGAGCTGACCGCACGGCTTCGTCGCCGACGGGATCAAGCTGGCCGTCTTCACCGCCGGCGACCTGTCCGGCCAGCGCACCGCCGACAAGGCGAACCGCAAGATGCCGGCCCGGCGGAAGAACCAGATCGACCCGCTGGAGCTGACCGCCGGCGACGCGGTGGTGCACAGCCAGCACGGCGTCGGCCGCTACGTGGAGATGGCCCAGCGCGAGGTCGCCGGCTCGGTCCGCGAGTACCTGGTGATCGAGTACGCGCCGTCCAAGCGCGGTCAGCCGGGCGACCGGCTGTACGTGCCGATGGACTCCCTGGACCAGGTCACCCGCTACGTCGGCGGCGAGAACCCGACGCCTGGACAAGATGGGCGGCGCCGACTGGGCCAAGCGCAAGGGCCGGGCCCGCAAGGCGGTCCGCGAGATCGCCGCCGAGCTGATCAAGCTGTACGCCGCCCGGCAGGCCACCCGGGGCCACGCCTTCTCCCCCGACACCACCTGGCAGCGCGAGCTCGAGGACGCCTTCAGCTTCGTCGAGACCCCCGACCAGCTGGCGGCGGTCGACGAGGTCAAGCGCGACATGGAGCAGATCGTGCCGATGGACCGGCTGATCTGCGGCGACGTCGGCTACGGCAAGACCGAGATCGCCGTCCGGGCCGCGTTCAAGGCGGTGCAGGACGGCAAGCAGGTGGCGATCCTGGTGCCGACCACGCTGCTGGTCCAGCAGCACCACGCCACCTTCGCCGACCGGTACGCCGGCTTCCCGATCAACGTCGCGCCGCTCAGCCGGTTCCAGTCCGACGCCGAGACCAAGGCGACCATGGAGGGGATCGCGCGACGGCAAGGTCGATGTGGTGGTCGGCACCCATCGCCTGCTCGGCGACGAGATCGAGTTCAAGGACCTCGGCCTGGTGATCATCGACGAGGAGCAGCGGTTCGGCGTCGAGCACAAGGAGCAGCTGAAGCGGCTGCGGACCGCACGTCGACGTGCTGGCCATGTCGGCCACCCCGATCCCGCGCACCCTGGAGATGGCGATCACCGGCATCCGGGAGATGAGCACCATCGCCACCCCGCCGGAGGAGCGGCACCCGGTGCTGACCTTCGCCGGCCCGTACGACGAGGCGCAGGTGACCGCCGCCATCCGCCGCGAGCTGCTGCGCGAGGGCCAGGTCTTCTACGTCCACAACCGGGTGCAGAGCATCGACAAGGTGGCCCGGCGGATCGCCGAGCTGGTCCCCGAGGCCCGGGTGGTCACCGCGCACGGCCAGATGGGCGAGCAGCGGCTCGAGCAGGTGATGGTCGACTTCTGGGAGCGCCGCGCCGACGTGCTGGTCTGCACCACCATCGTCGAGGCCGGGCTGGACATCTCCACCGCCAACACGCTGCTGATCGAGCGGGCCGACCTGCTCGGCCTCTCCCAGCTGCACCAGCTCCGCGGCCGGGTCGGGCGCGGCCGGGAGCGCGGCTACGCCTACTTCCTCTATCCGCCGGACAAGCCGCTGACCGAGACCGCGCACGACCGGCTGGCCACCATCGCCGCCCACTCCGAACTCGGCGCCGGGATGGCGGTGGCGATGAAGGACCTGGAGATCCGCGGCGCCGGCAACATGCTCGGCGGCGAGCAGTCCGGCCACATCGCCGACGTCGGCTTCGACCTCTACATCCGGCTGGTCGGGGAGGCGGTCGCCGAGTTCCGCGGCGAAGACAGCGAGCCCGAGCCCGAGGTGCGGATCGAGCTGCCGGTCGACGCCCACCTGCCCGAGGACTACGTCGAGTCCGAGCGGCTGCGGCTGGAGATGTACAAGCGGCTGGCCGAGGTCCGCACGCCGGCCGACATCAAGGCGGTCGAGGACGAGCTCCGGGACCGCTACGGCGATCCGCCCGAACCGGTCCGCAATCTGCTCGCGGTCGCGGTTCCGGCTGCTGGCCAGGCAGGCCGGGCTGACCGAGATCGTGACCTCAGGGAACTTCATCCGATTCGCGCCGGCGGAACTGCCGGAGTCTCGGGTGCTGCGGCTGAAGCGGCTCTATCCCGGCGCCGTGGTCAAGGACGCGGCCAAGCTCATCTTGGTGCCGCGGCCGCGCTCGGCGACCGTGGGCGGCCCGCTGCCCCGGGACGCGGACCTGTTGAACTGGTGTGGTCAGGTCGTGTCGAGTGTCTTCGCCACGTAGGATCGCGGGCGTGACGGCAGGGCTGGGCGGCGGGCAAGGACTCAGGCGATGGATCGCTCTGGTCGTGGTCGTGCTGGTCGGGGCGGCCGGTTGTGCGGGCTTCCGCGGCGGCAATGTGGCCTATGTCGGCGATGTCGTGATCAGCCAGGACCAACTCGACAGCGCGCTCGGCGGGGTTCAGGAGACCTTGGAGGAGGGCCAGCAGGTGGCCACCGACGCCGTGGTCAACGTGATGATCCACGGAGCCATCGCCGAGCAGATCGCCGCGAGCAACAACGTCGTGGTCACCGATGCCCAGCGCGACAAGGTCCTCGCCACGTCCAACCTGGCGCCGCTGCTCAAGGTGCCCGAGGCGAAGTCGATCGCGTACGACGTCGCCACCCAGCAGATCGTGGCCACCACGTTGGGGTCGAAGGCCTATCTCGCCGCCATGGAGAAGGTCCCGGTCACCCTCAACCCGCGCTTCGGCGTCCTGAACACGACGGAGAAGACGATCATCGACGGCCTGTCGTCGTCGTTGTCGCGACCAGCTTGAGTAGTTCTGAGTCCGGGGCGCGGCACCCCGAGGTCGACCGACTCATCGACGTGATGGACCGGCTCCGCGCCGAGTGCCCCTGGGATCGGGTACAGACCCACCGCTCGCTCGTGCCGTACCTCGTCGAGGAGACCTGCGAGACCGTCGAGGCGATCGAGTCCGGCGATCCCGACCACCTGCGGGAGGAACTCGGCGACCTGCTGCTGCAGACGGTGTTCCATGCGAAGTTGGCCAGCGAGGCGCCGGACGGCTTCGACATCGACGACGTCGCCGCCGGCATCGCCGACAAGCTCATCGCCCGGCACCCGCACGTGTTCGCAGGCGAACAGCCCCCAGCCGACCTGTACGGGGTCTGGGAGCAGCGGAAGGCGCGGGAGAAGCAGCGCACGTCGGCGCTGGACGGGATCCCGGAGCAACTGTCGGCGCTGTCGCGCGGGGCCAAGATCATCGGCCGGGCCCGCTCGCACCGGGTGCCCGTCGACCTGCCGACCGAAGAAGTCACCGGCCAGGAAATCGGGGACCAGATCCTCGCCCTCGTCGCCCGCGGACAGGCGCACGGGATCGACGCCGAGCAGGCGACCCGGGATGCCGTACGACGGCTCGAGTCCGCGGTGGCCGCGGCCGAGCAGGCCTAGGCGGATCGGTCGGGCCGAGCCTCAGCGGACGAGGGACTGCAGCTCGCCGACCGGGAGTTGGGTGCTGGCCTGCTGCACGATCGGGATGGAGCCGCTGACCCCGTTGATCGTCCAGTCGACCAGCCAGCGGGTCTGGGCCGTGACCGTGTATTTGCCCTTGGGGAGCGATGGCTTCTCGTAGCGGTGGCCACAGGTGGGCGATTCGGTGCCCGGTTTGACCGACCGAGTCCACTTCGTGCCGGTGCCCTGGCAGGTCTCGGACCGGCCGTCGCCCATCAAGAAGACCACCTGGTCGACCCGGGCCTTGAGGCTGACGTAGAGACCCGCGACCGAGTCGCTGGTCGCAGGTGGGGTGGTGTTGCCCTCGGCCCACAGCCAGAGCGGGTAGCCGACGGCCGCCATCTTCCACTTGTTGATCGACGGTGGTGGGCCGATCCCCGGAGTCGGCGGGGTGAGGGTGAGCCGGGCTACCGCGATATAGGCCGCCTGCTGGGGCGTGATGGTGACGGCCGGCGTCGGGTCGTCGGCTGAGCCGGGGACGGCGTCGGCGACCACCAGGTCAGGCGGGAGACCTACCGCGTTGACGCCGACCGAACCCGGAGCCCGGCAGCCGATGCCGCCGTTGGCCAGACACGACTGGTAGGCCACCACTCGCCCTTCGTATTCGTAAACCTTTCGCACCAACTGAGCCTTCGCCCGTTGAGCTCGCCGCTGGATTTCGAGGGCACTCGGTCCGCTGCGGCCACCAGAGCGGTTGCCGGTCGAGATCGTCTTGGCTGTTTGGTCGGGACGGCGACCCATGTTCTGCAGACTTCTTCCGCTTCCATGCCTGCGCGAAGACATTGTTGCCTCTGCTGAGTACCTTTGCCGCCCTCATCCGGTTCGCTATCGGCCTGAGCGACAACAATCGAGCATGCAGACCAGATGATCATGAACGAAACTGCCAGAACGATACGCCTTAGCATGACTCGGACCTTTTTCTCGTTGCTCTCCCAAATCAACCAACCGGCCAGCCTCGTTGGCGCCGTCAAGGTTACCTCCGCGACCACGCCGGTCCCGATCTGCTTTCCGTCCGAATCGAAGATGCGAATACCGGCGACCGTCTTCGCAGCTCGCGAGGAGTAGCGATAGTCTGCGAGTAACCCCGACGGCTTGACATAGGCGACGACAGCTCGACCTTTTGCCCGCGCACTAGCTTCTTTCTGCTTGACGAAGTGACCTGAGAGTAGGCCTTGAGATACTGGCCCGGCCGCGTAGCGCTCAGGCATCGTCGATGTAGGTGTGAGATGCGCCACCCGGCGAGCAGCCAAACGATCATACTCGGCACCGAACGCGCGGTACGTCGCTTCCGCCTGCTCGTAGGCGATCCGTTCCTCGCGCTCCTGGGCGTTCTCGGTGGGCGTCGGACTGGGCGGCGAAGGACTGGGCGACGGCGTGGTGGTCGGTACACATCCCGCCGTCAGCATCGCGACGAGCATCACCAGGGTCGCGAGCACACCCAGCAATCCGGCCCTCCGCAGCCGCACAGCCACCCCCGATCGGTGTCTTCGGAAGTCCCGACCCTGACATACGCCGGGAGCGGCTGTCATCCTCTCGCCGGGAATCTGTGGACAACCCGTCAGGCGGCAGGGGTGCGGCTGGCCGAGATGTTGCGGGCAGCGGTCCAAACGGTCCGGGCAAGCGGCCCGTTCCCGAGATCATGGGTGCCAGTGGCGTTCACGAGATAACACCAGCCGTGCGGCGAGCGCCAGAGGTACACCCCTGGCTCGGGTTGTCGAAGGGTCCACCCGGCCAATGTCTTCAATCGGTGATGTGACCTGGTCAACCAGCCGAGGTTGCCCAGTTCGGTCTGACCCGGCGGTCCACCCCGGTCGGGAGCCAGGTAGGCGACGGTGTGGTCGGCATCCATCATCCGGCTGGTGCACGCCCCCCACGGAAAGACGTCGGCCGGGTTCCGGGTCCGCAGCGCCTCCCGCATCCGGGCCGGCACCTCATATCGATCGACCGCGGGTACCGCTGAGGTGTCCAGCACTGGCTGAACCCGGATCCTGCAGTCGGTCGATGCCAAGAACCGTCGGAGCTGCTCGATCGTGACCGGGCCGACCTGCTCCATCCGCGACACGCCGCGACCCGTACGGACGGCGTCCTCGGACAGATGCACATACAGCACCACCGTTGGCTGAAGCCTCCGCGGACCCACCGCCGGAGGATCCACCGACACTGACCGATGTGGACCCTCCCCCTCCGCATCCCCGTTGTGGTCCGGTTCGGTCTCAGCGTGGTCGGCCAGGAGTTGCAGGGCGAGGGCGGGGTTGGCGAGGATCCCGACGGCCTTGGAGCGGCGGACATCGATCGCGTCGGTGTCCCCGTCGGCGGCGAGAATGTCGGCGATCCGGTTGACCATGGCCATGAACCAGATCACCTCACCGGCCTGTGCTCGGGCGACGAGGGTCTTCAACCCGGCCACACTCCGACCCGCCCGGACGAACCGCTCCGCCTCGAAGGCGCGAGCCCGGGCTTCGGCGTCCTCCGGGTCTGCGGTCAACACCGCCGCCTCGAGGAACCGCTCAAACCGGGACCAGGGCACGCTGGTGATCACCGAGGCGTTTCCCGATGTGATCGCGACGTCGACCGCCGCCGCAGCCTCCGGCGACAGCTGCCGCGTGGCCTGCGCGACCTTCCGCGCCTTCCACGCGCGCACCGCACCGCCGGTGACGAGCTGCCACAGCCGGGGCAGCCGATGCCGCAGGTCCAACGCATCCCCGATCAACCCCTCCGCGGCACCGGTCGTCGTCTGCAACACCGACCCGAACTCGGCCACGCACGACCAAGCGACCGTCGGGGTGCCGTCTCCCCCCAACCGGCGGGCCGGTCCCGGCAGCTGCGAGGCCTCGGCGGGATGACAGTCCGCCCAGCCGGCCGCCAATTCCAGAATCCGACCCTCGCGCTCGACGAGTTCACGCTGCGTTTCGGACGCGGCTTCCAACAACGCAACCGGGTCACCCACCCACGCAGAATCGAACACACTTTCAATATAGACCGAACTGCCGACATTCTCGGCCACCGATCTCGAATCTGTGGACAACACCGCCGACGTCGAAATCATGCTGTGGACACAGAGCGTCAAGGCGGATCAGACTCAGGCGCAACTCGCCACGATCGTCCGCGCGATGGCGCGGTCGACAAGGTCCACCACCTGCTCCCGGGTCCGGCCACGCTCATCGTTCCAGGCGGTGAGCCCGCGCAATCGGGCGCGGCGCTCGTCGTGGGCGTACGCCCGCCCGGCCGGCTGCGATGTGTGACCGAGCGACTCGTGCATGGCCTCGTACAACTCGTCGACGCAGTGCCAGACGTCGTGCGCCGTCGGCGCCTGGTCGGGGTCGTCGGCCATCCGCAGCAGGGTGCCCACCAGGCAGCCGTGGGCCACGCCGGCGTGCGCCGAGAGCAGGCCGAAGCTCTCGTACGTGCTCACCCGCCGCACCTCACCCGTTCGAGTGGCGACGCTGAACCACGCGCCCGATGTCCAGCCGTCGCGCAACAGCACAAACCGCGCCTGCTCCAACGCGTACCGGGTCCGGGCCAATTGGGCGAGCCACCGGGCGCGATGATCGACGGGCACGCCGCGATCGAGGTCGGTGGCGAATCGGGGCGCGAACTCCGGGGCGGGCGGCGGCTTCAGGGCCGTCCGGATCGGCTGAACAGGCGGCCGATTCGTCTCGGTCGCGAACCGGAGCCGAGGGTCAGGATCAGACACGGTCATGCGTTGCCCCTTCGGAGTCCCTGCTGCGTCCGAGCATGCCCCCGACATCCGGTCCGCACAACAGCACATCGCCGGAGATTCCGTAGCCGGCCCACAGCAAATGCGTAGCCGATACCCAGGAATCTGTCAGTACCCGAGGGCACAGTGGCTTCATGAGCACGCTGCACCTGAGCGACACCGTCTTCGTCCGTCGCGGCACCGACGCCGTTTTCGCGTACGCGGCCGACTTCCGCCGCGCCGCCGAGTGGCGCACCGAGGTGGTCGACGCCTCGATGAGCCCGGCCGGGCCGATGCGCGTCGGCAGTGTGCTGCGAGAGCGCTCGACCATCGCCGGTCGCCGGGTGGTCACCGACTCGGTGATCGAGGAGTACGACGAGCCGCACCGGTTCAGCTTCCGGCACCGGTCGGGCCCGATCCCGGTGTCCGGCAGCTACACGGTGACCCCGGCCGAGGGCGGGGCCATGCTCCGCTACGACCTGACCGTCGAGCTGGTGGGCGGGTGGGCCCTGCTGGACCCGGTGTTCCGGCTCACGGGGCCGCGCCTGATGGCGGCGTCGCTGGACGAGTTCCGATTCCGGTTGGAGATGTCAGCCCTGCCGATCGCCTGCTGAGCCGGACGCCAACGCCGCTGGCAGCACGGCGACGGCGACGATGACGGCGCCGATGCCGGCCGCCACCCACACCGCCGGCCAGGTGCCGACGGTCACGTAGAAGATCAACAGCACGGTGCCGACCAGGACCACGCTGACGCCGACGATCGTGCAGCCCAAGATGACGTGGGCGATCTGTACGGTCACCCGCTTGCGGTGCTGGCGGAAAAGTCCGCGGTGGATGGCGACGGGGGCGAGTGCGAGCCCGGTCGTGAGTGCGGCGACCGAGATCAAGACGAGGTAGAGCGTCCGGGCAAAGCCGTCGAGGTCGGCGAACCGGGGCTGGAACGCGACGGCCAGCAAGAATCCGAACAGAATCTGCGTGGCCGTCTGCGTCACCCGCAGTTCCTGCAGCATCTCGTTCCAGTTGCGATCCATCCGCTCGGCCTCGGTCTCGTCGCGGCCGTCCGCTGGGTCGGCGTCGGCCGCTGCCCGCGGCTCGCTCGCTTCCATCTCGGCAGGATAGGGCTGCGGTCGGCGAGGGCAGGGATGCCGGTTGATACACGCCGCGACCCGCCAGGATGAGGGCATGGCCAGTGGACGACTGCAGACGCGGATCCGGACCGAGGGTCCGCAGATCCTGCGCATCGTCGTCGCCGCGGCGTTGAGTTGGCAGGTCTGCGTCTGGCTCGGGGCGACCGAGCCGCCGGTGTTCGCGGTGGTCGTCCCGTTGGTCGCGGTGCGGGACCACCCCTACTCGGTGGTGAATCTGTCCTTCGACCGGATGATCGGCGTCATCGGCGGGGTGCTGCTCGCCGAACTGACGGTTCGACTGCTCGGCATCTCACTGCTCTCGGTGACCGCTGTTTTGGCCGTCGGGTTGACGGTGGGGCTGGTGCTGCGGGTCGGCACGGCCCTGAACGTGCAGATCGCCGTCTCCGCCATGCTCGTGTTCGCCAGCGCGGAGCCCGACGCGTACGCCCTGACCCGGATCTGGGAAACCGCCATCGGCGCTGTGGTCAGCGTCCTGCTGTCACCGCTGCTGCTGCCACCCAATGCCCGGAAGGCATTCGAGGCCGAGTTGGCGGCGGTGACCGCGGCGCTGTCCGATCAGCTCGACACCCTGCGAGCTGCGCTCGGGGGCGCTCGGAACGACGAGGTGCTGGTCGAGCTGCGAGGACGGGCGGCCCGAACCGAGGAGGCCGCCCGGGAGCTGCCGACCACCCTCGCCACCGCCGAGCGGGCCGTTCGACACAATCCGCTGCGCCGTGCCGACCTGCCGCGGCTGGCCGCGCGCGCCGACCAGGTCCGGTTGGTCGTCGAGGTGGCCCGCGTCGAACGGCTGCTGCTCGACGAGGTCGTTGATCTCTCGACCCGTACAGACCTGCGCGAAGTCTGGCCGGAACTGCAGTCGCCACTGCTCCGAGTGCTCGAGCCGGCGGCGGCCGCGGTCAGGCTGAGGCTCGAAGCGAGGCCGGCGGACCCGACCCTGGCGGACCTTCGGGCCCGTGGCGACGCCGAGATCCTGCTTTGGCGGAGTGCCGACCAACGCCCGATCGCCGCGGTGATGCGGCGACCGCTGCGCCGGCTGTTCGACGTACTCGGCCCGGACCCGACGAACTAGGCTCCTCGGCATGAGCGTGCCGGAGGACTTCCGACGGGACACCGAGGCGGCCCTGGCCGCGCGTCGAGAACTCGGTCCGGAGTACCACGACGAGATCGCCGCCGGACTGGCCGAGCGGGTCGAGCAACTTGCCGCCTACCGGACCGCCGAGCTGAGCCGCGAGTCGAGCCGCGAGGATGCGCAGCGGGAGCTGGAGAAGTCGGCCCAGCATCAGCGGTTCGTGCTCGGCATCATCTCGGTCGGGGCCGGCGTACCGATCACCGCCATCGCCGGGTCCACGGTCGAACCTGGCATCCTCGGCATTGCCGTGGCGTGGGCGGGCATCGTCGGGGTCAACGTCGCCAACGCGCTCGCCAACCGCAGGCGCAGCTGAACTGCCGTCCAATAGATCGTCGCCCGGAATTCAGCCGCCGCCGCCCGTGCCTCGGTCGCGAGGTCCAGACACGCCGATAGTGTGGGCGGCGATGACCGACGCGGCCCCCGGCCGGGGCCGAGAACCGCACCGAAAGGCAGCGTCTCGACGTGGCAAGTATTGAGTTCATCGGCGCTCGCGAGATCCTCGACTCCCGCGGGAATCCGACCGTCGAGGTCGAGGTGATCCTCGACGACGGCTCCGAGGGACGCGCGGCGGTGCCCTCGGGTGCCTCGACCGGCGCCTTCGAGGCGGTCGAGCTCCGCGACGGCGACTCCCGCTACGGCGGCAAGGGCGTCGGCAAGGCTGTCCTCGGCGTGATCGACCAGCTCGGACCGGAACTGGTCGGGTTCGACGCCAGCGAGCAGCGACTCGTGGACCAAGCCATGCTCGACCTCGACGGCACGGAGAACAAGTCCAAGCTCGGGGCCAATGCCATCCTCGGCGTCTCCCTCGCGGTGGCGCACGCGGCGGCGACCTCGGCGGAGCTCCCGCTGTACCGCTACGTCGGCGGACCCAACGCCCACGTGCTGCCGGTGCCGATGATGAACATCGTCAACGGGGGAGCGCACGCCGACTCCGATGTCGACGTACAGGAGTTCATGGTCGCTCCGATCGGCGCCGCGACCTTCCGGGACGCCCTCGAGATGGGGGCCACGGTCTACCACGCGTTGAAGTCCGTCCTGAAGAAGCAGGGCCTGTCCACCGGTCTCGGCGACGAGGGCGGCTTCGCCCCGAATCTGACCGCCAACGTGGCGGCCCTCGAACTGATCTCGACCGCCGTCGAGAGCACGGGACTCAAGCTGGGCACCGACATCGCGCTCGCCCTCGACGTGGCCAGCACCGAGTTCTACGACAACGGCACCTACAACTTCGAGGGCCGTCAGCTCAGCTCCGACGACATGACCGACATCTACACCCAGTGGCTGGACGCTTTTCCGATCGTCTCGATCGAGGACCCGCTGGCGGAGGACGACTGGGCCGGGTGGAGCACGTTGGTCGGGAAGCTCGGCGACCGCGTACAGGTGGTCGGCGACGACCTCTTCGTCACCAACGTGAGCCGGCTGCAGCGCGGCATCACCGAGAAGGCCGCCAACGCCCTGCTGGTGAAGGTGAACCAGATCGGCAGCCTGACCGAGACCCTCGACGCGGTCGACCTCGCCCACCGGGCCGGCTTCTCGTGCATGATGAGCCACCGCTCGGGAGAGACCGAGGACACGACCATCGCCGACCTGGCGGTGGCCACCAACTGCGGTCAGATCAAGTCCGGCGCTCCGGCCCGTACGGACCGGGTCGCCAAGTACAACCAATTGCTGCGGATCGAGGAGGATCTCGACGACGCCGCCCGGTACGCCGGGGCGGCGGCCTTCCCGCGGTTCAGCGATTCGGGACAAAAGGCCTGATGGCGTCGGGTCCGCGGTCCACCTCCCGCCCCGGCGCCGGTCCGGGTCGGGGACGGTCGCGCGCCCGCAGCAAACCTCGCCCGGACGCGCCGGCGACGAAGCCACCGGACTCCGTCGAGTCGCCGGTAGCGACGGAGGACACCGCTGCGCCCGTCGAGACGCCGCGCGCCACGTCGATCAAGGGCCGCCGGTCCAGCATCACCACCCGGGCGATCGCCCTCGCCGTGGTGCTGTTGATCTTGACGATCTCGTACGCGAGTTCGCTGCGGATCTATTTCGCCCAGGCCGAGAAGATCTCTGCGACCCGGGTCGACATCTCAGCCCGGCAGGAAAAGATCGCCGACCTGAAGGCCGAACTCGGCCTCTGGAATGACCCCGCCTTCGTCCGGCAGCAGGCCCGGGAGCGGCTCGGCTGGGTCATCCCCGGCGAGATCGGGTTCCGGGCGATCGGGCCCGACGGGAAACCCCTCGGGGGCGGGGCGGAGATCGGCAAGCCGGCGAACACCGTCGACAAGCGACCGACCGCGTGGTGGCAGCGGTTGAAGGGGTCGGTGCAAACCGCCGATAAACCGGCACCGACGGCGCCGGCCAAGAAGGCCCCGGAGAAGCCCATCACCGAGGACACCGAACCACGCTGATCTCGTGCCTGACCACCTGACCCCGGCTGACGAGGCGACCGTGACCGCCCAACTGGGCCGGCCGCCCCGCGACCTGGCCGCCGTCGCGTATCGCTGCCCGTGCGGCAAACCCGCCGTCGTGGCCACACCGCCGCGACTCGCCGACGGCGCGCCGTTCCCGACCACCTTCTATCTGACCTGCCCGACCGCCGTGGCGCGCTGCTCCCGGCTGGAGGCGAACGGAGTGATGACCGAGATGACCCATCGACTGCGGGAGGACCCTGACCTGGCGTCGCGCTACCGCGCGGCGCACCGGGCGTACCTGGACGCGCGGGCAACGCTGGGCGACGTCCCCGAGATCGCGGGCGTGAGCGCCGGCGGGATGCCGGACCGGGTGAAGTGCCTGCACTCCCTGGTCGGGCACGCGTTGGCCGCCGGGATGGGCGTCAATCCCCTGGGTGACGAGGCGTTGGCCGAGATCGGACCGTTCTGGGAGTCCCCATGCCTGACCCGGTAGCGGCCATCGACTGCGGCACCAACTCGATCCGGTTGCTGATCGCCGAAGCCGGTCCGGACGGCGGGTTGCGGGAGCTCGACCGGCGGATGGAGATCGTCCGCCTCGGTCAGGGCGTCGACGCGACCGGCACCTTCCATCCCGACGCGCTGGCCCGGACGCTCGCGGCCACGGACAGCTACGCCGAGGCGGTGCGGGCCGCCGGCGTACCGCTGGATCGGATCCGTTTCGTGGCCACCTCCGCGTCTCGGGACGCGCAGAACCGTGACGAGTTCTTCGCCGGTGTCAACGACCGGCTGGGGGTCACGCCCGACATCATCAGTGGCGACGAGGAGGCCCGCCTGTCGTTCGCCGGGGCGGTCAGTGGGGTCGACGCGGGCAGCGGGTCGGCCCTCGTGATGGACATCGGCGGCGGCTCGACGGAACTGATCCTCGGTTCCGGGGGCGAGGTCGAGCAAGCCGTCTCGCTCGACGTCGGCTCGGTCCGCTTGACCGAGCGGTTCCTGAAGGCCAACCCGACCCCGCCGCAGGGTCGGGCGGACGCGGAGGCGTACGTGGACGCCCTGCTCGACGACTGCGGGGTCGACCTGGCCCGGGCCCAGACCTGGATCGGGGTGGCCGGGACCATGACCACCCTCGCCGGGGTCTACCTCGGCCTGGAGACCTACGACCGGTTGCGCGTTCACGGCGCCATGCTGTCGGTCCCCGGGATCACCGTGTTGCTCGACCAACTCGCGAGCCTGACCGTGGCCCAGATCAAGGCCATCCCGTCCATGCACCCCGGCCGGGCGGACGTGATCACGGGGGGCGCCCTGGTCGCCAGCCGGGTCGCGCAGCGGGTCAGCGTGAGCGAGCTGGTGATCAGCGAATCCGACATCCTCGACGGGATCGCCCTACACCTGGTCGGGCAGCGCAGATGACCGGTGTCGTGAGAAATCTCGCCATCACGGTGGTCGGGCACGACCGGCCCGGCATCATCGCCCAGGTGGCCGCCGCGCTGGCCGACAGCCGGATGAATCTCGAGGACTCCTCGATGACCCTGCTACGCGGTCATTTCGCCATGACCTTGATCTGCGCCGGGTCGGCCGACGTGACCGAGGTCGAGGCCGCGCTCGCCGAGCTGGCCGACGGATCCCTTGCGGTCGATGTGCGCGAGGTGCCGGAAGAACCGGCCACCGTGCCCGACGGACCGCAGTATCTGATCACCGTGCACGGCGCGGATCGGCTGGGCATCGTGGCCCGGCTGACCGAGGTCATCGCCGCGGCGGGCGGCAATATCACCGATCTGACGACCCGGTTGTCCGGCGATCTGTACGTACTGGTCGCCGAGGCAGAGCTACGACCTGAGACCGATCCGGAGACGTTGGCGGGCAGCCTGGCCGCGGTCGCCGCCGAACTCGGTGTCGGGGTCACACTCCGGCCGGTGGAACGCGACGACTTGTGATGGAGCTGCCTGCGCTGCCGCGCGGGCGGATCCGCCCGGTGTTGCGGGCGCCCGCGGCGGTGCTCTCCGACGCGGCCCCGCTGGTCGATCCGAGCGACCCCGAGATCGCGCAGCTGTGTGCCGACCTGATCGCCACGATGGCCGTGTCGCCCGGTTGCGTGGGACTCGCGGCGCCGCAGCTCGGGGTGTCCGCGCAGGCCTTCTGCGTGGACGTGACGGGCCACCCCAAGGTGCGTGCCGGGCACGGACTCCTCGTCCTGGTGAACGCCGAGGTCGTCGAGGCGAGTCGCAACGAGCGGTCCCGGGAGGGCTGCATGTCCGTACCCGAGCTGACGGCAGACGTGAAGCGGGCCGGCCGGGTGGTGGTCCGGGCCCGACTGCCGGTGACGGGGGCGCCGGTCGAGGTGACCACAGACGCGTTCGAGGCCCGCGCCCTGCAGCACGAGATCGACCACTGCGCCGGGTTATTGTTTCTCGATCGGGTGGCGGGAGCACACGCGATCCATGCCCGCAAGGTCTATCTCGATCCCCGCTCCTGATGCCCCCGTAGCCCAATGGCAGAGGCAGGCGGCTTAAACCCGCCCCAGTATGGGTTCGACTCCCATCGGGGGCACTCTCAGGGTCTTCCCAGGTCGGGAAGAGCGGGACTCGTCAGGTTGTTGGATAGAATCGAGGCGCACCGAAGCGGTGCGTCACAGCCCAGGAGGACATTCATGTTGCGTAGTTCGAACCCCATCCTCTCGAAGGAGGACGCGTTCACGCCCGCAGCACGCCAGCAGAATCAGTACAACCAGTACAACCCGTACGGCCAGCCGTCGAACGTGCAGGACCCGCAGAATCCGTACACCCAGCAGTACGGCCAGCCGCCGGTCCAGGCCCCGCCCGAGGCGCGGATGACGTTCGACGACGTCATCACCAAGACCGCCATCGTGATGGGCCTGCTGGTGGTCACGGCGGCGTTGTCGTGGATGTTCATCCCGACCCCGGCGATGTACCCGGCGCTGATCATCTCCGCCCTGCTCGGATTCGGTGCGGTGCTGCTGGTCTCGTTCCGGCGCAACATCTCCCCGCCGCTGGTCTTCGCGTACGCCGCCATCGAGGGCGTGTTCATCGGGATGATCAGCAAGATCTTCGAGAGCTACTACCCGGGGATCGTGGCGCAGGCCGTGCTCGGCACCTTCGTGGCCGCCGGCGTCACGTTGGCGGCGTACAAGATCTTCAACATCCGGGTCACCCCGAAGTTCCAGAAGATCGTGATCTTGTCCACCATCGCGTTCGCCGCGCTCATGTTGGTCAACTTCGTGTTCTCCATCTTCACCGGCGGCGCCGGCCTCCGGGGCGGCATCACCGGCCCGGTCAGCCTGCTCGCCATCGGCATCTCAGCGATCGCGATCATCCTCTGCGTGCTGAACCTGATCCTGGACTTCGACTACATCGAGAAGGGCGTCGCGATGGGCGCCCCGTCGAGTGAGTCCTGGCGTGGCGCCTTCGGGTTGACCGTCACCATGGTCTGGCTCTACATCGAGATCCTGCGAATCCTGTCGTACCTGCGACGCTGACCATGACATCGGCTTAGACACCGAAGCCGCCCGCCCCTCCCACGAGGGGCGGGCGGTTTTGTTGTGGCTACAGTGCGCGGGTGAGCGACCTTGCCGGCGTGCTGATCCAGAACCGATCGCGGATCCACGAGATCGCGGTCGTCTTGGCCCGCTACGGGTTCGGCAGCTTGGCGGCGCAGGCCGCCACGGCGGCGACCGGTGGTGGCGCGCCGTCGATACCCGAAAAGCTGCTGGCCCGGATGGTCGACCCCTCCGTCGCGGCGATGAACACCGGCGAACGGGTCCGGGCGGCGTTGACCGACCTGGGCACCACGTTCGTGAAGTTCGGGCAGATGCTCTCGCAGCGTCCCGACCTGGTCGGACCGGACATCGCCGGCGAACTGACCGGATTGCAGACCAATGTGCCGGCGGACGCACTCGGGTTGGCCGAACGGCGGATCGAGCGGGAACTCGGGCGCCCGGTCGGTGAGGTCTTCGCCGAGTTCGAGTCCGTGGCGATGGCCTCCGGCTCCGTGGCCCAGGTGCACCGGGCCACCCTGCTCGACGGCACGGCCGTGGTCGTCAAGGTGCTGCACGACGGCGCCGACCACCGGGTGCTTTCCGACGTGGAATTGATGCGCGTCTTGGCCGGCTACCTGGAGACCGTCGACCACGAACTGGCCGATTACCGTCCCGCGGCCATGGTCGGCGAGTTCGAGACGATGATGCGGGCGGCGATCGACTTCCGGGTGGAGCTGGGCTCAATGCAGCGGTTCCGGGCCAACTTCGCGGCCGAGCCGGACGTGGTGATCCCGACGCCCTTCCCGGAGCAGTCCGGTCCCGGGGTGCTGACCATGGAGTTGATCGAAGGGCACCCGATCACGTCCCGGAAGCAACTGACGGCCGAGGGCTTCGACGTGGACGCCCTGGTGCAGCGGACCCTCGACGCGTACCTGGAGATGTTGTTCCGGGACGGCATCTTCCACGCCGACCCGCACCCCGGAAACTTCCTGCTCGAGGTGCCCAACAAGGTGGCTTTCCTGGACTTCGGGGACATCGGGCGGCTGAGCGCCGCGCGCCGGCGGCAGGTGGAGGACCTCATGCTGGCCGTCGGGCTCCGCGACGCCGACAGCCTGACCGATGCGTTGAGCATCATCTGCCATGCGCCGCCGACGTTGGACCGGGAACGGTTCGGGGGCGACGTCGACCAGTGGATGGCCCGCTACCTGTCGGCGGGGATGGGTGAGTTCGACGTCCCCGGGATGATCTCCCAGGGCGCGGAGATCCTGCACGTCCACCAGTTGCACCTGCCGAGCGATCTCGTGCTCGTGTTCCGGGTGCTGCTCCGGCTGCAGGGGCTGGCCCAGAGTCTGGAGGTCCAGACCTCGATCGGCGACGCGATCCAGCCGTACCTCGGCGAGATGATGCAGCACCGCTTCGACCCACGCCGAATCGGGCACGACGCACTCCGTACCCTGCGCAGCTGGGAGCGGCTGATGCAGGACCTCCCCGACGACGTCCGCAGCGTTGTCCACCAACTGAGTCGCGGGGAGGTCGCGGTCGACCTCCGGCTCCACGATCCCGACAAGACGATGGACCGGGTGATCGACGGACTGCTCGCCGCCAGTTCACTGCTCGCCGCGGCGATGCTGTGGTCGACGCGGGCGGGTCCGACCGTACGCGGGGTATCGGTCCCCGGCGCCGTCACCGCTGTGGTCGGGGCGGGCACCTGGCTGCGACTCATCCGCGCTCGGCGCGAGCGTCGCGATGGGATCGCCCGCACCATCGATCTGGCCAAGACAATTCGGAAGGTGGCGCCCAGGAAGCACCGCTAGGGTCGGTCCCGTGGAATATGTCGAGTCGTTGATCGATCTGGTCGGGAACACCCCGCTGGTGAAGTTGTCGCGAGTGACGGAGGGGCGCCGGCCCTTGATCCTCGCCAAGCTCGAATACCTCAACCCGGGCGGCTCGGTGAAGGATCGGATCGCGGTGAAGATGGTCGATGCCGCGGAGCGCGAGGGGCTGCTGCGACCGGGCGGCACGATCGTGGAACCGACCAGTGGCAACACCGGCGTGGGGCTGGCCATCGTGGCGCAGGCCCGCGGGTACCAGTGCGTGTTCGTCTGCCCCGACAAGGTGAGCGAGGACAAGCGCAACGTCCTGGCGGCCTACGGGGCGCGGGTCGTCGTCTGCCCGACCGCGGTGGACCCGGATCACCCGGACTCCTACTACTCCACCTCCGACCGCCTGGTGCGCGAGATCGAGGGTGCCTGGAAGCCCGACCAGTACGCCAACCCGAACAATCCGGCGAGCCATTACGAGACCACAGGCCCGGAGATCTGGCGCCAGACCGACGGCCGGATCACCCACTTCGTCGCCGGCATCGGGACGGGCGGCACGATCAGCGGCACCGGCCGCTACCTCAAGGAGGTCTCCGAGGACCGGGTCCAGATCATCGGTGCCGATCCGAGCGGCTCGGTGTATTCCGGGGGATCCGGCCGGCCCTACCTGGTGGAGGGGGTGGGGGAGGACTTCTGGCCCGCCAACTACGACAAGACCGTCTGCAACCGGATCATCGAGATCTCCGACGCCGACTCGTTCGGGATGACCCGGCGGCTGGCCCGCGAGGAGGGTTTGTTGGTCGGCGGCTCCTGCGGCATGGCGGTCGCCGCCGCGCTCCGGCTGGCCGACGACCTCAGCGCCGACGACGTGGTGGTCGTGCTGCTACCCGACTCCGGCCGCGGCTACCTCACCAAGATCTTCAGCGACGTCTGGCTGACCCGCTACGGCTTCGCGGCTCGGCCCGACGCATCCGTCCGGGTGGTCGGCGACGTGTTGCGGGAGAAGTCGGGTGAGTTGCCGTCGCTGGTGCACACCCACCCGATCGAGACCATCGCCGAGGCGGTGGGGATCCTGCGCGAATACGGGGTGTCCCAGATGCCTGTCGTGCGGGCCGAGCCGCCGGTGATGGCGGCCGAGGTGGTCGGATCGGTCAGCGAGCGCGGGCTGTTGGGGGCGCTCTTCGGCCACACGGCAGGGCCCGCCGACGCGGTCGAGAAGGTGATGGAGCCGCCGCTGCCGGCGCTCGGTGCCAGCGAGCCGGTCATCCACGCCGTCAATCTGCTGGTCGACGCCGACGCGGTGCTGGTGCTCGACGACGGCAAGCCCGTCGGGGTACTCACCCGACAGGACCTGCTGGGCGACATCGGCTGACCGGCCAAATCCGGAAACTTACTGCTCGATCCGCCAGATGGCTCGAAATCCCGCGTGTCGGGCCCTCCACGGCGATTGAGCAGTAAGTTTCCGGGTTGTGGATGAGGTCACTCGTCATCCACAGCTCGTCCGGCCGCACGTTTCAAACGCGCTTGCGTCCTTATGCCATGGGTGTGAGGAACTCCAGATACGAGGTGCAGGCGGCTCTGAGCGCGAACGGCGGGGTGCTGCGGAGACGCGACCGGGCCGATTTGGTCAACCAGATCGAGTGGTTGGTGGATCGTGGCGAGCTGCAGCGGATTCTTCCCGGGATCTATGTCGAGCCAACCCGGGCCCGCGACTTCGAGGTGAGAGCACTCTCGATCTCGCGCTGGGACGCAGATGTTGTCCTGCTTGGCCGGGCTGCTGCGAAGGCGACCTTCTGGCCACAGCTCGGCGTGAGCGCGATCGAAGTGTCGGCACCGAGGAAGCGTCTCGATCATCGAGAATTCCGACTCAGCCAACGTCGGATCCCGCCGGAACTCATCACCGAGGTCCAGGGCATCCGGGTCACGAGTCCGGCCCTCACCGCGCTGGACCTGTCCGTCACCCTCGGCGGAGATGCGATCGACACCGTGCTCCGGACCCGGGCGGCGACCTTGGACCAGATGCACGAAGCACTCGTGCTGACCCCGTCCCGCCGCGGCAACGCCGACCGCCGGATGCTGTTGCTGGACTCCCGCGGGAAGCCGTGGTCGGAGGCCGAACGGGATCTGCACCGGCTGCTCCGTGAAGCCGGGATCGACGGCTGGGAAGGCAACTGGGGCTTCGAGTTGCTGTCCGGCGTCTACTGGATCGACATCGCGTTCGAGAAGCTCAAGCTGGCCATCGAGGTGGACGGCTGGGAGTTCCACAAGACCCCGGAGGCGTTCGAGTCGGACCGCTGGAGGCAGAACGACCTCGTCCTGGCCGGCTGGCGGGTCCTGCGCTTCACGGCCAAGATGATCAGAGATCACCCGCAGATCGTGTTGCGCGTCATCGAGCGGGCCCTGGCGCAAGGTAGTCGGTGAGGATGGCTCGCCAGCCGGGCGTCCAGTCCAGCCGCGTCCATTCCTCCAGAGCCACCCAGCAGGCGTCGGCCGTCGTGCCGCCGGTGTCCAGCACCCGTGGTGGCGACGGTGCGGGGCAGTCGGCGCGGTAGACCAGCCGGATCGCGTGGAAGTCCTCCAGCCGCCCGCGCGGATTGCGGCCGACCCAGTGCGAGGTCTGTACGGTCTCCAGCCCGGCGAGCACCACCGACTGGGCGGTCTCCTCGTACACCTCACGCAGGACCGCGGCGACCGGTTCCTCGGCTTCGTCGAGTCCGCCGCCGGGCATTCCCCAGCGACCTTCGACCGCGGTTCGGTCGGAGTACTGGGTGGCGAGCAAGCCCCACGGCGAGGACACCAGGGCGTAGGCCGCCACCCGCTGCCGCGCCTCCGGCTCCTCGCCGGGTGCGATGACCAGGCTGCGGTCCCGGCCCGGGCTGCCGCGCCACGGCGCCGGTTCCCCGGCCAGAGGCCGGACGCTCAGCTCGAGCGCGAGGTCGCCGTCGGTGGTGCGCGCGGCCCGGGTGGCCCGCTCCACCAGATACCCGGCGTCGTACGCCGCCGTCTCCGGGGTGTCGCCGTGGGTCAGAGGCACGTCGAAGACCAGCTGCCCAGCCGCCTCCCGCCCGACGATCCGCATCGCCCCGCTCAGATCTTCCGGACGGCGGTGACGATCCACAGACCGGTGGCCAACGGCACCCCCGCGCCGTCGTGTCGCTCCCGGGCCATCACCGTGAGGGCAGCCCGTACCTCGTCGACCAGGTCCGCCGGCTGACCGGCCAGCGCGGCCTCCAGCACCCCGGTGCCGAGCGCCAGTCGCGCGGCGTGCTCGGGGTCGCCGGGACCGCCGAGGTAGATCGGCCGGTGGTCGGCCTGGCACCAGACCTGCGACCACCCTGCGGCGGTCACCAGGTCGCGGACAGCGACCGGATCGCTCAGGCTGAACGGTCCGGCGTCGTCAGGTGGTAGCTCGGGTGGCTGAACACCGTACTGGTCGAGGGCCTCGAGTGCGACGCCGAGCGGGACGGCGAAGAACTCCACCGCCGACCGGCGCTGCCACACAACCGCCACCAGCCGGCCGCCGGGTCGGGTGGCCGCCGCCAAATTGGCGAAGGCCGCCGCCGGATCGGCGAAGAACATCACCCCGAACCGGGAGATGACGACGTCGAACGCCGCGGTCCCGAAGTCGTGCGTTTCGGCATCGGCGACGACCCACTCGATCGCCGAGCGGGGGAACCGCTCGCGGGCCGCGGCGATCATGCGCGCCGACACGTCGTTGCCGACCACCCGGCCGGTCTCCTCGAGGGCGGCGCTGTGGCCGCCCACCTCGGGCACAACCAGACTCGCGGCCCGGGCGGTGGTGACCCCGGATCCGCAGCCCACGTCCAGAACGGCCTCGCCGGGCCGCAGCTCTGCGCGCTCGAACAGGGCGTCCGAGACCGGCTCGAGTTGGCGTTCCAGGGCGTCGATGTCGCTCAGCCACCTGCTCACGTCACGGGGTGCTTGCGCCACCGCTTCAGGATCACACAGTTACCGTGTGCGTGTGATCTTCGGACTCTCCGCCGCAGTGATGGCGCTCGCGGCGGTGTCCATGCTCTGGGGGCTGTTGACGGCGATCGCCAAGTTGCCGCCGGGGGCGGCCCAGTTGATCTTCGCGGCGGTCGTGGAGCTGGCCGCGCTGGCACAGGCGATCGTCGCGTTGGTGCAGCTCGGGATGGGTTTCCGGCCGGCCGAGTACGGTACGACGATCGGCTACCTGATCGTCTCGGTCCTGCTGATCCCGCTGGCCTGGTTCTGGGCCAACAACGAGCGCACCCGATTTTCCGGACTGGTCCTGGCTGTCGCCGCCGCCGGGCTGCTGGTGATGACGTCCCGGTTGTTGAGCCTCTGGGTGCCGGCCGGGTGAGCACCGCCGCCACCAACACGGGCCCGGGCCGGGTGCTGATCGCCGTCTACGCGATCTTCGCCATCGCCGCGACCGCGCGCGCGACGGTCCAGCTCGTGACCCGGTACGCGGAGGCGCCCACCGCCTACCTGCTCTCGGCCCTGGCTGCCGCCATCTACATCGTCGCGACGATCACGCTCGCGCTCGGCACTCGTACGTCGCGGTATGTGGCGCTGGTCGCCATCTCGATCGAACTCCTCGGCGTCCTCGCCGTTGGCGCGCTGAGCCTGGCGGATGCGCAGGCCTTTCCCCGCGCGACGGTCTGGTCCGCCTTCGGGATGGGGTACGGATTCGTCCCGCTCGTGCTGCCCGTCCTCGGACTGATCTGGCTCTGGCGGACCCGGCCGCGGACGCCGGCGCACAACTAGCGGCTGCCCCAACTCCACGGCGGCCCCTCGAGACGGCCGAGCCCGGCGATCCCGGTCTCGCCGAGCTCCTTGGTGAGCTCGATCGCCGTCGCGTCGGGCCCACTGCGCAACGCGTCGGCGAGCGACTGGGCGTGGGTGATCACCATCACCTGGCTGCGTTCGGCCGCCGCCGACATCAGCCGAGCCAACGGGGCCAGCAGATCGGGGTGCAGGCTGGTCTCCGGCTCGTTCACCACAAGTAGTCCGGGCGGCCGCGGGCTGAGCAGGGCGGCCACCAGCAGCAGGTACCGCAGGGTGCCGTCGGACAACTCCGCCGCCGACAGCGGGCGCAGCAGGCCGGGTCCGGAGAGCATCAGGTCGAAGCGGCCGCGATTCACCTCGACCGACACCCGGCAGCCGGGGAACGCGTCGTCGACCAGCGTGGCCAGGACTCGCGGGTCGCCGATCTCCAGGATGGTCTGCATCGCCGCGGCGAGGTCGCGGCCGTCGCCGTCGAGCACCGGGGTACGGGTCCCGATCTGCGCCTGCCGGGCGGGCGCGCCGACGTCAGTTCGGAAGTGGTCGTAGAACCGCCAGGAACGGATCTGAGCGCGGACGTCCAGCAGTTCTGGGGCCAGCCGTGGATCGGCGATCTCGGTCAGCATCGACTCGTACGTGGGCAGATCGGTCGACAGCTGCTGCCAGCCCTGCTCACCGCGCAGCTGAACCGACGGCCCGAGCCGCCGCGCGACCATCGCGGCGGGTCGCAGCAGCGGCCCGACCCAGACCAGTTCCCGCTTGATCTCGGGATCGAGGTAGAAGGCCGACGGCCCACCCGAGGGTGGGGGGATGCCGAGATCGATGAGGTAGGAGAACGCGTCAGACGCGAAGCCCAGTTGCAGCGAGACCGGTTTGCCGCGACCTGTACCCTGCAGCGGGTGTTCGCCGCGGCGGACGGCTCCGCTGATCTTTTCTGGTCCGGCCCAGAGCGCCGAGGGCAGGCCGCCCTCCCGGGCGAGGGAGGCGATCACCCGCCGATCGGCGCAATCGGCGAGCAGGCGGAGCGCGCGATAGAGGTTGGACTTGCCGCTGCCGTTCGCGCCGGTCACGACCGTCAGTCGGCCGACCGGGATCCGCAGCTCGTGGAGCGAGCGGTAGTTCTGGACGGCGAGGGTGGTCAACACGAGATCAGCCGAACAGGTGGGCCCGGGCGAGGGGTTCGACGAGTTCGCGTTCCTCGTACGCCAGATGGGACAGCAAGGCGTCGCTCAGCTGGTCGATGCTCCGGCGCAGCGCATCGCCGGCCTCCTCACTCGAGGCGACGAAATCCACCAGCGCCCCGTCCACCCGTTGCAGCACGTGGTGGATGATGCCGTGCTCCTCCGACAATCGATCGAGCACTGGGGCCAGCCGCGAGTCGGCGCGCCGCAGTCCGGGGAGCATGGCTCGATCCTCCAGCGTGTGGTGCGTGGTGACCAGGTAGTTGTAGCTCGCGCAGTGGGCGCCCACGGCCCAGCGGTTCGCCCGCACCGCCATCTCGTTGATGTGCTGCCGCGCCGCACCGGGTGGCAGTGCGCCCTCGGTCACCTGATCGATCAGACTGCGGATCTGGGTCAGCTCCCCGCGCAGGTGGTTGTGGATGTCGATCAGCTGCTGGGAGCTCGCCAGTTCTGCCGCGGTGTACCTCCGGTCGGGATCCGGACCCGGGCCGGTCGGGCGGGTGGACTCGTCCCAGACGGCGTCGGCGGAGAGCCGCCGGCCGTCGTCCGCGGTCGCACGGACGGTGAACGACGGGTGCACCGGTGCTCTTCAAGTCTCGGGTTGGGGGCGTTCCCGTTCGGCGGCCACGGCCTCGCGGACTGCCGGCGCTATCTCGGTCGCGAACCGCGACAACTCCTCGGCGTCGTCGGAGGACACGATGAAGGTGTCGATGCCCTGCCGAACGGCGAGTTCGATGAGAGTCTCTGCGGTCTGGACGCCGCTGAGGTTGTAGAGCCGCCGGACCTCCCGCGGGTCGCGCCCAGCTTCGATGGCGGCCTCGTCGATGATCCGGTTCGCCGCAGCGAGCCCGGACGGCGGCAGGTAGCCCATGGAGGGCAGCCAGCCGTCGGCGGCGGCGCCGACCAGCCGCAACATCCGCGGCTTGTACGCGCCGAGCCAGATCTCGATCGGATGTGCGGCCTGCGGTCCACGCTTCGCGCCGGACACCGGATAGAACTCACTGTCGGACCGGACCCCACCGCGGGTGTCGGTGTCCCACAGGTCGCGGATCAAGGCGATGGCGTCCTCGAGCGCGGTGACCGCCTCACCGGGAGACCGCCGCGGCACCCCCATGGCCACCACCGCGTCCCAGAAGGCGCCCGAGCCGAGCGCCAGATCGAACCGGCCGCCGCTCAACAGATCGAGCGCGGCTGCCGCCCGGGCGACGACTGCCGGCGGTCGCAACGGCAGACTGAGCACGTTCGGCGCGAGCCGGATCCGCGACGTGCGGCCGGCCACGAACGACAACAGGGTCCAGGCGTCGAGCAGCGCCGGCTGGTACGGGTGGTCCTGGAACGTCACCAGATCCAGACCGACGTCCTCGGCGTGCACCGCCAGATCGACTACCCGGTCCGGGTCGGCGCTGGTCGGGGTGATGAAGGCGCCGAAGGTGAGCGGCCGGCCATAGTCCACTACCCGACATCCATTACGCGACCAGGTCCTGGTAGTCCTCGTGCCGCTCGATCCAGGACCGGATGAACGAACACGCCGGCCGGACCCGGAGCCCCCGCGTCCGCACGTCGTCCAGTGCGGCGCGGGCCAGCTGGCCACCAACGCCGCGGCCCTCGAACTGATCCTTCACCTCGGTGTGGGTGAAGGTGATCAGTGAGTCCTCCAGGCGGTACTGCGCGAAGCCGGCCAGCTCCCCGTCCACCCGGGCCTCATACCGGCGGGCGCCGGGGGCGTCGGCCACCACCGCCGCTGCCTTCTTGCTCATCAGCTCAGTCTGCCCGGCTCGCTCGGCCCGGCGAGCAGCGTCTCGAAGTCGGTCACCTTGTCGTAGGGGTCGGCCGTTTGCCGGGCGGGTCCGCCGGTGAGCAGGGCGGCAAGTTCGCCGGCCGCCCGGTCGACGCGCGGACCAAGGGAATCGGCCGTACCCCAGTCCTCGGGCGCCGCGTACACGCCCGTCGGCACCACGACCGCTTGCAGGTAGCTGAACAGCGGGCGCAGCGCGTGCTCGAGGACCAGCGAGTGCCGGGCGGTGCCGCCGGTGGCCCCGATGAGCACCGGCTTCCCGACCAGGCTCTCCGGCTCCAACACGTCGAAGAACGTCTTGAACAGACCCGAGTACGAGCCGCTGAAGATCGGCGAGACCGCGATCAGCGCGTCGGCGCCGCGGGTGCGTTCCAGCAACCCCGACAACCGGCCGCTCGGAAATCCGGTCAGCAGGTGGTTGGTGAGGTCGCGGGCGTACTCGCGGAGCTCGACGATCTCGATCTGCGTGCCACCGTCGAGGGCGTCGTCGGTCGCGGCGGCCAGCCGGTCGGCGAGCAGCCGGCTCGACGACGGCTGCCGCAGACCGGCGGTGATCACGACGATGTTCACGCGGGGCTCCCGACGAGTTCCGGTTCGACCTGCGCCGCGGCCAGTCGGCTCGCGTGCGTCGGCGCCTCGGGCACGTTCGCGGGCCGCTTGGCGTCCAATTCACGTCGCAGCGCCGGTACCACCTGCTCGCCGAGCAGGTCCAGCTGCTCGAGCACGGTCTTGAGCGGCAAGCCCGCGTGATCGAGCAGGAACAGCTGCCGCTGGTAGTCCCCGAAGTGCTCCCGGAAGGTCAGGGTCTTCTCGATCACCTGCTGCGGACTGCCGACGGTCAACGGGGTCTGCTCGGTGAACTCCTCCAGCGACGGTCCGTGGCCGTACACCGGGGCGTTGTCGAAGTACGGCCGGAACTCCCGGACCGCGTCCTGAGCTGTTGGCCCGCATGAAGACCTGGCCGCCGAGGCCGACGATGGCCTGGTCGGCGGTGCCGTGGCCGTAGTGCTCGTAACGGCGGCGGTAGAGGTTGATCAGCCGCTGGAAGTGGTACGTCGGCCAGAAGATGTGGTTGGCGAAGAAGCCGTCGCCGTAGTAGGCCGCCTGCTCGGCGATCTCGGGACTGCGGATCGAGCCGTGCCAGACGAACGGCGGGATACCGTCGAGCGGGCGTGGGGTCGAGGTGAAGCCCTGCAGCGGGGTGCGGAACTTGCCGTCCCAGTCGACGACGTCCTCGGTCCAGAGGCGGTGCAAGAGGTGGTAGTTCTCGATGGCCAGCTCGATCCCGTTGCGGATGTCCTGGCCGAACCAGGGGTAGACCGGGCCGGTGTTGCCGCGGCCCATCATCAGGTCCACCCGGCCGTCGGCCAGGTGCTGCAGCATCGCGTAGTCCTCGGCGATCTTCACCGGGTCGTTGGTGGTGATCAGCGTGGTCGCGGTGGACAGGATCAGCTTCTCGGTCCGAGCGGCGATGTAGCCGAGCATCGTGGTGGGGGAGGAGGGCACGAACGGCGGGTTGTGGTGCTCGCCGGTCGCGAAGACGTCCAGCCCGACCTCCTCCGCCTTCAGCGCGACGGCGACCATCGCCTTGATCTTCTCCGCCTCGGTCGGAGTCCGTCCGCTGGTCGGGTCGGGGGTGACGTCACCAACGGTGAAGATGCCGAACTGCATGTCTGCGCTCCTGGCTGACGATTGATCATTCAACTATCACCAGGATAAACGCTGCGTCGGCGAATCTATTCCAATCTGACCTGGGCTGTGGATAACCCGGGTCCGGGCCGGTTCGGACAACCGCCGCTGCTCGAGGCTGAGAGCTATGAGCCGACGCACCCCGAAACGCCGACCGAAACGTCGCCCGCCGCGGTCCCTCGCCACGCGCGAGGCACTCTGGGCCCCCATCATCTCCGATCGCGATCTCGATCGCTTCTGGCGCGCGGCGATGGAGCCGCTGGGCTTCGGGTCCCGCAGATTCTGGATCACGATGATCGCTCCCGACGGCGCTCCGACGGGCGTGATGATCAACATCGACGACGTGCCGCTCGCCCTCGACGACGACGCGGACAACCTGATGGTCGCCGTCGGTGAACCACTGCGCTGTCAAGTCCCCGGAGGCACCCTGGCGATCCTGTTCTGCCGGCCCGGCCGGGATGCGATGAACCTGCTCGACCGGCGACTCGCCCTCGACATCATCCGGGCGGCGGCTCGGGCCGACGTGCCGCTGCAGCCGATCTACTTTGCCAACGACGTCTCGCTACGCGTCTTCGCGGTGGACGACCTTTTGCCGGACGATCGAACGGATCCGCGGCGCCCACCCGATTAAGCTCACCGCATGAAGTACCGGGACTCCGCACAACTGGATCCCTCACAGATGGGTGGGGGCGGCGGTCGCGGCGGGGCGGTCGCTCTCGGTGGTGGAGCGGGCCTGGTCGTCTTGGTGCTCGCGTTGATCTTCGGGTTCAACCCGAACGACATCCTCGGTGCCCCGCAGGCCGGGCCGGCGCCGGGCGGCGGCAACACCCCCTTTGCCCAGTGCAGTCGCGGGTCCGACATCAGCAAGGACCGGGACTGCCGCTTCGTCGCGTACACGAACTCCATCCAGGACTACTGGTCGGACGCGCTGCGCGGTAGCTACCAGAAGATCCAGGTGGTGCCGTTCACCGGTCAGGTGAGCACGGCCTGTGGCACGGCGAGCTCGGCGGTCGGGCCGTTCTACTGTCCCGGCGACACCACGGTCTATCTCGACCTCGGCTTCTTCGACCAGCTCACCGAACAACTCGGCGCGCAGGGCGGCGACGCTGCGGAGGCGTACGTCTTCGCGCACGAGTTCGGGCACCACATCCAGAACCTGGTCGGGACGATGGAGAAGGTGCAGGCGCAAGGCCGGACCACCGGGCCGAAGTCGGCGGCGGTCCGGCTGGAGCTGCAGGCCGACTGCTACGCCGGGGTCTGGTTCCATCACGCCGCGGCCGATCCGAACTCACCGATCGAGGAAGTCACCCGCGCGGACCTGGACCGGGCCATCGACGCCGCCGCTGCGGTCGGCGACGACCGGATCCAGGAGCGTGCGCAGGGGCAGGTGTCGCCGGAGAGCTGGACCCACGGCTCCTCGGCGTTGCGGCAGAAGTGGCTGCTGCAGGGCTTCCGCTCCGGCGACCCCAGCACCTGCAACACGTTCACCAGCAGTGGTCCCTGAGCGGATGGAGAGCACCATGAGCGATTCATCGGACATCGGAGCGGCCGAGTTCACTCCGGCTCGCGCCGAGATCAACATGCCCGCGGGCGTCGCCGGACCGGACCCGGTGAGCTTCGATGTCGCGGCCTTCGTGGTGCGACGCGGTAGCTCCGTCCTGCTTGTCGACGCCTTGATGCGGCCCGAGCACGCCGAGCTGCTCGAGGCGGCCCTCGCCCGCGCCGGGGTTGGCTTCGCCGACATCGGCCAGGTCGTGCTGACCCATCACCACCCCGATCACACCGGTGGACTGGCCGACCTGGTCCGCAGGGCGCCGCAGGCCCAGATTCTGGCCGGCCGCGGCGACGTCGAGGCGATCAAGGCCTCGACCGGCGTAGCGCTGGACCCCCTGGTGTCGGGCGACGAGGTGCTGGGTCTGGAGGTCATCGAGACCCCCGGGCACACGCCCGGTCACCTGTGCCTGTTCGATGCCGGCACCTCGACGATGCTGCTGGGTGATCTGGTCGGCAACGTGGGCGCCGTGCAACGACCACCGGCCATGTTCACCGAGGACCCGGATCTGTACGAGCTCACCCTGCGGGCCGTGGCCGAACGCGATTTCGCCATCGGACTTCCCTCCCACGGCATGCCCATTCCCCGCGACGCCGCGCCCGCGCTACGAGAACTCGCTGCGCAGGCCCTCAGCTGAGGGCTCGCAGGTAGCGCCGCGTCGTCCGGTCCTGCGCGCGCTCAGCGATCGGTCCGGCGAGGCGGCTGAACCACCGGGCAGGGCGGGAGAAGGCTCTGATCCCGGCCTCGACCCGACCGTCCGGCAGCCGGCTTCGTCACCGGGGTCACCCTGTCCAGCCGAGGCCCCGCCCTCAGTTGCAGGTCACCCCGGTGGCATGCACGGGGCAATAGCCGAAGGGGTTCTTGTCCAGGTACTGCTGGTGGTAGTCCTCGGCGTAGAAGAACTCCGGCGCAGCCTTGATCTCGGTGGTGATCTCGCCGTACCCGGCGCGGTTGAAGGCGGTCTGGTACTCCGCTCGCACCCGGGCGGCGGTCTCGGCCTGCTCGGGCGTGGTGGTGTAGATCGCCGACCGGTACTGGGTACCGACGTCGTGGCCTTGCCGCATTCCCTGGGTGGGGTCGTGGTTCTCGAAGAAGACCTTCAACAGGTCCTCATAGCTGACCTGGTTGGGGTCGTACGCCACCTTGACGATCTCGGTGTGCCCCGTACGTGCGCTGCAGACCTCGTCGTAGCTGGGGTTCGGGGTGAAGCCGCCGGCGTACCCGACCGCGGTGTTGGTCACCCCGGGGGTCTTCCAGTAGAGCTTCTCCGCGCCCCAGAAGCAGCCGAGGGCGAGATAGGCGACCTCGGAGTTCGCGGGCACGTTCTGCACCGGGATGCCGAAGATCTCGTGGAACGTCGGCTCCGGCAGCACCGAGTGGCCGCGGCCGCGCAGGGCGCGGTCCGGCTCGACCATGGTGACCTTGGCACGGGAGAACAGCATGATTCAGTGTGCTCCATCTCTGATGGTGGTTGACGGTGGTGCAACACGCCGGTCTGGGCAAGTGTTCCCCCCGGATACCCTCGGGGGATGCGCGAGACACCCGACGGCGCCCCCGGCTTCTCCACCCGCGCCATCCACGCCGGGCAGGCGCCCGATCCGACCACCGGTGCGGTCGTGCCGCCGATCTACGCCACCTCCACATACGCCCAGGACGGTGTCGGCGGGCTTCGCGCCGGCTATGAGTACTCCCGCTCCGCCAACCCCACCCGGACTGCCCTGGAGGAGTGCCTCGCGGCCCTCGAAGGTGGCAGCCGGGGCTTCGCTTTCGCCAGCGGTCTCGCCGCCGAGGACACCCTGCTGCGCACGATCGCGCGGCCCGGCGCCCACCTCGTGGTGCCCAACGACGCATACGGCGGGACGTTCCGGCTCTTCGCCCGCGCGTACGAGAAGTGGGGACTGCGGGTCACCTCGGTGCCGTTGACCGATCTCGCCGCGGTGGAGGCGGCGATCGAACCGGGCGAGACGATCGCGGTCTGGGTGGAGACGCCCACCAACCCGCTGCTCAACATCGCCGACATCGCGGCAATCAGTGAGCTCGCCCACGGGCTCGGCGCGCTGGTCGTGGTCGACAACACCTTCGCCTCCCCGTACCTGCAGCAGCCGATCGCCCTCGGGGCCGACGTGGTGGTGCACTCCACCACGAAGTACTGCGGCGGCCACTCCGATGTGGTCGGTGGGGCCCTGGTGGTCACCGACCCGGTCCTGGCGGAGGAGATTGCGTTCCACCACAACGCGCTCGGGGCCGTGGCGAGCCCGTTCGACTCCTGGCTCGTGCTGCGGGGCCTCAAGACCCTGGCGCTACGGATGGAGAAGCACAGCGACAACGCCGAGGCCGTCGCCGCCTTCCTCACCGAGCGGGCCGGAGTGACCGAGGTCTACTACCCGGGCCTGGTCTCCCATCCCGGCCACGACCTGGCCAAGCGCCAGATGCGCCGCCCCGGCGGGATTGTCAGCTTCCGGGTGGCGGGCGGCGAGGCTGCGGCCCTCGACGTCTGCGCCCGGACCGAGGTGATCATCCTGGGGGAGTCTCTCGGCGGCGTGGAGTCCCTGATCGAGCATCCCGGCCGGATGACCCATGCCTCGGTCGCCGGTACCGCACTCGAGGTGCCCGCGGACCTGATCCGACTCAGTGTCGGGATCGAGGACGAGGCCGACCTCATCGAAGATCTCAACCGAGCTCTCGGCTGAGATCCCAGTCGATCGGTTCGGCTCCCTGCTCGACCAGCAACGCGTTGGCGCGGCTGAACGGCCGCGAGCCGAAGAACCCGCTCCGCGCGGACAGCGGCGAGGGGTGGGCACTCTCGATGTACGGCACCGCGCTGCCGGACGAGGACAGCAGGGGCACCAGGTTCCGGGCGTCCCGGCCCCACAGGATCGCGACCAGCGGTCCGCCCCGCGCCGCGAGCACCTCGATGGCTTGCTGGGTGACCTCCTCCCAGCCGCGGCCGCGGTGCGAGCCCGACTTGCCGGGCTGCACGGTCAGCACCCGGTTCAACAGCAGCACCCCCTGGTCGAACCAGCCGCCCAGGTCACCGTGCGAGCACGGCGGCACCCCGAGATCGCTGTTCAACTCCTGGTAGATGTTGGCCAGGCTGCGCGGCAGCGGGCGAACCTCCCGCGCGACCGAGAACGACAGTCCGACCGGGTGCCCCGGCGTCGGGTACGGGTCCTGCCCGACGATCAGCACCCGGACGTCGGCGAGTGGCCGGCTGAACGCCCGCAGCACGTTCTCGCCGGCCGGCAGATAGCCCCGGCCGGCCGCGATCTCGGCCCGCAGGAACTGGCCGGCCTCGGTGATCTTCGGTTCGACAGGCGCCAACGCCGCCGCCCAATCGGGGGCGACCAGGTCAGCGAGCGGCTTGGCGGGTATCGGACTCACCTTTCTGTGTCGGCATCCGGAGTGCATTGAGGGCGGCGGCCACGAGCAGTCCGGCGCCGACGCCGAACGCGACCCCGTACGAGAAGTGGTCGGCCAGCAATCCCGCCACCACCGGACCGATGATCGCACCCAGGTCCGCGCACATCGAGAACACGGCCACGGCGGTGCCCCGACCGCCGCCGGCCGCGTCCCCCACGGCGGCGGCCGGCGCGGTGCCCAGGAACGCCGCCGCCACCCCGAACAGACACAGCGCGACGATGAGGACGGCCACGTTCGGCGCGAACGGGACGACCATGATCGAGGCCCCGGCCAGCAGCCCGCCGCCGACCATGGCCGGCCGCCGGCCCACCGTGTCGACGAAAGCGCCCGCCGGGCCGACCGCGATCGTCTGGGCCACCGCCGCACAGGCGAACGCGATCCCGGTCCACGACGGCGGCCGGTCCAACACCTCGACGACCAGGATGGGAACGAGTGAGGACCGGATCCCCTGCGCGGTCCAGCCGTTCGCCAGATTGGTCAGGCAGGCGGCCTGGAACCGGGTGTCGCGCAGGACGTCAGCGAAGGGCCGGGCACTGACCTCGCCTCCCGCCGGGGCCTCCGCCCGCCCACGCCGCAGCAACAGCAGCCCCACGACCCCGGCCACGATCAGCGTCGCGGCGTAGAAGAAGAAGGGTGCGGTCAGCGAGATCAGGGCCAGCAGCCCGCCCACCGCCGGTCCGGTCATGCCGCCGAGCAGGAACCCGCCCTGGAACACCCCGAGCGCGCGGCCGCGCCGGCCCGGCTCCACCGAGCCGAGCAGCAAGGTCATCGCCGACACGGTGAACATCGCCGAGCCGATCCCCCCGACGCCGCGCAGGACCAGCAGTTGCCCGTAGCTCTGGGCGATGCCGGCCAGCCCGCTGGACACGGCGACGATGAAGATGCCGGTGGCCAGGATGGTCCGCTCGCCCGCCCAGGCGATCAGCCGCCCGCAGAAGGGGGAGCTGACCAACCGCATCAGCGCGAACATCGAGATGACCAGGCCGACCTCGAAGTTGCCGACCCGGAAGGTCCGGGCGAACACGGGCAGCACCGGTACCAGGACCCCGAACCCCACCGCCACGCAGAACGCGATCACCCCCAGCACCCAGACGTCGCGCGGCTGGCCGCCGGTCCGGGCGCGTACCCACCCCCGCACCCCCGTCCCAGTCCGCACCGGCCCAGTCTGCCTGTCGACCACTGGTGCCGCTGGGGGCACCGGTTAACGTTGAGCCGACTGACGTGGGGCAAGACCGAAGGAGATCCCGGTGAGTGTGGGGAACAAGACCGAGGCTGTCGCCGCGCCGAATCCGGAGGATTCGCCGAGACCCGAGCCTGACACCGAGACCCGGCCGGAATCCACCCAGGTCGTCACCGTCACCCACGCGCACTCGAGGGCGTTCAACCGCGACGTCCCACCGGGACTGCAGACCGCCGCGAGCTGGGCCTGGCGAGTGTTGCTGATCATCGCGATGTTGGCGGCGCTGGGCTGGGTGTTGCGATACCTCAGCGAAGTCGTCATCCCGCTGGCCATCGCCTCTCTGCTGGCGGCGATGCTGTTCCCCGTCGCCAAGAGGCTCACGTCGTGGGGACTGCCGAAGGCCGCGGCGGCCGCCATGTCGGTCCTCGGCGGCATCATCTTGATCGTCGGCGCGCTGTTCTTCATCGGCACCCAGATCGCCAGTCAGGCGCCGGAACTGTCCCAGAACGTCGTGACCGGCTTCTACGCCCTGCTCGGTTGGCTGCGCGACGGCCCGCTGCCCATCGACGACAGCTATCTGCGGCTGGACGACTGGATCGCCCGGGTGCAGGGGTTCCTTGGCACCAGCCAGAGCACCATCGCCGCGTACGCCTCGAGCATCGGCGCCAGCATCGGTCACTTCCTGGCCGGACTGGCCATCGCCGTCTTCGCGTTGTTCTACCTCTTGTACGACGGCCGCGGCATCTGGACGTTCCTGCTGCGCTTCTTCCCGAGTCACACCCGGGAGCCGGTCGACGTGGCGGCGCAGCGAGGCTGGAAATCACTCGTCGCCTATGTGCGGGCCACCATCCTGGTCGCTCTGGTCGACGCGCTCGGCGTCCTCATCGTGGCGCTCATCCTGCGGGTACCACTGGCCCCTGCGCTGGCCGCGCTGGTGTTCATCGGCGCCTTCATCCCGCTGGTCGGCGCCTTCGTGTCGGGCTTCCTGGCCGTCCTGGTGGCGCTCGTCGCAGTCGGGCCGGTGCAAGCCCTGATCATGCTGGCCGGCATCGTCGCGGTGATGCAGTTGGAGGGCCACATCCTGCAGCCGTTCCTGCTCGGCCGGGCCGTGAAGCTGCATCCCCTGGCCGTGTTGCTGGGGATCGCGATCGGCGTGATCGTCGGCGGGATCGTCGGGGCGCTGCTGTCGATCCCGATCCTGGCCTTCACCAAGGCGTTCGTGCAGGAGTTGCGCAGCCTGCCGCACGACGAAGCCGTGGTCATGGCCGAGGAACAGGCCCGCACCGGGTAGGGCCCGGTCACCGCGTCAGATCGCGGAGCCCTTCTTGTACTTCTGGTACGAGACGTCCCAGTCGCTGTAGCCGTTGCCCGGCTCGATCGACTTGCTGCTCCCGCTGGTGATGACGGGGTCACCGGCCCGGACCAGGTTGTAGAGCCAGATCGCGTTGGACGTACTCATCCCGACGCAGCCGTGACTGCCGTTGGTGTTGCCGAACAGACCGGAGTTCCACGGCGCGGCATGCATGTACTCGCCGCTGTCGGTGATCTGCATCGCGTACCGCACGTTGAGGGCGAAGTCCTCCGCCGAGCCCTTCTTGATCCCGATCGACACCCCGGTCATCCGTACCAGCCGCCGGTGGTCGATGACCAGCTTGGTGCCGCTGCGGGTGGCGAAGCCCGGTTTGCCGGCGCTGATCGGGATGGTCCGCACCTTCTTGCCGTTGACGTAGACCTTCGCCTTGTGGGTCTGGAGATTGATCCTGGTCAGTACCCGCTTCTTCGACACCGTGAAGTTGGTCGCGACGCTGCGCTGCCCGTAGACGCCGTTGCCCGCGGCGAGCCCGTTGATGTCGGCCCACGCCTTCACCTGCGTGCCCGGCTGCCACCAGGTCTTCGGCCGGTAGCGGACCTGGGTGCTGGACAGCCAGCTCCAGGTGCCCTCTTGGGCAGGGGTGGACTGTACGTGCAGGTGCTTTTCGAAGTTCGCCCGGTCCTTGATCGGTACGTCGAAGTTCAAGACGACCGGCATCCCCTGGCCGACCGGCGAGTCGACCTGGGGCGTCATGATGGCGTAGCTCTCCTGGTCCGAGCTGAGCTGGGCCGTCCGGAACGAGGAACGCTCGGTCTCCGCCTTTCCCGCCCCCTTGCCCGTCATGGTCAGGGTGTACGTCGACGACGGCTCGAGCCGATCCTTCGCCGTCCAGGTGGTCTTGTCGGTGCTGAGCGTGCCGGCGACCGAGCCCTTGATCTGCTTGCCGGCCCGGGTGACCCCCCGGTAGTTCAGCGCGACCTCCGTCAGGGTCCCGTTCTTGGCCGCGACCTCGACGACAGTGGCGACCTTGACGTTGCCCTTGCCGTCCTTGACATTACTGCGCAGCGACACGGGCTCGGTGCTCTCGCTGGGCGGCGCCGGCTTCGCGCTCGGGCCCGTTGGGCTCGAAGCGCTCGTGCTGGGCGGGCCGGCGGGGGTCGAGCTGGTTGGCGCGGGTGCGCCGCGCTCGTTACCGACGGCGGGGGTCGGCAGGGCGCCGCAGCCTACGAGGGTGAGGCTCGTGCCCAGGGTCAACAGGGCCGTGGCGACGCCTGCCACAACCGGCCTGGTGGCCCATCTGCTCATGGTGTCCTCGGTCTTTCTTGGAGTCGGCGTACACCGAGTCTCAAGGCTTGGGCCCGGCCCACCCGTCCGGGAGTCTGAACAAGTCTCGGGCTCGATATTAAGTGGCCGACGGCTCGCATCCCAATCCAGCGTGTTGCCCGCGGACACTGCCGCCGAAGCGTTATGGATCGATCAGCGGCCGGCGACTCGGCGGACCCAATCGTGACCTGTCAGGATCGATCTCAATGGCCGACCACCGAGGTCAACTCGGCCGCCGGCTCCTCGCTCGACGTGGGGCCGGCGCGGGTGAGGAGCGGCTTCTCCCGCATGGTCAGGGCGAGGACGAAGGCAACCGCCATGATCGGGACCGCGATGAGGAACACGTCGTCCATGGCCGAGGTGAAAGCCGTCAGCACCCAGGTCCGGACCGGCTCGGTGAGGCCCTGGATCGCGGTCACGTCGTTGACCGAGGTGGCGCCGAGCTGACCGGCCGCCGCGGCGGGCACGATCTGCTCCAGGTGATAGCCGAGTCGGGTGTTCAGGATCGCCCCGAACAACGCGGTGCCGACGGCGCCGCCCATGGTCCGGAAGAACGTGACCGCTGCGGTCGCAGTACCCATGTTCCGCCGGTCGACGCTGTTCTGCACCGCCGTCACGACCACCTGCATGGTGAAGCCGAGACCGGCCCCGAAGAAGAACATGATGACGGCCAGGGTGGCGTACGGGGTCTCCACACCGAGCCGGGAGAGGGCGAACAGGGCGCCGCCGACGACCAGGGAGCCGGTGATCGGCATCCACTTGTAGCGGCCGGTCCGCGACATGATCTGACCGCCGCTGATCGAGGTGGTGAAGATGCCGACCACCAGCGGGAGCATGGCGAGCCCGGACTGGGTGGCGGTCATGCCCTTGACGACCTGGAGGTAGATCGGCAGGTAGATGAGGCCGCCGAACATCCCGATGCCCATGATCATCGCGAAGCCGATGCTGGAGACGAAGGTCCAGCTGCGGAACAGCTCCGGCGGCAGGATCGGCTCCTTGGCTCGGGTCTCGACGAACGCGAACAGCACGGCGAGTACCACGGTGGCGACCAGTAACGCGATGCCGGTGGCGGAGAGCCAGCCGACGTCGGGACCGGCCCAGCTCAGGTAGAGGATCAGCGAGGTCACCGAGCCGACGATGGTCGCGGCGCCGAGGTAGTCGACCGAGGCCTGGCGCTTGACGTGGTGCAGTTTCAGCGCGATCGAGGTGACCACGAGGGCGGCGATTCCGATCGGGATGTTGATCAGGAAGATCCACTGCCAGCCGAGGTGGTCGGTGAACAGGCCGCCGAGCAGCGGACCGGCGACCGAGGAGACACCGAACACGGCGCCGAACAGGCCCTGGTACTTGCCGCGTTCACGCGGCGGGATGATGTCGCCGATCACGGCGAGCGCCAGCGACATCAGGCCGCCACCGCCGAGGCCCTGGACGGCCCGGCCGAGGATCATCACGTTGATGTCGCCCGCGAAGGCACAGATGAGGGAACCGACGAGGAACACGACGATCGCGGCCTGGAAGACCGGCCGGCGGCCGAGCAGATCGGAGATCTTGCCCCACAGTGGAGTGGCGGCCGTCGAGGTCAGCAGGTAGGCGGTGACGACCCAGGAGAGCTGGCTGAGCCCGCCCAGTTCGGAGGTGATCTTGGGCAGGGCGACGCCGACGATGCTCTGGTCCAGCGCGGCCAGGAACATGCCGGCCATCAGGCCGCCCAGCACGACGAGGATCTGGCGGTGACTGAGGTAGTCGCCGGTCGGAGTTGCTTCCACCGCGGCGCGGCGGGGTGAGTCGGTCATGAGATGTGGGTGTCCTCGAGATGGTGAGTGGTGGATTCGACGGAGTCGACGAACTGGTGAGCAGCCGTTCGAACTCGGCGACGTCATGCGGGTCCCAGTCGGTGAGGCTGCGGGCCAGTAGCGCGCGGCGCTGCTGGTGGGCTGCCTCCAGCCGGCGCCGGCCCTCGTCGCTGGCGGCGATCAGCTGGGCTCGGCCGTCGTCAGGATCTGGTGTGCGATCGATGAAGCCGGACCGCTCGAGCTGGGCGACGTGCCGGGAGACGGTGGAGGGGTCGAGGTTGACGTGCCCGGCCACCTCGCTGACCCGGAGCGGGCCGTGGGTTGCGATGGACTTGAGCAGCCAGAAGGTGCCGGGGTCGAGTTGATCCGGGCCGGGCAGGCGGGTTTTGAGCATCCGGGCGACGCTCACCATCCCGTGCAGCACCGCATCGGCGGCGGTCGGCTCTGCAACATGCATAGGGGAACAATATAACTATCTGTATGATGCACGCAACCGATGTGACGGAACGCACAGCCTCACGATTCGGCGGCCACCAGGAAACGGCGGGCGGACACGCGGAGAGGGCCGGTACGGGTCTGGTCGTGCAATCGGCGCAGGTGTGGTTGGGCGGCCCTCCAGTCCAGGTCGGGGTAGGCCCACGGCGTGCTCCGGACGTAACCGATCAGGGCGGCGATGTCGCTGAATTCGCTGACCGGATGCTCGTCCCGGGCGTCGACGATCCGCCAGCCGACGCTCTCGAGCTGCTCGACCGCGACCGCCGCCGACCACTCGCCGGCCGCGCCATCCGGGTCCTCAGACAGGCCCAGGAGTCGTCGTACCCCGTGCTGCTCCTCCAACCCGACCTGCTGGGTCAGGTACGTTCCACCCGGTCGGGTGAGCCGCCGCAGGTCCCAGGGATCGAAGGCGGTGTGGCGATTCAGCACGAGGTCGAAGCTGTTCGGGGCGAACGGCAGACCCGGCCGCGCCGGATCGGCGACGCGGAGGACGCCGACGTTGTCGGCACTGCCCACCGCAGCCACGACGTGAACGCCCAGCGGCTGCAGGGTCGCAACCGCAGCCGGGACGGTCGGACGCCACTCCTCGTACGCGACAGTCAGCGGTGGGAACGGTGCCAGCCCGGCCAGCACGCGGCCGTCCCCGGTGCCCATGTCCAGTACGGCAGAGGCGCGGTCGAGCAGCGGTCGGCAGACTTCGGCGTACGACCAGGACGGCTCGCCACTGCGGTAGCGGCCGGCCAGGAAGCCCGCACCCCAGTGGCGCTCGACGTCGAGTCCCAAGCCCTCGTCGCGCAATTGCTCGTACGTCGGATCCATGCTGACAGGGTTTCACCCTGGCCGGACCCCGAAAAGTGAAAGCCAGATCTTCCAGAAGTGAAGGTCCGGAATAGAGTTCCCGTCATGACCGCACCTGATCTCACCGCGATCCTGGAGGAATTGTCCTCGGGTCGTATCGACGCCGCCGAGGCGGCCCGGCGAATCGACGCCTTGCAGGCTGATTCCGCCGCCCAGGAGCCCAGCAACGCAGATCTCGCCGACCAGGCCCGCGAGCCGGTCGGGGACGCCTGGGCCGAGACGACCGACCGGCCGCAGTACACGAGTTTCACGAAGGAGAGTTTCCGGCGCGAAGCACGCCGCCGCGGACTCCGACCGGGAGCGCACCGCACAGCAGGGGAATCAGTCGGGGAAGCAGCGGCCGATCAACACCGGCGGGGTCGAGCGGATCACCGTCCGCGCCGTCGGTCGCCGGGTCCGGATCGTCGGGGAGACCTCGGTCGCAACCCTGTCGGCCGACGGCCCGCACGTCCTGCGCCGCAACGGTTCGGTGCTCGAGGTGTCCAGCGACGGCGAGGTCGGTGCGTCCGTTGACGGCTTCAGCATCCTGCGGGCTCCCCGCAGCCTGGACGACTTCCGCTCGCTCGGTCTCGGCAAGGAGCTGTTCCTGCGGGTCAACCCGAACATCATCGTCGACGTCGAGGTGACAGCCGGCAGCCTCAACACCGAGCGGGTGCCGCACCTGGGCAAGGTCCGGATCACCGCCGGCGGAGCGAAACTCCTCGACGTACGCGAGATCAACGACGTCTTGGTGCAGGCCGGTCAGGCGACCATCAAGGGCGCCATCAGCACCGGTCGTTCGCGGGTCCGCGCCGAATCCGGTTCGCTGAACATCGAGCTGGCCGACGAGTCCAACGTCACGATCAAGGGCGACGCCCAACTGGGCAAGGTGAACTGGACCGGCGGCCACGACGGACTCGGCGACGAGGTCGTGATGGGCAACGGCAGCGCGCGGCTCGACATCGAGGTCGTGATGGGGTATGCCCAGGTCCGGGTCGGCTCCGACCGGGTCGCTGCGGACCACCCAGCGTGAGTGAGCGCCGGCGCCCGGTGGATCGCGAAGCCCACGAGCACCGGGCGCCCAGCGACTGCCCCGTCTGCGGCGACCACCTGCAGGTCACCCGGCTGAGCTGCCGGTCCTGCGGGAGCGAACTGGCCGGCGTCTTCACCTCCTGCCCGTTCTGCTCGCTGGACGAGGCGGACGTGGCGATGCTCCGGGTGTTCCTCCGCTCGCGCGGCAACATGCGCGAGGTGGAGAAGCACCTCGGGGTGTCGTACCCGACGGCTCGACTCCGGGTCAGCCAACTGCTGGACAAGCTGGGCTGGTCGGACGACCCGCAGCCGACCGCGCTGACCCGCGACCAGATCCTGTCCGAGGTCGCCGCCGGCGCCCTCACGCCGACGGGCCGCCTGCTCGCGAGCGATCTACCTCGGCGATGCATCGAGCTGAGCGTAGGCGGAAGGGCTCCACGGCCACGACGGTGACCTCGATGGACTTGCCGTTCGGTGCCACGTACGACGCCGCGTCGCCCTTCTTCTTGCCCAGGATCGCCGCGCCGAGCGGCGACTGCGGGCTGTAGACGTTGGTGGAATCGACGGCGTCGTCGAGGCCGAGCAACTCCCGCGAGCCGAGCACGAACGTGTCGGTGTCGGACTCGTCGCCGAAGAACGCGATGGTGACCTGGGTGCCCGGGGCGACCTCGTCGGCGGCCACCGGGGCCTCGCCGACCTCGGCCCGGCGGAGCATGTCCTCCAACTGGCGGATCCGGGCCTCCTGCTGGCCCTGTTCCTCCCGCGCCGCGTGGTAGCCGCCGTTCTCACGGAGGTCGCCCTCCTCGCGGGCGGCGGCGATCTTGCTGACGACGTCGGCGCGACCCGGTCCGGTCAGCTGGTCCAGTTCGGACTGCAGCTTGTCGAAGGCCTCCCGGGTCAGCCAGATCGTCTGGGTCACGTTTTCAGACATCGAACCAGCCTAGCAACGTAACGCGACCGCGTCAGATCAGTGAACACTCCTTGACCACCGCGGTGGTGGCCCGGCGCAGGGTCGTCAGCCGGATCGTCGACGTTGACGACCTTGCCCGTCGACGGGGAGATGGTGACGGTCTGCTCGGCCACCGGCTGGAAGTCCGTCGCCTGCGCCAGGACCCGGCACGCCGCGGCCCGGCTCGGGTCGGCGCGGTCGACGGTCAGGGTCGCGTCGATCTCGGTGTCGGAGCGGACCGTGTACGCCGAAACTGACCGCCGTGACGGCCGGGTTCGACCCGATCGTGGCCGCCCAGATCAGCCAGCCACCGGCGATCGCCACCCCCACCGCGACCAGCGCCACCCATGCCGCCCGGGGCAGCCGCGAACGCGGGTAGCGTCGCCGGATCCGCTCCGCGTCGGCGGCCGAGATCGAGGCGCTGGACTGTGGCACACCGCCATTGTGGTCGGCGCCGAGCCGGATGGCACACCCGCGAAATATAAGGTGGGCCGCTATGAGCGCAGGGGTACCCCGCACCGACGCCGCGGGGGAGCGGCTGCGGCTGCTGCACGTGCACGCCCATCCCGACGACGAGTCCAGCAAGGGTGCGGCAACCACCGCCAAGTACGTCGCCGAGGGCGTCGAGGTCGTGGTGGCCACCTGTACCGGCGGCGAGCGGGGCTCGATCCTCAACCCAGCCATGGACCGACCGGAGGTGCTGGCCAACATCGCCGAGATCCGGCGCAAGGAGATGGACCTGGCCCGGGAGATCCTCGGCGTCGAGCAGGTCTGGTTGGGCTTGGTCGACTCCGGGCTGCCCGAGGGCGATCCGCTGCCGTCCCTGCCGGAGGGTTCGTTCGCGACGATGGACGTGGCGGAGGCCGCGGTGCCACTGATCAAGCTGATCCGGACGCTCCGGCCGCACGTGATGACCACGTACGACGAGAACGGCGGCTACCCGCACCCGGACCACATCATGTGCCACAAGATCAGCGTGTACGCGTTCGACGCGGCCGCCGACCCCGACGCGCACCCCGAGCTGGGCAGCCCCTGGGCGGTGCCGAAGCTCTACTACAACTTCGGCTTCCACTACCTGCGGACCAAGGCGCTGGACGACGCGATGATCGCCGCCGGCCTCGAAAGCCCGTACGCCGAGCGGCTGGCCACCTGGAAGCGGGACCCGGAGCACGACGCGCGGGTGACCACCCGGGTCGAGTGTGCGGACTACTTCCCGGTGCGGGATCAGGCGCTGCATGGCCCACGCGACCCAGGTCGACCCGCACGGTCCCTGGTTCAGCGTGCCGCTGGCCATCCACCGGGAGGCCTGGCCCACCGAGGACTGGGAACTCGCCCGCACCCGGGTCGCGACCAGCCTGCCCGAGCACGACCTGTTCGCCGGCATCGCGGCCCAGGCGGAGCCGGAGACCGCGGGTACAGTGCCGGTATGAGATGGCCGCGGAAATGAGCTGGCCGAGATGAGTTGGCTCGTGCTGCTCGAGACCGCGCCGGAGATCGACCCGAACGTCGTCAAGCCCGGCTGGACGCCGCTGCTGGTCACCGGGTTGCTGCTGCTGGCCCTCACGTTCTTGTACTTCAGCCTGCGACGGCAGATCCGCAAGATCCACGTGCCCGACGACGACGTGCGCGAGGATCTCGACGACGAGACACCCGCGGCGCCGGCGCCGAGCGAGGAGCCGCCGGCGGCCCAGGAGGACAATCGCAGGCGTGTCGAACCGCCTGGCTGACAGCACGTCGCCGTACCTGCTCCAGCACGCCGACAACCCGGTGGACTGGTAGCCGTGGTGCGACGAGGCCTTCGCCGAGGCGGCCGCGCGCGACGTCCCGGTGTTCCTGAGCGTCGGTTACGCGGCCTGCCACTGGTGCCACGTGATGGCGCACGAGTCCTTCGAGGACGAGGCGACCGCCGCCGTGCTCAACGCGCGAGTTCGTGGCGATCAAGGTCGACCGGGAGGAGCGGCCCGACGTCGACGCGGTCTACATGCAGGCCACCCAGGCGCTGACCGGTCAGGGCGGCTGGCCGATGAGCGTGTTCCTCACCCCGGAGCGGCGCCCGTTCTACGCCGGCACCTACTTCCCGCCCACGCCCCGGCACGGCCTGCCGTCCTTCCGCGAGGTGCTCGAGCGCGATCAGCGCCGCCTGGACCGCGCGCCGCGACGAGGTGCTCTCCAGCGCCACGGCGATCCAGTCGGCAGCTTGACCGCCCGGCAGCCGCGCCTCGTCACCCACGCCGTCGTCGACGCCGAGCTGGACGCCGCCCTGACCACGCTCGGCCGCGAGTTCGACGCGACCGACGGTGGCTTCGGCGGGGCGCCCAAGTTCCCGCCGTCGATGGTGCTGGAGGCGCTGCTGCGGCTACGACGATCCGAGGCCATGATCCATGGTCGACGCAAACCTGCGAGGCGATGGCCCGCGGCGGCATCTACGACCAGCTGGGCGGCGGCTTCGCCCGCTACAGCGTCGACGCCGGCTGGGTGGTGCCGCACTTCGAGAAGATGCTGTACGACAACGCGCTGCTGCTCGGGGTCTACGCCCACTGGTGGCGGCTGACCGGCGACCCGCTGGCGGAGCGGGTGGTCGCCGAGACGGTCGACTGGTTGCTGACCGAGATGCGGACCGAGCAGGGCGGCTTCGCGGCCAGCCTGGACGCCGACTCCGTCGATGAGCATGGTCACCTCACCGAGGGTGCGTTCTACGCCTGGATCCCGGCGCAGCTGGTCGACGGTGCTCGGCGCGGAGGACGGGGCGTGGGCGGCGGAGGTCTTCGCGGTCACCGCCGAGGGCACGTTCGAGCACGGGCGCTCCACGCTGCAGCTGCGCGCCGACCCCGAGCCGGAGCGGCTGGGCCCGGGTACGGGCCCGCCTCGCGACGGCCCGCGACCGGCGCGCCCGGCCGGGCCGGGACGACAAGGTGGTGGCGGCCTGGAACGGCTGGCTGATCGACTCCCTGGTCCAGGCGGCGAGCATCTTTCGGTCGTCCGGACTGGCTGGCGGTGGCCGCCGAGGCCGCCGAGTTGCTCTGGCGGGTGCACTGGCGGCGGGTCGGACGGGGGTCGGCTGCGCCGGACGTCCCGGGACGGCGTGGTGGGCTCGGCCGCGGGATCCTGGAGGACTACGCGGCGGTGGCGCTGGGGTTGCCCGACTCGCCGCGGCCACGGCCGAGCCGGCCTGGATCGAGCGGGCCGAGGCGTTGCTCGCGGTGGTCGGAGAGCAGTTCGCCGACGGCGACGGGGCTTCTTCGACACCGCCGCGGACGCCGAGGAGCTCTACACCCGGCCGCAGGATCCGACCGACAACGCGACCCCGTCCGGGCTGAGCGCGGCGAGTCCACGCGCTGGCGCTGCTGGGCGAGCTGACCGGGAGACGGGGCGTACGCCGAGCGGGCCGAGCGGGCCGCCCGCAGCGCCGGGGCGCTGGTCGGTCGGGCGCCGCGGTTCGCCGGCTGGCTGCTGGCCGACGCGGTCAGCCGCGTCCGCGCGCGTGCGCCGGTGCAGGTGGCGATCGTGGGCCCGGCCGACGATCCGCGCCGCGCCGAGCTGGCGCTCGGGCGGCGTACCGGCTCGCCCCGGCCGGTTCGGTGATCATGGCCGGCGTGCCGGACCAGCCGGGCTTCGCGCTGCTGGCCGACCGGCCGGTGATCGGGACGGCCGGCCGACGGCGTACGTCTGCCGGGGCTTCGTCTGCCGGCTGCCGGTGACCACCGGCCGAGGAACTGAGCGGGTGAGCTCAGCCCGCGTACATGATCATCGAGATCGCGACGTAGTGGCAGACGAACGCCGGCGATCGTGCAGGCGTGGAAGATCTCGTGGAAGCCGAACCAGCGCGGTGACGGGTCCGGGCGCTTGCGCCCGTAGACGACGGCGCCGGCGCGTGTAGAGCACGCCGCCGGCCAGGATCAGGAAGAACACCGCCGGGCCGCCGTTGCGCTAGAACTGCGGCAGCCAGCCCAGCGCCGCCCAGCCCATCACGAGGTAGAGCGCGGTGTAGAGCCAGCGCGGCGCGCCCAGCCAGAACAGCCGGAAAGCAGCCCGCCAGCGCGGCGGACCAGATCGCGTCAGCAGCACCGTCCGCGACGGCCGGCTGCAGCAGCATCAGCGCCAGCGGGGTGTAGCTCGCGGCGATGAACACGTAGATGTTCGCGTGGTCCATCCGGCGCAGGATGGCGTCGCCGCGCGGGCCCCAGTTGCCGCGGTGGTAGATCCCGCTGGTGCCGAACAGCAGCACCGACGCGGCCAGGAAGACCGCGCCGCCGACCGCCGGCGCGTGGTCGGGCGCGAGGCAGACCAGCACGATGCCGGCCGCCAGCGGCCAGCGGGGCCATGCCGGCGTGCAGCCAGCCGCGCAGTCGCGGCTTGACCTGCGCCTGGACGAAGTCGCCGACGGCCTCCACCGGCGTCTCGGCGCTGCTCGCTCCTCGGGCGCGGGGCCGCGGTGTCATCACGTCGGGTGTCGACGGGAAATCAGTCCTTACTTACGGTGCGTAAGTTACGGTTCCGTAGGTTCAAGCGTACGGCCCGAGCGCGGTCAGACGCACACGCCGCTCGGCGGAGCCGGCAGGACTACGCTGCCCCTCGTGGCCCGACTCGACCGGCTGCGCGAGTTCGTGGACCGGCTGCACCCCTCCGGGCTGCTCTACGCCACCTACGAGCACCGGCTGATCGCCGAGCTGGACCGCAGCCGGCTGCCGCGGCACGTCGCCGTGCTGGCCGACGGCAACCGGCGCTGGGCGCGGACCAACGCCCCGGGCCAGCCGCTGGTCGCCGGCTACCAGGCGGGCGCGGACAAGCGCTCGGAGTTCGTCGAGTGGTGCGACGAGATCGGCATCCCGGTGGTCACCCTGTGGGTGCTGTCCACCGACAACTTCTCCCGCAGCGGCGACCGAGGAGATCGGCCCGCTGCTCCGGGTGATCGAGAAGATGGTCACCGACCTGGCCGCGACCCGGCGCTGGCGGGTGCACCCGGTCGGCGCCCTGGACCTGCTGCCGGGCGAGTCCGCAGAGATCCTGAAGCGGCCGACCGGGACACCGCCGACCTGACGGGATGGTGGTCAACATCGCCGTCTCCTACGGCGGCCGGCACGAGCTGCGGGACGCGGTCCGCTCGCTGCTGGCCGAGGAGGCCCGGAACGGCACCCCGATCGAGGAACTGGCCCAGACCCTCGACATCGAGCACATCGCCGAGCACCTCTACACCAAGGGCCAGCCCGATCCGGATCTGATCATCCGCACCTCGGGGGAGCAGCGGCTGTCCGGCTTCTTGATGTGGCAGTCGGCGCACAGCGAGTTCTACTTCTGCGAGGCGCTGTGGCCGGACTTCCGCAAGGTCGACTTCATCCGGGCGCTGCGCTCGTACGGGCAGCGGGAGCGCCGGTTCGGGCGCTGACAGACGTTCCGACTGGACGGAGCCGAGTTGAACAACCCAGCGGCGATCTCGTTGACGATGCGGCGTGGCAGGTGATGTCGACCCCGGCGACGACGTAACGTTCGAGCCACGGGTCGTTCGACGCGATCCGCACGGGAGGCGACTTGATGCACCGTCGTTCGACGGGATCCCGGCCCACCACCTAGTTGTGGGGCCGGGCGCGGTTCGCGTACGGCCTCGGAGAAGGACTCGAAGTGTCCGCAGCTTCCGCCTCCGGTTGTCAACTACGGCGTCCGCAGCGGCCGCCGCACCTACGTCATCGACACCTCGGTCCTGCTCAGCGATCCGCACGCGCTGCGCCGGTTCGCCGAGCACGACGTCGTGCTGCCGGTGGTGGTGATCACCGAGCTGGAGGCCAAGCGGCACCACGCCGAGCTGGGCTACTTCGCCCGGTCGGCGCTGCGGCATCTGGACGACCTGCGGATCACGCACGGCCGGCTGGACGCGCCCGTGCCGGTCAACGACGTCGGCGGCACGGTGCACGTCGAGCTGAACCACACCGATCCCGCGGCGCTGCCGGCCGGCTTCCGGCTCGGCGACAACGACTCGCGGATCCTGGCCGTCGCGCTCAACTTCGCCGCCGAGGGCGCGACGTGACGCTGGTCTCCAAGGACCTGCCGATGCGGGTCAAGGCGTCGGCGGTCGGGCTGCCCGCCGAGGAGTACCGCGCCGAGCTCGCGGTCGAGTCCGGCTGGACCGGGATGGCCGAGGTCGAGGCCACCGCGAGCGAGATCGACCGGCTGTACGAGCCCGGCGTCCTGGACCTGGAGGCCGCCCGCGACCTGCCCTGCCACACCGGGGTGGTGCTGCTGGGCGGCGGCAGCATCGGCGCTGGCCCGGGTGACCCCGGGCAAGGAGCTCAGGCTGATCAAGGCCGACCGGGACGCGTTCGGCATCCACGGCCGCTCCGCCGAGCAGCGGGTGGCGCTGGACCTGCTGCTGGACCCGAGCATCGGCATCGTCTCGCTCGGCGGCCGGGCCGGCACCGGCAAGTCGGCCCTGGCGCTGTGCGCCGGTCTGGAGGCGGTGCTGGAGCGCCGGCAGCACGCCAAGGTGGTGGTCTTCCGGCCGCTGTACGCGGTCGGCGGCCAGGAGCTCGGCTACCTGCCCGGCACCGAGGGGGAGAAGATGGCGCCCTGGGCCCAGGCCGTCTTCGACACCCTCGGCGCGGTGACCTCCAAGGTGGTGATCGAGGAGGTGCTGGAGCGCGGGCTGCTCGAGGTGCTGCCGCTGACCCACATCCGCGGCCGGTCGCTGCACGACGCGTTCGTGATCGTCGACGAGGCGCAGTCGCTGGAGCGCAACGTGCTGCTGACCGTGCTCAGCCGGATCGGCCAGGACTCCCGGGTCGTGCTGACCCACGACGTCGCCCAGCGCGACAACCTGCGGGTCGGCCGGCACGACGGCGTGGTCGCGGTGGTGGAGAAGCTCAAGGGCCACCCGCTGTTCGCCCACGTCACCCTGCACCGCTCGGAGCGCTCGCCGATCGCGGCCCTGGTCACCGAGATGCTGGAGGACGTGCCGCTGAGCTGAGCCGGTCCTCCCAGGGCACGCCGTCCGGGCGGACCAGGGTTCCGTCGGCCATTCGGGTGAGGTCGGGGCCGAGCAGGTCGAGGGTGGACATCGGGCCCTGTGGACCCTCGATCCAGCGGTGCGGGATGCGCCCGCCCAGGTCGATCTGCACCTCCTCGGTCCAGGGCCGGCGGCTGCCGAACGGGTCGAGGCTGCGGACGAGGTTGTGCTCGGCCACCGGCCGTCGCTCCGCCTCGTAGCTGTCCAGCAGGCTCTCCGGCGCCCAGTCGTGCAACACCCAGGACAGCTTCCAGGCGAGATCGCGGCCGTCGGCGATGGCGCTGTTCATCCCGGTCCCGCCTCGGGGAGTCACCCGGTGCGCCGCGTCCCCGGTCAAGAACACGGGGCCGGCCCGAAACGAGTCGGCGAGGCCCGCCGAGAAGGAGAACCGGTCGGTCCGAACCAGCCGGATGGGCAGGTCGTCGATCCCGACCGAGGCGCGGATCCGGGCGAGCAGGCTCGCCTCGTCCGCAGCGGGCTCCGGCTCGCCGTGCTGCCAGGACACGCTGTGTACCCACCGGTCGCTGGTGTCCCGCGGGCAGCAGGACCGCCGGCTGCGGGTTGTCGACGACGTAGATGCCGTAGCGGTGCGGACCCACGACGTCCCACACCGGCGCGTGGAACAAGACACTGAGCGCGAGTGTCGGCGTGCGCCAGGTCCGGGCCTTGATTCCCAGGGCGTCCCGGGTCCGGCTGTGGGCGCCGTCGGCCGCGACGACGTACCGTCCATGGAACTCCCGCCGGGTCCCGGACGCGACGTCGCGGACGACGACGCACGCGCCGCCCTCCTCGAACCGGATGTCGATCGCCTCCGTGCCCTCCGCCAGCCGAGCGTGCGGCAGCCGGTGGAGGTGTCGGGTGAGCACCGTTTCGAGCTGATCCTGCGGGATGGCGGCCGGCCGGGTCGGACTCAGTCGCTGCACTCTGCTCCGCGGTCGGGTACCCGACCTCGATCGAGTGGCCTTCGCCGACCCGGGCGAGGGTCGGGCTGACGCGCATCAGCCACTCGACCTCGTCGCCAGTCGCGCGGATCTCGTCCTCGAGTCCCCACGAGCGGAACAGCTCCATGCTCCGCAGGCTGACGACGGTGGCCCGCGGTGCCTCCCAGACCCCGGCCCGCCGGTTGAGCACGAGCACGCGGATCCCGGCGTGGGCGAGGGAGATCGCCGTCACCAGGCCGGCCGGACCGGCCCCGATCACGATCACGGGCCAGTTGGAGTTCGATTCGAAGAGACAGCATGTAGTTCAGAATACGGAGCGTAGTTCAAAAGTCAAGCTGTCTGATGAATGTGGGAGACTGACCCGGTGAGCACGCGGAGGTACGAGCAGCGCCAGCGGGCGGAGAACGCCGAGGAGACCAGGCGGCGGATCCTGGACGCGTTCGCCGACCAGCTGCGGCAGGCTCCGACCGAGCCGGTGAGCCTGGACGCCGTTGCCCGTCGGGCCAAGGTCGCGCGGTCCACGATCTATCTCGTCTTCGGGTCGCGGGCGGGACTCTTCGACGCCTTCGTCGACGACCTCTGGGGCCGTACGGGGCTGGCCGAGCTGACCGCAGCGGTCGCGGTGGCGGACGCCCGGACCCACCTGCGGGGTTCCCTGGCGGCGGCCACCCGGATGCTCGCCCGGGACCCGCACCTCTACCGGGTGCTGTACTCCCTCGGCCGGATCGACCCCGACGCCGTGGGTGGCGCGCTCGCCCGGATCGACGCCGAACGGGCCGGCGGCATCGCGTACGTGGCCCGGCGGCTGGGCGAGGACGGAGAGCTGCGCGACGACATCACCGTCGAGCAGGCCGCGGACATCTTGTGGGTGATCAGCAGCTTCGAGACCTACGACGCCCTCGCGACCGGACGCGGTCTGTCGACCGAGGCGGCGGTCGAGGTGCTGGTCGCGATGGCCGAACGGAGCGTCTGCCGCCCGGTCAGGTCGGCGGGCGGGTCATCGACAGCACGTCCAGGGCGGCGTCGAGCTGCTCCTCGGTGAGCAGACCGTCGGCGACGAAACCATGGTCCAGGACCACCTGGCGGATCGTCTTGTTCTCCTTCAGTGCGGCCTTGGCGACGGTGGCCGCGTTCTCGTACCCGATGTAGCGGTTCAGCGGCGTGACGATCGACGGCGACGACTCGGCGAGGTTTCGGCAGTGCTCGGCGTTGGCCACGATGCCGGCCACGCACTTGTCGGCCAGCAACTCGCTGACGTTGGCCATCAGCCGGATCGACTCCAACACGTTGCGGGCGATCACGGGGAGCATCACGTTCAGCTCGAAGTTGCCCGAGGCGCCGGCGATGCCGACCGTCGTGTCGTTGCCGAGGACTTGGGCGCAGGCCATCATCGTGGCCTCGCAGATCACCGGATTCACCTTGCCCGGCATGATCGACGACCCGGGCTGCAGGTCGGGCAGCGCGATCTCGCCGAGGCCGGCCCGCGGGCCCGACCCCATCCAGCGCAGGTCGTTGGCGATCTTGTTGAGACTCACGGCGATGGTGCGCAGCACGCCGGAAGCCTCGACCAGGCTGTCCCGCGCGCCCTGGGCCTCGAAGTGGTTCCGGGCCTCGGTCAGCGGCAGGTTGGTCTGCTCGGCGACGAGGGCGATGACCGCGGGGGAGAAGCCGGCCGGGGTGTTGATCCCGGTTCCGACGGCGGTGCCGCCGAGCGGCAGCTCGGCCACCCGGGGCAGCGCGGCCTCGACCCGTTCGATGCCGTACCGGATCTGGGCGGCGTAGCCACCGAACTCCTGGCCGAGGGTGACCGGTGTCGCGTCCATCAGGTGCGTCCGGCCGCTCTTGACCACCGTGTCGAACTCGGCCGCCTTCTCCAGCAAGGCGGTCTCGAGATGCCGCAGCGCCGGCAGCAGGGAGTTGACCAGGCCGTCGGTCGCGGCGATGTGGATGGCGCTCGGGAACACGTCGTTGCTGGACTGCGAGGCGTTGACGTGGTCGTTGGGGTGCACGGTCTGGCCGTGGGCCCGGCTGGCCAGGGAGCCGATGACCTCGTTGGTGTTCATGTTGCTGGAGGTGCCCGAGCCGGTCTGGAACACGTCGAGCGGGAAGTGCTCGTCGTGGTGTCCGGCCGCGACCTCGGCGGCCGCGGCGGCGATGGCGGCGGCGATGCCGGAGTCGAGTACCCCGAGGTCGGCGTTGACCTTGGCCGCCGCACCCTTGATCCGGCCCAGCGCGCTGATCAGGGCGCTGTCGATCGGGTACGCCCGAGATGGGGAAGTTCTCCACGGCCCGCTGGGTCTGCGCCTGGTACAGCGCCGCGGCCGGCACCCGCACCTCGCCCATCGTGTCGCGTTCGATCCGATAGTCCTGGGCGTCGTCGGTCGCGGGCGGGTGGGCCTGGTCGGCTGGCATGGCCACATTCTGGCCTACGGGTGGCGGACGGTGTAGATCACGTACGACCAGCTGCGGCGGCCGCGCCGGTGGCGGTGGACGTGCTCGGCCACTTGCGGTCCCACCTCTGCCAACCCCGCGCGTAGGACCGGACTCGGACCTTGACACCAGATGGCGAAAACACCGCCGGGCGCCAACCGCTCGTACGCCAGCCGGAGGCCGGCTGGTCCGTACAGCCGCGCGTTGTGCTCATGGATCAAGAAGTCGGGGCCGTTGTCGACGTCGAGCAGGATCGCCTCCCACGGGCCGGCGTCGCGCCGGGCCAGGACGTCGGCGACGTCACCGACCCGGAGTCGGACCCGAGGGTCGGCGGCGACGCGGCCCAGCGGCTGGGTGAGGTGCCGCTCGGCCCACGCCAGCAACGCGGGTTCCAGCTCCACGACATCGAGATGAGTCACGTCCCGCTCGAGCAGGGCCAGCGCGGTGTAGCCGAGTCCGAGGCCGCCGAGCAGCACCCGGGACCCGTCCAGTGGCAGCGGCACCCGGCCCAGCGCCCGCTCGGAACTGGGATCCGTACTGTCCATCGCGAAGACGCCGTTGACGATCAACTCGGTCACAGCGTCGTCGCCGGTGCCGCGCCGGCGCAGTAGGACCTCGCCGCGCGGGCCGTCAGCTCGGCCGAGGGTGACCAGCTCCTCCATCCGGAGCCGGCTCAGAGCCGCAGGCAGATGGTGATCGGGGTCTGCTGGCGGCCCTGTCCGGCCGGATTGTCGGCGAACAGCTTGGCGAAGAAGTCATCCGGCCGGTCGCTCTCCTGGCCGAGGACGTTGCGGCCCAGGTCGTTCGCGTCGATGATCGTCACCCCGCCCAGCCGCTCACCGATCTCGGCGGGGACCCGGGCCCGGATGGCGCGGCGGATGTCCCCGGACGCCTTGTCCGGCTCCTTCGGGGCCAGCTTCGCCGACACGTTGGCGGGGTAGACGTTGGTTTCTGCCGGTCCGTCGATGGCATTCACGTTGTGACCGGCCACCTGGTAGAACCAGCCGCGCTTGCCGATCACCTTGCCGACCGCACTGGCGGCGGAGGCGGCCAGGATCCGGGGCAGACCCGCCTCCTGGATGGCCAGCTGCATGGTCCACGGCGTACCGAGGCCGATACCGGTCGGCAGTTTCACGACGAATCGGCTGAGCGTCTTGGCCCAGAAGCCGGGCTTGATGTCCCAGAGGAAGTACGACCGCCCCTGGGCGATGGCGACGATCTTCTCGCTCGACACCACGTACCAGGTGCGCGACAGCCCGGGCGCCAACTCCTCGTCGGCCAGGATCGGATCGACGGCGGCGGCCACGTAGTCGCCGATCAGCGCGGCGAAGTCCTCCCCGCCCTCGAAGGCCCGAGTCTGCAGCGGGATCCGGGCCCACGGCACCCCGTCCACATCGATGACGCGCTGCTTGCCCTCGTTGGCGGCCAGCAGGTCCTTGGGCGGGGGCGGCTCGTGCTTGCCCTCACCCGGCTGCGGGACGTGGTCGGGAGCATGCGAGTCGGTGGGCTTCGGCACGCTGACTGAGTCTATCGCCTCACTCACTCCCCTAGCGCTCCGTTCGGTATCGGCGTTGCTCGCACCTGGGTGGAAGAATGGCCCGGTGGCACAGGCGGGCAGGGCACCGAGGCGACCGGCGACCGCCGGTGACCTGATCCGGTCGCTGGCGGTGATCTTGATCCCGTTGCTGATCATCACCTTCTTCTTCACCCGCAACCTGTCCGACCATCCGGTCAACGTCGTGGACTACCGGTCGGTGCTCGCGAAGGCGCGGCAGGAGGCGCCCTACCCGGTGCTCGCCCCGACCGGACTGCCGACGAGCTGGCGACCCACCCAGGCCGAATGGGTGCCGACCGGGGAGACGTACCTGAACGACCAGCCATCCGTGCGCAACCTGTGGGAGCTCGGCTTCCTGTCGCCGGAGGACGTCTTCATCGCCGTGAACCAGGGCGACCTGCAGCCCGACGACTTTCTCGAGGTGAAGACCCGCGAGGGCACTGTCGACGGGACCAGCCAGCTCGGCGAGCAGGCCTGGGAGCGCCGGATCAGCCCGGACGGCAGGACCCGCTCGCTCGTCTGGTCGACGCCTCAGGTGACGACGATCGTGGTCGGCGACACGTCCTACGAGGGCCTCGAGGCCTTCGCGGCCACGCTCAACTCTCGCTGAGCCGGTCTGGCCCGCGGGTGGCCTCGATCGTGGCTTGGGCGCCGTCGAGGAACTCCTGGCACAAGGCGGCGAGGCGCTCGCCACGTTCCCAGAGCGCGAGCGACTCCGCCAGCGGCGTGCCGCCCGACTCGAGCTGCTGGACGACTCGGACCAGCTCTTCGCGGGCCTGCTCGTAGCTGAGCGCCTCCGGGGCCGGCTGGTCGTCGCTCACGCGCGGCCTCCTGCCTCGGCCGCGATCACGGACATCCGGAGTCGGCCGTCCGACAGGTACGAGGTCAGCTCCTCGCCGGCGGCCACGTCGGCCACCGAGATCACGCCAGAGCCGTCGGCGGCGACCAGGATGGCGTACCCCCGCTCGAGGGTCGCCTTGGGCGACATCGCCCGGACCCGGGCCACGGTGTGCTCGACCGCGCTGGACTCGTGCGCCAGCCGCAGGGTCAGGGCGCGCTCGGCTCGCGCGGCGAGGCCGCCGATCTCGGTCCGCCGGAGGCCGAAACTGGCGGTCGGATCGGCCAACACCGGTCGCGACCGCAGCCCGTCCAGCCACTCGCGCTGCCGCGCCACCCGGCTCCGGACGGCCACCCGGAGCCGTTCCTGGGCCTGCCCGACCCGGGCTGCCTCGTCGGCGACGTCGGGTACGACCCGCTTGGCGGCGTCGGTCGGGGTCGAAGCGCGGTAGTCGGCAACCAGGTCGAGCAGGGGAGTGTCGCTCTCGTGGCCGATGGCGCTGACCACCGGCGTCCGGCAGGCGAACACCGCGCGCACCAGGCCCTCGTCGGAGAACGGCAGCAGATCCTCCAGCGAGCCGCCGCCTCGCGCGATCACGATCACGTCCACGCTCGGCTCGGCGTCCAGCTCGGCGACAGCCGCCATCATCTGCTGCGCGGCCTGCGGACCCTGGACCAGCGCGTGCCGGACCCGGATCCGCACCCCCGGCCAGCGTCGCCGAGCGTTCTCGGCCACGTCGCGCTCGGCCGCGCTGTCCGCGCCGGTGATCAACCCGACCTCCGCCGGCAGGAAAGGCAGGCGCTTCTTCCGCGCCGGATCGAACAGTCCCTCCGCCTGCAGCAGTCGCTTCGTCTGCTCCAGCCGGGCCAACAACTGGCCCTCGCCGACCAGTGAGATCGCGTCGCAGTAGAACGAGAACCGCCCAGCGGTCTCGTAGTAGGACGGTTTCAACCGCGCCACCACGGTCGCACCCTCGGTCAGCGGGCCGGCCTCGGCCAGGGTCGTGGTGGACGCGGCGATGCTGGCCGAGACGTTCGCCAGCGGGTCCCGCATGGTCATGAAGACGGTGCGCCCGGTCGGCCGCCGGCTGATCTCGATCAGTTGGCCTTCGACCCAGACCGCACCCAAGCGGTCGATCCAGCCGCGCACCGCGGCCGTGACGCGACGCAGCGGTTGCGGATGTTCCCGGGAGGATTCCAGACCCACCCGCTCACAGTAGAGGAGCGGGCAGACGGTCTCTGGGTTCGCCGCTGACAACGACGGCCGGGCGCGGTCTGGTGTCGACGCTCAGCCGGAAGACATCGGGTCGGTGGTAGTGCCCCACCGCGTCGAAGCGTCGACGCGCGGCGTGCACGATGGCGAGATCGACTTCGGCGACCAAGATCGACTCCGCCTGCCGCAGCGGCCCGGCCAACAGATCTCCGGACGGCCCGATGATCACGCTGTTGCCTGGCTCGATCCAGGGGTCGTCGCGCTCCCGCCCGGCGCAGAGCCGTTCCCGGTGCGGGAAATCGGCGGGGATCTGATCGACGTGCAGGCACGGGTTCACCCCGATCACGAAGCAACCGGATTCGGTGGCCACGTGCCGCATGCTCCTTACCCAGCCGTCACCGGATGCCAGCGTCGGCGCCGCCCAGATGTCGACGCCTTGGGCGTAGAGGAAGAATCGGGCGAGCGGCATGTAGTTCTCCCAGCACGTCAGACCGCTCAGCCGACCGTACGGCGTGGTGATCACCGGGAGGGTGGAGCCGTCCCCCATGCCCCAGACGGTCCGCTCCGATCCGGTGGGCATCAGCTTGCGATGCTTGCCCACCAGCTGGCCGTCGGGCGCGAAATAGAGCGTGGTGTTGTAGATCGTGGCGCCGTACGGCTCCCGCTCCTCCACCCCGATCACCAGGTAGACGCCGGCCTCTCTCGCCGCGGCACCGAGCGCGTCGGTGACCGGTCCCGGCACGACGACGGCCTGGTCGACGAGCAACGCGTACCAGTCCTCGTCGCCGTGCCAGATCGGCTCGGAGTCGATCCAGATCGGCGTGCCGGGGATGAACACCTCGGGGAAGACGACGATGCTCGCCCCCCGAGCGGCGGCCTGACCGAGCAGATCGACCGCCTTGGCCAGGGTTGCCTGCGTGTCCATCAACACGTACGTCGCCTGGACCGCAGCCACGGTGACCCGCGAGTCGGCGGTGATCATCGGGTCCCCGACGCCACCAGCAACTCGCACGGGCCGACGAACCCTCCCGCACCCTCGAACCGGCGCAGGGCGACCTCGATCTCGTCCCAGACGGCGGCCCGCTCGTCGGCGGGGACGCCGCCGAGCATCTGGTGCAACGCCCCGAACGACTCGCGCTCGAACCGGACGCACTCCGCCGCCGATGCGAGTCGCAAGGGAGCGACCACCGCCTCCACGGTCACGTCGGTGAATCCGGCTTCGTCGAGTGCTGACTCGAGTACCCCGGGCGCGGCGAGGCTGAACGGGCCCGGCTGGCCCGGCAGCGGCGGCGGCAGCTGGGCCCGGGCCCGGATGATCGACACCGGGATCGAGAAGAACTCGTTGCGATCCGCGGCGGCATAGACGACCGCCGCGATCCGGCCACGGTCGCGGAGGGCTCGTCGCATCCCGGCCAGGGCGCGCTGTTGGTCCGGGAAGTAGATCAGTCCCAGCCGGGAGATCACGGCGTCGAAGGAGCCGTCGGCGGGGCCGTCGAGGCTCTCACCGTCGGCCACCAGCGTCTCGACGTTGCTCAGCCCGGCTTCGGCGGCGGACTTCGCCGCGTAGCTGAGGATGGTCGGGGAGATGTCGGTGGCCAGCACCCGGCCGTTCGCTCCGACCCGTCGGGCCGCCGTCAGGCTCTGCCCGCCGGCGCCGGCCGCGACGTCCAGAACGTGACTGCCCTGCTCGACCCCGGCGGCGTCGAGCATCCGCTCGGTGGCCTCGCCGAGCCACCTTTCTAGTACCGGTCCCCAGCCATGCCAGGCCTCGGCCGCGTCCTCCCACTGTTGCCGCGTGGTCGTCTTGTACTGCATCGGATCAAAGGTCATTGCCAGTCTCCCGTCGTCTCCCGCCGTGTCCCGCAGAGGAGTCCAGAGTCGCTACTCGGCCAGCCGCTTGGCATCCGTGGCCACCACGGATCTTTGGGGGTCCGTGGTCGGCCGGGACGCGCGACAATGGCGGGTAGTGACGAGCGAACGTTCGGCAGCCTCAGCGGTCACGGCCCGGGAGCGTGAGGTGTTGTCCCTCATCGAGGCGCACCTGACCAACAGCCAGATCGCCGATGAGTTGTGCCTGTCCGTACGTACCGTCGAGTCCCACGTGTCGTCGCTGATGCGCAAGTTGCAGGTGAGCGACCGGCGCAGCCTGGCTCGGCAGGCCGCGCGCGCCGGGCTTGACGCGGCGCTCGATGACGTGGCGCCCGATCTCGGCCGATGGCCCGCCGCCGTGTCCAGTTATGTCGGTCGCACGGTCGAGGAGACCACGCTGTCGGCGGCGATCGGCGAGCACCGGATGGTGACGGTCACCGGTCCGGGTGGGGTGGGCAAGACCCGGCTGACCGTGCAGGTCGTGCGGGATCTCGCCGCGACCCGACGCGACGGAGGTTGGTTCGTCGACCTGGTTCAGGTCACCGATCCGGCGATGCTCATCCCCGCCGTGGCGTCGGCGGTCGGGGTGGCCGAGCCGCCCGGCGGGTCGCTCGCCGATGCCGTGGTCACCGTCTTGCGCAGCACCGACGCGGTGCTCGTCCTCGACAACTGCGAGCACCTGCTCGACGCCGCGCGGGCGTGCGTGGCCCGGCTGCTGTCCGGCTGTCCGTCGCTGCACCTGGTCGCCACCAGCCGGGTACGGCTGGCGGCCCCGTTCGAGTGGGTCTACGAAGTTCCTGGACTGTCGGTCGTCGACGGCGGCGGAGACGGGGTCCAACTCTTCCTCGAGCGCGCCGTGGCCGCCGGTGGTGAGCACGGTCTGGACCACCAGCAGGTGAGCGTGTTATGCCGCTCGCTGGACGGGATGGCGTTGGCCATCGAACTCGCCGCGGGTCGCTATCCCTCGCTCGGGCTGGACGGGCTGATCGCCGGGCTGGATCACCAGCTGCGATACCTGACCACCGGGTCGCAGAGCGCGGATCGTCACCGTTCCCTGCGGGATGCGATCGGGTGGAGCTATCACCTCCTCGAACCCGCCGACCAGACGCTGCTGGGCGTGGTCTCGGTGTTCGCCACCTGGTTCGACGTCACCGCCGCCACCTCCGTCAGCGGTAGCGCTGGCGCCCGTTTCGACGTCGCGGACGCGCTGGCCCGACTGGCCGACCACCACCTGATCGTGGCGTCGCCGGGGCGGCCGACCCGCTACCGCGCCTTGGAAGCCATCCGGGAGTACGCGGCCGAGCAGGTCGGCCTCGGCGGCCAGGCCGCCGCAGTCCACGCGAGCCACCGGCGGTGGTGCTCGGAGCAGCTGACCGCCCTCGCCGGCCAGGTCCCTGACGATGAGTGGTGCGGGCGCTTCGACCGGATCGCCGACGACGCCCGAGCCGCGCTCGGGTGGGCCGCCGAGCACGACCTCGAAGCCCCGGCCGGTGCGCTGGCCGAACAGCTGGCCGAACAGCTCCTGCTCCGCGGCCTACCCGCTGAGACGCAACGACGGTACGAACAAGCGGCCCAACAAGCAGTTACGGGCCGCGAGCGGATCCGGCTGCTGCGGCTGGCCGCCGGCGTTGCCGCCGCCCGAGTCACCGGCAACGAGACCCTCCGACTCCTCGACGCCGCCACGACCGAGGCCCTCGACCTGGGCGATCGATCCGCCGCCGCGGACTGCCGCGCCTGGATGGTGATCTACCTGAACATGATGCCGGGCATCATCGCAGTCCTACCGACCGCCGAGGAGGGGGCCCGCTGGCTCGCCGATGCGCGGGCGTACTCCGACGGTTCGCCGGCCGTCGAAGGAGCCATCGCCGTCGCGACCGCCTCCGGCCCGGTCGAGACCGATCACAGTGAGGCCCTGACCCTCCAAGCCCTACGGCTGGCGGAGCAGGCGGCGGCACCGCTGGTCCGCAGCGTGGCCCTCGACCAGCTGTGCGCGGTTTCCCTCGCCCGCGGCGACCTGACCGCCGCGCTGGGTTGGGTGCGGCGTCGGGGCGAGGTGCTCGACCTGCTGCCCCTCGACGCATCGACCGCGTACCAGTTCAACGACTACCTGCTGATGGCCTCGGAGGTCCATCTCGGCGTCGGTGACCTGCCGCAGGCCGCCCTGTTCGCCGATCGTCTCGCCAGCTTGGCCACGTACCGCGAGCAGGACCATCTGGCCACTTCACGGCGGATCAAGGTAGATGCGATGGCCGGGCACCTGCACCGCGCGGCGGCACAGGGCGAGCGATTCCTGACCGCCTGGAATCGGTCTGGTCGGCCCATCGCGCGGACGCTCAACGTCACCACGTATGCGCTGGCCATGGTGCACGCCCTGCTCGGTGATGCTGACGCGCGGCGAGGCCTGGACCGATCTCACCCTGGAGCTCACCGGCGATCGGTCGAGACTGGACAGCTGCCGTACCGGCTGGGCTCCCACCTTCGACGCCCTGGTCGCCCTCCACCAGAACCGTCCGGGGGTGGCGCTGGACCGACTCTCGGCGGACATCGACGACCATGATGTCTGGGGCTCCTGGTTGCCCGCGCTCTGGCGGCCCTGGTACGCCGCGGTCTGGGTCGAAGCGGCCGTCCTCGCGGGTCATGCCGATACCGACGACCGGCTGCGGCGGGGAGCCGTGGCGGCGCGGGAGAACCCGGTCGCGGCCGCGATCGTGCAGCGGGCCGGCGATCTGGTGCTTCGTGACCACCGAGCGCTCGCCCGGTACCCAGACGTGTTCGCCGGACTCGACTGCCCGTACCAACAACAGCGAAGTACGCAGCTGCGGGCACACCTAGACTCGACGCCGTGAGTGACGCCGTGACTACCGACAAGCGAGTCGTGCTGGCCGCCCCCCGCGGCTACTGCGCGGGCGTCGACCGCGCGGTGATCACCGTGGAGAAGGCGCTGGAGCGCTACGGCGCGCCGGTCTACGTCCGCAAGCAGATCGTGCACAACAAGCATGTCGTGGAGGATCTGGAGGAGCGAGGCGCGATCTTCGTCGACGAACTCGAGTCGGTGCCGGAGGGCTCGACGGTGGTCTTCTCCGCCCACGGCGTGTCGCCCGCGGTGCACGCCGAGGCCAAGGACCGCTCCCTCAAGACCATCGACGCCACCTGCCCCTTGGTCACCAAGGTGCACGCCGAGGCGAAGCGGTTCGCCCGCGAAGGCCTGGAGATCATGCTGATCGGGCACGCCGGGCACGAGGAGGTCGAGGGCACCACCGGCGAGGCGCCGGAGCACATCACCCTGGTGGAGTCCCCGGCGGACGTCGACCAGCTCGCCGTGCAGGATCCGAGTCGGGTCGCCTGGCTGTCGCAGACCACGTTGAGCGTGGACGAGACGCTGCAGACAGTCGACCGGCTGCGGACCAAGTTCCCGCAGCTGATCGATCCGCCCAGCGACGACATCTGTTACGCGACGTCGAACCGGCAGCTCGCGATCAAGCAGATCGCGGCCCACTCCGATCTGGTGATCGTGGTCGGGTCCGCGAACTCCTCCAACTCGGTCCGCCTCGTCGAGGTGGCCCTGGAGGCCGGCGCGAAGGCCGCGCACCGGGTGGACAACGCCGGCGAGATCTCCGAGGACTGGCTGACCGGCGTCGCCTCGGTCGGCGTGACGAGTGGCGCCTCGGTGCCGGACCCCCTCGTGGCCGGCGTGCTGGACTTCCTGGTCGAGCGGGGTTATCCGGCGGCGGTGGAGGAGCGGCTGACCGAGGAGTCGCTGGTCTTCGCTTTGCCGCCGGAACTGCGGCGCGACCTGCGGGCCGGCGCGATCAACGACTGAGCGAGCCAGAACTGAGCCGGCTCAGGACGAACGCCGCTCCTGCTCCTCCTCGCCCCCCAACTCCGCGACGTCCTGGCTCACCAGTTCCAGCAGGTCAGGGTCGGAGCGGACCAGCGCATCCCGCTCCGGTAATGCGCGGCGCCGCCGACCCCGGCCCACGTTCCGATCGATGAGCGTGTCCACGGCGATCGCGTCCTCGACGAGTTCCGGGGCGGCGATCTGGCGCACCGGGTCCTCGACCGCGCTCGGCGAGATCAGGTCCTGCTCGCTCACCTTCAGATCCCGGAAGCGGCGGGCCCGGACCAGCACGGTCCCCTCGACGGTGGCGATGGTCTCGTTGTACGCGTTCACCGACGACCGCAACGCCCGGCCCAGCTTGTCCAACTTGTTGCCCATCAGGCCGAGCTTGTCGTGCAGCTCGCGGCCCAGCCGGAACACCTCGGCCGCGCTCTCGGCGAGTGCCGCCTGCTTCCAGCCGTACGCGATCGCCCGCAGCATCCCGATCAGCGTGGTCGGCGTGGCGATGACGACGTCGCGACTGGCCGCATAGTCGTACAGATCCGGGACCTGCTCCAGCGCCGCGGCGAAGAACGCCTCGCTGGGCAGGAAGAGGACCACGAATTCGGGGGTGTCCGCCGCCCGCCAGTACTGCTTGCCGGACAACTGATCGACGTGGGTCCGGACGTGCTTGGCGTACTTCTCCAGCAGTTCGGCCCGCAACCGTTCGTCGTCGGTCTCCATCGCCTCCAGGAACGCGCTCAGCGGCACCTTGGAGTCGACGAAGACATGCCGGCCCTCGGCCAGGTTGACGATCATGTCGGGGCGCAGCACGCGCTGCTCGTCGCGGGTGGTGCGCTGCAGGTCGAAGTCGCAGCGCGACATCATGCCCGCCAGCTCCGCCACTCGCTTGAGCTGGGTCTCCCCCCACGAACCGCGGATCTGCGGCTTGCGCAGGGCGGTGACCAGCGCCGCCGTCTCCCGGCGCAGGATCTCGCCCGTCTGCTGCACCGCCTGCACCTGGCCGCGCAGATCGGTGCTCATCCGCACCCGCTCCTTCTCCACCTCCGTCAACCGGAGGTTGAACGCGTCCAGGCTCTGCCGGACGGGAGTCATCAACTGCTCGGTGGCCTTGAGCCGCACCTCGGCCTGGGCGTCGGCGACCTTGCCCTGCCGCTCCATCGTCTCGTGGGACAGCACCTTGAACTGGTTCGTGAGGACCTCCCGGTCCGCGGCGAGCTCCCGGGCCCGTTCGATCGCGGCGTCGCGCTCGGCCTGCGCCTTGGCCACCTCGGCCGACACCTCGGCCGCCTCGGCCTGTGCGTGTGCAGCCTCGGTCCGCGCGTCCGCGGCGATCTGTCGCGCCTGCGCCAGCTCCGCCCGGGTCTGGGCGGCCTCGGATCGGGCTTCCGCCGCCTCGGACCGGGCGTGCGCCACCAACGTCTGCGCGTGGGCGAACTCGGTCTTGGCGGCGGCGCCTGCTGACTCGGACTGGGCCCCAACCGCCTGCTGCCGGGCCCGGCCCACCACCACGACGGTCACCGCGCCCACGGCCAACCCGACGAGCAGGGCGACGAGTACGCCGATGACCGCTCCGGATTCCATGCCTCGCATCTTGCCCGGCCCGGCTGACAATTCCGCGGATGCCGGCCTCGGAATGTCTCAGCCTTCGACAGGATCGGACGCGGACTGGGTGGCTGGGGCTTCCTCGTCCTCGGCCGGCAGCCCCGAACGGCGGAGGGCGAGCCAGGAGATGGGCCCGTCCAGGAACAACATCAGCATCGCCCAGATCCCGACCCCGGGGACGAACAGAGCGAGCAGCAGGGCCAGACCCGGCCAGCAGCGGATTCGACCACCAGCCCACCACCCAGACCTGCATCTGTCGCCTGCTCCAGCCCTCACGCCACATGGCCGGGTGACGACTCAGGTATCGACCCTGGACCGCCAGCGTGGTGACGGCGACAGCCATGGTGGCGATGTAGAGCGAGGACACCGGTCGGGTGTTGCCGAGTTCGCCCATCAGCTCCGTCGGGAACGGCAGGAACACCACCGTGAACAGCCAGATCAGGGTCATGATCAACACGAACGGGTCGCCGCGCGCCATCCGCTCGCCGAGGTTGTGGTGCGACACCCAGAGGCGGGCGATCACGGCGAAGCTGAGGGCGAACATGAAGAACTCGGCCTGGTGGTTGGCCCAGACCTCGGCCAGCGAGGTGCTGGCGGCCTCCTGCGGAATGTCCACCAGGGGCAGCACCAGCAACGTGATGGCGATGGCCACCACCGCGTCGGCGAACGCCATCAACCGGGCCGTGCCCTCGGAGCTCAGCACGACGACAGTGTGCCAGTTCTGGTCACACGGGGGACGCATGCAGCCGGTCCTCGGATCCGGTTGAATGAGCCCGACATCAAGGAGTGCCCGTGGGCTTCGTGCTTGGTTTTCTGCCGTGGATTCTGTACTGGATCCTGGTCGGCAACGTCGATCTTCGTCTCGCCATCTGCATCGCCCTCGCGGTGGCGGTAGCCGCTCAGCTCATCGGCCGCCTACGCAAACAGCCCTGGCGCAGCCTGGAGGTCGGCAGTCTCGTCGTCTTCGTCCTGCTCGCGATCGCGTCGTTCGTGGTGAGCGACGCGGCCTTGCAGATGTGGCTGCAGCCGCTGAGCAATCTCGGTCTGCTGCTCGTCGCCGTCGGCGGCATCGTGATCGGGCGACCGTTCGTCCGGGAGTACGCGGCCGCCTCGGTGGACGCCGAGACCGCGAAGGGCGACGGATTCCGCTACATCACCACCGCGATGACCTGGCTGTGGGTGGCGGTGTTCGCGCTGATGACGGTGATCTCGGCGATCCCGCCGTTGGTCGACGGGAACGCGTCGAACCAGGACACGGGATCGCTGCTGTCGGTGCTCTGCTACTGGGTGTTGCCGTACGTGCTGCTGGGCATTGCCGGCCTGGTCTCCGCGGTGTTCCCGAAGTGGTTCGACAAACAGAGCTCGCTGATCGACCAGCGGGAAGCGGCGGAGGAGCCCAGCGTGGCCCCGCCGGCGACGCCTCCGGCAGACGTCACCGGCGGCCCGGTGTCGGTGCGGTTGCCGATCGAGTCCGGACACGGCGATCCGTTACCGATCATCGTGACCGGTGTCCCGGCCGGCGCCCGGGTCGAGCTGGACGTGACCGGCTCCGATCTCTTCGGCCGGAGTTGGCGGTCCGGGGCCACCTTCGCCAACCCGGCCGACGGGCCGCTCGACCTCGGTGCGGCCGCGCCGGTGAGTGGCGATTGGACCGGCGCCGACCCCACGGCCCCGGTGTGGGCGATGCAGTTCGCGAGTACGGATCGCACGCCGGAGTTGTTCGTGCCCCCGATGGATCCCTGGCTCGTTACGGTCGCCGTCGAGGTGGCCGGCGTCGGGCGCGCCCAGCAAACCGTCCACCGCCGGGCCGCGGCCGACGGCGTCCGGATCGAACCGGTGCAGGTGGCCGACCTCCCCGGGATGCTCGCCAGCCCAGCGGGAGCGGCGCCGGCCGGCGGCTGGCCCGCGGTCGCCTGCTTCGGTGGCTCCGAGGGCGGCTTCGCCTCCCAGATCGAGAACGCCGCCCTGCTCGCCTCCCACGGGTACCTGACGCTCGCCGCCAGCTGGATCGGTGAGGAGGAGGCGGCGAAACAGATTGCCTCGATCCCGCTCGAACGGTTCACGGCCGCCCTCGGCTTCCTCCGCGACCAGGATGGCGCCGATGCCGGCCGGCTGGGGGCGATGGCCATCTCCCGGGGCGCGGAGGGACTGCTGGCGTCGCTGAGCCGGCTGGGCGGGACCCCGCGTGGGCTGGTGCTGATCAGTCCGAGCAGCGTCAGCTGGCAGGCCATGGGGGGCGAGGGCAGCGTCCCCGATCTGCCGTCGTGGACCGCCGGGGGTCAGTCGGTGCCGTGGCTTCCCGTTCCCACGGGGTCGCTGATGCCGCAGTTGATCCGCAACGCGTGGCGGATCGGACCCGACACGTTGGCCCACCGGCCGACCCTGTTGCGGCTGCGGCCCGCGTACGAGGCGGGCCTGCAGCACACCGCGGCCGGTGCCACCGGCCACGCGGCCGAGATCGCGGCGGCCGAGATCGACGCGGCCGCGATCGACACTCGGCTGTTGATCCTCACGGGCACCGACGACGAGGTCTGGCCCTCCGACCAGATGGCGGCGGAACTGCTCCAACGGCGCGCGCGTGCCGACGATCAACACCAGCACTACCCCGAGACCGGGCACCTCATCCGGCTGGGCAACCTGCCCACCGACGCGCAGTGGACCGGTGGCATCCGGCTCGGCGGCACCCGGTCCGGTCAGGCCGCCGCCCAGCGCGACGCCGTCGGCCGGGTGTTGACCTTCTTCGGTGAGGCCTTGGCGTGAAGTTCACCGGCGCCGAGATCCGGGCGGTCGCCGCCGTGGCCGTCGGGATGTTCTGCGTCCAGGTGGACTTCTTCGCCCTCAGCCTGGCGCTGCCGCGGATGGCAAGCGAACTGGGCGAGACCACGACCAACATGCAGTGGGTCCTGAGTGCGTACATGATCGCGGTCGGTGCCGCCCTGATTCCCGCGGGCCGACTCGGTGACCTGCGGGGACACCGCCGGGTGCTGGTGGTCGGGCTCGTGATCTTCGGCGGCTCGTCCCTGATCTGCGGGCTGGCGAACTCCTACCCGCTGCTCATCGCCTTCCGGTCGCTGCAGGGTCTGGGGGCCGCGACCCTGCTCACCGTCAGCGTCGCCTCGGTCACCAACACGGTGACCGAGCAGCGCCGGGCCGCGGCGATCGGTGCGCTGTTCGGGGCAGCGAACGTGGGGACCGCGCTCGGCCCGTTCATCGGCGGACTGCTGACCGAGCAGTTCAGTTGGCGGTGGGTGTTCCTGCTGAACGTCCCGCTGGCCGCGGTCGCCATCGTCTGCTGCCTGATGTGGCTGCCCAAGACCAAGCCGTCGGGCCCCTCGACCCGGATCGACTGGCTCGGTCTGGTGCTGGTCAGCGCGGGTATCGTCGCGGTGGCGTACGCCGCCGACCGCGGCGGGGACTGGGGCTGGACCTCCCCGCTCTTCCTGGGCTGTCTTGCGCTCGCCGCCCTGCTGATGGTGGCCTTCGTCGTCACCGAGCGCCGGGTCCAAGATCCGCTGGTCGACCTGTCCCTGTTCCGCAACAGCGCGTTCGTGCGGATCACCCTCGGCGGCACCGTCGCCAACATCGTGTACGCGATCACCGTGCTGAGCACCACGATCTACCTGCAGGAGGCCCGCGGGCTGTCGCCGATCATGGCCGGCGTGGTGTTCCTGGCCCCGTCCGTGGCGGTGGCCATCTCGGGGCCGCTCGCCGGTCGGCTGGCGTCCTGGCAGCCGGTGCCGGTACTCATCCCGGCCACGTTGATCTTCGGTGGCGCCAGTCTGCTGGCCGTGTCGGCGGTCGACGCCTGGGCGCTGTACGTGCCGCTGCTGGGGATCACCGGCTTCGCCCTCGGACTGGGCTGGGCGCTGCCCAACATCGGGATCCAGGGCGTGGTCGAACCGGCCCGCGCGGGCGAGGCGGCCGGGGTGAGTCTGACGGCCCTGGTGGCGATCGGCGGCATCGCGGTCGCCGTCGCCGGCACCTTGATCGAAGCCGGCGGCGGGGGTCCGGCCGGTGCGGCCGCCGGGACGAAGGACCTGCTGCGCGGGGCGGCGGTGCTCTCGGTGGTCGCCGGCGTGATCTTGCTCGTCGCCGCGCGCCGGACCGGTCGCTCAGATGCTGCCGCGCACAGCGAGGTTAGCGCCGGATGATGACCTCCAGACCATCGAGGAGTCGGTCGACGTCGTGGGTGTCGGTGTAAGGCGCCATCCCGGCCCGCAGGCCGTCCGCATCGGTCAGTCCGAGGTGTTCGAACGCCATCGAGGCGTAGAACGATCCGGCCGGGAGCAAGATGTCGGTCTCGGCCAGCGTCCGTTGAACGTCGAGGGAGCTGACGCCCTCGATGGTGAAGTACAGCGTCGGGGTCCGGCGAGCGGCGTTGGAGTGGACCGTCACCCGTTCCCAGCCCCGCAGCCGCTCCTCGACGACATCGCGCAGGGCGGCTTCGTGCGCTTCGAACTGGTGGATCCGGACACGATGCGCGCCCGGCGGTCGGTCGGGCTCCCCGTACCGTGCGCGGCGATGAAATCGACGGCGGCGGTGACGCCGGCCATCGTCTCGTACGGCAGGGTGCCGAACTCGAAACGTTCGGGCACCTCGTTGGTCGAGGGTGCGAGCTTGTCGGGTTGCAGCGAGTCGAGCAGGTCGGGGTCGGCACTCAGCACGGCGCAGTGCGGGCCCAGGAACTTGTACGGCGAGCAGACGAAGAAGTCCGCGCCCAGCCGGGGCAGATCGACCACGGCGTGGGCGGTGAAGTGGACGCCGTCGACGTAGAGCAGAGCGCCGGCATCGTGGGCCAGCTCGGAGATCTGGTGCAGCGGCGGGATCGTGCCGAGCAGGTTCGACGCCGCGGTCACCGCGACGAGGCGGGTGCGCGGCGTCAACAGCGCGGCCAAGTCGTCGACCGCGAGCTCGGCGCTGGCCGCGTCGAACTCCCACCAGCGCACGGTGACGCCGGCTCGCTCGGCGGCCTGCACCCAGGGCCGGATGTTGGCGTCGTGATCGAGGTTGCTGAGGACGATCTCGTCCCCGGCGGACCAGGTCTTGGCCAGATGGCGGGAGAAGTCGTACGTCAACTGGGTGGCGCTGCGCCCGTAGACGATGCCGCGGGGATCGGCGAGCAGGAGATCGGCCATGGCCTGCCGAAACGACGCCACCGCCTGGTCGGCGTTGCGTTCGGAGGCCACCGCGCCGCCCCGATTCGACAGCGGGCCACAGAGCGCGGCGGCCACCGCTTCGGCGACGGCCCGCGGGGTTTGGGTTCCGCCGGGTGAGTCGAAGTGGGCGATCCCGGACTGCAAGTGACGGAAAGTGTTCACGGAGCTGCTGAACGTCCAAGAGTCATGTGCCTCCTCAAGGCATGCCAACTTTTGGCAGCTGAACGCGGCGCGCAGGTCCGGTCAATTCAGGTGCTGTCGCGTTCGACCATGCTGACATGCACCGCCACCGGTACCTCGCGGTACGGCCTCGCCGGTCAATGCGGCGGCGGCCAGGGACCACAGGTGCCGGGCGTAGTCGGCCATGTGCAGCCGGACCGTGGTCAACGCCGGCCTGGTGAATCCGCTCATCGCTTCGTCGTCCATGCCCACCACCGCCAGCTGGCCGGGCACGGAGAGCCCGGCCCGATCCGCCGCCGCGAGACAGGCCGCGGCTACGAAGTCGTTGTAGCAGGCGACACCGGTGATCGGGTCCGGCCCGGCCGTCCAGGATGCGAGCACGGCGGCCAGGTCCGGCACCGAAAGCGCGTCCGGGGCGGGCACCGCGTCGACCAGGGGTGGCACCAGGCCCAGTTCGCCGCACGCCGACTGCACGCCCGCCAGTCGGGCCCGGGCGAACATCGCGAGCTGGGGTTCCCTCGTGGTCAGGCAGCCGATTCGGCGGTGGCCGCGGCTCGGCGAGATGGCGGACCTGCAGCACCGCGCCGAAATCGATCGACTCAGCCTTGCCGAGCTCGGGATCCGCCTCCACGGACACGATCCCGGCGCGAGCGAGCACCCCGCGCTGCTCGGTGGTCAGCCGGCCGAGGGAGATCGCGACGACCGGCTGCAGGTGGGCGAGGGTGGCGGCCAGGTCCGCGGGGTCTCGCTGCTGCCACACGACCAGCGAACGGCCGCCGGCCGCGACCTCGGAGTCGAGTGCGTCGATCATGATCGACAGGTTCGTGCCGTACGGGACGCCGGTGTTGACCAGCAGCACCAACTGGGTGGCTCCGGCGCGCAGCGCGCGGGCGGCCGCATGGGGCGTGTAGGCGAGATCGCGGGCCGCGTCGAGGACCCGCTGTCGGGTGGTCTCCGGGATCGTCTGGTGCGGGGCGTCGTTGAGCACGTAGCTCACGGTTGCTCGGGATACCCCGGCCCGCTGTGCGACATCGGCGCTGGTGGGCCGCCGGGCTTTCATGTAGGCTAGCTTACACGAGTCAGTGACTCGGCTCCGATCATCACCGAGTCAGCAGTGCAGAGGAGTTCGCCAGATGTCAGATGCCGCTGTCGCCGAACGCGTCGAGAGTCTGTTGTCCCAGCTGAGCCTGGCGGAAAAGGCGGGCCAGCTGACGCAGTACTTCTACTTCAATCTGCCCCCGTCGCAGGAGATCGAGCAGACGCTGCACACCGACTTCTCCCAGCAGCCGGTCATGGTCGAGGGTGCGCTGGCCGCTGGCGTGGTCGGGCTCGTTGTTGTTCGTCACCGATCCCGCCGAGACCAACCGGCTCCAGCGGCTGGCGATCGAGGGCAACCGGCTCGGCATCCCCGCCTTGTTCGGCTTCGACGTGATCCACGGCCTGCGGACGATCCTGCCGGTCCCGATCGCCATGGCGGCCTCCTGGGATCCCGCCACCATCGAGGCCGGGCAGGCGGTCGCCGCCCGCGAAGCCCGAGCGGTCGGCATCCACTGGGCGTTCGCGCCGATGGTGGACATCGCCCGGGACCCGCGTTGGGGCCGGATCGTCGAGGGCGCCGGCGAGGACCCGTACCTCGGGGCGGCGGTCGCCGTGGCCCAGGTCCGCGGCTTCCAGGGCGACGACTTCGGCTCGGCGGACCGCGTCATCGCCGGTCCGAAGCACTTCGCCGGCTACGGCGCGGCGATCGGCGGCCGGGACTACGACGAGGTCAGCCTGTCCGACTACGACCTGTGGAACACCTACCTGCCGCCGTTCAAGGCCGCGGTGGACGCCGGCGCCGGCAACATCATGACCGCGTACATGGACCTCAACGGCGTGCCGGCCACCGGCAACGCCTGGCTCTTCGACCAGGTGCTGCGCAAGACCTGGGGCTTCGAGGGCTTCGTGGTCAGCGACGCGCAGGCCGTGCACAATCTCAAGACCCACGGCTTCGCCCGCGACCTGGCCGAGGCCGGCGCCCGCGGGGTCAGCGTCGGGGTCGACCTCGAGATGACGTTCGCCGATCCGGCGTACGGGCAGCTGCCCGACGCCGTCGCGGCCGGCCTGGTGGACGAGGCGACCATCGACGCATCCGTCCGCCGGATCCTCACCGCGAAGGTCCGGCTCGGCCTGTTCGACCAGCCGTACGTTGACCCCGACCGCGCCCGCGAGGTGCTCGCCGACCCCGCCCACCGCGAGGTCGCCCGGACCGCCGCCCAGCGCTCGGCCGTGTTGCTGCGCAACGAGGGTGATCTGTTGCCGCTGTCCGGACCAGGCGTCGATCGCCGTGATCGGGCCGCTCGCCGACTCGCAGCGCGACACCCTCGGTCCGTGGGTGTTCGACTACGACCTCGACGAGACCGTCACCGTGCTGCAGGGCCTTCGGGACCGGGTCGGCGACGCCGCCCGGGTCAGCTATGCGCCCGGGATCCGGCCCGCGCAGCGGACCTTCCCGTCGATGTTCGACATGTGGGGCGGCAACACCCCCGAGGACCCGGCCGACTTCGACGACGACGCCGAGCTGCAACGGGCCGCCGACCTCGCCGCCGCATCCGACGTGGCGGTCGTGGTCCTGGGCGAGTGGCAGAACATGATCGGCGAGGCGGCCTCGCGGTCCAGCCTCGAACTGCCCGGCCGCCAGCTCGAGCTGCTGCAGGCGGTGGCCGCGACCGGCACCCCGGTCGTCCTGCTGGTGATGAACGGCCGGCCGCTGGACCTGCGCTGGGCAGCCGAGCACGTGCCGGCGATCCTCGACATCTGGTACCCGGGGACCCACGGTGGGCACGCGGTCGCCGACCTGGTGTTCGGCGACGTCGCCCCCGGCGGGAAGCTGCCCTTCACCTGGCCGCGCACCGTCGGTCAGGTCCCGATGATCTACAGCCACACGATCTCCCACGAGCCCGCCAACCAGGGCCGCCGGTACTGGGACGAGGAGAGCACGCCGCTGTTCCCGTTCGGCCACGGCCTGTCCTACAGCCGGTTCGACTACTCCGACCTGGTCCTGGACCGCGACACGGTGGCGGCGGGGGAGAGCGTGACCGTCTCGGTCACCGTCCGCAACACCGGCGATCGGACCGCGGACGAGACCGTCCAGCTGTACATCCACCAGCGGCACGGCACGGCCTCCCGGCCCGTGCGCGAACTCAAGGGCTTCCGTCGCGTCACCGTCGACGCCGGCGAGTCGCAGACGCTGAGCTTCGAACTCGGCGAGAACGAGCTGCGCTACTGGAATGCCGCGACCCGCGACTGGGTTGTCGACACCACGACCATCGACGTCTACGTCGGTGGCGACTCCACCGCTTCCCTGACCACCAGCTTCACGATCGGTTCCTGACTTGACCTCGACCCTCACCCCCACCGACCGACTCTCGGCCCGGATCGCGGCCGAGCTGGCCCGGCCGCGTGCCGCGGTCGCGGTCGCCCTGCTGTTCGCCGTGAACGGCATGATCATCGGCGGCTACGGTGGCGCGCTGCCCTCGATCCGGGAACGGCTCGACATCGACGCCACCTTGATCGCGGTCCTGCTCTTCACCTCCGGACTCGCCGGCATCACCGGGATGCAGATCGGCGGTCGGTTGTCCGACTCCATCGGCGCCCGGACGGTGGCGCTGGCCGGGCTGCCGCTGCTGATCGGGGCGGCCGTCAGCTTCGCGCTCGCCACGACGTACCCGGTCGCGGTGGTCGGGGCCGTCCTGCTCGGCCTCGGCAACGGCGCGATGGACGTCGCCATGAACGCCCTCGGCGTGCAGGTCGAGTCGGCCCGACGACGCCCGATCATGAGCACCTTCCACGCCCTGTGGTCGGTCGGCGGGTTCGTCGGCGCGGGGTGCGTTCTCGTGCTCGCGGCTCTGCTCGGCCTGTCGGGAGCGGCGATCGTGTTCCCGCTGATGATCATGCTCGCCGCGCTGGCCGCCATCGTGCTGGTCGTGCTCGTCAAGATCACCCCGACCGCCGCCGTGGTGGAGCACGAGGTCGACGGCGTCAAGACCAAGATCCCGCGGGTCGCCTGGCTGCTCGGCATCATGGCGGTGGCGTTCGGGCTGTCGGAGGGTACGGCCATGGACTGGTCGGCGCTGCACGTGACCGAGGTGGCCCAGGTCGACTCGACCACGGGCGCGCTGGGTCTGGTCGCGGTGAGCGGCTTCATGGTGTTGATCCGGCTGCTGGGCGACCGGTTGGTGGCCCGGTTCGGACGGCGGGCGGTGGTGCGCTTCGGCGCGGCCACGGCGGCCGTCGGGTACCTGTCCGTCACGCTGGTCTCCAGCTTGCCGCTGCTGATCGTCGGCTGGGCGCTGGTCGGGTTCGGCGTCGGCATGATCGCCCCGCAGGTGTACGCCGCCGCCGGGCACGCTGGCGGCGGCCGGGTGCTGGCGCTGGTCGTCACCTTCGGCTACGCCGCATTCCTGTCCGGGCCGGCCGCGGTCGGCTTCCTGGTGAACCACCTGGGCATCCACCACGCGATGATCGTCCCGGCCGTACTCTGCGCCGGCATCGTCGCGCTGGCCGCCACGATGCCCAAGACCGACGAGGACCTTGCTCACTGAGGGCCGGTTGAGTGCGGTTGGGTAGGGCCATGGCTGAGCACATCGCCGATCTGGCGGCCTTCGTCGTCGCCTCACCGTCCTCCTTTCACGCCGCCGCGGAGGGCGCGGCCCGGCTGCGGGCAGCGGGTTTCGTCGATCAGGACGAGCGCGACCGGCTGAACGTGGCTCCGGGCGGTCACGTGCTGGTTCGCGACGGCGCGGTGCTCGCCTGGTGGGTGCCGGCCGATGCCGGGCCGGCCACGGGCTTCCGGATCGTCGGTGCCCACACCGACTCGCCTGGCTTCGTGCTGAAGCCTCGGCCCGACTTCACCACGGCCGGCTGGCACCAGCTGGACACCGAGGTCTACGGCGGCCCGCTGCTCAACAGCTGGCTGGACCGCGAGCTCGGGCTGGCCGGGCGGCTGATCCTCGAAGGCGGTGAGCAGCGACTGGTCCGCACGGGTCCGATCATGCGCATCCCGCAGCTGGCGATCCACCTCGACCGCGGGGTGAACGACGACGGCGTGAAGCTCGACCGACAGTTCCAGACCTCACCGGTCTGGGGCGTCGGCCCCGGCCAGGGGGAGATCGGCGACTTGTTGGCCGACCGGGCGGGTTGTGCGCCCGACGAGGTGGTCGGCAGTGACCTGGTGGCGTACGACACCGCCGCTCCGGCGGTCTTCGGGCCGCGCGGGGAGTTCTTCGCCTCCGGCCGGTTGGACAATCTGAGCAGCGTGCACGCCGGTCTGACGGCGCTGATCGCGCGGGCCGGCGCCGCGGATAGCCCGCACGTCTGCGTACTGGCCGCGTTCGACCACGAAGAGGTGGGCAGCTCCTCGCGGTCCGGCGCATCCGGCCCGGCACTGGCCGACCTGCTACGTCGGATCACGGCCGGACTGGGCGGCGACGACGAAGATCATTTCCGCGCCTTGGCGGCCTCGGTGTGCCTGTCGTCGGACGCGGGGCACGCCGTCCATCCCAACTACGTCGCGCGGCACGATCCGCTGAACCGGCCGCTGCTGAACGGCGGGCCGCTGCTCAAGATCAACGCCAACCAGCGGTACGCGACCGACGCGGTCGGGGCGGCGCTGTGGCGGATGGCCTGCCGGGACGCCGGCGTGCCGACCCAGGAGTTCGTCTCGAACAACAACCTGCCGTGCGGATCCACGATCGGACCGCTGACCGCGACCCGGCTCGGGGTGACCACGGTGGACGTCGGACCGCCGCTGCTGTCGATGCACTCCGTACGCGAACTGGCCGGGACCCAGGACCTGCCCGCCCTGTCAGCGGCGATGGGGGCGTTCCTGATCCGGGCATAAGGTGGCTCCTCGTGGCTCTCACCATCGGCATCGTCGGGCTGCCCAACGCGGGCAAGTCGACCCTCTTCAACGCCTTGACCCGCAACGACGTGCTGGCGGCGAACTACCCGTTCGCCACCATCGAGCCCAACGTCGGCGTGGTGGGCGTACCGGATCCGCGGCTGGCCGTGCTGGCCGAGTTGTTCAGCTCCGAGCGCGTCGTACCGGCCACCGTGAGCTTCGTCGACATCGCCGGTATCGTCCGCGGCGCGAGCCAGGGCGAGGGGATGGGCAACGCGTTCCTGTCCCACATCCGCGAGGCCGACGCGATCTGCCAGGTCACCCGGGTCTTCGACGATCCGGACGTGACCCACGTGGACGGCGCGGTCAACCCGGGCGGCGACATCGAGACCATCTCGACCGAGCTCATCCTGGCCGACCTGCAGACCATCGAGAAGGCGTTGCCGCGGCTGGAGAAGGAGGCCCGGATCAACAAGGGCAAGGTGGCGGCGCTGCAGGCGGTCCAGGAGGCCCAGGCCGTACTGGATTCCGGTCGCACGGTGTTCGGCTCGGGACTGGATCGCGGACCGCTGCGGGACCTGTTCCTGCTCACCGCAAAACCGTTCCTCTACGTCTTCAACTGCGACACCGACGAGTTGGCCGACGCGGACCTGCTGGCCCGGATGACCGCCCTGGTCGCCCCCGCGGAGGCGATCTTCCTCGACGCCAAGATCGAATCCGAGCTCACCGAGATGGAGCCTGACGAGGCGCGGGAGTTCCTGGCGGAGATGGACATCGCCGAGCCCGGACTGGACCATCTCGCCCGCGTCGGCTTCGACACCCTCGGTCTGCAGACCTATCTGACCGCCGGGCCGAAGGAGTCCCGGGCCTGGACGATCCCGAAGGGCGCCACCGCCCCCGAGGCCGCCGGGGTGATCCACACCGACTTCCAGAAGGGCTTCATCAAGGCCGAGGTCGTCTCGTACGGGGACCTGATCGAGGCCGGTTCGATGCTCGCCGCCAAGGCCAAGGGCAAGGTCCGGCTGGAGGGCAAGGACTACGTGATGAGCGACGGCGACGTCGTCGAGTTCCGGTTCAACGTCTGATCGGGTTGCTCACGTGTCGTAGCGGATCGCCCCGGCGACATTGCCGCCCGGGTCGCTCAGCCACACCAACTCGCCCACCCCGGGGATGACGGCGGGCTCGGCGAGGACAAGCAGGTCGCGACGCTGTTGGACGGCCACGACGTCGCGGCCGACAACGTACCGCTCGCGGACCTCTGAGCCTCGACCTACACCGGCGGGGACGCGATCACCCGGTCGACCGCGGCGAGGAAGCCCGCCCGACCGGGTGCGGCCGCGATCTCGGCCCCGATCCGGCGCGCAGCGTCGCGGTGGCGCGGCTCGGCCAGCACCCGCTCGACCGCCTGCCGGATCCGGTCCGGTGAAGGGTGCTCGGTCCGCAGGTTGATGCCGACACCGGACCAGGCGATCCGCGCGGCCACCTCGGTCTTGTCCTCCTGACCGGGCGCCACCACGATCGGCACCCCGTACCGGAGGGCGAACTGGGCGCCGCCGTAGCCGCCGTTGGTGAGAAAGACGTCGGTGCGAGGAAGCAACTCCGCGTACGGCAGGAAGTCCGCAGCGTAGGCATTCGATGGCAGCGGGCCCAGGTCGGCCACCGGGGCGCCACCGGTGGCGGCCACCACCTGGGTGCTGCTGCCGCCGAAGGCCTCGATCGTCGGCCGGATCAGCTCGCCGAGATCGGAGTTTGCGATGGTGCCCTGGGTGACGTGCACGATCGGCCGCAGGTCATCGAGGTCGGACCACCAGTCCGGGAGCGCGTACTGGGCCGCGGCTGAGGTGGCGACCGGGCCGACAAAGGTGAGTGCAGCCGGGGCGTCGGAGCGCGGGTACTCGAACGAGGCGACGCTGAGCTGCACCACGGCGTCGGCGCTGCGTATCCAGTTCATGATCGGGCCCGGCCCGGCGCTGCCCAGCAGGCGCTGGTGGATGTCGCGGCCGACCGCGTTCGGCCGCCGGAGCACGGTGGCGGAGGTGAACAGGTCGAGCAGCCGGTTGCGAACGGGGCCCAGCAGGCCCGGCAGCGGAGCGATGCCGAGCCCGAACGGAGCGACGTCGCGACTGCCCATCGGCAGTGGGATCACTCCGGCAACCACCAGCGGCGGTCGCTCGGGTCGTGGCCGGCGGACCAGCAGGGAGCCGGCGGCGAAGGTCGGGTCGACGATCACGACGTCCGGCCGTTCGGCCCCGATCAGCTCCTGCAGGGCGAGGTACTGCTGCTCGGCCGGTGCGACGAAGACGTGCTCGATGTCGTACGCGATGGCCTTGATCGGCGACAGACCGCGGCGCTCCGGGAAGGACTTCTCGACGTCCCGGTCGTCGAAGTCGGCTCGGCCGGACAGTGCGACGTGCTGGGCGCCGGTTGCCGCGACCGCGGCCGCGAACCGGCTGCCGGTCAGGAAGCGGACGGAGTCGCCGCGCTCGGTGAAGCCGGCGGCCAGCGCAAGCAGCGGACTGACGTGGCCGTGGATCGGGACGCAGCCGAACAGGATCGACGCCACCTTGACTCCTCAGAAGTAGTTGCGGATGTGGAACTGGCGGCCGCCGAACAACGCGTCGAGGGCCTCGTCGGTCGCCGGACTGCCCCCGGCCAGCAGTCCCGCGAAGCGCAGGTTGGCGCAGGACTGCGCCCCGGCGTACAGCAGCGCGAGCCCGCGGGCCTGGAAGACCGGACCCGTCTCGCCGACGGAGACCGGTTCGCACGTCGGCGCCCCGTCGCGCACCCGCAGCCGGTACCCGCCGTTGACCGCCGGCACGAAGTGATTTTCGACCGCGAACTCGAGGTCGAGGTTCAGCGCCGCCGCATACCGCCGCGCGCCGATCGCGCCGGGCACGTCCAGTACCGACAGCATGTACGGGTCCGACGCGGTGGTCTCCCAGGTCATCGACGGCAGGAACAACCGGGCCACGTCGTCGCCGGAGGTGTCGATCTTGGTGTGCCCGGTGATGGTGGCGAACGTGCCCAGCCCGCGCAGCAGCGCCCGGTAGCCGTCGGCGGTCAGGGCCAGCAGATCCGAGACCTCCAAGGTGGCCGAGTCACCGTGCCCCTGACCTCGGTCCCAGGACGCGAAGCCGACCACCGCGCCGCCGCCGTCCAGCGCCAGCGTCACCCCGTCGAAGTCGTCGAGGTAGGACTTCGCCTCAGCCGGGAAGGAGACGCCGTGCCTGGTCAGCGGCCCGTGCTGCGCGGACGCCCAGGTCGTGTAGATGCGGTCGATCTCACCGACATCGGCGGTCGTGGCCCGGCGCAGCGCCACCAGGGTGAGCGGTGCCGCCACTCGGGCGAGCTCATGGCTCGGCAGTCTGATCGTGCGATAGTCCGAGACCGACTCGTAGCCGAACCGGCGGTAGATCCCCGGCGCACTGGGGAACAGCGTCGAGATCAGCGCACCCTGGGCCCGGGCCTCGGCGAGCGCAACCTCGAACAGCGGGCTCAGTCCGCCCCGGCCCCGGTACTCCACCGCGACGGTCACACTCGCGATCCCGGCCGTCGGCACCTGCTGCCCGGCGAACCAGGAGTCGTACTCCCGGACGGCCAGCCGGACCGCCAGTGTGTCAGCCGTCGAAGCCGCCCCAGAAGCGCCGGCCGGGCAGGTCGAGCGTCGCCGGCTCGCTCGGTGCGGTGGCCGGCATCCCGAACGCCTCGAAGCCGAGGGAGCGCGATGCCTCGGCATCCTCGGCGGTCAACGGTCGGACCTCGAACTCCTGGCGCGCCATGCTGCCCATCTTGTCGCGCACTAGCCTCGATCTCCATGTGGCCTCGGACGGGATGCGGGTCGGGCTCGGCCACGACCTCCACCGGCTGGTGCCGGGCGGGCGGCTCGTCCTGGGCGGGGTCGCGATCCCGGCCGACGTCGGATTCGACACCCACTCCGACGGCGACGTGTTGAGCCACGCGATCATCGACGCGCTGGCCGGCGCCCTGGCCGACGGGGATCTCGGCACCCACTTCCCGGAGGACGACCCCGAGGCCGACGACGCCCGGAGTCTCGACTTCGTCACCGAATTCGCCGGCGTGGTTGCGGACCACGGCTACCGGATCGTGAACGTCGACAGCTTCGTCGTGCTCGGCACGATCCGGCTGCGGCCCCACCTGGACCAGATGCGGACGAGTCTGGCGCGTGCGCTGGGCCTCGACGAAGGAGTCGTCTCGGTCAAGGCGCGCTCCAACGACGGGGTCGGCCCGGAGGGTGAAGGTACGGCGGCGAGCGCCAGCGCCGTGGTCCTGCTGCAGGCCGTGCCGACCCCCGACCGTTAGGGTCGGGGCCGTGCCCGAGCAGTCGAGCCTGACCCGCGCCGAAGCCCAGGATCGGGGCCGGCTGCTGCGGATCGACCGGACCGTCATCGATCTCGACCTCACTGGTGACGGGCCGACGTTCCCGTCTCGGACCACCATCACGTTCGCCTGCCACGAACCGGGCGCGACCACCTTCGTGGACTTCGCCGGCGCCGACCTGGAATCGGTCGAACTCAACGGCCACGCCGTCGACACCTCTGAGTGGCGCCGCGGCCGCATCCCGCTGCCCGGCCTGGCCGCGGCTAATTCACTCACCGTGACCGGCACCATGAACTACTCCGACGACGGCGAGGGCCTGCACCGCCACGTCGACCCGGTCGACCAGCAGCACCTACCTGTACGCGATGTCGTTCCTCAACGCCGGACCGCGGTGGTTCGCCTGCTTCGACCAGCCCGACCTCAAGTCCTCGCTACGTGATCAACGTCGCGGCTCCCGACGCCTGGACGGTGCTCGGCAACGGCCCCAGCGTGAACTCCGCTCCGGGCCGTTGGCAGATCGCGCCCGCGGCGCCGCTGTCGACCTACTTCGTCACCCTGGTCGCCGGCCCCTACGCCTCGGTGTACGACGAGCACGACGGGTGGCATCCCGCTCGGCCTGCACGTCCGGGCGTCGCTCGGCTCGCAACTGCAGGCCGAGGCCGCCGACCTGCTCGAGGTGACGAAGGCGAGCTTCGACTACTACCACCGGGTGTTCGGCGTCCGCTATCCGTTCGGGGAGTACCACCAGGCGTTCGTGCCCGACTTCAACGCCGGCGCGATGGAGAACCCCGGCTGCGTGACCCTGCGCGACCAGTTCATCTTCCGGTCCCGGGCGACCGCGGCGGAACGCGCTACCCGGGCCGGGGTCGTCGCGCACGAGATGGCCCACATGTGGTTCGGCGACCTGGTCACGATGCGCTGGTGGGACGACCTCTGGCTGAACGAGTCGTTCGCGGAGTACATGGCGCACCGCTGCTGCACCGAGGCCACCCGATATCCGCTGTGGACCGAGTTCGGGATTGTCCGCAAGGACTGGGGTTTCCAGGCCGACCAGGCGCCCTCCACCCATCCGGTGGCCGGCAACGGCGCGCCGGACGCCGCCAGCCGCGCTGCAGGACTTCGACGGCATCTCCTACGCGAAGGGCGCGGCGGTGCTCGGGCAACTGGCGGCCCATCTCGGCGACGAGGTGTTCTTCGGCGGCCTGCGGTACCACTTCGACGACCATGCGTACGGCAACGCCACCTTCGCCGACCTGATCGGGGCGTGGACGCGCGCCGGAGCGCGGGACCTGCCGGCGTGGGCCGACGCGTGGCTGCGGACCTCCGGGCTGGACACCCTGAGTGCCGACGGCGAGCGACTGCATCGCAGCACGCTCGTCGCCGACCCCGATCCCGTCGATCCGCCGCCGACGCCGCGACCCCACACGGTCCAGGTCGCCGGCTTCGACCTCGACGGCCGCGAGCTGGCCCGGTCCAGGGTCACGCTCACCGACCAGTCGGAGGTGCCCGCAGCCGCTGCCGGGCCGCCGTGGTGGTCGCCGACGCCGAGGACGAGACCTGGGCGAAGATCCGGTTCGGCGCCACCTCCTGGCGGGAGTTGCTCGGGGTCGCGCCGTTGATCGGGCACCCGGCCACCAGGGTCGTGGTGGCCAACGCCATCCGAGATGCCGTCCGCGACGCCGAACTCGATCCGCGCCTGGCCCTGGGTGGTCTCCTCGACCTGGTTCGGACCGAGGCCTCGGACGTGGTGATCGGATCCCTGCTGCAGTTCGCCACCGATCAGCTGGCCGGCGCCTTCTTGCCGCCGGCGGATCGGCCCGCGGCGCTGGCAACGGTGGCGGCCACGGCCACGGAGCTGCTCGCTGCCGCGGACCCCGGTTCGGACCGTCAGCTCACCGCGTTCCGGGGCACGGTGCGGCGCCACCGTCGAGGATCCGCAGTTGCGCGCCTGGCTGGCCGGTGCGGATCTCCCACCGAACCTCGACCTCGATCCTGAACTCGCCTGGTCGATCGTGATCCGGCTGGCCACCCTCACCGGTGACGCCGAGGTGATCGCGGAGCAGAGTCGGCGTGACCCCTCGGCCGCCGGCCGCGCGCACGCCGCCCAGGCCCGCGCCGCGCTGGCCGACGCCGACGCCAAGCAGACGGCGTGGGCGCTGCTGATGGAGCCGTCGGACCTGGGCGCGTACGAGTTGTACGCCACCGCCTCCGGATTCTTCGCCCCGACCCAAAACGAGCTCTGCGAGCCGTACGCGTCCCGCTACTTCGACGAGATCGCGGCTACCGGCGGCTTCCGAACGGGCTGGGCGCTCGGCCGGACGGCGTTGTTGGCCTTTCCGACACCCCATACCGACGCCGTGCTGCTGGAGCGGGCGGAGAAGTGCCTCGCGGAGGACTCGCTGGAGCCGGCGTTGCGCCGCTCGATCGTGGACGGAACCGACAAGCTCCGACGAGCCACCCGGGCCCGGGCCACGATTCGATTGACATGACAAACGCAACGGATCACGCACTTACCGGCTGCAGGTCACAATCATGTTGCGTGTGACCTGGTCGGTCACCAAGAGTTGCGGTTTCTTAGTCGGATGTCCTAGAAAGGTGGAACTGCCTGAAATGTTGGCGGGCTATACGCGCTCGCTCACAGTCAACGCGTCCAGCAGTCGTGGACGCAACCCCTTGGAGGAGGAAATTCATGCGAGGAACAACTCGCGCCACCTTCGCCGCCGGTATCGCGTCCCTCGCCCTCGTGGCGGGCGCGTGCGGCGGCGGTGGGACCCCAACGCCCGCGACGTCGGAGGGCGGCAAGACCGGCGGGGAGATCGTCGTCGCCGGCTGCACCCCGCAGAACCCGCTGGTCCCGGGCAACACCAGCGAGACCTGTGGCGGCGACATCATCGACGCCATGACGGCGAAGCTGGTCGCACTACAACACCGAGAACGCCGCTCCCGAGAACGACATCGCCGAGTCGATCGAGACCACCGACAACAAGAACTTCACCGTCAAGCTGAAGCCGGCTACAAGTTCCAGGACGGCACCGAGGTCAAGGCCAAGAACTTCGTCGACGCCTGGAACTACACCGCCTACGGCCCGAACGGCTCAGGAGGGCAGCTACTTCTATCGGGCCCGATCGCGGGCTACGAGCGACGTGCAGTGCCGCCGACGACGACCGACTGCAAGGCAAGACGCCGAAGGCCAAGACCATGTCCGGCCTGAAGGTCGTCGACGACACGACCTTCACCATCAAGACCTCCGAGCCGGTCTCCAACCTGCCGGTCCGGCTCGGCTACTCGGCGTTCGCCCCGCTGCCCGACTCCTTCTTCAACGACCCGAAGGCCTTCGAGAAGAAGCCGATCGGCGCCGGGCCGTTCAAGGTCGACACGATCAGCAACACCGAGTATCGTGCTCTCCAAGTTCGCCGACTACTCCGGCGCGAACAAGGCGAACGTCGACAAGCTGACCTTCCGGATCTACCAGGACCCGGCGGCGGCCTACACCGACGTGGTGGCCGGCAGCCTCGACTACATCGACGACAGCAACATCCCGCAGCGACCAGCTCGTCGGCGACGCCTACAAGACCGACTTCCCGGACCGCGACCTCGCAGACGCGAGTCGCTGGCCGATCGGCTGGATCACGTTCTCGCCCGAACGATCCGCAGCTGCAAGGACAACGCCGAGCTGCGCAAGGCCATCTCGATGGCCATCGACCGGGACCTGATCACCAAGCAGATCTTCAACGGCACCCGTCACCCCGGCCGACGGCTGGGTGTCCCCGGTGGTGGACGGCTACAAGGCCGACGCCTGCGGTGACTCCTGCAAGTTCGACGCGGCGGCGGCCAAGGCGGCTTTCGACGCGGCCGGCGGCTACAAGGGCACGCTGACCATGACCTACAACGCCGACGGCGCCCACAAGGCGTGGGCCGAGGCGGTCTGCAACTCGATCAAGAACACCCTCGGCGTCGACTGCGTGGCGATGCCGACGGTCGACTTCGCCACCTTCCAACAAGAAGCTCGACGCCAACGAGATCAAGGGCATCTTCCGGAGCGGCTGGCAGATGGACTACCCGTCGATCGAGAACTTCCTGGCGCCGATCTACGCCAAGGGCGCCTGGCCTCCAGGCTCGAACTACGCCAAGTACGACAACCCGGAGTTCGACGAAGCTGCTGACCGAGGCCGCGGCGGCGACGACGCCGGACGAGGCCAACACCCTGTACCAGCAGGCCGAGGCGCTGCTGGCCGCAGGACTTCCCGACCGCGCCGCTGTGGTACACCAAGACCACCGTCGGCTGGTCGGACAAGGTGACCGACGTGAAGGTCAACGCGTTCGGCGTGCTCGACTTCGCGGCCATCAAGGTCAAGTGAGCGAGCACGCGATGAAATGACGCTGAAACGTCGGCCCGCCGGAGACTCTCCGGCGGGCCGACGCTATGTTTCGTACTAGAGCAGCTACTTCCGCGGTGCGCACGAGAGGAGTTCGGGTGGGTAAGTACATCATCCGGCGGCTGCTGCAGATGATCCCGGTGATCATCGGGGTCACCTTCATCATCTACGTCGCGGTCTTCGCCCTCGGCGACCCGACCGTCGGTCGCTGCGGCGAGCGGCCCTGCCCGCCGGCCTACATCGCCGCGTTCCGCGAGGAGTACAACCTGGACCAGCCGCTGCTGGTCCAGTACGTGCTCTACCTGGGCAACCTGGTCCAGGGTGACCTCGGCACCAACTTCTTCGGCAACAAGGTCGTCCGACGAGCTGGCGATCCGCGTTCCCGACGACCCTCAAGCTCGGCTTCATGGCGCTCATCGTCGAGATCGTCATCGGCATCACCGCCGGCGTGCTGGCCGGCATCCGCCGGGGCAAGTTCATCGACAACCTGGTGACGGTCAGCACCCTGTTCCTGATCTCCATCCCGATCTTCGTGATCGGCAGCGTGGCCCAGCTGATCTTCGGCGTCCGGCTGGGATGGTTCCCGGTCACCGCGACCCAGGGCACCTGGTACCAGCTGATCATGCCGGCCTTCGTGCTGGCGTCGGTCTCGGTCGCCTACATCGCCCGGCTGATGCGGGCCAACCTGGTCGAGAACCTGCGGGCCGACTACGTCCGGACGGCCAAGGCCAAGGGCCTGACCAACCGCGCGCACCGTCGGCGTGCACACGCTGCGCAACTCGCTGATCCCGGTCGATCACCTACATCGGCGTCGACTTCGGCGCGCTGATGGGCGGCGCGATCGTCACCGAGCGCATCTTCAACATCAACGGCATCGGCAACTTCCTCTTCCGCAGCATCAGCCAGAAGGACGGCACCTCGGTGGTCGGCACGGTGACGCTCCTGGTGCTGATCTACCTGCTGGTCAACCTGATCGTCGACATCCTGTACGGCTTCCTGGACCCGAGGATCTCCCATGACTGACACCACCCGCGAGTCCGCAGCAGTACCGAGTTCGATCGCTCGCGCCGACCGGTCCCACCGGCGAGCCCGAGAGCGCCGTCGCTCAGCCGCCGCCGAAGGGAGAGAAGGCCCGGTCGCTCGGTCAGGACGCCTGGGACGAGCTCCGCCGACGGCCGATGTTCTGGATCTCGGCGGCCCTGATCGCTGATCTTCGTGCGTGATGGCGGTCTTCCCGCAGCTGTTCACCGCGACCGATCCGTACTTCGCCGACCTGGCCAAGGCCCGCGAAGCCGCCGTCGGCGGACGCCTGGTTCGGTCGCGACAGCCAGGGCTACGACGTCTACGCCCGCACCATCTACGGGGCCCGGGCCTCGATCCTGGTCGGGCATCTTCGCCACCGCTGTTCACCCTGGTCTTCGGCTCGCTCGTCGGCATCATCTCCGGCTATCGCGGCGGCTGGGTCGACGCGGTGCTTCAGCCGGTCGGCGAGATCTTCTTCGCCATCCCGCTGCTGCTCGGCGGGATCCTGTTCCTCTACACGTTCCCGAGCGACCTGGAGACCCCGTTCCTCGTCGTCGGTCGGCAAGGTGGCTCTCGTGCTCGGCGCTCCTCGGCTGGCCGGTCATCGCCCGGCTGATGCGCTCCAGCGTGCTGCAGGTCAAGCCGAACGACTACGTCCAGGCGGCGCGGGCGCTGGGGGCCTCGCCGGGCCGGATCATCATCGTCGCACATCCTGCCGAACTCGCTGGCCTCGGTGATCGTGGTGTCGACCATCAACCTCGGCGCCTTCATCTCGGCCGAGGCCACGCTGTCCTTCCTCGGCATCGGGCTGCAGCCGCCGGCCATCTCCTGGGGCATCGCGATCTCCGAGGCCTCCGGCATCGGCCTGATCCGGGCCGCGCCGCACATGCTGCTCTTCCCCAGCATCTTCTTGTCGCTGACCGTGCTGGCCTTCATCATGCTCGGCGACGCGGTCCGCGACGCCCTCGATCCGAAGCTGCGCTGAGGAGGCCCGACCGATGAGCACCGACCTCGCGTGTCGAGACCATGACGTCCGAGCAGCACCTGGCAAGCCCAGGACGGGCTGCTGCTGGAGGTCGACGACCTGCACGTCGAGTTCCGCACCCGCGACGGCGTGGCCAAGGCCATCAACGGGGTCTCGTTCGACCTGCGACAGGGCGAGACGCTGGCCATGCTCGGCGAGTCCGGCTCGGGCAAGTCGGTGACCGCCCAGGCCATCATGGGCATCCTCGACACCCCGCCGGGCTACATCACCGGCGGCGAGGTCCGCTACTGCGGCACCGACATCCTGAAGCTGCACGGAGGAGAAGCGGCGCGAGATCCGCGGCCCGGAGATCTCGATGGTCTTCCAGGACGCGCTCAGCTCGCTGAACCCGGTGTTCCCGGTCGGCTGGCAGATCGCGGAGATGTTCCGCAAGCACCGCGGGATGAACAAGTCCGACGCGCTCGACCAGGCCGTCGGGCTGATGGAGCGGGTGCAGATCCCGGCCGCCAGGCAGCGGGTCAAGGCCTACCCGCACCAGTTCTCCGGCGGCATGCGGCAGCGGATCATGATCGCCATGGCGATCGCCCTCGACCCGGCGGTGCTGATCGCCGACGAGCCGACCACCGCGCTGGACGTCACGGTCCAGGCCCAGATCATGCGGCTGCTCAAGGAGCTGCAGGACGAGCGCAAGATGGGGCTGATCCTGATCACCCACGATCTCGGCGTGGTCGCCGACGTCGCCGACCGGATCGCGGTGATGTACGCCGGCCGGATCGTCGAGCAGGGCGACGTCTTCGAGCTCTACGCCCAGCCGGCCCACCCGTACACCAAGGGCCTGCTGGACTCGATCCCGCGGCTGGACCAGAAGGGCCAGGAGCTGGCCGCGATCGGCGGGCTGCCGCCGAACCTGATGCGGATCCCGCCGGGCTGCCCGTTCAACCCGCGCTGCCGCTACGTCCAGGACGTCTGCCCGGTAGACCCGCCGCCGCCGCTGCGCGAGGTGGCGCACGGCACCGGCTCGCCGCCTGCCACTTCTGCCGAGGACGCTGCTGGCACGGGCGAGGCCGAGGTCACGCACGAGATCGATCCGCTCGATGCGACGGACGACTTCGTCGATCCGACCGACGATGGTTCGTCGCGAGACGCGCGACGAGGAGTTCCGGGCCGCCGGATGACGGCGGCGGCGGCGAGGGGGTGACGGCTCATGAGCGGCGAGGTGATCCTGAAGGCCGAGAACCTGGTCAAGTACTACCCGATCAAGGCCGGCGTGCTGCGGCGCACGGTCGGCCACGTCAAGGCGGTCGACGGGGTCTCCTTCGAGCTGCTACAAGGGCGAGACCCTCGGCATCGTCGGCGAGTCCGGCTGCGGCAAGTCGACCCTCGGCCGGATGCTGATGCGGCTGGAGGAGCCGACCGGCGGGCAAGCTGACCTTCGACGGCGTCGACATCTACTCCCAGCAGGGTGCGGCGATGCGCAAGCTCCGCCGCGACATCCAGATCGTCTTCCAGGACCCGTACACCTCGCTGAACCCGCGCAAGACGGTCGGCGACATCATCGGCGAGCCGTTCGAGATCCACCCCGACGTGGTGCCCAAGGGCGGCCGGCGCCGCCGGGTGCAGGAGCTGCTCGAACTGGTCGGCCTGAACCCCGAGCACATCAACCGCTACCCGCACCAGTTCTCCGGCGGCCAGCGGCAGCGGATCGGCATCGCCCGCGGGCTGGCGCTCAACCCGAAGGTGATCATCTGCGACGAGCCGGTGTCGGCGCTCGACGTGTCGGTGCAGGCCCAGGTGGTCAACCTGCTGGAGAAGCTGCAGGGCGAGCTCGGGCTGGCGTACGTCTTCATCGCCCACGACCTGTCGGTGGTCCGGCACATCTCCGACCGGGTCGGCGTGATGTACCTCGGCAAGATGGTGGAGCTCGGCGACGAGGACCAGATCTACTGCCGGCCGACCCACCCGTACACCCAGGCGCTGCTGTCGGCGGTGCCGGTGCCCGACCCGACGCTGCGCAACGCCCGCGAGCAGATCGTGCTGACCGGTGACGTGCCGAGCCCGGCCAACCCGCCCAGCGGCTGCCGGTTCCACACCCGCTGCTGGAAGGCCCAGGAGGTCTGCAGCGTCGAGGAGCCGTTGCTGGAGATCCGGCCCGACGGCAAGAGGGACACCTTCGGCCTGCCACTTCGCCGAGGCCAAGGCTGTCGTCTGAGCGACGTAGGCTGTTCCGCTGTGAGTGAGATCGACTCCACCAGCGGCCGACGGCTGATGCTGGTGCACGCCCATCCCGACGACGAGTGGATCGGCAACGGCGCCACGATGGCCCGGTACGTCGCCGAGGGCGCCGAGGTCTGCCTGGTGACCTGCACCCTCGGTGAGGAGGGCGAGGTGCTGGTCGGCGACCTGGAGCATCTGGCCGCCGACGCCGAGCGACGAGCTCGGCGCTCACCGGCTCGGCGAGCTCGCCGCGGCGATGGCCGAACTCGGGGTCACCGACTTCGTCCGGCTCGGCGGCGACGGCCACTTCCGGGACTCGGGGATGGCCTACGACGAGCAGCGCCGGGCCATCGCCCGCAGTGAACTGCGGCAGGGCATCTTCTGGACCGCGGACCTGCTGGAGGCGGCGAACGAGCTGGTGCCGCTGATCCGGTCGCGGCGGCCGCAGGTGCTGGTCACCTACAACGAGTGGGGCGGCTACGGGCACCCGGACCACGTCCAGGCCCACCGGGTGGCGATGTACGCGTACGTGCTGGCCGGGGCCCCGCGCTACCGGCCCGACCTGGGCGAGGCCTGGACCGTCCGCCGGGTGCTGTGGAACACGATGAGCGCATCCCGGATGCGCGAGGCCCTCCGGAGGCTGCGCGAGGCGGGCGACACCGAGACCTTCGAGGGGTTCGATCTCGACGGCGATGAGTTGCCACCGATGATCAGCGACGACGCCGCCATCGCCGTCGAGATCGACGGCGGCCCCTGGGTGCAGCAGAAGCTGGCCGCCATGAGGGCGCACGCCACCCAGATCACCCCCGACGGGTTCTTCTTCGCCGCCGCGCCGATCCTGGGCGACGCCATGTGGTCGCACGAGTACTACGTGCTGGCGGCCGGCCAGCCCCTACCGAATTCTGGGCCGGAGAGTCCGGCTGGGCGGACGACGTCTTCGCCGGTCTGGAGTGAGCGTCTCCGACGGACGCGCTCCGCGGGCCGCGGTGGACGGCACCCCCGACGCCCTTCGATTCGCGATGGGGCACTTCGCCAGCAGCGTGACGGTGGTCACGGCGCTGGCCGACGGGAAGCGGCACGCGATGACCGCGACCGCCGTCTCCGCGGTGTCGCTGGAGCCGCCGCTGATCCTGGTCTGCGTCAGTCACAGCAGCCGGTTCCACGCCGCGATCCAGGCGGCCGACGGCTGGGCGGTATCCATCCTTTCGGCGTCCCAAGCGGGCCTGGCCAGGCATTTCTCCCGGCGCGGGCGGCCGTTGGACACCCAGTTCGACGCGATCGAGCACGTGCCGGCGCCGGTCTCGGGAGCGCCGATCCTCGCGGGCTGCCTGGTCTGGCTGGACTGCCGGACGCACGCGATCTACCCCGGCGGGGACCACAGCATCGTGGTCGGCGAGCTCTCGGCAGCCAGCGCGGAATCGGCGTCGGCGGGTCCGCTGACGTACTATCGGGGCTTCTATCACGAGGGCCAGCTGGACCTTTAGGTGCCCCGTGACGAGGTCCCCGACACAGAAAGCGTCGTCATGAGCACGCCCGAGAGCCAGATCGCCCCGCCGCGCCGGTGGCGCCCCGGCCCGATCGAACTCGTCGCCATCGCGGTCTCCGCCCTGGTGCTGTTGCTGGCCGTCGGTGGCTATCTCGCCGGCTACTTCCTGGCCGGTGACAAGCTCCCGAAGAACGCCGTGGTCGCGGGCATCGCGGTCGGCGGTCTGTCGCCGTCGGAGGCCGAGCAGAAGCTGACGACGAACTGGGTGTCCGAGCCGGCGAGCCGATCGCCGTCCGGCGTGAACGAGACGGAGACCACCATCGATCCGGTGCAGGCCGGACTGGGCCTGGACGTGCCCGCGAGCGTCGCCCAGGCCGGCGGTGGCCGCAGCTTCGACCCCCGGCACATCTGGCGGGTGCTGACCGGAGGTTCCGCCACCGACCCGGTGACCACGGTCGACCAGGCCAAGCTGGACGCGGCCGTCGCGGCGCTGGCCGAGAAGACCGACCGAGCCGCCGAGAACGCGAGTCTGGCCTACCGCGGCATGGGTTCGGGCAAGGTCGAGGTCAGGCAGCGCAAGGGAAGCGACGGCGTGCGACTGGACCGCGCCGAGACCGCCGACCGGGTTCGGGCCGGCTACCTGAACGAGCCAGATCCCGTTGAGGCCGTCGCAGCCGTGACCGAGCCCGAGATCAGCACCGCAGAGGTCGAGCAGCTCGCGCAGAGTTTCGCCCGACCGGCGGTGTCCGGCCCGGTGACCCTGAAGGCGGAGGGCTCCAAGGAGTTCGAGGTGACGCCGAGGATGATCGCGGCGTCGGTGACGTTCCCGGCCCAGGACGGGAAACTTGCGCCGAAGCTGGACGCCGAGAAGTTGCACGAAGCGGCCGAGCCGGCGTTCACCGACGTCGACCTCGCGACCCCGAAGGACGCGAAGGTGGTCATCCGGGACGGCAAACCGACCATCGTCGGCGGAACCAACGGGGCCTCCATCAAGACGGCCGACCTGGCGAGCGCCGTCGAACCCGTACTGGTCAGGAGGGGCGCCGAGCGCACCGCAACGGTGGCGGCCACGACCACCGAACCGGACTTCACCCGGGCGGACGCGCAGAAACTCGGCATCAAGGAGGTCACCGGGAAGTTCACCACCCGCTTCCCGTACGCGGAGTACCGCAATCACAACATCGGCCGGGCCGGTGAGTTGATCAACAACACGCTGCTGCAGCCGGGCAAGACTTTCTCGCTGAACAAGACGTTGGGGGAGCGGACCCGCAAGAACGGCTACGTGAAGGGCTACATCATCCGCGACGGCCGGTTCCGGATGGAACTCGGCGGCGGGGTGTCGCAGAGCGCGACCACGACCTTCAACGCCGCGTTCTTCGCCGGGCTGAAGGATGTCGAGCACCGCCCGCACGGGCTCTACATCAACCGGTACCCGGCGGGCCGGGAAGCCACCGTGTTCTGGCCGGACCTGGACCTGCGAGTTCAAGAACGACACCGACTACGGCGTCCTGGTCCAGGCCACGGTGGTGAAGGCGACGCCGAACAAGCAGGGCCGGATCACCGTCAAGATGTGGTCGACCAAGACCTACGACAAGGTCGAGTCCTCCGCCCTACGCCGCTCGAACTTCACCTCCGGGCCGGTGATCCGCGACGACAAGTCCGACTGCGAGGTCCAGGCCCCCGTGCAGGGATTCGACGTGAACTACGAGCGGCTGTTCTACACCGGCGGCAAGGTCGTCAAGACCGAGAAGTTCTTCTGGCGTTACAAACCGACCAGCCGCGTGATCTGTACCTGACGGCACTCACGAGTAGTAGCCGACCACGTCCAAGACGACGTGGGTGCTTCCCGCACCGCAGAAGACCCGAACCAAGCGGGAACCGTCCACGCCGACCACCGAGGCATTGGCCAGCGTCGTGTCGACGGAGGACCAATTGATGATCGAGGCGCTGGCCGTGGTGACCGAACCCGAAGCGATGGAGAGAAATCCGCTCTTCGAGGTGGCGGTGACCGTGAGGTTGAAGGCGATGCCCGTCGCGCCGAGGGGCACGACGTCCTCGTCGACCACGGCCCCGGTGCCGAGGTTGCGGCCGTCGGCCACGGCGATCAGCCGACTCGACCCGCTCGTCAGCTTCCCGGGCGTCGGCACAGGTCTCCGGCTGTCGTAGACCCGGACGGGATTGACCAGGTGAAACGCACCCGCCGTGTCCGGACCGGCCAGGGTGCGGCGGACGGTGGGCGTCACCATGGCGACCAGGGTTCCGTCGTGCTGAGTGGATCTCCCCGATGTCGTAGGAGTTGCTCGTCCGGAATCTGTGCGAGGCCAGCCGCACCCGTCCCGAGCCGCCGGCGACCAGATCGACCCCGTTGGCCGCGGCGCCCTGAAGCCCAACTCCCGCGTCGCCGTCGAAAGAATTGAGGCCGAGGATCGTCGGGCCGGGGCTCCGGCTGATGCCGAACAGCGCGCCCCGCGACGTTCCCTGGTTGACCAGCTCCAGCAGCGGGCCGTTGTTGACCGACCCCGTGATACCCGTGCTGGAGGTGAGGACGTTGTTCACGTTCTTGACGAAGTCGTTGGGGTCGGCGGCCGCGGCCGGCTCGGTCGACGCGGCTGCACCGACCACGGCGGCGGCGGTGGCGGCCCCGGCCAGCCGGAAGGCCTGGCGGCGGCTGCGGGCGGGGGCGGTATCGGATTCGAGTGGGTCCATGTCCCTCAGCGTCGACTCTCGGGCCTACCAAGAAATCCGTAGCCGTTGCTGAGTTCACGATCTCTGGCTACGGGGGTGCGCCCAGGTAGCCGTAGCGATGGTGCCGGCGAAAGCCCAGCCGCTCGTACGCCTGTACCGCGGCGGTGTTCTCGGCGGCCACTTGGAGGTAGGCGTAGCGGGCCCCGCGGCGGGCGGCCCAGTGGCCGAGCGAGAGCATCGATCCGGGTGCCCCACCCCGTCCGGCGGCGGTCGGCGCGGGTCCAGATCGACGCGAGCCCGAGCCAGTCCCCGCTCAGCTGGCCGCGGCCGATCGCGAACAGGCCGGACTCGTCGACGGCCCCGGCGAAGGCCCGCGGAGGCCGCCCCTCCAAGATCATCCGCAGTAGCCGCGGGTCGGCGTCGTTCGGACGGCTCTGGTGGTAGCCGGCGAGCCAGTCCTCGGTCAGCTGCTCGGTCACGGTGATCGCCTGGTCCGGTGGGGTCAGTCCCGAGCAGGTCGGCCAACGCGGCGACGAGCACCTCGGTGGCGACGTAGGTCGGCCGCCAGCCCAGGTCGCGGAGTCCCCGGTCCTCGGCGGAGCCGGCGACCACCTGCGCCCAGGCGGCGATGCCGTGCTCGGCGGCGTACCGGCGGATCCGGGCGGCGGCCTCGGGATAGCCGACGCCGGGGTCACCGACCGCGAGGCAGGAGTTGGCCCGGCCGGTGAATCCACCGGCGGAGCGCAGCGTCCACTCACCCAGCGGCTCGTGCACCGCCAGCCAGCCGGGCAGGGCGATCCGCTCCAACTCGGCGGCGCTCGTGCGCAGCGGATCGCGGCCGCCGGGCGCGGCCGGGGCCCGCCGGGCGGCGACGACGGTCCGGGGATCGACCCGCTGTACCGGGTCGCGGTCGCCGACCTCGACACCGCGACTTCCGTCGGGCCCGATCGCCTCGATCCAGCCGATCACGTCGGTCGCCGAACCGTCGGGCAGCCGGTACCGGATCACCCAGCGCTCGCCTGGGTTCGCTCCGGCCAACGGAACGCGAGATGTGGCGTCCATGCAGTGAGGTGCCTTCGTGGCTCGGGTCGGTGGGCGCGATACTAGAAGCTCCAGTATTGGATATCTGCTGTGAACGCGAGGAGCAACTGCTGTGACGTACGTCATCGCTCAGCCGTGTGTGGATCTGAAGGACCTTGCCTGCGTCGAGGAATGTCCGGTCGACTGCATCTACGAGGGCAAGCGGATGCTGTACATCCACCCCGACGAGTGCGTCGACTGCGGCGCGTGTGAGCCGGTCTGCCCGGTCGAGGCGATCTTCTACGAGGACGACACGCCCGAGGAGTGGAAGGACTACTACACCGCCAACGTGGCCTTCTTCGACGATCTCGGTTCACCGGGCGGGGCGGCCAAACTGGGCGCCATCGACAAGGATCACCCGCTGATTGAGGCGCTGCCGCCGCAAGAGCACGATGAGTGACCAATCGGTGACGCCCAGGTGAGTCTGGCGGCAGCGCTCCCGGACTTCCCCTGGGACACGTTGCTGGCGGCCAAGAGGCACGCTGCGGCCCATCCCGACGGGATCGTCGATCTCTCCATCGGAACTCCGGTCGACCCGACGCCGGAAGTAGCGCGGGCGGCCCTGGCGGCCGCGGCCGACAGTCCTGGGTACCCACTGACGTCCGGCACGGACGATGTGCGGGCCGCGATCGCTGCCTACCTGGCGAGCCGGTGGGGCGCGAGCCGTCCCGGAAGCCGCCACGTTGCCGGCGATCGGGACCAAGGAACTCGTGGCCTGGTTGCCCACCCTGCTCGGGCTCGGGCGCGACGACACAGTGGTCTACCCAGCGGTCGCCTACCCGACCTACGCGGTGGGCGCGCTCGTCGCCGGTTGCGCGGCGGTTGCCGCGGCGGACCGGACGAGTTGGGGGCGCTGCGACCGAGCCTGGTCTGGATCAACTCGCCCTCCAACCCGACCGGGCAGATCCTGCCCGTCGGCCGACCTCCGTCGCTGGGTCGAATGGGCCCGGGAGCGCGGGGCGGTGCTGGCCTCGGACGAGTGCTATGGGGAGTTCGGCTGGGATGACGAGCCGGTCTCCGTACTGCATCCCTCGGTGTCCGGGGCCGATCACTCCGGGTGCTGGCGCTGCACTCGCTTGTCCAAGCGCTCGAACCTGGCCGGCTACCGGGCCGGCTTCGTCGGCCGGCGACCCGCAGCTCGTGGCCACCGCTGCTGGCCGTTCGCAAGCACCTCGGGATGATCATGCCCAGACCGGTGCAGGAGGTGCTCGGGTCGTGCTGGCCGACTCGGCGCACGTGAGCGAGCAACGCTTGCGCTACCAGCGCCGGCGGGCCATGTTGCGGCGGGCGCTGGAAGCGGCCGGTTTCCGGATCGAGCATTCCGAGGGCGGGATGTACCTGTGGGCCACGCGCGACGAGCCTGGCCGCGAAGACGGTGGATTTCCTGGCCGGGCTCGGGATCCTGGTCGCCCCGGGCGACTTCTACGGATCGGTTTCGTCGCAGCACGTACGGGTCGCACTGACCGCCACGGACGAGCGCATCGCCGCTGCCGCCGGCCGGCTGCGTGACCCCGTGGGCGCTCAGCTCGACGGATGAGCCGCGATGAACCGGCCGATCGCCGCGGCCAAGTCGCCGGGATTGTGCAGCTGCAGGAAATGAGTCGCGCGAGGTAGCACGTACGCGTCGGCGTGGGCGATGTGCCCGAGCAGTAGCTCGTGGGCCTGTCGGGACACCGGCGACACCTCGTCGCTGCGCTCGCCGAGCACGCTCAGCACCGGCATCCGCAGCTCCCTGAGCAGCTCCGGGTCGAAACCCCAGCGGCCGACCGACGGAGCCTCGACCGCGAACACGGTCGCAGCATCGTCGGCCGCCTGGCGGCGGGCGCCCGGCAGCATCTTGTCCACGATGCTGGGGTAGTCGGGTCCGCAGACGCCGGCTAGGAAGGTGTCGACGGCCGTAGCATGGTGGCCCGCGAGGAAGTCCGCGAACGCCGGCTGCATCACGGTGGTGGCGAGCACCCCTGAGCCGGCGACGGTCAGCGATGGCTCCAGCAAGGTCAACGTGGCGACCGTCTCGGGTGATCGCAGGGCCAGCTCGATGGCGATCACGCCGCCGGAGGAGTGACCGACGACATGCGCGGACCCGTACCCCACGTGCTCGAGCAGCTGCCGGCAGTGTCGGGCTTGGTCGCTGATCTCGACCGTGGCGGCCGCCGGCCCGGATCGTCCGTACCCGATCCGGTGGTAGGAGATCACCCGAGCCCGTTGCTGAAGGTCGGAGTCGTGCAGCGGCGCGAAGAAGTCGGCCAGACCTGCGGCATGGATCAACACCACGGGCGGCCCGTCACCCGCGACGCGGTACGCGAGTTCCGTTCCGTCGACGACGACAGTCTGCATCTCGGCATCCTCGCATCGGACGGGGTTCGGTGATCATGATGTTCCCCGGCGGGGGGCTTCCAGCGCAGCGCGGCGCTTACTGCGCTGCCCACCACGGCTCGGTCGTGATGATCTTCAACCGGCCGATCGTCGCGCGGCGCAACTCGGTCAGCAGTCTCCTGCCCTCGCTCAACCAGACGGCGTCGCCGGGGCCGTCTACCGGAATCTTGTCTTCGGCGTACTCCGCGTTCCAGCGGGTCAGCCGTTCGCTTAGCGATGGATCCAGGTCGAGCTCACCGGGGTCGACATGTGCTCCGCGCTCCGTCCACAACGGCCCGGCTCCATAGTCCGGCCAGAACTCGAGGACCTGCATCGACCTAGTCTGCTCGGCGCCCGGGTTCTGTGTCAGACCATGTCGAGTGTCGGAGGGTTCATTTAGAATCGCTTCTATGTTCGACTATTCGGTGGATGGGTTGGCGGCGTTGACCGGCGCCGACCTGTCCGCTGCGGTGGCGGACAACCACACGGTGCAGGTGCAGGCGGAGAACCGGACCCTGCTGTTGGCCGCGGCGTGGGCGGATCTGCACTCGATGGACCCCGACCTGCCGAACGGTCCACTGATCGAACGGGCCACCGTCGTGGGCGGGGACGGCACGCCGGAGATCGGGGAGTTCTGCTGTGCCGAGTTCGGCGCCCTGCTCGGCGTCGGGATGCTCGCCGGGCGCAGCCTGATCGGCGACGCGTTGGATGTGCGGCACCGGCTGCCGCTGCTATGGAACCGGGTCCGGCACGGTCAGGTCCGGGCCTGGAAGGCCCGCAAGATCGCCGAGCTCACCCGGCACCTGCCGTGGGCGGCCGCGGCCGAGGTCGACGCCGCAGTGACCGGACTGGTCGAAACCCTGCCCTGGCCCCGGTTCGGCAAAGCCCTGGCCGCGGCGATCGTGGACGCCGACCCGGCCCTCGCCGCCGAACGGGAAGTCCAGGCCCGGACCCGCCGCGGCGTCTGGGCCACCACCTCCGAGGACGGCCTGAAAACCATCATCGCCCGCGCCGCCACCGGTGACGTGGTGGTGTTCATGGCCACCATCAACCGCATCGCCGACATCCTCAAGACCGTCGACACGGAGCAGAGCGACACCGGGCAAGGTCGAGACCTCGACACCGTCGACACCGTCGACGCCCGCCGGGCCCGCGCCATCGCCATCCTCGCCCAACCCGCGAAAGCCCTCGCCCTCCTCCTGGCCCACCGCGACGACCCCGACGACCCCGACGACCCCGACGACCAAGCCGAACCAGCACCTGATTCTGGGCCCGAACCCGAACCCGAACCGGAACGAGACCCGCAGCGGCCTTCGGCTCGCTCCGACCACGACACCCCAGCACCAGGCGGCGCCGACCACAACCACCAGCCGGAACCGGAACCGGAACCGGAGCCGGAGCCGGAGTCGGAGTCGGAGCCGGAGCCGGACCCGGAGCCGGACTCCTCAGGTCTCTGGCTGCCCGAACTCCCACCTGACCTTGACCCGGCGAAACTGGCACCGCGGATCGTGCTGCACTACCACCTGTCCGACCTCGCCATCCGCGACAGCCACGGACTCACCCGCCCCGGCGACCACAGCGACCCGATCAGCCTCCAAGCCCTCCGCGACTGGCTGACCGACACCGGCTGCCCGATCACAGTCCGACCCATCCTCGACCCCGCCACCGTGCCAGCCGCCGACCGGTACGAAATCCCCACCCGACTCCGCGCCGCACTCGCCGTCCGCGACATCGCCGACGTCTTCCCCTACGGCAGCCTGACCCGCCGGATCGACATCGACCACACCACCCCCTACGACCCCAACGGCCCACCCGGCCAAACCAACCTGGCCAACACCGGCCCGCTCGCCCGCTTCAGCCACCGCGCCAGCACCCACGGCGGCTGGCGAAAACGCCAGCCCGACCCGGGCACCTACCTCTTCCGCAGCCCCCACGGCTGGCTCTGGATCGTCACGAACCAAGGCACCCTGAACCTCGGCCACACCGCCTACAGCCAAGCCATCTGGCGCGCCGCCGCACCCGCGACGGCGGCGTCCGCCCGACCAGCTCAGCGAACGGTGATCCGGACCTCGTCCTTGGCGACGGCATCGTCGGTAACGCCCCAATCGGCGAGTTCAGAGCCGTCGATCTTCAGCACCCGGTCGCCGACGACGACGGTGGTGACGCCATAGCGGCCGGAGTTGGCCACGGCGAACGCGGCGTACGCCCAGGCCTGCTTCGCCGAGTCGGCCTTGAGCAGCGCCGTGGTGCCGGAGCTGGTGATCTCCGGCCGGCCGACAGTCTTGCGCAGCCCGGCCTCCAGAGCTGCGCGGTCGCCCTTGGCCTCGCTCCGTTCGAGGCAGCTGAGTCCGGCGGGGGAGTTGCCGGTGAAGACGCTGGCCAGCACCCGGGCGTCCGCCTCGTGGTCGCGGTAGGCGTCGGGGAACCCGCTTCGCTGCACCTGCTGGGCGACTTCGGTGATGTCGCCGGTCCGCCAGCCGTCGATCTTGACCAGGGCGTCATAGAACTTGCCGGTCGAGTAGTACGGGTCCATGATCTGCTTCGCCGTGCCCCAGCCCTGCGACGGTCGCTGCTGGAACAGACCGACCGAATCGCGGTCGCCGTAGTCGAGGTTCCGGATTCCGGTCTCCTGGTAGACCGTTGCCATCGCGATGGTGGCGGCCCGGGCCGGGAGGCCCCGGCGGACCGACAGCCCGGTGATTATCGAGGTGTAGTGCGCCTGGTCCAGGTCGACGGCGACCGACCGGTCGCCAGCGGTGGCGACGCAGCGCTGGGCTCCCGGTAGGGGCGCTGCGACACCCTGGGATCGGAGCCAGACGAAGCCGCCGACGACCACGGCCGCCAAAACCACGAACGCGATCGCCAGCCCGATCAGCACCCGCGCCGCACCCGCCATCGTGGAGACCCGGGTTCAGTTGGTGTGCAGGGCCGCGTTCAGGGCAACGCCCTTGCCCTGCCGGTTGCGTACCTCGATGGCCCCCGACACCGAATTGCGGATGAACAGCAGTCCTGACTGACCCGACAGCTCCCGCGCCTTGACCACCTGGCCGCCGGGCAGGCTGACCTTGGTGCCGGCGGTCACGTACAGCCCGGCCTCGACCACGCAGTCGTCCCCGAGCGGGATTCCGATGCCGGCGTTGGCGCCCAACAGGCAACGTTCTCCGATGCTGATGACCTCCGTACCGCCGCCCGACAAGGTGCCCATGATCGACGCGCCACCGCCGATGTCGGAGTCGGCCCCGACGACGACGCCGGCCGAGATCCGGCCCTCGACCATCGACGTACCCAGCGTGCCGGCGTTGTAGTTCACGAACCCCTCGTGCATGACCGTGGTGCCCGCAGCCAGGTGCGCCCCGAGTCGGACCCGATCCGCGTCGGCGATCCGGACCCCGCTCGGCAGCACGTAGTCGGCCATCCGCGGGAACTTGTCGACCCCGTACACGGTGACCGGACCGCGGGTCCGCAGCCGGGTGCGGACCGTCTCGAACCCCGTCACCGCACAGGGACCCGCCGACGTCCACACCACGTTCGGCAGCACCCCGAAGATGCCGTCCAGGTTGATCGAGCGGGGCGCGGCCAGCCGGTGACTCAGCAGATGCAACCGGAGGTACGCGTCGGCGACGTCGGCAGGGGCCGCGTCGAGGTCGATGACCGAGCGGATCAGCCGGGTCCGGACCCCGCGCACGTCGTCCACACCCTCCGCCGCGGCCAGCTCCACCGGTGCCTCGCCGACATCACCGGAACCGACCCGCGGATCCGGGAAGTAGGTGTCCAGCGGGCCGCTGGGATGGATGGTCGCCAGTCCCCAGCCCCATGCGGCGCGCGCCTCAGTCATGGCGAGAAGAGTAGTCGGGCACCGCTAGTAGGGTGCCCACCATGGTTGTGGCCGACCCGCTTGATGTCGAAGGAGACGTCGTCGCGCTGCTGCGTACGTTGATCGACATCGCTTCGGTGAGCGGGAACGAGCAACAGATCACCGACCGGGTGGAGGCGTCGCTGCAGCCGTGCGCGCATCTGGACCTCGTCCGCGACGGCAACGTGGTCGTGGCCCGGACCCAGCTCGACCGGCCCGAACGGGTGGTGATCGCCGGTCATCTGGACACGGTGCCGATCGCCAGCAATGTGCCCGGCTGGACCACCGGCGAGGGCGCGGACCTCGTCGTCTGGGGTCGCGGCGCGTGCGACATGAAGGCCGGGGTGGCGGTTCAGCTGGCGGTGGCGGCGGCACTGCCCGAGCCCGCCCGGGACGTGACCTGGGTTTTCTACGACCAGGAGGAGGTGGCCGCCGACCTGAACGGGCTGGGCCGAATCGCCCGGGAGCGGCCCGATCTGCTGGCGGGCGACTTCGCCGTCCTCTGCGAGCCGACCAGCGCCCAGATCGAGGGCGGCTGCCAGGGCACGATGCGGGTCGAGGTCGACGTGAAGGGGCGGGCGGCGCACTCCGCCCGGGCGTGGATGGGTCAGAACGCCATCCACGACGTCGGGCCGCTGCTGCACCTGCTGCGGGACCACGAGCCGCAGCAGATCGAGGTGGACGGCCTCAGCTACCGCGAGGGCCTGAACGCGGTGCAGATCTCCGGCGGAATTGCCGGCAACGTCATTCCCGACCGCTGCCACCTCGAGATCAACTACCGGTTCGCCCCGGACAAGGACGCCGCGGCGGCCGAGGCGTACGTCCGCTCGGTGCTGCCTGGTTACGACCTCCGGGTCACCGACGTCGCCGAGGGTGCCCGGCCGGGCCTGGACCATCCGGCGGCTGCCGAGTTCGTCTCGGCTGTCGGTGCGGTGACCGGGGCGAGGGCGAGCGCCAAGTTCGGCTGGACCGACGTGGCCCGTTTCTCCGCCATGGGCGTGCCTGCGGTGAACTTCGGGCCGGGCGACCCGAGCAAGGCCCACGCCGACGACGAGCACTGTCCGGCCGCGGAGGTCTACACCTGCCGTGACGCCCTGCTGCGATGGTTGTCGTGAGTGGTTGTCATGAGTGGTTTGTCGTGAGGGGTCTCTTGAGGCGGCCGAGATGAGTCCGCGACGACGGATGCGCCGCATCACCGAGGGTCCGGTCGTGCGCAGCGAGGACCAGAGCCCGGACACGACCACCGACCAGCGACTGCTCGACGGCCACGGCTCCAGCGACTGGGTGCACACCGATCCCTGGCGGGTGTTGCGGATCCAGTCCGAATTCGTCGAGGGCTTCGGCACCCTGGCCGAACTCGGCGCCGCCGTCTGCGTGTTCGGCTCCGCTCGGACTCCCGAGGACCACTCGGACTACCAGACGGCGATCCGGATCGGCGCCGAGCTTACCGGTGCCGACTTCACCGTGATCACCGGCGGCGGACCCGGGATCATGGAGGCGGCCAACCGCGGCGCCGCCGAGGCCGGCGGGGTGTCGGTCGGGCTCGGGATCGAGCTGCCGTTCGAGCAGGGGCTCAACCCCTGGGTCACCCTCGGCATCAACTTCCGCTACTTCTTCGCCCGCAAGACGATGTTCGTCAAGTACGCCCAGGGCTTCATCGTGATGCCCGGCGGTTTCGGTACCCTCGACGAGTTGTTCGAGGCCCTCACCCTCGTGCAGACCCGCAAGGTGACCTCGTTCCCGGTGGTGCTGTTCGGCACGGCGTACTGGCGCGGGCTGTTGGACTGGCTGTCCAGTTCCGCGCTCGACTCCGGCTGCATCTCGGCCGGCGATCTGGACCTGCTCAAGGTCACCGACGACGTCGACGAGGCCGTCGCGATCATGGTCGAGGCCCGGCGGGCGAAGTGACGCGGAACCCGTGATGGAGTGGTTCGTCGTCGTGGTGGTCGTTGCGGCCATCGGGATCGCCGCGGTGGCCGCGGCTGGCAGGCTGGGGCAGATGAACGCCGAACCGATCCGCGACGTCTACCGCCAGGACCTGCCCGACCGGCCGCTGGTAGCCCAGGACATCGAGACGGTCAAGTTCGCCGTCACCTTCCGTGGGTACGCGATGTCGCAGGTGGATGACCTGCTGGAGCGTCTCGGCCGCGAGATCGCCGAGCGGGACCGCCGGATCGGCGAACTGACCCCGCCCGAGACGCCCCCAGCTCCGTGAGCATCCGGCTGGAGGTCACCGGTCAGGCGGCGGCGCCGGTGCCGGCCGTCTGGCGGGAACTGATCGACTGGGAGGGTCAGGCGCGCTGGATTCCGTTCACCACCGTGCGGGTCGCCGGCCCGACCCGCCAACGGCGTGGGCGTCCACGTCGCCGCGCTGTCCGGGTTCTGGCTCGGCCGGCTCCCGATCGGGCTGCTCGACCGCTTCGTAGTCACCGGCTGGACCGAGCCGAGCCGAACCCGCAACTGGGCCGAGCTGGAGGTGCTGCACCTCGGCCCGTACTTCACCGGCCCCGGCGTCTTCCGGCTCGAACCGTCTGCGGCGGGGACGACGATCAGCTGCGTGGAGCTCTTCGACCTGCCCGGGGCGCCGCTGACCGAGCCGATCGCCCGGCTCGCGCTGCCGATCATGCGCAGCGCGTTCCGGCAGAGTCTGCGCCCGGCTGGCCCAGGTCGCGCAAGCATGAGCGACGCCGTCGTCGGCCCGGACGGGATCTCCCGCTGTCCGTGGGCGATCTCGGCGCCGGACTACGTCGCCTACCACGACGAGGAGTGGGGCCGGCCGGTCCGCACGGTCGCCGGGCTGTACGAGCGGATGACCCTGGAGGCCTTCCAGTCCGGACTGAGCTGGCTGACCATCCTGCGCAAGCGGGAGAACTTCCGCCGGGCATTCGCCGGCTTCGACCCGCAGGCGGTGGCGGGCTTCGGACCCGAGGACCGTGACCGGTTGCTCGCCGACTCCGGCATCGTCCGGAACCGGTTGAAGATCGACGCCGCCCTGCACAACGCCGCCGCGGTGACCGGGCTGGGCGACGAATTCGCGGCGATCTTCGCCCGCTACGCCCAACCGGACCGACCCCGCCCCGCGACCTCGGCCGAGGTGCCCGCCGCGACCCCGGAGTCGGTGGCTCTCGCCAAGGAACTCAAGCGGCACGGCATCCGGTTCGTCGGCCCCACCACGGCGTACGCATTGATGCAGGCGGTCGGGCTGGTCGACGATCACCTCGCCGACTGCCAGATCCTCACCGACCGTTGAAGGTCGGCCGACGCTTGGCCAGGAAGGCTTCGACCGCGCTCCGGTGATCATCGGTCGCGCCGGTCCGCCGCATCATCTCCCCCTCGAACGCCAGCGCCTCCGCGAGCGACCGGGAGGAGGCGTAGGAGACGGCCTCCCGGATCGCGGCGTACGCCAGCGTCGGTCCGGCGGCCAGCTCCGCGGCCACGGCGGTGAGCCGGTCGCCGAAGTCCTCCGCGGAAGCCACCTCCGTGACCAGGCCGATCTGCAGCGCCTCGGCGGCGTCCAGCGTGCGGGGCCGCAGCAGCAGATCCAGCGCGCGCCCGGCCCCGACCAGCCGTGGCACCGTCCACGACGTACCCGTGTCACAGGCCAGCCCGATCCCGGAGAACGCGAGATTGAGGCCCGCGTCCGCGCGCATGATGCGGAGATCGGCGAGCAGGGCGATCGCGGCCCCTGCCCCGGCCGCGACCCCGTTGATGCCTGCGAGGACCGGCTTCGGCATCGTGTGCAGGGCCTCCGCGATCGGGATGTAGTGCTCGGGCACGGTGCTCCAGAGCCGATCGAGATCACCGGCGGCCAGCCCGGCGGCGTGCTCGCGCAGATCCTGGCCGGCCGAGAAGGCCCGGCCCGATCCCGTCAGCACGACCGCCCGGATCGCCGGGTCAGCCGCGACCTCGCGGAGGGCCGTCAGTAGACCGGACTTGGTGGCGGTGTCCAGGGCGTTCATCGCTTGCGGGCGGTTGAGGGTGAGGGTGGCCACCGCACCGTCGACCGTGATCAGGACCGCCGATTCACTCATGTCCCCGGACTGTAGTGCTCACACCCGAATCGTCCGCGGGGCCATGAGTACGGAATACTTGGCGTGCGCGAAACTACGCGATGCTCAGCACGACACTGCGAACGAAAGATGAGGGCGCACGATGGCTGCAATGAAGCCGCGGACCGGTGACGGGCCGATGGAGGTCACCAAGGAAGGTCGCGGAATCGTCATGCGGGTGCCCCTGGAGGGCGGCGGCCGGTTGGTCGTCGAACTCAACGCCGACGAGGCGGCCGAACTGGCCGGAGCGCTGCAAGAGGTCGTCGGCTGATCCGCCGGATCGTGCTGTGACCCAATCCTTGGACGTCCACCCGAACTGTCGCGCCGTCGACGCCGTGCTGGCGGACGCCGGCGTTCCGGGGCGGGTGCAGATGCTTCCCGATCCGGCCCCCACCGCACAGGCCGCCGCCGACCAGATCGGCTGCGCCGTCGGCGCCATCGCCAACTCGTTGATCTTCACCACCGGTGACCGGGAGCCGCTGCTCGTCATGACCAGTGGGGCCCACCGCGTCGACACGGATCGGCTGAGCGCGGAACTCGGCAGCACGATCTCGCGGGCGAGCGCCGCCTTCGTCCGCGAACACACGTCGCAACCGATCGGTGGGGTGGCTCCAGTGGCGCATCCCCGCCCGATCCGGACCGTGGTCGATGTCGATCTTGCGGGGTACGACCAGCTCTGGGCCGCCGGAGGCATCCCGCACGCCGTGTTCCCGCTGACGTACGCCGAGTTGGTGCGGCTCACCGGCGGCACGGAGTTGGTCGTCTCGTAGCGGCAGCTGACGGCGGCCAGGTCTTTTCCTTCGTTCCGTCCGATCTGACGGCTGGATGAGATGAATCCGGCGGGCTCGCATGGTCAGCACCTTCGGCGGCACCGACCAGGGTGCGGCGAGATCGGGAGGGATTCACAGCATGACTGACGAGACCTTGATCAATTCAGTACTGGAGCAGACTCGGCTGTTCGCATCGTGGGTTCGCGACGCCGACCCGGCCCTGCCGGTACCGAGCTGTCCGGACTGGGCGTTGGCCGACCTTGTCGAGCACGTCGGGGCGACCCAGCAATGGGTCGCGACCCTCATCGAGGGACGCATCGTCGATCCGCAGGCGGCCTTCGCCGTGACCTGGGCCGAGGCTCCGGCGCAGCCCACCGGCTGGACGGAGTGGCTACACAAAGGTGCCGACCGGGCCGCGGCGGCGTTCGCCGGCGCCTCGTCAGGCGCCGACATCTTCGATCCCTCCGGCAGCAACGACGGCCTCACCTTCTGGCAGCGTCGCCTGTTCGGTGAAGTTTCCGTTCATCGGATCGACGCGGCCCTCACGGTCGGGCGTCCGTATCAGCTCGCCGCTCCGCTGGCCGGAGTTGCCATCGACGACTGGCTCGACACGATCTCCTCGCCCGGGTGGGCCGCGAACGTGCCCGGCTTCGCCGACGCGATGCGAGGCGACGGCCAGACCATCGCTTGGGTGGCCGACGACATCGACCGGGCCTGGATCCTGCAACGAGATTCCGCTCCGTTGACGCTGACCCGGGGGAGTGGCACCACGGTGGCCGCCACCGACGTCGCCGTGCACGGTCCGGCCGTCGACCTGCTGCACGTGGTCAGCAGGCGGCAGCCGCTGGGCGAGAACACGACATGCCGGGTCAGCGGCGACCAGGCGGAGTTGACCCACCTGATCGACAACATGAACTGGGTCGGCGCCTGACTGACGAGACCCAGGAGGGAAAGCGGTGTCAGAGATCACCCGGTCGCCGTGACTCGAGCAGCCGGCGTACCTCGGTATCGGACACCTGGGTGAAGTCCACGTACGCCTGGCCGACGGCGACGAACGGTTCTGGCGTGTACGGGCAGACCACCGCCGCCCGACCGCGCAGGGAGGCCACCGCGGCCCGGGATCCGACCGGTACGGCCACGGTGATGGCGCCCGGACCGGCGCCGGCGAGCGCTCCGATCGCTGCCAGCATGGTCGCGCCGGTGGCCAGCCCGTCGTCGACCACGAACACGGCTCGGCCCGCCAACTCCGGCGCACCGCCGTAGCGCGCGACGACCGCGGCCAGTTCCGCCTCGGCCCGCCCCCGTTGCCTGGCGTACGCCTTGGCGCTCACCCCGAGGTGGCCGAGCATCGCGTCGTTGCAGAACACCTCCAGCCGGTCGCCGATAGCCGCGATCGCTCCCATGGCGAGTTCCGGGCGGCCGGGCGCGGAGATCTTGCGAACCGCGAGCGCCCAGAGGCCGAGTCCGAGCCGGGCCGCGATCGGCGCGGCGACCGGGATCCCGCCTCGGGGGAGACCGAGCACGACGGCAGGCCCGTCGGGAGGTCCGACCAGCTCCGCGAGCCTGCGACCTGCCTCGGTGCGGTCGGCGAAGAGCGCGTCAGCTCCCGTGGACCTCGATGGCTTCGCGATAGACCGCGACCGTCTCCGCCGCGATCTTGGCCCAACTGAACTCATCGATGCAGCGCCGCCGCCCGGCCTCCCCGAACGTCTTCGCCTTCTCCGGATCGCGGGTCAGCTCGTTGATCTTGTCCGCCAGCCCGCGCTCGAATTCCGACACCGCCGCCGGGTCGTCGGCCAGCGCCGGGTCGTACGGCACCAGGTAGCCGGTCTCGCCCTCGACCACGACCTCGGGGATGCCGCCGACCGCGGAGGCCACCACCGCCGTCTCACAGGCCATCGCTTCCAGGTTCACGATCCCGAGCGGCTCGTACACCGAGGGGCAGGCGAACACGGTGGCGTGGGACAGCACCTGGCGGACCTGCGCCCGCGGCAGCATCTGCTCGATCCACAACACGTTGCCCCGGCTTTCCTTGACTCGCGCGAACGCGTCGCCGATCTGCTGGGCGATCTCGGGGGTGTCCGGCGCCCCGGCCAAGAGCACCAACTGGGTGTCGGGGTCGAGGTGGTCGGCGGCCCGGACGAGATGGATCAGGCCCTTCTGCCGGGTGATCCGGCCGACGAACACGACGGTGGGGCGGTCCAGGTCCATCCCGAGTTCGGTGACCACGTCGGTCGCGAGGTCCGGCGCGAACTCGTCGGGATCGATGCCGTTCTTGACCACGTGCATCCTGGTCGGGTCGAGGTCGGGGTAGGACTCGAGGATGTCGCCCCCCATCCCGGCGCTGACCGCGATCACCGCGTCCGCGGACTCGAAGGACATCTTCTCCGCCCACGAGGACAGCCGGTAACCGCCGCCGAGTTGCTCCGCCTTCCACGGCCGGTGCGGCTCCAGGGAGTGGGCGGTGACGACGTGCGGAATGTCCTGCAGGAGTCCGGTGAGGCGACCGGCGAGGTTCGCGTACCAGGTGTGGGAATGCACCAGATCCACCGCCGGCGCCGCTGCGGTCATGGACAGATCGGCCCCGAACACCCGCAGGGCTGCGTTCGCGCCGGCCGGGAAGTCCTCGGTGTGCGCGGTCGCGCCCTCCCGCGGTTCCCCCATGCACTGCACGTCCACGTCGATCAACTTCCGCAGCTGCGGTACGAGTTGGGCCACATGTACCCCGGCGCCGCCGTAGATCGAGGGCGGGTACTCCCGGGTGAAGAGGCTGATGCTGAGCCGATCATTGGGCCGGTCGTCGGGCATGACCGCATCGTTGCACGCCGGTCGCTGGCCCCCCTTGTCGGGCTGGACTTCGACGCCCTAAGTTCGAGGGCATGGCGCGTCCCAAAGTCTTGTCCATCGTGCTGGCCGGCGGCGAAGGAAAGCGGCTGATGCCGCTGACCATGGACCGCGCGAAGCCAGCCGTACCCTTCGGCGGCACCTATCGCTTGATCGACTACGTCTTGTCCAACCTCGCCAACGCCGGGATGCGGCAGATCGCGGTGCTGACCCAGTACAAGTCGCACTCGCTGGACAAGCACATCTCGCTGACCTGGCGGATGTCGACGATGCTCGGCAACTACGTGACGCCGGTGCCGGCCCAGCAGCGGCTCGGGCCCCGCTGGTACCAGGGCAGCGCGGATGCCATCCACCAGTCCATGAATCTCATCAACGACGAGGATCCCGACATCGTCGTCGTCTTCGGCGCCGACAACATCTACCGGATGGACGTCTCCCAGATGCTGGCGTCCCATCTCGACGGCGGCCTGGCCTGCACCGTGGCCGGCATCCGGGTGCCGCGCAACCAGGCCACGGCCTTCGGGGTGATCGACGCGGCGGCAGACAACAAGATCAACGCCTTCTTGGAGAAGCCGGCCGATCCGCCCGGGCTGCCCGACGATCCAGAGGCGTCCTTCGCCTCGATGGGGAACTACATCTTCACCGCCGACGCCTTGATCGAGGCCTTGCGGGACGACGCCGCGAACAACTCCTCCCGGCACGACATGGGCGGCGACATCATCCCGGGCTTCGTGTCCGCGGGCGACGCGCAGGTGTACGACTTCACCCGCAACTCCGTGCCCGGCACCGGGGAGCGGGACAAGGCGTACTGGCGCGACGTCGGGACCATCGACGCCTACCACGAGGCGCACATGGACCTCGTCTCGGTGGACCCGGTGTTCAACCTCTACAACGTGGACTGGCCGATCTGGACCTACCCCGTCCAGGCCCCGGGGGCCAAATTCACCCTGGACGGTACCGCGACCGACTCGATCGTGAGCCCCGGCTGCATCATCTCCGGCGGGATCATCGACGATTCGGTCCTCTCCCCGAACGGGAGGGTTCAGCAAGGTGCCCAGATCAACCAGTCGGTGCTGCTGACCAACGTCAAGGTGGGTGCCGGCGCGCGGATCGAGCGCGCGATCCTCGACAAGAACGTCGTGGTCCCGGACGGGGCCGAGGTCGGGGTCGACCACGAGGCGGACCTGGCGCGGGGCTACACCGTCTCCGACGGCGGCATCACCGTCGTCGGAAAGGGTGTGACGGTCGAGCGGGTCTAGCCGAGCTAGCGCTTCACCGCGACCAGCAGGCCGTCGCCGACCGGCAGGATCGCCGGTTCGAGGTCCTCGTTCTCGGCCACCAGGGCGATGGCTTCGCGGATGGCGACGGTCTCGTCGTCGGTGTTGGCCGGATCGGCGACCCGGTCGTGCCACAAGACGTTGTCGACGAGCAGCAGACCGCCGTGCCGGAGCAGCCGTACACCCTGCTCGACGTAGGCCGGATATTCCAGCTTGTCGGCGTCGATGAACACCAGGTCGTACGCGCCGTCGCTGAGCTTGGGCAGCACGCTGAGCGCCGCACCGGCGATCAGCCGGAAGCGTTGGGTCGCGATGCCCTCGGCCAGGAACCGGGCGCGGGCGGCCCGCTGGTGCTCGGGCTCGATGTCGACGCTGGTGAGGATGCCGTCGGGCTGCATGCCGGCGAACAGGGCCAGCCCCGACAAGCCGGAGCCGGTGCCCAGTTCGACGACCGCCCGAGCGCCGACGGCCTTGGCCAAGACGGTGAGGGTCCGAGCGCCACCGCGGCCGATCGCGGCGACCCCGAGCGGCGCGGCGTTGGTGCGGGCGGTGGCGAGGTTCTCACCCTCCGGCACGAAGTTCTCGGCGTACGCCCAGGAGGCGGCCTTGGGCGCCGCCTTGACGGAGGTCTTGGCCGGGGTGGTGGCAGGCACGGTCACGGGGCTCAGCCTAGCTAGGCTGAGCCCATGAGCCATACCGTCGTCGCCGAACTGGTCGCGGCGGTGTTGAAGGTGGAGGTCGCGGTCGGCGACGAGGTCGTGGCCGACGACGAGGTGGTCATCCTGGAATCCATGAAGATGGAGATCCCGGTGCTCGCCGAGGTCGCGGGCCGGGTGAGCGAGGTGATCGTCTCCGACGGCGACGTCGTCAACGACGGCGACCCCTTGGTCGTGATCACTCCCCGCTGATCATTTCCGTGCTGAGCAGCCCGGCCCTCTGGAGCGCCGTGGCGAGGGTCGCGCTTTGCGCGTCGGTGGCCTCCAGATACGGCAACCGGACGGTCCGGTGTGCCAGCACGCCCAGCAGCTGCAGCGCGGCCTTCGACATGATCGCGCCCTGGGAGTCGGGAGTCATGATGGCGGCGACCACCGGGGCCAACGCGGTGTTGATCCGCCGGGCCTCGGCCAGGTCGCCCGTGTCGACGGCTGCAACCATCGCCGCGTAGCGCTCCGCGGCGACGTGCGCCACCACGGACACGACCCCCGCGGCGCCGAGGGCGAGCCAGGGGAGGTTGACGGCGTCGTCGCCGGAGTACCAGGTCAGACCGGTCTGCGCCATCAGCACCGCCCCGGCGGCCAGATCCCCGGTGGCATCCTTCACCGCGACGATCAACTCGTGCGGGGCCAGCTCGGCGTAGCTGTCGGCGGCGATCCGGACGCCGGTGCGGCCCGGGATGTCGTACAGCATGACCGGCAGTCCGCCCGCCTCGGCGACGGTGACGAAGTGTCGGCAGAGCCCGGACTGCGGCGGCTTGTTGTAGTACGGGGAGACGATCAGCGTCCCGTGGGCCCCGGCGGCGGCGGCCTGCTTGGCCAGCCGGATCGAGGCCTGGGTGTCGTTGTTGCCAACCCCCGCCACCACGCTGGCCCGATCGCCCACCGCCTCCAGCACGGCCGCGAGGAGCCGGCCGTCCTCCTCGGGGTTCGTGGTCGGCGATTCGCCGGTGGTGCCGCTGACCACGATCCCGTCGCTGCCGGAGTCGACGAGGTGTCCCGCCACCTTTTGGGCGCTGTCGAGGTCGAGACCCCCGTCGGCGTCGAAGGGGGTCACCATCGCGGTCAGCACCCGCCCGAACGGAGTCGCCGGAGTGGCCAGCGGAGAGGTCATGGTCCGAGGCTAACGCCTGCGCCGGGAACGCCGGATCCGAATACCGCGTTGGTCGGTTGACTGGTCTCTGGTCGGGCGGTGCGCACAGGTGTCGCACAGCTTGGCTTCAGGGCTTTGCCAGGAACGTAGGACAGAATGATCCTCCGAGATCCACCGGGGATCACCAGGTTGGGAGGGACGCATGACAGCCACCACGTGGGCTGCTCCGGATCCCGCCTCCTGGACCCCGCCCGCCGACGTGTGGGTGCCGCCCAGTTGGGAAGAGGTCGTGCGCAACCACAGCGCCCGGGTCTACCGACTGGCCTACCGGCTCACCGGTAACCCGCACGACGCCGAGGATCTCACCCAGGACGTCTTCGTCCGGGTCTTCCGTTCCTTGCACCGCTTCCAGCCCGGCACGTTCGAAGGCTGGTTGCACCGGATCACCACCAATCTGTTCTTGGATTCGGCCCGCCGCAAGCAGAAGATCCGCTTCGACGGGCTGGCCGAAGGCTCGGCCGAACGGTTGCCGAGTCTGCTGCCTTCGCCGTCGCAGCAATTCGACGACGCCGGGCTCGACCACGATGTGGCCACCGCCTTGGCGTCGCTGCCCCCGGAATTCCGGGCGGCCGTTGTGTTGTGCGACATCGAGGGCCTCAGTTATGAGGAGATCGCCGCCGTCTTGGACGTCAAGATCGGTACGATCCGCAGCCGGATCCATCGAGGCCGGGCCCAACTGCGAACCGCCCTCGCGCACCGACGACCGACCGCTGACCGCGAGCGCTATCTGGGCGTCGAGGTCGAGGGCGGCCACCTGGTCTCGTGATCCGGCGGGCCGGTTGTGCCGAGCTTTCTGAACTGCGCTCGGCTTTCGTCGATCAAGCGCTCGCCGATCGGGATCGGGAGCGGTTGCTGGCCCATCTGGTCGACTGCGCCGACTGCCGGAGCGACGTCGAGGACCTCCGCCGGGTACGCAAACTGCTGGCCACCGCCCCGCAGGCCCGCGTCGACACGCCTCGCGACCTCTCCACCCGGCTGATCTCCATCGCCGCCGACCCGACGGCGTCCCGGCGTCGGCCCGCGAGGTCGCTGCGCCTGGTCGCGGCGGGTACGGCCCTGGTGATCGTGATGAGTTCGCTCGCCACGATCGGTTACTTCTCAGCGCCCCCGGTGACGGCGGCGGTGACCGGTGATCCGAGTGCCGAGGCGGTCAGCGACTTCGGCGGGATGCTGGCTTCGCTGCCGTTGACCAACCAGTCCGTGGACGCCGTCGCGGCCATCCAGCCGACCAAGTCGAGCGTGGCGCCCACGCCGCGGGCCATGACCCCGAGCGGAGTGGCCCGCGAATTGTCCGCCGCTGCGGCGCAGGAGCGGCTCGAGGCCGCGGCCCGGACGCCGAACCGGCTCAGCTTTTCGGGGGTGCAGAGTTACCGCGCCGTCCGCGGTGACACCCAGATCGCCGCCACCGTCGACGTGGTCAACTCCGCGGGCCAGGGGATGGAATTGCGGGTCCGCGACCCGGCCGGCCGCCAGGTCCGGTCGCGGTTCGTCCGGGACAGCGCGACGTCCCGGCTCAGTGAACTCACCCTGGTCGGTCTGCTGGCCGACAACTACAGCCTGACCGGCTGGCCCGGATCGGAGGTGGCCGGCCGCCGCGCCACGGTGATCGAGGCCCGCGCCGGCCAACGACTCGCCGCCCGCTGGTGGGTGGATGACGCGAGCGCCCTGGTGTTGTGGCAGGAGACGTACGACCCGCGGGGCCGGGTGCAGACCGCGGTCGGCTTCTCCGAGGTCTCCTTCGGCGAGGTGCCGTTCCTGTCCCACCTGCCACAAAGTGCGGTGTCGCGGACCACCACGGCGCTCACCCTGGCCAAGATCGGGGATCTCGCTGCGCAGGGCTGGACCCCGCCGCGCACCCTCGCCGGACTGCCTCTGGTCCGGCTGCGTAGCGACCGCGCCGACGACCCGCAGGTGCTGCACCTGGTGTACAGCGACGGGCTCTCCGTCCTCTCGGTGTTCGAGCAGCGCGGCGGGCTGGACGCCGGGCCGGCCGGTACCCGGTGGGACGCCGGGATGGCCGCCTACGTCCGGTGGGGCAGTGCAAGCACCGCGAGTTGGCAGTCGGCGGGGACCGTGCTGACCGTGGTGAGCAACGGATCGCCGGATCTGGTGGCGTCCGCGGTCACCGCGCTTCCCCACGAACCGGTCCCGGAGCGAACTACGATGGAGCGCGTGCTGGCGGGGTGGGACCGGATCCTCGGCCGCTAGAACCCGTAGGACCGCCGACGACAGGAATCGCAGCGCGCATGGCCGACCAGGATCCACCTTCGGGGTCGGAGAACGCGCGCTATTTCGGCCCGTACAACTCCGTTCCCGACTTCGAGCAGCCGACCCAACCCCTCTGGTATCCGGCCCCAACGGGTGTGCCGCCGGTCCAGCCGCTGCCGCCCGATCCGGGTCCGGCCCGAGGTGGCACCCGGCGCCGGGCGGGAGCCGGCATCCTCGTCGCCGCGGTCCTGCTGGCGCTCGTGGTCGGTGGCGCGGCGGGCTTCGGCGGGGCGAAGCTCGCGGCCTGGACCGAACCGCCGAACCCGAGTGCCGCGGCACCGCCCGCCGGCACCGATCCGAGCACCCCGGACCCCAGGTCCAACCCCACCCCGGACACCGCTCCCGCCCCGACGAACCCCGGCGGAGGCCGGTCGATCGACACAGTGGCGGTGGCGAAGGCGGTGCTGCCCGGCACGGTGATGATCCGGACCGCGGGCGGCGGTGCACAGGCGACCGGCTCGGGGTTCGTGCTGGACAACTCGGGCCGGATCATGACGAACAACCATGTGGTCGCCCGGGCGGCGGACGGGGGCCGGATCACCGTCACCTTCTCCGACGGCAAGCGGGTCAACGCGACCCTCATCGGCCGCAGTCCAAGCTACGACGTGGCGGTGATCAAGGTCGCGGCCGGCAAGCACCTCCGGCCGATTGCGCTCGGCAACTCCGAAGCCAGTCAGGTCGGCGAGCCCGTGGTGGCGGTCGGTTCCCCGCTGGGCCTCGCCGGGTCGGTGACCCAGGGCATCATCAGCGCGAAGAACCGGCCGGTCGTCGTCCAGGCCAGCGCCGAGGCGGACGCGCCCACCGCGTACATCAACGGCATCCAGACCGACGCCCCGATCAATCCGGGCAACTCCGGCGGTCCGCTGATCGACGCCCGTAGCCGGGTGATCGGGGTCAACTCCGCGATCTTGACCCTGGGGCAGGAGACCTCGTCGAACGGCAACATCGGACTCGGCTTCGCCATCCCGATCAAGCAGGCGGCCCAGATCGGCAACCTGCTGATCAAGAACGGCAAGGCCACCTATCCGGTGATCGGGGCCAACGTGGGCGATGAGAGCGCCGGTGGAGTCTCCCTCGCCTCCGTCGAGTCCGGTGGTCCGGCCGCGAAGGCGGGGTTGCGGGAGGGTGACATCGTCACCACCATCGACCGGCAACCGGTCACCACGATGGAGGAACTGATCGTCGCGATCCGGACCCACCGGCCGGGGGAGCGGGTCACGTTGGCGTACAGCAGGGGTTCGAACCGGGCCCGGGCCGTTGTCACCCTCGGCGGACGCGAAGGCTAGTCGGGAAAGATTATGGTGAAGCCATGTTCGACGTAGGGGCGCCAGAGCTCCTGGTGCTGGTGGTCATCGCCGTCGTCTTGTTCGGACCCGAGAAGCTGCCCGAGTTCGCCCGCAAGGCGGCCCGACTGTTGAAGTACGTGCGGACCATGGCGGGCAGCGCTCAGCAGCAACTGAGCAAGGAACTCGGCCCGGGCTTCGAAGACGTCGACGTTCGCGACCTCAACCCGAAGGCTTTCATCCAAAAGCACCTGCTCGACGACGTCGAGCCGCTGGTCGCCGACGTCAAGAAGGAACTCACGGCGGCCAAGACGCTCGGCGGATCGGCCGCCACCGACGTCGACACAGCCATCAACTCCCAGGCCACGCTTTCCGAGACGAACGGCCAGACGAACGGCCAGGCGCACCCACGGGTGCTCACCCCGTTCGACACCGATGCGACCTGAGGCGACCTAGGCGGGAGTCAGATTCAGCGCCCGACCCGCAAGTCCGCGGCCGCGCTGCAGGAGTCCTTCGGCGATGCCGGCCAGCGCCTGCCCGGCCGGACCGCCCGGATCGGACACCAGCACCGGTACACCGTCATCGCCACCGGCCCGCAGGGCCGGATCCAGCGGGATCTGACCCAGCAGTGGCACCGGGTAGCCGAGGCGGGCCGCCAGCTTAGCGGCCACGTCCCGGCCGCCGCCGGAGCCGAAGATCTCGAACCGGTGGACCTCGTCACACGACGGGCAGCGGGCGGCGAGGTAGGACATGTTCTCGACCACTCCGATCACCCGCTGGTGCATCATCGAGGCCATCGCGCCGGCTCGTTCGGCGACCTCTGCCGCCGCCGACTGCGGGGTCGTGACGACGAGCACCTCGGCGTTCGGCAGCTTCTGACCGAGTGAGATCGCGACGTCGCCGGTGCCCGGCGGCAGGTCGAGCAGCAGGAAGTCCAGGTCGCCCCAGTAGACGTCGGCGAGCATCTGGGTCAGGGCGCGGTCCAGGATCGGGCCGCGCCAGGCCACCACCTGATCACGGCGCGGCTTCAGCATGCCGATGGAGATCACCTTCAGCCCCGCGGTCGGAACCGGCATGATCATGTCCTCCACGGCGGTGGGCCGAGCGTCGGCGACGCCGAGCATGGCGGGCACCGAATGGCCGTAGATGTCGGCGTCCAGCACGCCGACCGAGCGGCCCGCCGCCGCCAGCGCCATGGCCAGGTTCACCGTCACCGAGGACTTCCCGACCCCGCCCTTGCCGGAGGCGATCGCGATCACCTGGGTCAGCGAGTCGGCGCGGGCGAACGGGATCTCCCGCTCGGCCTGACCGCCACGCAACAGATCGCGGAGCGCCACCCGCTGCTCGTCGCTCATCACCCCGAGATCGACTTGCACAGACACCACCCCGGGCACGGCGACGGCCGCAGCGGAGACCTCGCGTTCGAGGGTGGCCTTCATCGGGCAGCCGGACACCGTGAGCAGGATCTCGATCCGCACCTCACCGGGCCGGGACTCCTCCACCGCGGCGACCATGCCGAGCTCGGTGATCGGCCGCTTGATCTCCGGGTCGTTAACCCGCTCCAAGGCCTTGCGGACTTCCTCGACGACTGGCACCGCCCCAGCCTAGTTAGCGCATCTAGTGGTGTCGCTCGGCCGCCTCGTCGGCATCCAGTTCCGCGATGATGGCGCGCAGTTCATTGCGGAGCTCGGAGCGCAGATAGTCGCGGGTGGCCAATTCACCGACCGACATCCGCAGGCCGGCGATCTCCCGCGCCACGAAGTCCATGTCGGCCCGGCTCTGCGCTGCCTGCTCGCGATCCCGCTCGATGGCAACCCGCTCCCGGGCCTCCTGCCGGTTCTGGGCCAGCAGGATCAGCGGCGCGGCGTAGCTCGCTTGGGTGGAGAAGAAGAGGTTCAACAAGATGAACGGGTACGGATCCCAGCGGAAACCGAACAGCCCCACCACGTTGAAGATGATCCAGAGGATGACGAAGACCGTCATGTAGGCGAGGAAGCGAGCCGTGCCCATGAACCGGGCGAAGCCCTCGGCGAAGTCCCCGAACGCGTCGCGGTCCCACTTGAACCGGGGGAGCAGGCTCCGCCCGCGCCCCGGTGTGCTCAGCCGGCTCGAGTCGCGCTCGGGGTCGCGCTTGGCCCTAGCCATCGGAGCCCGCTTCGCTCATCGAGTCCAGCTGAGTGCCGCGCCAGTCCTCGGGCAGTACGTGGTCGAGGACGTCGTCCACCGTGACCGCGCCGATCAGCCGGTGCTCGGCGTCCACCACGGGCGCGTTGACCAGGTTGTAGGTGGCGAAGTACCGGCTGACCGCGTTCAGGCCGGCCCGGTCGATGAGCGGCTCCAGATCGGAGTCGACCAGGCCCGACACCAGCGTCGACGGCGGTTCGCGCAGCAGGCGCTGGAAGTGCACGGCGCCCAGGAAGCGGCCGGTCGGGGTATCCAGCGGCGACCGGCAGACGTACACCATGCAGGCGAGGGCGGGGGTCAGCTCGGACTCCCGGATGGCCGCCAGCGCCTCGGCGACCGTGGCGTCCGGCGGCAGGATGACCGGTTCGGTGGTCATCATGCCGCCGGCGGTGAACTCGGCGTACGTCAACAGTCGCCGCAGGTCCTTGGCCTCGTCGGGCTCCATCCGCTCCAGCAGGCGTTCGGCGATCTCCGGGGCGAGTTCGGCGATCAGGTCCGCGGCGTCGTCGGGATCCATCTCCTCGAGCACGTCGGCGGCCCGCTCCGGGTCGAGGGTCTGGATCAGCTGCACCTGCTCGTCCTCGGGCAGCTCCTCCAGCGCGTCGGCGAGCTTCTGGTCGTCGAGGGCGGCGACGATCTCCTGCCGGCGGCGCGGCGACAGGTCGTGCAGTTCGCGGGCGACGTCGGCCGGCTTCATGTCCTCCATCTGCGCCAGCAGCTGGTCGGTGCCCTGGGCCTCGTCGTCGACCCGCAGGATCGAGATCTCCGACCAGTCGACGATGCTGGTGCTGCCCCGCCGGCCGAACGGCTTCGGCCGACCCTGCTGCAGCGCCACCTCCGCCAGCTCCCACTCGTGCAGCCGCGACGGCCGCATCGCGACGTCGTAGATCACCGCCGAACCGGGATGGCCGGCCCGCTGGACCGTACGGTCGAAGAGATCGTCGATGACCAGCAGCTCCGAATCGCGCCGTTCGAACCGCCGGGTGTTGACCACCCCGGTGATCACCACCTGGACGGCGTCGACGCTGTGTACCCGCTCCATCGGGACGAAGATCCGGTGCCGCGCGAAGAGCTCCACCAACAGCCCCTTGACCCGCGGGGCCCGGCCGTTGGCGCGGCGTTGGGTGACGACGTCGCGGATCTTGCCCACCTGGTCCCCGGACTTGTCGAGAACGGGCAGGCTCCGGATCCGCGAGATGAAGACCGAGGTCGCCGACGTCGCCACGGGGCGAGCGTATAAGGCCCGAGCGACGCGCGGTGGATCCGACAGTTCACGGACTCCCCTCCGAGCGTCGGGTAGCGGAGCGCCGGCCCGATCTGGACGACCGAGGGGAGCAGACACGCTTTTCGTCTGCGAGCGAGGAAGGAAGATCGGGTCTGGAGGCGCGTAGCGAGCGCGAGGAGGACGATAGGGTGAACGTATGAGCGAATTCACGTCGGAACCGTCGCAGGCCGCGCAGGAGGAGGTCGAGCAGATCGGCGCCACTCCCGACCAGGGTGACCCGCTGCAGAAGGACCCCTCCGACTGGGTCAGCGGCGCCGATCCCATCACCGATTCGCAGCGGTCGTACCTCGACACCCTGGCCACCCAGGCAGGGGAGACGCTGCCCGCCGAGATGACGAAGGCGGAGGCCTCCCAGCACATCGACCGGCTGCGCGGCCAGCTGAACATCGACCGGTGACCGGTGACCTGCCGCTTCAAGGATCTCTGCCTCGACGTCGGTGACACCGATCGGATGGCGCGCTTCTGGTCGGCGGTGCTGGGTCTGACCGCTGAACCGCGCGGCGCCAACGCGAGACTCGGCGATGGCGTGGACGAGCACGCCCTCTGGCTGAACCAGGTGCCCGAGCCGAGGACGGTCAAGCACCGGGTCCACCTCGACGTGCACACCGCTGCCGTGTCGGACCTGGTGGCGCTCGGTGCCACGGTCGTCGACACGACTCAGCCCTGGACGGGACTCACCGACCCCGAGGGCGGAGAGTTCTGCGCCTTCGTTCGCCCGCCCGCGGACGTGCCGAGCTACCGCCTCTACGAGGTCGTCGTCGACGCCGCCGACCCGACCACCATCGGAGCCTGGTGGGCGGATCGATTCGAGACGACCGTTCAGACCGCCCCGCAACACTGCTGGCTCGAGCCGGTTGCCGGGCTGCCGTGGGAGCTGGTGTTCGCCCCGGTGCCGGAGCCCAAGGCGGGCAAGAACCGGCTGCACTGGGACGTGTGGGGCGACACCGGCGAGTTGATCGAAGCCGGCGCGACCGTGCTCAGCCACGATGACGACACCACCTGGGACGTGCTGGCCGATCCCGAGGGCAACGAGTTCTGCGTCTTCCCAAGCACCTGATCAGCGATTACTGTTCTCTCGTCGTCGGGGGGCTGATCAAGGAGCTTCCCCATGCCTCGCAGACTTCCCCGCGTTCTCGTGACCGCTGCGGCTGCCATCGCCCTCGTCGCCACCTCGGCCCTGGCCGGCCCACCCGCTGCGGCGGCGGCTTCGGTCAGCGATCCCGCGCTGGTGCGCAAGCTCGACTCGGTGCTGCGCGACAGCCGGGTCACCCGGGCCCGGTCGGGGACGGTGGTCCTCGACGCCGCGACGGGATCGACGCTGTACTCCCGCAACGGCAACCAGTCGACCATGCCGGCCTCCAACACGAAGGTGGTCACCGCGCTCGCCGCGATGGACACCCTGGGCCCGAACCACCGGTTCAAGACCGAGGTCATCCGCCGGGGGGCGGTGAGCGGCGGGGTGCTGAACGGCCACCTCTACCTCAAGGGGTACGGGGATCCCACCACCCGACGGGCCGACTACGAGGTGTTGGCCCGCGACGTCCGGCGCGCCGGCGTCCGGCGGGTCAGCGGCGACCTCATCGTCGACGCCAGCTACTTCGACGCCAATCGCTACAACGCGACCTGGCGGACCTCCTACGCCGCCTCCTACTACGCCGCCGAGGTGTCGGCGCTGACGGTCGCGGCGAACGCCGACCTCGATCCCGGCACGGTCTACGTGAAGTACGCCCCCGGCAAACGCGGCAACAAGGCCAAGGTGAGCTTCTCCCCGGCCGCCGCCGGCAAGTACATCAACCTGGTCAACAACACGACCACATCGGCGAAGGGCACCGGCTCGACCTTCAGCGCCGCTCGCTTAGCGGGCTCGAACACCATCACGGTCCGCGGCCGGGTTGCCTCGGGTCGCAGCACCGCGCAACGGCTGATCACCGTGCACCGCCCGGAGCTCTACGCCGGCGCGGTGTTCAAGGCCGAGTTGGCCAAGCTCGGCATCGCCGTCGCGGGTGGGGTCCGGGCGTTGTCGACCCCTGCCAACGGCACCGTGTTGGCCACCGACTACTCGATGACCCTGTCGAAGCTGCTCGTGCCCTTCATGAAGCTGTCCAACAACGGGCACGCCGAGGCTCTGACCAAGGCGATGGGGGCGAAGATGACCGGCGTCGGCAGCTGGACGACCGGCCTCGCCTACACCCGGCGCTACCTCAGGGAGTCGGGGGCTTCGCTGGCCGGGGTCACGCTGCGCGACGGCTCCGGGCTGACGCGGGCGAACAAGCTCACCCCCCGGGCCCTCGCGCTGGCCCTGCGGCACGCCCGTTCCGAGCTCTGGTTCCCGGCCTTCCGCGCCTCGATGCCGGTCGCCGGCAACCGCAACCGGATGATCGGCGGCACCTTGCGGAACCGGATGAACAACACCCGGGCTGCCAACAACGCGATGGCCAAGACGGGCACGCTGACGGGCGTCACGGCGCTGAGCGGTTACGTCCGCGGCCAGGGCGGCCGGTGGTACGTGTTCTCCATGCTGAGTGAGCACAACGGCAACTCACCGCGACCGGTGGAGAACACCCTTGTCATCGCGCTCGCCAACTCGGCCCGCTAGTCAGACTCAACCCCATGTCCATCCCGCGGCCGCAGACCGGTTCGCTGTTCGAACTGCAGTTCCCGCAGTCGGTCGGCATCTACAACACCTACGAGGACGCGCAGAAGGCCGTCGACTTCCTGGCCGACCAGAAGTTCGCCGTCCAGAACCTCGCCATCGTCGGTACGGAACTGAAGTCGGTCGAGCGGGTGTTGGGCCGCCGCAACTGGGGCACCGTGATCGCCCAGGGGGTTCAGTTCGGCATCTCCACCGGTCTGCTCGTCGGCCTGGTCGTGTTGATCTTCGCCCCGCCCGGCAACATCTTGTTGCTGCTGCTGACCGCGCTCGTGATCGGCATCGTGCTGGGCATCGGCATGCAGGCCATCGCGTACGCCATGTCCGCCGGAAAGCGGGACTTCATGTCGGTGAGCCAGACCGTGGCCACCAAGTACGAGGTGCTGTGCGAGCACAAGGTCGCCGCCCAGGCCCGTGACTTGCTGCTGCAACTCCCCGGCGCCCGCGCGGCGGCGTTCGAGTAGTCGTCCCGGCTACAACCACTTGTTGCGCTTGAACCCGACGTAGAGGCTGATCATCACGACCGCCAGCAGGATCAGCACTGCGAAGTAGCCGTATTGCCAGCGCAGCTCAGGCATGTTGTCGAAGTTCATGCCGTAGATGCCGGCCACCATGGTCGGTACGGCGATGATCGCGACCCAGGCCGAGATGCGGCGCATGTCGACGTTGTCGGCGACTGAAGCGCGAGTCAGGGACGCCTGCAGAATCGAGGACAAGACCTCATCGAACGAGGCCACCGCCTCGCGCGCTTCGGTGTGGTGGTCGGCCAGTTCACGGAAGTACGCCTGCGCGGACGTCGGGATCACCGGCAGCTCACGGGTGGCCAAGCGGAGCAGCGGACCGCCGAGCGGCATCACCGAGCGCTTGAACTCGATCAACTCGCGCTTGAGCTGATAGACCCGGTCCACCTCGTACTGACCCTGGCGGGAGAAGACCCGGGTCTCCACCTCGTCGAGGTCCTGCTCGAACTCCGAAACCACCGCGAGGTAGTCGTCGATGATCTTGTCGGCGATCGCGTAGAGCACCTCGGACGGCCCGCGGGCCAGCCGCTCGGGATCACCCTCGAGCTGCTTGCGCAGACGACTCAGCTGGGCATGCTCACCGCGCCGGACGGTGATCACGAAGTGGTGGCCGAGGAAGACCATCATCTGACCGGTCGCCACGATCTCGGAGGTTTCGGTGAGCTCTTCGTGGTCGACGTAGGCAACGGTGGAGAGCACCATGAACAGGTCGTCGCCGAACATCTCCAGCTTGGACCGGGTGTGGCCGTGCACCGCGTCTTCGATGGCCAGGGGGTGCAGGTCGAACTGCGGGGACAAGGCTTGAAGGTCGGCGTCCTCGGGGTCCTTCAGGCCGAGCCAGACGAAACCTTCGCCCGCGCGCGCGTGCCGGGCCGCGGTGCTCAGGTCCGCGCAGGGGTGGCGCACGCCGTCGACGTACCAACCCCAGGCGATCACCGAACTCGGGGGCGGCGTCGGAACGGCCTGCGGAGCCGGCGGCCGCCGGGTCAGGCTCTTGAGCCCCGGCAGCGGCCGCCGCTGCGGCGCGCTCATCTGTCCATCCCCCTGCGACCAGGCTCGAGCTTGTCCTGCATCCAGGCCTCCACGTCGGCACTGGTTCGGGGCAGCCCGCCGGACAACAAGTCGGCCTCGCCGGTGGTGATCAACACGTCGTCCTCGATCCGGACGCCGATACCCCGGAACCGCTCCGGGACCAGCTGGTCGTCGGACTTGAAGTAGAGCCCGGGTTCGACGGTGATGATCATGCCCGGCTCGAGGGTGCCCTCCCGGTAGTTCTCGGTCCGGGCCTGCGCGCAGTCGTGCACGTCGATGCCGAGATGGTGCGACGTGCCGTGCACCATCCAGCGCCGGTGCAGGCCGCCGTCGGTGGCCAGCGACTCCTCGGCCGAGATCGGCAGCATGCCCCACGCCGCCAGGTGCTTGGCGATCACCGCGATGGCGGCGTCGTGCACGTCGGCGAACTTGTTCCCCGCCACGGCGGCGTCGATGCCGGCCTGCTGCGCCTCCAACACGGCCTCGTACACCTCGCGCTGGGCGTCGCTGAATTCACCCGTCACCGGCATCGTGCGGGTCACGTCGGCGGTGTAGAGGGTGTCGAGCTCGACCCCGGCGTCCAGCAGCAGCAGTTCGCCCTCGGTCATCGCCCCGTCGTTGCGGATCCAGTGCAGCGTGCAGGCGTGGTCACCGCAGGCGACGATCGAGTCGTAGCCCACCGCGTTGCCCACGTGCCGGGCGTGCAACCCGAAGATGCCCTCGATCCAGCGCTCGCCGCGACCGCGCCGGACCGCCTCGGGCAGGGCGGCCACCACCTCGCCGAACGCCTCCACCGTCTGGGCGCACGCCTCGCGCAGCTGCTCGATCTCGAACGCGTCCTTGACCAACCGCAACTCACTCAGCGCCACGGCGAAGGCGGCGTCGGCCGCCCGTTCGTCGTCCAGCTGCTCCTCGTCCCGGAGTTCGTCGACCTGGGCGGTCATGGTGGCGTCGGTGTCGCGGACGACCCGGATGGTGGTCTCGGCGGCGTTCTTGGCCAGTTCGCTCGGCAGATCCTCGATCGCGGAGCAGCGGATCCCGCACAGCTCGCTCATCTCGTCCAGCGAGGGCCGGCGGCCGACCCACATCTCGCCGTACCGGGCGTCGGAGTAGAACTCGGCGGAGTCGCGCGGCGCGCGCGGCTTGAAGAACAAGGTGGCGTCGTGCCCGTCGTCGCTCGGTTCCATGATCAACACCGCGTCGGGTTCGCGGTCGGTGCCGAGCCCGGTCAGGTGGGCGAACGCCGAATGCGGTCGGAAGCGGTAGTCGGTGTCGTTGGAGCGCACCTTCAGCCCGCCCGCGGGGACCACAAGGCGTACCCCGGGATACATCTCGCTCACCCGTCGTCGACGTTCGACCGCCGCGTCCGAGGCGGGCAGCCGGTCCGGCAGGTCCGTCGGGTAGGGCGCCCAGCCTTCGACGATGAAGGCGCGGAAGGCCTCGGAGAACGGGGTCTGCCGATTCGGCAGATCCGGGTGTTGCTCGCTGGTCCCGGAGGTGGTGCTGGCGGTCGTGGGAACGCTCATGGGGGGATTGTCCCACTCGGAGGTGAACCCTGGGTGGGGTCGTTAGGGTGAGGTTCGTGCCGGACGTTCACCGGCGGCTGAGTTCGGCGGACCTGTCGCAGAAGCTGGACCGGTTGGGGTTGCGTCCAGACGATCGCCAGGACGCGCTCGCCGCCCGGGACGCCGTGTTGGCCGCCGGGGATCTCGACCGGGTGGCCCGGCTCGTCGAGCGGCTGCTGCCGGGCATCGGCGACATCGACGAGCGTCGCGACGAGGATCCGTGGGCGGGGCCGGACGCCGGGCCGGAGCCGTACGGAGCCGGGGTGCTGCCCTTGCTCGCCCTGGTCGCGACGGCCGAGGACGTGGTGGCCTGGCACGGGCGCCGCGGCATCCCCGCGGACGTCTCGTGGGCGGCGCTGGCCGACCTCGGGCACCAGGCCTGGGTGCACCGGGCGACCTACGGCACCTTCGGGCTGCACACCCAGTACTGGCTGCGGCTCGTCTGGTCGGGGGTGTTCTTCTGGCTGGGTCGGCTCCAGTTCAACCTGCAGCGTGACCCGGTCGACGGCGCGTACGGGTGGGTGCTGTCCACCCACATCCCGCCCACAGGCGCGCTGACCCCGGAGACGGTCGACGATTCCTTCCGATCGGCGGCGGAGTTCTTCCCGCGGTACTTCCCGGACGTCCCGGCCGGCCGCTTCCACTGCGGCAGCTGGCTGCTGGACCCGGAGCTGGTGGCCGCCGTGGCGCCCACCTCGAACATGGCCCGCTTCGGCGCGCGATGGACGCTCTATGGTGAGGCACTGCCGGGCGACGCGGATGCCTTGTTCTTCACCTTCTATCGTCGCGGTGAGGTCGAACTCGATACGTTGCCCACCGACACCACCCTGCAACGGGTGATCGTCGACCGACTCCGCGCGGGCGGCCACTGGCACGTCCGGCACGGCCAGTGTCCCCTACCCACTACGCAAAGGAACACCAGTGACTGAGGTCTATCTCGTCCGGCACGGCGAGACGGAATGGAGCAAGTCGGGCCAGCACACCTCGGTCACCGACCTGCCGCTGACCGATGAGGGTGTCCGGAAGGCCGAGATGTTGCGCGGTCACCTCGATCCCGCGCAGTTCGGGCTGATCCTGGCCAGTCCGCGCCGGCGGGCGATCCAGACCGCGGAGCTGGCCGGGTTCACCGCTGCGTACGAGCCGGAGACCGACGAGGATCTCGTCGAGTGGTGCTACGGCGACTACGAGGGCCTCACCAGCGCGCAGATCCACGAGACCGATCCCGACTGGACCATCTTCACCGGCGCGACTCCCGGTGGGGAGACCGCCGAGCAGATCAGCGCTCGGCTCGATCGGTTGATCACCCGCTTGCAGGACTCGGGCGTCGAGCGGGCCATCTGCTTTGGTCACGGGCACTGCCTGCGCGCTTTGACCCTGCGGTGGCTGCGGTTCGAGCTGGCGGTCGGCGAACAGTTCCCGCTCGGCACGGGGACGGTCTCCGTCCTGGGCTGGGCGAAGCAACAGCCCGCGCTGGAACGGTGGAACTCGCGTCCCTGATAGAAAGGGACGGCGGAAGGGAGATCATCATCAAGGCAGATCCGGCGTTACAGGCGAGGTTGCTCGCCCTGCAGGAGATCGACTCCTCGATCGCTCAGCTGCAGCACCGGCGCCGGTCGTTGCCCGAGCATGCGGAGCTGCAGCGGTTGCGCGCCGAGGCCGACGGGCTGCGCTCCGACCTGGTTGCCGCCGACACCGCGGTCGCCGACCTCGAGGGTGACCAGGCCCGGGCCGAAGCCGACCTCGAGCCGGTCCGGGAACGGCTGGTCCGCAACGAGCGGCGGATCGCCGACGGGACCGTACCCGATCCCAAGGCGCTGGCCTCGATGATCGGCGAGCTGGACCACCTCAAGAAGCGGATCTCCGATCTCGAGGACGCCGAACTCGACGTCATGGAGCAGTTGGAGGCCGCAACGGCCGAACAGCAGCGACTCCGCGCCCGGACCGGCGAACTGGATCAGCAGACGGCCGAGGTCACCAGTCGCCGGGACGCGGAACTGGCCGTGCTCGACGCGCAGACCGCCGACGAGCGGAACGACCGCGCCGGTATCGCGCCCGACATCCCGACAGATCTGATGGCGCTGTACGACAAACTGGCCGCCAGTCACAACGGCGTGGGCGCGGCGGAGTTGCGGCAGGGCCGCTGCACCGGCTGCCAGTTGGAGGTGAACGCGGCCGACCTGCGGGCGATCGCCGCCGCCGCCGACGACGAGGTGGTGCGGTGCGAGGAGTGTGGCCGGATCCTGGTCCGGACCGATCGCTCAGGGGCCCGATAGGCTGAGCCGGTGCCCGCCCGCAAGGTTGCGCTGCCCGAGGTCGCCCACGGTGACCCGGACGAACTGCACCGCGGTCTGGTGGCGCTGCGGCAGCGACTGAGCATCGCCGAGGACTTTCCTCCGGAGGTGATCGCGGCCGCCGAACGGGCGGCCGACGCACCGAGGCTTCCCGAGCTCGATCGGACCGACCTGGAGTTGATCACGATCGACCCCGCGGGAGCCCGCGATCTCGATCAGGCGTTGCACATCGCCCGGGCGGACGACGGCTTCGTGATCTCCTACGCGATCGCGGACGTCGCCGCCTTCGTCTCCGGCGGGGATCCGTTGGACGTCGAAGCGCACCACCGCGGGATGACGTTGTACGCCCCGGACCGCCGGGTGCCGCTGTATCCGACGGTGCTCAGCGAGAACGCGGCCAGTCTGCTGCCGGGTGAGGTGCGGCCGGCGCTGGTGTGGACGCTCACCCTGGACGAGCACGGGCGGATGACCGACGCCGGCGTCGTGCGGGCGCGGGTGCGCAGCCGGGAGCAACTGACGTATGGGCAAGCGCAGGCCGAGATCGACGGGCCGCAGCCGCGCGAGGTGCTCCGACTGCTGGCCGAGGTGGGCATCTGGCGGGAGTCCCGCGAACGTGACCGGGGCGGAGTGAGTCTGCAGATCCCCGATCAGGAGGTGTACGAATCCGAGCGAGGGCTGGGCTCTGCGCTACCGCGCGAATCTGCCGGTGGAGGGCTGGAACGCCCAGATCTCGCTGCTGACCGGGATGGCGGCGGCGCACATCATGCTCTACGGACAGGTCGGCATCCTGCGTACGCTACCGCCGGCCGACCGCCGCGACCTGCGCCGCCTGCACTCCACCGCCAAGGCCTTGCGAGTGCCGTGGCCGGCCGAGCTGGACTACCCGGAATTCGTTCGGAGCCTCGATCCGAGTCGACCCGATCACGCGGCGATGATCAACGCATGCGCAACGCTGTTCCGGGGGGCCGGCTACAAGGCCTTCAGCGGCGGCATCCCCGAGCAGGCCGAGCACGCGGCCCTGGCCATCGACTACGCCCACGTCACGGCGCCGCTGCGACGGCTGGTGGACCGCTACGCGGGCGAGATCTGCCTGGCGTTGTGCGCCGACCGGCCGGTCCCGGACTGGGTGATCCGCGACCTGGACCAGCTGCCGGCCGAGATGAGTCGAGCCGATCAGCAGGCCAAGCGGTACGAGCGGGCGGTGATCGACCTCGTGGAGGTCCTGCTGCTGCGCGACCGGGTGGGGGACACCATGATCGGCACCGTGGTCGAGGTCGCCGAAAAGGGCGACCGCGGCGAGGTGATGATCAAGGACCCGGCCGTCGCGGCCCGGGTCCGTGGCGCCCACCTACCGCTCGGACACGAGGTCGAGGTCAAGTTGATCTCGGCCGACGCCGAGCAGGGGACGGTCGAGTTCGCCCTGGTGTAGTCGGTGATCGGTAGGACGAGCCGGTCTGTAAGCCGGATTCTGTACCCGCCACCGAGGTGGCGGGTGGCGATCATCCATCTGCGACCGCTGTTGCCAGCGGCCTGGTGCGATCGACCCGGAAGCTCGGGCGAGCAGCCCTCGGGCGCTTCCGCAGGTGCACCGGAGTGCACCGTCTCTTGATCTTGCTCCGGGTGGGGTTTACCAAGCCACCCCAGTCACCTGGGGTGCTGGTGGTCTCTTACACCACCGTTTCACCCTTACCGATGGCCGAGGCCAGCGGCGGTCTGTTCTCTGTGGCACTGTCCCGCGGGTTGCCCCGGGTGGGTGTTGCCCACCACCCTGCTCTATGGAGTCCGGACTTTCCTCGGTTCGCCACCTCGCCAAGCGGTCGAGATCACGAACCGCGATCGCCCGACCGGCTCGTCCGTGTTCAGCTTAACGTCAACAGCGAGCGTTAGCGTTCTCCCGTGAGAGTGATGACCGGGACCGTCAAGGCGTACGCCTGGGGCTCGACCACCGTGCTGCCGAGGTTCTTGGGTCGGGAACCGGACGGCACACCCCAGGCCGAGCTCTGGCTCGGGGCCCATGCCTCTGCTCCGTCACTGGTCGGCGAGAAGTCGCTGGGTACTTTGATCGCTGCGGATCCGACCGGGACCGTCGGGGCGGCCAGCGTCGCCAGGTTCGGGCCGCAACTGCCGTACCTGCTGAAGGTGCTCGCGGCTGCCCAGCCGCTGTCCCTGCAGGCTCATCCGTCCCGAGCTCAGGCCGAACAAGGCTTCGCGCGCGAGACCGCCGCCGGACTGGCCTCGGGGTCGGCTGAGCGGGTGTTCGCCGACGACTGGCCGAAGCCGGAGATGATGGTCGCGCTGACGCCTGTCGATGCACTGTGCGGCTTCCGGGACCCCGCAAAGACCTACGGGCTGTTCGCCCGGTTCGGTGTCGACGACCTGCTGCGACTCGTCGAGCCGCTGCAGACCGGCGCTCCTGAATCGCTGCGCGAGGTGCTGAGCCGACTCCTGCGGCTCGCCGAAGCGGGACGGCCGATGGTCGCACAGGTGGTCGCCGCCGCCTCGGAGATCGACCAGACCGATCCCGAGCTGGCCGACTTCGCCCGGACCGCGGTCGGACTGAACGGCTCCTTTCCCGGCGACGTCGGCATCGTCGCGGCGCTGTTGCTGAACCGGCTGCGGCTCGAGCCCGGCGAAGCCCTCTACCTCCCGGCCGGCAACATGCACGCCTACCTCGGCGGCGCCGGAATCGAGATCATGGCCAACTCCGACAACACCCTGCGCGGCGGGCTGACCAGCAAGCTGGTTGCGGTCGACGCTCTGTTGGAGATCCTCGACTACACCCCAGGCCGACCGCCCCTGGTCGTGCCGGTTGCCGACGAGCCCGGGGTCTGGCGCTATCCCACGCCGGCACGGGAGTTCTGCCTGTGGCGCCTCGAACCCGCCGAAGCCCCCCTTCGCGTACCGGCCGCCGCCGCCGGCCGGATCGTGCTGGTCGCGGACGGCACGATGACGCTGAGTGAGGGCGACGTCGACACGGTACTGGCGCGCGGAGCGGCCGCCTTCTGCTTCCCCGACGATGTGGTCACGATCAGCGGCCGTGGGAGCGCCTTCGTCGCGGGACCTGGAATCTAGCCGAGCCGCTCGGCGAACCAGTCGAGCTGGATGTCGACCTGGTAGGCCGCTCCGCCCTCGTGGCCGTTGTGGCCGTACACCACCATCCGCTTCACGACCTCTGCGTCGCCGCCCCAGTGGTTGAACGCCGCGTACACGGTCGACGGTGGGCACACCAGGTCCATCAGCGCGACCGAGAACAGGGCCGGGGCGGTGGCGAAACGGCCGAGGTTGGCCCCGTCGAAGTACGACAACGTCCGGTACGCGGTGGCTTCACGGTCGCGCCAGCCGGCGAGATACCGGGCGATCTCGCCGTACGGGTTCTCGTCGGTGATCTCCACCGCCCGCTGGATGTGACAGAGGAACGGCACATCCGGCGCGGCCGCCTGCAGCGGCACTCCCGTCAGGCCAGCCAGCCCGGCGACTGCGATCGTGATGCCGCCGCCCTGGCTGCGTCCGGTCACGAGCAACCGGCCGGCATCCGTGTGGGGCAGCGCCGCCACCACGTCGAGCATCCGGTAGGCGTCGGCGAACACCCGCCGGTAGTAGTACCGGGCTGGGTCGAGCAGTCCGGCGGTCATGAAACCCGGTACGTGGTTGGCACCGGCATCGGGCGCGGCGTCCTCGGTCTCGCTCGGACCGCCGCTCGCCCAGCCCTGGCCGCGGGTGTCCATGGTGAGATGGGCCCAGCCCGCCTGCGCCCACACGGTGTCCTGGTGGGGGAAACCGCGACCGCCGCTGTAGCCGCAATAGGACACGACCGTGGGCAACGGGCCGCCGAGTTCTGGATCGTGGCCGGCCGGGAGGTGCAGCCAGGCCCGCACCACCGTCTCGCCCCAGCCGGAAAAGGCCACATCGTAGGTGTCGATCAGGGCGAGCTTGTTGTCGACCGGGGTGATCTCGATCAGGAGATCGTGTGCCCGCAGCGCGGCGACGGTGCCCAGCCAGAACTCGGCCAGGTCGTCCGGTACGGAGATCTCGGGACGGTAGCTTTCCAGTTCGCTCGGCGGGAGGTCGAATCGGGCCATGCGCCGAGCCTAGAGATCGATCAACGGGCGCGCGGTACCGCCATCGTGACCGGCCCCGGGATTGCGCAGACCTCAGGTGGGCGAGGTCAGGATCCCGTAGTCGTGGATCTTGCGATAGATGGTGGCTCTCGACATCCCCAGCGACCGAGCGGCCTGGGTCTTGCTCCCCCGCCCGTCCGCCAGGCACTTGACGATCGCATCCCGCTCCATCTCCTCGAGCGGACTCAGCACCCGCCGACTGACGCTGTGCGCCTCGGGGGGCAGATCGCCGGCCTGGATGATCCCGGTCCGCCGATGCTTGACGACCTCGCCGAGCAGCCGGTGCAGCTGGCGGGCATTCCCCGGCAGGTCCATCCGCATCAACAGATGCATCGCCTCCCGGGAGCAGACCAGGTGGCCGCTTTGGGAGAGCCTGGACAAGAACAGGGCCACCAGCGGTGGTACGTCTTCGCGGTGCAGCCGCAGCGGCGGCAGCTCGACCGTGCTGGGAAAGTTCTGCAGAAGCTGGCTGAGGGCTTTGGAGTGCGGGCCGCTGCTCAACGTGACGGCGACCCAGACCCCGCGGCTGCGCTGCGCCACTCGGGCGGTGCCGACGACCGAGGACAGGGCGCGCAGCCGTCGCGCGTCGAGCACGTCGACGTGCCGTACGACGAGGGAGTCGGCCGCGCCGCCGATCGCCGACTGCAAGGCCGACAGCCAGCCGGGATCGTGGGCGTCGTCCGCGGCGTCGAACACCCGCAGTCGACCCACCGGTTGCCGACGAAGCTGGACGGCCGTGAGTACGGCGACTTTCCCGACCCCGGTCTCGCCCGACACCGCAAGCCACTCGCCCGTTCGGAATGCGCGTTCGACCTCCTCGCAGGCGTTGAGCCAGGGGGCGCCGGAGCCCACGATGCCCGGCAGCGGTAACCGCGATGTCCGCTCCGCGATCCCGGTTTCACGGCGGCCGGGATCCAACTTGACGTGCGCGACGATGCCGGCCGGCAACTCGCCACTGTCGACCGAGCGACTGTTCATGCGGGCGATCTGGCCAGAGGGCAACTCCACGATGAGGGTGCCGTGGTGGCCGCTGGCCAGGACCTCGCCGGCCTGGGCGATGAGCGCCGCCTGGTCGAGCGGGTCGAGCACCATCCGGGCGAAGTCATTCAACATGACCATCTCGCCGTTCAGGGCGAACACGATGCCCGGGCGCCGACCGCAGGCCCGCAGATACTCCTTGAACAGCCCGAGTTCGCTCGAACTGGCATCTTCGAGCATGGCCTGCCGGATCTGCTCGGCCGTCGTCTTGGCCAGCGTGAGCAGCAACGCCCCGGCGTCGCGACGCCAGCAGGTGAAATCGACCGCACCGACCAACCGTCCCGAGATGGGGTGATGGATGGGCACGCCGGCGCAGGCGAGGTCCTCCAGATGCTCGGCGTAGTGCTCGTGGCCGAAGACGTGCGCCGGTCCGCCCATCTCCAAAGCGGTGCCGATCCCGTTCGTCCCGACGAACTTCTCGGCGTAGGAGAACCCCGGAGCCAACAGCACGCGGTCCAGATGGTTCTCCAGTTCGCGGTCGCCCGTCATCCGGGTCAGCACCAGGCCGGTGGGGTCCGTCAGGATAACGCTGACCGATTGACCCACCAGTTGTTCGCCGAGAACGCGCAAGACCGGCTGGGCACTGCGGGACAGCAAGGTATCGAGCCGGACGTCCGGCTCGTAGGACATTTCGATCTTGTCGGCGGTGACCTGCAACTCCTGTGACCGCTGCCAGGACGCCAGGATGGCGTCGCGCACCGTGGCGGGAGCCGGTGCTTCGCGAGTCAGGAATCGCTCGCGACTCCGGGCGACAAGATGCTGGGCCGGCGGCGCTGTCGGGGCGAGCAACTCCCTAGGTTGCCCAGGCACAGGGCTCGGCGCCACCGCAATCCCCCAACGTCGTTGTTCCAGCGCGCACAGAACGCCATCCTCGTTCGAGTCTGCTGCAGCGGATGCGTTGACAGCGTCTCATATTGAGACACCACCCGGGCTTGACGGTGCGTAGCGTCAGAAGAGGAGGTATGCGATGGAGCCAACCAGAGACGATCCGAGCTCGGAAACGTACAACCCGTGGAGCATCGTCAATCTGGTTTTCACCCACCTGTCGGATCAGGGTTTGCATCCCGTCCTCGGGGAGTGTGGCGATCCCGGAGCGGCAGCGGCAGGTCTGCTGCGTTCGCTGGGCATCGAGCCGTCGGCCGAGGGCAACCGCGAGGTGGTGCGGAGCATCCGGGACCACCTGGCCCAGATCCGCACGGTGATGTTCGAGCAGGATCGCGACCTCCGCGAATGACGAAAAGGCGGACCTGGGCACGGCTGCAGTCTGCGTCTCAATGTGAGACCGGTGCGGTGACTGGATTCGGCTTACATGGCGAGTGACGGACCACTGAACCATCGAAGGGAATGTCTATGACCCGACAAAGTGTGGCCAAGGCGCACGAGAAGATCCAGGAGCTGGCCTGGGAGCCGCTCTATCACGAGCCCGTGAAGCACTACGGCACGGACTACACGTTCCAGAAGGCCAAGAAGAAGGATCCGCTCAAGCAGGTTCTCCGGTCGTACTTCCCGATGCAGGAGGAGAAGGACCACCGCGTGTACGGCGCCGCCGACGGCGCGATCCGCGGCAACATGTTCCGCCAGGTCCAGCCCCGCTGGCTGGAGTGGCAGAAGCTCTTCTTGAGCATCATCCCGCTGCCGGAGATCTCCGCAGCACGCGCGATGCCGTTGCTGTTCCGCACGGTCCCCAACCCGGAACTGCACAACGGTCAGGCCATCCAGATGATCGACGAGGTCCGGCACTCGACGATCCAGCAGAACCTCAAGCGCCTGTACATGAACAACTACATCGACCCGGCCGGCTTCAACAGCAGCCTGCGCAACTTCCAGAACGACTACTGCGGCACCATCGGCCGGCAGTTCGCCGAAGGGTTCATCACCGGTGACGCCATCACTGCGGCGAGCATCTACCTGACCATCGTCGCCGAGACGGCGTTCACCAACACCTTGTTCGTGGCGATGCCCGCCGAAGCCGCCGCCAATGGCGACTACCTGCTGCCGACGGTGTTCCACTCGGTGCAGTCCGACGAGTCCCGTCACATCAGCAACGGGTACGCCACTCTGTTGATGGCGCTGGCCGACGAGGGCAACCACCAACTGCTCGAGCGCGACCTGCGCTACGCCTGGTGGAACAACCACCGGGTGGTCGACGCCGCGATCGGCACCTTCATCGAGTACGGCACGAAGGACCGCCGTAAGGATCGCGAGAGCTACGCCGAGATGTGGCGGCGGTGGATCTACGACGACTACTACCGCAGCTACCTCGTCCCGCTGGAGAAGTACGGGCTGGTCATCCCGCACGACCTGATCGAGGAGTCCTGGAACCAGATCTGGAACAAGGGCTACGTCCACGAGGTCGCGCAGTTCTTCTGCACCGGTTGGCTCGCCAACTACTGGCGGATGGACCCGATGACCGACAAGGACTTCGAATGGTTCGAGTTCAAGTATCCCGGTTGGTACGACAAGTACGGCAAGTGGTGGGAGAACTACGCGCGGCTCTCGACCCCGAACGGGCACCACCCGATCGTGGCCGAGGACGTGGACTACCAATACCCGCACCGCTGCTGGACCTGCATGGTGCCATGCCTGGTCCGTGAGGACATGGTCATGGCGGAGGTCGATGGGCAAATGCGCACCTACTGCCACGAGGCGTGCCGGTGGACCGACGTCGAGGCATTCCGGCCGACCTACCAGGGCCGCGAGACGCCGAACATGGGCCAGCTGATCGGCAAGCGCGAGTGGGAGACCCTCTACCACGGCTGGAACTGGGCCGACGTCGTCTCCGACATGGGCTACGTCCGCGACGACGGCCACACGCTGGTGGCTCAGCCACACCTGGACCTGAATCCGAAGAAGATGTGGAATCTCGATCATCTGCGCCGGATGGGCCCGCTGCAGAGCCCGAACGTGCTGCTGAACGAGATGACGCCGGACGAGCAGAAGGCGTTCCACGCGAACTACATCAAGGGAGGTCCCGCCGGCCGGCCGGCACCCGCCGAGGTCTGAGCTCCTCCTGCACCTGGCAATCCCGGGACGAGCGAGGAGTGTCGGCACGCAGCCGGCGCTCCTCGCAACTCCCACCGCGAGAATTGTTCGGAAGGGTGGGCATGGGCGACAAGCACGTGGTGCGCTTCGAGCCGGTTGGTATCGAGATCGAGGTCGACGAGGACCAAACGGTGCTGCGCGCAGCCGCGCAACAGGGCATCACGCTCATGCACGGCTGCAAGGAGGGCCAGTGCGCCGCCTGTAAGTCGTTCGTCCTCGACGGCGACGACATCGAGCTCGACAAGTACTCCACCTTCGCGCTGCCCGACTTCGAGTTGGAGGAGGGCTTCACCCTGCTCTGCCGGGCGCACGTCTTCGAGGACGTGACCATCGAACTCCTCAACTACGACGAGGAGATGCTGCATTCGGGCCACCCGATCGTGGAAGCGGTCGCCGAGGTCGTGTCGAAGGATCTCGTCACCCACGACATGCGGCATCTGGTCCTGCGGCTTATCGAGCCGACCGAGATCGCGTACTGGCCCGGCCAGTACGTCGACATCGCACTGCCCGGCACGGGGGAGACCCGGTCGTTCTCGATGGCCAATGTCTCCAGCAAGGAAAATGGGCAACTCGAGTTCATCATCCGCTGCTATCCGGACGGCAAGTTCTCCCACTTCCTGGACACCGAGCTCGCGGTCGGCGACCGGCTCGACGTCACCGGTCCGTTCGGCGTCTTCACCTTGCGCGACGGCCGCGATTCCGATCTGGTCTTCGTGGGCGGCGGAGCGGGAATGGCGCCGATCCTCTCCGTGCTGCGATTGCTGGCCGGCAAGAACAGTGACCGCAAGACGACGTACTACTACGGGGCCCGGACCCAGCGCGATCTCTGCTTCGAGAAGGAGCTCTTGGCGCTGACCGAGACGCTGCCGAACTTCACCTTCGTACCAGCGTTGTCGGAGCCGATTGCCGACGAACCCTGGGACGGCGAGGTCGGCCTGATCACCACCATCGTGGAGAAGTACGAGACCGATCTGACGACGGCTGACTCCTACGTCTGCGGGCCACCGCCGATGGTCGAGGCAGCCATGGACCTGCTCAGCCGGCTGGGCGCGCCCGACAAGAACATCTACTACGACAAGTTCACGACCACCGGTTCAGCTTGAGCCGTGGGACACCGAAAGCGAGGCGGATCCGCATGACCATCGACGACGCGGTCATCGAGCGCAGCTCACCCAAGCCGGAGTTCACCGACGCCGAAGCCGGCGCCAAGGTGTTCCCGGACTCGACGCTGCGCCGGTACACCTACTACACACCGCAGAAGCGCAAGCAGAGCCACTACGAGGACGTCACCGTCGAGGTGCAGCCCGACCCGCGGCACTATCTGGCGCAGGGCTGGCTGTACGGGTTCGCCGACGGCCGCGGCGGCTACCCGTTGGACTGGACGGCGCTCAAGGCGTGGGGGGTCGACCGGGGGGACCCGGAGCGCTACCCGGGCTCGGGCGGCAAGGGCTACGAGTGGCCGGCGCACGGCTGGCACGAGTTCCGCGATCCCAACGAGGAGTGGGAGCTGACGCTCTACCGCAACAACGCCAACGTCGTGCGGCAGATCAACGCCAACATCGAGACCGCTCGCGAGACCAAGGCCTTCGCGCAGTGGAACCCCAATTGGGTGACCTTCGTCGAGCGCAACGTCGGCGCCTGGATGCACGTCGAGCACGGCCTCGGGCTCTACCTCTTCGCGAACGCCCAGCGCCGGGCGCCCACCAACATGCACAACAACGCGATCTCGGTGAACAGCATGCACCGGATCCGCTTCGCCCAGGATCTCGCGCTGTACAACCTCACGCTCAGCGAGGAGATCGAGGGCTTCGACGGGGCCGCCCACGTGGAGACCTGGAACAGCGACCCGGCCTGGCAGGGAGTACGCCGCGTCGCCGAACAGCTCACGGCGATCGACGACTGGGCGGAGGCGATCTTCGCCGCCAACATCGTCTTCGAGCCGTTGATCGGAGAGCTGTTCCGGAGCCAGCTGGTGCAGCAGGCGGCACCGGGCAACGGTGACTTCGTGACGCCGACCGTGGTGGGCGCCGGCGAGTGGGACTACGCGGCCCGCGACCTTCGCTACACCAAGGCGATGTTCGAGTTGCTGACCGGAGACAAGGAGTTCGCCGATCACAACAAGGCGCTCATGGACCAGTGGCTCGCCACCTGGGTCCAGCGGTGTCTGGTTGCCGCCCGTGAGCTGTCGCCGATCTGGTCGCAGCCCGACAGCAAGCCGCCGCGGTTCGAAGATGGCCTGGATCGTGCCAAGAGCCGCCTCAGCGGCATCCTCTCCGACCTGAGCCTGAACGACCCGAAGGAGCTGACCCAGTGAGCTATCAGTCGACCGAGACCCGGTATGCGACGTCGGAGAGCGCGTACAAGTCCGACAACACCCCCTCGAACAGGTGCGGCGTCACCCTGATGAACAATCAGGTCGGCGCCGTGGTGGCCGAGGTGATGCGCGGTAAGGACGGGGTGACAGTGACGCCCCTGCCGTCGATGATCCGCGTTGACGGGATCAAGCGGATGGACTTCGACTACGACGAGATCTCGGAGGCGCTCGGCGAGGAAGAGGGGTTTTTCGACGCCGCTGGGTTCGAGGAGAACATGTCGACCCACTACGGGCGGATGATCCACGAGGACTTCCGAACAATCATGTTCGCCAATCCCGAGGATGCGGCCGAATACATCGGCTTCGATCTCAAGACCTTCGACAAATAGCAGGTCAAGCAAGAAACCACCGCCAGATAACACCCGCCCCACGGACCGCGAACCTCAGGGAGGACACGTGTACGAGAAGAACGGCGAGAAATACTTCATCGTCGACAGTCACACACATTTTTGGGATGCCAGCCCGGACAACTGGGTGAAGGGTGCCGAAAACTACGCCAAGGGTTGGATCGACTGCTTCCACGCGTACCAGAGCCTAGGTCCGCCGGACACGCACTGGACCATCGAGCACTTCTACAAGGTCACCGAGGACGAGATGATGAAGACCGTCTTCGACGACGGCCACGTGGACCTGGCGATCATGCAATCGACCTACCTGAAGGAGTGGTACGCGAACGGCTTCAACAGCATCGACCAGAACGCGGTCATCGCCAAGGCGAATGAGCGCAAGTTCATCGTCAACGGGCGCTGGGATCCACGGGAGGGTGACGCCGGAATCAAGCAGCTCGAGGAGGACGCCGCGGAGTTCGGCCTCCAGGGCGTGAAGCTGTACACCGCCGAGTGGCGGGAGGGGTCCCGGGGCTGGACGCTGAAGGACCCGGAGGCGTACCGCTTCCTGGAGAAGAGCCAGGAACTCGGCATCAAGAACATCCACGTCCACAAGGGCCCCACCATCTGGCCCCTCGACAAGGACGCCTTCGATGTGTCCGACGTCGACCATGCTGCGACCGACTTCCCGGAGCTCAACTTCATCGTCGAGCACGTCGGGCTGCCGCGGATCGAGGACTTCTGCTTCATGGCGACCCAGGAGCCGAACGTGTACGCCGGCCTCTCGGTGGTCATCGGTGGGCTCATGCACGCCCGGCCGCGGTTCTTCGCCAAGGTCATGGGTGAGTTGTTGTTCTGGGTCGGCGAGGACAAGATGACCTTCGGCAGCGACTACATGATCTGGGAACCCAAGTGGCAGGTCGAGGGCTTCGTCGACTGGGACTACCCGGACGAAGATTTCTCCGACTATCCCCGGGTCACCGTCAACACGAAGAAGAAGATTCTCGGGCTGAACGCCGCCAAGCTCTACGGGATCGAGGTTCCGGAGGAGTACCAGATCGCCGACGTCACGGCACCCGCGTCACAGGACGACGCGATGCTGGTCGACGACGGGGTCAAGGTGTGACTGCTCGACGATCAGAGATCATCGCCGCGCTCGGGACCGTTCGCGATCCCGAGCTCGACGAACCGGTGACCGAACTCGGGTTCGTCTCGTCGTGTGTCGTTTCGGCGGCGGGCGATGTGCAGGTCCGGCTTCGGTTGCCGACCTACTTCTGCGCGCCGAACTTCGCCTTCTTGATGGTCGCCGACGCCTTCGACGCCATCACCCAGGTCGATGGTGTCCGGCATGTGGAGGTCCTCCTCGAGGACCACTTCGCGGCCGACGCCATCAATGCCGGGGTCGCGGCCCGGTCCGGGTTCGTCCAGTCCTTCGGCGAGCTAGCCGCTGGTGAACTGGACGAGCTTCGGACCACTTTCGTCCGCAAGGCCGTGCTCGCCGGTACCGATCGCGTCTGCCGGCCGCTGTTGGCCAGCGGAGCCAGCGGCGAGCACCTCGGACGGCTCACCCTGGCTGACATCCCGCCGTCACCAGAACTCGACCGGCTGCGTGCGCGCCGGGCCGAGATCGGGCTGCCCGCCGGCGACGACGCGCCCCTGCTCGTCGATCCGGTCACGGGTGTCGGTGTCGGCTCGGAGGCGCTGCCCCTCCACCTGCGGCGCGCCCGGCTCACGAGCGTCAACATGGAAGGCAATGCGATCATCTGTGGCGGGATGCTCCGGCACCGCTACGGAAGCGAAAAGCAGAAGGATTTGGAGGAGGTCCGATGAAGGCCGTGCGGTTGCACGCGTACAACTCCCAGCCAGAAGTCGACGAAGTCCCCGAACCCACGGTGACGGGACCGCTGGACGTGGTGGTCAAGATCGGCGGGGCCGGCGTGTGCCGGACCGATCTGCACATCATCCTCGGCCAGTGGGACGCGGCGATGAGTCCGACGCTGCCGTACACGATCGGGCACGAGAACGCCGGCTGGGTGCACGAAGTCGGCTCGGCGGTGACCAACGTGGCTGTCGGAGACACCGTGATCCTGCACCCGACACCGACGTGCGGGCTGTGCCGCGCGTGCCGGGCCGGGCAGGACATGCACTGCAGCAACAGCACCTTCCCGGGACTCGACGGCAGCGCCGGCGGGATGGCGGAGTATCTGCTGACGTCGGCCCGCGCGTGTGTGAAGCTCGACGCGGCCACCCGGCCCGAAGACGTCGCGGCCCTCGCCGACGCCGGGATCACGGCCTACCACGCGGTCCGCAAGATGATCCCGCTGCTCTATCCCGGCACCACCTGCGTGGTCATCGGGGCGGGCGGTCTGGGCCACATCGGCGTCCAGTGCCTCGCGGCGCTGACCGCGACGAACATCATCGTGGTGGACCGGAACCCGGATGCGCTCGCGCTGGCCGGGACGCTCGGGGCGAACCAGACGGCCCTGGCCGACGGCACGCAGGTCGAGGCGGTGTTGGACCTCACCGGCGGCGAGGGCGCCGATGTCGTGCTCGACTTCGTCGCCGAGGAAGGCGCGGAGAACGACGGCTTCGCCATGACCCGCAGCAGTGGCTCGTACAGCGTGATCGGGTACGGCGGCAGCCTGACCGTGCCCACCCTCGACATCATCTCGACCGAACGGAACATCATCGGCAACATCGTCGGTACCTACAACGAGCTGGCCGAGCTGATGGTGCTCGCCCAGGCCGGGAAGGTCACCCTGCACACCAAGATCTACCCGCTCGACGCCGCGCAGGACGCGTTGGCCGATCTCGACGCCGGCCGGGTCCGGGGTCGAGCGATCCTCGTCCCGTAGTCCGACCGGGCCGAGCGCTGCACTCACTCACCCCACGTCCCAGGAGGAACAGATGGCCAAGGATCTACGGTTCGGCGCGGAAGCCCGGGCCCTGTTGTTGTCGGGAGTCGACCAGCTGGCGGAGGCCGTGAAGTCGACGCTGGGGCCGAAGGGACGCAACGTCATCCTGGAGAAGATCACCGGTTCGCCGGTGGTCACCAATGACGGCGTGACGATCGCCCGCGAGATCCACCTGAGTGATCAGTTCGAGAACATGGGCGCCCAACTCGTCAAGGAAGCCGCCATCAAGACCAACGACATCGTCGGCGACGGCACCACAACGGCCACCGTGCTGGCCCAGGCGATCATCCGCGAGGGCATGGCCGCCATCGGCCAGGGCGGCAACCCGGTGCTGGTCAAGCGCGGCGTCGACCTGGCGGTCGGCCGGCTGGTCGAGCATCTGAGCCAGGCCGCCCATCCCGTCGTCACGGCGGCGGACTACGCCCGGGTGGCCACCATCTCGGCCAACAACGACGACGTCGTCGGCTCGGTGCTGGCCGAGGCGTTGTACACCCTCGGGGACAGCGGGATCGTGACCGTGGAGGAGTCCGACTCGTTCGGCATCGGCGTCGACTTCGTCGAGGGCTTCGAGTACGACAACGGCTACCTGTCGCCGTACCTCGTCACGCATCCGGCCAGCCTGGAGGCGATCCTCGACGATCCGTACATCTTGTTGTGCAGCGAGAAGATCACCAAGGTCCAGGAGATCATGCCCCTGCTGGACAAGGTGATGCGCGCCCCGAAGCCGCTGGTCATCATCGCCGAGAACGTCGAGGGTTCGGCGCTCAGCATGCTGGTGCACAACCACGTCAACGGGGTGTTCCGGTGCGTGGCGACCAAGGCCCCGGGGTTCGGCGACCGCCGACTGCGCAAGCTGGAGGACATCGCCGCCATCACCGGTGGCCAGGTCTACAGCAAGCATGCGGGCTTCAGCCTGGAGACGATGACGATCGCGCAGCTGGGACGCGCTCGCCAGGTCCGGGTGAACGCGGACCGGACGACCATCATCGACGGCGCCGGATCGGCCGAACAGGTGGCCTTCCGGGTCACTCAGCTGCGCTCGGAACTGGAGCGCGCGACGTTCGGCATCGACGAGGAGGTCCTCAGCGAGCGGATCGGCTCCCTGTCGGGCAAGGTGGCGGTGATCAAGGTGGGCGCCCCGACCAACGCGGAGCTGGCCGAACTGCAGCACCGGGTGGAGGACGCGCTGTCGGCTACCCGGGCGGCGATGGCGGAGGGCATCGTGGCGGGCGGCGGGGTGGCCCTGATGCACGCCGCGCCCGCGTTGGACGACCTCGATGTGAAGGACGACTACGCCACCGGCGTAGCGATCGTCCGCGCCGCGCTCACCGAGCCCACCTACCTCATCGCGACCAACGCCGGCTACGACGGGCACGAGGTCGTCGCCAAGGTGGCCGAACTCGGTGCCGACGAAGGCTTCGACGCCCTGGAGGGCCGGTACGGGAACATGATCGAGTTCGGCATCATCGACCCGTTGCGGGTCTGCCGATCGGCCCTGCAGAACGGTGCTTCCGTCGCGGGCCTGCTGCTCACGACGAACACGCTGATCGCCGAGGAGCAGACCCCCTGGGGTGGCAGCCGCGCGTTGATGACCGAGTTCGGCCAACTCGACGAGGGACTGCACCAGCCGTCGCCGGACTCCAGTACCCCGCAGTCGCTGGGCCTCGGCCCCTCGGTGGGCTGACGGGACCTCATGACACGAAACGGGAACGGTTCCGCAGCCCCGCAGACGATGCGGCGGCTGGCGGACCCGACCGCGCTGGCCCTCGCCGAATTGGTGGAGGTGTTCGAGGACCTGCAGACCGTTCTGCGTTGCTGCGAACGCCTGGTGAGCGAACTCGCGGGCGAGGGAGAGGCCGACGAGGTCGTCGTCGAAGCGGTCTGGACGACGGCCCTGCTCTCCTACGTCCGGTGCTTCACCGCCACCGGAGATGACGTCGCGCTGGGTGAGGACGACGTGCGGACCACGCACGCCGACGGCGACGAGGTGGTGAGGTGGCACCGGCTGCTGCGGTCTCTGCGGGACCATTACGCCGACCCGGCGGTGAATCCGCGCGAACGGTTCTCCGTGGGGGCGACCCAGGCCGAGGACGGCAGCGCCAGCGGAGTCGCCATCACCTCGGCCCGGCAGCCGCTGGTCGATGAGTTGACGGTGCGCCAGACCGGTGCCATCGCCTACGCGCTGAGCGGGATCGTGAACGAGCGGATCGAGTCGCGCCAGCGGCAGCTCTTCGAGCAGCTGCAGGACAAGTCCAGGGTGTATCTGGACTCCCTCGATGTCCTCGAGGTCGCCGCCAGCGCCGATTCCTGACCGCCGCGCGCAGGAACGAGGGCCCGCCGACCATGCTGAACGCCAAGTCGCGGCTCGTCGGGATCGCGTACGTCGGCGGGCCGCTGGCGCTGCTGGGCCCCGCCTTCGTGGCGGCGATCGCGTACGTCGATCCGGGGAACTTCGCCACCAACATCACGGCCGGCTCGCAGTTCGGCTATCTGCTGATCTGGGTGCTGGTCGTCAGCAACCTGATGGCGATGCTGATCCAGTACCTGTCGGCCAAGGCGGGCATCGCGACCGGGAAGAGCCTGCCGGAGCTGTGCCGGGACAACTTCGGCAAACCGGTGACCCGAGGGCTGTGGGTCCAGGCCGAACTCGTCGCCATCGCCACCGACCTCGCCGAGGTGCTCGGCGGAGCCATCGCGCTCCGGCTCCTGTTCGACCTCCCGTTGCTGGTCGGCGGGGTCATCACCGCGGTCGTCGCCTTCGCCCTGCTCGGGTTGCAGGCGAGAGGCGTTCGACGGTTCGAGGTCGTCATCACCGGGTTGCTGCTCGTCATCCTCATCGGCTTCGGCTACAGCCTGGTGATCGGTGGCGTCGACGCCGGGGCCGCGGCGGCCGGGCTGGTACCCCGTTTCGACGGCACCGAGACCGTGCTGTTGGCGGCCGGCATGCTCGGGGCAACGGTGATGCCCCACGTCATCTACCTGCACGGCGCCCTCACCCAGCACCGATACGCCCGAGGCACCGAACACGAGCGATTGGCGCTGCTGCGCAGCCAGCGCGTGGACGTGGTGTGCGCCATGGGCGTCGCCGGCCTCATCAACCTGTCCATGCTCACGGTGGCCGCACAGTCGCTGGCGAATCTGCCCGTGCCGGTCGAAACGATCGAGGGGGCCTACGCGGGCCTCGCGGCCACCTTGGGCCCGACCGCCGCGCTCTTGTTCGGGTTGGCGCTGCTCGCCTCGGGGTTCGCGGCCTCCGGCGTCGGCACGCTGTCCGGCCAGGTGGTCATGCAGGGCTTCCTGCGCCGGCGGATTCCGCTGGTGGTCCGGCGGCTGGTGACCCTGGCGCCGGCGTTGCTGATCATCGCCGCGGGCGTGGACACGACCGCCGCGCTGGTGATCTCGCAGGTCGTGTTGTCGTTCGGGATCCCGTTCGCACTGATTCCCCTGGTCCTGCTGACCCGGCGGCGCGACGTGATGGGTGCGCTGGTCAACCGTCGACTCACCACAGTCGTCGCCGGCGCCGTCGCGACGGTCATCTGCGGTCTCAACCTCACCCTGATCTACCTCACCCTGTTCGCGTGAGCGCCTGGGGCTTCAGCCCTGTGCTCCCTGGATCGGGAAGGCCGTGCCGGCCCACAGGGTGAACACCGCGTAGCTGCGCAGCGGTCGCCAGGTTTGCGAGATTCGTTCCGCCTCGGCGGTCGTGACCCCGCCGAGCGCCTTGCGCAGCACCAGGTCACCCGCAGGGAAGGCGTCCAGGTCGCCCAGTAGGCGCAGCCGCAGGTAGGCCACCGTCCACGGCCCGATCCCGGGCATTGCCAGCAACCGCGCGCTCATCTCCTCGATCCGGTCGGCGGGCAGCGGCGCCGGCTCGGCGAGGCCCGGATCGGCCGCGAACGCCGTCGCGGCGGCCAGCACGCACCGAGCGCGTGCTCCCGTGATCTTCGTGACGGCCTGGATCTCCTCGTCTCCGGCCTCGGCCAAGCGGTCGGCGGTGGGGAAGAGCAGCAGCCCGCTCGGGTGGCGATCGCCGAACCGCAGGGCCAGCCGACCGGCGAAGGTCCTGCCGGCTGCGAGCGAGACCTGCTGGCCGAGGATCGTCAAGATCACCGCTTCGAACGCGGCGGGATAGCCGATCCGCCGGATGCCGGGGCGCTGAACGAGCAACGGCCCCAGTCTCGGATCGGTGCGCCATGGAGCCAGGAGGCCGGGGTCGTGATCGAGGTCGAGCCAGGAGCGGACGCGGCCCATCACCTCCTCGACAACTGCGGGATCGTCATGATCGATTCTCAGCTGGGTCGGATCGCCGGCCACGATCTCGGCCCGCACCCAACCGCCGGCTGTCGGCATCAGTCGCGCGTACCGTCCGGCGGTCACGTCGAGTTCCTCACAATCCGGCACCGTGTGGGCGCCGATCATCCGCAACGTCAACGGCCAGTCGTACGGTCCGACCTCACGAAGCGGTCGCGACACGCGTCTACATGATGTGAGCATGCAGCCCTTCGAACTGGTGGTAAGCGAGCACGGCGCCACGGTACTGCGCGTCTGCCGCGCGGTGCTGGGCCCCGTGGACGCCGACGACGCCTGGTCGGAGACGTTCCTGGCCGCGCTGCGGGCGTACCCCGAACTGCCGGCGAACGCGAACGTCCAGGCCTGGTTGGTGACCATCGCGCATCGCAAGGCGATCGACCAGATCCGCGCCCGGACCCGACGCCCGGTGCCCACGGAGCTGCCGGAGCTAGCGGTGCCCACCGAGCCGGCGTCCGATCCGGATCTGGTCGGGGCCGTGCGGTCGCTGCCCGAGAAGCAACGGCTGTCGGTGGCCTACCACTACGTCGGCGGCCTGTCGTACGCCGAGGTGGCCGAGCTCACCGGCGGCAGTCCGGCCGCCGCCCGTCGCGCTGCGGCGGACGGGATCGCCAAGCTCCGCGCGAGCTACCCAACCCTGGAAGGAACCGACTCATGACGTCGAACATGACCGACACTCTTGATCTCGAGCGGCTGCGGCTCCGATTGGCCGCCGACGCCGAGCGGGATGGCCTGCTCGATCTGGCCTACCGCACCGTCGACAGCCCGCTCGGCCCGCTGTTGGTGGCGGCGAGCCCCGAAGGGCTGGTCCGGGTGGCCTTCGACTCCGAGGACCATGATCACGTTCTGGAAGATCTGGCCGACCGGGTCAGTGTCCGGATCCTGCGCGCACCGGCCCGGCTGGACCCGGTGGCCGAGCAGCTCGACGAGTACTTCGCGGGCGAGCGCCGAAGCTTCGAGCTCCCGGTGGATCTCCGGCTCGCCAGCGGCTTCCGGCACGAGGTGCTGCGCCACCTGCTCGACATCGGCTACGGCCGGACGGAGAGCTACACCGAGGTGGCCACGGCCACCGGCCGGCCTCGTGCCGTCCGGGCGGTGGGATCGGCTTGTGCGACCAACCCGATCCCGTTGGTGGTGCCCTGTCATCGGGTGCTCCGCTCCGACGGGACACTGGGCGGCTACCGCGGTGGGTTGCCGGCGAAGCGCATGCTGCTCGATCTCGAGTCGGGCGGGGAGTAGCGTCAGGGGCCAGACATCGGGTGAGGACGGGAGGAGTCCAGGTGGCCGACCAGGACTGGTGGTTCGACCTGAACACGCGGACGGCGGTTCAGGACAGCAAGAGCAGCGCCAAGGCGGTCGACCGGCTCGGACCGTACTCCTCCCGCGAGGAGGCCGAACGGGCCCTGGAAAAGGTCGAGGAACGCAACGAGGCGTGGGACGCCGAGGACGAGTGGGGCGAGGACTGACGAGCCATCAGCCGACGTCCAGGTTTGCCTGACTGCGGGCGGCCACCACGGCCAACGCGCGGTCGCCTAACGGTGTCGCGCTGAAGAAGAAGCTGTGGTCGTCGCCGTCCGGAATGACGATCAGGTGCACCCGGTCGCCGTCGAACGGCAGGCCGGACACCTGCACGGTGATGTCGGTCTCGATCAGCCAGCCCCGCACGCCATCGACCGTGATCGGCTCCGACCGGCGGTCCTGGCGGCTCGGCACGTACGGCTCGTACATGTTGCTCGTGATGGTGCAGCGCATGGCCTGCTCGGCGACCCGGCGGGCACCGTCGTCGAAACCGTCGGCCGCGCGGAGTTTGCCGACGGCGAGTTGAGCTATCCAACCGGGTCGGTCGTGCACGCCCTTGATCTGCTGGCTGACGTCCCAGGCGAAGCTGAACCGCGGCTCGTTGTAGGGCGGATCGAGTTCCGCCGCGACGGGGAAGGCCAGATTCCCGCCGTGGACCCGGCCGTCGGCCGGCGCGTAGTCCCGCCGGTTGGGCTCACCTTGGACGCAGGCCGCGTTCCCCGGCCGGCCGCTCGGAGTCGGGATTTCGGCATCCGGCGGGCTCGGACTCGGCGACGAGTCGTCACCGCCGCTGAGGCTGGTGCTGGGCAGAGGATCGTTGGTGTACGGGCGTCCGGGTGCGGCTCCACGGACCAGCCAGACGGTGACGAGGACGGCCATGACGACGGCTGCAGCGACGATCAGGATGGCGACCGGCGGTCGGCGATCGGCACGGCTCGGCGCTGCCGGCGGCGGCTGACTGGGATCGGGCGCGGTCTCGTTCGACCAGGCGGTGCCGTCCCAGTAGCGGTACCGGTCGGGCTCTCCGCCCGGGTCCGGATACCAGCCTGACATCGTTCGATCCTAATCGGCGGCTCGCGCCTCGCTCCGCTTCGTCACGGTCCGCCGGGACGCGGCGAACAGCGCCCGGACCACCAAGGCAATGAAGACGAGGTCCAGCAGGACTTGCGAGGCGACCAACAGCCGTGCGACATCGCTGACCGGCGTGATGTCGCCGAATCCGACGGTGCCGAAGACCACGATCGTGAAGTAGAGGGCCGCCGTGTGGGACAGCGGCTGGGTGAAGGCGCCGGGGTCACCACCTGCGAGCAGCAAATAGGTCGCGGCGTAGGCGCAGAGGAAGAAGGGCAGGGTCAGGCCCAGGGCTTGGGCGGCCTGGAAGGTGGGGTACCGCGCGTGGGCGATCTGGCGGAACTGCCAGGCCACCAGCGCCGCGAGCGCGAGCAGAGCCAGGATCAGCCAGAAGAGGACCCCGGCGATCGACCGGTCGGCGGTCAACGGGGCCAGGTAGTACACGAGGAGCACAGCGGCGAGGGTCAGCACGAACCGCGCGACGGCCAGCCCGATGGCGCGGCGCCGCTCGGACGACGAGAGGTCACCGAAGCTCGAGATGCTCACGTCGATCAGCGTCGCCCTCGTGCCGAGGTCCTGGGTGGAGGCACGCCGGTTGCCGTGTCTTGGGCCGAGGCAACACCACCCGGACTCCGCAAACCGCGCGCCGTAATGTGATTGTCACGGGCTCACAGGCAGACTAAGCCGGGTGGACAAGCAGACCGACTTCGTGTTGCGCGCCATCGAGGAACGAGATGTCCGCTTTGTCCGGATGTGGTTCACCGATGTTCTCGGCTTCCTCAAGTCGGTAGCGATCGCACCGGCCGAACTCGAGGGGGCCTTCGCCGAGGGGATCGGCTTCGACGGCTCGGCCATCGAGGGCTTCGCCCGGGTGTACGAGTCCGACATGGTGGCTCGGCCCGACCCGTCCACGTTCCAGGTGCTGCCCTGGCGCGACCAGAGCCCGGCCACGGGCCGGATGTTCTGCGACATCGCCATGCCGGACGGCTCGCCCTCCTACGCCGACCCGCGGTACGTCCTCAAGCGCGCGCTGAAGCGGGCCGCCGATCTCGGCTTCACCTTCTACACCCACCCTGAGGTCGAGTTCTTCCTCTTCAAGGATCCGATCCTGCCCGGCCAACCACCCGTCCCGGTGGACCAGTCGGGCTACTTCGACCACACCCCGCAGAGCACCGGCAGCGACTTCCGTCGCAAGGCCATCACCATGCTCGAGCAGATGGGTATCTCGGTCGAGTTCTCCCATCACGAGGGCGCCCCGGGCCAGCAGGAGATCGATCTGCGGTACGCCGACGCCCTCTCGACCGCCGACAACCTGATGACGTTCAAGGTCGTGGTCAAGGAGGTCGCCCTCTCCCAGGGGATCAACGCGTCGTTCATGCCCAAACCGTTCACGGAGTACCCCGGGTCGGGGATGCACACCCACATGTCGCTGTTCGAGGGTGACAACAACGCCTTCTACGACGCGAGCGCCGAGAACCATCTCTCCAAGGTGGCCCGCTACTTCATTGCCGGATTGCTCAAGCACGCCGCCGAGATCACCGCCGTCACCAACCAGTGGGTCAACTCCTACAAACGCCTCGCCGGCGGCGGCGAGGCGCCGAGCTACATCTGCTGGGGCCGCAACAACCGCTCGGCCCTGGTCCGGGTCCCGATGTACAAGCCCAACAAGGGTTCCTCGGCCCGGGTGGAGCTCCGCTCGATCGACTCCGGCGCCAATCCGTACCTCTCCTTCGCCTTGATCCTGGCCGCCGGACTCGCCGGCATCGAGGGCGAGTACGAGCTCCCGGAAGGCGCCGAAGACGACGTCTGGCTGCTCACGGAGCGGGAACGGCAGGCCCTGGGCATCTCCCCACTGCCGCGCAACCTCGACGAAGCCATCCGGATCATGGAGCACTCCGAGCTCGCGGCCGAGACCCTGGGCGAGCACGTCTTCGACTTCTTCTTGCGCAACAAGCGCGCGGAGTTCGACGAGTACCGCCGCCAGGTCACTCCGTTCGAGCTCACCCGGATGTTGCCCGTCCTCTGACCGGAGCTCAGAACAGCAGCGGGAGCGCCGCCGACAGGTCCGCCCGCTCGCCCGAAGCCAGCACCGATCCGTCGGCCAACGGCTTCGGCCCAGGCCAGCCGGCCAGTCGCCAGTCGCAGGAAGATCAGCGGCGCGCATTCCACCACGTTGGGCGGGGTACCGCGGGTGTGGGTCGGTCCCCGGTCGCCCAGGCCGCCGCCCCCCACCGACCCGCATTGCACGGCCGCGTACGGCGGGATCCGCACCTCGACCGACCGGCCCGGATACCGCGCGGCCAACATCTCGGCCAGGGCCCGAGTAGCCTCGCCGAGCGCGGCTCGCCGCAACTCGATCGGCTCCCGCTCCGGCAGGGAGCGCGACAGATCATCGGCGTGCACGACGACCTCGATGATGCGTCGGCGGATCCCTGCGGCGGTGTCCGGGGTCGGCGCGCCGGCCTCGGCCGACACGTGGTCGGCCAGGGTACGGATGTCCCAGCCCGGCAGAATGCTCGGCCGGGAGCGGGTGTCGTCCGGCAATTGCCGTACCCAGTCGCCAACAACCTCCGCTTGTTCGACGAGCGCGACGACCGGGTCGCGACGGGGTCTGGCCATGACCCCCCATCATGGCCGACCGTCAGAGGTTGACCGGCCTCAGCACCCGATTGATCCCGTGAGCGATCTGCAGGTTGCCCTGGTTGATGTTGGCCTGCACGACGAACGGATCGGCGTCATCGGGATCGGCGTCGACCAGCCGCACGAGCACGCCGTAGTAGGTGCGGACGGTGATCGTGCCGCCCTGAGCGGTTCTCAGCGCGGCGCCGTTCGCGCGCAGCGCCTGGCGGTAGGTGATCGTCGCGCCCGGCACCACGTGGTAGAGCAGGACCGTCTCGACGGTGTCGATGCCCAGCGAGGCGACCGCGGCGAACACCTTCGACTCACTCTTGATCCACTTGCCGGTCAGGTCCCTGGTCAGGCGCTGGAAGGCGCGGTCGGTCGGCAGGAAGGCCGTGAGGGCGGTCTTGCCGTTGGCCAGCACCGCGACCGCGCTGTTCGGCTTCGCCTTGAGCACCGCCCGGACGGCGTTGTCGACGATGTCGTAGTCGTTCCAGTTGCGGTCGAACCGCGAGCCGTCCTTGGCCAGGACCTGGGCCAGACTACGGGTGCCTGGCGATCCGGAGTTATGTGCGTTGGCCGGCAGGGCGCCGGCGACCAACAGGGCCCCGGCGGCCAGAACGGCGGCGCCGGCGCGGGCGAAGCGGCGAGCAAGCATGGTGTGATCTCCCTCGATCAGCTCGTGCAATGGTGGGCTGGAACTGCACCCGGCAGGTGTTCCTATCTGGCGTACGGCCCGGATGCACCCGGTGGCGGGCCGGGCGGGTATGGACGCGCAGGTCGTCGTTGCTGCGTAGCATTCGTGGACGTGACCCGGATCGAAACCACGCAAGGGGTGCTGGCCCGACGTGGTTTCACCGACACGGCGCGGGCGTTGGCCGCGATCGGAGACTGGGACGACTCGCGCGAGCCGCTCCTGCAGCTGCTGGGTGAGGCAGCCGACCCGGATCTGGCGCTGTTCACCATCGACCGGCTGGGCGAGGTCGTACCGGACCTGTACGACCGTCTGGCGGAGTCGCCGGCGCTGGCCCGCAACCTCGTCCTGGTCACCGGCTGCAGCGTCGCCCTGGGCCAGCACCTGATCGTCTTCCCGCAGCACCTCGACGTGCTGGACGCCGAGGTCACCCGGCGCAGCGGCGCGGACCTGCGGCGGGACCTGCTCGAGGCCGTGGGGGCCGACCCGGATGCCGCTTTGCCGGTCGCCACCGAGCTGTCCGGCGACGAACTGCGCCGCGCGTACCGGGCGATGATCCTGCGGATCGCCGCCCGCGACCTGGCCGCACCCGAACCCATCGAGGCGATGCCGGGGGTCGCCGACGAACTCTCCGACCTGGCCGACGCCACCCTCGAGGCGGCGCTGGCCATCGCCCGGGGCAAGCTCGGGGACAACGCCCTGCACACCCGGCTCGCCGTGGTCGGTCTCGGCAAGTGCGGCGCCCAGGAACTCAACTACGTCTCCGACGTCGACGTGCTGTTCGTCGCCGAGCCGGCCCTGGACGAGGATGGCGAACCGTTGCTGAGCAACGATGCCGCGATCACGGCCGCGACCCGGATGGCCGCGGAATTGACCCGGATCTGCTCCGCCCACACCCGGGCCGGCACCATCTGGGAGGTCGACGCGGCCCTGCGGCCCGAGGGCAAGGCCGGGCAGCTGGTCCGGACGCTGGCCAGCCACCAGACCTACTACCAGAAGTGGGCCAAGACCTGGGAGTTCCAGGCCATGCTCAAGTCCCGGCCCAGCGCCGGCGACCTCGAACTCGGCCAGGCCTTCGTCGACATGGTCGCGCCGCTGGTGTGGAGTGCCGCCGAACGCGAGAACTTCGTCTCCGACACCCAGGCCATGCGCAAGCGGGTCGTCGCGCACATCCCCGCCCGCAACGCGGGGCGGGAGATCAAGCTCGGGGAGGGCGGGTTGCGCGACGTGGAGTTCTCGGTGCAGCTGCTGCAACTCGTGCACGGTCGCGCCGACGAGCGCTTGCGGCTGCGCGCCACCCTCGAGGCCCTGCGGCAACTGATCGACGACGGATACGTGGGCCGCGAGGACGGCAAGGGGTTCGGGCTCGCCTACCAGTTCTTGCGGACCCTGGAGCACCGGATCCAACTGTTTCGGCTCCGCCGCACCCACGTGTTGCCCGAAGCCGAGGAGGACCTGCGGCGGATCGGTCGCTCGCTCGGGTACGGCGATCCGGCCAAGCAGCTGCTCGCGATCTGGCGCTCCTGCTCCCAGTCGGTTCGCCGGCTACACGAGCGGCTCTTCTATTCCCCGCTGCTCGACGCCGTCGCCCGGATCCCCACCCAGCAGCTCCGGCTCACCACCGACGCCGCCGAGGAGCGGCTGAAGGCCCTCGGCTACAACGATCCACAAGCGTCGCTGCGTCACATCGGCGCCCTCAGTCAGGGGGTCACCCGGCAGGCCGAGATCCAGCGGCAGCTGCTCCCCGCCATGCTCGGCTGGTTCGCCTCCGCGCCGAACCCAGACGCAGGGCTGCTCGCCTTCCGGCAGGTGTCGGACACCCTCGGCTCCACGCCGTGGTACCTCCGGGCGCTCCGCGACGAAGGCATGATGGCCGAGCGGTTGGCCCGCATCCTGGCCTCCAGCCGGTACGCGGTCCAACTGCTGACCCGGGCTCCGCAGACCGTCCAGATGCTGGCCGACGACGCCGACCTCGTGCCGCGGCCGCTCACCGAGCTGGACAACGAGATGCAGGCGGCGGCCGGTCGGCAGAAGGATGCCGGCTCCGGGATCGAGGCGATCCGGGCGATCCGGCGCCGGGAGCTGTTCCGGATCGCGGCTGCGGACATCCTCGGTCTGCTCGACGTCTTCGCCGTGGGCGAGGCGCTGTCCGACCTCGCCTCGGCCACCATCGACGCGAGTCTCGAGGTGGTCCGGGCCGCCTCCGACGCCGAGGTGGTGCCGGAGATCGCCGTCATCGCCATGGGCCGCTGGGGTGGCCGGGAGTTGTCGTACGCTTCCGACGCCGACGCCATGTTCGTGATGGACGACGCGAGTCCGGGGGCGGGCGACCGGACCAAGATCGCCGCCGCGGTGATCACCGAGATGCGCCGGCTGCTGGTCCGCCCGAGCGCCGACCCGGTGCTGAACGTCGACGCCGACCTGCGCCCTGAGGGCAAGGGCGGCGCCTTGATCCGGTCACTGTCGGCGTACCGCAACTACTACAGCCGCTGGTCCTCCACCTGGGAACTGCAGGCCCTGGTGCGGGCCGACGCCCTGGCCGGGAACCACGTCCTCGGCGCGGCCCTGATGGCCGAGATCGACGCCCGCCGCTGGCCGGAGAACGGGCTCACCGCCGGCCAGGTCAACGAGATCCGCAAGCTCAAGGCGCGGGTGGAGGCCGAACGACTGCCTCGTGGGGCTGACCCGGCCAAGCACACCAAACTCGGGCCCGGCGGCCTGGCCGACGTCGAGTGGACCGTGCAGATGCTCCAGCTGCAACACGCTCATGAGCGCCCGGAACTCCGGTCGACCCGGACGATCACGGCCCTTCGCGCGGCCCGCGAGGCCGGCATCATCGACCCCCAGGACGCGGGGCATCTGGAGGCGGCGTGGGTGCTGGCCAGTCGGGTCCGCAACCAGGTGATGCTGGTCCGCGGCCGCGGCTCGGACTCGTTCCCGACCGACAACCGGGAACTGGCCGCCGTGGCCGAGCTGCTCGGCTACGGGCCGGGGGAGTCATCGCATCTGCTGGCCGACTACCGTCGGGTCACCCGCCGCGCGCGCGGGGTTGTCGAGCGGGTCTTCTGGGGCACGACCAGTTGAGGTTCAGCGCAGACCGTTCGCGCTGACCATGACCTCGGCCTGGGTGCCACTGCCACCGCAGTCCGGTCCGTTGGGATAGACCACTGCGGCCGTCACCGTGACCTCGGGAAATCGCCGGGCCCTTCCCGAGACCATCGCCGTGGCCGAGACCCGCACCGGGCCAGCGGCGAGTTCGGTGACCTCCAGGAAACCGACCATCGACCCGTTGGGCGTCGCCGAAGCCGAACACGAGTCGTCAGGATCCGGGCCCGTGCAGCCGCCGTCGACAGTGTCGGAGCCTGGGGCGAGTTCGACGGGACGGGTCACGCACCTGTCGGCCCAACACACGGTCAGCCGCAGGGAGGCGACGTCCGGCGCGAGGGAGGGGTCCACCCGCACCGACACCCCGGACAGCGCGGCGATCATCGTGCAGGCCCGCTCGGGAGCTGCGCAGCCCGCCAGCACCGCCAAGACGGCGCTCAGCGCAACCGGCACGGCGGCGAGGGAGCGCACGTCCGGAGTGTAACGTCGCCGGTGCCTGCGTCGGGGCCTTGGTGTTCGGCCAACTCACCGATCGGTTCGGCCGCAAGAAGCTGTTCTTGATCACGCTCGCCCTCTACACGTTGGCCACCGTCTGACCGCATTCTCGATGAATCCGACCTGGTACCTGGTCTGTCGCTTCTTGACCGGCGCGGGCATCGGTGGGGAGTACGCGGCGATCAACTCCGCCATCGACGAACTGATCCCGGCCCAGTTCCGGGGCCGCATCGACGTCGTCATCAACGGCTCCTTCTGGATCGGCGCGGCCGGCGGCGCGCTGCTGACCCTGCCGCTGCTCGACCCGACCAAGGTGGATCCGGCCTTGGCTGACGGATCGCGTTCGGGCTGGGCGCGGTCCTGGCGGTCGGGGTGTTGATCGTGCGCCGCAACGTGCCCGAGAGTCCACGCTGGTTGTTCATCCACGGCCGCGAGGACGAGGGCGAGAAGATCGTCCGCGACATCGAGGACCGCTTCGAACGCGAGGGCAAGACCCTCGACGACGTCGCGGGAGACACCATCACCATCCGGCAGCGGCGCAGCATCGCCATGTCGACCATCGCCCACACCGTGTTCACCGCGTACCCGAAGCGGACCGCCCTCTGCTTCGCGCTGTTCGTGGGCCAGGCCTTCCTCTACAACGCGTTCTTCTTCACCTTCGGCGACACCTTGACCACGTTCCTGGGAGTGGAGCAGACCGGCGGCTACATCGCCGTGTTCGCCCTCAGCAACTTCCTCGGCGCCCTGCTGCTGAGCCGACTGTTCGACCTGTATCGCCTTCGGCGCCTTGATCGAGGGTGCGTCGGCAGCGAAGGACATCGCCGGCATCGCCCCGGGCTACTTCATCGGTGCCGCGCTCATGATCATCGGTGGGGTCGTGGAGATCGCCCTGGGCGTCCAGGCCGAGAACCAGTCGTTGGAGGACATCGCTACGCCTCTCACTGCGGTGGAGTCTCAGGGCGCACCCGAGTAGCCTCGGCCCATGACGCGATCCACTCCGACCCCGGCGTCCACAGTGATCCGGGTGACGCTCGCCGTGGTCGGGTCGGTGGGGTTGCTGATCGGCACCATCGCGGTGTTCCGATCCGACAACCAGGCTGGCGCGGTCACCGTCTTGATCTTCGGGCTGCTGTTCATCGCGGCGGCCATCGGCTTCCCCTCCAGCGGGACGACGACCTGGTTCGGTGGCTGGGGCCGGCGGACGGGCACGGGCACCGTGGCGGCGCTGCTGCGCTCGCCGTCTCCGCAGGTCCGGCTGGCCTCCGCGGAAGCCGTGCTCGGACCGGAGACCGCGCCCGGTCGCAACTACACCGCGGTCGAGCTTCGTGAGATGGCCCTGGAAGTACTGCTGAACCGGGATCTGGTCCGGCGGCTGGCGGATCTCATGCGCCGCGGCGGCTACACGGTGATCGCGGCCGATTCGGTCGATGCCGCGTTGAGTGATCCGGCCGCCAACGTGGTGGTCCGGGTCGACCGGCCTGAGGGCTCGCTACAGATCCCGATCTTGATCAGCAACGACACCGGGGCCGAGGTGCCACGGGTAGTGGCCGAGCTGGCGATCGCCGCCGGCCGGTTCAACACCCGCAGCGCGGTGGCCGTGTTCAGTGGCCTGTCGAACGGTGCGGTGCCGCTCGGCAGCGTAACGCCGGTGGGCGACATCCGCATCTTCACCGTGCACTCCCCGCGCCTCGGTGACGAGCAGTCGGTGATGGCCGCGGTCGCCCAGGCGGTCGACGTGGCTCAGCAACCAGCCGCGCTTCCGGTCGCTCCGGTCGCTCCGGTCGAGGCGTCGCCGACCAGGTCCCCGGCCAGCCCACAGGGCCTCAACGGATCTGCTCCCGCACCGGCACAGGTGGAGGAGTCACAGCACCAGTAGGTGATCATCAGCCGGTCAGGGCGGCCCGGTAGGCCCTGATCGCGGCCGCGGCGGTGTTGTCCCAGCTGAAGTGCGCGGCGTACGCGGCTCCATTGGATCCGAGCCAGTCCGCGGCATCCGGGTCGTCGAGCACGGCCGTCAGCGCCTGGGCCCACTCCGCCGGATCATGATCACGGACGAGGATGCCGGTCTGCCCGTCGTCCACGGTGTGCCGCAGGCCGCCGACGTCGGTGGCCACCACCGGCCGGCCGCAGGCCTGCGCTTCGAGCGCCACGAGACCGAAGGATTCGTTGTAGGACGGGACTCCGACGACGTCCGACGCGCAGTACCAGCGGAACAACTCCGTTCGCGGTGAGTGCGGACGGAACTCCACCACGTCGGCCACTCCGCGTTCGGCGGCCAGCGCCGGCAATGTCGTCGACCACTGGGCCTCGGGCCCGCTGGGGCTGCCGATGATGATCAGGCGCAGCAGGTCCCGCCAGGAGGGTCGGTGGGACACCATCCGGGCCACCGCCTCGATCAGCACGTCCGGCGCCTTGAGCGGCTGGATCCGGCCTACGAACAAGATCATCTGGGCGTCCTGGGCCACTCCGAGCTGGGCGCGCGACTTCGGCTGATCGCAGGGATGGAAGGTGTGCAGGTCCACCCCCGGCGGGACGACGACGACCTGCTCCGGCCGCGCGTGATACAGCCGCTCGAGTTCGGCGGCTTCGTCGCTGGTGTTCGCGGTCAGGATGGTCGCGGCGGCGACGACGGCAGCCTCGCCGCGTTCCCGTACGTCCGGCTCGGACGTCTGTTCCGCGCCCAGATTCGCGTTCTTCACCCGCGCCATGGTGTGCATCGTGTGGACCAGCGGTCGCCGGTGCTCGGCGAGGCAGCGCGCGACCATGCCCGAAAGCCAGTAGTGGGAATGGATCAGGTCGTAGTCGTCGATCGTCGGCCGCAGCTGGTCGGCGAACTCGGGCACCAGGTCGGGCAGTTGCTCCTTGGCCACGGGCCCGGCCGGCCCACACGGCACGTTCAGCACTCGTACGTGCTCGTTGACCTCCTCCGTGGCGGAGTCCGTAGGGTCACTCCGGCGGGTGAAGATGTCGACCTTGAGGCCACGTTCGCCGAGCCGGCGAGCCAGTTCGTACACGTACACGTTGAGTCCGCCGGCGTCGCCGACACCAGGCACGGCGAGCGGGGACGTGTGCATGCTGATCATCGCGACGCGCTGCGCAAAGTGACGGCGCGGCGGATTGGGCACCTTCCGACGATAGTTCAGACGTGATTGGGTATGGGGATCGGTAGCCGAGTGAGCGACAAAGGAGTTGGCGCGATGAGCGAACGACGTGGGCCCGACCAAGACTTCACCGGCGGATCGGTGGCCGACGCGATGCCGTCCAAGATCCTGCCCCGACCTGAGGTTCGGGACCTGCCCGCGGCCCCGGTCGCCTACCGCAGGCTGATCGGTCCGGGCATCATCGCCGCCGGCGTCGGCCTGGCCTCCGGCGAGTTCATCCTGTTTCCCTACATCGCCTCCCAGGTCGGGCTGGTCTTCGTCTGGGCCGCGTTCGTCGGTCTCGGCACCCAGTTCTTCATCAACCTCGAGATCGAGCGCTACACCCTGGCCACCGGTGAGACGGCGTTGACCGGGTTCAGCCGCTACTGGCGGCACTGGGGTCTGTTCTTCGCGATCCTCACCTACTTTGCGAATCTGTGGCCGGGGTGGGCGACCAGTAGTGCGACCCTGGTCTCCTACATCTTCGGTGGCACCCCGCGATTCATCGCGATCGGGATGTTGCTCGTGATCGGGTTGATCCTGACCCTGGCTCCGGTGGTGTACGTGGCGCTGGAGCGCGCCCAGATGCTGAAGGTCGCGGCCGTGTTGCTGCTGTTCGTGGTCGGCGCGATCTTCGCCGTAGGTGCCCAAGGCTGGGCCGCGTTGCCGACGATCGTGACCGAGGCCCGGATTCCGGTCGAGGAGCTCGGGTTTGCTGTGCTGTTGGGCGCCCTGGCCTTTGCCGGAGCCGGTGGCGGGCAGAACCTGGTGCAGGCGAATTGGATTCGGGACAAGGGATTCGGGATGGGCACCTACGTGCCGCGGCTGGTGAGCCCGATCACCGGACAGCCGGAGGCCAAGCCCAGCAGCGGTTACATCTTCGAGCCCACGCAGGAGAACATGTCGCGGTGGAAGGGCTGGTGGAAGTTCGCCAACATCGAGCAACTGACCACCTTCGTGGCGATCACCTTCGTCACGATCTTGTTCACCTCACTGCTGGCCTACTCCACGGTGTTCGGTCGAGACGATCTCGTGAACAGCATCGACTTCATCAAGATCGAGGGGCAGGTGCTCGCCGAGCGGGTCGGCCCGTGGTTCCAGTACTTCTTCTGGTTCATCGGCGCCTTTTCGCTGTTCGCCGCCGCCCTCGGCATCGTCGACTACACCAGTCGGCTGGCGGCGGACGTGATCAAGACCTCGTACAAGCGGGACGCGAACGAGTCCAAGGTGTACGCCATCCTGGTCTGGGGCCTGATCGTGATCGGCATCGGCGTGCTGCTGGCCGGCTTCTCGCAGCCGATCGTGCTGCTGGTCATCTCCGCCGTGGTCGGCGGTTTCATGATGTTCATCTACTCCGGGTTGCTGATCTTGATCAACCGGAAGTCATTGCCCGCGCCGATCCGAGTCCGCGGTGTCCGCCTCGCCGCACTGATCTGGGCCATCCTGCTCTTCGGCACCCTGTCGGTGCTGACCTTCCAGGATCAGGGACCGAAGCTGATCGCGGCGGTCCGGGCGTTGTTCGGGATCTGATTCGGGTCAGGTCTCCAACGCTCGCCGGACGAGTAGCACTGTCTCTGTCGGGGTGAGTCCGAGACCACGCATCCGGTGGACGAACTCCGACGCCGAGCGGCGGGCGTCCACGGCAACGTCGTCGGAGCGCTCGGCCACTACGGTGCCGCGACGGCCGGCGGTACGCACGAGCCCGGACTGCTCCAGCTCGCGGTACGTGCGCGCCACCGTGTTCGGGGCCAGGCCCAGGTCCGCGGCCAGCCGGCGGACGGTGGGCAGTTGGGCGCCAGGTATCAACTCGCCCGCGTCGATCTGGGCGGCGAACTGCTGGCGGAGCTGTTCGAAGGGCGGTACGGCGGAGCCGGCGTCGACGGTCAACATCATGCGGCCTTGCCCGCCAGGACCCTGGGCTCCTCCTCCGTGATCATGCTGGCTGACATTGCTGCAGCATAATCAAGTAGAGATCGCCCGGGCGGGTGGCCAGGTTCCACGTATCTGCGGCCGCCAACGACTCAAGTGGAGGCGGCCCAGAAGCCTGCCCGCCCGCCTCCCCTTCCGGAAACTGTTGACACTTTCCGCGAAAATCGGGTTCTGACGCCTCCGGAGGTGCAATATGCCGACAGTTGCGTGGATTTCGCGCCGAGCCCAGGTGTTGTCCGTTTCGTCGGCTATCCACAGATTGCCGCCGGCGACTGGCTTCCGCTGCGAAATCGGCATGTGCTTGAGACATGGTCCGGCGAAATCTCGAACCCGTACGACTGCCGCGCGAGCCTTTTCGCGGTACGACTCGCGAGATCGGCTGGACCCGACTCTCCCATGGGCTGTACTGGCCTGCCGAGGTCAGAGGTACGACTCCGGAGACGCTCAAGGCGTGGGCACTCGTGCTGCCGCCGGGCGCGGCGTACACCCACCTGACGTCAGCCGAACTCCGAGGCTGGTGGCGTGTGACCGACATCGAACATCCCCTGTTCGCAGCCGTCGCGGAGGACACGCCCGTGCCTCGCCGCAGTGGCCTTGTCGTGAGCCGGCATCCGCAGGAGCTGCCGGTTGAGCATTTCGAGGGCGTACGCGTCACGACGGCGGCCGAGACGCTGCTCGCGGCCGCCCGCGACCTCAGCGTTCTCGACCTCGTGGTGCTCGGGGACTCGGCGCTGCGTTCGGAGCAGTGCAGTGTCGATGAGCTCTGGAAGGTTGCAAATGACCGACGCCGAGGCGCACCGCGGCTGCGTCGGGTCATTCCGATGCTCGACGCTCGGAGCGAGTCGCCTTGGGAGTCGATCATGCGGGTGCTACATCTGGCCGCAGACATACCGGTGGAGCCGCAGTACTGGATCTACGACGACCAGGACCGCTTCATCGCGCGCGTCGACCTGTGGATCAAGGGCACCCGTCGCGTTCATGAGTACGACGGAGACCAACATCGCGACAAGGAAGAGCATCGCCGCGATCTCGTCCGCGAGGGGAAGCTTGCGACGAACGATTGGCAGCGGATCGGCTACATCGCCTCACAGTTGATCTTCGACGCCGCCGAGATCATCGCCGGTGCCGATCGACTGCTGGACCGGCGACCCAACCCGAACCGACTCAAGCGTTGGCAGCGGCTGCTCGACGAATCGACCCTACGGCCGGCCGGACGCGCTCGAGTACTGCGTCGCTGGTGGCGCGCCCGGACGACCGAGCAGGCCGCCGGCTGATTTCTGACCCCGAGAACTGTTGGGAAAATGCATCGTCGGCACCGCAAAAGCGCCGAAATCCCGGAAACTGTGGACAGTTTCCGGGATTTGGGGCGGGTCGGGGCGGGTACGTCAGGGAGGGCTAGACGTCGTAGTAGAGCTCGAACTCGTGCGGGTGCGGGCGGAGCCGGACGGAGTCGATGTCGGCCCGCTTCAGCTCGACCCAGGTCTCGATCAGGTCGGGGGTGAAGACGTCGCCGGCGAGCAGGAACTCGTGATCGGCCTCCAGCGCATCCAGTACCCCGCCGAGGCTGTCCGGCACGGTTGGCACATTCGCGTGCTCCTCCGGCGGCAGCTCGTAGAGGTCCTTGTCGATGGGGGCCGGCGGCTCGGTCTTGTTCTGGATCCCGTCCAGGCCGGCGAGCAGCAGCGACGCGAACGCCAGGTACGGGTTCGACGACGGATCGGGGCAGCGGAACTCGACCCGCTTCGCCTTCGGGTTGGTGCCGGTGATCGGGATCCGCATGGCCGCCGAACGGTTGCGGGAGCTGTAGACCAGGTTGACCGGGGCCTCGAAGCCGGGCACCAGGCGGTGGTAGGAGTTCACGCTGGGATTGGTGAACGCCAGCAGCGACGGCGCATGGGCGAGGATGCCGCCGATGTACCAGCGGGCGATGTCGGACAGGCCGCCGTAGCCGGCCTCGTCGTAGAACAGCGGGTCGCCGTCTCGCCACAGCGAGGAGTGGACGTGCATGCCGGAGCCGTTGTCACCGAAGATCGGCTTCGGCATGAAGGTCGCGGTCTTGCCGGCGGCCCAGGCGGTGTTCTTGATGATGTACTTGAACTTCTGCAGGTCGTCGCCCGCGCTCAACATGGTGTTGAACCGGTAGTTGATCTCGGCCTGACCGGCGGTGCCGACCTCGTGGTGCGAGCGCTCCACGGTCAGCCCGGAAGCCTCCAGGTTCAATGTCATCACGTCGCGCAGATCGGCGAAGTGGTCGACGGGCGGCACCGGGAAGTAGCCGCCCTTGTAGCGCACCTTGTAACCCCGGTTGCCACCCTCCTCGACCCGGCCGGTGTTCCAGGCGCCCGCGACGGAGTCGATGTGGTAGTAGCCGGCGTTCTGCTTGGTCTCGAACCGCACGTCGTCGAAGACGTAGAACTCGGCCTCGGGCGCGAAGAAGGCGGTGTCGCCGATGCCGGTCGAGGCGAGGTAGGCCTCGGCCTTGCGGGCGATGTTGCGCGGATCGCGGCTGTACGGCTCCTTGGTGAGCGGGTCGTGCACGAAGAAGTTCAGGCACAGCGTCTTGGCCGCGCGGAACGGGTCGAGATAGGCGGTGGTCGGGTCCGGCAGCAGGGCCATGTCGGACTCGTGGATCTTCTGGAAGCCGCGGATCGACGACCCGTCGAACGCCAGGCCGTCGTCGAACACGCTCTGGTCGAACGAGCCGGCCGGGACGGTGAAGTGCTGCATGATGCCGGGCAGGTCGCAGAAGCGGACGTCGACGATCTCGACGCCCTCGTCCTTGACGTAGGCCAACAGCTCGTCGGCGCTTTGGAACATCTGTCCTCCGGTGAGGTCGCTGGATGGGGCACTGGCTGGAATCTCGTGCTGGACGAGAGCGGCAAAAGGCCCGCGCTCGGTGCTGTGGACTCTACGGAGAGGCCATTTCCATCCAGTTGCCCCATTGTTGCGGACAGGTAACAGCGGCGGGTCACCCGGTCCCGCCGCTGTCTGTCGATCAGTCCCTAGTCCGAGCGGTCAGAGGATGTGCAGCATCTCCTGGTAGGTCGGCAGCGGCCAGAGGTCGTCGGCCACCAGACCCTCCAGCGCGTCGGCCGCGGCCCGGACCTTGGCCATCGGCGGGATCAGCGCATCCCGCGCGTAGGTGGCGTGGTCCATCGAGGTGCCCTCGCCCTCGTGGGCCAGCGCGGAATCCAGCTCGGCGATCCCGGCCAGCAGGTCGGTGATCAGACCCGAGATGGTCGTCATCGTCGCCGCGTCGTACGGCAGGTCGACGGCCTTCAGGCTGGCGGCCACGCCCGCGAGCTCGCCCAGGTAGCGCTGGGCGGCCGGCAGGATCGTGGTCCTGGCGATCTCTGCGGTCTCCTTGGCCTCGACCTGGACACTCAGGATGTACTGCTCGAGATAGACCTCGAGGCGGCTGGCCAGTTCGCGGTTGCTGAGCACCTTGTACTTCTCGAGCACGTCGACGATCGCCGGCTCGGCCAGCTGGGGTAGCGCCTCGACCGTGGTCCGCAGGTTGAGCAGGCCGCGGGCGGCCGCCTCCTCCTGCCACTCCTGGCTGTAGCCGTTGCCGTTGAAGACCGCGCTGCCGTGGTCGGTGATGATCTGGGCGAGGATCTGCTGGACGGCGTCGTTGAACTCCATCCCCGACGCCAGCGAGGCCTCGAGGTCGGTGGCGATGTAGTCCATCGCCTCGGCCATGATCGTGTTGATCGCGACCATCGGACCCGGAGATCGACTGGCCGGAGCCCGGGGCCCGGAACTCGAAGCGGTTGCCGGTGAAGGCGAACGGGCTGGTCCGGTTGCGGTCGCCCGGGTCGGCCTTCATCGGCGGCAGGGTGTCGACCCCGACGTGCAGGGTCCCGGACTCCTTGGAGCCGGTGGCCCCACCCTTGGCGATCTGGTCGAAGACGTCCATCAGCTGGTCGCCGAGGAAGATCGAGATGATCGCCGGCGGCGCCTCGTTGGCGCCGAGCCGGAAGTCGTTGCTGGCCGAGGCGACCACGGCCCGCAGCAGACCGCCGTAGCGGTGCACCGAGCGGATCACCGCCGCGCAGAAGACCAGGAACTGGGCGTTCTCGTGCGGGGTGTCGCCCGGGTTGAGCAGGTTGCCCTGGTTGGTGTTGCCGATCGAGAAGTTGACGTGCTTGCCGGAGCCGTTCACGCCGGCGAACGGCTTCTCGTGCAGCAGGCAGGCCATGCCGTAGCGCTCCGGCCACCTTGCTTCAGCGTGGTCATCATCAGCTGCTGGTGATCATGGGCGAGATTGGACTTCTCGAACAGCGGGGCGATCTCGAACTGGCCCGGCGCGACCTCGTTGTGCCGGGTCTTGGCCAGGATGCCCTGCTTGAACAGCTCGCGGTCGACCTCGATCATGTAGGCGAGTACGCGCTCGGGGATGGCCCCGAAGTAGTGGTCGTCGAACTCCTGGCCCTTGGCGGGCTTGGCGCCGAACAGCGTCCGGCCCGTGCTCATCAGGTCGGGGCGGGCGTAGAAGAAGTGCTCGTCGATCAGGAAGTACTCCTGCTCGGCACCCGCGTACGAGACGACCGTGTCGATGTCGGTGTGGCCGAAGAGCTTCAGCACCCGCGCCGCCTGCACGCTCATCGCCTGCTGCGAGCGCAGCAGCGGAGTCTTCTTGTCCAGGGCCTCACCGGTCCAGGAGATGAAGATCGTCGGGATGCAGAGGGTGTTCCCGTTCGGGTTCTCCAGGATGTACGCCGGGCTGGTGACGTCCCAGCCGGTGTAGCCACGGGCCTCGAACGTGCTGCGGATGCCACCGCTGGGGAAGCTGGAGCCGTCCGGCTCGCCCTGCAGCAGGGTCTTGCCGCTGAACTCGGCCAGCGAGGTGCTGTCGCTGGACGGCTCGAGGAACGAGTCGTGCTTCTCCGCGGTCAGACCGGTCAGCGGGTAGAAGACGTGGGCGTAGTGCGAGGCGCCGTTCTCCAGGGCCCAGTCGCGCATCGCCGACGCGACGGCGTCGGCCACCGTCGGATCGAGCGGCGCACCCTTGTCGATGGTGGCCAGCACGGACCTGAAGACGGTCTTGGGCAGCCGCGCCTTCATCTCCGTCGGCCCGAAGACGTTCTTGGCGAACAGCTCGCCCAGCGGCTCGGAGAAGTCCTTGTCCGGGATGGCGTAGTCGGTGACGGCCTTGATCGCCTCACGGCGCGTTTCGTTTCCACTCATGGGCCCGAACGTAGCGACGCCGCTTTGCGGTGCGGTGTCGGCCGTGTAACCGCCAGCTACGTGGCGGGAGCTAACCTCGGGCCTGTGCCGGACAGTCGATCGGACAGCGAAGCCCCGGGGCGGCGAGCTGGGCCTGCCGGAGACCGGCCGCGGCTCCCTCGCCTCGTGGCGGTCCCGGGTGACCGCCATCATCCTCGACTGGGCGGCCTGCATGGCGATCGCCGTCGGGTTGTTCGGCGCGGCCGTGCTGACCGAGCGGGGCTGGCAGTCGTGGATGATCCTGGCCATCTTCTTCCTCGAGACGACCGTGCTCGTCACCGCTCGCCAGCGGCAGCTTCGGTCAGCTCATCTGCCGGATCGCGGTGGTCCGGCTGGACGCCGAGCCGCCGGGTCTGCCCCGGGCCGCCCTGCGCGCGGCGCTGGTGAGTCTGGCCCTGCCAGCGTTGATCATCGGGCCGCACCGGCGCGGACTGCAGGACCTGGCGGCCAACACCGTCGTGGTGAATCGGAGGTGAGTGTGAGCAGCACGTACGAGCAGGTCGAGTTCACCTCGGCGACAGACCTCAGGGAATGGCTGGCGGAGAATCACGCCTCGGTACCCGGGATCTGGGCGGTCACGTACAAGAAGGCGGCGGGGGAGAAGTACCTGAGCTATGAGGCGTTGGTCCGGGAAGCGCTCTGCTTCGGCTGGATCGACGGTCAGGCGCGCGGGGTGGACGCGCTGCGCAGCTCGCTGCTGCTGACCCCCCGCCGCCCCGGCAGCGGCTGGTCCCGACCGAACAAGATCAGGATCGTCGAGCTGGAGGCGGCCGGGCTGCTGCGGCCGGCCGGCCTGGCGGCCATCGCCGCGGCCAAGGAGAGCGGCTCCTGGACCCTGCTGGACACCGTGGAGGCGTTGCTCGAACCGGAGGAGTTGCGGGTCGCTCTCGACGCCGAGCCGAGCGCTCGCACGCACTGGGACGGCTTCCCACGTTCAGCCAAACGGGCCTCGCTGGAGTGGATCGTCACCGCCAAACGGCCGGAGACGCGGGCGAAGCGCATCGCCGAGATCGTGCGCGCGGCCTCGGAGAATCGGAGACCGCGTTAACGCGGGTCCAAGATGGCGCCGGGATTCAAGATGCCCTGGGGATCGAAGACCTGTTTGATCTGATGGTGCAGGTCGATCACCCGCTCGCCCAGCTGGGCCGGCAGCAGCTCCTTCTTCAGCCGGCCGACGCCGTGCTCGCCGGTGATCGTGCCACCGAGGGAGATGGCCAGCGCCATGATCTCGGTGAAGGCGATGGCGGCGCGCTCCCGGGCCGCGGTGTCGGCCGGGTCGAACACGATGGTGGGATGGGTGTTGCCGTCGCCGGCGTGCGCGACCACCGGGATGTCGAGCCGGCGGTGGGCGGCGATCTCGGCGATTCCGGTGATCAACTCGGGCAGTTGCGGCACCGGGCAGCCGACGTCCTCCAGCATCAACGCCCCCCGTCGTTCCAGGGACGGGAAGACGAGCCGCCGCGCCTCGGCGAACATCTCACCTTCGTCCGCGTCGTCGGTGCTGAAGATCTCGACCGCGCCGGCGGCACCGCACGCCGTCTCCGCGAGCTCGATCTCGGCATTCCGCGCGGGTCCGGGCGCGTCGGACTGGATGAGGAGCAGCGCCCCGGCCGTACGGTCCAGGCCCATGGGGCGGAAGTCCTCGACGAAGTTGATGGACGCGTTGTCCATCAGCTCCACGAGCGATGGCCGGCAGGTCCGGCCCAACTCCACCACGGCCCGCGCCGCCGCCGCCGGATCGGTGAAGGTGGCGACCAGCGTGGCCCTGGCCGGCTGTTTCGGCACCAGCCGCAGGATGGCCCGGGTGATGATGCCGAGGGTGCCCTCGCTGCCTACGAACAGCTTCAGCAGCGGCAATCCGGCCACGTCCTTGACCCGCTTTCCGCCGAGCGTGATCAGGCTCCCGTCGGCGAGCACGACGTCGAGCCCGAGCACGTAGTCGGTGGTCACGCCGTATTTCACGCAGCACAGTCCGCCCGCATTGGTGGCGATGTTGCCGCCGATGGAGCAGATCTCGTACGAGGAGGGGTCCGGTGGGTACCACAGGTCGTGCAGGGCGGCGGCCGCCTTCACCTCGGCGTTGAAGGCTCCGGGCTCGACGACGGCGACCCGGCTCGCGGTGTCGATCTCGATCGCCCGCATCCGCTCCAGGGAGAGCACGATCCCGCCCTCGACCGCTGACGAGCCGCCCGAGAGGCTCGTGCCGGCTCCGCGCGGAGTGATCGGCACCTCGTGAGTCGCCGCCCACGCGACGATCGCCTGGACCTGGCCGGCATCGACCGGGCGGGCCACAGCCACGGGCATTCCGGCTGCGGGATCGCGGGACCAGTCGTGCCGGTAGTTCTCACAGGTGGCGGGATCGGTGACCACGACGTCCTCGGGCACCGATGCCAGCAGGGACGTGATCAACGACTCGCTCGTGGTCGTCACCATCCCGCCAGCCTAGCCACCCCGTTAGGCTCCCGGGAATGGATGCGGAGATGCTGCCGGCCGGCGCGCGGTTGTTGCACATCGGCATCCCCAAGACCGGAACGACGGCCGTGCAGACGGCGGCAGCCGCGGCCCGGGGAGCCCTGCTGGTGCACGGCGTCCTCTACCCCGGTCGGCAGGTGAATCATCTGGAGCCGGTGTGCGCGTTGATGGGTCGTCAGTTCGGCTCGACGAGTGAGGGCACCGCGGTCGTGCCGCCACTCGCCCGCTGGAACGACCTGATGGCCGAGGTCGACCGGCACCGCGACGGCCGGGTGTTGATCAGCCACGAGTTTGCCGCGGAGAGCACCGACGAGCAGGCGCGGCGATTCGGCGCGGCGCTCGGAGAGCAGACCCACGTGGCCGTCACGCTGCGCAGTTTCGCGGCCCTGCTGGGGTCGAGTTGGCAGCAGTACGTGAAGTCGGGCCGGCGGAAGTCGTACTCGGCCTGGCTGCGCGAGGTGCTGGCCGACGAGCCGGTGACCCCGGCGGCGCGGCTGTTCTACCGGCGCAACGACCAGCCGGCGATCCTGCGCCGCTGGAGCAGCGTGGTCGGTGCCGACCGGGTGATCGTCATCGTCCCCGATAAGGGCCGGCCCAACCTGGTCCTGGACGCCTTCGCCGATCTGCTCGGGGTACCCCACGACCTGTTGCGGGCGCCGGTCACAGACGGTGAGAACCGGTCGATGTCCTGGCCGGAGGTGGAGTATCTGCGCCGACTCAACCGGGCGGTGCGGCAGCGGCTCGACTGGCGGCAGTACGAGATCTGGGTCCGCAACGGGGCGGTCGCGCGGCTGCTGACCGCCCGCCGCCCGCGACCCAGCGAGGCACGGGTCGTGCTGCCGGCGTGGGCTGCGGAACGGGCGGAGGCCATCGCCGTGGAGTACGCCGAGGCGGTGGCCGGCTCCGGCTGCCGGATCGTGGGCGACCTGACCGCACTCGTCGCGCCCGCGACCGTCGGTGACCTCCGGCGGGTCCGGTCGGTGCCGCTTGACGCGGCCGTCGCGGCTGCGGTGGGACTGGTCTCGGCCGGGCTGGGCCAGGGTGCCGATTTCGACGTCACGGACCGTCCGTTGCCGGCCCCGGCGCAGCGGCTGGCGCGATCGGCCCGCGGCCGGCGGGTGCTGGAACTGAACGAGTCGGTACCGAGCGCGAAGGCCAGCGACCTGTTCGGCGTCGGCCTGCTGCGGGCCGCGCGCCAGCTGCGGCAGCGGATCGCGCGTTAGCGCTGCGAATGTCGGGTATCTCAAGCACGCTCTCGAGCGCTTGAGATGCACGAGCAGCGCCCAAAGAGGGCGTCTACCTTCCGCGCATCGCCTGCCGGGCGCCCTTGGTGGCTTGCCGCGGGCTGGTCGGCATCGGCCCCTTGGGCAGCGGGATCGGCGGCCGGACCGCATCGAGGGCCCGCAGCCGGGCCTTGACGTCGGTGACCTGATTGGGCTGCAACACCTTCGGCAGCTTCTTGATGTGCTCGGCCAGCTTGTCCAGCGGTACCTGGCCCGGCTTGTCACCCATCATGATCGTGGTCACGGTGACGCCGTAGGCGATCCGCTCGTGCTTGCGTACCTCGGAGGTGAGCAGCGGCTTCAACCGGCCGCTCTCGCCCTCGCCGATGAGCACCAGACCGCCTGGGCCGACCGTACGGTGCACCACGTCCTTCTGCTTGGTCGCAGCGATCACGGGCGAGGAGATCCACTGCTTCGGCAGGAACGACAGGGCCACCTCGGCCGAGCCGGCCTGACCGAGGTGCCGCTTGTAGGTGGCCTTCTTGGTCCGTTGAACCAAGATGATCATCGCCACCAGCATGCCGGTGAGCACGCCCATGATGGACAGGAAGATCAGCTGGTTGGTCAGAATGCCGATCACGACGAAGACGACGATGGTGAGCGCCCACGAGCCCCAGATGAGCAGCGGCAGGAGCTTGTCGTACTCGTGGGTGAGCTGGTAGGCCCGCTTGATCTGCCGCAGCCGGCCCATGTCGGCTGGGTTGGTGCTGTTCTTCTTCCGCACCTTCTCGGCCTGCTTCGCCTGTCGGGCGGCCAGTTTCTGTTGCTTCGCGACCGCGCGCGCGCTGTCAGCCAACGCGCACCTCGACCCGGGAATCCATGGCCTGACGGTACAGCCGGCCGGCCCGGTACGAGGACCGGACCAGCGGCCCGCTCAGCACCCCGGGGAAACCCAGCTCGCTCGCCTCGGCGGACAGCTCGACGAATTCCTCCGGCTTCACCCACCGCTCGACAGGGTGGTGCCGAGGCGTTGGCCGCAGGTACTGGGTGATGGTGATGATCTCGGTGCCGGCGTCGTACAGGTCGCGGAGCGCCTCGGACACCTCGCCCCGGCTCTCGCCCATGCCGAGGATGAGGTTGGACTTGGTGACCAGGCCCGCGGCCCGGGAGGCCCGCAGCACGTCGAGGGAACGCTCGTAGCGGAAGCCGGGCCGGATCCGCTTGAAGATCCGGGGCACGGTTTCGATGTTGTGCGCGAACACCTCGGGGGCGGCGTCGAAGAGTTGCCCGAGGTAGTCCGGATTGCCGGAGAAGTCGGGCGCCAGCATCTCGACCCCGGTATCGGGATTGAGGGCGTGGATCTGGCGAATGGTCTCGGCATACAGCCAGGCGCCCTCGTCGGGCAGATCGTCGCGGCAGACGCCGGTGACGGTCGCGTAGCGCAACTCCATCTTCTGCACCGATTCCGCCACCCGCAGCGGCTCGCCGGCGTCGAAGTCGGCCGGCTTGCCCGTGTCGATCTGGCAGAAGTCGCAGCGCCGCGTGCACTGGTCGCCACCGATGAGGAAGGTCGCCTCCCGGTCCTCCCAGCATTCGAAGATGTTGGGGCAGCCGGCCTCCTGGCAGACCGTATGCAGGTCCTCCTTGCGTACCAGTTCGCGCAGTTCGCGGAACTGCGGACCCATCCGCGCCGTGGTCTTGATCCAGGCCGGCTTCTTCTCGATCGGGACGCTGGCGTTGCGCACTTCCAGGCGCAGCAGCTTGCGACCGTCGGGGACGACACTCACCCGCTCAGCATAGGCGTTAGGCCGCGATGGGAGGTGACTGCTCGTACGGCGTGAAGGCGAGGTAGCGCTCCAGTTCCGGCCGGAGCCGTTCGGCGACCTCCGACAGACTCGGACGCAGCTCGGTCTCCGCGGCCAGCGAGGTGACCCCGGCGTCGCGGATGCCGCAGGGGATGATGCGGGAGTACCAGGCGAGGTCCGGGTCGATGTTGATCGCGAAGCCGTGCATCGTCGTGCCGCCCGCGACTCGGACGCCGATGGCGGCGACCTTCCGTTCTGGCTTGTCAGCTACGGCCGCGAGCCAAACTCCCGATCGGCCCTGGACGCGACCGGTGGCGAGTCCGTAGGTGTTCAGGACGTCGATGATGGCCTCCTCCAGCCGGCGGACGTAGTCGACGACCCCGACCGACTCCGGCAGTTGGACGATCGGATAGCCGACCAGTTGGCCCGGGCCGTGCCAAGTGATCTTCCCGCCCCGGTCGACGTCGACGACCGGGGTGCCGTCGGCGGGCCGCTCTGAGTCCTCGGTCCGCTTGCCGGCGGTGTAGACGCTGGCGTGCTCGAGCAGGATGACCGTGTTCGGGCGCTGCCCGGCCACCACCTCCGCGTGCACGCGCCGCTGCAGGTCCCAGCCGTCGAGATAGTCGACGTGCTTGCGGCCCAGCTCGTACGGCAGGAACTCCAGCGTCATGCTGACCAGGGTAGAACGCCGAAGGCGCTGAGCCGCTCGACGGCGTTCCACGCCAGCAGGACGCCGATGATGGCGATGATCCAGGAGATGCTGCTTGCGGTGTGCCGGGCCAGCCAGGCACCCAGCCGATCCAGGGCCGCGTTGACCCGGCGCCCGGCGACCAGGCGGGCCAGTACCAGCCCGGTCGCGGGAAGCGCCATGACGACGATGTACCCGGCGAGGACGAGTCCGCTGCCCAGCGGGGACAGGCCGAAGGACGTGATGATGGCGATCGCCGCGAGGTAGGGCAGCATCGTGGCCACCTCGGCCAGGCCCGCGCCGATCGCCAGCGTGATCATGCCGGTGGGCGTGGCGGCGGCGCGATCGATTCGGTGTTGCCATCGAGGCGTCGTCTCGATGTCCCGCCCGGCCTTCGCCGCCCGTGATCGTACGGCTTTGGGGTCGATCCAGAAGCTGACGGCGATGAGCACGACGCCGAGCCCCAGTTGGACCCAGGCCGCCGGGAGCGTCGCCAGCGCAGCGGCGACGGTCGGGAGCACCGTGAGGGTCCCGGCCATCAGCAACAGACCGACGAGGAGATAGAAGCCGGTGATGGTGGCCAGGTAGACGATGATCAGGCTCGGGCGCCAACGCGGTCGCAGCAACAACCACAGCGGGATGATCAAGGTTCCGATGCTCGTGCTGTCCACCAGCGCCAGAGCCGCCAGGCCGAGCACTCCAGGCAGGTCCATGAGTTCTCCGTGATCCGGTCGTTATAGCACGATCGTGCTAAATAATAGCGAACGATCGTGTCACAATGACCTCGTGCCCAAGGTCGTCGACCACCCGGAACGTCGTCGCGAGATCGCCGGAGCCGTCTGGCGGGTGTTGATGCGGGACGGCCTACGGGGTGCGTCAGTCCGGGCTGTGGTGGCGGAGTCCGGGCTCTCCTCCGGTGCCATCCGGTACTACTTCTCCACCCATGATGACCTGCTGCGCTTCGCCGGACATGTCGTCGTCGAGCGGGGACCGGACCGGATCGGGGCCGTGCTGCGCAACCGACGGGTCGGGACCCGCCGTCGGGCGGCCCTGCTGCTCGAGGAACTGATCCCCCTCGATCACCAGCGCCAGACCGAGACCCGCGTCTTCGCGGGTCTCGCCGATCTGGACCGCGCCCGACCGGCCGACCAAGAGCTCAGACAGAACGCCTACCAGGGGTGCCGTGCCATCGCTCGGATGGCGGTGCTGCTGCTGGCCGGAGCTGAGGTCACGAGCGAACCGGTCGCGCCGCTGCGCCCTCGGTGGGAGCGGCTGGCCGAGCGGCTGCACGTGACGGTTGACGGCTTGGCCGGCCAGTACCTGTTCTACCCGGGCCTGCACACCCCGGCGCAGATGAGCCGGATTCTGCGTCGGGTGGTCGACGACGTCGCCGACAGCCTGGCGGAATCGAGGTAGGTGGCGACGGCCGTCGCTGTCGGAGGCGGGTTCCAGAGTGAATGTGTGTTCGAATTCGAGTTGGTAGACTTTGCCGGGCCGGCAGCGAGCCATCGCGTCGATCCACACCGCGTCGCCGGCCGACACGCGGGCCATGATGAACCGCAGTCCGTGCTCCGAAGTCCGGCCCAACCGGACACGAAAGCCTCCAACAAGCTCTGCAGCCTCGCGAACGGCACCCGACCCAAGCGCGGGCTGATCCGGTCATCCACCTCTCGCGCCTGTTTTGCGGCAGCCGGTCGACGTGTTCCCGTACGCGGCAGGCCCCTCGAATAGGCCGGGACGGCGGATGGACCTGGACCATACGGTTCGGTACGTGCCTCCCGAGCACGGCGGCCCGCCCGGGCAGACCAGGGTCGGCAATCTCGGGCCGTTCGTCCGCTACCACCACCGGGTGAAGACGCACGGCGGGTGTCGGGTCCGCCAACCCGAAGCCGGGGTCTGGCTGTGGCGAACTCCGCAGAAACGCATCCATCTGGTCGATGCCACCGGGACCCATTCCCGCGGCCACGGTGACTGCGCTCAGCGAATCTGGCGGGCCGCGAAGGCACCACCCGACCGGATCCCGCGATCAGGGCCCGCGGAACGCGGCCCATCGACGCACTCCAGGTCCAGCCCGGTCGAGCTTGCCGTCCGGGGTCTGATCGACGTGCACCTGCTCGTCGGCTGAGATCTGCCGAGGTCAGTCGGCCAGCGCCAGCCGAACGGTCGCGGCCACGTCCGGGCCGTCGAAGATGAAGCCCTGCTCGGTCGATCGCCGCGGCACGACGTTCATGTCCCCCACCAGTTGCTCCGCCAGCTCGCCGAGGGGGATCCGCAACAGCGGGGCCGGCGCCTTGAGGAATCGGGGCCGTTTGAGTTCAGCCGCCAGTACGTCGGTGAATTCGGCGTTGGTCGTCGGTTCGGGAATGGTCAGGTTGTACGGTCCCGAGGCCTCTGGCGTGTCTGCGGCCCAGAGCACGAAGCGCAGGTAGTCGTGCAGGCTGATCATCGGCATCCGCTGCTGGCCGTCGCCGAGGATGGCGCCGCCGCCGAACGACCACGCGAGTTTCATCAGCCGGAACGAGCCCCCCGAGCGGTCCAGCACCGGACTGGTCCGCATGAACACGGTCCGGACGCCGGCTTCGACCGCGGGGTCGGCGGCCTGTTCCCAATCCCGGACCAGCTGGGCCAGGAAGTCCGGGCCGACGGGGGAGTCCTCGGTGTGCGGCACCGGGACGTGCCCGGTGCCGTAGATGGCGATCCCGCCGGCCTGGATCAGGACCGGCGAGGAATCCCCGGCGGCGAGGTCGGCCAACGCGGCCGCGAGCGTCCCGCTCGGGTTGACCCGGGAGCTGCGTAGCAACTCACGCCGGGCCGGCGTCCACAGCCGGTCGGCCACACCAACGCCACACAAGTTGACGGCGACGTCGACACCCTCCAGCGCGGCCCGGTCGACCTCGTTGGCGTCAGGGTCCCAGCGGTATTCCGTGGCGGACGCCGGATCCCGCCGGACGAGCCGAACGACCTCATGGCCGAGTTCGGCCAGTCGGACCCGCAGCGCCGAGCCCAGGAATCCGGATCCGCCGGCCAGCAGCCATCGCAAGCCTCAGGCCCCGAATTCGGAGGCGAAGTCGCCCTCCTCCAGCCGAGCCTTCACCATGCTGAGGAACCGGGCCGCCTCGGCGCCGTCGACCAGCCGGTGGTCGTACGACATCGAGAGGTACATCATGTCCCGAACCGCGATGACCTGGCCCAGCCGCGGATCGGAGATGACGACGGGTCGCCGGACCAGCGCGCCGGTGCCGAGGATGGCCACCTGCGGCTGGTTCACGATCGGGGTGTCCATCAACGTGCCGGCCGAGCCGTAGTTGGTGATGGTGAACGTGCCGCCGCTCAACTCGTCCGGGCCCACCTTGTTGGACCGGGTCCGGGCGGCCAGGTCGGCGATCTTCTTCGCCAGGCCGGCGATGTTGAGGTCGCCGGCGTCCTTGATGACCGGCACCAGCAGGCCCCGCTCGGTGTCAACAGCGATGCCGATGTGCTCGGCGTCGGGATAGGTGACCTCGCCGGCGTCGGTGTCGATGGTGGCGTTCACCTTCGGGTACACCTTGAGCGCCTCGATGGTGGCCTTGGTGATGAACGGTAGGTACGACAAGCTGGCGCCTTCGCGGGCCTTGAAGTCGACCTTGTGCTTGGCCCGGATCCGGGAGATCTCGGTCAGATCGACCTCGACCGTGGCGGTGAGCTGAGCCGAGATCTGCAGCGACTCCACCATCCGCTTCGCGATGGTCTTGCGCAGCCGCGACATCTTCTCGGTCGTCCCGCGCAATGTGCTGGGCTCCACCTTCGCGGGCGGAGTCGGCGCGGACGCCGCGGGTGCCGACGCGGTGGCCGGCTGTTCGGCCGGCTGGGCGGCGGCCTTCTTTGCCTCTTCGGCGGCGGCCAGCACGTCCTGTTTGCGGATCCGGCCGCCCACCCCGGTGCCGCTGATCGACGACAGGTCGACGTCGTGCTCGCGGGCCAGCTTGCGGACCAGCGGGGTGACGTAGGTCGGTTCCTCGTCTTTGGCGGCCGGCTCTGCTGCCTGCTTTGCGGCTGGGGCCGGGATCGGCTCCTGGCCACCCTCGTCACCGTCCTCGGTCTTCTTCTGTTCCTCGTCCTGAGGTTCAGGTTCGGGCGCGGGTTCGGCCTGCTTCGCCTCCGGCTCCGGCTCTGGTGCGGCTTCCGCCGGGGCCGCGCCCTCTTCGCCCACGATCGCGAGCACGGCGCCGACCTCGACTGTCTCGTCCTCCTGCACCCTGATCTCGAGCAACACGCCCGCGGTCGGGGAGGGGATCTCCGTGTCGACCTTGTCGGTCGAGATCTCCAGCAGCGGTTCGTCGGCCTCAACGGCTTCGCCGACCTGCTTCAGCCAGCGGCTCACGGTCCCCTCGGTGACACTCTCGCCCAGCGCCGGCAAGGTCACCTCCGTGCCCGACGCAGCGCCGCCGCCGGAACCGCCGCCGGAGCCGCCCGAACTGGATGCGGCCGGTTCGTGCTCGGCCGCTGCTTGCTTTTCGTCGTCCGCCTCGGAGGACGTGTCGGGCTCCGGCTCCGGCTCCGGCTCGTGCTCGGCCTCGGCTTGCCCGGAGTCACCGCCGTCGTCGCTGCTGCTGCTGCCGGCCTCGCTCTCGTCGCCGATGACGGCCAGCACCGCGCCCACCTCGACGGTCTCGTCCTCCTCGGCGCGGATCTCCAGCACGACGCCGGCGGCCGGGGACGGGATTTCGGTGTCAACTTTGTCGGTGGAGATCTCGAGCAACGGCTCGTCCGCCTCGACCGTGTCACCGACCTGCTTCAACCACCGACTGACCGTGCCTTCGGTGACGCTTTCGCCGAGGGCTGGGAGGGTTACTTCGGTCGACATGGCGCTGTTGACTCCGTTTCTCCTGGGGCGCTGGCTGCCCGGCTCGGGCTCAGCCTAACGGTGGCCGATCGTGGGGCTTCAGGAGTGCGCGTGCAACGGCTTGCCGGCCAGGGCGAGGTGGGCCTCCCCGAGGGCCTCGCTCTGGGTGGGATGGGGATGCACGAGATCGGCGACCTCTCTCGGATACGCCTCCCAGCCGGTGATGAGTTGCGCCTCGGCGACCAGTTCACTGACCCGCGAGCCGATCAGGTGGACACCCAGCACCGGTCCGTCGACCCGCCGGACCAGCTTCACGAAGCCCGCGGTCTTGAGGATCTGGGACTTGCCGTTGCCGGCCAGGTCGTAGCGGATGGTTTCGACCCGATCGCCGTACGCCTCGCGGGCGGCGGCCTCACCGAGGCCCACCGAGGCGATCTCGGGCTCGCAGTAGGTCACGCGCGGGACGAAGACGTCGTCGACGGGTGTGGGGCTCGGGATCGAGGCGCCGGCCCGATGCGCGATGTCCTCGGCGACGAAGATGCCGTGGGCGAAGCCGCGGTGCGCCAGTTGCAACCCGGGGACGAGGTCGCCGACCGCGTACACCCCGGCGCGCGTGGTCTGCAGCCGCACGTCAACCTGGACCAGGCCATGGTCCAGGTCGATGCCCAGCTCGGCGTACCCGAGGTCCGCACTGACGGGGCCTCGACCGACCGCGACCAGCAAGACGTCGGCCGTGAGGGTGCTCGCGTCGGAGAGCGTGACGGTGACCTCGCCGTCCGACACCTGCGCCCCAGAGAACGACGCGCCGGTGCGGACGGTGATGCCCCGCTTGCGGTACGCCCGCTCCAGCGCGACGGAGATCTCCGGCTCCTCCGCGGCCACCAGCCGGTCCAACGCCTCGACCACGGTCACCTCGACCCCGAATGAGCGCCAGGCGGAGGCGAACTCCACCCCGATCACGCCGCCGCCCAGCACGATCGCGGACGCCGGCAACTCACTCAGCCGCAGCGCCTGTTCGCTGGTCAGCACCCGGCGGCCGTCGATCTCGAGACCGGGGAGCGACTTCGGCGCGGAGCCGGTCGCGAGCACCAAGTGCCGTCCGGTCACCGTGTCGCCACCGACCTGGACGCCCGGTACTCCGTCACCGGCCACCAGTCGGCCGGCACCCTCGATCACGGTGATGCCGTGGGATTTGATCAGGCCGGTGAGCCCCCGGTGCAGCCGCTGGACCACACCTTGGGCGTACGCGTCGACTGCGCCGAGATCGACGCCGTCGAGCGTGGCCTTGATCCCGAACCGGTCCGCGTGCCGGGCCGCGTCGGCCACCTCGGCGGCGTGCAGGATCGCCTTGGTCGGGATGCAACCGCGATGCAGGCAGGTGCCGCCCAGCAGATCCTTCTCGACCAGCGCCACCGACAGGCCCAACTCCGCCGCCCGGATCGCCGCGGCGTAGCCGCCACTGCCGCCGCCCAGCACCACCAGGTCGTAGGCCGTCACGTCAGGCGTCACCAGCGAGCGGCGTCGGTCAAGCAGAACGGGTGCCCGGCGGGATCCAACAGCACCCGCCAGGTGTCCCCGGGTTGCTCGGTGGGCACGGTTGCACCGAGTTCGACCGCGCGTCGTTCGCTGGCCGCCAGATCGCTGCAGCCGAGGTCGAAGTGGAACTGCTTGCTGCCCTGTTCGTTCGGCCAGGCCGGCGGCTCGTAGTCCGGTACGGCGCCGAAGCCCAGGGCGCCCCCGCCGCCGGGTGGCACGAGCATGGCGTACTCGTCTTCGGCCGCGACCACGTCCCAGCCGAGCAGGGCGGACCAGAAGGCGGCCTCGGCCCGCGGATCGGCGCAGTCGAGCGTGGTCATCTTGATCTCGGTCGTGAACTCACTCATGTCGCCCATGATCGCGCCCTCAGCCGCGCTCGACCAGCCGGGACAACACGATGATGGACTCGGTGTGGTCGATGCTGTCCGCGCCGCGGATCCGTTCCAACGCTTCTTCGAGGTGGCGGACGTCCCGCGCCCGTACCTTGAGGATGGCGTCCGGCGCCCCGGTCACGGTGCTGGCGCTCACCACCTCCGGGATCGGGTCCCAGATGGCCTGCAGTGACTCGGGGGAGATGGTGCCTTTGCAGTAGACCTGTACGTACGCCTCGGTGCCCCAGCCCAGTGCGGTCGGGTCGACGATGGTCGTGAATCCGGTGATCGTGGCGTCGTCCAGCAGCCGGTCCACCCGGCGTTTGACGGCCGGTGCCGACAGCTTGACCTCGGCGCCGATCTCGGCGAACGTGGCGCGGGCGTTGCGGATCAGGTGGAGCAGGATGCGCTCATCCAGGCTGTCCATGACAGAAACCTAGTGGAGTGCACAACAGATCGCCATACGGGGGTCTGTAACGAAACAGATTCGGTCTGCGGCGCGCAACGAATGGCGATTGATTGCAACCGTCGTGAACCCTAGGCTTCGCCCATGACCGATCTCGCTATTGCCCCCGCCACGGTGGCTCGGCGCGGACCGCGACGCCGCCGCTACCTGATGACGCCGCCGAGCCATTTCGCGGTCACCTATGCCATCAACCCTTGGATGAATCCCGAGCTCGGCGCCGACGCCGACCTCGCCGTCGCCCAGTGGGAGGGCCTCCGCCAGACCTACCTGCGACTCGGCCACCAGGTCGACGTCACCGAACCCGTAGCCGGTTTGCCCGACATGGTCTACGCGGCGAACGGCGCTCTGGTGACAGCCCAGCACGTGATCGGCGCGCGCTTCGCCTACCCGCAGCGCGCCGCCGAGGCGGAGGCGTACGCGATCTGGCTCGAGAGCCACGGGCTCGGTCCCGTCCACCGACCGCGGGAAGTGAACGAGGGCGAGGGCGACTTCCTGGTCGTCGGCGACCAGATCCTGGCGGGTACGGGATTCCGCACCACCCCGGCCGCGCACACCGAGGTGGCCACGGTGACCGGGATGACGGTGATCTCGCTCGAGCTCGTCGACCCGCGCTTCTACCACCTGGACACCGCGTTGGCCGTGCTGGACGAGGCGACCGTGGCCTACTACCCGGGCGCCTTCTCCGTCACCAGCCAGGCGACCTTGGCGATCATGTTCCCGGACGCGATCATCGCCACCGAGGACGACGCCGCGGTGCTCGGTCTCAACGCCGTTTCCGACGGCCTGCACGTCGTGCTCACTGCCGCCGCGCCGGCGTTTGCTGCTCAGCTGGCCGCGCGCGGCTTCGTCCCGGTTCCGGTCGAGTTGTCCGAACTGCTCAAAGGGGGCGGCAGCGTGAAGTGCTGCACGCTCGAAATACGACGAGAGGCCCGCTCATGACCGCCACCCTCCCGCAGCAGCACACCATCGGCGCGCGTGCTGCGTACGAGATCGCGCTCACCGAGGAGCACGCCGCCCACAACTACGCGCCGCTGCCCATCGTCATCGCCGAGGCCGAGGGCGCCTGGGTCACCGACGTCGAAGGTCGCCGCTACCTGGACTGCCTCGCGGCGTACTCCGCGGTGAACTTCGGCCACGGCCATCCCGACATCCTTGACGCCGCCCGCCGCCAACTGGACCGGGTCACCCTGGTCAGCCGCGCGTTCTATTCCGACCAACTCGGTACCTTCTGTGCCGAACTGGCCGCGCTGTGCGGTAAGGACATGGTGCTGCCGATGAACACCGGCGCCGAGGCGGTGGAGAGCGGCATCAAGATTGCCCGCAAGTGGGGGCACGATGTCTTGGGCGTCACGAACCCCAACATCGTGGTCGCCGCCGGCAACTTCCATGGCCGGACCACGACCATCATCAGCTTCTCCGACGATCCGGACGCCCGGGACGGGTACGGCCCGTACACCCCGGGCTTCCGCACGGTGCCGTACGCCGACGCCGACGCCGTGGCGGCGGCCATCGACGAAGACACCGTGGCCGTCTTGATCGAGCCGATCCAGGGCGAGGCGGGGATCATCGTGCCGCCCGCCGACTATCTGCCGCGGCTGCGGGAGATCTGCACCACGAACCGGGTGCTGCTGATCTGCGACGAGATCCAGTCCGGTCTGGGCCGGACCGGCCGGACGTTCGCCAGCGATCACGCCGGCGTGGTGCCGGACCTCTATCTGCTGGGCAAGGCGCTCGGCGGCGGGGTCGTTCCCGTGTCGGCCGTGGTGGGAAATCGCGACATCCTCGGGGTGCTGCGGCCCGGCCAGCACGGCTCGACCTTCGGCGGCAACCCGCTGGCCGCCGCCGTCGGCACGTGCGTGGTCCGGATGCTCGCGACCGGTGCGTACCAGCGCCGCTCCGCCGAACTCGGCGCCCGGCTGCACGCCCTACTGGCCGACCTCGTCGGTCACGGTGTGACAGCGGTCCGGGGGGTCGGTCTCTGGGCCGGGATCGACATCGACCCCGCGCTCGGGACGGGTCGCGACGTCAGCCACGACCTGATGGAGGAGGGTGTGCTGGTCAAGGACACCCACGGCGCGACCATCCGACTCGCACCGCCGCTGGTCGTGACGGCCGAGGAGATCGACTGGTTGGTCGACCGGCTGCGGGTGGTGCTGCAACAGCGCTGCCATTAGGTCAGTCAGGCCATAATGGCCGCATGGGTTGGCTGAAACGCAGCGCGGCGCGGTTGAAGCGCGGCGTCGGCCGAGGCGGTCAGCCGAGTGGGCGCTCGGTGGACGACGCGACCACGATGCATCTGACCGAGTTCGTCCGGACCCGGCGCGGGGTCGAGGCCTACGTCGAGCCGCAGACCGCCGTCACCCAGACCACCCTCTGCCTGGTCGCCTTCGACGGCGAGTGGACCCGGCGGAAGGTCCCGTCCCCGCAGTGGGCGCACGCCTTCGCCGAACACCTGCAGATCCCGGGGTACGACGCGGCCGTGATCGGCTATCCGCAGCGGATGCGGGACTACAACACCCGCAACAAGAAACACCCAGACCTGCGCTGACCCCCTTTTTTGGGGCTGCTCGTGCATCTCAACCGCTCGAGACCGCCTTCTTCCTCCTCGTCATCGACACCTGACTCTTCCGCCTTCTTGCGACTCCGCGACGGGTGTCGATTCCTCGTCGTGCAGAAGCCGGCCGCGCTCGAGATACCCGACACTCGCAGCCCGGGGGAGTAATTCCGGCCGTCAGAAATTCAAGTCAACCAAACCGGTCTTGGACGGCTTCCGAATGATGGGTGGATGATCGTTGGCGCGGCCTCACCTGACACCCGGTCGCACGGGGACGGCGATCTCCCTCCGGATTGCCGGGAAGCGCGTCCCTCCACCGCGACCGGGCAATACGGGAGGCCGGGAGGCGCCGGCGCAGGCAGGACGCAAGTGATCGCTCGGGGTATTCCGCTGCGGAGACCCGCCGTGCTACGCAGTGAGTGAGGCCGCCAGAGCAATCAGCGTTCGGACGCCTGCGCCGGTGCCACCGGTGTTGACGTAGCCGTACGGCGACCCGGTCCGGAAGGCCGGACCGGCGATGTCGAGATGGGCCCAGGGCAGGCCGTCGCCCACGAACTCGCGCAAGAATGCCGCCGCCACGAGCGCCCCGCCCGCCCGGTCGCCGCCGGTGGACTTCAGGTCCGCCACCTTCGAATCCAGCTTTCCGCGGGTCTCCTGGGGAATCGGCAGCTGCCAGAAGTCCTCGCCCGCCGACTCCGCGGCGTCCAGCACCTTGTCGGCGGTGTCGTCGTCGGTGGCCATCACCCCCGCGGTCCGGTCGCCGAGGGCGACGATCGCGGCGCCCGTCAGCGTGGCCACGTCGACCAGCAGATCGGGCTTGTCCTCGCCGGCCCGGACGATGGCGTCCGCCATCACCAGCCGGCCCTCGGCGTCGGTGTTCCCGTTCTCGACCGTCATGCCGCCGTACATCGTGAGCACGTCCGACGGCCGGTACGCCGTGTCTGACGGCAGGTTCTCGGCCAGCGACCCGTACGCGGTGACCTTGATCTTCAGTTTCAGCGTGGCGATCGCCCAGGTGGCGGCGAAGACGGCGGCCGCCCCGGCCATGTCGCACTTCATGGTGTACATGCCGTCGGCCGGTTTGATGTCCAAACCACCGGAGTCGAAGGTGATCCCCTTGCCCACCAGGGCCAGATGCGCCTTGGCGCCGCGGGGGGCGTAGCTCAGCCGGACCAACCGCGGTGGCCGGGAGGATCCGGAACCCACGGCGAGGATGCCGCCGTAGCCGCCCTTCTCGAGGGCCTTCTCGTCCAGCACCTCAAAGTCCAGCGGGCCGGACTTGACGACCCCACGCACCTCTTCGGCGAACGAGTCCGGATAGAGCAGGTTCGGCGGCTGGTTCACCCAGTCGCGGGCCGCCGAGACGGCCTGCGCCACGACCCGAGCGCGCTTCAACAGCGCGGTGGTGGCGGCGCCGGGCACCCCGGACCCGACGATCAGGGTGATCGCATCCACCCCGTGCGCCTCGGACTCCTTGCCGCTGACGGGGGCGAAGCGGTAGCTGCCCAGCAGCGCGCCCTCGGCCATGGCGGTCAGGGTCTCCGGCTCGTCGGCACCGAAGGACACCGCGACAGAAACCGCGCCGGACTCGGTCTGCGCAGCCGCGGAGCGGACGCCCGCACCCGCGGCTCGCCGTAGGTCCTCCAGGGTGGGCTCGCCGTCGCCCAGCCCGACCACCAGCACCCGGGGTCCGTCGCCGGCGGCGGGCAGCGTCCGGCTGTGGTCGGCACCCGTCTTGGCTCCCACCCCCCGGGCGAGATCGGTCACCGAGCGCCCGAGACGCCGTACGTACTCGGCGTCGAGGCCGGCCGGCACCCCGATCACGCCATCCGCTCCGAGCCCGACCACGAGCACGTCGACGTTGCGGGGCAGGGAATCCGACGCCGCGATCGTCGGCAGGTCCGGGATAGGCATTCGCACAGGCTAGCCTCTGTGTCGCGTGCGAGGCGCCGGCCCTGCGAGAGGAGCGACGTGGAGGAATCCGAGCTGAAGCGGTCACCGCTGGACGCCCGGCATCGAGCCCTGGGCGCGAAGTTCGCCGCCTTCGGCGGCTGGTCGATGCCGGTCGAGTACGCGGGCGGCGGCGTGCTGGCCGAGCACGCGGCGGTCCGGAACGCGGTCGGCATCTTCGACGTGAGTCATCTCGGCAAGATCGCGGTGCGCGGACCCGGCGCGGCCGCGTTCGTCAACCGCTGCCTCACCGCCGACCTGTTCAAGATCGGCTCCGGCCAAGCGCAGTACACCCTGATCCTCACCGACTCAGGCGGCGTGGTCGACGACCTGATGGCCTATCGCCGCGCCGACGACGACATCTTCCTCATCCCCAACGCCGCCAACACCGCCAGCGTGGCTAAGCTGCTGCAGGCGGCGGCGCCCGCGGAGATCGCCGTCACCGACCGGCATGACGACTACGTGGTGCTCGCGGTCCAGGGCACCTTGTCGGACGAGGTGCTCGGAGCCGCCGGTCTGCCGGCCGGGCACCCGTACATGTCCTTCGCCGATGTCGAGCTGGACGGGGTGCCGGTCTCGGTCTGCCGGACCGGCTACACCGGCGAACGGGGCTACGAACTGGTCGCCCCGACCGCGGCGGCCGAGCAGGTGTGGGACGCGGTGGTGGCGGCCGGGGAGCCGTACGGACTCCAGCCCGCCGGGCTCGGCGCCCGCGACACGCTGCGGACCGAGATGGGCTACCCGCTGCACGGCCAAGACATCTCGCCGGAGATCTCGCCGGTCCAGGCCCGGCTGGGCTGGGCCGTGGGCTGGAAAAAGGACGTGTTCTTCGGCGACTCCGCGTTGCGGGCGGAGAAGGAGTCCGGCCCGTCCCGGCTGTTGCGGGGATTGAAGGCCACCGGCCGAGGCATCCCGCGGCCCGGCATGCTGGTCCGCGACCCGGACGGCCAAGAGATCGGCTCGGTCACCTCCGGGACGTTCTCCCCGACCCTGAAGACGGGCATCGCCTTGGCCTTGATCGACGCCCGCTTCGAGATCGACGAAGGGGTCCTGGTCGACATCCGGCAGCGACAAGAGCCGTTCGTCATCACCAAGCCACCCTTCGTCACCCCCGGCGTCCGCGAGCTGTGAAGACCGCACCGGTACGGCTGGCCGCTCAGCTCGCCCTGCTGTTCGCCGGCTTGGCGATCATGGCCTACCCGTTCACCGTCGGCGCCGCGCCGGGGCTGATGTGCCGCGACCAGGTGCTGCAGCCCGGCCAGGTGTGCGCCAAGGCCGACGGCAGCGCGGTCCAGAGTTACGAAGCCCGGGCCGCGGCGGCCGCGAACGCCCGGCCGGTCGTCGTGGTGCTCGGTGCCCTGGTCGCCGGGTTCGGCGGCTATCTGTTGTGGTCGGGCCGGGCCCGATCGAAGACGCAGTCCGCCTGAACCGGGAGGGCGGCCTGGATCCGGCGGCGGCCCCGGGCGTTCAGGTCTTTGGGCAGGGCGTCGAGGGCGAACCAGGCCACCGCGGTGGACTCCTCGTCGCCGACCGCCGGCTCGCCGCCCTCGTAGCCACAGCGGAACGTCATCGAGATGAACTGGCACCGGTCGCCGTTGGGGTAGCTGATCTCCGGATCCGCGCTGAGCAAGGCCAGCCGCTCGGGCCGGGCCCGGATCCGGGTCTCCTCCCAGATCTCTCGGGCGATGCAGTCGGCCGGTTGCTCGCCGGGTTCGACGATGCCGGCGGGGACGCTCCACCGGCCGGTGTCGCTGCGGCGGACCAGCAGCACGCGTTCACTTCCCGGCCCGCCGTCCAACACGACCCCGGAGACACCGGGGAGTAGCAGCGGGCCGTGACCCCACTGTTCGCGGAGGGCCAGGATGTAGTCCGGAGTCGGGGTCATATGGGCGCCAATCGGAGCATCGACTGCTCGAACCACACGTCGTAATCGGCGATCGCGTTGTGCAGGTGGCCGAACAGCTCCAGCGTGAGGGCGCCGATCACCCCACCCCAGGCCACCAGAGCCCGATACGTCATCTCGTCGGTGAACTCATCGCCGGCGAACTCGCGCGCCGGACGGATCGCCTCGCCAGCCGCCTGGTCGTCGGACGACATGACCCAGCCGTCTCGGTCGGGGTGCTGTCTCGTTGCGTCGGCAACCAGGGCCAGCACGAGTCTGATCACCCGGCCCGCCGGCTGGATGGTGTCGCTCGGGGCGGCGTAGCCGGGCACCGGTGAGCCGTACAGCAGGGCGTAGTCGTGGGTGTGCTCCCGGGCCCAGCCGCGGAACGTGCTGGTGACGCTCAGCCAGCGCCCGAGCACGTTGTCGCGGTCGACGGCGGCTTCGGCGGACTCGACCTGCTCACCGAGTTCGTCGTAGCCGATCACGATGAGCGCCGTGAGCAACTCGTCCCGGGTCGCGAAGTAGCGGTAGACCGCCGAGGAGGCCATTCCCAGCTCGCGGGCCACCGCTCGAACCGACAGCGCCGCGGGTCCGACCTCGGCGAGCTGGCGGCGGGCCTCGTCGAGGATCGCCCGGGTGAGTTCGCGTCGGGCCACGGCACGGGCGGTGGCCGGCGCCGACCGCTGCGGCGAGGGCATGACGCCATCCTTGCGTGATCAGATGCCTCAATCAAGAGCAGTGCTCTTGCAATGTGCATCAGAGAGTGTCAAACTAGTCCAAATAGAGAGCAGTGCTCGCAAATCAGATCAGGAGTCTGGAATGCCCGAGAAGTACGTGATCGTCGGGGCCGGTCCGGTCGGTCGGGAGACCGCCGCCCTGCTGGAAGCTCGCGGTGAGGAGGTCGTCGTCGCCACTCGGACGAAGGGAATCGACGCCAGCGATCCCGAGCGGGCTGAGCGCGGTGACGGCCGGAGCCGCGGCGATCTTCAACTGCGCCAATCCCGTCGACTACACAAAATGGGCCGAGGTCTGGCCGCCGCTGGCCGAGAGCCTGCTCGTCACGGCCGAGCGAACGGGCGCCACCTTGGTGACCGCCTCGTCGCTGTACGGGTACGGCCCGGTGAGCGTGCCCATGACTGAGGGCCTGCCAGATCTAGCCACCGACGCGTTGGGCCGGATCCGGGCCGGGATGTGGGCCGAGGCCAAGGCCAGGCACGAGGCGGGCCGGCTCCACGCGGTCGAGGTGCGCGGCTCGGACTACCTCGGTGCCGGGGTCGGGCCGAACGGTCACGTCACCCGGCACGTGACGACGGCGCGGCAGGGCAAGGCGGCCTGGGTGATCGGCAAACCCGATCTGGCCCACACCTGGACCGACGTGGGGGACATGGCCCGAACCCTGGTCGCGGTGGCCGACCGCCCCGAGACCTGGGGTCGGGTGTGGCACGCTCCGAGCAACGAGCCGCGCAGCCAGCGGCAGGCGCTGACCGACGTGCTGGCCGCGGCGGACCTCGAGCCGGTGCCCGTGCGCGGCATCCCGGATCCGGTTCTCGCGGCCGTTGGGCTGTTCTCGCCGCTGATGCGCGAAGTGCGGACGATGTCGTACATGTTCGGCAGGCCGTACGTGATGGACTCCACCCGCACCGGTGACGTCCTCGGTCTGCAGCCGACGCCGTGGGCGGAGGTCTGTCGGCGAACCGTCAGCGGAAACTGATCTCGATCCGGGACCCGCTGGACTCGGCGGAGCCTACCCTGAGCCGTACGCTGTCGGCCGCGGCTCGGAGGTGATCGGATGGACCCGCCTCCCGAGGAGATCCTCGGACCGCAGCGCGAAGCGGCGCGGCGAGTTTGGGCCGAGCAGCACGGCTGGCAGTATCCGGCGCCCGTCGGACCCCTGCATCGCCGCTGGCCGGGCCCCCCGTTCGACGTCACGGTGGAGCTGGGCGGCGAAAACCGCACCGAAGCAGCGGCCACCGGCGGCTACCGGGAGCGGACCGCCGCGGTCTTCGACTTCACGTATCTCGTCGATGGCCCGCCGGGCGCAAATTGGACCAACTCGATGAGTGTCTGCGTCCTTCGCTCCTTCGCCGAACCGCGCCGCTTGCTCGCGATCCATCGGCAGGCACACGAGCGCCGCGAGGGCAAGATCGCCGCGGTCTGGGACGGCTGGTTGGCCTCCGCCGGTTTCGGCAGTCCGGTTGGTGTGGAGCCGATCCGGCTGCCGAACCCGGTCTTCGCGGAGCGGTACGAGGTACGGGGGGACGACGCGCGATTCGCGGCGACGGTGTTCGACCAGCACCTCATGCAGTGGTTGATCAGCAGCGATGCTCCGTCGTGGCGGCTGGACGGGCAAGACGCACTCGTGTGGCAGCCCGGCAGCTGGACGCCGGCGTCGGCCGACGCCGATTTCGCCTTCCTCGACGAGCTGTTGACCCGGATCGCGGCGACGCCGCCGGCCTAGACCCGGCTCAGCTTCCTTCGGGTTCCGTCAGCGGCATCGGCCCGTAGACGAGCCGATCCTCCTCGTACAGCGTGACCGCCCGGCACCCGTTCTCGAGCAGATCCGGGTAGAACTCCCCGAGCCACGATTCGGCGTCGCCCTGGGTGGGGAAGGTGCGCTCCAGCGCTTCGGCCGGACCGCCCGTGCCCCGCCAGTGCCAACTCACGTCAGGCGCCGGTCGGGGGAGGCCTTGCCCACCCGCGAGCCGTCACGCTGCACCGCGTCGCCGAGCGCCGCGTCGATCCCGGTCATGGTCTCGGCCGAGAGCTTTTTGCCCGCCGCGACCACGTTGGCGCTCACCTGCTCGGGCCGGGAACCGCCGGTGATGGCGGTGGCCACGTTGTCGTTCTGCAACACCCAGGCGATGGCGAGCTGGGCCATGGTGAGGTCCTCGGCGTCGGCCAGCGGGGCGAGCTGTTGGACCCGGGTCAAGGTGTCGTCGGTGAGCAGGTTCTTGATGAACACCGAGCCCTCCTTGTCGGTCGCTCGGGAACCCTCGGGGGGCTGCTGACCCGGCAGGTACTTGCCGGTGAGCACGCCCTGGGCGATGGGGGAGAAGACGACCTGGCTGATCCCCAGCTCGCGACTGGTCGGTACGACGGCGTCCTCGATGATCCGGTAGAACGCGTTGTACTGCGGCTGGTTGGAGACGAAGGGGATCCGCAGTTCACGGGCGAGGGCGTGGCCGGCCCGGAGCTGGTCGGGAGTCCACTCGCTGACCCCGATGTAGAGGGCCTTGCCGGCCCGGACGACGTCGGCGAAGGCCTCCATCGTCTCCTCCAGCGGCGTCTCGTGGTCGTAGCGGTGGGCCTGGTAGAGATCGACGTAATCGGTCTGCAGGCGGCGTAAGGACGCGTTGATCGACTCGTGGATGTGCTTGCGGGACAGGCCGGTGTCGTTCGGGCCTTTCGCACCGGTGGGGAAGTAGACCTTGGTGAAGATCTCCAGGCTCTCCCGCCGCTCACCGGCCAGCGCGTCACCGAGGATCGATTCGGCTTTGCCGTTCGCGTACACGTCCGCGGTGTCGAAGGTGGTGATGCCCGCGTCCAGCGCGGCCCGGACACAGGTGGTCGCCTGCTCGGCCTCCACCTGGTTGCCGTGGGTCACCCAGTTGCCGTAGCTGACCGCCGAGACCTTCAGACCACTGTGGCCGAGATAACGGAACTCCATACTTGATTCCCTCGCTTCGCTTCGGGGCTCCGCCTGGCTTTCTGCCGGCGGTGTCGTCACTCTTCGGGCAGACGAAAAGCGTGTCCGCCCTCATCGCTCCTCCATCCACCGGCGCCAGGCGTCGGCGGGAGTTCCGCCGGGCAATCCAACAAATGCCCTAGTAACTTTCGCCGCGCTTGAGGCGGGGTGGGGGCATCCGGAAGCGGCGGATCTGGATGCAGCGGTTCATGCCGTACATCAGCAGGCCTTTGGTTGAGGCCCTCGGAATCCGGTCGGCCAGCACCTTCTTGAACCCGCGCCACATGAGGAACCCGTCGAACAGGACCAAGATGATGTAGACGTACATCACCAGCGTCGCGATCAGGGTGATCGGCGGCCAGACCTGGCTCATGAAACTGCCGGCGAGCAGCACCACGAGACTCGGCAGCAGGAACTCGCCGAGACTGAACCGCGCGTCGACGTAGTCCCGCATCAGCGCCTTCTCCGGCGCCGCCTCGCGGGCGTTGAGGGACTTGAGGCGCTCGGCGCGATTGTGTTGGGACGCCTCGCGCCGGGCCTCTTTGGGCGTCAGGGTGCGGTGCACCCGCTGCCTTCGCGCCGCCTCCGCCTCCTTGCGGGAGGGCGTGGGTCGATCCTTCTTGACCGGTCCCGGTGCACCGGGTTCGATCGGCTCGGGTTCGGGCGGCGCGGCCTCCGGGGTGTTTCGTCGAAAGAGTGCCACGGTCACCGAACTTACCCTGACCGGCCCACCCGACCTAGTGGATCGCTTACCGCGGCGGGGATACGGTAGAGGTCCTCCGAACCAACGCCCGAGCAAAAGGACACGCGTACTTCCATGGCCGGCATCTTTTCGCGTATCTCCACGATCTTCCGGGCCAAGACCGACAAGGCCCTGGACAAGCTGGAGGACCCGCGCGAGACCCTCGACTACTCCTACCAGCGCCAGCTCGACCTGCTGCAGAAGGTACGCCGCGGCGTCGCCGACGTGGCCACCAGCCGCAAGCGGGTGGAACTGCAGGCGACGCAGTTGACCACCCAGGCCGACAAGCTGACCCTGCAGGCGCAGAAGGCGCTCGAGGTCGGCCGGGAGGATCTGGCGCGCGAGGCGCTGACGCGCCGTTCCGGCGTGCAGCAGCAGATCACCGACCTGCAGGCCCAGCACGCACAGTTGCTGGGTGAGGAAGAGAAGCTCACCCGCGCCAGCCAGCGGCTGCAGGCCAAGGTGGACGCCTTCCGGACCCGCAAGGAGACCATCAAGGCGACCTACTCCGCCGCCGAGGCTCAGACCCGGATCAACGAGGCCTTCTCCGGTATCAGCGAGGAGATGGGCGACGTCGGCCTCGCCATCCAGCGGGCCGAGGACAAGACCCAGCAGATGCAGGCCCGCGCCGGTGCGATCGATGAGTTGCTGGCCAGTGGGGCACTCGACGACCCGACCGGTACAGCCAAGGACGACATCACCCTCGAGCTCGAGCAACTTGCCTCGACCTCGGAGGTCGAAGACGAGTTGGCCCGGATGAAGGCCTCCATCGGTTCCGGGCCCGCGGCCCCGCAGGCGATCGAAGGCGTGCCCCAGGCGGGTGCCCCGCCGGCTCAGCCGCCGACCGCACAGCCGGGGCAGTCGCCGTTCCCGGCTCAGCCGCCGCAGCAGAACCCGGGTGATCTGCGGTGATCGTCCGCATCCTGGGTGAGGGTCAGTGGGAGGTCGAGGCCGACGCCCTGGCCGAGCTGAATGCGCTGGACGACGCCGTCGAGCAGGCCGTGGCCGACGACGACGCCGCCCGGTTGCAGGAGACCCTCGCGGCGCTGCTGGACAAGGTCCGCTCCGCCGGTACGGAGTTGCCGGCCGGTGATCTGTCCGACTCCGACCTGATCCTGCCCGCAGGCGACGCCACGCTGGCCGAGGTCCGGGAGCTGCTGCGCGGATCCGACGAAGGCCTCGTCCCCAACTGACCGCGCCCTCCGCGGATCGCTCACGCGTCCCCGCGATCAGGTGATGCGGCCGGGCCAGCGCTTGTACTTCTCGAAGATCTCGAGTCCCGTACCGGGGTCGCACTTCATGGTGGGTTTCATGCCGATGACACTGCTGACGGTGCAGTCGGCGTAGTACTGCGCGCGCGGCTTCTTGCACTCCTTTTCCTTGACCTGGTCGGGGTCGACGATCTTGCAGATGTTCTTCGCGATGGGGTTCTTGGAGAACGGACCGGCCAGGTCGCAGACGTCAGGACCGAGTTGGCAGATCATGTCGATGCCCATCTTGATGTGGGCGCACTGATCCTGGGCCGACTGGAAGGCGCTGAAGACCTCCGCGTCGCTACAGGGTCGGATGATCTGCCCGGGCTTCGGCAGCAGGCAGGAATCCGGGTTGTTCGGATCCTGAATCGTGCCGGGTGGACACTCGCTCTCCTGCGGGATGCAGTTCTCCGGGTCGGCCGGGTCCGGTTTGGTGCCCGGTGGGCACTCCTTGGGTGGTGGCTCTTTCGCGGCGGGTTCGCAGGACCTCAGTGTCGGTGGGGACACCTCGAGTTCGCTACCGCCGATGGTCGAGGCGTTCCAGGCGCCGTGCAGTGCCGTCGCCAAGGCTTCTCGATCCTCGGCGGCGCTCTTCTTGAACACCACCATCGGGGGCTCCTCGCCCTCGAAGACGAAGGCCTGGCCGCCTTGGGGAACCGACGACGGGTGGTCGTGCAGTGTCCACCACCCGGTCCCATTCCGCTGGGCGAGCATGGCCGGCTTGCCCTCGTCCGCCTTGAACACGCCCTGCACCTGACCCGACCGGACGGCGCTCAGAATCTGGATCGCGTCGTGGCACGCGTCGCCGCCGCGCTGGTAGAGGCGGTTGAGCGCGTACTGACCCTGGACCGAGATGTTTAGGTTGATGAAGTCGCAGATCGTGTAGCCAGGTGGGCAGCTGTCGTTGACCGCGCCCGCGGGGACGGAGGGTCCGGCGGGGGTGGGCTGGGCTGAGTCGACCTCGGGCTGGGCACCGTCCTTGGGTAGACCCGCTGGGGCGAGGAGATCGTCGAGAGCCTGCCGTTGCAGCGGGGCGGGGGGCGCCGTCGCGGATTCCTCGGCCGGCCCGTCGTCGTTGCACGGGCACACGTCGTGCGGGATCGGGCCACAGCGCTGCACGGTCGGCTGCCGCGGGGGCGCCAAGAGCCGCTGGACGGCGCGATTCCCGCCCTGGTGTTGCAGCCGCTGCAACACCAGGGTCCGGGTACCGAGGTCGGCGCCGCCCAAGACGCGGCGTTGGTCCAGGTCGCGCGCGACATGCTGCACCACTGCTGGGGTCGATGAGGTTTGGATCGAAGGGGAATGGATCGATCGGGCGTGTTCCAACCCCGGCGGCTTGGGCACCCTGGCGACGAGCCGTAGCTCGTCGACGGCGGCCTGGTCCTGCCCCATCAGCCGATGCTCCCGAAATCCGCGAGCAGACCAGGCACGGATCCGGCCTCCTTGGCCGGCACCTTGTCGGTCCCCTCGTCGCCTCCGTTGACCGGCACGTGGGTCTTGACCGGCCCGCAGCAGTCCCATCGGCCAGCGGCGGAGTGCGTGAAGATGCTCGTCCCCAGGTTCGACGGCCGTGTCGTCGTCGCGTTCAGGGCGCCGGCCTCGGTACCGCTCAGCGGCGAGAACCCGGCCGCCGGGTCCAGCTGTTCGACGAAGAAGACGTCGCCGGTGAGGGTCCAGGAGCCTCGGCCCTCGGAGGCACTGCGCGCCCAGGTGTCGTGCACACCGTCGAAGCGTGGATGCACCGTCCCGTCCTCCTGTACCCGCCACGCCTCCCAGTACCGGTTGGAGACGGTGTCGTCTCCTAGGTCGACACCCTGACAGTCCTGCCGCGACCGAGAGGAACGGACTTCTTGGATCAAATAGCCGTTGACCGCGTTCGTCTCCCAGTCGAACTTGCGGATGAACTGGCCGCACTCGAGGAACGTGAGAGGCACGACGTCGACCGGCGACACACTGACCGCGCTCGCCGGAGGCGCCGGACCCGACGGTCCCGAGCCAGGAGGCTTCCTCCCGGTCAACCTGCCATCGAGTTCGCCCAACGTCTGCCGACCGGCGACCCCGTCTCGATCAACGCCCTGATGGAGCTGAAACCCCTTGAGGACGTTGAATGTCTCCTCACCGAAGATTCCATCCGGGGGTTTGGTGCCGCCTCCGGTGGACCGGGGCATCACGAAGCCGCAGTCGAGGAGTCCCTGCTGGATCTTGGCGACGTGCGGACCGGTGGCGCCGAAGCTGACCGGCGGGCTGTTGTCGAAGGCCTGCTGCAGCCGGGCATCGCCGCTCAGCTGTCCGGACTCGAGATTGACGGCCTTCTCGGACTCGCTGAGGGGCGCACGTTGCAGCGTCCTCCGACGAGGCTTCAGCATCAACCTCGTTGTCTCGCCGTTCCCGATGGCCCGCTGCAGCGCAAGGACCTTACGGTAGGCACTGCCAAGGTCGGCGACCGTGGGCAGGCCACCCCGGCCTGGAGGGGTCGAGGTCGATCGCAGGAGATTTGGCCGGTGGCCCGGCCTGCGGTCCATCACCTCGGTGGTGAGCAAGTTCAGATCGGTGGATCGAGCCTTCACGGCAACCACCCGGAGCGCCGGGCCACGCAGGATTCCGCGTTCCTGCAGGCAGCTCCCACCATGACCCAAGTCTGGCGATGACACGAGGGCATGCTCAAGAGTCGAAAAGGGCACATCCGGCTGCCCAAATGGCCGGGAATCGCGGCTCGACGCGACTCCGCGGGGTCAGTCCTTGGCCGTCGGACCCGGCAGGTCGAGCATCCGCTGCAGCGCGTCCTTGGCGTACCGGGACGTCTCGTCGTCGACCACGATCTGGTTGACCAGCTGACCCTCGGCGAGGTTCTCCAGCGCCCAGACCAGGTGCGGCAGGTCGATCCGGTTCATCGTGGCGCAGTAGCAGACGTGCTCCTCCAGGAACACGATCTCCTGGTCCGGGTGGGCCCTGGCCAGTCGCTGCACCAGGTTGAGCTCGGTGGCGACGGCCCACTTCGAGCCGGCGGGTGCCTTCTCGATGGTGGTGATGATGAACTCGGTGGAACCGACCAGATCGGCCTTCAGCACCACTTCGTGGACGCATTCGGGATGCACCAGCACCTGGACGCCGGGGATCCGGGACCGGACGTCATCCACCGCCTCGGGCGTGAACCGGCCGTGCACCGAGCAGTGCCCGCGCCACAGGATCATGGTCGCGGCCTGCAGTTGCTCCGTGGTCAAACCGCCGTTCGGCCGGCGCGGGTCGTACACGACGCAGTCCTCCAGCGGGATGCCCAGCTGCAGTACGGCGGTGTTGCGGCCCAGATGCTGATCGGGGAAGAACAGCACCTTCTCGCCGCGCTCGAACGCCCAGTCCAGCACCGTCTTGGCGTTGGACGACGTACAGACCACGCCACCGTTCCTGCCGCAGAACGCCTTGATGTCCGCCGAGGAGTTCATGTACGTCACCGGCACGGTCACGTCGGCGACGCCCGCGTCGGCCAGCGCGTCCCAGGCGTCCTCGACCTGCGCGAGTCGCGCCATGTCGGCCATCGAGCAGCCCGCCGCGAGGTCGGGCAGGATGACCTTCTGCTCATCGGCGGTCAAGATGTCGGCCGACTCGGCCATGAAGTGCACACCGCAGAAGACGATGAACTCCGCCTCCGGCCGGGCCGCGGCCTCCCGGGCGAGCTTGAACGAGTCGCCGGTGACGTCGGCGAACTGGATCACCTCGTCTCGCTGGTAGTGGTGGCCGAGCACGAACAGCCGGTCGCCCAGCGCCGCCTTGGCCCGCCGGGCGCGCTCCACGAGCCCCGGATCCGAAGCGGCGGGCAGCTCTCCCGGACACTCCACGCCACGCTCGCTGAGCGGGTCAGATCCCGTGCCGAGGACGAACAGCGACAACGGCGTCCGCCGGGTCGGCGCTGAGGTGGTGGTCATCCGATCAGGATACCGGCGGGAGTCGCCACAGCCTCCCGGGATGTGAGGGACCTGACAAGATGCAGCGGTGCGGGTGCTGGTCTGTACGGACTCGATCGGTCCGCTGTCGTCGCTGGCCGCGGGGCAGGTCCTCGCCGCGGGGTGGCCGCAAGCCCGGACCGCAGTCGTGCCGGCGGGCGAAGCCGGGGCGGGGTTCGTCCGGGCGGCCGCGGACCGGGCCGGGGCGGAGGTGCGCACCGAGGTCGTCGACGGGCACCTGGCCAGTTTCGCCACCGCCCGCGACCTCGCCGTCGTCGCCGTGCCCGGTCCGGGAGTGAGCGACGGTCCGATCCCGTACGAGGCGACCTCCCGGCCCCTCGGACTCGCACTGGTCAGCGCTCTGGGGGACCACCCGCGCACCGTGTTCTGCGACCTGGTCAGCGAGGACGTCCACGACGGCGGCGCCGGGCTAGTCGCGGCCCTCGGGGACGCCCGGGATGGGTTGGCCGGGGTCGAGCTGGTCGGCGTGGTACCCACCGACCAACGTCGCCGGCGACTGCTCGGCTTGCGGGGCATCACATCGCTGCGGGGACGGGCCGCGGACGAGGATCCGGCCCGGCTGCTGGCCGCCGACGCCGCCCTGGCGGAGCTGGCGTCGTCGTGGGGTGTCGACGACACCGAAGGGGCCGGGGCGTGCGGCGGCGTCGGGCTCGCGATCCTGGCGCTCGGCGGTCGGCTGGCGACGGGACCCGAACTGCTGTTGGCGGGCATCCGCGGACCGGTCGACCTGGTGGTGACCGGCTGTTCCACCTTCGATTTCGCGAGCCGCGGGGGCGGCGTCGTCGCCAAGGCGGCCGAGCTCGGCACCCGGCTGCTCTGCCCGTGCTTGGTGCTGGCGGGCGAGGTCCTGATCGGTGGCCGGGAGATGCGCACCTTGGGGGTCGAGGCGGCGTACGAGGTGGGTGGGCCGGCCGAGGTCAATGCCGATCGGCTCCGGGAGTTGGCGGTACGTGTGGGACGCAGCTGGCGGTGGTGATCGGCTCGGTGATCGGCTCGGCGGCCGGGTTTGGATCGTCGTCGCCGGCCGCTCGTGGCCGAAGTGCCGGCCACCTGCGCTGGTTGAGCACCGCGACCCCGGCCGCGACGAGGGCGCCGACGGCGGCCCCGCCGAAGGACCAGGCCACCCCGGCCACGTCGATCACGAGGCCCGCGACGGCGGTGCCGATCGCGGCGCCCGTGGTGTTCGAGGCCGAGAGCAGGGCCTGCGCCTCGTTCAGCCGGTTGGCCGGCGCCAGCCGGTCGAGCAGCGCCTGCTGCATGATCAGGATCGGCGCGATGGTCAGCCCGGTGAGGAAGAGCACCGGGAGCAGCACCAGCAGGCTGGCGATGCCCGCCCACAGCAGCACGCCGAGGGCCCCGAGGAAGAGGCCGAACAGGCCGAGCAGCACGGGGATGGCGCGCCGTTCCTCGAAGGGCCAGGACCGCGACCCGTACGCGAGACCGCCCAGCGTGCTTCCGCCCGCGATGGCGGCGAAGAGGATGCCCACCTTCTCGGTGCCGCCCAGGGTGAAGTCGGAGGTGGCCGCCATCGAGGTGTCGAGCTGGCCGAAGCCGATGCTCAGCAGCAACATCACGGCCAGCACGCTGGCGACCCCGGGGGCACCGAGAGCCGTCCGCGGTCCGGTCGTCTCCGTGCGCGGATCGTGGCCGGACGCCGCCTGTTGCGCGGCAGGGGTCGCCCGCCGGGCCACGCCGGTCGCGCAGTAGGCCAGGCCGCCGACCGCCAGCAGCGTGGCCGTGACCAGCAACGGCAGTACGGCGATCTGGGGCAGGAGCAGGACCGACAGCAGCAGCGGACCGCAGACGAAGGCGAGTTCCACCGATGTGGCGTCCAGGGCGAAGGCGACCTGTCGCGCGCGCGGGTCGGCCAGCACGATCCGGAAGCTGGAGCGCAGCGCCGGGCTGATCGCGGGATAGCTCAATCCGACGCCGGCGGCGAGGGCCACCAGGGCCGCGTTCGGCGCCCCGGCGGTGGTCGCGAAGGCCAGCGTGGCCAGCAGCACGGCGCTGGCCGCCGCGGTGGGGGCGAGCACGCGGACCTGGCCGACGCGGTCCATCAGCCGGCCCCAGACGGGCGTGCCGAGCGCCGCCCCGATGCGCGTACGCCCCGCTGACCAGGCCCGCGATCGCGTAGGAGTGCCGGTCGTGCTCGACCAGGATCAAGATCCCGAGCGGGATCATCGCTAGGGTCAGCCGCGCCGTCGCGGCGAAGACGAAGGGGCGCGAGGCCGGCCCGTAGCGCAGGAATCTGGCGTACGCACCGAGGCCCGTCCCGAGTTCGGGAGCCGTCACAGCGTTGCTTTGTCCCCCTCTCCGCGCGGGTCGTAGACTAGTGCCACGGTGATCGCAGCTTCGCGCTTGTTCGCCGCTCGAACTTCCGCGATCTCGTTTGGAGACGATATGACGGCCACCGACCACACCACCGCCGAGACCCCCGTCGTGGCCGACGGGATCGCCTTGACCGACGGCGCCGCCGGCAAGGTGCAGTCCCTGCTCGAGGGCGAGGGTCGCGACGACCTCGCGCTCCGGGTCGCGGTCCAGCCAGGCGGCTGCTCCGGGCTGCGCTACCAGCTGTTCTTCGACGAGCGGCAGCTCGACGGCGACATCGTCAAGCAGTTCGGCTCCGTCAACGTCGTCACCGACCGGATGAGCGCCCCGTACCTGATGGGCGCCACCATCGACTTCGTCGACACCATCGAGCGCCAGGGCTTCACGATCGACAACCCGAACGCCACCGGCTCCTGCGCCTGCGGCGACACCTTCCACTGAGTCCGGCGCCTTCGCCGACGCGCGCCGCCTCAGACGTGATGCTCGCGCTCGTCCCTGACCAATCCGCACCTCTTGCGAGGCGTACGCACCCTCTCAAAGGGGTGCGAATGACTCGGAGAGCGTGCGGATCCTATCGAGAGTGCGCAGAGTGTCAGAGGCGGCCGATAGCGTAGCGGCATGGACATGAAGATCGAACTGATCATGGTGCCGGTCAGCGACGCGGACCGGGCCCGGGCGTTCTACGAGAAGGTCGGGTGGAACATCGACCACGACCAGACGGTGAGCGACGACCTCCGGTTCGTCCAGGTCACCCCGCCGGGCTCGGCCTGCTCGATCGCATTCGGGCCGGGGCTCACCGAACAAGAGCCCGGCACGATGAACTCCATCCAACTCGTCATCGACGACGCGGACGCGGTCCTGGCCGACCTGCAGGAGCGGGGGATCGACGCCCAGGGGGTCCAGGATCTCGCCTGGGGCCGGTTCGTCTCGTTCTCCGACCCGGACGGCAACACCTACTCGCTGCAGGAGCTGCCGGACTACTCGAAGCAGGGTTAGGACCAGACTCGACAAATCACGCGTGTGAGGCCGGCTCGTGCTGGACGTGGCCGACCGGTTCGAGCTGGAACGTGCAGTGGCCGACGTCGAAGTGCCCGGACAGGCACTCACCGAGCCGGTCCAGGACGGGCCCGGTCTCGCCGCGGTCGATGCAGTCCTGGTCGACCACCACGTGGGCCGACAGCACGGGTACGCCGCTGGTGATGGTCCAGGCGTGCAGGTCGTGGACGTCGACGACGCCGGGCACCTCGCGGATGTGCTGGCGGATCTCGTCGAGGTCCACGCCGCGCGGGCGTCGCCTCCAGCAGCACGTCGACGACGTCGCGGAGCAGCGACCAGGCCCGGGGCACGATCAGCACGAAGATGGCCACCGAGGCGAGGGCGTCGAACCGGGTCCAGCCGGTGATCATGATCAAGATCGCGGCCACGATCACCGCCACCGAGCCGGCGAGGTCGCCGAGCACCTCCAGGTACGCGCCGCGCACGTTCAGACTCTCCGACTGGCCCTGCCGCAACAGCAGCAGGCCGACCACGTTCGCGATCGAGCCGACGATCGCCACGCCCGAGCATCAGCCCGGTCTCCACCTCGATGCGGCTCGCGGAACCGATCCACGGCCTGGATCAGCACCCAGACCGCCACCGCGACGAGCAGCAGCGCGTTGGCCAGGGCGGCCAGCACCTCGGCGCGTTGCAGACCGAAGGTCCGCTTCGAGCTGGCCGCGCCGGGTGGCCAGCGAGGCACCGAGCAGGGCGATGACCAGTCCGGTCGAGTCGGTGAGCATGTGGGCCGCGTCGGCGAGCAGGGCGAGCGAGCCGGACAGCAGCCCGCCGATCACCTCGACGACGAACACGACGGCGGTGATGGCGAGCACGATCACCAGCCGGCGGCGATGGCGACCGGTGGCGGTCTGCGCCTGCCCGTGACTGTGCCCGTGGCCCATGTGACCAAACCTAATTCCCGCCGCGATCGTGACCTAGGCTTCGGCGCGTGACGCCCCCAGGAAAACTCCGGATCGGCATCATCGGCGGCGGCCAGCTGGCCCGGATGTGCTACGCCCCGGCCACGGCGCTCGGGCCTGCGCGTCCGGCTGCTCGCCGAGGGACCGGACGTCTCCGCCGCCACGGTGTACGCCGACGTGACGGTCGGGGACTACACCGACCCCGAGACGCGTACGGGCCTTCGCCGCCGGCTGTGACGTCATCACCTTCGACCACGAGCACGTACCCACCGGGCTGCTGCGGCAGCTGGAGAGCGACGGCGTCGCGGTGCGGCCCGGTCCCGAGGCGCTCGTGCACGCCCAGGACAAGGCGGTCATGCGCGACCGGTTGAGCGCGGCCGGCATCCCCTGCCCGGCGTACCGGGTCGTGCCCGATCCCGGCTGCGCTCGTCGCGTTCGGCGACGAGCACGGCTGGCCGGTGATCGCCAAGACCTCCCGCGGCGGCTACGACGGCAAGGGCGTCTGGCGGATCGACCGGCCGACGCACGCCGCACGAGCCCTTCGCGAACCTGGCGGCCGGCGTGGAGATCGTCGCCGAGGAGTACGTCGACTTCGCCCGGGAGCTGAGCGCGCTGGTGGTCCGGTCCCCGTCGGGCCAGGCGGTGGCGTACCCGATCAGCGAGTCGGTGCAGCAGGACGGGATCTGCGTGGAGACCACGACGCCGGCGCCCGGCCTCGACGACGACCAGGCCATGGAGATCGAGCAGCTCGCCCTGACCGTCGCCGCCGAGCTCGGGGTGGTCGGGGTGCTCGCCGTGGAGCTGATGCAGCGCCGCGACGGTTCGGTGGTCGTCAACGAGCTGGCCATGCGCCCGCACAACACCGGGCACTGGAGCATCGACGGCGCCCACACCTCCCAGTTCGAGAACCATCTCCGTGCGGTCGCCGACCTGCCGCTCGGCGATCCGGCCGCGCGCGAGCCGTGGACGGTGATGCGGAACGTCCTCGGCGGCACGGTCGAGGACCTGACGTCGGCGCTGCTGCACTCCTTCGCCCGGGACCCCCGGCTGCGGGTCGAGTTGTACGGCAAGCAGGTCCGGCCCGGGCGTAAGGTCGGCCACGTCACGGCCGTGGGCCGCGACCTGGACGACGTTCGCCGGCGGGCCCGCGACGCCGCCGGCTACCTGATGGGAGACCCGGAATGAGCGCGGAATGAGCTCCGCAACGGTCAGGGTCGGCGTCGTGATGGGGTCGGACTCCGACTGGCCGGTGATGGGCGAGGCCGCCCGGGCCGTCGGCGGAGTTCGGCATCGGCTACGAGGCGGACGTCGTCTCGGCGCACCGGATGCCGGACGCGATGCTGGCGTACGGCCGCGAGGCCCACGCCCGGGGCATCGAGGTGATCATCGCCGGTGCCGGCGGGGCCGCGCACCTGCCGGGGATGCTCGCCGCGGTCACCCCGCTGCCGGTGATCGGGGTGCCGGTGCCCCTGAAGTACCTGGACGGGATGGACTCGCTGCTCTCCATCGTCCAGATGCCGACCGGGCGTGCCCGTGGCCACCGTGGCGATCGGCAACGCCCGCAACGCCGGCCTGCTGGCCGTGCGGATCCTCGCCGCCGGCGACCCCGACCTGACCGCGAAGGTGACCGCGTTCAGCGACGAGCTCCGGCGGGCCGCGGAGGCCAAGGGTGCCCGGGTCCGGGAAGGTCGTTGACGCAGGATCCATGAGGCCGGTCACCGAATTCCTCGCCGGACTCCGGCTGCTGCTCGCCGGCTTCACGCTGGTGCTGCGCCGGCGCCGGCTGTTCTGGCTCGGCGTCATTCCGCCGCTGCTCATGTCCTTGTTGTTCGGCGGCCTGTTCGCCGCCCTGCTGATCAATCTGCAGCGGCTGGCGGACTGGCTGACCCCGTTCGCGGACGGCTGGGTGTCGGGCGCGGAGCAGGCCGCCGAGTTCGTGGCGGGTGCCGCCGTGCTCGGCGGCTCCGCGCTGGTGATGATCGTGTCCTTCACCACGCTGACCCTGGCCCTCGGCGCCCCGATCTACGACAAGATCTCCGAGCACGTCGACGCCGACCTCGAGCCGGGCCTCAAGGCGCCGGAGGAGACGTGGTCGCGCGCGATCGGCCGCAGTCTGCGCAACTCGCTGATCCTGATCGGGATCTCGGCGCTGGTCGCGCCGCTGTTCTTCGCGGCCGGCTTCATCCCCGTCGTGGGGCAGACCCTCGTACCGGTCGTCTCGGCCTGCTTCGGCGGCTGGATGCTCTGCCTCGAACTCGTGGGCTCCACCCTCGAACGGCACGGCCGGCTGCGGCTGCGCGACCGGCGGGCCGCGATGCAGCGGCAGCGGGCCAAGTCGCTCGGTCTGGCCGTACCGACCTTCCTGCTGATGAGCATCCCGATCGTCGGGGCCCTCGTCTTCCCGGGTGCGACCGCGGCGGGCACCCTACTGGGCCGGGAGCTGCTGGGATTGCCGAGCAAGGCGCAGGAGCCTCGACCCGTCTAGGCGGGCGGCGGCCCGGTGCTGCCGCGTGGCACGAACCGCGGCGTGGAATCCAGGAAGGCGGCCGGCTCCGCCCCGTCCAGCACCCCGAACAGCCGGCGGGCGACGTGCGCGCCGAACGCCATCACGTCGTGACCCATCGCCGACAACTCGGGGTGGGTGATCTCGCAGAGCGGCGGAGTCGTCCCAGGCGATCAGGCTGATCTGCTGCGGCACGGTGATCCCCAGCTCGGCGAGGACGGAGAGCGCCGCCACCGCCATCAGGTCGTTGTCGAAGAGGATCCCGGTCGGCGGCGGGTCGAGCCGCAACGCCGCTCGGGTCGCGTTCCGGCCGGCCTGACGGGAGAAATCGGCCCGGACCACTTCGCCGGAGATCCCGTGCCGGGCCGTCGCCCGGGTGAACGCCGCGTCGCGGATGACCACGTGACTGAAGTCCTCCACGCCGGCGATCCGGACGAGCCGCCGGTGTCCCAGTCCGGCCAGGTGGCCGACGGCCACCTCCATGGCCGCGATGTCGTCGGTCCACACCGTCGTGTGGCCGCCCGTCATCGACGGGTCGGCGACGAAGACGGCCGGGATCGAGGCTCGGCGCAAGGCCTCGATCCGGGGATCCGCGATCCGGACGTCGACCACGACCGCACCGTCCACCCGGCGCTCCGACGACCACTTCGGGTAGAGCGCCAGCTCCTCGTCCAGGCTGGAGGCGACCTGCAGCAGCAGCCCGTACTGCCGGTTGGTCAGCTCGCTCTCCAAACCGGCCACGAACTCCATGTAGAACGGTTCACTGCCCAGCGTCCGGGCGTCGCGGGCGAGGATCAGGCCGAAGGTGTCGGTGCGGGACCCCGACAGCAGCCGGGCGGTGCGGTTCGGGGCCCAGCCGAGGTCGTTCGCGACGCCGAGGATCCGGGCCCGGGTTTCCGCCGAGACCCCGGGACGACCGTTCAGGGCGTACGAGACCGCACCCTTGGAGACCCCGGACCGGCGCGCGATGTCGTTGATCGTGACTCGATTCATCCCACCGCCTTTTGCCCTGTGATCGAACGGTAGCGTATGAACTGAACCGGTTCGGTCGTCCTACGCAACCTCACGTACGCAAGCCTCACCAAGGAGGAACATGTCCGACGACGCCCAGCTCTCCGTCCAGCTCTACACGGTGCGCGATGCGCTCGCCGCCGACTTCGACGCCACCTTGGGCCGGATCGCCGAGATCGGTTTCACCCAGGTCGAGCCGTTCGCCTTCACCAACTTCGCGGACGAACTCGAGACGGGGCTGGCGAAGTACGGGCTGACCGCGCCGACCACCCACGTCGGTCTGCTGGCCGGCGACCAGGCCGAGATCTTCGCGGCCGCGAAGCGCCTCGGGATCCAGACGGTGATCGAACCCGCAATCCGGGAGCCGCACTGGCAGACCGAGGAGGACATCGCCGCCACGGCCGCGAAACTGAACGAGGCCGCCGAAGCGGCGGCCGAGCACGGGCTCCGGGTCGGCTACCACAACCACTGGTGGGAGATCGAACGTGACTTCGACGGCCGGCACGGCCTGCAGGTGCTGGCCGAGCACCTCGCCCCCGAGGTCATCCTGGAGGTCGACACCTACTGGGCGGTGGTCGGCGGGGCCGACGTTCCCGCGCTCCTCGGCGCGCTCGGTGACCGGGTCGTCGCCCTGCACATCAAGGACGGCGACGGCTCCCGCGACACCAAGAAGCAGGTACCACTGGGATCGGGATCGATCCCGATCTGGGACTTCGTGGCCGCCCGCCCCGACGCGTTGCGGGTGGTCGAGCTCGACGACAGCGAGGTCGACATGATCGACGCGGTCGAGCAGAGCTACGCCTACATCGCGAAGGGTGCCTGAGATGGCGAGGACCGGTCGGCGTCGGCATCATCGGCGCCGGCGTCATCAGCACCACCTACATCGAGAACCTGACCAGCTTCCCCGACACCGAGTTGCTGGCCGTCGGCGACCTGTTCCCCGAGGTGGCGACCGCGCAGGCGGCCAAGCACGGCATCCCCGCGTCCGGTGACGTGGCGAGCGTGCTGGAGCACCCGGGCGTCGAGATCGTGGTCAACCTGACCATCCCGGCCGCTCACGCCGAGGTGGCCGGACAGGCCATCGCCGCCGGCAAGCACGTCTGGAACGAGAAGCCGCTGACCCTCGACCTGGCCAGCGCACAGCAGCTGCTCGACGCCGCGGCCGCGGCCGACCGGCGGGTCGGTTGCGCGCCCGACACCTTCCTCGGCAGCGGGCTGCAGGAGACGTTCCGCCAGCTGCAGGACGGGGTCATCGGACGGCCGTTGACTGCTCTCCTGCTCATGCAGCAGCCCGGTCCGGACCGCTGGCACCCCAACCCCGCCTTCTTGTTCCAGGAGGGCGCCGGGCCGGTGTTCGACATCGGCCCGTACTACCTGACCGCGATGGTGCAGATCTTCGGTCCGGTGGCCTCGGTCGCCGCGGTCGACTCCAAGTCCCGCGAGACCCGGGTCATCATGGAGGGCCCGCGGGCCGGCGAGGAGTTCGCGGTCACCGTGCCGTCGCAGTACGCCGCGCTCGTGCGGTTCGCCAGCGGTCAGTCGGTCACGATGTTGCTGAGCTTCGACTCCGCGGTGCCTCGGATCCTGCTCGAGGTGACCGGTAGCGAGGGGACCCTGCAGCTGCCCGATCCCAACATGTTCGACGGCGAGATCAAGGCTCGGGCGATCGGTGCCGAGGACTGGTCGACGGTCGCCGAGACGACCGCCGCGTCCTCGCGCGGCACCGGGGTGCTGGACATGGCCCGGGCCATCCGCGAGGGTCGGCCGCACCGGGCCCAGGGGGCGCTGGCCCTGCACGTGCTGGAGGTGATGTCCGCGATCGCGGAGTCCGGCCGGCGGGCCGAGTTCGTCACGGTGCAGAGCACCGTCGAGTCCGCAGCCCTGCTCCCGCAGGACTGGGATCCGAAGGCCGCGACGCTCTAGAGGTCGTTCACCGAGCGCAGCACGGGGCGAGCGGTGAGTGCGCCCTCGTCCAGGTCGGCGTCGGTGTGCACCGTGAACGTGTGGGACTCGTCCGCGATCAGCGTGACGAGGGCGGAATCGACCCGGGCGGCCGGGTGCAGCCGGTCGGGGAACAGGGTCACGTCCTTCACCAGGGTGCGGGCCGCCACGGTCACGGCGTAGCCGCCGTCGATCGGTTCGACTGACGACCTCGTACGCGTCGTCGGGCGGGGCCAGCACCAACGCGGGGTCCTCGACGAAATAGCCGTACGCGGTCTCCCGGCCCGTGCTGGCCATCAGGAACTCCTGCTCGGGCGATTCCGCGGCCAAGCTCGCGTCCAGCGTGATCAGCAGCGCCGACCTCGGGGCCAGTTCCAGCTCCACCCGCTGCTCGGCCAGCACCGGCGTGCCGGCGCCGGTGCCGCGACGGGTGATCAGCACCTCGCCCGACCACGGGTCGGGGCTGTCGTTGTGGGCGATCAGGCACCGCCCGGCCTCGCGGGGCTGGAAGGTCAGCAGCCGGTTCGCGTACGCCCGGCGCAGCGCGTGCCAGAGCGGCTTGCGGACGCCGGCGTAGTCGACCGCCGCCCACGAGACCACCGGCCAGTTGTCGTTCAGCTGCCAGACGATCGAGCCGCGGTTGCGGGGGTAGTGGCTGCGCAGGTGTTCGATCGCGTACGCCACCGCCCGCGCCTGGTTGAACGAGGTGACCCAGTGCCAGTCGTCGATGTTCAGCCCCTGAGGAAGGTGCTCGCCCAGCCCGCGCTCCAGCTTGAGGTTGCCGTCACGCGCCTTCTGGTGCACCAGCATCTGGTGTCCGTACGGGTCGAGCGGCTCGTCGTGGACGACCGACGTCAAGGTCGACCAGGCCGGCGGGCCCTGGAAGCCGAACTCCGACACGAACCGCGCCGGGTAGTCGCGGTAGTGGGCGTAGTCGATCTGGTTCCACACGTCCCAGATGTGCATGGTGCCGCTGCGGAAGTCGTTGGGGTGGTGGTACTTGGCGTAGGAGAACGGGCTGCCGGGCGAGTACGGCGTCCGCGGGTCCAGCTCGGCCACGATGGCGGGCAGGATCTCGGTGTAGTAGCCGTCACCCCAGGTCGAGCTCGCCGAGTCGCTCCCGCCAGCCCCATTCGACGTAGCCCCAGATGTTTTCGTTGTTTCCGTTCCAGACCACCAGACTCGGCCGGCTCGAGAGCCGGGCGACGGCCTCGCGGGCCTCGGCGACGACCTCACCGCGCAGCGGCTCCTCCTCGGCGTACGCGGCGCAGGCGAACAGGAAGTCCTGCCAGACCAGGACGCCGAGTTCGTCGCAGACGTCGTAGAACTCCTCGCTCTCGTAGATGCCGCCGCCCCAGACCCGGATCAGGTTGGCGCCGGCTTCGACGGCCTCCGTGATCGCGGTGCGGTAGGTCTGGTGGTCCGAGCCGGGTGAGCAGCGCGTCGTCGGGGATCCAGTTGAAGCCCTTCACGTAGATCGGGGTGTCGTTGACCACGATGCGCGAAACCGGTGCCGTGCTCGTCGGGCGTGATCATCGAGCTTGGCCGTCCGGAAGCCCACCTCCGCCGCGTAGGACTGACCGGCGACCTCGACCGTCACGCCGTAGCGGGTTTGCGGCGCCGTAGCCCGATCGGCCACCACCGCTCGACAGTCCGGGACCTCGACTCGAGACGACGACCTCGGTCTGACCGGGTTGGGCCGGTGCCGTCGCGGTCCTCCCGGCGACGGTGACGCTCACCTCGGCGGGCTCCGCGCCGTCGGCCCACTCCAGCTCGACGTGGGTCTCGAGCCGGCCGCTGCGTGCCGTCCAGCAGGGCCAACGGCCGCACGGTGCCCAGCCTGACGTCGCTCCAGGACTCGATCCCGACCGACTTCCAGATGCCGGCGCCGGCGAGGTCGGGACCCCAGTCCCAGCCGTACGCGGCGGCCATCTTGCGGATCGCGTTGTAGGGGTGGACGTTCGTGTGCGGTCGTGGGACCGAGCTCGGCGGACAACCGCTCGGCGCCGGCGACCGGACCCTCGAACCGGACCTCGAGATCGTTTCGGCCCGCGCGAATCTGGGCGCGTGACGTCGAACCGGTAGCTGCGGTGCATGTTCGCCGTCCGCGCGATCTCGACGCCGTTGAGCACGACGGTGGCGAAGGTGTCGAGACCGGCGAAGACCAGGTCGTGCCGCTGCTCGCTCCCCGGCTCGAAGGCGAAGGCCGTGCGGTAGGACCAGTCGGTCCGCCCGATCCAGTGCAGGGCGTGTTCGTTGGCGCCGTCGAAGGGGTCCGGGATCAGTCCGGCCGCCAGCAGATCTCCGTACACCTCGCCGGGCACGGTGGCGGGCACCGGTGCGTCGCCGATCGCGCTCCACTCGGCGGGTAGCTCGGTCAGCGGGGAGAGGGTCCACCCCGTGTGGAGCGGAGGTGCGGCGGAGGGTCGTGATCGAGGTCGGGCGGTGGCGGTCACGCATCCGAAGCTACTTGACCGGTTAAGTTGCGGCAACAGGTCGCGTTGTTACTGCCAGTAGGGTCCGGGTCTAGGCTGAGCGGGTGAGCGCTTTCGACGAGATCTACACCCCCACCGAGGAGCATCGAGCGTTCCGGGCCGCGGTCCGTGAAGTGTGCGACGCGAAGGTGGCGCCGAACGCCGCCGAGGCCGACGAGCTGGGGGAGTTCCCCAAGGCATCCTTCGAGGCGCTGCGGGCGGCGGACTTCCACGCGCCGCACGTGCCGGAGACGTACGGCGGGGTCGGGGCGGACGCGCTGGCGACGGTCATCGTGATCGAGGAGATCGCCCGCGCCTGCGCGGCGTCGTCACTGATCCCGGCCGTCAACAAGCTCGCCACGCTGCCGTGGCTGCTGGCCGGGTCGGAGGACCTCAAGCAGGCGCTATCTGCCGGCGATCGCGAGCGGCGAGGCGATGGCCTCGTACTGCCTGTCCGAGCCGGACGCCGGCTCCGACGCGGTGAGCATGAAGACGACCGCGAAGACCGACGGCGACGGCTGGGTGCTGAACGGCGTCAAGCGCTGGATCACCAACGCCGGCGTCTCGCAGTACTACACGGTCTTCGCCGTCACCGACCCGGACGCCCGGTCGAAGGGGATCAGCGCGTTCGTGGTCCACACCGCCGACGAGGGCGTCAGCTTCGGGGCACCGGAGAAGAAGCTCGGGATCAAGGGTTCGCCGACCCGTGAGCGCGCACGGTCGAGACCAGCTGGTGCACGCTCTCGTAGCTCTCCACCTCCATCAACGCCGGCACCTCGACGCTGCCGACCGCGCAGACCGAGCCGAGGTCGTTGCGCAGGAGGTCGACGATCATCAGGTTCTCCGCCCGGGTCTTCTCGCCCTCCCGCAGCTCGGCCGCGAATCGCGCGTCCTCCTCGGGATCGGCGCCGCGGCGGGCGGTCCCCTTGATCGGCTTCGCCTCGGCGTTGCCATCGCGATCCACCTTCAGGAAGCGCTCCGGCGAGGAGCTCAGAACGGCGAGGTCGCCAAAGCGCAGGTAGGACGCGAACGGGGCCGGATTTATCCGACGCAGCTCTCTATATAGAGACAACGGATCGGCGCATGCGGCAGTCTCAGTCGAGATCTCGTTGGTGAGACAGAGCTCGTAGCTCTCGCCTTCACGCAAGCGCTCGAGGCAGGTCGCTATATCGGCGAGGTACTGCTGATGGGAGCGGGCGAGCTGGGGGGCGCCGGGGGAGGGCTCGGCCGGAGCAACAGCGGGGAGGCTCCGTCGAGCCCTCCCCCGGTGCCCCCGGGCGCCGGTTCGGCGGCTCCCAGCTCGGTCAGACATGGAGTGGCTGTCGCCTCCAGCCAGGCGTTGGCCTCAACGTCGTCAGCGGGTTCGTGCAGGCAGAGCAGGTAGACGTGGGCCTGCTCATGGTCGAAAGCGAGCATGCGGTCGGTGAAGACAAGGGCGGCGTCGGGGCGGGGGGACGTGTGCGCGTGGGGCTGCCGCAATCGGCCTTCAGCTCGTAGCCGAGGTAGCCGGCGAAGCCGCAGGCGAACTCGAAGGGGAGGTCGGAGGGCCGGGGCGGGAGAGGCGGGCGGTCTCGCGGTCGAGGTAGTCGAGGATCGATCGGAGCGGACTCCGGGTCGGACCGGAGGCGCCCCTCCCCCCGTTGCGCTCGATTCGCACCTCGCCTCCTCGACGTCGTAGGAGACCGTCGCCGCCAAGGGCCCCGAAGCGTCGCCCATGAATGAGAAGCGCCCGCTGCCCGGCAGGCTGCTGTCGAGCCAGAAGGCGTGGCTCCTCTCGCCAAAGAGCGCGCCAAAAGCTCGCGCGGGGTTGGCCCAGCCGTCAAGGCGCCGCGCCAAGAGCTGCAGCCCCGGCCCCTTGCGGCGTGGCGCCTTTTGCTCGCTATGCGACCAAAAGTCGCCATCGCCGCAGCTCGCCGTGGCGCCGCACGCTGAGGTTCCGGAAGTTGGCGATCAGGCGGCGGCCGTGCTCGGTGGCGATCGACTCGGGTGGAACTGGACGCCCCACTGGGGGCGGGACCGGTGGGCAACCGCCATCGCGACGCCGTCGTCGGACCAGGCGATCTCCTCCAGCTCGGCGGGCAGCGGCGGTTCCAGGCAGAGCGAGTGGTAGCGCGTCGCCTCGAACCGCGTCGGGATCCCGGCGAAGAGCGGTGCGCCGGCGTGCTCGACCGCCCGCACCCGCCCGTGCAGCGGCTGCGGGGCCGGCACCACGGGGCCGCCGTGCACCCAGCCGAGCCCTTGGTGGCCGAGGCAGACGCCGAGCAGCGGCGCCTCGCAGCGGCGGATCGCCTCGGCGCAGACGCCGAAGTCGCGCTCGTTCTCGGGCCGCCCCGGCCCGGGGAGAGGACGACGTTGTCGAAGCCCAGCCGGGAGAGCTCCTCCCAGGTGGAATCGTCGTTGCGGACTACGATCGGCTCGACGCCGTTCTCCTCCGCCAGCAGCTGGAAGAGGTTGTATGTGAAGGAGTCGTAGTTGTCGATCAGGAGCGTTCGCATGTCCCAGCCACCGGCCACGCAAAATACCCCGGCGACGCCAGCGCTCCCCGCTCCCGACCAGGCGCAGGGCCTGTTCGAGACCCTGCTGGTCCTCGCCGGCGAGCCGATCGAGCTCGATGCCCACCTCGCGCGCCTGGCCGCGAGCCTGACAGCGCTCTTCGGGACGCCGGAGCCCCGGGCCCTCGCCAGCGGCGAGCAGGCCGCCCGGGCACCGAGCTGGGGCGGCTGCGCGTGGTGGTCCCGCCCCCAGCCGCGACCCCCGGGGAGCGCCGGCGCCGAGGTTCCACCCGGCCGGGACGTCTTCCCCACCCGGAGCGTGGCGCGACCCTGCGCTCACGGCGCTGCCCCGGCGGCCTCGGCCGCCACAAGTGGGCCGACCGCCGGCCGCTGGCGCCGCCGGGGCGCCCGTGCCGCTGCTGCTGGACGGCGACGAGGTGCTCGAGGCGGGCCGCGCCAACGTCTTCGCCGCGACGGCGCCCTCTTCACACCCGCGGACGGGCGGATACTCCCGGGGATCGCCCGCGCCGGGGCGATCGCGGTCGCCCGCAGCGGGAATCGAGGTCCGCGAGGAACGGGTGACCCGGGCCGAGCTGTTCGCCGCCGACGAGGTCTTCCTCACCGGCTCGGTCAGGGGCGTGGAGCCGGCCGAATCGCTGGACGGCGACGGACTGCCGGCGGCGGGCGACTCGGGGGCCAGCTCGCCGGCGGCCTGCGCCAGCGCTGGCATCAGAGCGGGCCCGCCGCCAAGGCTGAAACGCGAACCGGCCGCACATGGCGGCCGGTTCGCTTAATGAGAGTCGCTACCCGCCCTCGTCCCGGGGACGGCCGTGCGACGTGCCGGGAAGGGCTATTCGGTAAGGGTCACCGCCCAGCGGGCCGAGCCCCATTTGTCCGGCGTGCTGTCCGGTTTCGCCCTCAGCGAGATCAGGTCGCCCGCGGCAAAAGTCACGTGGTGGTGCTGGAGCACGATTTGGCGCTGCCTTCGATCTTGCAGGTGACGCCCGTGTCGACCCCGTTCTTGCGGACCGTCAGGTCGTATTTATTGCCGGACACCAGGAGCAGCGATGTTCACAGCCAGGTTCGAGACCGTCCCGGCAACCGGGACGACACCCTGAACGCTGCTCTCGGTGTTCGAGACTCCGAACAGCGGGCCGAGGTAGCTGTCGATGCTCTGGCTGGCGTCCGAGGTGGTCGACCCGGAGATCAACATCCGGCTGGCACCGGCGGCGCCGGCCGGCGCACCGTCTTTACCAGCGGAGACCCTGCGGACCCTGCGCGCCGACTTTGCCGTCTTTACCGGCCGGACCCTGGGGACCAGCGGCTCCGTCTTTTCCATCCTTTTCCGTCTTGACCCTGCGAGCCGTCCGCACCGGCCTCGCCTTGCGGGCCCTGCTCGCCCTGCGGGCCGGCGGCGCCTACGTCACCGGTGTCGCCCTTCTCGCCCTGCGGGCCTATCGGGCCCTCGGGGCCAGCCCGGACCGACGTCGCCGGTCTCGCCCTTCCCCTCGACCCTGCTCACCCTGCGGGCCAGCGGGACCTTCGGGGCCCACCTCGCCCTTCTCGCCCTGCGGACCTGCGCGCCGGTCTCGCCCTGCTCACGCGCCTTCGGGGCCGATCAGGGAAACGCCGTCGCTCCAGTCCTCGGCCAGCTTCGGGCCGAAGATGTCGTGGGTGGTGGTGTCGATGTAGAAGTCGCCTTCGGAGCCGGTCCCGGCGGTCGGGGCACCCTCGCCGCTGAGGACGCTGAGCCCGTCTTTGCCGTCGGATGCCGTCTTTACCGTCGACTCCGTCGGTGCCGTCTTCGCCGTCGGTACCGGCCGGGCTGCCATCGGTGCCGTTCTCACCCGGGACCCTGCTCGCCGGTCTCGCCTTTCTCGCCCTCGCCCTCGGGCCCGGCGGACCGGCCTCGCCGGCGTCGCCCTTGTCACCCTGCGGGCCCTCGGGGCCGGCGGGGCCGGCGTTGCCCGAGTCGCCCTTCGCGCCCTGCTCTCCGGCGTCGCCCTTGTCGCCCTTCGGGCCGGAGCCGGGACCGTTGTCGCCGCTTTAGGCGGGACCCTGGGACGCCGTCTTTACCGTCTTTCCGGCGGCATTCATGCCGTCCTTGCCACTGACACCCTTGTCCTTCGCCCGTGGCCCCTGGCCGGGCACCCTGCGCGCCGGTGTCGCCCTTCTGGCCGCTGTTTCGCTCGACGCCGAGGACGCCCTGCTGGCCGGCTTTGGTCACCACCGGACGCTCAGCTCGCCCTTCTTGCACCGGGCCGGGCGCGAAGCGGACCATGCCCTTGTCGGGCCGGCCTTCATCACGCAGAGGTTGATGGTTTCCGACTTCGCGCGCCATCGGCGGTAGTGGCGGCCACCAGGCCGACCACGGCCAGGCACCCATGAGCGCGAAATCAAGCCTCGAAAGCCGGACGGACACGCAACGGGGCAGTCATCAGTGGATCTCCTTAACTGGGTTCAGTAGCAATTTGAAAGTCGGGAGGCGCCTCCGAGCGACCCCCAGCGAGCGGCGAAAGTAGGACATTCGGACCAGGCCGGCGATAGAACATCTGGCTATATTTGGTACTCGCCCTCAAGTTCGCCCGGCCGACGCGCGGCTGCAGAAAAAGCCTGAAAACCTTTCCAAGCGGAGAACGGGACACCGAAAGATCCGCCGACCGTCCGTTGAGATCCCGCTCGGATGTTCGTCCAGGATTAGCCCTCAGGCACGGGTGAACGGGACCTCCCGGCGATAGAGGGGGGTGAAGCGCCGGCTCCACCCGCTCCTCGGCCTGCTCTCGCTGGCGCTCGGGCCGCCATGGCGACCCGCCGTCGCCGGCGCCAGCCTGATCGCCCCGCCAGCGCCTGCCCCAACCAGGAAAGCGCCGGCGCCCCTCCCCTGCAGGAGCAGACGATGCTCTGCATGACCAACTTCGCCCGCGCTCAGGCCGGCGAGACGGGGCTCGAAGACGCCGCCGCGCTCGACGAATCGGCCCGCGGCAAGGCCCTCGACATCCTCGGCTGCGACAGCTTCAGCCACGACGCCTGCGGCCGCGAATTCACCTACTGGATCCGCGCCGCCGGCTACATGTCAGCCGAGTGCTGGCACGTCGGCGAGAACCTCGCCTGGGGCACCGCCGACTACGGCACCGTGCGCTCGATCTTCCGCGCCTGGATGCGCTCGCCCGAGCACCGCGCCAACATCCTCGGCGCCTACAGCCAGGTCGGGATCGACCTCCAGAGCGGCGACCTCAGCGGCGCCGGGGACCCGCGTCTGGGCGCAGCACTTCGGCTCGCACTGCGGAGCCCAGCCCGGAGCTGAGGACCGGGGCGTCAGAGTCGCCGAGTAGCTGGGTGGGCACGGAGAGGGTTCCAGCGCCCGCAGCCGTGCGACCACGCGGTCGGCACGCTCGCTGAAGCTGCGCAGGGCCGGGTCCCCGAGCGGGAGGCCTCGACGGCAGCCCGCCGGGCGCGTATCACCACCGCCTCGCGCCTCTGCGCCGTATTCGCCTTCTAGCCGGCGCGAGACGCTGAGGGCCGTCGCGTGGCCCGCTCGGCCATGTCGGCGGCCCGCCGCGCCTGCGGGCGGCGTCGAGCGCCGCGTCGCCGACCGCCATCACCGCCTTTTCGGAAGCCTTGGCGATGATCATCGCCTCGTCGATCCGCGCCTCGAGCTCGCTGACCAGCGGCGGTGTCGCCGCCCCGGGCAGCAGCCAGTCCTGCGTGTCGTCGCGCTGGGCACCCTCCATTACCCGCAATTTACGGGCGTGGAGGCGGCAAACGTGCCAGTCGGCAAGACCCGCCGGCCGATAGATTCCGCCTCCCCCAGAGAGCGAACGACCTTAGGAGCGCCTTGAGAAACCCCAGAGACTTCTTCCAGCCGCAGGCGATCGGAGCCCCGAGCCGCTGCGTGAGATCCCGGTCACCCCGTCGCGGATGATCCACTTCCTCGACTTCTCGAACGAGAAGATGGTCGCCAAGGCCGGCGCGATCGCCGAGAAGACCGACATCCTGCTCGGCAACCTCGAGGACGCGATCCCGGTCGACCGCAAGGAGGCCGCGCGCCAGGGCCTGATCAAGGCCGCCAACGAGTCCGACTTCGGCAACACGGCGCTGTGGACCCGGATCAACTCGCTGGAGAGCCCCTGGGTCCTCGACGACCTGACCACCCTGGTGACCGAGATCGGCGACAAGCTCGAGGTCGTGATGGTGCCGAAGGTCGAGGGCGCCTGGGACATCCACTACGTCGATCGCCTCCTGGCCCAGCTCGAGGCCAAGGCCAAGCTCGACCGCCCGATCCTGATCCACGCGATCCTCGAGACCGCCCAGGGCGTCGTCAACCTCGAGGAGATCGCCGCCGCCAGCCCGCGCATGCAGGGGATGAGCTTCGGCCCGGCCGACCTCGCCGCCTCCCGCCGGATGAAGACGACCCGCGTCGGCGGCGGCCACCCCGGCTACCGCGTGATGGAGGACCCGGCCGACCCCGAGAACCCCGAGGCCGACCGCGTCAGCGCCCAGCAGGACCTCTGGCACTACTCGATCGCCCGCATGGTCGACGCCTGCGCGGCGACCGGGATCCTGCCCTTCTACGGTCCCTTCGGCGACATCAAGGACACGGCCGGCTGTGAGACCCAGTTCCGCGCCGCCTTCCTGATGGGCTGCGTCGGCGCCTGGTCGCTGCACCCGGTCCAGATCGACATCGCCAAGAAGGTCTTCAGCCCGCCGCCGGACGAGGTCAGGTTCGCCAAGAAAGTCCTGGAGGCGATCCCCGACGGCCGCGGCGTCCACATGATCGACGGCAAGATGCAGGACGACGCCACCTGGAAGCAGTGCAAGGTGATGGTCGAGCTGGCGGAAATGCTGGCCGCCAAGGACCCGGAGCTGGCCGAGTCCTACGGGCTGTAAGTAGGCGCAGAGCCAAGAAAACGGCTTTGCAAGTGCGTTTGCGCATCTAGTACAAACGTCCAGAGAGGCTTGACTTAACTACCGGCGCCCGGGGCGGGGGCCGAGACATCCCCCGTGGATGCCTCGACTTCCGCCCCCACCGCCTCCGCGGCCCGCTCTGCGCCGTCGCGCTCGGCCTGATCGCGTTCGTCGCCCTGCTGCCGACCGTCGCCGGAGCCGCTACGGTCCCGGCCAAATCGGCCGCCTCGTTCGTCGACTCGATCGGCGTCAACACCCACACGTACTACGGCGACACCGTCTACTAGAGCGAGTTCGGGACGATCAAGCAGCGGCTGCACGAACTCGGCATCCACCACATCCGCAGACCTCGTCCCCAACCGGCCCGACCAGTACAGGCCCTCAACGAGCTCGCCGCCGCCGGGGTCAAGTCGACGATCCTCGGCGCCCCCAAGGACGGCAGCGCCGGACTCAGCGAGCTGACCGGGATCCTCGCCTCCGACCTGCGCGGCTCGGTCGACGCGGTCGAGGGCCCGAACGAGTACGACCTCGCCGGCGGCTCCGACTGGATGTCGAAGCTGGCCCCCTACCAGTCGCGGCTCTACTCGGCGATCAAGTCCGACCCCGCCCTCTCCTCCCTGCCCGTCGTCGGCCCCGCGCTCGGCAACACCAACAGCGACGGCAGCGACGTCTCCGGCGCACTCGACTACGGCAACATCCACTCCTACCCCAACGGCGAAAAGCCCGAGGACAACGTCTCGCGGATGCTGACGATGGCGAGCGACATGTCCGGCTCCAAGCCGGTGATGGCGACCGAGACCGGCTACCACACCGCGGTCAACTGGACCGGCGACCACAAGCCGGCCTCCGAGGCCGCACAGGCCACCTACATGCCGCGCCTCTTCCTCGACTACTTCAACCGCGGCGTCGTCCGCACCTTCTCCTACGAGCTGGTCGACGAGTTCCCCAACGGCGGCCAGGACGAACCGGAGTCGAACTTCGGCCTGCTGCGCAACGACTCTCCCCCAAGCCGGCCTTCACGGCGCTGCGCAACCTGACCTCGATCCTCGCCGACTCCGGTCGCCGGCCCCGCTCGGCAGCCTCGACTACTACGTCGCCGGCGACACCGAGGCCTCCGGCAGGTGCTGCTGCAGAAGAGCGACGGCAGCTACTACCTCGCCCTCTGGCGCGAGGAGAGCGTCTGGGACAACCAGAGCCGGACGCCGCAGAGCGCCGCCTCGGGCAGCGTCAAACTGAGCTTCGCCGACACCTTCGGCGCGCCGAAGAATACCCGCCGAACAGCTCCGGCCAGCCGGTCCGCGGGCTCGCCGCCGGCACACCGCTAGCGGTCGAGGTCGGCGCCCAGGTCGCCCTCGTCCGGCTCGCCGCGGCCGGCACCCGCGCCGTCAACGGGATCAAGGTCTGGGTCTCCAAGCGCGCGGTCGAGTCCGGCGGCAAGGTCGCCGTCAAGGGCAAGCTCACCGGCCCCGACCCGGGCCAGCCGACCGCGGTCGAGATCCAGCGCTGGCACGACGGCTGGCATACCGTCGCCAAGGGCACCGCCAGCGGCAGCGGCCACTTCGAGAAGCTGGTGCGGATGGTCGCCAAGCCCGACACCGGCACCTCGCGGATCCGCGTCGTCGCCCAGCGGGCGAAGCCCTCCAACCAGGTCAAGGTCCGCATCCTCGCCCGCGACGGCGGCGCCCCGCCACCGCCGTCGCCGCAGGGTGGCGCTGCGGCGGCGCCGGCTCAGGGCTAGTCGCGCCCAGCCCTCGGCCTCCGGGCTGGGCGTCCCTTCCGACGTTCGCGGTCGGCGTCGTCGACCGCGAACAGGATCTCGAAGGACTCGGCTTCCGTCGCCTTCCTAATCCCGGAACTCCACGTGTGGCTCAAGCCCGACCCCGAGGGGGTCATCTGCCGGTTCTCGTGCCTTTCGCGGTCGGGATCACGAACCGGCGACCGATGCTGCCCCCGCCCAGATGTCCGCGGTGATGGCCCGAGACGCCGATACCACGACGCCCGCCCGACGAAGAGGCCGAAGCGGAACGACCTGCCGAGCTCACTGGTGGTGCGGATGACCAGCGCCCTGCGGGTATCCCGGGCGGCGATACGAGCTGGGCGGAAGGGCAGCGCGATCCCCGCCCTCGCGATGGGAATGACTTCGACGTGCCGGGTCGGCCGCGACGGCGCCACTCGGGGCGGCCGCCGACGCGGGTCCCACGGCGCAGGCCAGGAGGCAAGCCCCGGCGCCGCCGGGACCGGCAGCCCGGCGGACCGCCACAACACTCACGGCAGCCGCGGCTAGGCGGAGAGGCGCTGTTCCAGCGCCTCGAGCTGGGCGCTCAGCTCGGCCGGCAGCTTGTCGCCGAACTTGGCCAGGTGCTCCTTGACCTGCGGCAGCTGTGACTTGACCAGCTCGGTGTCGACGCTGAGCAGCTCCTGCATCGCCTCGGCGGAGACGTTGAGGCCCTCGGTGTTGATCTCGCCCTCGGTCGGCAGCAGGCCGATCGGGGTCTCGACCGCGTCGGCCTCGCCCTCGCAGCGGCGGAAGACCCACTCCAGCACGCGGCTGTTCTCGCCGAAACCGGGCCAGAGGAACTTGCCGTCGGCGTCTTTGCGGAACCAGTTGACGTGAAGATCCGCGGCAGCTGCGCGCCCTCGCGCTTGGCGACCTTCAGCCAGTGGCCGAAGTAGTCGGCCATGTTGTAGCCGCAGAACGGCAGCATCGCCATCGGGTCGAAGCGCAGCAGGCCGACGGCGCCGGCCGCGGCTGCGGTCGTCTCCGAGGACATCGTCGCCCCCATGAAGACGGCGTGCTCCCAGTCGAAAGCTTCCTGGACCAGCGGCACCACGGTGGCGCGGCGGCCGCCGAAGAGGAAGGCGTCGATCGGCACGCCGGCGGGGTCCTCCCACTCGGGCGCGATCGACGGGCACTGCAAGGCCGGCGTGGTGAAGCGCGCGTTGGGGTGCGCGGCCGGGGTCTCGGAGTCCGGGGTCCACTCGTTGCCGTGCCAGTCGATCGCGTGCGCGGGCGGCTCGCCGGTCATCCCCTCCCACCAGATGTCGCCGTCGTCGGTTTTGGCGCAGTTGGTGAAGATCGTGTTGCGCTCGATCGTGTCCATCGCATTGGGATTGGTCTTGTGGACTTGTTCGGCGCGACGCCGAAGAAGCCGGCCTCGGGATTGACCGCGTAGAGGCGGCCGTCGTCGCCGAACTTCATCCAGGCGATGTCGTCGCCGACCGTCTCGACCTTCCAGTCGGGCAGGGTCGGGACCAGCATCGCCAGGTTGGTCTTGCCGCAGGCCGAGGGGAAGGCGCCGGTGATATACTTCACCTCGCCCTCGGGCGAGGTCAGTTTGAGGATCAGCATGTGCTCGGCCAGCCAGCCCTCGTCGCGGGCCATCGCCGAGGCGATCCGCAGCGCGAAGCATTCTTGCCCAGCAGCGCGTTGCCGCCGTAGCCCCATCCGAAGGACCAGATTCACTCGTCTCCGGGAAGTGGCCGATGTACTTGTTGTCGCCGTTGCAGGGCCAGGAGACGTCCTCGACGCCCGCGGTCAGCGGCATCCCGACCGAGTGCACGCAGGGACGAAATCGCCGTCGTCCGAGCACATCGAGGCGGGCTTGCCCATCCGGGTCATGATCCGCATGTTGGTCGCGACATAGGCCGAGTCGGTCAGCTCGACGCCGATTTCGGAGATGTCGGAGCCGACGGGCCCATCGAGAAGGGGACGACGTACATCGTGCGGCCCACCATGCAGCCCGGAAGAAGCCGTTAAGCTTCGCTCGCATCTCCGCCGGGTCGCCCAGTTGTTGGTCGGGCCGGCGTCCTCCTCCTTCTCGGAGCAGATGAAGGTCCGGTCTTCGAAGCGGGCCACGTCAGCTGGGTCGGAAAGGGCGAGGTAGGAGTTCGGGCGCTTGGCTTCGTTGAGCCGCTCGAAGGTGCCGGCGTCGATCAGGACCTGGGCGAGGCGGTCGTACTCCTCGGCGCTGCCGTCGCACCAGTAGACGGAGTCCGGTTCGGTGAGCGAGGCGATTTCGTCCACCCAGGGCTGAGCAGCTTGGCGTGGGTGGTCAACTCGTCTGGGGCAGTGGTCAGGTCACTCATTCGCCTCTAACTCGCCTCTCTTCAATTCTTGGGTTTGAGGTCGATCATCGAGAGGGATGTCGGCCTCCTCGTTGCGGATTTCCAAAGTGGCTACTTCCCCGCCTGTCATCGGCAAAAGTCACGTCGCACGTAAAGGTCGCGCCCGGGTCAACAGACTGATCGGAAGGGCAATCGACCTTCTGAATCTTTTCATGAATCGAGTCTTCTAGGGACGCTTGGACGGTGTCCTGGAGCTTCACCGCATCAACCACGGTGCCGCATCCTGCGAGTGCCACGAGGCCGACGAACAACGCGATCAAGGGGAAAACGTGGGACCGGGCGCAATTATTCCAGCCGAAGGGGGCAGGTAGCACCGGCTCGAGTGAGGGCGAGAAGGGAGGGAGACATTTCGGGAGCTACGAGGTCCGGAGGGGTGCTGGTGGGGGGTCTCCGGGAGCACCTCCGCCGAGGGGGGGCGCCATCAGCTAGCGCCTCGGGCGCCTTTGGCTAGGCTCCATGTCACCGTGCGCGTGCTGCAGGCGATCGGCCCGCAGTACGCGCAGGACTACATCACGCGCTTCGGCTTCGATCCGAAGCTGCATCCGCCGTACCTCACGATGGCGCTCGGCGCGGGCTCGGCGACGCCGCTGCAGATGGCGGCGGCGTACTCGGTCTTCGCCAACGGCGGCTATCGCGTCCCGCCGTACTTCATCGAGCGCATCAAGCGACGCGAAGGGCAACGTGCTGTCGCGAGGCGAAGCCGGCGTCGCGGGCGAGACGGCGCGAGCGCGCGATCGATCCGCGCAACGCGTTCATCATGACGGCATCATGCGCGACGTCGTCCGCATCGGCACCGCGACGCGCGCGCTGAAGCTCGGCCGCAAGGACCTCGCCGGCAAGACCGGCACCACCAACGAGAACATCGACGCCTGGTTCTGCGGCTTCAACGCCGTCGCTCGTCGGCGTCGCGTGGATCGGCTTCGACCAGCCGCAGACGCTGGGCCGCAACGAGACCGGCGGCGTCGCCGCGCTGCCGATCTGGATGGGCTACATGCAGACGGCGCTGAAGGGCGTGCCCGAGAAGCCGCTCGACGCCGCCCGACGGGCGTGGTCGCGGTGCGCGTCAACCCGAGACCGGGCTGCGCGACGACAGGCGAGGCGACGTGACGTCGAGTTCTTCTATCGCGGAGTTCTGCCGCCCGCCAGGCCGGCGGCGACGGCCTCGCCGCGCGGCGCGCAGCCGGGAGCGCCCGCGCAGGAAGTGCGCAACCAGCTTGTTCTAGAGGCGACCGCCCTCGTCGGCGACGCACCCTGACAACGCATGCCGCGTACGAACGCTTCGCCGAGGGAGCGCGCTCGCAACGACGCGCGCAGCCGCATCGCGCAGGCTCGCCGCGCGCCTGATGGCCGAGGACGGCATCGACGACTGGGCGCTCGCCAAGCGCAAGGCCGCGCGCCAGTCGAGCTGCCCGACACGCGGCGCTGCCCGGCGACGAGGAGATCGAGGCGGCGCTGCGCGAGCACCAGGCGCTGTACGGCGGCGACGCGCACGCGAGCAGCCTGCGCGCGCTGCGCGAGCAGGCGCTGCGGCTGATGCGCCGGCTCGCCGAGTTCAAGCCGCTGCTCGTCGGCGGCGTCGCCGACGGGCTGGGCGACCGAGCACAGCGACATCCGGCTCCAGCTCTACACCGACGACGCGAAGAGCGGTCGAGCTCGCGCTGCTCAACGCACGGCGTCGCGCTATCGGCGCGATGCCCGGATCGCGACGGGACGGCGCCGCCGAGCTGTTACGTCGACGACGCGACGCGGCGGCGTGCGCCTGTCGGTGCGCACGCCGGCGCAGGCGCGCCAGCGGCCGCGGCGCGATCGCCACGGCAGCGACGAGACGCGACTGGATGCGCGCGCGGTCGAGCGCTGCTCGAGGCGGCTAGCCGCTGCTAGCGCGCCGCTTCCGCAGCCAGCGCGCCGCGTCGAGCGCGAAGTAGGTGAGGATCGCGTCGGCGCCGGCGCGCTTGAAAGCGAGCAGCGCTTCCATCACGCACGCGCGCTCGTCGAGCCAGCCGTTCTGCGCCGGCGGCCTTGAGCATCGCGTATTCGCCGCTCACCTGGTAGACGTAGGTCGGCGCGCCGAACGTGTCCTTCACGCGGCGCACGATGTCGAGATACGGCATGCCCGGCTTCACCATCACCATGTCGGCGCCTTCCTGCGAGGTCGAGGCCGACCTCCCACAGCGCTTCGTCGCTGTTCGCCGGGTCCATCTGGTAGGTGTACTTGTTGCCGCCCGCCGAGCGTGCGCCGCCGAGCCGACGGCGTCGCGGAACGGGCCGTAGAAACCCGACGCGTATTTGGCCGAATACGCGAGGATGCGCGTGTGGATGTAAGCCGCCGGCGTCGAGCGCCTCGCGGATCGCGCCGATGCGCCCGTCCATCATGTCCGACGGCGCGACGATGTCGACGCCGGCCTCGCGCATGCACGAGCGCCTGCTTCACGAGCGCGGTACGGTCTCGTCGTTGAGCACATAGCCGGCGTGCGTCGATGAGCCCGTCCTGGCCGTGGGTGGTGTAGGGGTCGAGCGCGACGTCGGTGATGACGCCGAGCTCGGGAAACGCTTCTTCAGCGCGCGCACCGCGCGCGGCACGAGGCCTTCGGGATGCCACGCCTCGCGGCGTCGTCGGTCTTCTGATCCGCGGGATGACCGGGAACAGCGCGATCGCCGGAACGCCGAGCTCGACGCAGCTTTCGGCATCGTGCAGCAGGCGGTCGATCGAATTGCGCGACACGCCCGGCATCGACGCGACCGGCTCTTCGCGGCTCGCGCCGTCGATCACGAACACCGGGTAGATGAGGTCGTCGGCCGTGAGCCGGTGCTCGCGCATCAGGCGGCGCGAGAAATCGTCGCGCCGCATGCGGCGCGGGCGGCGCGCCGGATAGCGGCCGGTGAACGCGAACGTCATCGCAGGTCCCGCGGTGCCGGGTTCATGCGGCCAATCCTAACCTACGGGAGTACGTCGTTGCCGGCGGCGCCGCGAGCGTCGGCCACAAGACTAGCCGCGACCGAGCCAGCGATGCTGGCGCGTCAGCGCGCGCAAGCGGTCGAACCCGACGAACTGCCTCGGACGCCGCCATCGCGCGCAGCCTCAGCAGCAGCTCGGCCGAAGCCAGCGCATCGCTGGCGGCGTTGTGCCGGAACGCGCAGTCGATGCCGTAGGCAGAGAGGCAGTCGTCGAGCGAGCGCCCGCCCCGGTTCGAACCTCGCGCCTCCAGCGCGGCCGCCAGGGGCTCGAGATCGAGCCAGGGCCCCGCCACGGGCGCGACACGCGCAAGGCGCGAGGCGCGCGCCAGGACGCGCCGGTCAAACTCCGCATGAAAGGCGATGCACGGCGCGTCGCCGGCCCAACGGCGAAACGCCACGAGCGCGTCGAGCGGTGCAACGCCGGCGCTCACGGCGCCATGACCGAGACCGTGGACGACGACGTTCGCGGCATCGAGCGAGCCGTCGTGGCGCAGCACGATCTCGAAACTGTCGCGAGCGCGAATGCCACTCGGCGTCGACGCCGACCGCGCCGATGGCGAGCAGCGCGTCTGGTGTCCGGATCGAGGCCCGTGGTCTCGGTATCCACGACGATCCAGCGCCCGGGCGCACGCCCGGCCCGCAGCGCGAAGTAAACCAGCGGCGCACGATGTCCGTCGTCGCGCGCTAGCCGGGATAGTCGAGCTGGAGGCGCTGCTGGAGCGTGCGGATCTGCCGCAGCGATTCCTTGAGGATGCGGCGATCGAGGCTGGACAGATCGTCGAGCGGGACAAGGTTCGGATTGTCCGATGGCGCGAGCATCCCCGCGCTTCGCCGATGCTGGGTCCGCAGGCGGAGGAGCTGCAGGAATTCGAAGGCATCGCTCCAGGCACGAACTTCAGGCACGGGGATGCCGCGCACCGGCGCTGCCGCCAGCAGGCGCTCGACGGTGTTCGTGGTGGTCACGCCGCCCGCCAGCGCGAGGATGCGTGCGCCGTCGACGACCAGCGAGGTTCCGCGCAGCTTGAGATCGATGCCAGCACCGTCCGCCTGCAGCTCGCCGAACCAGTTGAGCGGTGGCCGGTTGCGCAGCGCGTTGTCGGCCAGCTGCTTCAGGAAGCGAGTGTTCGCGCGTGCCCGCGTCGCGACGTCGTTGCGCAGCTCGTGCGCGAGGGTCGCATCGCCCCACAGCGCGCGGAAATCGAAGAAGATGCTCGCGGCGAGCAGGCTTTCCGGATCGCCGCGCTCGATCCAGCCCTGGAACGCGCGCTGCCATTGCGCGAGCGATGCGCACCATCGCGGGTTCATCGCCATCACGCCGCCCTTGCACAGCGGATATCCCAACGCGTCGAGCGCGTGATTGGCTTCCTTCGCGAACGGAAGCAGCCGCGCGCGCACCGCGTCGGCCTCGTCGTCGCGCGCGACGAAGACGAGTCCGTTGTCCTGATCGGTTGCGATCGTCTGCTCGCGACGTCCCTCGCTGCCCATGCCGATCCAGCACAAGGTGATTCCCTCGAGCCCGAAGCGCGGCGCGATCAGGTCGAGCAGCCGCTGCAGCACCTGGTCGTTGAGGCTCGCGATCATGCGCGTGAGGTGCCCGCTCGCGAGCCCTTGCGCGACGAGGACGTGGGCAAGCGCGCGCACGTCGGCCGCCGACTGCCGCAATGCATCGACGTCGCGGGCGCGCCGGATGTCGGAAGCGAGCTCCCGCACCGACAGCCGCTGCATGCCGAACAGGTCACGCTCGGAAACCACGCCGCTGACCGCGCCGCCGTCGTCCACGACGACGACGTGCCGGATGCCCCGCGCGGCCATCGCGAAGGCCGCGTCGGCGGCGGTGGCATCGGCGGCGAGCGTGATCACCGGCGCGCTCATCAGCTCGCCGATGGGCGTCGTCAACGGACGCTGCGGCAGCACGACGCGGCCGACGACGTCCTGGCGCGTGAAGATGCCGAGCGGACGGCGCGCTGCATCGACGACGGGCAGGGTTCCGATGCGCTTCGCCTCCATGAGCTGCAATGCGTCGCCGATCGGCATCGTGCGCTCGACGGTCACGGCAGGCTGTCGAGCGAGCGCCGCAAGCGAAGTGCCGCTGCCGCGCTGCTCGGTCAGCGCCGCTGCGTACTCGGCCTGCACGGCGGCGCGGGCGCGCTCGAGCAGGTGCGACAGCGTGCGCGTGCAGAAATCCGCGAAGACGGGCGAGCGCTCGACGAGGCTATCGAACACGGTGGCAGGAATCGCGAACACGAACACGTCCTGCACGGCTGCGTACGTTCGCGTCACGGGCTGCCTGGCGAGCAGCTCCGGCAACGGGAACATCTCGCCTGCGTTGCCTTCCCACGCCGCGGCTGGCGCCGCCACGCCGGAAGCGTGCGGCGCGGGGTCGCCGCGGACGCTGCCCTGGCGGATGAAGAACGCCTGCGTCGGCGGCGCTTCCGCAGGCGCGGCGATCGTCTGTCCCGGCGCGTAATAGCGGACCGTCGCTTCACGCACGACGATCTCCACGTCGGCATCCTGCATCGCCGAGAACGGGAGGTGCGCAACGAGCACCTGGCGGATCCCGGCAAGCACCGACGGCGCGGGTGACGGGCTCGATGTCATAGTCGTTCCGTTCGATGGCAACCCGGACATTGCGGGCGCGAATTCACGAAAATCGGGGAACTCGGTTCACGGGGGCCGGGTCACACACACGGACGGTTGAACGTCTCCCGCTACCCTCCCTGAGCGGGTGCCCGGATTGTGCGAAAGCCGGTCGGGCGTTTCAAAGGCCCCGCGTCACTCCCCTTGATCGCGGGGCCTTTTTTCTCCCGTCTCGCGCAACGCACGTCGCCGCTGGCCTGCGCGACCCGCGTTGCTCGCGCTTACCGCGCCGCCGGTCGGCTGCGAGGCCCGGCCAATCGCGCGATGCACTCGTCCGCCTCCACGAGCCCGACGCGCGCGGTCGCGGAGAAAAGAATGCACGCGAATTGCGACGCGCGCCTGCGCGGAAAGCGTCGCGTGCAGTTCCTTGCGGATCGCCGCCGCGCTTCTCGCTTGCTCGGCCCGATTGAGCTTGTCGGCCTTGGTGGCGAGGATCAGCACGGGGCGTCCCGAAGGCACGAAGTCTGTCGAGCACGGCGAGGTCGAGTCGCTGAGGCCGTGCCGCGCATCGACCATGAGCACCAGGCCACGAGGTGTTGCGGGTGCTCACGTAGTGCCAGAGGAACTCCTGCCAGTCGCGCTTGACCGTTGGACACGGCGGCGTAGCCATAGCCGGGCAGGTCCGCGACCAGCGCGCCGCAGCGCAACGCGAAGAGGTTGATCTGCTGCGTGCGGCCCGGGCGTGCGGCTCGCGAACGCAAGGCGCGTGTGATTGGCGAGCGCGTTGATGGCGCTCGACTTCCCGGCGTTGGACCGTCCGGCGAATGCGATCTCGGGCGCGCCCGCGCCGGCAGCTGCGCCTCGCTCCGCGACCCCGAGGAGGAAGCGGGCGCCGACCAGCGGATGCGGGCGCTGCGCGACGCGGCGCGTCGGGCGGCTTCGGCCGGCGCGCCGTCCGTTACAATGGCGTGTTTTTTCACGCGATCTTTCAGTCACGCGCGTCGGCCTGGCCACGCGGCTGCATCGATCGAGGAGTGTACCGAATGGATCGTCTCGTTGCTGCTGGCCGCTTGCGGTCTGCGCTGTCGTCGCCGTGCGCGCACGCGCCCGCCGTCGGCGCAGGGCGCGGCCAAGCCCGACCTCGCCAAGGCCAAGCAGACTCGCGGAGACGGTCTGCGCCGCATGCCACGGCGCCGACGGCAACAGCGCCGTCGCGGCGAATCCGAACCTCGCCGGGCAGGGCGCGGAGTATATCAGCCGCCAACTCGCGCACTTCAAGGCGGGCATCCGCCTCAACCCGATCATGCAGCGCATCGCGCAGCGGCTGTCGCCGACGACATGGTCGCGCTCGGCGTCTACTTCTCGCAGCAGAAGCCCAAGAGCCTCGCGGCGCAGGGATCCGCAGCTCGTCGCCAAGCCGGGCAGAAGATGTTCCGCGGCGGCGACGCGCCGCGCGGCGTGCCCGGCGTGCGCGGCATGCCACTCGCCCACGGGCGCGGGCATCCCGAAGAACTTCCGCGAGGTCGTCGGGCCAGTACGCCGACTACACCTACGCGCAGCTCAAGGCGTTCAAGTCCGGCGAGCGCGGCAACGAGCCGGCGGCAAGGACGCCGACGGCCGCATCATGGCACCGATCGCGCAAGAAGCTGACCGACGCGCAGATGAAGGCGCTGCGGACTACGCGGCCGGCTTGCGGTAGCACCGCGCCGGCAGCGTCTGCAGTCCGGACGCCGCGTCACGATCGCCTCGCTGCAACGTCTATCCGGTCAAGGGTTGCCGCGGCATCGACGTGCGACGCCGCCGACGTGGCCGTCACGGGCCTCGCGTCGCGCGGCGTTCGGCGACCGCGAATGGATGGTCGTCGACGACGAGGGCCGCTTCCTCACGCAGCGCGAGCTCCGCGCCTCGCGCTCGTCGCCGTCGATGCTGGCGGCGGCCGGGCCTGCGCTGCGGCGCCCCACTGCGCCGCTCGAGTCTGCGTCCGACGCGCGGCGCGTTCGCGCGACGTCGTCGTATGGCGCAGCACAGTGCGCGGCTCCGATGCCGGCGACGCGGCGGCCGGCTGGCTGTCCGACTGGCTCGGCGCACGACGTGCGCCTGGTGCGCTTCGATCGCGCGCGCCGCGCGAGTGCAACCGGAATACGCGGGCGACTCGGGCGCGCACACGATGTTCGCGGACGGCTATCCGGTGCTCGTCGTCGATCGCGGCGTCGCTCGCGGACCTCAACGAGCGCCTCGCGCGCGCGGCCATGCGGCGCTGCCGATGAACCGCTTCCGTCCGAACGTCGTGATCGACGGCCTCGACCGCCTTCGACGAGGACCACATCGACACGATCGCGCATGCGGCGGCGTGCGTGCTGCGGCTCGTCAAGCCGTGCACGCGATGCCAGGTCACCACGACCGACCAGGCAGACCGCGCGCGCGGTCGCATCGAGCCGCTGCCCACGCTCGGCGACGAATCGGCGGACGAGAAGCTCGCCGGCGTCACGTTCGGCATGAACGCGATCGTCACCGGCGGCGCGGGTGCCACGCTCGGTGTCGGCGACCCCATCGACGCGGCGATTCGCTTCTGACGCCGGCGCTCGGCGTGGCGGGCGGTAAGCGGCGTCAGCGCGGCCGCGCAGCTTCGGGCAGCGCACGCGAGTAGTGCGGGCCGGGTCGTGGTTCCGCATCGAGGATCGCCCGGGCTCGCTGGACGAGCGTCGCCGCTGCGTCCCGGTCGCCAAGGTCCTGCAGGCATTGCGCAAGCGCGAGCTGCGCCTCTGCGAGCGCGGGGCTCGTGGGCACGTCGACGGCAGAGCGCAGCTCCAGCGCGCGAGCGAGCGTCGCACGAGCGGCGGCTACATCGCCGAGCGCGTGCTGCGCCATGCCCAGGCGCAGCGCCGCCTCGGCTTCGAGCCACGGATAGAACGGACGGACCGGCGACGACTCGACCGCCTGCAGCGCCTTCTGTGCGCTTCGCAGCGCATCTTCGTAGCGGCGCTGCCGTATCTGCGCGTGCGCGGTGAGCGAATCGACGGTCACCAGCTCGAGGCTCAACGGCAGCTTGGCGAGGTAGCGCGGCGGCACGACCTTCCGCAACAGCGCTAGCGCAGCTTCGGGATCGTCGCGCGACACGGCGACGCGCGCACGATCGATCGTGAACCGGTTGCGCAGCGCAGGCTCGGCGTCGCGTCCCACGCGCTGCCACAGCTGGTCTGCTTCGGCGAGGAGGCTGTCGGCCTTCGCGTAGTTGCCGAGCGCGTGCTCGAGCGCGGCCTGGATGCGCAACGCGCCGGTCAGCGGTCCCGAATCGGGAAAGTTCTGGCGGGCGTCGGCCATGTCGATCGCATTCAGCGGCCGCGCGGTCGCCAGCGCGCCTTCGCTGATCATCGCGGAGGCGCGGATGCCGGAAACCACGGCGATCACGTAGCCCGGCGGCGAGCGGGCCGGATGGCGGCGACAGCTTGTCGGTTGCATCCGCCATCAGCCGGCGCGCCTCGTCGCGGCGCGAGGTGAGATGGAGGTAATGTCCGAGCCGGACCTGCGATTGCAGCGTCTCGCTGTGGTAGGGACCGTTCCGCTCGAGCGATACGGCGAGCGCCTGGCGGTAGTGACGCTCGGCCTCCGCCACGTCGCCGAGCGCGGAGCGCGCGTTGGCGATTCCCGCCAGCGGAACGATGGCGAACGCCGAAGCCCCGGCTCGAGCCGCCGGACCTCGGCAAGCGCCTCGCGGTAGAGCGCTTCGCCCTGCTCGTATTCGCCGAGCGACATCCGCGCGCCCGCCGCGACCTGCAACGCACGCGGCACGCTCCACGAGTCCGGATGATGCTTGCGGAAGAACCGACCGCCTCGTCGGCGGCGTGCATCGTGTCCCGGAACGAGGTATAGCTGTGCGCTCTCGCGTACAGCATGAGCAGGCGCCCGCGGCGCTCGGACGTCACGTCGCCGGTGACGTCGAGCACGCGCTTCGCCTCGTCGAGCACGGTTATGGCCGAGCCGCGTGCCGGCGACTCGATGATCGCGTCGGCGTACGCGAGGATCGCCTCGGCGACGCGCGGATCGTCCGAGCCGTGCAACCTTCGCGCGATCTCGATGCGCTGGCGCTGCTGCTTCGCGGCTTCGTCGGGAAGGCCGAGCTGCCAGTACATGTTCGCGAGCGTTCCGAGCACCTCGTTGCGCGCGTCGGGCGCGTCCTTGAGCGCCTCGTCGACGCGCTTCGAACCCAGGTCGAGCAGCTCGCGCGCCGTAGTCTGGCGCGCCTTCTCGGGATCGCGCTGCTCGACGGAGTTCATGCTGAAGATGTCGAGCAGGAAGTCCTGCACCACCTTGGCCTTGGTGGCCTCGCGCTGCGCGGCCGCGGTATGATCGCGGGCGACGCTCGCCTGCCAAAGCGAGACGGCGGTGCCGGCGACGAGCGCGAGCGCAGTCACCGTGGCCCCGCTGACGGCCCACTTGTTGCGAACGATGAACTTGCGCAGGTGGTAGGCACCCGGTGTCGGGCCGCGCCACGACCGGTTGCCCGCGCAGGTGTCGCTGCAGGTCGGCACCAGCGCGTCGGCCGACACGTAGCGCGCCTCGGGCTTCTTCTTGAGCGCCTTGAGCAGGACCGTATCGAGGTCGCCTTCGAGCTCGCGCCGCAAGCGCTTCACCGACGACGAGCGGGCACGCGCGACCGGGTCCGGGATCGGCACCTGGCTCGGGCGTACCGGATCGGCGCCCAGGATCGCGTCCTCGAGCGCCCCGCGCGAGTCGCGCTTGAGCTGGTACGGCCGCCTGCCGCAGAGCAGCTCGTAGAGGACGACGCCGAGCGCGTAGATGTCGCTCGCCGTCGTGACGCGTCGCCGAGGATCTGCTCCGGCGAAGCGTATTCCGGCGTGAACGCGCTTCCCGCGACCTGCGTGAGCGGCGGAATCGTCCGCGTGCCCTTCGGCGATGAGCTTGGCGATGCCGAAGTCGAGCAGCCGCACCTGCCATCCTCGGTCACCAGGATGTTCGCGGGCTTGAGGTCGCGGTGCACGATCAGCTTCGAGTGCGCGAACTGCACCGCCTCGATCACCTGCAGGAACAGCTCGACGCGGCCGCGAACGCTCAGAGCCGCGCGCATCGCAATACGCAGTGAGCGGCTTGCCCTCGACGTACTCGAGTGCGAGGTACGGCTGGCCGTCGTCGGTGAAACCCGCATCCAGCAGGCGGGCGATGTTGGGATGATCGAGGCCCGCGAGGATCTGCGCGCTCGCGCGCGAAGCGCTCGGTGGCCGACGCTTCGAGGCTGCGATGCACGAGCTTGAGCGGCCACGCGTCGCGAGAACAGCCCGTCGGCGCGCTCCGCGAGCCACACGGATCCCATGCCACCCTGCCCCAGCGCCGATATGACGCGATACGGGCCGATGGTGCGGCCGACCCAGGTTTCGGTCGGCGCCGCCTGCGCGAGGCGCTGCTCGATCACGTGCCGCGTTTCCAGCAGCCGCTGCGCATTCGCCGCCGATGCGGACTGCAGCAGCTCACCGACGTGCGCAGCGGATTCGGGATCGCGGTCGGCGAGGTGCGCAAGCCACGCTTCGCGCGCGTGCTCCGGCTGCGAAAGCGCTTCGTCGAGCAGCGTCGATAGCCGCTCGAACTCCCCCGGCGTCATGTCCCCCAGCTTCATGATCCGATGAAAAAACGCGTCCGTGAGAGCGTGACGATGCGAAACGCCGGCGTCGCACGTCTTTTCATCGGGAGCGCCGGCCAACACTCGCGTCGGGCGCTCGGCCGCCAACGACGCTCGTTGTTGCGCGATTCTACTTGCGCCCGCCGACGGGGCCGCCCTCGCCGGGCGCCTTTCTCACCCTTGTCGAAAAAAGTTCTACGGTGGCGTCAGTTTCCGCAGAACGTCTTGCGCGCCTTTTTCGTCGGTCATTCGGACATCAATTTTCTCAGCAACGCGCGCGCCTTCTCCCAGTCGCGCTCGACGCTGCGCACCGAGCGGCCGCTCGCCTCGCTGATCTCCGCGACGGTCAAGCCCGCGAAATAGCGCATCTCGACGAGCTTGCGCAGCTCGGGCGCGAGGCGTTCGAGCGAATGGAGCGCTTCGTCGATCGCGAGCAGCTGCTCGTCGTCGATGACCTCGCTCGCGATGCTGGTCGTCAGCTGCAGCGGCTCGACCCCGCCGCCGCGCTTCTCGGCGCGCCGTTCGCGCACGGTGTCGAGAACGACGCTTCGCATCACCTTGCCTATATAAGCGAAGAACGCGGGCCGATCGGCCGGTGCGAGTCCGCCACGCGCCGCGAGCCGCAGGTAGCTCTCGTGCACGAGCATCGTCGTGTTGAGCTCCGCTCGCCCCCCGTTGCGGTAGAGGTTGCCGTGCGCGAGCCGCTTGAGATCGGCGTACATGCGCTCGAAGAGCTCGCGCGAGGCGTTCGCGTCGCCGGCATTCGCCGATTGCAGCAGCTGCGTTATGTCGCTCATCCAGATCGACCTGACGCGAGGATCAAACCTTGCCTCGCCGGCGCGCGCGGCACACGCCCCGGCCAGGCCGCGCGTCCGGTCCTACGTCGTCTCGGAGCACATGATCACCCCTTCGGGGCCGTAGCCTTCCGCGACCCAGCGAGGATCGGAAAGCAGCGTGAAGCGGATGAACACTTCCGTCGTGTAGCGGTGGTTGAGCGTCGATGAATTGAAGAATCGCCACACCGGCGTGGTTCCCGCGGGACATGCGCCGCTGACGAGATTCGGTAGCGCGATGTAGAACACGTTCGGGCTCTCGAGGATCCAGCTCGCGCCGAAGCGTGCCGCCACCTGCGCGCACTCGTTCGGGTCGCCCGAGTAGAAGTGCGAGTTGCCGACTTCGGGCCGCAAGTAGAAGCGGCACACCGGGTTGGTGCCGGCGGCCGGGTCGCGTACGCGAGGAAGCGGATGCCCGTGCGCACCCAGCCGCGCGACCACGCCGGTGTCGAGCAGGTTGATCTCGTTCGCGATCGGCGGTGATGAAGTAGTGGTCGAGCTCCTCGTGGTAGAACTCGACGACGACCGACTGCTCCCGGGTATTCGGCGCGTCCGGCGTCAGGTACTGGCGCGTGAGCGGCAGCATGTTGTCGAGCCGCGAGTAGTAGTCGGCGCCGTCGGGCAGCGCGCACGACGCGTCGCCGGCGAACAGGCCGCCGCGCAGCTCGTAGAATCCGCCGCCCTGCAGGAACGTGAACAGCCCCGAGCCCGACGAGCCTTGCTCGGTCGTGCCCTGGCTCCAGACCACGCGGATGAACGTCGTGCCGTCCGGGTAGATGCGATAGCCGGCCTGGCAGCTCATCGAGCCCGCGCAGCTCGTATTCCCCTGGCTGAACTTGGCGAGATCGCCGCGAGGATGATGCAGGCCGGTCACCACGGCGCCCTCGGGCACCGGCTCCGCGCGCCACGCCGAGAACGTCACGCCGGCTGGCGGCGCGGTGTACGTGCGCAGCAGCATCCAGTCCCAGTCGTCGCTGCGGGCGAGCAGCATCGCGCCGCCGGCCTGCAGCGCGTAAGGCGGCGTCGCGAGGCTGCCGCACAGTCTGCGCGCGAAAGAACCAGTAGACGTTGACCGTCGCCGCCATGAACGCCGGATCCTCGGCCATGCAGTGATTGGCCGTGAGGATGTACGGCGTGAACGTGCGGGTCGAATCGTTGAGCATCGTCCCGCTGCAGTGGTAGCTGAAGCCTGCGCGATCGTTGAACACCAGCTTGCCGATGCTGTTCGCGGCCTGCGTCAGCGCCGCGGACGGCGACACGCACGCGACGTCGATGTTGCAGGCGGCAGCGCGCACCGATGTCCGATTCGCGCGCTTGGCATCGATGCGGCAACAGCGAATCACCCGCGACGCACCATGTGCGGCGAGCGGACCGATGCGCATCGAGAGGCCGTCGAAGCTCGCGCCCGGCTGCGGCGTGCAACTCGATCGTGGCCGTGTCGCCTTCGAGCACCGGCGTCCAGAACATGCCGCTCGCGCTCGCTCGACTCCGCGAGCGCGTTCAGCGGCCGCGGGCCGAACACTTCGGCACGCGCGCCGCTGCCGGCGAACTTGCATCGTCATGTCCGGATGCGCCGCGCGTCAGCGCCAGCGCGACGCGGAGCGCCTGCGGCGCCGGGCGAACGGATGTCGATGCGAGCCACGCGGCTGCCGTCCTCGAGGGTTTGCCAGCCCAGCGACGAGAGGTCGACGTCGCTGCGACGTCGCCGGGATCGTCGCGCGGAAAGCCGATGGCGAGCGGTGCGCCCTTCTGCGGCTCTGCGCGCTCGGCCGCCGCGGATTTCGGCGTGGCGTTCTTCGCCTTCATCGCCGCCGTCTCCGCGTCGGTCGGGCGGCGCGAGCTCGATCAGCTTGCCGGGCGACCGACGCGGGGCGATCGCCGCGGGCCGCGGCCTTCGGTACGGAGATGCCGACGGACGGTAGACGCGGCCGGCGGCACGGCCGTCGCCGCTGCGGGCGTCGCCGATCACCGACAAGCCGCAGCGACGGCCAGCGCGCCGAGAACGGCCGAGAATGAGCAGGTACGATGGTTCGCATCGAATCTCCCTGAATTTCTTTCTGCGCCCGCGACGGGCATGCGGCCGCTGCGCGAGTTCGATCAACGCGCGACGCATGGTTCAGCCGACACGGCACCGACCGGCTCCGCCGGGCTCGCGAGGCACGCGTCCAGCGCATCGCGCCAGTCGGGCAGCGCGAATCCGAACGTACGCGCGAATTGGCTCGTGTCCAGCACGCCATACGCCGGCCGCCGCGCCGGCGTCGGGTATTCGGTCGTGGCATCGGGACGACGCGACGGCGCGGCACGTCGCGCAGGATCGCCTGCGCGAAACCGTACCACGTCGTCTCGCCGGCTGCAGGACAGATGATAGAGGCCGGCGCGCTCGCGAGTCGCTCGCGGCCGAGGCGCAGCACGCTGCAGCGTCGCGCGCGCGAGCGCGCGCGACCAGTTGGGCGCGCCGACCTGGTCGTCGACGATGCGCAGCTCGTCGCGCTGCGCGGCGAGCCGGCGGATCGTCATCAGGAAGTTCTTGCCGCGCAGCCCGTACACCCAGCTCGTGCGCAGCACCAGCGCGTCGCGCGCCCGAGGCGGCGATGCGCGCTCGCCTTCGAGCTTGCTCGCGCCGTAGACGTTCAGCGGCGCCGGTGGCGCGTCCTCGGCGTACGGCGACGTGCGCGCGCGCCGTCGAAGACGTAGTCGGTCGAGTAGTGGACGAGCAGCGCGCCGATGCGCTTCGCCTCCTCGGCGAGGACGCCGCGGCGCGTCGCGCGTTGACGGCGAACGCGCGCGTCGCGCTCGCGTCTCGGCGCGATCGACCGCGGTGTACGCGCGCGGCGTTGACGACGATCGTCGGGCTGCACGTCGCGCACGACGCGCGACGATCGCATCCGGCGTCGCGCGAGGTCGAGCGTCGCGCGATCGGTGCGCGACGACGTCGCCGAGCGCGGCGCAGCAGCGCGCGCGAGCTCGCGCGCCGAGCTGGCCGCTCGCGCCGGTGAGCAGGATCGCGCATCACGCCGGCTCGTCACGGCGTAGGTCTCGGCGCTGCGCGAGCGGCGTGCCGGCGGCGTCCTTCGGCGCGAGCGATCGGCTCGCCGTCGAGCGGCCAGTCGATGCCGAGCGCGGGATCGTTCCACAGCAGCGTGCGCTCGTGCTCGGGCGCGTAGTAGTCGGTGGTCTTGTAGAGGAACTCCGCGCGATTCGGAGAGCACGAGGAAGCCGTGCGCGAAGCCCGGCGGGCACCCACAGCATGCGCTTGTTCTCCGCCGACAAGCGTCACGCCGACCCAGCGCCCGAACGTGGGCGAGCTGCGGCGCAGGTCGACCGCGACGTCGAAGACCTCGCCGCGCGACCACGCGCACCAGCTTGCCCTGCGGCTGCTGGATCTGGTAGTGCAGGCCGCGCAGCACGCCGCTGCGCGCGAGCGCGAGTGGTTGTCCTGCACGAAGTCGGCGTCGATGCCGGTCGCTTCGCGCGAAGGCGCGCTGCGTTGAAGCTCTCGAAGAAGAAGCCGCGCTCGTCGCCGAACACCCGCGGCTCGACGATCAGCACGTCCGGCGAGTCGCGGTCGGCGTGACCTTCATCAGAACACCCGGCTCGTCGAGCAAGCTGCAGCAGGTACTGGCCGTAGCCGTTCTTCGCCAGCGGCTGCGGCCGAGCGCTCGCAGCTGCGCGGCGTCGATGTAGCCGATGCGGCAGGCGATCTCCTCCGGGCAGGCGATCTTCAGGCCCTGCCGCTGCTCGATCGTCTGCGATGAACTGCGACGGCCTCGAGCAGCGATTCGTGCGTGCCGGTGTCGAGCCAGGCGATAGCCGCGGCCCATCACCTCGCACGTCGAGCTCGCCGCGCTCGAGGTAGCGCGGTTGACGTCGGTGATCTCGAGCTCGCCGCGCGCGCGACGGCTTGAGGTCGCGCGGCGATGTCGACGCACCTGCGTTGTCGTAGAAGTAGAGGCCGGTGACCGCGTAGCTGCGACTTCGGCTGCGTCCGGCTTCTCCTCGATGCTGACAGCGCGCGCCGCTGCGCGTCGAACTCGACGACGCCGTAGCGCTCGGGATCGTGCACCGTGATAGGCGAAGACCGTCGCGCCGTCCGTCTGCGCGTCGGCGCTGCGCAGCAGCTGCGCGGCAGGTCGTGGCCGTAGAAGATGTTGTCGCCGAGGACCAGCGCGCACGGGTCGCCGCCGACGAACTCGCGCGCCGATGATGAAGGCCTGCGCCAGGCCGTCGGGCTCGGCTGCACCGCGTAGCTGAGATCGATGCCCCACTGCGCTGCCGTCGCCGAGCAGCTGCTCGAAGCGCGGCGTGTCCTGCGGCGTGCGAGATGATCAGGATGTCGCGGATGCCGGCCAGCATCAGCGTCGACAGCGGGTAGTAGATCATCGGCTTGTCGTAGACCGGCAGCAGCTGCTTGCAGACGACCTGCGTGACCGGATAGAGCCGCGTGCCGGAGCCGCCGGCGAGGATGATGCCTTTGCGTTGCGCGACTCGCCAGGCGCTGCGCGCGTCGCGCGTAATTGCGCTCGATCCACTCGCTGGTAGTCGCCGCTGCGTCACCGCTGCGACCCAGTCGCGGTTGTCGAGGTACCAGCGCGACGGTCTTGCGCAGGCCGGTCTCGAACGTCTCCGACGGCGTCCAGCCGAGCTCGCGCGCGATCTTGCGCGCGTCGATCGCGTAGCGGCGGTCGTGGCCGGGCCGGTCGGTGACGAACGTGATCAGCGCTCGCGGTAGCTCGCGGCTCGGGCCGCAGCTCGTCGAGCAGCGTCGCAGATCGTGTGCACGACGTCGAGGTTGCGTCTTCTCGTTGTTGCCGCCGATGTTGTAGGTCTCGCCCGGCCGGCCGCGCTGCGAGCACGCGCGCGGATCGCCGCGCAGTGGTCGTCGACGTAGAGCCAGTCGCGGACGTTCAGGCCGTCGCCGTAGACCGGCAGCGGCTTGCCCGCGAGCGCGTTGACGATCATCAGCGGGATCAGCTTCTCGGGGAACTGGACGGCCCGTAGTTGTTCGAGCAGTTGGTCGTGAGCGTCGGCAGGCCGTAGGTGTGGTGATAGGCGCGCACCAGGTGGTCGGCGCCGCCTTGCGACGCCGAGTAGGGGCTGTTCGGCGCGTACGGCGTCGTCTCGGTGAACGCGGGATCGGTCGGCCCGAGCGAGCCGTAGACCTCGTCGGTCGAGACGTGCAGGAAGCGGAACGCCGCCTTCGCGCTCGCCGGCGAGCGCCGTCCAGTAGCGCGCGCGCCGCTTCGAGCAGCGCGAACGTGCCGACGACGTTGGTCTGCGACGAACGCCGCCGGGCCGTCGATCGAGCGGTCGACGTGGCTCTCGGCGGCGAAGTGGACGACGCGCGCGGCCGATGCTCGGCGAGCAGCGCGTCGACCAGCGCGCGGTCGCCGATGTCGCCCTGCACGAAGACGTGGCGCGGGTCGCCTGCGCAGCGACGCGAGGTTGCCGAGGTTGCCGGCGTAGGTGAGCTTGTCGAGGTTGACGACCGGCTCGCCGCGTGCGGCGAGCCAGTCGAGCACGAAGTTGGCGCCGATGAAGCCGGCGCCGCCGGTGACGAGGATCATGGGAGACGCGGGCGAGGCGCGCGCCCGACGCGATCGAAGCGGCGCGCGATTTTACCATCGCAGCGCTCAGCCGCGCCGCTCGACGCCGTAGTAGCTCGCGATACCAGGCGACGAAGCGCGCGAGCCCGTCGGCGAGCGGCGTGCTGCGGCGCGAAGCCGGTGGCCGCGCGCAGGCGGTCGATCGATGCGTAGGTCGCCGGCACGTCGCCCGGCTGCATCGGCAGATGTCGCGCGATCGCCGTCGCGGCCGAGCAGACGCTCGAGCGTCGCGATGAACGTCGGTCAGCTCGCACGGCCTCGTGATTGCCGATGTTGTAGACGCGCATGCGGCGCGCCGTCGCCGGCGGCGGGCAGCGCGCGAGCACGCGCACCACGCCTTCGACGATGTCGTCGACGTAGGTGAAGTCGCGCCGCATGCGGCCGTGGTTGAACCGAATCGCGAGGAGCAGAAGAGTCCACAACGCAAGGGGACGACTCGCCGCGGCGCGAGCACGCGCAGGATGTCCCAAGGGCGGACCGCTTTCACCACGAACGTTCGGTCTGCCTCGGAAATGTCAACGGCAGAGCGGCGATCGGACTCGCCGGTGGGGTTCAGGGAGATGCGATCGATGACGAAGCCCAAGTCCTCGAGAGCGAGGATCTCGTTGGTCACGAATGTCTGGCTCGTGAGCGGATGTGTGGTCGTTATGTAAGCAAGCCGGAGCGCATCCACGGAGCGAGGGTATCCAACAATTGCATTGGCCTAATAGGTCCGCTGGGTCATATTTCCCATAGAAGCCAACGCAAACGAAGACCCTATACTTGGCGCGGCGTTGCGAGACGAAGCCTGTTTCGCCGCAACCCACGCGTGAGGTGGCGCGAGATGGCAACAGTTACAGTGACGATTCCGACGTGGAATCGTTCGCGACTCGTTCGCGATGCCATAGACAGTGTGCTCTCGCAGACATTCTCGGACTGGGACCTCGTGGTCCTGGACAACGCGTCCACGGACGACACCGTCGCGATGGTCGAGGCGTACGCCGATCCACGCATCCGGCTCATACGCCATGAGCAGAACATGGGCCTCGTGAAGAACGTCAACAGTGCGCTCAAAGCGGGTGCCGAATCGCGCTACACCGCGTTGCTGATGAGCGACGACGTGATGTACCCCACGAACCTCGAGCGCAAGGTCGACTTCCTCGACCGGCATCCCGAAGCGGGCATGGTCCATTCGGCCTACAAGCTCGTCGGCAACGACGGCAACGTGCTCAGTGAGCTCAGTTCGATGGCCTGGCCGAACCAGAATGACTCGATCGAGTCGAGCACGGTGTTCATGCGCCGCTCTTTCGAATTCCCGTGTTCGCGTGTGGATGTCCTCCGCGGTGATGAAGTCCGAGATCGCAGGCCAGTTGGCACTGCGCGATCGCGGATTTTCCCGCCGACGATCATCGACTGTGGCTCGAGGCGGGCAGGCTTGCGCCGGTCGGCTACCTCCACGAGCCGCTCGCCAGCATGTGCGTCACGCCCGGCGCAAGCACGGTGAGCGGCTACCAAACCATCACTGCATCGGGCGACTTCACGCACTCCGTGCTTTCGCTCGTCTCCGGCCGCCGCATCCTGCAGGAATATCTGCTGGATCAAGACTGGCCTTGGTCCGAGAAGTTGCGCCTGCGAGGTCATCTGAACGCCGGCTTTCGTCGGCAGGTCGCCCGCGTCATTCGCAACGACAACTCGGCGCGAATTCGGCTTCTTTCACCCACCGTTCGTCGAATCCTCCGCGATGCGGCCCTGATCGACCCCACCGTGACATTGCATCCCCGTACCTGGAAGGCGCTCCTCGGTGGCTGAGTCAGGCGGGGTTCGACGCCCAACGGTCGGGTTCGTTTCGAGCCATCTCGACAGTGCCGGTGGCCTGGAGCTCATGGAGCTCGCCATCGCGGAGGGCCTGCACGAACTCGGGTGGACGGTCGTCGGTGCGTATGAGCACGAGGGTGACCTACTTGCGCGCTGGAACGCGGTCGGCCGCACCAGAAGATTCGACCCTGACTCGCCGGCTTCGGCAGAACAGCTTGCAAACGCGGTCAGTGATGCCGATGTTCTCTACGTGCACTCGCTCGGCGAACTCGATATTGCGATGAAAACCGCCGATCTGCTCGGCGGGCGCCCCGTTGTGAGCCATCTTCACCTTCCGCCATTTCACCTCCGTACCGGCTGGAAGAGAATCAAGGGACGGCTGCGCGAGCAACTCGACCCCGAGCTCTACTCGCGCCGGTCCAAGGTCGATCTCTTCATCGCCGTGTCGTCGTCGCTGGCCCGGCGGTGGGTTCAGAGCGGATTGCCACGATCGCGTGGTCGTCGTGGTCCCGAACGGTGTGAACCTGGAACGATTCCGCACGCCCCTCCTCAGGAACGAGCCTCGGCGCGGGCGTCGCTGGGGCTACAGCCGGAAGACATCGCGCTCGGTTACGTTGGTCGCATCGATCGGCTCAAAGGCATCGAACAGCTACTCGCCGCCTTCGCCACCGTGCGTCGGACCTCCCACGCGCCGCTGCGCCTCTTCGTCGCCGGCAGTGCGACACGACACGAGCGCGCCGAATTCGATTCCTACTTGGGCCGACTCAAGGCTCACGCCCACCCCGACGTGGTCTGGCTCGGGAAGCGCGACGACACGGCCTCGCTCTATTGGGCAATGGGTTCTCTCGTCGTCGTGCCGAGCCAGTGGGAGGAACCCTTCGGCCTCGTTGCCGCAGAGGCGCTCGTTTCCGGCGCCCTTCCCCTCGTCGCTCGGCGAGGCGGTCTGCCGGAAGTGGTCGGCCCCGAGCTTCGTCATCTCACCGTCGTGCCCACCGCTCGTCGACTGTCGAGCGAAATCGGAAAAGCTCACGAGAGATCCTGACGCGCTGCGACTATCCGGAGCCGCGCTGCGAGGTCGCGCGGCCACGACTGGACATCCGACGGTCGTAGAAGCGATCTCAGGACACCTCGAGAATGTCGTCAGCGCCGCCGCGAGCTCTGGTCGTCATAGGGATACGCAGTCGACGTGACCGACATCATGAGAAGACTGAACACAGGACGAACGGGACGGATCACCTATCCGCCGCGCATGGCATGGTTCGCGGCTCGCCCCGCCTGCGTTCGCACGATCCACTCGTCCGCAGATTCGGGCACTTGTTGAGCGTGGACGGCGGCTGCGTCACCTCGCTCGACGAACTGGACCTGAGTCGCCGCGTTTCCTTCATGGCCGCGGCCACAGAGCTGGTCGCAGCAATGCCCGGCAGTTCCGGCGCGCCTTTCCGACGAAGCCGATCATCTCGATGGTCGTAGCACCGGATTGCATTGCGTCAGCGTCGACCCTGCCGAGCTTGCCGCACACCATCCCGACCTACTGCTCCTCGGCCTCGAACCTACGCTTCTCGACCTCATGGAGGCCTACCTTCGGGTGCCCGTTGCGTTCACCGCCGCCCATTTGCGCAGAGACATCGGCACGGGTGAGCAGACCGAACACGCTTTTGGCACCTCGACACAGAAGACCGCAAGGTCGTTCGAGTGATGGTGTACATCAACGATGTCTCCGAGAACGACGGCCCGTTCGAGTATGTGGACAAGGGTCGCACTCGAGCCACGACGGAGCTTCGCGAGCGAGCGCTGCGCTCGAAGGGCGACCCGATACTCGACGACGAAATGCGCCGGCACGTTCCCAATCGAATTGGAACGCATGTGTGGGTCCGAAGGGAACGGTCGTGATCGCTGACAATGCGCAGGTCTACCATCACGGTCGGGTTCATCGATCTGAACGATTCGCGATGATCTACACCTACACCTCGCGTATCCCGTCTACCCGGCCATTCGCCGCAATCCCCTTTTCGACGACCAGTTGTCACCGCGCCAGGCCGAGTGCTTCTTCGTCGACACCTCGTATTCGGACGAGGTGACACAACCATGATGCGTGTCCTGCTCGTTTGCGCGACACCTCCCCGCCACCCTGCAGAAGGCGGCGACGGATGTACGACCATCGGATACCACTTGCTGCGCGCACGCTCCGGCCGACGTTGCTGTCAGCGTCGCCTATTTCGACGACGGGGGTCCTCGTCCGGCGATACTCGATCGCGCCAAGGCCGAGGTCGTGCTCCCTCTGCGACGGGCCCCGTGGGCGCGTGGATACCCAAGGTCGGACGGTCCCGGCGGACAGCGTGGGTGCGCACGGCCGCCGCGGCCCGGCGCATGGTCGGCGAGGCCGGCGGCCGCGCTGACGTCGTGATCGCGTTGAACCCCATGGTCTTTCCGCTACTGGGCGCCACGAAAGGCGCGGCGCAAGATCGGCCATCTCATCGATCCTGAATCGCTCATGGCCTTGGATGCCGCTCGCCGTCTACGACCTCACGCATGTCGTCGCGTCGTTGCACGCCCGTAAGATGCGCAGCCTCGAGACGGACGCCGTCAAGAACGACGCCACGATCGTCGTTGTCAGCAAACAGACGCGCACCTCCTGAGTGAGGCGCTCGCGGTGACCGTCGAGCAGGTGCCGATCGGAGTGCCCGCAGAGGACGCGCCCGAAGAGGCATACCCGTTGCCGGAGCGACCGACCATCGCGTTCGTCGGCCGGCTGAACTGGGCGCCCAACGAGACCTCCGCTCGAGTGCTGTGCGAGACGGTTCTACCGATCGTCCTTCGATCGGTGCCAGATGCTCGCGTCGTACTCGCCGGAGCATCACCGTCGAGCAGCGTCGAAAGCCTCGCCGGCCCGAGCGTCGAGATCCATCCCGACCCGCCCGACGTGCTCGCCGAACTGCGGCAAGTGACCGTCGCCGCGTTTCCCGGCGGACACGGCTGGGGCATTCGTGGAAGTGTCCTGCAGGCGCTTCGAGCAGGGACGCCCGTCGTGGTGTCCGAAGAGTCCGCCCGGGGGATCGGGCTGGGCGACCAGCAGGTCCGCTGGCAGAGGAGCACCCGGCCGACATGGCGGACGAACTGGTGGCACTGCTCCCCGATCCCGAACGGATCGAGACTGCCCGTAAAGCTGCGTGCTCGTTCGGCCTCAGTTGGCCCGATTGGCGGGAGTCCACGCTCGCGCTGCTTCGACTCGCGGGTTGGGAAGAGCCGAGGTCCGCGACCAACGAACGCGGTGGGCGAGGCGCCCCGAGTCGAACACTGCAAGGTCGCGATCACCGTCTGCACTTACCAGCGACCGGCGATGTGGTCGCCGTGCCGGCTCGGCGCGATGGCGGCGGTCATCGAGGCGGAGCGGGATGCCCCTCACCGTCGAGGTCGTCGTGGTCGACGACGATCCCGATGGCTCCGCTCGAGACGCGGTCGCCGCCGTGGCAAAAGACTTCCCCACGACGATCCATACGACCCCCTCGGATCGAGGAATCTGTCGAGCGCACGGAATCGGGCCCTCGAACTCGGCGTCGGCCTGGGCGCCGACTGGGTTGCGATGATCGACGACGACACCAGTCCTGGACCATCCTGGTTGGGGGAGCTCCTCGCAGTACAAGCGCTGACCGACGGGACATCGTGTCGAGCGGAGTCTCGTACTGGGCCCCGCAGGGAGCACTCTGCGTGGGCTCGCCCACGAAGGCTTTCTCGGCCGATCCAACGTCTATGAAGACTGTTCCGAGCCGCTGTTCGGCATCACCGCGAACTCGATCCTGCGCTCCTCGTGGCTGAAAGACCACCCCGAAGTTCGATTCCACGCCGAATTCGGACGCACCGGCGGCGAGGGACCACGACGTTCTTTCGCCGCGGCACGGGATGGCGGTGCGCGACTTCGATGGCGGCAAACGCATTCATCGACGAAGAGTTGCCACTGTCGCGATCGAACCTCCGCTTCCAGATCCGCAAGTCCTTCTGGTACGGGAACAATCAGGTGGTGATCCACCTCCACACCGGTATGACAGGTCGAGGCAGACTGGTGCTGCGAGCGGTGAACGGCGCCCGGGCGGCGAGTGTTCGAACATGACCCGTGACCTTGCTCGCCGCAACGATTACGTCAGATGGCATTGGACCCTGATCACCGTTGCGCAGAACTTCGGAATGATCGCCGGTGTCACCGGTTTCCGAGCAAAGCACTCCTGATCACGATGACCGCGATAATCGCCAAAGCTCGAGCGGCAAAGGCCGGCCTCTCCAACGAATCGAACAAGTCGCTGTCGCACGACACGTTCTGGGGACTGGGACTCGAGGAGTCAGGCTCGTCGCCAGCATGGCGACGTTGCATCTTCCTCGCCCGCGACCTCGGCGCGGGCCCGTACGGCAACTACGCGGCCGTCTATGCGGTCATGGCCCCATTCATGGGCGTGGCCTACGCCGCGTTAAGTCTCGTCGTGGGCCAGGCTCTCTTGCGTGATCGTGAGGATCCGAGGGCGACCATCTCGTCGTGTCTGGGCATCCTCGTGTGCAGCAACTTCCTGCTCGCTACGGGCGCAGTTTTCATCGTGACGTTGGTTGTGCCCTCTTGCCCCTTCTCGTCGTCGTGGCCTTCGTCGTGACCGAGATGTTGATCACCGGAGTGATCGAGATCGGTGCGGCGACGGCGCAGGCGATGAAGATGTACTCGCTGAAGGCTCAGATCCAGATAGGCCATCTTCTCCTGCGGGTTGCGTCGGTTGCCACGTTGTCGATCAGCGGCCACCTTTCCCTCAAGTCACTCGCGTTGACGAACTTCGTGACCTTCGTTCTCTACCTCGCGCTTTTGACGGTGACCCTCCAACGCAAGACCAACGTGTTGCTGATGCCCGGTCGGCCTCGTCTCCCCCACGTGAGGGCCACCGCCATCTTTGCGTCGCCCATGGCTGCCTATTCGCTGTTGAACGACGGCGACAAGGTTGCGTTGAGCCGGAGTGTGAGCGACGTCACGGTCGGCCAGTACGCCGCTGCATACAAGCTCGTCGGCCTGGCCCTCGTCCCGGTGAGCGCCTTGACCAGCGCCAGTTATGCGCGGTTCCTCGAGCACGACGACAGCGATGTCAACCAGCACGTGCGCCGCGCACTTCGATTCACCGGCCTGGCCGTCGCGTACGCCGCAGTGGCCAGCGTCGGCCTGTTGGTCGGCGCCTCGATCATCACGACGGTGATGGGTGACGAGTTCCAGGGCTCGGAAACGATCTTGCGCTTCCTCATCCCGTACATCATCCTGCGGCCCGGCGTGGGAGTTCCCCCTCAATGGGCTGCTCGGACTCGGCCGACTCGGATTGCGGGCGATCATCTACTCCGCGTCCGCGGTGGTGTCGATGGGGCTCTACTTCACGTTGATCCCCCTCTGGGGCTGGAAGGGTGCGGTGGCCGGTACCGTCATCGCCGAGGCCGCACTCGTCGTCGCCGCGTGGGTGGCACTCGTGAAGGCGCAGCGCAAGAGCGATCGGCACTACGAGGAACGGCTGCGCGAGTCGAACCCCGGTGAAGCCGAGTTCGAATCAGTTCAACACGATTGAGCGGCGAGGTAGCCGAACCCGAACAACGCGACCGCGTGTGATTGGAAGACGGTGAACTCACTCATCGGTGCCACGTTCGACAAGCCGTACCACGAGTGCAGATACGGGGTCTGATCGGCAGTCGGAATGGTGTCGGGACGAAGGAAGTACTGGTCGATCCAGTCGTCGCTGCCCTTCGTCATCGTGTGCAACCCGAACACGGGAGTGCCCGGCCAAAAAGGTATGCCGTCTTCGAGACTGTCGACCACGAGCGGAGTCCGAGGATTGCGCTGACCGAGGCCGGTCACAAAGGTCATGTCCATCGGGTTGGCGCCGCCGGCGAAGGACGCCGAGCGCACTGCTGCGGAACACCACCGCTTGTCCCCCAGCAGTTCGTATGCCCTCGCGAGGCCGATGACCTTCGGGATACTGGGACCCAGACCCCAGACGAGCGGGATGTAGGGATGCTCGATCGTCCACCCGAATGCCGTCGTGTCTTGGCCGGCGACCAGCGCATCGGCGTTGCGGCGAAAGCTCTCGACGGCATTGCGCTTGACGTCTGCACGCACCGTCGCATGGTCGGTACGGGCGTAGATCCACGTCGAATTGCAGAGGTCGTACCCGTGGCAACCCAAAAGATCGAGTGGGCCGTCGTCGAGCGTCGACATCGCAACGAACACGTCCTGCCACTGCGTGTCTGCGGTGAGGCGATACAGCGCCGCTGCGGCAACCGCGCGTAACGTGTCGATCTGCTCGGTGAAGGGCGCGGGAATCTTCTGGGCCTGGGCCCATTTCATGGCGGCGAGCGACGACGCTCGGTAGGTATCGGACAGTGCCTGGTCGTACTTCTGGAGAACCTGGGCCGCCTGTGCCGCAACCGCGGCGTAGATGTATGTCGCATAGGGGTCGGGCGCATACACGTAGGTGGGCTGCTGTTGCGTCCACGACGTCTGATGCTCGATCGGGTGGTCGTCGGCCTCGATCCCGCCTCGGATGGACCCATCGGGTAGCTGCAGTCGCCGATAGAGATCGAGGTCCCACAGGCCTTCGTCGAGCACGTCAGGAATCTTGTTGCCGGACTCGGGAATGTCGAGGTTGAGTTCAGCGAACACCTCGGGGAACAATTCGACGAGATCGATGGCCGACTGCATGTAGTGGAGGTGCTGTATGCGGCGGTCCCAGTCGCCGGCGTCGAAGTGTCCGCCCCAGGCTTCTGCGACCGCGGTGGTCGACGCATCCTTGCCCAGTTCCGCAAATCGGTCGGCTTGATCGTCCAGACCGTTGCCGTTTTCCATCAGGGTGTTCTTCGACTGCACCACGACAACGCCGTCTTCGGGGTGGTAGGGCCGAGGGCGGTTCACCGCCGTGTAGGGAGCCTCCAACGTGGTCCCGCTTCGCTGGTGGTACATCGCCCGCGCGACGGTCACCGCCGCCGCGTAGCCAGGTCGAGTCTTCGGCGACGGGTACAACGAACGAGCAGCCGATTTGGTCGACACAAACCCGGTAGGTTCCTGGCGTGCGCAGGCCCGAGAAATCGATCTCGAACACCGGCACTCCCGTCAGGTCCCCCTTGTCGAACTCGTTTCTGTTCGAGTTCACACGAGGTGTGGCCGTGCCGTTCAGCACCACTCGACTCGACGTTGCATCGACAATCGTGAAGCCCGGAGCAGCCGGGAACGTCACCAAGTTCGTCGTCCCTGGATACGCCGACAGGTACGCGACCTTCACGGGGTCGGTCGGGCGGTACCCCACTTGGTTGGCGTGAACCGACGGACTGCGGGTCGAAGCCGGATCGAACGTCAGCGTCACCGGTTCGATGCGATCCTTTGCGAAGGTGATCGTGTATTTCTTGCCCGGTTGGATCGGCGCACTCGTTCTCAGGAAGAACTGATGCTCGCTCGTCGTTTCGTCGCCGTTCGCGGTGCGGGCGAGCGCTGTCGGCTTCGTCGCGGAACACGCCGGTGATGCTGCCACCCGATGCGAACAGCGGATCGTCACTCGAGGTGATCTTGAACGCGGAGGCATTGCTGAAGTCGGCGACCGTCAATCGGCTACCTACGATCTCATCGAACACGCGAACCATTCGCACCCTTGGCGCTCTGCTCGCCATACGGTTTGCCGTTGCGATCGACGACCTTCAGTCCACTGTCGGTGTCTCGGACGGTGTCGTCGGCAAGTGGGGCGGCAAAGTCATAATCCTCTTGCACACCCAGCTTCACCCGACCCGCTTCGATCCGCACCCATACGACGTTGCGACTCGCCAAGACCGGCTTCGGAAACACGATGGGCTGCGCCGCCCACGCTCGCGGTCGCCGCGGCATACGTAGGATCGACGTCGACCGACGTGACCGCGGGTGGTTTCGGATCGTCGGTGGCATTCGCCCTGAAACCGCCCGAACACCATGAGGAAACCGTGTCGAAGATGGGCAGGTCGGCGGACGGCGGCGACCAGTTGCCCACTGCGCACCACAAACACACCATCGGTCGCAAGCTGCATCTACCGACATCCCGGGAGGAGCCGTGATGTCGACAGTTAGGCGGCCGGGGCGGCTTGCGTTGAATGCCGCCGAGATCTTGCCCAGCGCCGGATCCGGCGCAGCCGGCTGTTTGACCTGCCTGACAACGTGCGCACCACCATCACCGGTCGACTTTCCCGACGAGGTACAGGCAGCGATGACCAAGACCAGTGCCAGCACCACTGCGCAACGGTGTTTCACGGATTTTCAGGGTAACGGTCTTTGCCCGCCGATTGTCCGCGCGCCCAGGGTCATCCGATTCAATTACCCGCACTAATGGTCGACAGGGTCTGCATGCCACAAGTTGTCCCCTCGAACGTGCCTGAGCGCAGCGAGAATATTCTGCTTCGGGTCCGCCGGAGGTCATCTGAGGGAGCTCACCTCGTTGATCGAGCAGCTCGGCCTCCCGCACGATCGTGTCGTGATCGGCTCGTCCGCGGCGATCAGCTTCGGCACTCTCTAACGCGGGCTGGTGCACCGTCGAGATTCCACTCGTAGAACCGCGCAGCCCAATCCCGCTCTTGCGGGCGTATTGGCCTGCGTTTCGCATACTGCGCAAACTCCGGCCTCGGGTCATCTTCACAACGGGTTCCGCGGTTGCCTTTGCGTCGCCCCACTCGCGGCGTTGCTGCGTACGCGGTTCATCTTCGTCGAGAAACCTCACCGAAGAGTGGACCGACCGAGTCAGACGGGCCGTTTGGTCGAGCTACTGCCCCGCATGACGCTACGGACCCAGACCAAGACGTGGCCGCGCCGGAGAGGTCCTTAGCAATACATC
>CAWGEY010000002.1:0-246697 GCA_963821695.1 uncultured Actinomycetota bacterium
TCGGTTGCCGAGAGGATGGCGTCGGCCGCAGAATCGTACATGCGGCCGTCGATCCAGAGCCGCAGCGGAGCCAGTGGGGTGTCCGTGTCGCGACGCGGGAAGCAGCGATGGACAAAATCGCCACCTAGACCGCGCCGGCGGGTGGGATCCAGTGGTTACCCGGCTCGGCTCGGCTATGGTCCAGATCGCGTCGCGGCCCGCGTTTCCGGAAGGACAAGCGGACGTAGCTCAGTTGGTAGAGCATCACCTTGCCAAGGTGAGGGTCGCGGGTTCGAATCCCGTCGTCCGCTCGGAGTCTCGGTGGAGTGGCCGAGAGGCGAGGCAACGGCCTGCAAAGCCGTGTACACGGGTTCAAATCCCGTCTCCACCTCGGGCGATTGGCGCAGCGGTAGCGCGCTTCCCTGACACGGAAGAGGTCACTGGTTCGATCCCAGTATCGCCCACTACCAACTCTCCTAGTGGGAGCGTGGTTCCGGAGCTGGGCCGCGATTCCGTGCCCACTACCTAGCCGAGTGGCGCCCCTTTTCCAGTTCGAATTCGACTCGTCAAAACCAACAATTCGACATACTTCTGCGCCGTTCGCTGGTGGTCGGCAGTCGCGAGGCGGTTTGTGTTCGGGGTCCTCGACACCATGTGTTTGCCGACCAGCGAACGAGATGGTCGCCGCTCAGAACACCCAAACAGCCGCCTGAGAAAGCAGGCAGAGAGCAAGGACGAACATGTCTCAGCAGTATCCGGGCCAGCAGGGGCCGATGCACCAACCTCCAGCCACGAAGCAGATGGGCGCTGGCAAGATCGTCGCCATCGTGCTCGGCAGCGTCGGTCTCATGTTCGTCCTAATGATCGGCGGCTGCGCCGCGCTAATCGGCGGAGTGGCGAGCACGACGACCACCACCCAGACCGATCCGGGGAATGGCCTGCAGCCTCCGAGTGCGGCACCAACGGAGGAGCCCACCAGGGAGCCCAGCGTCGAGCCGAGCAAGCCCGCCGCGAAGCCCGTGCCCGCTCCGAAGCCGGTCGAGAAGCCAGCCCCGGCTCCCAAGGCCAAGGTGGTCAAGGTCAGCGCGGCCAAGCTGATCAAGGACTTCGAGGACAACGAGTTGAGGGCCGACGCCACATACAAGGGCAGAACGCTCCAGGTGACGGGCGTGGTCGAGGAGGTGGACACCGAGCTGTTCGACAGCAAGAAGTACATCCTCCGGATCAACGACGGTGACGAGTGGGCGTTCCTCTCAGTCAGCGCCTACGACATCCCCGCCAACGAGCTGTCCAAGCTTGACGTCGATGACAAGGTGACCGTGATCGGTGAGTTCTCCGACGGCGGCGACTTGGGCGTCACCATCAACAACGCTCACGTGAAGGGCTGAGGACAGACTATTCGCCACGAGGCCCGTTCCACTCCGGTGGAGCGGGCCTCAGCCCGTCGGGAATGATTCCGGGAACTCTGGCTTTCAGTCCTTCTTCTCGAATCTCGGACACGCCGCTGATCAACTTCCAAGCACGCTGGCCAGGCTCCTCGACACCACATCGAGATGGTCGATATGGTCCCAGCGGCAAGGATTGGGCTCCGGCGACGGCTGGCCACGGCGATGGGCCCAGACCACCAGTACGCCCCCAGCCGACCAGCCCGTGGAGCGGGAGATCGGCGTAGACCATCTCTCCCACCAGCTCCGGCCGGAGGAATTGCACCAGGGAGTTCTCCATTGCGGTCTGCCCGAACGCTCCGGCGCTGATCCACCGGAGCGTTCCACGCAGCGCAGACATGACCGGAGAGCAGCTACTTCCGTAGGCGTTTGACCTCGACGACAAGCCGATCGGGATCAGCAGCACTGGCGACCTTGCTTCGCAGGGCAGCGATCAGGTCGAGGACTTCGGCTCGATCAACCGGAGGCTCGTCGGCGGCAAGGGCGGTTGCGCGGATGTAGGCGGTGAGCTTCATCCCCGCATTCTTTGCGTGTGCTTCGAGCCCTGCCAGCTCCGAGGGCGAGAACCGGACTGAAATGGTGACGTTGCGAGTTTCGCTGGTTTCGGGCGGCGTGATGACCTCTCCGTCTTCGAATTCCGAGAGGTCATGGGTGCGGTCGTAATGCTCGGCCAGCTCTACGTCGCTCATCTGTTCGGTCATCTCAACTCTTCTCGGCGTCCCAGGCGGTGATTGGTCGGACCGTCACCGCGTCCCGGACTTCCACGATGACGAAGAGATGGCGCCCTCCTCGCGTCCGACCGAGGAGAGCGGCTCGGTCCGCTGCCCTGGTGGGTTTGAGGTAGGCGGCGTCTTCGATGGCTTGCGTTATTTGGGCCACGGTGGCTCGGCTGGTGGCGTGCTCCTCGTTGCGGGTCGTCCCACACGATCTCCAGATGCAAGGTTGTGATCTCTCAAGGGCGCCACTGGATTTCAGAGGGTCGTTGTGTTGCAACGGTACCTGGTTTGCAGTACAGACGCTAGACCTTCATCACCTTTGCCTCTTCCTGAGCGACAGCTGTCTCGTACGAACGGCCACATGCGCGCCGACGCTTGACGGCTGCATCTACGGCACCGGACAGTGACCGACATGTCCTCCGACGAGCAACCTCTCGAGACCTCCGCCCGCCGCGCTCAGGCCGAGGCCACCTACGAGCGACTGTTCGGCCCGCGCGAACCGAGTTCCGCGGACCTCGATCCGGAGCTGATGGAGATCCTGCGCCGATTCATCTTCGGCGACGTCTTCGACACCGGTGTGCTCGACGACCAGACCCGCGAACTGATCACCGTCACTGTGCTGGCCTGCCTGCAGACCCTGCCGCAGCTGAGGTCCCACACGCCGCCGCGCTGAACGTCGGTGTCCAACCGATCCAGATCCGCGAGGCGGTCTACCAGCTGGCGCCCTTCATCGGATTCCCGCGCACGCTCAACGCGGTGGCCACGATCAACGAGGTGTTCCGGGACCAGCGGCATCGCGCTGCCCCTGCCCGACCAGGGCACGGTGTCGGACGCCGACCGGTACGCGAGGGGCCTCGCCGAGCAGGCGCCGCTGTACGGGAACGAGATCAAGGACAATCTGGCCGACCTGCCGGAGCCCTTCGACGAGGCGCTGCCCCGGTTCCTGACCGAGTTCTGCTTCGGCGACTTCTACACCCGGGGCGGGCTGACCCTGGCCAAGCGTGAACTGTTGGTGCTGTGCGCCCTCGCCACCATCGGCGACACCGCGGCCCAGCTCGGCCCGCACGGCCGCGCCTGCCTCCAGGTCGGCAACTCCGAGGCCGTGGTCGTGGCGGCGCTGGTGCACTGCTTCCCCTACATCGGGTTCCCGCGCGCCGTCGCCGCCGTTCGGGCGGTCATGAACCTCAGGACTGCTCGTTCGCAGAGTCCCACGGTGTGAGTCGCGGCCACCACGCCCTGACGTGGCGTCGGTAGGCCTCGTACTGCGGTCCGTAGCGCGCGGCGAGGACCGGCTCCTCGTACCAGCGGACGAACGCCGCCATCGCCGCCCAGACCACCAGGGTGTAGATCAACAAGGTCGCCGAGACGAGCAGCACGGATTGACCCAGCAGGATGGTCACCACGGCCAGGTACATCGGGTTGCGGACGAACCTGAACATGCCGCCGATGACCAGCCGATCGGTCGGTGCGACGGGGGCGGGTGTCCCAGAACCCTCACGAACGAAGCGCACGAAGGCACCGATCAGGACCAAGAGCCCACTCGACACGGCGACCACCGCGAGGCAGCCGCGCACGACCAGCGACGTCGTCGAGCCGGGTGGCAGCACCCAGCCCGTCAGCAGCCACGGCACTAGCCCGGCAACAACGCCCGGGGCAGCACAGAAGAAGACGGCGCTGGCCAGACCGGCGGCGGCACGGTTCATCGAAGTCATCATGCCGGGTTCCGCATAAAGGCCGAAGCAATAAAGACCTGGGCAGAAGGACGGTGCCGGTGGAGGGGAACCCGGGGAAGGCTCCCCTCCAACTCGGACTCGTCGCAGGCCCGCGCGTCAGGTCGCTGGCCCGCCAGTTCGCTCGTTGGGGACAAGGGGGTTGTCCGCTGCGAACTGTCGTGTCGCCGGGACTTGGGGATCGTCTCGCGACGTTGTTGAGCCTAAGGGGTTATTCGAGCGGATAGGCCCTGTTTCTGTGTCCACTTGATGCCATGTCCTAAAGAGGACATGGCCGACGTACGGCTCGAACCGCCGGATCGCAGCCCCGGGACGCCGATCCCAGCCGGACGCCTCAGCGGCGTTCATCGAGGAGGGCGTGGGAGATCGCGTCGACGACGAAGCGTTCCCACTGCTCGGCGGTCCAGCCGCGGTCGGCGAGGACGAGGTACATGCCGAGGCCGGAGAGGGCGCAGAGGATGTCGGTGGCCTCGTCGACCGGCACCCGCAGGGCACGCATGGTGTCGAGCTGTTCGGCGAGCACGCGGAAGGCCGCTGCGGTTTCGGCTTCGTTGGTGGCCCACTGCTCGGCCATCTCGGGGTCGACGGCGGCGGCGTCGCGGACGACCCGCATGATCGGTCCGACCCGGGTCAGGATGCCGCGGCCGTAGCCGATCCACAGCTCGATGACTCGCCGGGGGTCCGGCTCGGCCCGCGCCTCCTCCAGCCAGGGCCGGTCGAGCATGGCGACGGTCTCGTCGTCGCCGACGGCCGCCACGTCGACGGCCTCTTTGAGCACGCTGCGCTTGTTGCCGAAGTGGAAGTAGACCGTCTGCACCGCCACCCCGGCGCGAGCGGCGATCTGCTCCAACGTGGTGGCGTGGTAGCCCTCGGCGACGAAGAGCTCGGCGGCGGCGGTCACGATCTTGCGCCGGGTGTTCCTCGTTCGGGTTCCGCGAATTCGCTTGACGTTTCCAGCCATGTGTTGCACTCTAACTCTAGAGTCAGACTACAAGAAATGAGGGGTTGCTCGTGATCGAGCGGCATCCACCACATCAAGCTGCCGGTCAGCGACGTCGCTCGCAGCCGAGCCTGGTACCAGCGGGTGCTCGGTTTCGAGACGGTGATCGAGTTCGTCGAGGACGACGTGGTCGCAGGAGTCGCCCTGCGCCGCGACGGCTGCCAGCCGCAGATCGCCCTGCGGCACGACCCGGACCGCGCCCGAGCGCTGTCCGGATTCGACGCCGTCGCCCTGCTCGTGCCGAGTCGAGACGACGTACGGCAGTGGAGGGCCCGAGCTCGACGAGCTCGGCGAACCGCACGGCGGACTCGTCCAGGGCCACAACGGCGGCGCCGTCCTCGTCGGTCTGCACGATCCCGACGGAATCGAGATCCGCCTCTACGCCGACTGACACCAGCGACCAATCACACCCAACCTGAACCACGACCCATCAACCAAGACACGCTCAACCACGACAAGGAATTCGTCATGCCCGAAACCACCCGCGTTCACTCCGAATCAACCGATCGCCCCTACGAAAGCCGACGCGAGGTCGCCACCGCCGATCGCGTCCATCCACGCCATGGGATCCGGCACCCTCGCCGACTTCCACGACTTCTACACCGCCGACGCGGTCAACCGGGAGGCCGAGACCGAGCCACCGGACACCCGCGGGACGGGACCGGCCGCCTTGTACGCCACCGCCCGCTGGTTGCGGACCGCCTTCAGCGACCTGGCCTGGCAGGTGCACGATGTCGTCCACGACGACGACCTGGTCGTCGTCCACGCGACCATGTCCGGCCGGCAGACCGGACCCGTTCGTCGCCTACCGACCCGACGCCGAGATCGCGGCGGTGTTCCCGCCGACGCGGCCGGACCTTCGCGATCACCCAGACCCACTGGTTCCGGATGAGCGACGGCAAAGTCGCCGAGCACTGGGCCAACCGCGACGACCTCGGCATGGGCCAACAACTCGGTTGGAACCCACCGACGCCCCGGCTACCTGGTCCGGATGCTGCTGGCCACCCGCCGCGCCCGCCGCCGCTGAGCCCAAAGCCCGAAGTCGATGAGCCGCGTCGTGTCGGGCTCGCCGTGATCAGCCGCGCCAGACCCAGTCGAAGAAGGCGCGGGTGGTCGGGCCCCAGTCCACGATGTTCGGACCTGCGACGTCGTAGTAGGCACGGACCGAGACCCGGACCCGGTCGGGATCGCCGATGCAGCTCCGGGGCACGCTGATCTTGACGGTCCGGGGGCCGTCGACGTCGGCGGCCGCGCGGAATCCGTCGCAGGGCACCCGCCGCCCGTCGTCGCTGAAGTTCTCGACCCGGAGGACGGAGATGCCGTCGCTGTTGGGGTAGACCTCGGTCTTGAACTCGGGGCCCGGATTGTCGCTTTCGGTGTCGAGCCAGAAGGTGAAGTAGTCGCCGATCTCCATCTTGCCGACGTGGGCCTTGACCGCCACCCGATGATTGCTGTGGCTGACCTTGACCGTCGTGAGGTGGCCACCCTTGTCGCGGAACGCGACCACATCGGCGTGAGCCGGTGTCATCGTGACGACAGCGGCCAGTAACGCGAGAGCGCCCGTGGCGACGGCGCGGGCGAGACGGGTGGACATCGAGGCCTCCTGGGACCGGCGGATCAAACAGACGTGCTGGCAAGAGTGACCGGGCGGAGTTCCTGATACGCCCCGATCCGTAGCCGAGGATGTGGTACCCGGGCCCGGGGTTCAGAGCCGGCTCGACTACCCGCCCTACCTGGACTGGCCGAGAGTCTTTGGTTGCAGACTGGGTTTGCTTCGCCAGATCTCGTTCGACGAGGTGAGTCCTATGGAGGTACTAGTGCCTCGGATCGCCTTGACGGGTGCCCGGATCTGATCGCCTCGCACGGCTGCTGGCGTCGGTGGAGCGCTGGTCAAGGTCTGGTGCGCCGCCCGGGACGCGCTGAGCGGGTCGGGATCCGGCATCGCCATGATGGGGCCGGACGGCTGGCGAGGCGTCATCGCCGCCAGCGATCCGCTTAGCGAGCAGCTGGAGGACCTCCAGTTCGTCTGTGGCGAAGGTCCCTGCATCCATGCGTTCACCTCGGGCCACCGCGTGCTCGTCGATGACCTGGAGGATCGGGTCTGGGCGGACTGGATCGGGTACGTGCGGCTGGCCCAGCAAGTCGGGGTTCACGCCGACATCGCCATGTCCACGTTGGTGCCTCACCAGGAGTCGGAGTCGTCCGGACGATCGGCTGAGTTGGAGGAGGCGCTCGACGTCCGCCCCTACCAGGCGCAGGGCATGGTGTCCGCACAGCTCGGGGTCGACCTGGTGGAGGCCATGGCGCGGATCCGCGCCTTCGCGTTGGCCCACGACCGCCGGTTGAACGAGGTGGCCGTCGCGGTCCTGGACGGCGTGCTACACCTTGGCGAGAAACGTCGTACGCCAATGCGTCAGATCGCGGAAACGCGGTGGGCGCTCGGCAGGCCTCGCAGCGGATCGGCGCGCAACGCTGCGATCCCGAAGACGATCATGATCGCCGCAGCGACCAGCAACATCACGCTGAGCGTCTGCAGCGGCTGGTACACGTTGGCACAGGCCAGATCGGCAAGCCGGCTACCGCTGCCGAGCATGGCCGGACCACACGAGATGATCTCGCCCTGGTCGTAGACCTGGACCGGCACGACGCCGACGAGCACTCCGACAATGGCCGCCACCCCCGCGGCGACCATCAGAACAAACCCCTTCACGCTGCCCCCCACAGGCATTCCGCATTCCTGACCTGCACCAACCCCCGTACGCCGACGGTACGCCCGAGCGGGCTCGTCTGTCTGGCCAGCGCGAAAATTCGGGCGCGCGACAGCATCCGGCCGAGCGCTGATGTCCACATGATGGACACCATTCTCATCCTGTGAGAACCTATTTGCTCAGCCGCGCGCGCTGACGCACTGTTGTGCCTATGCATCGCGCACCGGCTGTCGAGCGTCTCGGGCTCACCGCGCGGCTTTTCGTCGACTGGGGTCGGACCCAGTCGATGATGTGTCGGCCGCCGACCCGCTGACCGCCGAACGCCCCGCTGCAGCGCGACACCGCCCCCGTCGCCCGGCCGCGTTCTCGAACCGAGGACCGAGATGACAACCCAACTCCCCAGCCGCACCGCCCAGCCTCGGGCGCGCCGCAAGCGTGGTGAAGGACAGTGGGCGCTCGGCTACCGCGAACCGCTGAACCCCAACGAGCAGTCCAAGAAGGACGACAACCCGCTCAACGTCCGGGCCCGGATCGAGAACATCTACGCCCACCGCGGCTTTGCCAGCATCGACCCGGGTGATCTCCGCGGTCGATTCCGCTGGTTCGGCCTCTACACCCAGCGCAAACCCGGCATCGACGGTGGCAAGACCGCGACCCTGGAGCCGCACGAGCTGGACGACGAGTACTTCATGCTGCGGATCCGCATCGACGGCGGCGCCCTCAGCACCGAGCAGCTGCGGGTCATCGGTCAGATCTCGGTGGACTTCGCCCGCGACACCGCCGACGTCACCGACCGGCAGAACGTCCAGCTGCACTGGATCCGGATCGAGGACGTACCGGAGATCTGGCGTCGCCTCGAGGCGGTCGGGTTGAGTACGACCGAGGCCTGCGGCGACTGTCCGCGGGTCATCCTCGGCTCCCCCGTCGCCGGCATCGCCCAGGACGAGATCATCGACCCGACGCCGGCCATCCGCGACATCGTCGACCGCTACATCGGCGATCCCGCGTATGCGAACCTCCCCCGCAAGTTCAAGACCGCCCTCACCGGCCACCCGAGCCACGATGTCGTGCCCGAGGTCAACGACATCGCGTTCGTGGGGGTCGAGCACCCCGAGCACGGTCCGGGCTTCGACCTCTGGGTCGGGGGCGGGTTGTCGACCAACCCGATGCTGGCCCAACGCCTGGGGGCCTGGATCCCGCAGGATCAGGTAGCCGAGGTCTGGGCGGGTGTCGTCGCGGTTTTCCGTGATTACGGCTACCGCCGGCTGCGGTCCCGCGCCAGGATCAAGTTCCTGGTGGCCGACTGGGGTGCCGACAAGTTCCGTCACGTGCTGGAGACCGAATACCTCGGGCGCCCGCTGAGCGACGGCCCGGCACCGGCGACACCCACAACGTCCGGGCGACCACGTCGGGATCAACCTGCAGAAGGACGGCCGGCACTTCGTCGGGTTCTCTGCGATCGCCGGCCGGATCAGCGGTTCGAATCTCGTACGGCTGGCCGAGATCGCCGAGGCGCACGGGTCACAACGCCTGCGGACGACACCGATGCAGAAGTTGTTGGTGCTGGACGTGCCCTCGGACCGGGTCGATTCGCTGATCAGCGCGGCCGAGGAGGTCGGGTTGTCCGCCCGACCCAACGCCTGGCGCCGCTCCGTGCTGGCGTGCACCGGGATCGAGTTCTGCAAGCTCGCCATCGTCGAGACGAAGGCTCAGGCCGCCCGGCTGGTGACGAAATGGAGCAGCGGCTCGGCGAACTCGACTCCCCCATCACCATCAACCTCAACGGCTGCCCCAATTCCTGCGCCCGGATCCAGGTTGCAGACATCGGTCTCAAGGGACAGCTGGTCCCCGGCCCGAGCGGCGAGCAAGTGGAGGGCTTCCAGGTCCACCTCGGTGGCGGCCTCGGCCTGGACGCCGGCTTCGGCCGCAAGCTCCGCGGTCACAAGGTGACCGCCGAGGAGCTGCCCGATTACGTGGAGCGGGTAGCCCGGGCCTACCTCGACGGTCGCGAGATCGACGAGCGATTCGCCCAGTGGGTCGCCCGGGCCGACGAGGCGGTGCTGTCGTGAGTACCGTGCCACCGGGATCGGGCCACGCGACCCGGCAGGCCGTGCTGTACTGCCCGTACTGCGCCGAGGAGACCCTCTTCCCGATCGAGGAGGGCTGGGAGTGCCGCAGTTGCCAGCGCGCGTTCTCGATCCGGTTCCTCGGGCTCCGCTCGCGCGAGTCCGGAGCGCCGTCGTGACCGCCCTGGTCGGTGAGCTGCCGCGCACCACGGTCGACCTCAGCCGGGTCGCGGTGGAGGCCAACCGTGATCTCAGCAATGCGAGTGCCGCCGAGATCTTGACCTGGGCGCACCGGGAGTTCGGCAGCAGGCTGGTGGTGACCGCATCGATGGCCGACACAGTGCTCATCCACCTGGCGGAACACTCCGCCCCGGGGTTGGACGTGCTCTTCCTCGACACCGGCTACCACTTCGCCGAGACGATCGGTACCCGCGACGCCGTCCAGGCCGTGCACAACGTCAATCTGATCACCATCACCCCGCGGCAAACGGTCGCCGAGCAGGACGCGACCTGGGGCAAGGACCTGTTCCGGCGCGACCCCGACCGCTGCTGCGCGCTGCGGAAGGTCGCACCGCTGGACGACGCGCTGCGCGGCTACGAGGCCTGGGCGAGCGGTGTGCGGCGTGCCGACTCGCGCGCCCGGGAGCGGACTCCGGTCGTCTCGTGGGACCTCCGCCGCAAGATCTTGAAACTCGCCCCGCTCGCCCGCTGGAGTGACGATGACGTGGATGACTACATCGCCAGTAACAATCTGATGGTGAATCCGCTCCTCGACGACGGCTACGGCTCGATCGGCTGTGAACCCTGCACCATCCGCTCCGCCGCCCGGACCGGCCGGTGGGCCGGACTGGCCAAGACCGAATGCGGGATCTTCCAGTGACGACATCGTCGAGCGCACGCTCCGGAGCGACGGTCTGGTTCACCGGCCTGCCGTCGGCGGGCAAGTCCACCGTGGCGCACGCCGTGGCCGCGCGGCTGCGCGATTCTGGACACGACGTCCAGGTGCTGGACGGCGACGAGGTCCGGCCGCACCTGTCCGCCGGGACTCGGCTACAGCCGCGAGGACCGGACGATCAACGTGAGCCGGATCGGTTGGGTGGCCCGGCTGATGGCCAGCCACGGGGTGATCGTGTTGGTCCCGGTGATCGCGCCGTACGCCGACGCGCGCCAGATCGTCCGCGCCGACCACGCGACGGCGGGCGTCCCGTTCGCGGAGGTGTACGTGTCCACCGCGCTGCAGGTCGCCGAAGGCCGGGACGTCAAGGGCCTGTACGCCAAGGCCCGGCGCGGCGAGATCATGCGATGACCGGCGTCGACGACCCGTACGAGCCGCCGACCGACCCCGAACTCGAGATCGACACCGTGCAGGTTCCGCTGTCCGAAGCCGTCGAGCGCACCGTCGCGCTGATCGTCGCACTGACCGAACCGAGCACCATTTCCGAGAGGTCCCTGTCATGAGTGCACCCGCGCTGATCCTGCTCAGTCCGGACCGCAACGACCCGGGCGTGGCCCGGGTCGGGCAGGAGCTCCGGCAGGAACTCCTCGCGATCCGGCCGCAACTCGACGTCGGCTTCGCCTTCCTCGGCGACCAGCCGAGTCTGCTGTCGGTGGCAGCCCAGCTGGCGAAGCGGGGCATCGAGGAGGCCGTGCTGGTGCCGCTGCTGCTGTCCGACGCGTTCGCCAGCCAGCACGATCTGCCGCCGGTCCTCGCCCAGGTCCGAGCGGCCCAGCCGAAGCTCGAGGTCATCGCGTCCCGCCCGGTCGGACCGGAAGCCCAGCTGCTGGCGGTCATCGACCGCCGGCTCCGGGACGCGATCCGTGCCCGCCGGGTCAGCGAGCTCGACGGCCTGGTGTTCTCCGCCGCGGGCAGCACCGACGTCCGCAGCAACGCCTTGGTCGTGCCGCCGGGCCCGGCAGTGGGCCACCCACCACCGGTTGCCGTGCGTGACGGCGTTCGCCGGCGGTTCGGGCCCGAGCACCGGCGAGGCGATCCGCACCCTGCGCGCGCAGGGCCGGCGGCACATCGCCGTCGGTAGCTGGTTCCTCGCGCCGGGTGACGCCTACCGCCGGCAGGCCGAGCAAGCCGTCGACGCCGGCGCGGTCGCGGTGTCGGCTCCGTTGGGGTCGGGACCGGAGATCGCCGAGGCGGCCCTGGCCCGCTACGTGGTCGCGGCGCTGGAGCTCGTCGACATCGACCCGCCGGTCGGACGCGGACACCGAGTTGCCGGCCCGCCACCTGAGCGTGGTCAGCGCCTGAGGAGCCCCCGCTCCAGGCCACGAGGGGTTCAGAGCCGCGCCTTCTCCGTCTCGACGTCGAAGTCGGCGACCGGCCAGTTCAGGTTCAGCGCCCGCAGGTGCTCGACGAGCAGCTGGGCGACCGCCCAGTTGCGGTACCACTTGCGGTTCGACGGGATCACGTACCACGGCGCGATCTCGGTGTTGCAGCGCTCGAGCGCGGCGTCGTACGCCTCGAGGTAGGCCGGCCACTTGGCCCGCTCGTCGATGTCGCCCGGGTTGTACTTCCAGTGCTTGGTCGGGTCGTCGAGCCGGGCCAGCAGCCGGGGCTTCTGCTCCTCGGCGCGAGATGTGCAGGAAGCACTTGATGATCACCGTGCCCGCCGCGACGAGCTTGGCCTCCCAGTCGTTGATCGTCGCGTAGCGCCGGCTCCAGACCGCCTTCGTGGCCAGGGAGTTGACCCGGACGACGAGGACGTCCTCGTACTGCGAGCGGTCGAAGATGCCGATCATGCCCGGGCCCGGGCAGCTCCCGGTTGATCCGCCACAGGAACGGGTGACCGCGCTCCTCCGCCGTCGGCGCCTTGAAGGCTTTGATCTTGACGCCCTGGGGATCGACCATGCCGATGGCGTGCCGGATCACGCCGCCCTTGCCGGAGGTGTCCATGCCCTGCAGGATCAACAAGATGTTCGGGGTGCGCTCGGCGGCGGTCCGGCCGTGGGCGAAGAGCTGTTCCTGCAGCACGTCGAGTTCGGGGCCCAGCGCGGCGGTCACCGCCGGCGCGTCGTCCTTGCCGCCCGCACCGGGGAAGCCCGGGGTGGCGTCCGGGTCCAGCGTGGCCAGGTCCACCGGGCCCGGCGGGAGTCGCAGCAGATCGGTCAGCGTGGGCTGCGCGGCCGCTACCTCGGCCTTCTTCTTGTCGTCTTCTTTTCGGCCTTCGCCTGCTTCTTGCCCTTCTTCGCCATTCCGGCATTCTGCCGCACGCCCTCCCGACCCGCGTCGGCGGCGCAGATCCGGGTGACAGGATGGGTCGGTGTCCGCAACGTTCCGGCTGTTGTACGACGCGGACGACGCCTCCCGATGCGGCCTGCTGTCGCCCGCGGAGTTGATCAGGACCTACCGGCACCCGGTCGGCTCGAACGGGCGCGGCTGGCTGCGGACCAACTTCGTGGCCACCCTGGACGGTGCGATCTCCGGACCCGACGGCCGGTCGGGTTCCATCAACACCGCCAGTGATCATCACGTGTTCGCCGTGCACCGGGCCCTGGCCGACGTGATCATGGTCGGCGCCGAGACGGTCCGGACCGAGGGCTACCGCGCGGTGGATCTCGCCGACTGGCAACGTGCCGTCCGGGCCGGAGGAGGGCTTGGCGCCCTTCCCGACCCTGGCGATCGTCACCGGATCGCTCCGGCTCGACCCGGACATCGCGCACCCGCCCGGCCCCCACGGCCCGGTCATGATCATCACCACGGATCAGCCGGCGGGGCGCGTCCGGCCGTTCCTGGCGGCGGGGATCGAGATCGTCGAGGTCGGTGGACGCGACGGTCGGGTGCCGCTGGATGCCGCGGTCGCGACCCTGGCCGAGGCCGGCCTGCCGCGAATCCTCTGCGAGGGCGGCCCACGCCTGCACCGCGACCTGCTGGCGGCGGACCTGGTCGACGAGCTGTCGCTCACCCTGTCCCCGACCGTGGTCGGCGGCGACGGTCGGCGATCGACCGACGGCCCGGCCCTGCCCGACCCGCGCGCCTTCCGCCTGCACCACGTGCTCGCCGGCGACGATGACACGCTGTTCACGACCTACCGAAGGAAGCGGTCATCTTGAGGCTGCTCGCGCATCTCAAGCGCTTGAGACCGGGCTCTCGCAGCCTAGGTAGTGTCACCCTGATGTCCGTGATCTCTACGGATGTCGGCGGCGGGTGCCGGGATCGACGCTGGATCCATGACTGCAGGAATCTTCTTCAACAACGCTCTGCGCCGCCGCACGCTGCTCGCCGCGTCCGCCGCCGGAATCGTCGCCGCTGCCACCACCGGAGGGACGGCCGTGGCCGGCGCGCCTGAACAGACCCGACGCCGCCGGTTCACGGGCCGTTTCGCGTACCTCCGCCGCGCCGATTGGGGGGCTGAGGAGTCGTACCGCTTCGACGAGGCTGGGAACGAGATCTTCCCGCCGAGGTACTTCGACGTGCAGACGCTGACGGTGCACCACACGGTGACGTCGAACAACGACGCCAACCCCGCCAATACGGTGCGGGCGATCTACTTCGACCAGGCCGTCACCCAGACCTTCGGCGACATCGGCTACCACCTGCTGATCGACCAGCACGGCGCGGTGTACGAGGGCCGGTACTCCGGGTCGGACAACAACCCCGTCTTCGGACCGCGCCGGGTCGGACCGCGGCCATCGATGGTCAACGCCGCGCACGTCGGCGGCTTCAACGCCGGCAACGTCGGTGTTGCCCTGCTCGGGGACCTGACAGGAGTCCAGCCGACCGCGGACGCGCGGGCGTCGCTGGTCCGGGTGCTGGCCTCACTGGCCCACGCCGTGGACCTCGATCCACTGGGAGTGACGAATTACGTCAACCCGATCAGCGGGGCGACCCGCACCGTGCCGTCCATCGCCGGTCACCGCGACTGGGCGCCGACCGAGTGCCCGGGGAACAGCTTCTACCCGTTCCTGGCCCAGGTGCGCGCGGACGTGGCGGCCCTGCTCCAGGACTGAGCACGATCACTCGTGAGCGAAATCCGGGTTGTCGGCCCGGGCCCGACTCGGCTGCACCCGGGAGGGCTCGCCCGGCATCTTCGGGTAGTCCGGCGGGTAGGGCATCTCGGCGCCGCCGTAGGAGCCCGTACCAAGATCGCGGACGTCGCGCTCGTACATCTCCAGCGCGCCGCGTCGAGGGACGCGGGATCGCTGGCGTAGAAGGACTCCCAGGCGTCGCCGCGGTCGCCGAACCGCGTGCTCATGGACGGCACGGTGAAGTCCTCGGGGCGGGCGTCGTCGAGCTCGTCCCAGGTCAGCGGGGCGGACACCCGGGCGTCCGGCGTCGGTCGGATGGAGTAGGCGGACGGCGATGGTGCGGTCGCGGGCCATCTGGTTGAAGTCGACGAAGATCCTCGTCCCGCGCTCCTCCTTCCACCAGTTGATCGTGACGTGGTCGGGCATCCGGCGGGCCAGCTCCCGGCCGAGGGCGATCACGGCGTGCCGGGCCTCGACGAAGTCGTAGTCGGGCCGACCGGGACGAACACGTGCACCCCCCGGCCGCCGCTGGTCTTCGGGTAGCCGGTCAGGCCGGCGTCGGCGAGCACGGCGCGCAACTCGTGGGCGGCGCGGACCGCGTCGGCGAAGTCGGTGCCGGGCTGAGGGTCGAGGTCGATCCGCAACTGGTCGACCTTGTCGGTGTCGGCGCGTTTGACGGGCCAGGGGTGGAAGCGGAGCGTGCCGAGGTTGGCCATCCAGATCACGGTGGCGAGTTCGGTCGGGCAGACCTCGTCGGCGGTCCGGCCGGACGGGAAGCTGATCGTCGCGGTCTCGACCCAGTCCGGCATTCCGCGGCTCGGCGCCCGCTTCTGGTAGAACGCCTCGCCGTGGGCGTCGGCCCGGGTGGACAGCGTGACGTCGGGGCGGTAGCCGCCCGGCCAGCGCTCCATCGTCGTCGGGCGGTCCTGCAGGGCGGCGAAGATGCCGTCGCCGACCGTCGACGTACGTAGTTGACCACGTCGAGCTTGGTCAGGCCCGGCGTCGGGGAAGTAGACCTTGTCCGGGCTCGTGACCCTTACGGTCCGCTCACCGATCTGCAGTTCGACCGCGGGCGTCGGCATGGCCTCAATCTAGCTGGCTAGCCTGGAACAGGGCCGCCAGCCGCCGCGTTGAGCCAGTGCTGAACCAGAAGAGGAGCACCGATGACCGAGCAAGCAAACCCCGCCGCCCAGGTCGGGAAGGTCGTGAAGTCCGAGGCCGAGTGGCGGGCGCAGTTGAGCCGCCAGGAGTACCACGTGCTGCGGGAGGCCGGCACCGAACGCCCCTTCACCGGCGAGTACACCGACACCAAGACCGCCGGCGTCTACCGCTGCCGGGCCTGCAACGCGGAGCTGTTCCGCAGCGACCAGAAGTTCGAGTCGCACTGCGGCTGGCCGTCGTTCTTCGCGCCGCTGGCCGAGGACCGGGTCCGCTACATCGAGGACCGCAGCCATGTTCATGAAGCGGGTCGAGGTCCGCTGCGGCACCTGCGACTCCCACCTCGGGCACCTCTTCGAGGGCGAGGGCTACGACACCCCGACCGACCAGCGCTACTGCATCAACTCGGTCTCGCTGAAGCTCGAGCCCGCCGAGGCCTGATCCCTATCACCCAGAAATCCACCGCTCGATCTCCGGCAAGGTTGCGACACGCGGCAAATCCGACGTTCACGACATTCGACCGTTGGATTTCTGGGTTCCGGGCCGCCTACCAGCTGAGCAGGATGTCCTTGAGCTCGCGCCGGCGGCCGGTGTAGAAGGGGATCTCCTCGCGGGTGTGCCGCCGGGCGGCCGCCCCACGCAGGGCACGCATCAGGTCGACGATGCGGTGCAGCTCGTCCGCCTCGAAGGCCAGCAGCCACTCGAAGTCGCCGAGCCCGAAGGACGACACGGTGTTGGCCCGGACGTCCGGATAGGGCCGCGCCAGCATCCCGTGCTCGACCAGCATGTCGCGGCGCTCCTGCTCGGGCAGCAGGTACCACTCGTACGAGCGCACGAACGGATACAGGCAGAGGTACGACCGGGCCGGTTCGCCCGCCATGAACGCGGGCACGTGGCCCTTGTTGAACTCCGCCGGGCGGTGGATCCCGAGCTGGGACCAGACCGGCTGCACGAACCGGCCCAGCGGCGACCGGCGCACCCCGTGGTACGCGTCCTGCAGCACCTCCGGGGTCGACGCGTGCCACCACACCATCAGGTCGGCGTCGGCCCGCAGGCCGGACACGTCGTACCACCCGCGGACGACCAGATCGTCGCCCCGCAACGCCCGCCGCGTCCGGTTCTCGATCTCCTCCGGTGGGTCGTCGAGCGGGCGGCTCTGCCGGAACACCGACCACATGGTGTACCGGATGGTGTCGTTGATCTCCCGCGGCTTCACCCGTTCGCTGGCGCCTTCAGTCACGGGCCAAGTCTCCCATCACCTCACGAGCCGCCCGGTCGGCCGATGCCACGCACGCCGCGATCCCCAGTCCGTCCAGCGCCGCCCCGCAGACGGCCAGCCCCGGCAGCTGCGCCACCTCGGCGCGCAGTCGCTCGACTCAGCTGCCGGTGCCCGACCCGGTACTGCGGCAGCCCGCCGCCCCACCGCGCCACCTCGGCCGCCACCAGCTCCGCCGATTCCCAGCCGGGGAGACTCCGGGCCTCCGCGAACGTCCGCGCCCGCAGCGCCTCGTCGTCCACCTGCAACGTCGACGTCTCGCCGAACCGGCCGACACTGAGCCGCACCACCTCGACCCCGTCCCCCCAGCGCTCACCCGCCCGGGTTGCGACCCAGTCCCATTTCCGCGAGGAGTGCGTCACCGCCTTGATCGTGGGCCGCTCCCCCGGCGGCAACAGCAGCCCGGAGCCCTCGAGCCGCACGCTCCGGACGGCGACGGTCAACACCGCCACCGACGCGTACGGGATCGCCCCGAACTGCTCCGCCGCCGGTACCAGTTCGGCCAGCAGCCGAGCGGCGGCGGGCGCCGGACAGGCCACCACCACGGCATCGGCGGTCAGCGTCTCCGCCGCATTCGTCGGGCCGACGACGAGCGCGTACCCGCCGCCCGGCGCCGGTCGCAACCCCCGCACCGGCGCGGATGTCCGGATCTCTGCTCCCAACGCCGACAACCGCTCGACCAGCGCCGTGACGAGCCCGTGCACACCTCCCACGAGGCCCGCGAAGACCGGGCCGTCGCCGCCCGAGCGGGCCGTCGCGGCGGCGGCCGCCGTCAGTGAGCGCCCGCCGCGGGCCTGCTCGTACAACCCGTGCGCGACCGCCGCGAAGGACAGCTCCCGCGATCGCCCGGCGTACACCCCGGCCAGCAACGGTTCCAGCAGCCGGTCGGTCACCTCGGGCCCGAACCGCTCGTCCACGTACTTCCCGATGGCCACGTCCCGATGCAGCGCCGAGGCGGGCAGGGCCGGCTCGGCCCGCGCTCGTTCCCAGCCGGCTGCGGTCAGCAGGTCGCCCAGCGCGGAGAGATCGGTCGGCACGCCTTGGACCGACGGTGGCAGTCCCCGCCGCCGGCCGTCGATCAGCACCCCGGGCTTGGCGCCGGTCGGGATGCACCAGCCGCTCCGATAGCCCGAGCTCCCGGACCAGCTCGACCGCCTCGGGCCGCCGCGCCAGCATCGACTCCGCGCCGGAATCGACGCCGAGCCCGTCCAGATCGCCCGCGGCCAGCTTGCCGCCGCAGCGCGGCGACCCCTCGAGCAGCACCACCTCGGCCGAGTCGGCGAGCCGGTAGCCGGCGACGAGTCCCGCGATCCCGCCGCCGATCACGGCGACCTTCACGCCGCCACCGCCCTCCGGAATCCGGCCCCCTCGCTCTGCACCAGCTCCACGATCCGCGCCAGCACGTCGGGGTCGGCGTCGGGCGGTACGCCGTGGCCGAGGTTGAACACGTGCCCCGGCGCCTCCGCCCCGGAGCGCAGCACGGCCCGGGTCCGCTCCGCGACCACCGGCCACGGCGCCGCGAGCAGCGACGGGTCGAGGTTGCCCTGCACGGCGCGCCCCTGACCGATCCGCCGGCTCGCCTCCGCCAGCGGCAGTCGCCAGTCGACGCCGACCACGTCCGCGCCGGCCGCACCCATCAGCCCGAGCAACTCCGACGTTCCGACGCCGAAGTGGATCCGCGGCACCCCCGTCGCACCGATCCGCTCCAGCACGCGGGCCGAGTGCGGCATGACGTGCTCGCGGTAGTCCGCCGCTGCGAGGCTGCCCGCCCACGAGTCGAACAGCTGCACCGCCGACGCCCCCGCCGCGATCTGCACCTCCAGGAAGCTCGCCGAGATCTCGGCCAACCGGCCGCACAGCGCCGCCCACAACGCCGGATCACCGAACATCAGGGCCTTCGTCTTGGCGTAGTCCTTGCTGGGCCCGCCCTCGACCAGGTAGCTCGCCAGGGTGTACGGCGCACCGGCGAATCCGATCAGTGGCGTCGGGCCCAGCTCGGCCACGAGCGCGCGCACCGCCTCGGTCACGTACGGCACGTCGTCCGCAGTCACCGGTCGCAGCTGCACCAGATCCGCCGCCGTGCGGACGGGGTGGGCGATCACCGGGCCGGTGCCGGCCACGATGTCGAGATCCACCCCGATCGCCTTGAGCGGCACCATGATGTCGGAGTAGAAGATGGCGGCGTCCACGCCGTAGCGCCGTACGGGCTGCAGGGTGATCTCGGTGACCAGCTCGGGTCGCATGCAGCTGTCGAGCATGGCGACGCCCTCGCGCAGCTTGCGGTACTCCGGCAGGGACCGGCCCGCCTGCCGCATGAACCAAACCGGCACCCGGTCGTCGAGGTGGTCCCGGGCACAGGCGGCGAGGAAGACCGAATCGCGGTGCACGCTGGAATCCTTGCACTCGACTATCTGTCGCGCTCCGCGCTCCGCGGATCGTCGCTTTCGGCGACGAGGCTGCGGCGCGTCGGGCCGGTCGGGCTCGCAGCGCCGATCTAGGCTCAGCGGGTGGCAGTCAACCCGGACTTGGCACCGGCCCCGGCAGCGTTCCGGCGCGCCGTGCGGGAGTTGGCCGAGGCGTCGTGGCGGCCAGAACTCAAGGTCGAGGAGATGCCTGCGCCGCAGCGCATCGCACCGCACGCCGCCGCCATCACCGCCGACGTCGTGATCGGTGGTGAAGAGGTCGGCAGTGGCCGGCTCGTCCTGCTGCACGACCCGGCCGGCAACGCGGCCTGGCGGGGCACGTTCCGCTGCGTGACCTTCGCGCGCGCCGACGTCGATCCCGAGATGGTCACCGACCCACTGCTCGCCCGGGTGGGCTGGTCCTGGTTGATCGATGCACTCGACAACCACAGCGCCGACTACGTCGAGCCGAGTGGCACCGTCACCTCGGTGTCGAGCGAGTCGTTCGGGGCGATGGCCGACGAGGCCCCCGAGGCCGAGATCGAGGTGCGCGCGTCCTGGACCCCGGTGCTCGAGGACGGCGCCGGGCTCATGGCGCATGCCCAGGCATGGGCTGAACTACTGTGTACGACGGCGGGATTGCCCCCGCTGCCGCCCGGTGTGGTCCTGATGCCCTCCCGGCGGAATCCCCCCAACCGGAGCGCCCGGAGACGTTGATTGACAAGCCACCAGCCGACCAGTTGCTGCCCGACGCGCCGCTGACGGACCCACCGCCACTGCTGACCGAGCCCGCCGACGGGCTGCCCGAGCTGATCACCACGCCCGGCGGGCTCCGGGACGGCATCGACACCCTGAGGTCCGGTCAGGGCCCGGTCGCGGTCGACGCCGAGCGGGCGCACGGCTTCCGGTACAGCCAACGCGCCTATCTGATCCAACTCCGCCGGACCGGGGCCGGCACCCTACTGATCGATCCGATCGCGTTCGGGATCCCCGCCGACCTCTCCGAACTCGGCGCGGCCATCGCCGACTCCGAGTGGATCATCCACGCGGCCAGTCAGGATCTCGGCTGCCTGTACGAGGTCGGCCTCATCCCCCGCACCCTCTTCGACACCGAGCTGGCCGCCCGGCTGCTCGGCTACCCCCGGGTCGCGCTCGGCACGATGATCGAGGAGCTGCTGGGGGTACGACTCCTCAAGGAGCATTCGGCGGCCGACTGGTCTCGACGGCCACTGCCCAAGGAGTGGCTGACCTATGCGGCCCTCGACGTGGAACTCCTCATCGATCTTCGGGACCGGCTCGCGGCCGCACTCACCGAGACCGGGAAGCTCGACTGGGCCCAGCAGGAGTTCGCCGCCCTCGTCGCCGGTGCCGGCACGGTGCCGGAGCCCCGGCGCGATCCGTGGCGCCGCACGTCGGGTATCCACAAGGTCCGCACCCGCCGCGGACTGGCGTACGTCGCCGAGCTGTGGACCACCCGCGACACTCTGGCGGCCGAACTCGACCGCGCCCCCGGCCGGATCCTGCAGGACAGCGGCATCGCCGAACTCGCCGCACTCGCCATGGATGGCCGTCCACCCGATCGCTCGGCCCTCCGCCGGATCCCGGGCTTCACCCGCCGGCAGGCCCGCCAGTTCGAGGCGGATTGGGTTGCGGCCGCCGATCGCGCGGCCCGGCTGCGGGAGTCGGACCTGCCGGTCATGCATCTGCCCACCGACGGTCCGCCTCAGGCGCGGCTGTGGGCCGCCAAGGACCCGGTGGCCGCAGGACGGCTCAACCGGGTTCGGGTCGCGCTGACCAAGATCGCGACCGACGTCGACGTGCCGGTGGAGAACCTGCTCACGCCCGAGTACGTCCGCCGGCTCGCCTGGCGTCCGCCCACCCCGCTCTCCGTGAGTGCGGTGGACGAGGCGTTGACCGCGCACGGGGCCCGGCCGTGGCAGCGCGAGCTGACCGTCGAGGCGATCACCGACGCGCTGAACTAATCCGCCGGCCGCGCGATTCTCCCGGGTCGGGGTGCAAAGGGTCAGCTCATTCGGCGATTCGGGGGTCTGCCCACCGACGCAATAAGCTCGACCGAGCGCTGTGAACTCGGTACCGGGTCGCACAGTGATTCTCAGCAGTGAGCCCGCGCCACCAGCGCCGCAGGAGAGGACGATCCGTGCCCGAACCGACCGACCCCACGACGAGCAGCACCGGCACCCAGGCCACCGGCACCGCACGGGTCAAGCGCGGCATGGCCGAGATGCTCAAGGGCGGCGTGATCATGGATGTCGTCACCGCGGAGCAGGCCAGGATCGCCGAGGACGCCGGGGCGGTCGCGGTGATGGCGCTGGAGCGGGTGCCGGCCGACATCCGCGCCCAGGGCGGCGTGGCCCGGATGAGCGACCCGGACCTGATCGACCAGATCATCGCGGCAGTCTCGATCCCGGTGATGGCGAAGGCCCGGATCGGGCACTTCGTCGAGGCGCAGGTGCTCCAGTCGCTGGGGGTGGACTACGTCGACGAGTCGGAGGTGCTGACCCCGGCCGACTTCGCCCACCACATCGACAAGTGGGAGTTCACCGTACCCTTCGTCTGCGGTGCGACGAACCTCGGCGAGGCCCTGCGGCGGATCGGCGAAGGGGCGGCGATGATCCGGTCCAAGGGCGAGGCCGGTACCGGCGACGTCTCCAACGCAACCAGCCACATGCGGCAGATCCGCGGGGAGATCCGCCGGCTCGCCGCGTCGCCCGCCGACGAGCTGTACGTGGCAGCCAAGGAGCTCCAGGCCCCGTACCCGCTGGTGGCCGAGGTCGCCGAGATGGGCCGGCTGCCGGTGGTGCTGTTCACCGCTGGAGGCATCGCGACCCCGGCGGACGCGGCGATGATGATGCAGCTCGGCGCCGAGGGCGTGTTCGTCGGTTCGGGGATCTTCAAGGCGGGCAACCCGGCCGAACGCGCCGCGGCGATCGTCAAGGCGACGACCTTCTACGACGATCCGGACGTCATCGCGAAAGTGTCGCGCGGACTGGGTGCGGCGATGGTGGGGATCAACGTGAGCGACGTGCCGGTACCGCACCGGCTGGCCGACCGCGGCTGGTGAGCGCCCGACCCCTCGTCGGGGTCCTCGCCCTGCAGGGTGACGTCGCCGAGCACGTCGCCGCCCTGGCGTCGGCCGGGGCCGATGCCCGCCGGGTCCGGCGCCCCGGCGACCTTGCCGGGCTGGCCGCGATCGTGCTGCCGGGTGGTGAGTCGACGACGATCGACAAGCTGGCCAGGGCGTTCGAGGTCCGCGACCCGCTGGTGGCGGCGCTGCGCTCGGGGCTGCCGGCGTTCGGTTCCTGCGCTGGGATGATCCTGCTCGCCGACCGGATCATCGACGGCACCGCCGACCAGCAGACCTTCGGCGGCCTGGACGCCACGGTGCGCCGCAACGCCTTCGGCCGCCAGGTCGCCTCCTTCGACACCGCGATCGAGGTCCGGGGTATGCCAGGTCCACCGCTCCCGGCGAGTTTCATCCGCGCGCCCTGGGTCGAGGAGGTGGGCACGACCGTGCAGGTGCTGGCCACCGTCGACGTCCCGGGCCACGGTCCGAAGATCGTGGCCGTCCGGCAAAACGCGCTGCTGGCCACCGCCTTCCACCCCGAGATCACTGGTGACCACCGGCTGCACGCGCTGTTCGTTTCCATGCTGCGCGACGCCTGAGTCGAGTCGTCCGCGAGCGGTAGCGGAGGGCAGGAACATCCTTGTTACTCGTGAGTAATATAGCCCGCATGCCCGACAAGTTGCACGAGCGAAGCGAGCACCAGCCCCTGCGCCGAGCAGTGTCACGCCTCTCTCGCGACGTCGTCTTCGTCGACGGCGTCCGGACCCCGTTCGGCAAGGCGGGTTCGCTGTACGCCGAGACCCGCGCCGACGACCTCGTGATCAACTGCATCCGGGCCCTGCTGCGACGCCATCCCGAACTGCCGCCGGAGCGGGTCGACGAGGTGGCCATCGCCGCCACGACCCAGATCGGCGACCAGGGGCTGACCATCGGTCGCACCGCCGCGCTGCTGGCCGGACTCCCCCGCACCGTGCCGGGGTACGCCATCGACCGGATGTGCGCCGGCGCAATGACGGCGGTCACCACGGTCGCGAGCGGGATCGCGTTCGGGGCGTACGACGTGGCGATCGCCGGCGGCGTAGAGCACATGGGCCGGCACCCGATGGGTGAGGGCGTCGACCCCAACCCCCGGATCCTGGCCGAGCAGCTCGTGGACTCCTCCGCCCTGGTGATGGGGTCGACCGCGGAGAACCTGCACGACCGCTATCCCGAGCTCACCCGGGAACGGGCCGACGCCTTTGCTGCGTTGAGTCAACAGCGGGTCGCGTCGGCCTACGCAGACGGGATCATCCAGGAGTCCCTGGTCCCGGTCGCGACTCGGAGCACGGAGCAGGGCTGGGGCCTGGCCACCGTCGACGAACCGCCGCGACCCGACACCACGCTCGATTCACTGGCCGGCCTGCGCACCCCGTTCCGCCCGCACGGCCGGGTCACTCCAGGTAACGCCGCCGGGCTCAACGATGGCGCCACCGCGTGCCTGCTGGCGGCGGAATCCGTCGCCGAGGAGTTGCAGCTGCCGGTCGCGATGCGGCTGGTCAGCTACGCCTTCGCAGGCGTCGACCCCGAACTGATGGGCATCGGCCCGATCCCGGCCACCGAGAAGGCTCTGGTCAGCGCGGGGCTGGGCATCGCTGACATCGGGGCGTTCGAGATCAACGAGGCGTTCGCCGTCCAGGTACTCGCGTTCTGTGATCATTTCGGCTTGGCCGCCGAGGACCGGCGGATCAACCCGTACGGCGGCGCCATCGCCTTCGGGCACCCGCTGGCCAGTTCCGGCGTGCGGCTGATGATCCACCTCGCCCGCACCTTCCGCGAGCACCCCGAGATCCGCTACGGCCTGACCACCATGTGCGTCGGGCTCGGGATGGGCGGCACGGTGGTCTGGGAGAACCCGCACCATGACGCGACCGAAAGAGAGCAGGCGTGAGGCCCGACGAGCTGGACCGCCTGCTGGCCGAGGCCGGGGCCCTCACCGAGGACGAGGTCGTCACCCAGGCCCTGAGTCGCGACGTGGCCCTGCCCCACGGCGCGGGGACCGCCGTGTTGATCACTCTCGACAACGGTCATGATCACCGAAGGCCGAACACCCTCGGTCCGCGCAGCCTCGCCGCCCTGAATCGGGCGATCGACGCCGCCCTCGCCCGCGACGACATCGCCGCGATCGCCCTCACCGGCAAGCCGTTCATCTTCGCCGCCGGGGCGGACCTGACCGGCATCGCCAAGATCACCGAGCGGCAGCAGGCCCTCGACATCGGCCGGATGGGCCACGCGATCCTCGACAAACTGCACCGCTCGACCCGGCCGACCTTCACCTTCTTCAACGGGCTGGCGCTCGGTGGCGGTCTGGAGATCGGGCTGCACTGCGACTACCGCACGGTCTCCGCGCACGCGGCCGGCATCGGGCTGCCCGAGTGCTTCCTCGGCCTGGTGCCGGGCTGGGGTGGCGCCTACCTGCTGCCCAACCTGATCGGGCCGGACGCCGCCGTCACGGTCATGATCGACAACGCGCTGAACCAGAACCGGATGCTCACCGGCCCGCAGGCCTTCGAGCTCGGGATCGCGGACGCCGCCTTCGAAGGGGCGGACTTCCTGGAGCGCTCGCTGGACTGGGCCGGGCAGGTCGTCGCCGGTCGGATCGCGGTGCCGCGGACTGAGATCGACCGCGGTGAGGGGATCTGGGCGGCCGCGGTCGCGGCGGGCCGGGAGATCGCCGACGAGAAGTCGGCCGGCGACGCGCCCGGCCCCTACCGGGCCCTGGAGCTCCTCGAGCAGGCCCGAACCGCCGAGCGCGCCGCCGCGTACGCCGCGGAGGACGAGGCCCTCGCCGATCTGATCATGAGCGAGCAGCTGCGCGCCGGGCTGTACGCCTTCGACCTCGTGCAGAAGCGGGCCAAGAAGCCGGCCGGAGCGCCGGATCCCGCCCTGGCCCGGCCGGTGACCAAGGTCGGCATCGTCGGGGCGGGCCTGATGGCCACCCAGCTCGCGCTGCTCTTCCTGCGCCGCTTCGAGGTGCCGGTCGTGATCTCCGACGTCGATCAAGAGCGGGTGGACCGCGGCGTCACCAGGCTGCACAGCGAGATCGACCGTCTCGTGGGGAAACGGCGGGCGACTCCCGATCAGGCTAACCGGATGAAGGCGTCGATCATCGGCACCGTCGACCACGCCGACTACGCCGACTGCGACTTCGTCCTGGAGGCCGTCTTCGAGGAGTTGTCGATCAAGAAGGAGGTGTTCGCCTCGCTCGAGAAGCACGTCGCCGACACCTGCGTGCTGGCCACCAACACCTCGTCGCTGTCGATCGACGAGATGGCGGCGGATCTGGCCCATCCCGAACGGGTGATCGGCTTCCACTTCTTCAACCCGGTCTCGGTGCTGCCGCTGCTGGAGGTGGTGCGGGGGACGGCCACCGACGACGGCACCGTGGCCACGGCCCTGACGGTGGCCAAGCAACTCAAGAAGAACGCGGTGCTGATCGCCGACGCCCCGGCGTTCGTGGTCAACCGGCTGCTCATCCGGGTGATGAGCGTGATCATCGAGGCGTTCGACCAGGGCACGCCCGCCCCCGTCGCCGATCGCGCGCTGCGGCCGCTCGGCCTGCCGATGCCGCCGTTCGTCCTGCTCCAGCTGGTGGGTCCGGCCATCGTGCTGCACGCCACCGAGACGCTCCACGCGGCCTTCGGGGACCGCTACCCGGTGTCGGAGAACCTGCGCGCGCTGGTGGCCTCAGGTCGGTCCGGGGTCTACGACTGGAACGCCGACGGCGAGGCGTACGTGTCCGAGGAGACCGCCAGCCTGTTCACCGTCGGGGACTCGCCGAGCACCGAGGAAGAGCTGCGCGCCCGCGCCCTCGACGCGCTGGCCGAGGAGGCCGGATTGCTGCTGCGGGACAAGGTGGTCGCCGCGCCGATGGACATCGACCTGTGCATGATCCTGGGCGCCGGGGCCTCCTTCGCCTCCGGCGGCGTCACGCCGTACCTGGACCGCGAGGGCGTCTCCGAGCGGGTGCTCGGCCGCCGCTTCCTGCCTAAGGGCGTGGCCAGCCTTCCCTGATGGGATCGGCCGGTGTCTGGGCCGTGTCGGAGTGTGCGATGGCCTCCACGGCGTACCGGGCGATCTGCTGCGGGGTGAGGCCCAGCTCCGCCAGCAGCTCGGCCCGGTTGCCGTGGGCCAGGAACTCGGGTGCGATGCCGAACTCGCGGATCGGCGTGGTCGCTCCGGCGAACCGCAGCTCCTGCGCCAGCCGGGCGCCGCAGCCGCCGACCACGCCGTTGTCCTCGATGCTGATCACCAGTTCGTGGTCGCCGGCCTGGTCGAGCAGGGCCGGATTGACCGGCAGCGCCCAGACCGGATCGACGACGGTGACGCCGATCCCCTGGTCGGACAGCCGGCGGCCGACGGCAACCGCCGTGCCGACCATCTCCCCGTAGCCGACCACCAGCACCCGCGGCTGATCGGTCCGCATCACGATGTCCAGGCCGCGGTCGTGGTCGATGGCGTCGAGGTCGGCCGGTACCTGCTGGTTGGAGTAGCGGATCAGCGTCGGCGCGTCGTCGACCGCCAAGGCCGCGGCCAGCGCCTCACGGAGCCGGGTCCCGTCCCGCGGCGCGCTGAGCTGCAGCCCGGGCACGAGCTGGGCGATCGACATGTCCCACATGCCGTGGTGGCTGGCGCCGTCCGGCCCGGTGACCCCGGCCCGGTCGAGCACGAACGTGACCCCGCACCGGTGCAGCGCGACGTCCATCAGCAACTGGTCGAAGGCCCGGTTGAGGAAGGTCGCGTAGACCGCGACGACCGGGTGCAGCCCCGCCATGGCCATGCCGGCCGCCGAGGTCACCGCGTGCTGCTCGGCGATGCCGACGTCGAAGGTCCGGTCGGGGAACGCCGCGGCGAAGCGGTTCAGCCCGGTCGGGTGGATCATCGCGGCGCTGATGGCCACGACCCGGTCGTCGAGCACGCCGAGCTTGAGCAGTTCCTCGGAGAACACGTCGGTCCACTTCATCGCGCCGGGCCCGCCGAGGGCGGCGCCGGTCCGCGCGTCGATCTTGCCGACCGCGTGGAACCGGTCCTCCTCGTGGTCCTCGGCGGCCTTGAAGCCGTACCCCTTCTTGGTCAGGCAGTGCACCAGCACCGGGCCGCCGAACTGCTTGGCCTGGCCGCAGCGCCCGCTCGACGGCGGGCTCGTCGTGGCCGTCGATCGGGCCGACGTACTTCAGCCCGAGGTCGGAGAACATGCTCTGCGGGGCCACCACGTCCTTGAGCCCGATCTTGATGCCGTGCAGCAGGTCGTACGCCGCCTCGCCGACCAGCGGCGCCTTGACCACGCCGCGCTTGACCAGGTCGAGCAGCTGCTCGTACCGCGGGATTGGTGCGCAGGCCGGTCAGGTGCCGGGCCAGGCCGCCGACGGTCGGGGTGTAGGAGCGGCCGTTGTCGTTGACCACGATGACCAGCGGCAGGTCGTCGTCGGCGGCGATGTTGTTGAGCGCCTCCCAGGCCATGCCGCCGGTGAGCGAGCCGTCGCCGACCAGCGCGACCACGGTGCCCGAGCGCCCGGTGCGCTGCAGGCCGCTCGCCAGACCCGCCGCGTAGGAGAGCGCGGTCGAGGCGTGCGAGTTCTCGACCCAGTCGTGCTCGGACTCCGCCGACTCGGATAGCCGGAGAGACCGCCGCGCTGCCGCAGCGTCGGGAACCGGTCCTGGCGGCCGGTGATGATCTTGTGCACGTAGCTCTGGTGCCCGGTGTCGAAGACGATCGGGTCGGCGGGGGAATCGAAGACCCGATGGATGGCCAGGGTGAGCTCGACGACGCCCAGATTGGGTCCGAGGTGGCCACCGGTCTGGCTCACCTGCTCGATCAGGAAGGTCCGGATCTCCGCGGCCAGGTCTTTCAGCTTGTTCGCCGGCAGTGCCTTCAGATCCTGCGGGCTCTGCACGGAGCGCAGGAGTCGAGGCGAACGAGGCACAGCAGCGAGTGTATGTGAGCCGGCGGCGGGTCACGGTCGGGCGCTCGGGCGGGTCGCCTTCGGGCGGCGCCTCGATTAATCGGCGTGGCGTGGATATCCCGCCGCACCCGAGCCCTAGCCTGTGGCCAGGGAGAGGGAGGTGGCCGTGAACATCTGGTCAGCGCGGATCGCCGGCATCGCCGGCCTACTCAGTGCCCTGGTGATGATCCCGGCGTACGTGGTCGGCACGCCCGATCGCCCCCAACCAACGCCGACGTCACCCGCTACTACGCCGACAGTGCCGCCTTCGTCGCGGCCAACGGCATCCTGCCTCTGCTGCACACCTTCTTGTTCCTGTTCTTCCTCGGTGGCCTGGTGAGCCTGCTCCGCGACGCCGGCGATCGGTACGCCGCCGGCGCCTGGACCGCGCTGGCCGGCGGCGTCACGTTCATCGTGCTGACCTCGGCCGGCTTCGCCGCCGAGGTGCTGGCGCCGGCGATGGTGCTCCGGTTCGGGCTCGACGGCCCGAACGTGGAGACCGCCATGGCCTCGCTGACGCTGGCGGTCTGGCTGTACCACTACTGCCAGGCCGGGGCGGCGGTCATGATCACCGCGACGTCCCTGGTCGCGGCGCAGAGTGGTCTGCTGCCGCGCTGGGTGGTGCTGCTGGGTGCGGTGGCCGCCGTCCTCACGCTCCTGCACACCTGGATAACGCTCGTGGCGGCCTTCGCCGGGCTGGTCTGGATCGTGCTGATCTCGCTGCTGTTGATCAAGTCGGTGGCGGACCGGCGACCGGCCCGGCTGGCCTGATCACCCGGGGTGGCACACTGGCCCGGTGCCGGAGCTGCCCGAGGTCGAGAGCGCGCGGGCGGCCATCGAACGGGCCGGGCTCGGCCGAACCGATCGCCGACGTCGACGACACCGACACCTGGGAGTGCCGGCCGCATCGTCCGGGCGAGATCCGGGACGCCCTGGTCGGGCGGCAAGCTCACCGCCGCCCACCGGCGCGGCAAGTCGATGTGGTGCGAGACCTCCGGGGTCGGGCGCCAACGGACGCCCGGCCCGGTGCTCGGCATCCACCTCGGCATGAGCGGGCGCATCCTGATCACGGACGGGCGGGGCGAGAGCACCGAAGGTGGCGACTATCTCGGGGGCCGGTATCCGCGCGCCGCCGACCCGCCCAACCGCAAGCCGATCTGGGACCGGTTCACGCATCACGTTCACCGACGGCGGCAGCCTGCGGCTGTTCGACAAGCGGCGGCTCGGCCGGGTCCGGCTCGATCCCGACATCGACGCGCTGGGTCCCGACGCCCAGGAGGTCACCGCCGCGCGACTTCGCCGAGCGGATCGGCCGGAGCACGGTCGCCGTCAAGGCCCGGCTGCTCGACCAGAGCGTGATCGCCGGGGTCGGCAACCTGCTGGCCGACGAGACGCTGTGGCAGGCCAAGATCTCGCCGCGGCGTCCCGGCCGGTCGCTGTCGGCCGAGGAGCTGCGGCGGCTCCGGGTGGCCCTGCGGAGGGCGACCCGGGCCGCCATCGCCCACGGCGGGGTGCACACCGGCCGGATCATCGAGTACCGCGGCCCGGGCCGGCACTGTCCCCGCTGCGGGGCCGAGATGACCCGGGCCACCGTCGGCGGCCGGACCACCTGGTGGTGCCCGGAGGAGCAGCCGGACTGATCGGGCCCTCCTCAGAGCTTGCGGACGAACGTACGGCCGCGCAGCGCGTCCTCGACCAGCAGCACGGCCCGCCGGGTCCGGGCCAGCGTCGCCTCCTGCTCGAGCCACGCGTCGACCGCCGCCTTGATCACGTCCGCCGGGACGTGGTCGGCCAGGCTGGTCCGGACATTCGCCAGCCCCTCCTGCGCCGCGTGGTACTGCCCCTCGACGAACTGGACCGCGAACCGGGCCAGCACCACCGGATGCCGGCGCAGCACGGGTAGGCCCGGAAGTCGGGCGGGCAGCAGTCGAAGAGGTACGCCGTCGCCGTCGCCTCCCAGTCCGGCGCACCCGGTGGCCGGACCCGGGGCGGCCACCCGGGCGGGACGTAGATCGACGACTGCACCAGCCCATGTTCGCACAGATGTTCGATTAGGGTCGAGAGCTAGGTTCGTCGGGTGGCCGACATCGTGTGCTCGATCGTCGCGGGCGAACTGGACGCGGCGGTCGTCGTACGCACCGACGAGATGATCGCGTTCCTCGACCACCGGCCGGTGTTCAAGGGCCACGTGCTGATCGCCCCGGTCCGCCACGTCGACACGCTGCTCGACCTTCCGGCCGAGCTGATGGTGCCGCTGCTCGGCACGGCCCGGCGGATCGCCGCGGCCCTGGGCGACGCCCTCGGGCTGCCAGGGCACCTTCGTTGCCATCAACAACGTGGTCAGCCAGTCCGTACCGCATCTGCATCTGCACGTCGTCCCCCGCACCAAGGGCGACGGCCTCCGCGGCTTCTTCTGGCCGCGGACCAAGTACGCCGAAGGCGAGATGGAGGCCTACGCGGAGTTGATCCGGCAGAACCTCGGTGCCGAGCGGTAGCTTCTGCAGGATTTCCGCGCCGGCAGAACTGCCGAAGCACCGCTCGGTGGCCCTAAACGTCGAAGGCGTCCTCGAGGAGCGTCACCACGGCCCGGAACTCGGGGTAGCGTCCGCGCATGGCTGCAGTCCGGCCGCACCTCGCCGCCGTCGATCCGGATCCGGTAGTACTCCGACGAGGTGCACGGTGACGTCGGCACCTCGTCGACGAGCGGCAGGAGCAGGCGCAGGGCGTCCTGCTGAGCAGCCGTCAGGCGAGCGCTGCGCGACGCCTGGCCGGTCTCGGTGAGCGTCGCCTCGGCCGTTCGTGTCGACGTCGATCACGTAGCCCGGGGGCTCAGGCGTTCGAGCCGGACCGGTACGAGCCGCGGATCCGCGTCGCCGACCGGCGCGGCGAAGACTCCCTGCCGCGCCGGTGCGACGAGGCTCAGGATCTCGGCGAATGCGGGCGCCGGCGGCAGGTCCTCCGCACCACACGGACCGGACCGGCTCAGCGCCAGCGAACCCATCCGCACCTCGGTGATGATCTGGTCGGAGCAGCGCATCGGATCCTGGGGCTTGCGGGCGGCCTCGCGCGCCACCTCCAGCCGGAACTGCTCGGAGGTGAGCAGCTCGCGCAGCCGCGCGAGATCACTGTCTGCCAGCCGGCCCGCGGCGGGCTCACGGGAGATCAGCACCGCGACGCCGTCCGCTGCGGACCCGCAGGATGTTCTGCCGGCCGTCGACGCCACCGAACTCGCCGACCGCGAAATCGCCGAACGGCTCCGGCGGCGCCAGGGTCTGTCCGAGGCTGCCCGAACGGGATCAGCGAACAGCCGCTCGCGACCAGCAGGAGGGCCAGCATCCCGGCGAGCGGCGACCAACGCGAGGTCCTCATCGGTCCACCATGACCGAACAACGGTTCACGATCGCCCTCAGTGTCCGCGGAAGGCCTCCGCCAGCCACCAGGAGCCGCCGTCGTTGCTGATCTTGGCGTCGAGGAGCAGCGGCCGGTGGCGCGGGCCGTCGAGCCAGCCGGCCAGGTCGTCGAGATCGCTCGACGCCGCGGACGGTGATCCCGTCGGCACCGTAGCCCCGCGCGATCGCCGCGAGATCGGTGTCCGGGAAGGTCACGGTGGCCAGGTCGGCGTCGGCTCCGAAGTGGTGGATCTCGGCCCCGTACGCGTGGTCGTTGTAGACGACGATCAGCAGGCCGAGCCCGAGCCGGACCGCGGTCTCCAGCTCGGCGATCGCCATCAGGAATCCGCCGTCGCCGGTGGCGAGCACCGGCAGCCGGCCGGGACTGGCCAGGGCGGCGCCGATGGCGGTCGCCAGCCCCAGGCCCGACCGCCTGGAAGCCTTGGGTGAAGCAGAATCCGGCCGGATCGGGCACCGACAGGTAGGCCGCCGGGTACCCCATGAAGTTGCCCGAGTCCACCGCCAGCACCCGCTCCCGGGGCAGCCGCCGATCGAGTTCGCGACTCAGCAGCCGCGGGTCGATCGTGTCGCTCCGTCGAGAGGTCGTCGAACGGCAACGCCGGCCCAGCGACCCTCCGCGGCGATCCGCTGCTGGATCTCCTGCGTCCGGTAGCGGAACTCGGGATTCCGCAACGCCACCAGGTGATGCAGGGCCAGCGCGGTCTCCCCCACGTCCCCGGTCACCCCCAGAGCTGACGGCGGCGTTGACGCCCAACGCCGCCTCGGTGTCGTCGACCTGCACGATCGTCGTCCCGTCGCCCAGCAACGCACCGTGCCGGGTCGTCCAGTCGGTCAGACTGCAGCCCCAGGCGACCAGCAGATCCGCCCCGGTGATCAACTCCGCGGCCAGCGGGGTCGCGAACCCGCCCGAGATGCCGAGGTCGAACGGGTCGCCGTCGAAGAGACCCTTCGCCACCGCCGACGTGGCCAGCAACGCACCCGTTCGCAGCGCCAGATCCCGCAGCACCTTGCGGTACGGGATCGCTCCCCGCCCGGCCAGGAATACCGGACGCTCCGCCGCATTGAGCAGCGTCGCCAGCTGTTTGGTGGCGTACTTGCCGGAGCGGATCGGTACGGGCCGGGCGAGCGGCTCCACCACCCGCAACTCGGCCGACTGCTCCTGCACATCCATCGGCACGCTCAGCACGACCGTCCGGCGGCCGTTCCGGGCCGTCCGCCACGCGCGGATCACGTCGTCGACGGCCGTCGCGGCGGAGTGCACCCGCTCCGGCACGGCCCCGGTGGCCGCCACGAGCGAGTCGGCGTCGATCCGGAAGTTCGAACGGACCGCCGCCGCCGCGACGTCGGCCGCCAGCACCAGCAACGGGGTCCGGCTCTTGGCGGCCTCCGTGATCCCGGTGATCGCGTTGGTCAGCCCTGGGCCCTGGTGCACCGAGACGACCGCGACCAGACCGCTCGTCCGCGCGAACGCGTCGGCCATGGTGGCGGCGCCCGCCTCGTGCCGGGTCGCGGTGAACGGCACCCCGGCCGCCCGCAGGGCGTTGGTCATCGCGAAGTTGCCGCTGCCGACCACCCCGAACACATGCCCCACGCCGAGTTGGGCCAAGGTCCGCCCGACCAGTTCCGAGACCAGCACAACTACCTACTCAGTGCTCGACGAACGCGACGGCGCGCGCCGGGCTGCCGGTACCGCCGACGATCGGCAGCGGGGTCACGATCAACATCGCGCCCGTGACGGGCAGCCGGTCGAGATTCTGCAGCTGGGTCAGCCCGTACGTGTCCGCGCCCAGCAGGAAATGGTGGGCCGGGAAGGCCGGCACCATGCCGCCGGCGCTACCCGCGTCGATGCCGACGGTCTCGACCCCGAACCCCGTGATCGAGCGCTCGTACGCCAGCCACTCCGCCGCCGCCACCGACGGTCCCGGCGTGTGCGGACCGGACTCATCGGCGTTCAGGAACGCCGCCTCGTCGTGACTGCGCGCACCCCAACCGGTCCGCAGCAGCAGCCAACTGCCGTCGGGCACCCGGCCGTACTGCTCCTCCCACGCAACCAGATGCTCCGGCTCGAGCAGGAAGTCGCTGTCGGCCGCCACCTGCTCGGTGACGTCCACCACCACCGCGGGTCCGATCAGCCGGGTCAGCGTGATCTGGTCGACTGTCGCCCCGTCCCGACCGGTCGCCCAGTGCGCGGGAGCGTCCACGTGCGTGCCGGTGTGCTCGCCGGTGTAGATGTTGTGCCAGCGCCACATCGGACCCGCTTCGTCGAAGTTGCTGACCTGCTCCAACGCGAGATGCACCGTGTTGGCGAACGGCGGAGGCAAGCGCAGCACCGGTGTCTGCGGCGATAGTGGCGCGGTCAGATCGACGACCTCGATCGCACCGGACGCGATGCCGGACACCAGGGACGGCAGCACCGTCATGGCCACTCCTCTTGCTGGGCGGAAGCCTCAGCCTAGGACCGGGCGCGGCCCGTCCACTCTCCGGCCCGATCGATCCTGGGTCAGCAGCCGGGATCTGCTTCGCACCGATCGATGACGGCGGAGCTGAACAGTTGCTGCCGAATACCGGACAGGGCAGTGATCTGCGCCGGCGTCAGCCGGTCGATCACCAACCGACGAACCTCCGCGACGTGGCCGGGGGCCGCGGCCACGACCAACTCCTGGCCGGCATCGGTCAACACCGCGCTCATGCCGCGGCGATCGGCCGGATCGATCTGTCGCGCGAGGAAGCCGCGGGCCTCCAGCCGCCCCACGACGTTCGACAGCCGGGACGGACTCGCGTTGGCGCTGGCGGCGAGGTCACTCATTCGGTTACGCCGGCCCTCCGACATCGACAGCAAGCTGAGCACGAAGTACTCGAACAGGTTGAGTTGGCTGTCCCGAACCAATTGGGCATCCAGGGGCCCCGGGAGCAGCCACATGATGGCCGTCATGCCGACCCAGGCCTGCTCCTCCTCGGCCGTCAACCAGCGCGGAGCCGCTGTCTCCGCCACGGTGGCGGCGGGTGCGAGCTGTTCGCTCACGACGACTCACGCTCCTTTGCTAAGCTATGTGTTCATATATGAACTATTCATGTTATGATAGTTCACGTCTGAATTAACTAGAGGAGTAGCTTCCATGACCTTATTCCGTCTCGACGCCAGTTTCCGGGTTGAGGGCTCACACAGCCGAGCGCTGGGCGATCTGATCGAGCGCGAGTGGACATCGGCGTACCCCGGCGATTCCGTGGTCCGACGCGAGGTCGGTGTCGAACCCATCCCGGCTCAATTCTGGGCGGCGGCCGTCACCGCAGGCTGGGTGCCGCCGGAGCAGCGCTCCGCCGACCAGGAAGCCGCGACCGCGCTGGCGACTGAGCTCGTGGACGAGTTGGCCTCGGCCGACGCGCTGCTGTTCGACGTTCCGCTCTACAACTTCGGCGTTTCCCAGCACTTCAAGACCTATGTCGATCTGGTCACCACCGAGGCCCGGATGTCGGGCGGGCAGAGCGCGGTGGCGGGTAAGCCCGCCGTCCTCGCCACGGTGCGCGGCGGCGCGTACGGCGCCGGCACTCCCCGCGAGGGCTGGGACCACGCCACGCCGTGGATGCGGCGCATCCTCGAGGACGTCTGGCAAGTCGATCTGCGCGTGGTCGAGGAGGAGTTCGCCCTCGTGGGCGTCAACCCGGCACTGGACAGCTTCGCCGATCTGGCCGTCACCATGCGCGCCGAAGCAGCGCGGCTGGCCGGCTCGCACGGCCGCGACCTCGTCGCGCGGCCCAAGGCGGCCTAGGCAGAGACGCTGACGAGTCTGGCGGGTTCAGCGTTTCAGCAGCGAGCGCAGCACGTACTGCATGATGCCGCCGTTGCGGTAGTAGTCGGCCTCGCCGGGGGTGTCGATCCGGACCACGGCGTCGAAACTGACTTGTCGCCGGCCGTCACCTTGACCGTCCTGGGGGTCGACCCGGAGTTGAGTTCGGTGACGCCGGTGATGTCGAAGGTCTCCTCGCCGGTGAGCCCGAGCGACTCGGCGTTCTGGCCCTCCGGGTACTGCAGCGGGAGCACCCCCATGCCGATCAGGTTCGACCGGTGGATCCGCTCGTACGACTCGGCGATCACGGCCTTGACTCCGAGCAGCGCCGTGCCCTTGGCCGCCCAGTCCCGGGACGAGCCCGAGCCGTACTCCTTGCCGGACAAGATCACCAACGGGGTGCCGGCGGCCAGATAGTGCTCCGACGCCTCGTACACGGTGGTCACCGGAGCGTCGTCACGCGTGAAGTCGCGGGTGAACCCGCCCTCGGTGCCCGGCGCCAACTGGTTCCGCAGCCGGATGTTGGCGAACGTGCCGCGGATCATCACCTCGTGGTTGCCGCGCCGGGACCCGTAGGAGTTGAAGTCCCTACGCTCCACGCCGTGCTCGGACAGATACTTCCCCGCCGGCGCGTCGGCCTTGATCGATCCGGCCGGCGAGATGTGGTCGGTGGTGATCGAGTCGCCCAGCTTCAGCAGCACCCGCGCGCCGGAGATGTCGGTGACCGGCTGCGGATCGGCCGGCATCCCGTCGAAGTACGGAGGTTTGCGGACGTACGTCGAGTCCGGATCCCACTCGAACATCTGACCCTCCGGCGTCGGCAGCGACTGCCACTGCTGATCACCGGCGAACACGTCGGCGTAGGAGTCGGTGAACATCTCCGCCCCGATCGCCGACGCCACGATCTCGTCGATCTCGGCCTCGGTCGGCCAGATGTCCTTCAGATAGACGGGATCGCCCTGCTCGTCGGTGCCCAGCGAATCGTTGACCAGGTCGATGTCCATGGTGCCGGCGAGCGCGTACGCGACGACCAGCGGCGGCGACGCCAGGTAGTTCATCTTCACGTCCGGGTTGATCCGGCCCTCGAAGTTCCGGTTGCCCGACAGCACCGAGACCACGGCCAGATCGTTCTCCTGGACCGCCGCGCTGACCTCGGGGATCAGCGGGCCGGAGTTGCCGATGCAGGTGGTGCAGCCGTAGCCGACCAGGTTGAACCCGATCTTGTCCAGGTACGGCGTCAGCCCGGACCGGTCGTAGTAGTCACTGACCACCTTCGAGCCCGGGGCCAGCGTCGTCTTCACCCACGGCTTGCGGGTCAGACCCTGCTCCACCGCCTTCTTGGCCACCAGCGCGGCGCCGATCATCACACTCGGATTCGAGGTGTTCGTGCACGAGGTGATCGCCGCGATGGTGACCGCGCCGTGATCGATCTCGAACTCCTGCCCGTCGCAGCGTGATCGTGGTCAACTTGCTGCGGCCGGCCGATGTCGGCGGGCACGTCCTCGCCGTACTCGTGCGGTTCGCTGCGAACCGTTGCCGGTGGCATGGCTCGGCGCATCCGAGGCGGGGAACGACTCGTCCACCGACTCGTCGTAGCCGTTGAGCTCCTCCTCCTGCACGTAGTCGCGCAGCGCCTCGCGGAAGCCCTGCTTCGCGTGGGCCAGGATGACCCGGTCCTGCGGCCGCTTCGGACCGGCGATGCTCGGCACCACAGTGGTCAGATCCAGCTCGAGGTACTCGGAGTACTTCGGCTCCCGGTCGTCGTCGTGCCACAGCCCCTGCTCCTTCGCGTACGCCTCGACCAGCGCGATCTGCTCCTCGCTGCGGCCGGTGAGCCTCAGGTACTCGGTGGTCTTGGCGTCGATCGGGAACACGGCGATGGTGGAGCCGTACTCCGGGCTCATGTTGCCGATCGTGGCCCGGTTGGCCAGCGGCACCTGGGAAACGCCCGGCCCGTAGAACTCGACGAACTTGCCGACCACCTTGTGCTGGCGCAGCATCTCGGTGATCGTCAGCACCAGGTCGGTCGCCGTCGCGCCCTCCGGCATCGCGCCCGACAGCTTGAACCCGACCACCCGCGGGATGAGCATGGACACCGGCTGGCCGAGCATGGCGGCCTCGGCCTCGATCCCGCCGACGCCCCAGCCGACCACGCCGAGGCCGTTCACCATCGTGGTGTGGGAGTCGGTGCCCACACAGGTGTCCGGATAGGCACTGCCCGTTCGCGGGTGAAGATCACCCGGGCCAGGTGCTCGATGTTGACCTGGTGCACGATGCCGGTGCCGGGCGGCACCACCTTGAAGTCGTCGAAGGCGGTCTGCCCCCAGCGCAGGAACTGGTAGCGCTCGCGGTTGCGGCCGTACTCGATCTCGACGTTGCGGGAGAACGCGTCGGCCGTGCCGAACACGTCGGCGATCACCGAGTGGTCGATCACCATCTCGGCCGGCGCCAGCGGATTGATCTTGGTCGGGTCGCCGCCCAGGTCGGCCATCGCCTCGCGCATGGTGGCCAGGTCGACGACGCACGGCACCCCGGTGAAGTCCTGCATGATCACCCGGGCCGGGGTGAACTGGATCTCCTCGCTGGGATCCGCCGTCGGGTCCCACGCCGGCCAGGGCGCGGATGTGGTCGGCGGTGATGTTCGCGCCGTCCTCGGTCCGCAGCAGATTCTCCAGCAGGACCTTCAGACTGAACGGCAGCGCCTCCGAACCCTCGACGGCGTCCAGCCGGAAGATCTCGTAGGACTGATCGCCCACCGTCAAGGTGGCCTGGGCATCGAAGCTGTTCACACTCATGGGAATCTCCATCGGATCGACAAAGTATCTTGATATCAAGATATCACGCACGGCTACTCGCACCTTAGCGCCGCCGTCGGTACCCGCGAACGGCGCCCGAACGTTGCGAATCGGGGTGGCCCGGCAACGTCTCTGCCCAGAAACATTGCCAGTTGATCTCTTCACGACCGCGCTGCCTCTCGCCACCCGGCCACCGGGTGACGCTCGTCCTGAGTCGTCGGCGGCGAGGGTAGCGTTTCACCGGCGCCCGACTGTACGCATGGCAAGGGAGGATGCCCGTGGCCCGTCCACGACTGCAGGTGACGTCTGTGACGATCGGCACGCCGCAACCGTCGAGGCTCGCCGACTTCTACGCCCGGCTGCTGAGCCGTCCGGTGACGACCGACGACCCGCCGGTCCCTGGGGATCCTGACCGGGGTGGCTGGGCGCAGATCAGACCGCCCGAGGGCGAGCCGGGGCCGACGCTGAACTTCGAGTTCGAGCGGCACTTCGCCGCTCCGGCCTGGCCGGCGACCGACGGCGGTCAGATCGCCACCCAGCACCTCGACATCCGCGTCGACGATCTGGACGCGTCGCTCGCCTGGGCGCTCGACCAGGGCGCACGGCTCGCCGATCACCAGCCGCAGGACGCCGTACGGGTGCTTCTGGACCCCGACGGGCACCCGTTCTGTCTCTTCGCTTAGCGGCGGATCACGACCGCGGTTGGATCTCGGCCAGGTCCACCCAGTCGGTGGCCGAGATCTCCTGGCTGATCACCTGGGGTACGGAGCTGAGGTAACGGCCCAGCTCCTGGGTGGCGGTCTTGAAGTGATCGGAGTTGACGTGGGCCGAGCCCGCGTCGCCGTCCCGGAAACCTTCGACCAGGACCCACTCGTTCGGGTCGTCGGCACTGCGGGACCAGTCGAAGAAGAGATTCCCCTCCTCGGCCCGGGTGGCGGCGGTGAACTCCCCGCACAGGCTGAGCCAGTTGTCGGCGTGCTCGGCCTTGATCGGCCACTTGACGACGATGAAGATCATGGCGGTCACTGTGCCCCGATCCGCCAGCGGTTGGCAATTGTCGGATCGTGTAGCAGCGTGCCGGGTACTCCCGGCAAGATGTCACACGTTGTCGAGCGAGGCCCGTCAGCCAGCTACCAGAGGCGACGCACTCGACGTGGTGCGTCATCGGGAACAGGTCGAAGGCGCGGATGCTCGTCGGCTCGTAGCCGGCCGCGTGCGGCGTAGGCCAGGTCGCGGGCCAGGGCGGCCGGATCACAGGCCACGTACGCGATCGCCCGCGGGCGGCGGTCCGCGATCTGGGCCATCACCGTGCGCCCGGCCCCGGTGCGCGGCGGATCCAGCACGATCAGGTCGGTGCGCTTCGGCAGCCGCCGCAACGCCTGCTCCACCCGGCCGCGGGTGAACCGGGCCACCGGCACGTTCCGCCGGGCGTGAGCGACCGCGACGCCGTCTGACTCCACGCCCCAGACCCGACAGCCGGCGTCGGCCAGGCCGGCAGAGAACAGGCCGACCCCGCAGTACAGGTCGAAGACCCGCTCCCCCGGTTCGGGTCGCAGTCCGTCGAGCACCGCCGCGACCAGGACGTCCGCGGCCGCCGGGTGGACCTGCCAGAATCCGTCCGCGGCCACCGCGAAGTCGCGGCCCGCGGCGTGCTCGGTCAGGGTCTCGGGCCCGCGGACGACGGCGCGGCCCACGACGACGGCGAGGTCCTCGGCGGACTGCGCCACCTGCAGCTCCGCGCCCGGCTCCCAGGATTCGTCGGCGACCGCAGCGGCGGCGGGTGCGGCGATCGGGCAGCCACCGTCAGGCACGGGCAGCAACGCGTGCGATCGGTGGGCGCGCAGGGCCAGTCGCCCCGCGTCGTCGACCTGGTAGCGCATCCGGGTCCGCCAGCCCAGGCCGTCCGCGGTCTCCGGCGTGCTCACCGGCTCGACCTCACCGGTCCACGCGATCCCGGCCAGCCGTTGCAGCTGCTCGGCCACGACCGCCTGCTTGAGACCGCGCTGCGCGTCCAGACTCACGTGCTGGAAGTCGCAGCCGCCGCAGCCGCCCGGGCCGCTGATCGGGCAACGCGGCGCCACCCGGTCCGGACTCGGTTCGATGATCTCGACCGCGTCGCCGCGCCAGAAGCGATCGTGCCTGGTGTCGGTGATCCGCACCCGCACCCGTTCCCCCGGCAGCGCGTGCCGGACGAAGATCACCCGACCCTCGGACCGGGCCACGCAGTGCCCACCGTGCGCGATCTGGTCGACGAGCAGCGGCCCCGCCTCGACCGGCCCGATGGTCACGTCAGCGCCGGAACGAGCGCCAAGGTGCGCTGACGTCGGTCCGCTCGGCGCGTTCGGCCGCCCGGTCGGAGCCCTTGAGGTGGTACGGCACCGAGGTGACCAGCACCCCGGGGGTGAACAGCAGCCGGCCCTTGAGCCGCAGCGCGCTCTGGTTGTGCAGGATCTGCTGCCACCAGTGGCCGACCACGTACTCCGGGATGTAGACCGTGACGACGTCGCGCGGGGACTCACTGCGGATGTTCTTCACGTAGTCCACGATCGGGTTGGTCACCTCCCGGTACGGCGACGCGATCACCTTGAGCGGGATGTCGAGATCGGCGGCGTTCCAGGCCTCGACCAGCCGGTCGGTCTCGTCGGCGTCCACCGAGACCGTCAGCGCCTCCAGCTGGGACGGCCGAGCCGCCTTCGCGTACGCCAGCGCCCGCAGGGTCGGCTTGTGCACCTTGCTGACCAGCACGATGGCCCGGACCCGGCTCGGCGCGATCCGATCCTCCTCGCCCTCCGCCTCGGTCTCCTTGGCCACGGTGTTGTAGTGCCGGCGGATGCCCTTCATCAGCACGAACAGCACCGCCATCGCGATGATCGCGATGTAGGCGCCCTGGAGGAACTTCGACAACAGCACGATGATCAGCACCGTGCCGGTCATGGTCAGGCCGATCCCGTTGATCACCCGCGACCGCCGCATCCGGGCCCGGACCGCCGCGTTTCGCTCGGTCTTCAGCAGCCGGGTCCAGTGCCGCAGCATGCCGAGCTGGCTGACGGTGAACGAGACGAACACGCCGACCACGTACAGCTGGATCAGCGCGGTCACGTCGGCCTGGAAGGCCACGATCAACACGATCGCGGCCGCGGCCAGCACGACGATGCCGTTGCTGTAGGCGAGCCGGTCGCCCCGGGTGTGCAGCTGGCGCGGCAGGTAGCCGTCCCGGGCCAGGATCGAGCCCAGCACCGGGAAGCCGTTGAAGGCGGTGTTGGCGGCCAGGAACAAGATGATGATGGTGGCCGCGATGACGAAGTAGAAGCGCCGGCGGGAACGACGCGAAGACCGCGCGGGCCAGCTGGCCGATCGCCGTCTCCTCGACCACGTCGACCCGCTCGCCGTTCAGCGTGTAGTAGGAGTGTCCGGCGTCGATCAGCTTCAGCCCGGTGAGATTGGCCAGGGTGACCACGCCGATCATCATGGTCACCGCGATCGTGCCGAGCAGCAGCAGGGTGGTGGCCGCGTTCTTGCTCTTCGGCTTCTTGAACGCCGGCACGCCGTTCGAGATCGCCTCGACCCCGGTCAGGGCGGCACAGCCGGAGGAGAAGGCGCGGGCCAGCAGCGCGACCATGACGAAGCCGGTGAACGCCGTGTAGGACTCGTCGCCCTGGATCCCGTACTGCGCGCTGTGGGCCTGGATCGGGGTGCCCAGCGCGAAGATCCGGAACAGGCCCCAGACCACCATCCCGATGATGCCGAACATGAAGCAGTAGGTGGGGACGGCGAAGAGGGTGCCCGACTCGCGCACGCCGCGCAGGTTCAACGCCATCAGGATCAGCACCGCCGCGGCCGCCACCCAGGCCTCGTGGCCGTCGATGAACGGCAGCGCCGACTTCGCGTTCTGCACCCCGGAGGAGACCGAGACCGCCACGGTGAGCACGTAGTCGACCAGCAGCGCCGCGGCGACAGTGGTACCGGCGTTCGGGCCGAGGTTGACCGTGGCCACCTCGTAGTCGCCGCCGCCGGAGGGGTACGCGTGCACGTTCTGCCGGTAGGACGCCACCACCACCAGCATCACCACCGCGACCGCGATGGCGATCGGCAGCGAGTAGGCGTACGCCGCCAGGCCGGCGAGCGACAGGGTCAGCAGGATCTCGTCCGGGGCGTAAGCCACCGAGGAGAGCGCGTCGGAGGCGAAGACGGGCAGTGCGATGCGCTTCGGCAGCAGGGTCTCCCCCAGCTGCGTGCTGCGGAGCCGACGGCCGAGCAGCAGACGCTTGCCCATCTCGGACACACTGACCACAGGCCGAAACTCTAATACCGGAACCGGGAGTGGCCACGCGGCGGAGCACGACAATCACAAACGGCCCTAGACTCATCCCGTGCACCTGGTGATCATGGGTTGCGGTCGGGTCGGATCCAGTCTGGCCCGGAGCCTGGAGCGGCGGGGCCACACCGTCGCGGTCATCGACGTGAATCCCGACTCTTTTCGCCGGCTGGGTCCGGACTTCGCCGGCAAGACGGTCAAGGGGGTCGGCTTCGACCAGGAGGTGCTGCTCGAGGCCGGCATCCGCGACGCCGAAGGTTTCGCCGCCGTGTCCAGCGGCGACAACTCCAACATCTTGTCCGCCCGGGTGGTGCGCGAGACGTTCGACGTGCACAACGTGGTGGCCCGGATCTACGACCCGGGTCGGGCGGAGGTGTACGAGCGACTCGGCATCCCGACCGTCGCCACCGTGCGCTGGACCGCCGACCAGGTGCTGCGGCGGCTGCTGCCGGCCGGTTCGGAGCCGCAGTGGCGCGATCCCTCCGGCTCGGTCCGGCTGATGGAGGTCCACGTGGACCGTAGCTGGGTGGGGCGAACGGTCGAGCAGATCGAACAGGCCACCGGATCGCGGGTACCGGCCATCTTCCGCCTCGGCTCCGGGATGGTGCCGAAGTCCGGCACCTTGTTCCAGGACGGGGACCTGCTCTACGCCGCCGTCGCCGACGCGCGGCTGGCCGAGGTGGAGGACATCCTCGCCGCGCCGCCGAAGGGAGCCTGAGGATGCGGGTAGCCATCGCCGGGGCCGGCAACGTCGGCCGCTCGATCGCCAGCGAGTTGCTCGAGAACGGCCACCAGGTGTTGCTGATCGACAAGGATCCGCACGCCATCAAGTCCGACACGGTGCCCGAGGCGGAGTGGCTGCTGGCCGACGCCTGCGAGCTGTCCTCGCTGGAGGAGGCCGGCATCGACAGCTGCGACGTCGCGATCGCGGCCACCGGCGACGACAAGGCCAATCTGGTCATGTCCCTGCTCGCCAAGACCGAGTTCGGGGTGCCGCGGACGGTCGGCCGGGTCAATCACCCCAAGAACGAGTGGCTGTTCAACGACGTCTGGGGCGTCGACGTCGCGGTGTCCACCCCCCGGCTGATGTGCGCCCTGGTCGAGGAGGCGGTCAGCGTCGGTGATCTCGTCCGGCTGCTCACCTTCCACGAGGGCGAGGCCAACCTGGTGGAGATGACACTGCCGGCCGCCAGCCCCAAGGTCGGCGTCCGGATCGGTGACATCACCTTCCCCGGCGACGTCGTGCTGGTGGCGGTCATCCGGGACGGACACGCCCGGCCGCCGGATCTCGACGGGACGCTGGAGGCGGGGGACGAGTTGCTGTTCGTGACGGCGCAGTCGTATGAGAAGGAACTGGCGGAGATGCTAGCCCCGCGGGGCGCCAAGCTCCCCGTGTCGACGACCCCTACGCCTCGCGTGAGTTGACCGGCAGCGGGTCCTCGGGGTCCGGACTCGCCCCCGGATCTGCACCGGCGGATTCGATCGGGGTGCGCCCCTTCGACAGCAGCAGACCGATGACGAAGAGCGCGGCGATCAGCAGCGGCCAACCGAGGGCCACCTTGGCGATGGCCAGCAAGACGATGTTGCCGAGCAGGAACAACGGCAGCTGAATCCCGAACCGCACCACGTACGGCACCGCGAGCACCAGGGTCAGCCGGTTCATCATCTTCACCAGGCCAGGGTCGCTCCGCCATCCGGTCGGATCGCCCACCGCCGCACCGTAGACGAAGCCCACCATCGGCGCCCGCAGGGCGACGCTGCCGGCGGCGATCACGGCCAGCGCTCCGTTGTAGAGGATGCCGGGCAGGAACACGTCCTCCGCACGACCGGTCCGCGCCGCGACGATCGCCGCGATGGCGGTTGGGATGACCGCCTGCAACACGAAGCGCAACGACTGCCGTTGGAGCAGCCGGATCGCCGCAAGGACCACGGCCACCGCCACGGCGGCGATGAGCGAGACCGGCAGCTGGCGGCTGACCACCCAGGCGATGGTGAACGCGACGAACGGAGCCGCACCCTCGAGCATCCCGCGGATGCCGCCGAGCGCGACGGACAACTGGTGCCGGACGAGTTCCTCGACGTAGGTGAACTCGGGCTCCCTCCCACCGTCAGGTTCGGTCATGCGCGAAGCCTCTCGGGAGTGAGGAGTGATTGCGGGCGACATGCTTTTGGTCGTCCGCAATCGTGACGAACGAGCGAGAAGCGGCGGAGCGGATGACCGCGGAGCGCGGAGCGCGACCATCGAACACGCTCATGCGCCTAGCGCGACCATCAAGCAGAGTTCTCGAGCAACTCGTATTTCGGGTTGTAGATCAGCCGCCGCCCGTCGTGGCAGCTGATCCGGCCCCAGACGTTGATGGAACGACCGGCGTCGATGCCGGGGATCTGCCGCCGGCCGAGCCAGACCAGCGTGACGCCACCGCTGCCGTCGCGGAGTTCGACCTCGAGCGCGGGGTGGCCACCGCGCGGGTGGATCGTGACGGAGGCGATGGTGCCGCTCAGGCCGACCAGCTGGCGGTCCTCGCAAGCCCGGATCGGGGTCGCACCCTCGTCCCGAGCACTCTGCTGCAGCTCCTCGGACTCCAGTTCCTCGTTCGACGAGGCGAGCCGGCGCAGGGCACGTTGGAACACGTTGGGTTTACCCACGACACCAGCATTCCACCATCGTCAATGTTTGATGGTCGCGCTCCGCGCTCCGGGTCATGTGGCTCCGCAGCTTCTCGCTCGTTCTTCACGTTTCGTGAAGACGGAAAAGCGTGTCTTCACGAAACGCTCCTCACTCCCGAGACGCTCCGCCCATGACCGAGTTTGATGGTCGCGCTCCGCGCTCCGGGTCATGGTGGCTCCGATGGGCCCGATGCTCACGCCTCGGCCGCGGTCAGGTCCTTCGGCAGCTCCAGCGGCAGCAGGTCGCCGGGCGCCATCGCCTGGGCGTCCCGGCGCACGATCACCTGCTTGAACGCCGTGATCAGCGGCGCGACCGGTCCGTCGACGCCGTCCTCGAGCGCGGCCTGGCCGTACAGGATGCCGCGCAGCAGCCACCGCGGGCCTTCGACGACCCACATCCGGGACGGCTGGTAACCCTGTTCACCGTCCGGCGTCGTCACCGGCAGCAGCCGGCGCAACTCGACCCCGAAGGGGCCTTCCACCAGGGCCGCCGATCCGCCGGCCTCGGTCGCCGACTCGATCAGTTCGTCGCGCAACTCGGGCCAGAAGCCGCCCGTCCGAGGTGCGGCGTAGGCGCCGAGTTCGATCGCAGAGTCGCCGCTGATCAGCATCACCGAGACGACCTGCTGGGACTCCTCCGACACCTGCAGCCGCAGTTCCGCGCCGGCGAACCCGGTCACGAGCATGCTGCCGAGGTCGATGCGCGGATTGCCGTTCCCGTCGGTCGGGTCCGCCGCGGTCTCGTCGTCGGCGGTCTCCTCGTCGGCCCCGTCGTCGTCGGCCACGTCCAGGCCGACCTCGGTGACGTCGTACGGTCCGTCGGCACGCCATTCGGCCTCATCCAGCGCCTCGACGTCGAGATCGGCGGCCACCTCCGCCTTTGCATCCACGCTTTCAGCCTCGTCGACGTCCTCGAGGTCGTCAGATTCGGGCTCGTCGGAGTGGTCGGGCTCGTCGGGCTCGCCGGCCTCCTCGGCGGCCTCCTCGTCGGCCTCCTCGGCGGCCAGCGTCTCGTCCGGCTCGACCGGCGACTCCGCCGGCTGCTTCTTGCGTCGATTGAAGATCAATTCACACCGTTCTGTTCACGCCACTGGTCGCTTCACCATGATCCGGTCGATCCGTACCCTCCGGCACCGCGGCTGGAGTCCGGCAATTCTGACACGGGTCGGAACACGGCCCGGCTCACCGGCTGGACGACGAGTTGGGCGATCCGGTCCCCCCGCTCGATCCGCGCCGGTGTGTCCCGGTCCGTGTTCACCAGGCAGACCGAGACCTCCCCGCGGTAGCCGGCGTCGATGGTGCCCGGGGCGTTCACGATGCTGATGCCGTGGTGGGCGGCGAGTCCGGACCTGGGGTGGACGAAGGCCGCGTACCCGTCTGGGACGGCGATCGCGACGCCCGTCGGTACCAGCCGCCGCTCCCCCGGCTGCAGCACGAAGGACTCCCGGGATCGCAGGTCCGCGCCGGCGTCGCCGGGGTGCGCGTAGCCGGGCGGCTCGAGGTCTGGATCCAGCCGGTACAGCAGGACTTCGACGGGCGGCAGACTCACCCAGCCGCCCTGTTCGACACGGCGGGGTTCAACGCGGCGGCGAGCGTCTCGGGCCGGCGGGTGGAAATCAACCAGTACGGGACCGGATCGGCGGCGTCATCGACGCCGACCTCGACCGCGGTCTTGACGTACGGGCGAAGGACCAGATAGGCCCGCGCGTCGGCCTCCGGTCCGGCGCGCCGAGCGGCCTCGGCCTCGTCGAGGGCTCGGGCAGCTGCCGACGTAGTCGAACTCGATCATCGCCCGGCCCACCCGCAGCTGCCGGTCGTCGACCTCGATCACGGTGCCGGCCGAAACCAGCACACCGGCCCCCACCGCGAGCGCGAGCACTCCGACCCCGACGCCGAGCGCGGGGCCGAGGTAGAAGCCGACGGCGACCCCAGCGCTCAGGGCGAGCAGCACCGCGAGCACCCACCAGATCGCCGGCACGGCCAGTCGCTCTCGGTATCGCTTCACGCGCCCACTTCGTCACGTGTCGCGGACGGAAAAGCGTGGTCCGCTCCTCGCTCCTCAGCCGGACGCGGCGATACAGCTGATTTCATCGGCTCGCTCGCAAGCTCGCTCGCGTCGTACGGCTCATCTCAGGGCTGTCGGACTCAGCCGGCGCAGTCGAAGCAGTAGGCGTCGCCATTGGAGCGTTCCTCGGCGATCTGGCTGCGGTGCCGCACCAGGAAGCAGCCGGCGCAGGTGAACTCGTCGGACTGCCGGGGCAACACCCGGACGGTCAGCTCCTCGTGCGACAAGTCCGCGCCGGGGAGCTCGAAGGCCTCGGCGGCCTCGGCCTCGTCCTCATCGACCTTGCCGGAGTTCTTGTCGTTGCGGCGAGTCTTGAGTTCCTCGATGCTGTCTTCGTTCAGTTCTTCTTCGGTCTTGCGTGGGGCGTCGTAGTCGGTCGCCATGTCATCCCTCCCGGGCAGGTCGCCCGAAACGTTGTCGCGGGTCGTGTCTCGTCAACTCGTGTCTCGTCAACTCGTGCGCATGCATATCACATGATTCGAAGCCCCGTGAGTTTGCGGGGCCGCGCCCCTACAACGTGTGCGGCCGGTCAAAATTCCCGGCTGTCGAGCTGGCACAGCGCCGGGCGATCCGACTGCCTCGGGTTGGGGCAGCAGTCGGGCAGACAGAGGTACCGGCCGGCCCGCCCGCCCCGAGTCACGGGGACGTCGTCAGGCTCGCCGATCAGCGTGCCGACCCGCTCGCCGGCGTCGCCGCGCCGAGCCACGTCGGCCCGCTCCAGCACCAGGTCGACCAGGGCCGAGACGAACTCGGGATCGACCCCGGCGGTGGCGGCCCGGGCGAACGGCAGCCCCAGCCCCGCCGCCGTCGCCGCTGCCTCGGTGTCGAGGTCGTAGATGACCTCCATGTGGTCGGAGACGAATCCGATCGGCACCAACACAACCGCCGGAATCCCGGACGCGTGCAGCTCCGCCAGGTGGTCGTTGACGTCCGGTTCGGTCCAGGGTTGGCCGGGCGGCCCGGAACGGGAGCAGTAGACCAGGTCCCAGCCGCCCTCGACCCGCCGGAGCCTCGCCACCTGACGGGTCACTTCGGCGGCCACCACCCGGTGCCAGTCGACGTATCCGCCGTCGGCACTGCGCGGCGGCGGCCCGGAGGTCGTCGCCATGGTCGTCGGGATGGCGTGGGTGACGAAGACCAGCCGCGGTGGGCCGGTGGTCGACGGCAGCACGTCGACGGCCGCCGCGGTCGCCCGGACCGAGGCGGCCACAAAGCCCGGGTGGTGGGCGTAGTGGCGAATCTTGTCGAGCACGACATCGGTCTCGGCGGCCGCGTCGTACAGGTTCTCGCGGTACTGCCGGCAGGAGGAGTAGGAGGGGTACGCGCTCGTGGTGATCACCACCACCCGGCGGTGGCCGCCGGCCTGCAGCGCCGACAGCGTGTCGCCCAGGTAGGGCGTCCAGTTGCGGTTGCCCCAAAACAGCGGGACGTCGAGCGCGCGGGCGTCCAATTCGACTCGCAGAGCGGCGAGCAAGCTGCGACACTGATCGTTGATCGGGCTTCGGCCACCGAAGCGGAAGTAGTGCTGTCCGACTTCGACCAGCCGGTCGCGAGGAATGCCCCGCCCACGAGTGACGTTCTCCAGGAACGGCACGACGTCCTCGGGTCGTTCCGGACCACCGAACGACACCAGTAGTACGGCGTCGTAGGGGGCCAGCGTCGCGTCGGGCACACCCAGATCTTGCACCAGCTGATCTTGCCTCATCAGCACAACAGGGCAACAAAGGGAACGAACAGGAGCGGGAGCATGGCGGCCGGGTTCGGCGCTTATCGGCAGGTGTTGGCGGCGTCGGAGGCGCGGGCGTTCACCGCGGCCGGGTTCGCGGCCCGACTGACGATGTCGATGACCGGCCTGGGCATCGTGCTGCTGATCTCGATCACCAGCGGCTCCTACGGTCGGGCCGGGCTGGTCACCGCGGTCGCCACCATCACAACAGCACTCGCCGCGCCCGCCTGGGGCCGGTTGATCGACCGGGTCGGCCAGGCGCCCATCCTGATCGCCGCGGCGCTGATCTACAACGTGAGCGTCGGCGGCCTGATCACCACGGTGCTGCTCGACAGCCCATTGTGGTTGACGTGTCTGACGGCCATCGGGGTCGGTCTGGGCTTCTCCTCGGCCGGGGCCGCCGTTCGCGCCCGCTGGAGCCACCGACTGCGGGGGCAGCCGCTGCTGAACACCGCCTTCGCGTGGGAGGCCGTGCTGGACGAGGCGGTGTTCATCGTCGGACCGGTACTCGCCACCTTCCTGGCCACCTCGGTGCATCCCGCGCTCGGGCTGGCCGCGGGCGGCGTGCTCGGCCTGGTCGGTTCCCTCGCGCTCGCGGCCCAACGGGGCACCGAACCCCCGGTGACCTCGAAGTCCGCGCGGCGGGCGGCGTCGAGCCGATTGTCGCCGCGACTGCTGGTGCCGATCGTGTTCGCCTGCTTCGCCCTCGGCGTGCTCTTCGGCGGCATGGAGGTCGTGATCATCGCGTTCGCCGGCGAGGCGGGGATCCTGCCCCTCGCGGGCTTCATCGTGATGGCCTGGGCCAGCGGGTCCCTGGTCGCCGGCGTGGTCACCGGCACGATCGCGTGGCGGGCCGCACCGGCCCGGCGGTTCCGGATCGGGGCCGTCCTGCTGGCCCTCTCGCTGCTGCCCCTGTCGTTCGGGCTGCATCCGGTGCCGACGGCCGGATTGCTGATCCTGAACGGGCTCTTCATCGCTCCGACGTTGATCGCCTCGGTGGCCGTCACCCAGGCCGCGGTGCCCGCGGACCGGCTGACCGAGGCGCTGGGCTGGACCTCGATGGGGATGGCCGCCGGCGTCGGGCTCGGTGCCGCCGCCCTGGGCCGGGTGATCGACGCGGGCGGTGCCCAGGCGGGCTTCTACGGGGTCATCGGCGCCGGGGTCCTGCTGATCATCGCCGCGCTGTGCGTACGGACCCGCGCCACCCCGGGGGCGGTCAGCGAGGAGGTGGCGGCAGCGCCGCCAGGTACGACGCCAACCGATCCCGAGCCGGCCGAGGTTCGAAGCCCGTCGCACTGATCTTGGCCAGGTCGAGGGCGCTGTGCCGGGGCCGCGGCGCCAGCGTCTTGCCCGCTCCGTAGGACTGCGTGCTGACCGGAGTCACCGTCGACTCCGGTCGGCCGCGGCCGGCGTAGACCGTCTCGGGCGATCTCCGCCCAGCGTCGTTACCGGTCCGGAGTTGGAGACGTTGTAGGTCCCGGCCGCCGCCGTCGACCTCGAGCAGGTGCGAGACGGCCCGGGTGATCTCGTCGGTGAAGGTCAGCCGTCCGTACTGGTCGTCGACCACGCTCGGGGCAATGCCGCGGTCTGCCAGCGAGGCCATCGTCGCGACGAAGTTCGGGCCGTCGCCGATCACCCAGCTCGTCCGCAGGATGTAGTGCCGGGGCAGCGTCGCCACCAGCGCGTCCCCGGCGGCCTTGGTCTGGCCGTACACCCCGAGCGGGCTGAACGGCTCGTCCTCGAGGTGGGACGGCATCGTCCCGTCGAAGACGTAGTCGGAGGAGACATGTACCAGCGCGAAGCGGTGGGTGCGGGCGGCCTCGACCAGGGCGGCGACGCCGGAGACGTTGCTCCGCCACGCGTCCCGCCGGCCCTCGGTGGTCTCGGCGGCGTCGACCTTCGTGTAGGCGGCGGCGTTGACGACGACGTCGTAGCCGCCGAAGTCGAAGCCCGCCACGGCCGCAGGATCGCCGAGGTCGAGCTCGGATCGGGCGAGGGCGGTCGCGTCGGGCAGCGCGGCGGCCAGCGCCGTGCCGAGCTGGCCGCCGGCGCCGAGGATCGCCGTCCGGCGTCGCGGCCGAACCGGTGGTCTGGAACGGCGACGACCTCGGCGAGCCGCGGGTGCTGCTTGTCCGCCTCGGACAACTCGGCCCGCTCGAGCGGGATCGGCCAGTCGATCGCCACCGTCTCGTCGGCCAGGTTGAGGAACGTGTAGGACTCCCGGGCCGCGGCACTCCAGTGATCGTTGACCAGATAGGAGTACGCGGTGCCGTCGACCAGGGTCTGGAACGCGTTGCCGACCCCCCGCGGCACGAACACCGCCGTCTCCGGGCCCATCCGGAGGCTGAACACCGCGCCGAAGCTGTCGCCCGGCCCGCAGGTCCACCCAGGCGCCGAAGATCTCCCCGGTCGCCACCGAGACCAGCTTGTCCCACGGTTCGGCGTGGATGCCGCGGGTCGCGCCGGCGGAGGTGTTGTACGAGACGTTGTTCTGCACGGGGCCGAAGTCGGGCAGGCCGGCGGCGATCATCTTCTGCCGCTGCCAGTTCTCCTTGAACCAGCCGCGGTTGTCGGCCCGCAGGTCGAGGTCGACGACGAGCAGCCCGGGGATGGGCGTCGGCCTGACAGCCATGCTCACTTGCCCTGAGCGGCGTACTGGGCCTCGGTCGCCGCCTTCTGCGGCCGCCACCAGGCCTCGTGGTCGCGGTACCAGCCGATGGTCTGCTCGAGGCCGGCGGCGAAGTCGGCGAACCGGGGCCGCCAGCCCAACTCGGCGCGGAGCTTGGTCGAGTCGATGGCGTAGCGCAGGTCGTGTCCGGCCCGGTCGGTGACGTGGTCGAAGTCGTCGCGGCGCGCGGCCCGAGCAGCTCCAGGATGGTCTGCACGACCTCGAGGTTGTTCTGCTCCCCGTCCGCCCCGATCAGGTAGGTCTCCCCGATCGTGCCCCGCTCGACGATCGTCAGCACCGCGGCGCTGTGGTCGTCGGCGTGGATCCAGTCCCGGACGTTCTGCCCGGCCCCGTACAGCTTCGGCCGGCCGCCGTCGAGGACGTTGGTGATCTGCCGCGGGATGAACTTCTCCACGTGCTGGTACGGGCCGTAGTTGTTCGAGCAGTTGCTGATCGTGGCCTGGACGCCGAACGAGCGGACCCAGGCCCGGACGAGCAGGTCCGAGCCGGCCTTGGTCGAGGAGTACGGGCTGGACGGGTTGTACGGCGTCTGTTCGGTGAACCGCTCGCGGATCATCGAGCTCCAGGTCCCCGTACACCTCGTCGGTGGAGATGTGGTGGAACCGGGTCTGGTGCCGGCGGACGGCCTCGAGCAGCGTGTAGGTGCCGATCAGGTTCGTGGTGAGGAACGGCGAGGGGTCGCGCAGCGAGTTGTCGTTGTGCGACTCGGCCGCGTAGTGCACGACCACGTCGTGGGTGGCGACCAGGTCATCGACCAGGGCCGGATCGCAGATGTCGCCGTGCACGAAGTCGAAGCGTTGCTCCGGCAGTCCGTCGAGGGAGGCCCGGTTGCCGGCGTAGGTCAACTTGTCGAGCACCGTGACCGTCGCGTCCGTGTGGGCCATCAGATGGTGGACGAAGTTGGAGCCGATGAAACCCGCCCCGCCGGTCACCAGAAACCGAGTCACGGGGGATCCTAGTAGTTACCCGCCATGCGCGGAATCATCCTGGCCGGCGGTTCGGGCACCCGGCTGCATCCGGTGACCCTCGGGGTCAGCAAGCAACTGGTCCCGGTCTACGACAAGCCGATGGTCTACTACCCGCTGTCGACGCTGATCTTCGCCGGCATCTCCGACGTCTTGGTGATCACCACCCCGCACGAGGCGGACGGCTTCGAGCGGCTGCTCGGGGACGGCAGCCAGTTCGGCATCTCGATCACCTACGCTCAGCAGCCCGCGCCCGACGGCCTGGCCCAGGCCTTCGTGATCGGTGCCGACTTCATCGGCTCGGACAAGGTGGCCCTGGTGCTGGGCGACAACATCTTCTACGGCCCGGGACTCGGCGCTCAGTTGCAGAAGTTCGCCGACATCGACGGTGGCGCGGTGTTCGCGTACTGGGTGGCGGAGCCGCAGGCCTACGGCGTGGTGGAGTTCGACGCCGCGGGTCGGGCTATCTCGCTGGAGGAGAAGCCGGCGCAGCCCCGCTCCAACTACGCCGTACCCGGCCTGTACTTCTACGACAACGACGTGGTGGCCATCGCGGCCGGCCTGCAGCCGTCGGCGCGCGGGGAGTACGAGATCACCGACGTGAACCGGCACTATCTGGAGCAGGGACGGCTCCAGGTCGGCGTCCTGCCGCGGGGCACGGCCTGGCTGGACACCGGCACCTTCGACTCGCTCAACGACGCCAACAACTTCGTCCGCACCATCGAGTCCCGCCAGGGCCTCAAGGTCGGCTCGCCCGAGGAAGCGGCCTGGCGGCAGGGCTTCCTCACCGACGACGAGCTGCACGACCGGGCGACCAGGCTCGCCAAGTCGGGTACGGCAGATACCTGCTGGATCTCTTGCGCCGCGGTCGGGGCTGAATTCTCAGCGCGACCTTGACAGAGCACCCGACTCTCCGATAGAAACTAGGTAGTTATTTAACCGACTGGTTATCGAGAGGATGTCCGATGGCGACGACCGCAGCCCGGTGGCGCACCCTGTCCGACCAACTCACCGCGACCATCGACGCCGTGCCTGCCGACCGGTGGGACGATCCCTCCCCCTGCGAGGACTGGCGGGCCCGGGACGTGGTCGGGCATCTGGTCGAGTGGATGCCGGGGCTCTACCTGAGCAGCGCCGGACTGCCACCGATCGATCCGCCGTCGGTCGAGACGGATCCCGGCTGGCGCGTGGCGCGAGGCCGATCGCGCCGTCTACGCACTGCTGACCGACCCCGAACTCGCCCAGCGTCCCACGAGCTCACCGGCAGGTGAGATGAGCTCTGGAGGACCTGATCGCCATGACGGGGCTGATGGACCTTCTCGTGCACCGCTGGGACCTGGCTCGAGCCACCGGCCAGGACGACCGCCTCGACGCCGACGAGGTGGCCGTCTTCGCAGCGGGGCTGCAACCGGAGATGACCGAACCCATGGTGGCCAGCGGTCACTACCAACGGCCCGTCGAACTGCCCGACGACGCCGACGACCAAGCCCGACTGCTGGCCTTCACCGGCCGGCGGCCGTGACCAGGAGGAAGAAATCATGACCGTCCAGATGAAGCTCGAACTCATCCACATCCCGGTGACCGACGTCGACCGGGCCCGCGACTTCTATGTGGAGCAGTGCGGCTGGGAACTGCTCACCGACCACGTCCAGGACAGCGGGATGCGGATCGTGCAGATCGTGCCGCCCGGCTCGGGCTGCGCCATCTTGCTCGGCGCGGGGATCCCCGAGATCTCCGAGATGCCGGCGGGGGTGCAGAAGGGCATTCACCTGGTGGTCGCCGACATGGACGAGGCCCGCGCGGCGCTGGCGGCGGCCGGCGTCGAACTCGGTGACGTCCAGGATCTCGGCGGGACGTTCTACTCGCGGTTCGAGGACCCGGACGGCAATTCGTGGCTGTTGCAGCAGTGGGCCAAGCAGTAGCCGTCGCTGAGGTCGGCGATCAGCGCGACCCGCTCAGCCGGATCTTCGCCGCCCTGGCCGACCCCACCCGGCGCGCGATCCTGCACCGGCTGAAGCGCGGGCCGGCCAACGTCGGCGAACTCGGCGCGCCGTTCGCAATGAGCGGGCCGGCGATCTCCAAGCACCTCCGGGTCCTGGAGGGAGCCGGGCTGATCAGCTCGGGAGCGGATCGCCCAGTCCCGACCGGCGTCCTTGGAGCCGGCCCCGCTCCGCCAGGTGGTCGCCTGGGCCGAAGAATTCCGCGCCTTCTGGGACGAGCGGTACGACCGTCTCGACAACTACCTGAACTCCATGCCCGACCAACCGACCGATCCCGGAAAGGACCACACATGACCCTGTCCGATTGTCGCGCTCCGCGCTCCGTGGTCCTGAGCTTCGCCCCGTTTCGCTCGTTCGTCGCGATTCGGAACGACGGAAAAGCGTGTCGCCCCGAATCGCTCCTCACTCCCGAAAGGCTGCGCTCATGACCCATCCCCTGCACGACCGCCTCACCGTCAGTACCCCCGACGAGACCTCGATCGTGGTCGAGCGGTCCTTCGACGCACCGCCGGAAAAGGTATGGCGAGCCCACACCGAGCCGGAGCATCTGCGCCGTTGGCTGGGCCGGGCGGACTTCCCGTTGACCAGCTGCGAGATGGACGTGCGGGTCGGCGGGAAGTACCGCTGGGTGTTCACCCGCAGCGCGACCGGCGACACCATGGGAATCTCTGGTGAGTTCGAGATCGTCGAGCGGCCCACGAAGCTGGTCAACTCCGAGCAGTTCGACGACTTCCCCGGCCCGAGCACCAACACCTTGGACCTCGCCCCACTCGAGGGCGGCCGGACGGCCCTGACCGTCGCCGTCCGCTACGTCGACCAGGCCATGCGGGACGGATGGCTCGCCTCCGGCATGACCGACGGCATGAGCGAGGGGTACGACCAACTCGAGGCCCTGCTGGCCGACTTGTAGGTCTCCCGGCGCCCATCCCGGAAACTGTCCACACTTTCCCGATTTCGGCGGGATTCGGGCCCGATGTACCGCCATTTCCCGACAGTTTCGGCACCTCAGGACCGGTGTTGGTGCCATGATCGCCTCAGCCAGAGCGTGACCGGGGGTGCGACATGGCGGACGCGGCAGTCAGGGAACCGATCAAGGTGTTCCTGAGCTACCGGCGCGCCGACACCCAGCACGTCGCCGGGCGGTTCGCCGACAAACTCGACGACCGGTTCGCGGTGTTCATGGACATCGACACGATCCCGCCGGGCGTGGACTTCACCGCGTATGTCCGGCGGGCCGTCGGACACTGCGACGTGCTGCTCGCGTTCATCGGAAACCGCTGGGCCGAGCTCACCGACGAGTCCGGCCGGCGCCGGATCGACGATCCGGCGGACTGGGTCGCGGAGGAGATCCGGACCGCGCTGGACCGCGACGTCCGGGTCATTCCGGTGCTGGTCGATGGCGCTGCCCTGCCCGAACCCGCCTCGCTTCCGAACACGCTACGGCCATTGATGTTGCGGCAGACGCTGCCACTGCGGCACGCCTCCTTCTCGGCCGACGCCGCTCGGTTGATCACCGCCATCCAGATGGCGGATGAGACCGGCGAACCGTACGCGGCTCGCTGGGAGACGCGGCCGGCGCCGCCCCCCGTCCAGGTGGTGTTGGCCGCGCCGGAGCGCTCGCACCGGAGCCGCCGACCGTGGCTGCTGGCCGGGGCCGCGTTGCTCGCCGCGATCGTGATCATGGTCGGGGTGGTGGTGTTGCGGCCCGACGCCAGTCCGACGGCGGCGTCGGCACCGGATCCGTCCAGTGCCCGGCGTACCTCCGAGCCGAGCTCTTCGACCGCCTCTTCGACCGCCTCCCCGACCCGCCCGGTGCCGGGACCTGCGCGCACCGCGGCGCAACTGAAGACTTTCGTACCGGCGGCCCTCGCGCCCACCTGCCGGAAGATCAATCCGGATGCCGAGATCCTCCGGGCGTCGTTACAAGCCGCGTTGCAGTGCATCCCGCCGACGGGAGCCCGGGACCCGAAATACCTGTTCTACTTCTCCTATGCCGACAGCGCGGCCGCGGAGCAGGCGTTCCGCGGCTACTACGGCGCGGCCACCTTGCCGGCCGGAGACTGCACCCACACCGACGGTGAGCTGCAGTACGACGCTCAGGGCGGCCGCCCTGCAACCGGCACCCTGCGCTGCTACGCCGACGCCGACGGCCTCGGTGTGTACGCCTGGACCAATGATCAACTGGCCATCGTGGGGTCGACCGCGGATCCGAACCTCGGTTTCTCCGAGCTGAAGCAGTTCTGGGAGTTGGCCGGTCCGGTCGCCGCCGCCCGCTAGCTCAGTCCCTTCCCTGACAACGATTTCGCCGAAGCCACCCGCGAGTGACCCATCGATGGTTAGCATGCGACCAACGCAGTGGTTGCTGCGCGTTTCTCGGGGGAGAACGCCGATGATCATCGATGGATTCACCATGCTCCGACGGCTGTCGGGCGGGCGTCACGGTGAGATCTGGCAGGCCGCCGACGACACGTCAGGTGCCGCGGTTGCGCTGAAACAGCTGCTCGGCGCGGATCCAGCGACCGCGGTCCGGATCCGGGCCGAGGTGGACCGGCTCTCAGCTCTCTCCGAACCACACCTGGTGCGCAGCCGTCCACCGGTCTCGGACCCGAACGACATGTGGCTCGTCGAGGACTGGGTCGAGGGCACCAGCCTCGCCGCGATCATGGCCGGATCGGCAGACCTCAGCCGACCGCAGGCTCTCGGGGTCGTCCGCGGGGTGCTGATCGGCCTCGCGGCCGCCCACCGCGCCGGCGTCGCTCACGGTGAGGTCTCACCCCGCAGCATCATGATCACCATCGGCGGCCAGATCGTCGTGGTCGGGTTCGCGGCCCACTTGGCCGAAGATTCCGTAGCCGGTGCCGACGGGTTCGCCAGTCCCGAGACGGCCGCCGGTGCAGCGGCAGCGCCCACCGCCGACGTGTACGCGACCGGCACCATTCTCGCCCGGCTGCTGCCCGCCGGGGGGACCGAGCTCCGGCCGGTCGTGGATCGGGCCATGACCACCGAGGCCGGCGGTCGTTACCCCGATGCCGACGCCTTCCTGGCCGATCTCGATGCCGCCGCCGAGCGTGCGTACGGGGCGGGCTGGTGGACCACGGCCGGATTGTCGGCTGTGGTGGCTGCCACTGTGGCCGCAACCAGCGCGGGAGCTGCTGGAGCCGGGGTCGCGGCGGCCGGGTCCGCCGGAACGATCAGCGGCTCCTTGACCGCAGGTGAGGGCGCACTGGCCGGCGCGAGCCAGATCGCCCCCGGAGCCGGAGCCGTCAAGACCGTCGCAACGGCGGGTCGGTCCGGTAGACGCGTCGGCCTCATCCTCGCTGGCGCCGTGGTGGTGCTGATCGCCGTTGTGGTCGGTGCGGTGGCCCTGCTCCGCCCGGGCAGCAGCGGCGCCGCCCCGAACGGCGCGCAAGCTGCCGACACCAATACCGGCCGCGCAACGAGCTCCGCACCCGTGACCAGTCCCAGTCCCAGTCCCAGCACCCGTCCGACGCCAACCCCCATCCCGAAGCCGACGCCACCGGCACCGCCCCAGCAGGGCTTCGGTGGCAGCTACCGCTACGAAGCCGTGGTCACCAAGTCCACCGACTCCAATCCACCGGTCGGCAAGCGCTACACCGCAACCTGGGTCGTGCAGTCGACCTGCCGCGGAACCAGCTGCAGCGCAACGGTCCGTTCCTCGACCCAGCAGACGCCCTTCACCATGCCGTCGCGTGGGAAGGGCTGGCACACCGATCAGACGATCAAGACCGACTGCGTCTTCCCGGACACCGGCAAGCGCACCGGGCAGCGGGTCCCCCTGCGCTACGTCCGGACCCTCGAGCCGGGCTCGGCGGGGGCGAGCGGGGTCACCAAGATCACGGGCCGTGAAAGCGTTCGACAGATGAAGATGTGCACCAGGCAGACGGCACCGCGCTACGAGGTGCGTTACAAGATCACGATCAGCAAGATCAAGTAGTCGGAGCCGTGATGATCTTCGACCGGTTCGATCTGGTGCGCCAGCTCCCAGCAGGGCGACACGGAGCACTGTGGCAGGCCACGATGAAGGCGGGTGGCCGGTCGGTCGCCCTCAAACAACTGTTCGGCGTGGATGACGCGACCGCCGAGCAGGTGCGGGCCCAGCTGGCCCGGGTGCAGCGACTGCCCGGTCCCTACCTGGTCGGCACCCACGACCCGGTGGCGGACGCCGACGGCTGGTGGCTGGTGGAGGACTGGGTCGACGGCACCAGCCTGGCGGCGATCTCGATCGGTTCCACCGGGCTCACCGCGGCCCAGACCCTGGGGGTGATCCGCGGTGTGCTGATCGGGCTGACCACCGCCCATCGGGCCGGCGTGGTGCACGGCGAATTGACACCGCGCAGCATCATGATCACGACGGAGGGCCAACCTGTCGTGGTCGGCTTCGCGGCGCGAGAAGCCGCCGCGGACGTGGCCGGCGCCGATGGTTTCGCCAGCCCGGAAGCGAAGTCGGTTGATTCCCGGTTGAGTACCGCGGCCGATGTCTTCTCCGTCGGTGCGATGACCGCCGATCTGCTCGAGCGGGCGGGAATTCCGGCGGAACTGCAACCTGTGTTGACCCGAGCCACCGCTGAGGCTCCAGCCGACCGGCAGGCCGACGCGGCCGAGCTGTTGGCCGACCTCGCCTCCGCCGCGGAGCGCGCCTACGGTGCGATGTGGTGGACGACCGCCGGACTCGGTGGTGTCGTCGCCTCCACCATCACCGCCACGGTGGCTTCCACTGCGACGGGGGCGGGTGCCACCGGGGCGACGGCCACAGGCTCGCCCGGCGCCATCGCTGCTGCTGTGTCTGCGGGTGACGGCGCCCTGGCCGGAGCCACGCTCGCTCGCCAGGGATCCGGTGCGGTCAAGGCCGGGTCGGTAGCCAGCAAACCCACCGCGCTGATCGTCGCCGGGGTGGCGGTCGCGCTCGTAGCGGTGGTCGTGGGTGCTGTAGCCGTCCTCCGCCCCGGCAACACCACGACCGCCGAGGCAGGATCGGGCCCCAACACCGGCGGCAATACGGGCCCCACCAGCGGCGGCAATCCCGCACCCTCGGCCTCGCGCGCAGCCGGATCCACCGATCCCCGACAACCCGGATCCTCCGGATCGAACCCGGCGGGCCCGTCCCGGACTCCGAGCGCTGCGCAGCCCACCACCGCGACCTTCCGTGTCGTCGACACCGTCACCCGTAGCACCGACTCCCGCTGGCCGGTCGGCAAGTCGAGTACAACCCGGTGGACCATCGCCACGTCGTGTCAGGCGTCATGCGCCCTCACGCTCAAGGGTGACAGCTGGACCCTGAAGCTCGCCGGCGGTCCGAGCACCTGGAGCGTCACACAGAAAGGCAAGAACAGCTGCTGGGTGGAGGTCAACGGCAAGGAGACCGACCGGGACACGGTCGCGGTGAACTCCAGCTTCTCGTTGACGGTCACGGGCAACGCACTCACCGGCGGTTCCACGGTCGCCGAGGTGCGCCGATGCAAGCACGCGAAGAAGACGTACCAGGTGGTCCGCTCCTTCGCCGGCACCAAGATCACATAGTCGTGGTTCGGCAGGGTCGCCCTCGCGGAGCCGGCCGTCATGGGTTGCCCGGCTGGACGGCCGCGGCGGCGATCCTGCTGGCGGGCTATCTGACCGGTTTGATCTTGCTCGCCGTGGCGGCCCGGACCGGATGGCCCAAACCGTACGCCGAGCCGACGAATCCCTGGCCGATCGCCGGACAGGTCGGCCTCGGTGCCGCCGCGTACCTGGCGTACTGGTGGCCGCGGCGCGGCGAGAACCGGAGCTTTTCGCTGCTCGTGACCACGTCGCTGGCGGTGAGCACCATCGTGCTGGGGTTGTCCTCGTACTGGGGCTGCGCCACTGGGCAGACACCGTTCTGGACGCCGCTGACCTGGTCGCTCAACCTCATCGCCGGCGGCGTGAACGGGGAGTGCGGCTTTCCGCCGGCGCTGCAGACGGCGCGCCTGTTCGGCCCGCTGCTCTTGTTGATCACCGCACTCGGCGTGCTGGCGGCCCTGTTCCGCAACCAAGGGGACCGGCTCTCCGTCCGCTTCGGACGGAATCTGGTCGTCGCCGTCGGCTTGACGACCGAGTCGCTGGGAATCATCCGGCGCCTCTGCGCCGACCGTAGCCCCGGCACGGTGCTGGCCGTGCTCACCGAGACGGGCGACCCCGCGCTGGTCCGGGCGGTCCGCGGTTTCGGCGGCCGGGTCGTGACGGTGAGCGGCACACCGGACGCGCGGGCGCTCGAGGTTCTCCTCACCCGAGGGCGACGGCTCAAGGTGCAGGCGGCCTATCTGCTCACCGCCGACGCCGCGGTGAACCTGCGGTGGGTCGAGTCCTTCCGGAGCCTGGCGGCGGGCTGTGACCGCAGTTCGTCGTCCCTGGCGCCCCGGTTGTTGGTGCGGATCGACGACCCGTGGCAGGCCGAGTACTGGCGCCGGGGCAACGCCTACCGGCGGTCGTCGGCCGGAGTCACCTGGATGTGCGACGCCTTGAGCCGGTACGAGATCACGGCCGGTCTGCTCGTCGACCGGCTGCGTCACGGCACCCACGATCGGGTAGCGCTGGTCGGCTCGTCCCTCCTCACGCTCTCGATCTGCACCGAGCTGGCCCAGCGGGGTCGAGAGGATGCCCTGCTCGGCGAGCACCACCAGCCAGCGATCGACCAGGTGATCCTCGTCGGTCCGCACGCGGAGCGGATGGCCGCACTCCACTCGTTGCGGCAGGAGCGATTCGGCAACCCGGCGCACCGGATGGCTGTCGCGGTCGGGACCGATCTCAGCACGCTGCTCGAACACGCCCTGACCGGTGCCCGGCGGCCCGCCGTCGTGCTCGCCGACGTCGCGGAGGCTCCCGACGACGGCTCCGACCTCGCCGTCACCCATCGGCACTGGACCCTGTTCGCCCGCTCGGCCACGACCCGTGGCATCGCCGTCGAGCCGGTCTTGGAGGGCCTGCTCCCGTTCGGGCTGACCACCGAACTGCCGCCGGGTTGGCCTCTTGACAGTTGGGAACGGGCGGCCCGGGTGGTGCACGAGCAGTACCGCCGGCAGGTCACGCCGGGCTCCTCCCCGGCGGCCCGGCCGTGGGACGGCCTCGACCGCTTCCTCAAGGAGTCCAACATTCGGCTGGTCACCTCCACCCTCGGCGCGATCGAGACGCTCGGCCGATCGTGGCTGCCGGCGGACGCGCTCGACCGGGCCGGCTTGATCGCCGGCGCCGAGTTGACCGTCGTCGAGGTGCAGAGGTTGGCCGCACTGGAACACGAATCGTGGCTTCGTTACCACGCTGACCACGGCTGGCGTTGGGGCGAGACTCGCGACCATGCGCGGCGGATCCATCCGGCGTTGCGCCCCTGGGCAGACCTCGACCGCGCGGCCCGGAACCGCACCTCGGCCAACGTCGTCGGCGCGGTCGAAACCCTCGCCGCGCTGGGGTACCGGTCCGGAGCGCCCGCACGGGCCCGCCATACCTGGCGCCGATTCGTCCGAACCGGAGAGGTGACCGCGATCAGATCGACGGTCCCCTGGACCTGGCGGACATCGTCGGGGACGCTGCTGCGCGCCGACGCCGGGGACTGGCGGGTCAGCGATGACCACCAGGTCTGGTCGGTGGCGGCCGAGATCTTCACCGACACGTACCGACACGTGAGCGACGACCGGTGGGAGCGGATCGGCGAGGTGACGGGTCGTCGCGCTGTACCCGGCGAGGTGATCCACTCACTGGAAGGTGATCAACTCGGCGGCGCCGACGAGTGGGTCCTGCGCGGTCCGGCCGGGGAGGAATGGCTGGTCTCCGCCGACCACCTGACCGCGCACTACCAACCCGTCACCGATGACTCGCTCAGTGGCGCGCCATGACACCCGCCGCCAGGGCCGCGCACAGACTCAGCGGCGGCCGCGGCGAGCCCGGAGATAGTCCGCCACCACGTACTCCCCCAACCGGTTGAGGTCGGGGGTGAACACCCGGCCACCGGAGCGCCGGGCGATGGCGTCGACGAAGCGGGCCAACCCCGGATCTTCGCCGAGCATGAACGTGTTGATCGTGGCGCCGTACCGGGTCAGTTCGTCGACCTGAGCGACGGTGGCGCGGATGGTCGCCGGGGTGCTCGGCCAGTCGAAGTAGGCGCTGCCGTCGGGCAACAGATGGGCGGTGGGCTCGCCGTCGGTGACCACCAGGACGACCGGTTCGGCGTCCGGGTGGCGGCGGAGGTGGCGGGCGGCGAGCAGCAGCGCGTGCTGCAGATTCGTACCCTGGATCCACTCCGGTTCGACCTCGGCGAGTTGCACCGGGGTGAGCCGGCGGGCGACCCGGTTGAAGCCGATCACCTGCAGTGCATCCCGCCGGAATCTGGTGTCGATCAGCGTCTGCAGCGCCAGCGCGGTCTGCTTCATCGGGCCCCAGCGCCCGTCGGCCACCATCGAGTACGACAGGTCGACGCAGAGCGCCACCGCCGCGGACGTACGGCGCTCGGTCTCGATGACCTCGAAGTCCTCGACGTCGAGGAGCACCATGTTCCCTGAGCTGGTCGAAACGCCTGAGGAAGCCCGTCGGCGGAGTGCGTTCGCGACCGTCCGCGGCGTGTCGATCGGCAACTCGTCGCCGAACTCCCACGGCCGGGACAGCCCGGTCGGCTCGTCGGCGGCGCCGGTGCGGTGATCTTCGTGGTCGCCGTGACCGGCGGCGTCGATCTGGGCGAACACCCGCTTGAGCGCGGTTTGACCGAGTCGGCGAACGGCGCGTGGCGTCAGCCGGAGCCCATCGTCGCCCCGGGTCAGGAACCCTTGGGTCTCGAGTTCGCGCTCGAGGTCGCGGAGGGCCTGTAGGTCGGCTACAGCCTCCGAGCCGAGCCGCTGTTCCAGCAGCTCTACATCGACATCGTCGAGGGTGGAGCCGGGACGTTGCTGGGACAGTTGGTCGGAGAGGGCCTCGAGGTCGGCCAACTCGGCGACCGCCTCGACCGCCGCTGAATAGCCGAGGGACTCCCCGCCCGGCCGCATCCTGCTCGGCGATCCACGGTCCAGCCCGGGCCGTAGGGCTTGCAGGTTGTCGGAGAGTTGGGACATCTCCGAAGCCAGATCGGCGTCGGCCATGGCCTGCTGCATGAGCTGGGCCAGCTGCTCGCGCTGCTCGGGACTGAGCGAGGCCATCATCCGCTGAGCCGCGGCCTGCCGGCGCGCGAGGGCGTCGATGAGTTCTTCGACGTTCTCCGGCTGCTCGGGGAAGAACTCCCCGTGCTTGGCCATGAAGTCGGCGAACCGCTGGTCGGTGTCCTCGTTGCGGGCGTGTGCCGCGAGCAGGGCGTTGAGGTCGGCCAGCATGTCCTTGACCCGCTGCATCGCCTGCGGGTCGGATGATTCCAGGGCCTGCTTCATGCCGGCGAACTGGGCGTCGAGGATCTCGCGCTGCAGCATCTGCTGGATGGCCTCGTAGGTGGCCTTGGCCTCGGGGTTGCGCCACGGGTAGTCGCTGAGGCCGCGGACCGCGCCGGCCACGTCGTCGGGGAGAGTCTCCAACTCCAGTTCCGCCATCCGGGCCCCGTCGTCGTCGGCACCGGCCAGGGTTTCGCGCTCGGCGGCGAGGGCCTGGTCGAGCGCGGCGCGGACCTGGTCGAGGGTGCCGCCGAGGTCCCCGCGCCGGCGAGCCGCCGCCCGCATCTTGCGCAGCCGCTCGGCGAGCTTGTCCAGTCCACCGCGACCGTCCGGCCCGCGCTGCCGAAGCTCACGCAGGGCATCCCGTACGGATCCGGCGTTCAGCACCTGCCGGCCGATCTCGTCCAGCGCGGCCCGCAGGTCGTACGGTGGCTTGAGCGGGTCCTCTCCGCCACTCCACGGGCCGTAGCGCACCTTCATGCGCCCACGGTAGTCCGGGCCGGCCAACCCCCCGCCCGAAGTAGGGTGCGGTCCTTTTCGAGCGCCCGAAGGGGCCGGGCCCTACTTCTCGCGCTCAGGCGGCGCCGTAGATCGTCCGGCCGGCGACGGTGTCCTTGTCGATCCGGCGGGTGAGGTGCAGACCCTCCAGGACGAACTCGGCCGCGGCGGCGACCTGACCGGGAGAGGCGCCGTCGTGATACCCCAGCCGATCCAGCACCTTGGCCAGACCGGGCACGGTGCCGAGCTGGCCCAAGAGCTCCGCCGCGGGTACGAGTTCGCCGGTCTCGACCACGGCGCCCTCGTTGAACAGCCCGGTGAAGCCGGACAGGTCCAGGCCACCGAGCCGGTCCCGGAACGTACCGGCCACCGCGAGCCGCAGCAGATGGTCGAGCAACGCCGCCTCGCGGCCCTCCTCCCCCATCTCGAACTCGATCTTGCCCAGCAGGGTGGGCAAGACGGCGGGTAGGTCGCCGATCCGCGCGACGGCCTCCGAGTCGTCGGCGGTCCGCGCGGCCCGGCGCAACGCCGACCCGGCGACGGCCTCGGCGGCGGCGATCGTGAAGCGCGCGGACACCCCGGAGCGCTGGTCGACCGACGACGACTCCCGCAGACTGCGGATCAACCGGGCCAACACCTCGAGCAGGTGGTCCCCTACCTCGGCGACCAGTTGCGCCTCCTGCCGCAGCAGGGCTACCTCGTCGCTCAACTCGGTCAGATAGTGGGTGCGGATCTCGGCGCCGAAGCGGTCCTTGAGCGGGGTGATGATCCGCCCGCGGTTGGTGTAGTCCTCCGGATTCGCGGTGGCGACCAGGAACACGTCCAGGGGCAGCCGCAGCGAATAGCCGCGGACCTGGATGTCGCGCTCCTCCAGCACGTTGAACAGCGCGACCTGGATCCGCTCGGCAAGGTCGGGCAACTCGTTCAGGCCGAACACACCCCGGTTGGCCCGCGGCACCAGGCCGTAGTGCACCGTCTCCGGGTCGCCGAGGGTACGGCCCTGGGCCACCTTGACCGGGTCGACGTCGCCGATCAGGTCGCCGACGGAGGTGTCCGGGGTGGCGAGCTTCTCGGTGTAGCGGTCGTCGCGGTGCCGCCAGCTCACCGCGAGGTCCTCACCGCGCTCCGCCAGCAGCGCCACGCACCGGACGCAGACGGGGGTCAGCGGGTCGTCGTGGATCTCGCAGCCGGTGACTTCGGGGCTCCACTCGTCAAGCAGCGCGACGAGGGTACGCATCAGTCGGGTCTTGCCCTGGCCCCGCTCGCCGAGCAGGACCAGGTCGTGCCCGGCCAGCAGCGCCGACTCCAGCTCGGGCAGCACCGTCTCGTCGAAGCCGACGATGCCGGGAAAAGCCACCTCGCCGGATCGCAGCCGGTCGACGAGATTCTGCCGGATCTCCTCCGCTATGCCGCGGGACACGTAGCCAAGGTCCCGCAGCTGGCCCCGGGTGGCCGCATCCGGATGGGAGCCGCGATGGGGGGTGCTCGCACTCATGAATCGACACTACGACCGGGTCCCAATCGGGTCAGAACGGGACCGGCCGTACCGCGTGGGTCAAGATGTGGAGGTGCGGCTGCCCGTCTCCCCTGCCCTGCCGATCGACACCGAGCGACTCCGGCTTCGCCAGTTCGTCGCCGAGGATCTGGACGCGCTGCTGGTGTTCCACGGCGACGTCGACGCCGTCCGCTACGTCCCGTACGAGCCTCGCGACCGGGAGGCTCTGTTACCGGTGCTCAACCGCAAGATCACCGGCGTCACCCTCGCCGAACAGCACGATCGCCTCGAGCTCGCCGCCGTCCGGCGCGACACCGGAGAATTGATCGGCGACGTGCTGCTGGCCTTGCGGGAGCCGGAGCACGAGACCCTCGAAGTGGGTTACATCTTCGATCCCGCACACGCGGGACAGGGTTTCGCCACCGAAGCGGTCCGGGCCCTGCTCGACCTCGCGTTCGGCGAACTCGGCGCCCGCCGGGTGATCGCCCGGGTGGACACCCGCAACGCCGCATCGCTGGCTCTGCTGCGCCGGCTCGGCGTCCGCCAGGAGGCGCTGCTGGTCGAGAACGAGTACTTCAAGGGCGAACTGTCCTCCGAAGCCGATTTCGCGATCCTCTCCCGGGAGTGGCTGAGCCGCCCCGGCCGCTGACAATTACGGTGATGAGGTGACCACCACTCCTCTTGCCGGTTCCGTCGCCCTCGTCACCGGTGCCTCCAGCGGCATCGGCGAGGCCACGGCCCGCCACCTCGCCGCACTCGGCGCGCACGTCAGCCTCGCCGCCCGCCGCACCGATCGGCTCGAAGCACTCGCCCGCGATCTCGAGGGCGTTCGGACCCACTTGATCACCGCCGACCTCAGCCGGCGCGAGGACGCCGACCGGGCCGTGCAGAGCACCGTGGAGGAGTTCGGCCGGCTGGACATCCTGATCAACAACGCCGGCGTGATGTTGCTCGGACCGATCGAGCACGCACCGGTCGAGGAGTGGGACCAGATGGTGCAGATCAACGTGCTCGGACTGCTCTACTGCGCGAAAGCGGCGCTGCCGCACCTGCTCGCCGCGGCCGAGGACTCTCCTCGGCGGGTCGCCGACCTGGTCAACGTCTCCTCCGTCGCCGGCCGGACGGTCCGGCTCGGCAGCGGCGTGTACAACGCCACCAAGCACGGTGTCGGGGCTTTCAGCGAGGCGTTGCGGCTGGAGGTCACCGGGCGGCACGTCCGGGTGGGCCTGATCGAGCCAGGCGCGGTCGACACCGAACTGGCCAGCCACAATCGGACCGAGGTGCTCGAGGGCCTGCAACAGCGGTTCGCCAAGATGGAGCGGTTGACCGCCCACGACATCGCCGACGCCATCGGCTACATGATCACCCGGCCGTGGCACGCGGCGGTCAACGAGATCCTCATCCGACCCACCGAACAGGACCAGTAGCCGAGCGCCGATGACCGGGCTGTTGGTCGCGCTCCGCGCTCCTGGTCATTCGCTCCTCCCCGTCTCACTCGTTCGGCACAATTCCGGGCGACGGACATCTTCGAGACTCGGCGGAGCGCGTCGCCCGGAATCGCACCTCACTCCCGAGAGGCTTCGCTCATGACCGGGCTCGCTCGGGCGGCCGGCGTCGCCCGATCGCTGGTCACCTACTACGGCCCGGTGTGGCGTCGACGCCGGATCCGTTCCTGGTACGGGCAGTTCCTCGCCCCCGGCGACCTGGCCTTCGATATCGGCAGCCATGTCGGCAACCGGGTGCGGACCTTCCGCCGACTCGGCGCCCGGGTGGTGGCGGTCGAGCCCCAGCCCGACTTCGTCGCCGTCCTCCGTACCCTCTACGGCCGCGACCCAGGCGTCCGGATCGAGGCCTGTGGCGTGGCGGCCGCGCCCGGCCGGGCCGACCTGCACATCAGCCGCCGGACGCCGACGGTCTCGACCTTCGCCGACTCCTGGATCGCCGAGGTCAGTGCGGACGACCAGTTCCGGCGGGTCCGTTGGGACCAGACGGTTCCGGTCGCGATCACCACCCTCGACGAACTCATCGCCCGGCACGGTGCACCGGCCTTTTGCAAGATCGACGTCGAGGGGTACGAACTCCAGGTGCTGCAGGGCCTCAGCCGTCCCCTGGCGGCCCTGTCCTTCGAATACATCCCGGTGACGCTCGAACGGGCCGTCGCCTGCGTCGATCGGCTCGGGGAACTCGGCGACTACCGGTTCCGGCACTCCCGCGTCGAGACCCATCGCTGGGCCGACCCCGGCTGGCTGACAGCCACCGAGCTGAGGGTCGTGCTCCGCCGGATCGCGGACCATGATCACCGCTCCGGCGACGTCTACGCGACGCACCAGCCGCCGAAAACGAAATCTAGGTGAACTAACTGTCTGGAGGCTCGCCCCGACTCGACGTGCCCCCCGGCCAAGGATCAGGCTGTGGGCGTGACCGTTTTCGACTGTCGCGCTCCGCGCTCCGCGGTCTCGAGCTGCGCCCCATCTCACTCGTTCGATCGCGATCCGGAAGGACGAAATCTTCCGCCGTGCAAGCGGACGCGTCCTTCCGGATCTCTCCTCACTCCCGAGAGGCTCCGCTCGTGACCGAGGCGTTGTTCATCCTGGTGATCGTGGTCGTGACCGCGCTGGCGTTCGACTTCACCAACGGCTTCCACGACACCGGCAACGCGATGGCCACCTCCATCGCGACCGGCGCCCTGAAGCCGAAGGTGGCCGTCGGACTGTCCGCGGTGCTCAACCTCGTCGGGGCCTTCCTCTCCATCGAGGTCGCGCTCACGGTCAGCAACAAGGTCGTCAACATCCAAAACGCCGAAGGCGCGCCGATGGATGGGCTGATGGGGGTGCCCATCCTGACCATCGTGTTCGCCGGCCTCGTCGGCGGCATCTTGTGGAACCTGGCCACCTGGCTGTTCGGGTTGCCGTCCAGCTCCTCCCACGCCCTGTTCGGCGGCCTGATCGGCTCCGCCATCGCCGCGCTGGGGGTGGCGGGAGTGAAGTGGAGCGGTGTCATCACCTCGATCATCGTGCCCGCGGTTGCCGCCCCGGTAATCGCGGCGCTGACAGCCGCGATCGGCACCCGGTTGATCTTCAAAGCCACCAACGCGGTCTCCGAACAACACCGCGACCGCGGCTTCCGTTGGGGCCAGATCGGGTCTGCGTCGCTTGTGTCGCTCGCCCACGGCACGAATGACGCGCAGAAGACGATGGGCGTCATCACCCTCGCCCTGATCGCGTACGGCAGCTGGACCAGTACCGACTCGATCCCGGTCTGGGTCAAGGTCTCCTGCGCCGTCGCGATCGCTCTCGGTACCTACATCGGCGGCTGGCGCGTCATCCGGACTCTCGGCAAGGGCCTGGTCGAGATCTCACCGCCGCAGGGCATGGCCGCCGAAGCCGCCAGCGCGGCCGCAATCCTGTCCTCGTCGCACCTCGGGATGGCGCTGTCCACCACCCACGTGGCGACCGGCTCGATCCTCGGATCCGGTCTCGGCCGCAAGGGCGCCACGGTCCGGTGGAGCGTGGCCGGTCGGATGGGCGTCGCCTGGTTGATCACGCTGCCCTCCGCGGGCATCGTGGGTGCCATCTGCTGGTGGATCAGCAACACGATCGGCGGCTACGCCGGCGTCGCCATTGTGTTCGCCGCCCTGGTCGCCGCCGCGGCCGGCATGTTCCTGCACTCACGCAAGACCGCCATCGACTCCAACAACGTCAACGCCGAGTGGGAGGGAGGTCTTGTGCCGGCCTCCGAGCAGCCCGAGCGCCAGCGTGTGGAAGCCTGAGGAGATCACCATGGACATCCTGCTCAAGTCGCTGACCGCCGTCTGGCAGGTCGCGCTCGGAGCCCTCATCCTCGGGGCCGGGCTGCCAGCCCTGTTCGCCCTCGGGATTCGCTCGCTCTACGGTCGGGAGACGCTCGTGGCCACGGCGGGTGGCGGCGAGCCGCAACTGACCAAGCCGAGCACGCTGGGCCGGATCGGCGCCGCCGTCTGCTTCGGCATCGTGATCGCCGCGGTGCTGTTCGGCATCGTGGTGCTCGTCTTCGGCAAGCAGATCTTCGGATCGCGCTAGGAGTCGCAGGATGAGCAATTCCGCGAGCGCCACCCGCACCGAGTCGCTGCTGTCCCGGATGATCGGCTGGCTGACCGCCGGCTACCCGGACGGCATCCCCGCGACCGACCGCTTCGCGGTAGTCGCTCTCCTCAAACGACGGCTCAGCGACGAGCAGATCCACGAGATCGTCGAGACCCTCACCGCTCCGGACGCGGCCGTGCGGACCGGCGGTTTCATCAGCGACGCCGAGATCGAAGGTCTCACCCGTCGGGTGATGTCGGAGCGGCCCAGTGACGGCGATCTGGCTCGGGTTTCCGCTCGCCTGGCCGCGGCCGGTTGGCCGCTGGAGGGCACCACCTGAGCATTCGACGGCGCGCCGAGAATCATCAGTCGCAATTCGGCGATTCTTGACAAAGCAGGAGATCGCGAGTTCTACTCGCGGTCTCTTTGTTTTCCAGCGATCGGAAACACCGGTGCCTATCCCCAGAAGCCTCCGGCTGCGATCGACGGCGATCAAATTCTCGATCGCCGTGTTGCTCGCTCCCGTTCTCCTCGCGGCGCCCGCGGTCGTGCCGGAATCCGTGCCAGCCTTGGCTCCCACGCCCGCCGAGGCGGCGACGCCGAAGCCGTACAGGGTCGGCGGCAGCTGGACCCTGAAGTTCTGGGACGGTTTCTCGGGTACGAAGGTGAAAACCAGTAATTGGCGGGCGAATTGGCTCGGCCCGAATGATCGAGCGGTCACCAAACCGATCAACAGCGAGGAACTCTCTTGTTATCACCCGGCCTGGGCCACGGTCGCCAACAGCACCCTCCGGCTGAAGGCGGAAAAGAGAAATTGCCGGGCCAACAACGGCCGCACGTACGGCTACGTCTCCGGAATGGTGCAGTCACGACACGATTACCGATTCACGTACGGATTCGCCGAAGCGCGCATCTTTCTGCCGCCGTCCCGGGGGGGTAGTGCGCCGAAGGGCTCGTGCGGACCGAACTGGCCCGCCTTCTGGCTGAACGGCGACACCTGGCCCAACGACGGTGAGATCGACGTGATGGAGTGCCTGTCCGGCAACGACGTGGCGTGGCACTACCACTGGGGCACCCGGGCCAAGACCCGTTCGGTCGGCGGCTACCCGGCTGGTTGGCGTCGAGACATGCCGGGCACCAGCGGCTGGCACCGCTACGCCGTCGACTGGGCCCCCGGCCGGCTGACGTACTACTACGACGGCAAGCGGGTCGGCACGGTGACCAGTGGCGTGTCCAACCGCCCACACTTCCTCATCTTGAACCTCGGCGTGTCCAAGCCCAAGGTCCTGGCCCCGCAGACGATGCAGGTGGATTACGTACGGGTCTGGCAGCGCCGCTGAGCCATCGTCCGGCCCGGGCAGAGTAGGTTAACGCCCAAGGCCCGGGAGGAGGCATCGGTAGGCTTATGCGCTCTGCTGAACTCGTCGGTTTGACGCCGAACGGCAAGTTCATCATCGTCGCCACCGACTCGGGTGAGGAATTGGCCATCGCTGCCGACGACCGGCTCCGCGCAGCCCTGCGTGGGGATCGGCCGCGGCTCGGAATGCTGGAGATCGAGATGGAGAGCGCCCTGACGCCGCGCGAGATCCAGACCCGGATCCGCGCGGGCGAGGACGTCGCCGAGGTCGCGCGGGTGTCCGGAATGAGCCTGGACCGGGTCGAGCGGTTCGCCGCACCCGTGCTGGCCGAACGCGACCACATCGCCCGCCAGGCGATGGGAGCCACGGTCCGCCGGCGCGGCGAGACCTCCGCCCACCGCAATCTGCGCCCCGTGGTCGACGAACGACTGCTTGGCCGGGGTATCGACGTGGCCGCGATGACCTGGGACTCGTTCCGGCACGCCGACGGCCGCTGGGTCGTGACCGCCACGTACTCCTCCGGCGAGGCCGAACGCCAGGCCCAGTTCAGCTACGACCCGCTGGGCCGGTTCTCGGTCGCCGGCAACGACGAGGCGCACTGGATCCTCGGTGATTCCTCGAGCAGCAAGGGCCCGCAACCGGGACGCCGCCGACCCGTACCCGGCGAGTCGTCCGAGGTCGACACCGAACCCACCTTGGACCTGAGCGACGAGTTGGCGCTCGTCCGGGTCGTCCAGGACGCCGGCGTGGAGGAGGCGGCCGAAGAGACGGTCCCGATCCCGACCCTACGGGTGGTGGAGGGCGGCTGGGAGCCGCCGATCGTGGTCAACTATCCGCTCGAACCCGGTCCCGCCGAGGACGCGTCCGACGAGCCCGGCCGGACCGACTCCCCCACCGACCTCGAGGATCGCCTCGACGAGGAGGAGGAGTTCGAGGAGGAGCGGGAAGCCGCGAACGCGGCTCGGCAACCCCCACCCCCGCCCGGTGTCGAGGCCGAGACCGAATCCGAGCCCGAATCCGAGCGACCGAGAGCGTCGAGCCGGAACCCGAGGCTCCAGCCGAACCCGCCAAGCCGAGCCGCCGCAAGCGTGCCTCCGTCCCGAGTTGGGACGAGATCGTGTTCGGTGGGCCGAGCACGTAGTCCGGGCCTGGCGTGATCGACTTCGTCTCGTGGTGAACGCGGTGTGGCGGAGCCGGGTCCTGTCCTACCTCGACGCCTCCGAGGGCGCCATCGTCGCCGACCTGGTCGATCTGACGCGGATTCCGAGCGTCTCCGGCTCGGCCGAGGAGAACGAGATCCAGTTCCAGGTGGCTTCCCGGCTGCGGGAGTGGGACCTCGAAGTCGATCACTGGGAACTCGATCTGCCGCAGTTGATGGCCGCCGACGACTTTCCCGGGGTCGAGGTCGACCGCCAGCGAGGGCTGGGGGACGGTCGGCCGCCGGGCCGGCCGCGGCGACCGGCCCTCGTTGATGCTGAATGCCCACGTCGACGTGGTGCCGGCCGGCGATCCCGGCACCTGGGGCGCGGAGGGGCCCTTCGGTGCCCCCATCCGCGGTGCCAACGTGCATGGTCGGGGCAGCTGCGACATGAAGGCCGGACTGGTGGCGTCCCTGTGGGTGCTGCGGGCGATCTCCGAGCTGGACGTGCCGTTGCGCGGCGATCTGCTGCTCGGCACGGTGATCGGCGAGGAGGACGGCGGCTTGGGGACCTACGCGCTCCTGCAGCGCGGCTGGCGAGCGGACGCGTGCGTGATCCCGGAGCCGACATCGCTGGACATCGCCCCGGGCAGCAGCGGTGCCCTGACCTTCCGGCTCATCGTGCCCGGGCTCGCGGTTCACGCGTCCCGCCGGTTGGCCGGAGTGAGTGCGATCGAGAAGTTCCTGCCCGGTGTTTGCAGCCATTCGACGACTGGAGGCGGCGCGGAACGAGCTCAAGCATCCGTTGATGGCGCGCTGGGGGCTGCCCTGCCCGATCGAACTGGGCATGATCCGGGGCGGCAACTGGCCGTCCTCGGTTCCCGACGTGCTCGTCGCCGACGGCCGGATGGGGGTCGGCATCGGCGAGGAGGTGGCGACCGCCCGGCAGGCGTTGGCGGATGCGATCGCCAACGTCTGCGACGCCGACCCCTGGTTGCGGGAGCATCCAGTCCAGATCGAGTGGTGGGGTGGTCAGTTCGCACCCGGACTGACCGAGGTCGACACCCCGATCATCGACGTGATCCGGCGAGCCCATGCGGCCGTTGCGGGGCGACCACAGTCGCTGTGGGGCACGCCGTACGGCAGCGATCTGCGGCTGATGCGCAATCTCGGCGGCGTGCCGACGGTCCACTACGGTCCGGGCGACGCAGCCCTGGCCCACGGACCCAACGAGTCGGTGCCGGTGGCGGAACTGCTCACCGCCGCCCGCGCACTCGCCGTCATCGCCCTCGAGCACTGCGGTACGTCCTGAGACGACGGACCGCCGGCTAACCGCCCGCGGTCGAATCGCCCGTCGCCACCGGCCGCGTCGGATCGGTGATCCAGTCGCTCCAGGAACCGGGGTAGATGGCGCCGCTGCGGCCGGCGGACTCGAGGGCCAGCAGGCTCTGGGCCGCGGTGACGCCGGAGCCGCAGTAGAGCACCGGGTCGTCGACGCCCTCGAACCGGGCCGTGATCTCGGCCGCAGAGCGAAACCGGCCGTTGGCGTCGACGTTGCCGGTGGCGGGACGACTGATCGCGCCCGGGATGTGACCCGCGACGGGATCGACGATCTCGTTCTCGCCGGAGTAGCGGTCCGCCGCGCGAACGTCGACCACCGGTCTGCCGTCGGCTACGGCCGCCGCGAGCTCGGCCGCGTTCAGCTGCGCCCGCTGTCCGGGCCGGAGCACGATCTTGCCCGGCTTCACCTCGCGCGCGGGACCCTCCTCGACCGGGAAGTCGGCCGCCCGCCAGGCCGCGTACCCGCCATTCAGCACCCGCACGGTTTCGTGCCCGGCATCGGTGAGCAGCCACCAGAGCCGACTTGCGGCCTGCGAGCTCGCGGCGTCGTATGCGACGACGACGGTGTGCTCGCTGATTCCCAGGCGCCGCAGCGTCGCCTCCAGCTCCGCCGGGTTTGGCAGCGGGTGCCGGCCGCCGACGCCGGGCGGTCCGGACAGCTCGACGTCGAGATCCACGTACTGGGCGTACGGGATGTGGCCCGCCTCGTACTCGGGGCGACCCGGGGGGCCCAGCAGGGTGTAACGGACGTCGAGCAGGACGAAGTCCTCGCTCCCGATCCGGTTCGCGAGGGGGATCACGTCGATGAGTGGTCCGGGCGGCAGTGGGTTCATAGGTCAACTCTCTCGAACGGGAGCGGCTCCGACAGACCCGCCTGTACCACCCGCCGGGTCAGTCCCAGTCGGTGGTGCCGCCGACAGAGCACGTCGTACGTCGCCTCGGCGCCGTCGGCAGCCGCCCCGGCCATGTCACCGACGACCACCTGATCGCCCTCGGTCACCATCACCCCGTCGTGGGTCCGCGCGTTGTGGGTGGCTCGGGCGCCGCACCAGCACAGCGGCCGCACCTGCAGCATCTCCATCCGGTCGGCGAGTTCGACCAGCCGCTGGGATCCCGGGAACAGCCGAGTCCGGAAGTCCGTCAGGATCCCCACCGCCAGCACATCGAGAGCGAGGTCGTCGACGATCCGAGCCAACTGGTCGACCTGGTCGGCGGTGTAGAACTGCGCCTCGTCGCAGACGAGGTAGTCGACGCGCTCCCCCACACTCATCTCCTCGACCAGATAGACCCAGAAGTCGAACTGCGCGGTGACCTCGATCGCGGGGGTGGCCAAGCCGAGTCGCGACGAGATCGTCGACTCCCCCGCCCGGTCCCGGCTGGTGAACAGCCGGCCGCGACGACCACTGCTCGCCTGGGTGTAGTCGAACTGCAGCGCCAGGGTCGATTTGCCGCAGTCCATCGGACCGGTGAAAAACACGAGCTCCGCCACGAGGCGCCATTCTGTCGTAACCCTATGAAATCAGCAGCGGCACTGTCATCTCGACCGGCGTGAGCGAACCGTGCATGCCGATCAACGACAGTTCCCGCGGATACTCCCGGGTCATCACCGCATGGTCGGCGTGCATCGCGACGAGCACGTCGCCGTACCGCTCGCGCAGGTCGTCGTCGACCGGGCCGAACCAGCCTTCTTCAATCGCCTCGTCCCGGGTCCGGATCCAGGCCAGGTCCCCGATCCGATCCCGCCAGCGCGTCGCGACCCGTTGCGGCTGGTCGCGGTCGACGTACAACTGGCGGAAGCGGCCCTCCCCGGCGAAGGCGGCGAGTCCGGCCAGCAACGACGGCTCGTCCTCCACGATGATCTGGTTCGCCGTCGGCACGTCGACCATCCCGTGGTCCCCCGTGATGATCAGCCGGACGTCGTCGGGCAGCGCACTCCGTAGCTGTTTGCAGGTCGCGTCGATCCGGCTCAACACGGCGAGCCAGTCCGGCGACTTGCAGCCCGCCACATGGCCGGTGTGGTCGAGTTCGCGCTCGTAGGCGTACACCAGGGCGGAATCGGCTTCGGTCGCGGCGGCGACGGTGAGCGCGATCCGCAGCGCGATCTGGTTCTCGTCGGCGAACTCGACGAATTCGGCGCCGCGCAGCGCCGCCTCGGTCAGCCCACTGCCGCGGAACCGGGCGAGCGCCACCGACGTCATAGCGATGCCGGACGCCGCGACCCGCTCGAAGAAGGTGGGTTTGGATTGGTACGCCCGCGGCACCAGATCCGACTCCCAGGTCAAGGCATTGAGGATCTCGCCGGTGGAGGGGACCCGGCTCGTGTAACCGACCAGCCCGTGCTGACCGGGCGGGAGTCCGGTGCCCAGACTCCCGAGACTCGTCACCGTCGTGCTCGGCACGCCGACGGCCATGGGTCCGCGGTCCCCGATCAGCGACGCCAGGTACGGGGCCTCGCGACCGGCGCGGCGCAGCAGGTGCCACCCGAGCCCGTCGACCAGGACCACGACGTACCGCTTGGCGTCGGGCAGTCCGATCACGTCGTCGGAACTCCCGGTCACCCCGAGGTGAGCGCCGATACTCGGCATCAGATCGGTCAGCGTGCCAGCGCCGTACGCCGGCACCACCAGCTCGGGTTGACCCGTCAACACGCCACCGCTCGACATCGGTCCCTCGAAGGGAGCGTTCATCGGGCCGAGCCGGAGACCCGCTGCAGCGTGCTGCCGAACCGGACCAGATGCGCCACCCGGTCGGGCCCGTCGGCAGCCGCGCTCATCCGGACCGTCAGGTCGTCGCCCACCAGCGAACCGGTATAGCCGTGGTCGGCCTGGCAATCGGGGTCCTCGCAGCCGGCTTGTTCGAGATCGAGCCGACGCATGGTGCCCCAACCGACGGTCAGCCAGGTTTCGTCGATCCGCGGCTCGGCGGTCGAGAAGTCCTCCGGATTGGGTACGACCCGGGTCAACACGACGGTATCGATCTTGTGCAGCGGCACCGACTCGGTGGAGGCGGCGGCCGAGGGGCCGGCGCCCGGCGGATCGTCGTGGTGATCGTCGGTGTGCCCGACCAGCAGTCGGGTCGGGGTCAGGGCCAGCACGGTCACGTGGCGGTGGATCTCGTCGCGATTGAAGGTCGGTTCGTGGTGCACCACGAAATCGATGAGCTCCTCCTCGGCCAGGGCCAAGGTGACGGCGTCCTCGACGAGATCGGGAAAGTAGCCGCACGCCTCGATCTCGAGGCGGAGGTTCCGCCGGGTATCCAGCCGCATGTCGCTCACGGTACCAATCAGATCATTCGGGCACGGGCGTCGCGGTGATCGGCGGTCGGGGCGATGTGCACCTGGGCACCGAGCACGACGATGCCGCTCTTCGAGGCGATGCACGGGCGCAGGGTGAGTTCGGCCACCTGCGGCAGGTCGTCGGCGAGCTCAGAGACCCGATGTAGCAGGTCCTGGACCGCCGCCACATCGACACCCGGACTGCCGTGCCGGCCGAACAGCACCGGGGCCGCGCGGAGATCACGCACCATGGCGGCAGCGTCGGCGGTGGTCAGGGGTGGCACGCGGTAGACGACATCGCCGAGCAGGTCGCTCGCGATCCCGTCCAGGCCGATCGACACGATCGGGCCGAAGGCGGCGTCTTCGCGGCTGGCCACGACGACGGCAACCCCGGGTGGCGCCATCTTCTGCACCACCGGGGCGGCCACCGCGGCGTCGCCTACTCCGTCGAGGCCGAGACCGGCGACGAGTTCGCTCAGGTCGTGCCAGGCGTCCGTCATCTCCTCCGCGTCATCGATGTTGCGGTAGACCCCCGCCTGATCGGGCCGCCCACGCAGCGCCTGGGAGGAAGCCTTGAGCACCACGTTCCAGCCGACCCGAGCGGCCTCCTCCATGGCCTCGACGAGGCTTGTGACCGGATAGTTCGGCACCAGTGCGATGCCGTAGGCGCCGAGCAGTTCGGTCGTCTCGTCGCGGGTCAACGCCCCGCCCCGCCGCTCGCGGGACAGCAACCGGTTGACGACCCGCCGGCCCGCATCCGCGTCCGCGTCCAGCAGCGGCACCGCCCCGGGGTCGCGCTCGAGCCAGTGGGCGTACGCGGTGACCGCCGCCAGGGCATTGATCGCGTCCCCGGGCGTCTCGTACACCGCCATCTCGCCGCGCCGGTCGGGCTCGTCTCGGCCGACCTGCTCGCGGTCGAAGTCCAGCCGCACGGTGATCAGCGGCTTGGTGGCGGCGCCGGCGATCTTCTCCAGCGCGGCGTGGGTCGCGTCGAGGTCGGACTCGAACACCCCCACCGTGGCAACCACGACCGAGTCCGCCTCGATATCGTCCAAGGCCTCCTGAGCGCGCTGGGCGAACGCCTCCGGCGGGCAACTGGGCGGCAACACCAACGGGCTTCCGGCGGGCAGCAACCCGGCACTGTCGATCCGCTGCTGCACCTGGGTGGCCAGGGTGTGGGAGTTGGTCAGGACCTTGACCCGCGGTCCGGCAGGCACCGGCAGCCGGGCGCAGAACTTGGCGATGTCGAACATGGCGCGGCGTTCGTAGACGACCATCACGCCCGCCTGCCGAAACAGCGAGTCGACGGCGCTGTCCGGGGCGTGCTGGAGGCCACCCCGATCGCCGACGTGCGCGCCGCGGCGGGCCCGACCCGGGGACACGACCACGACGGGCTTGCGGCGTGCCAGCCGGCGGGCGATCCGGGAGAACTTGCGCGGATTGCCGATGGAGTCGAGCGACAACAGGCAGACCTGGGTCGCGTCGTCGTCCTCCCAGTACTGCATCACGTCGTTGCCGGTCACGTCCGCGAGATCGCCGGTGCTGATGAACGACGACAGCCCCAGGTCGTTGCCGAGGGCCACGTTGAGCATCCACACCCCGGCCGACGCCGACTGGCAGAACAACCCCACCACGCCGCGGCGCGGCATCTCTGCCGGGGTCGCGTTGAGGCCGACCGCGGGGTCGGTGTTGACCAGTCCGAGAGCGTCGGGGCCGATCGCCCGCACCCCGTAGGCCCGGGCCAGGTCCAGGATCGTCGCGTTGTCCCGGCCCCCACCGCCGCTGCCCGTCAGGACCACCAAGCCGTGCGCGCCCTTGTGCGCGGCGTCGATGACGGCACCGCCGATCTCGCTGATGGGTACGCCCAGCAGCGCGAGGTCGATCCGGCCGTCGACGGCTGCGATCGAGTCGGCGGTGGGCACCCCGGTGACCCCGACGTCGTCGGTGCTGACGGCGATCACCTCCCCGCGGAAACCGCCGCGGAGCATCGACACGACGAGTTCTTGGACCTGCGAGCCGGGGCCGAGCACGACCACCCGCTCGGGCGTGAGCAGCCGGGAGATCGACGCCCGCTCGGCCCGGTGCTCGCGGCGCTCCATCACCCCGACCGAAGTGTCGGTGGGCAGGATCGGGAACTCGACCAACAGCACGCCGTCCTCGATCCCCTTCGACACGCGGTAACCGGCGTCGGCGAAAACGTGCGCCATGGCCCGGTTCTGCGGCAGCACCTCCGCCATGAATTTCGTGATGCCGCGCTCCCGAGCGGCTTCGGCGAGATGTTCGAGCAGCAGCGGCGCGATCCCGCGACCGTGATGGGCGTCCTCGACCAGGAACGCGACCTCGGCCTCGTCGTCCTCGCTGCGGTCGTATCGGCCGACCGCGATCAGCTGGCCGCCGACGGTGAGGATGAGCGCGACCCGGTCGACGTAATCGACCTGGGTGAAGCGAGCCACGTCGCGGGCGGACAGTCTCGGGTACGGGGCGAAGAAGCGGAGGTACTTCGACTCCGGCGAAACCCGGTCGTAGAACTCGACGAGCAGCTGCGCGTCATCCGGCCGGATGGGCCGTAGCCGCGCCACGCCGCCATCGGTGAGCAGTACGTCGGCCTCCCACTCGGCCGGGTAGCCGGGTGGCTGCTCGCGGTGGTCGGGCACGGGTGCCAGCCTACTGAGCCAAACCGACACCCGCCCTCTGGTCGAGCGGGCTGCTCAGGCCGGGGGTGTGGCGTATGGCCACGCGATCGTGAGACTCAGCGGCTCCGGGTCCTGCGGCGCGTTGTGCCAGATCTCCCGGGGTGGTCCGACGGGTACCCGACCGGCGTCGGTGATCCAGCTGTGGACCTCGTCGTACAGGGCGAGGATCTCCGGGAAGTCGGTCTCGCGGCCCTCGGCATCACGGGTGGCGACCAGGCCGCCGGAAAGCCGATAGCTGCGCACATCGGCCGCGTCGCCGCTGGTCTCGACCAGGCCGTCGACGGGCAGCACGATCTCCAGCGGACCGTCGGAGTCGTCGGTGATGGGCGCGTGGAAGACCCCGAACGGGTGGCCCGACACGGTCAAGCCGGCGGCTGCGGCGAGCGCGCGGAGCCGCTCGACCTCGCCGGTGATCACGGTGTCCATCTCTGGCGGTTTCATCCGCCGGATCACACTCAGGACCGGGCGGTCCGGTTCGAGGCTGGTGCTGACGTGGGACATGGCGACCTCCTGGGATAGACGACGCCGTACCTGTTGCAGTACGGCCTTGTTGGCCTCGGCCCGACGATCGAGCGCGGTGACGGACCGCTCCAGCAGGCGCAGCCCGGTGTCGCGGTCGGCGTGCACGATCTGGTCGATCTCCTCCAGCGACAGCTCGGCCGAGCGGAGCAGTCCGATCAGCCAGCCCGTCGCCACCTGATCCGCGGCGTAGTGGCGGTACCCGTTGACCGGATCCACCCAACGCGGCGGTAGCAGGCCACGGTCGGCGTAGATCCGCAGGGCCTTCGCCGAGAGCATGGTCAGGGAGCCGAACCGGCCGGCGGTCATCAGGGCCGACGGGCCGTCGTTCGAGGTCATGAGCGCAGCCTCTCGGGAGAGAGGAGCGATTCCGGACGACGCGCAAAGCTGTGCTCAGACGGACAGCGTCGTCCGGAATCACGACGAACGACCGAGACGGGGCGTAGCTCGTGACCCGGAGCGCGGAGCGCTACAGACAGCAGGGTCATGAAGCCAGCTTCAGCCGTGCCCTTGGGGCGAGGTCAAGCACCGTTGGCGGGGCGCTCAGTTGAGGCGTCGGGTGAGCGTGATCGCGACGTCGTCGCCGTCGGTCTTGCCGATCTTCTGCCGGATCTTCGCCGTCACCGGCAGCTTGTGGGTCCCGTCGCCCAGCGCCATGAAGGCACCCTGGAACGGCTCGCCGTCCACCGTGCCGGTCACCTTCACGAGCCCCTTGGTGCCGAAGATCTCGGCCGAGCCCGGCAGCTGCACGCAGGTCCAGGTGTCGCCCTCGCGCACCCTGCCCAGCGTCGCGGTGAACGTGATGTCGAGGTCCTGCGGTTCCCTGCTCACGACTCGTCCTCCAGGTACACCAGGCCGTTCCCGTCCGGGTCGGCGAAGAAGAACATCGGTGGCACGCCCTCCATCTGCACGAGTTCTTCGTTGTGCAAGGTGGCGCCGGCCTCGCGGAGTCGCGCGTGTGCGGCGGCGGCGTCGGTCGTCCCCAGCCGGACGGCCACCGGGATCTCGCTGTCCGGCGGCAGCAGAACCAAGGCGACGTCGGAGCCGGGCGGGACTACCTCGATCAACCGGGCACCGGGCCAGATCTCGGCGTCGACCCGAACCTCGCACCCGAGCACCTCGGTGTAGAACTTCAGGGCCTGGTCCTGGTCCGCGACCGGGATCGAAACGCTCAACACTCTCGTGGTCATCGTCATGTTGGTTAGACCTCCTCCACCGTCGCTTCTCATCTGGCTTTTCTCAGCTCGCCCTTCTCCTTTGGCCTTTCATCTGGCCCGGGTGGCTGCTCTGACACAGTAGGCCGCATGCGGCTGCCTGAGGAGTCCCGCGTGGCGGTGATCGGCGCGGGTCCGAGCGGTCTGGTGGCGACGAAGAACCTGGCCGAAGCCGGCTTCGACGTCGTGGCGTTCGAGGCCGGCGACACCATCGGCGGGCAGTGGCAGAGTCGATCCGCCATGAGTGGGATCTGGCCCGGGATGCGCACCAACACCAGTCGGGCGATGACCGCGTTCTCGGACTTGCCGTACGCCCCGGATCTCGATCTGCACCCCACGGCGGAGCAGATCCACGCGTACCTGCTGCGTTACGCCGCCACTTTTGATCTGTCCCGCCATCTCCGGTTGGCCACACCCGTCCGGGAACTGCGAGCCGGCTGGTGGGTCGACGGCGAACCGTTCGACGCGGTGGTGATCGCGTCAGGCCGGTTCCGCAAGCCGATCTACCCACCCGGCCTGGACAGCTTCGCCGGCACCGTGCTGCACTCGTTCGACTTCCCGGGCGCCGACGCCTTCCGAGACGGTCGCACCCTGGTCTACGGCAACGGGGTGAGCGGGCACGAGATCGCCGCCGACATCGGACTCGAAACCCCGGTCATCTCCGCCTACCGCAAACCCCGGTACGTGCTGCAGAAGAACGTGCACGGCGTCTCGTCGGACTGGCAGTGGTACACCCATCTCGGCGCCCTGCAGCGCCGGTCGATGGCGCCCGAAGCCTACGGCCGGCTGCTTCGCGAGCGGGTGGTCCGGGTCGCCGGCAACCCTGCGGACTTCGGCGCCCCGAGACCCGACGACGACATCCTCGTCGCCGGACACTCGCTGTCTCAGGACTATCTGGCGCTGGTGCGCGATCAGATGATCAGCTGCCGGCCGGCGATCGCGGCGATCGACGGGCGCACGGTCACGTTCAGCGACGGGACCAGCGAGGCCGTCGACACGATCATCTGCGCCACCGGGTACGAAGTCGATCTGCCCTATCTGGGCCAGGACCTGCGCGACGTCCTCGGTCCGGACCTCGCTCTGCACGAACTCACAGTGCACCCGGTCCTGCCGACGTTGGGGGTGATCGGCCAGTTCGCGCTGCAGGGGCCGTACTTCCCCCTGCTCGAGCTGCAGGCCCGCTGGTTGGCGGGGCTGTGGTCGGGCACGATCACGCCCCCGCCGCAGGCGGCGATGTGGGAGAGCGTGCGACGCGCGGCGCCGGCAACCGTCTCGCACCACCTCGTCGCCGTGGCGTTGTCGGAGGCGGCCGGTGTCGCCCCCGATCTGGCGAGCCGGCCCGAACTCGTCGAGCCGCTGCTGCTCGGCCCGATGCTGCCGTCCCGGTACCGACTGGACGGACCGGGTGCCGACACGGGTGCCGAAGGGCACTTCTCGGCCCAACTGGCGGCCTCCCCACGCGCCCCGGTCGAGCCGGAGGACCTGGCGTTCTGGCGGTCGGACGACCTGCCGTAGGCCGATCGGTGGACGAACGCGTCAACCGGCTGATCGGCCGGTCGGCCGAGGGTCCGGACCCTGAACCGGGCCGAAGATTGAGTCATCCAGAACACATCCGGAACTTGATCAAAGAAGCGAGAACATCATGAAACGCAACATCTTTGCCCTCGGTGCAGCGGCGGGCGTGGCCGCAGTCAGCGTCGTCAGCCTGGCAGCGACGCCGGCCACCGCAGCGATCACCACCGCCATCAAGCCCAACAGCTTCATCTCCGCCGACACCGGCCTGCACAACGCCCCGTCCACGCTGGCCCCGGCCGAGCGGACCCTCGCCGCCGGAACTCCGGTGCAAGCGCTGTGCTTCGAGGTCAAGAAGGGACAGGAGATCGACGGCAACAAGCACTGGTTCAAGATCGCCGTCGACGACAGCACCCGCGGCTGGGTGCATCGGGCGGTCATCGGCGGGGTACCGGCCCTGCCGCAGTGCTGAACGCAGTGCTGAACGCAGTGCTGCGCATCAGCCACTGAAGCCGGCCCGGACGTGCGAAGATCGGGGGATCTCGCTCGGGCTCGGGGCTTCTCGGAACCACCGGACGGCGTGTGAGTCGATGACTCGCACGCCGCTTTCGTGTCTTCGCGTGGTCACGCCAATCGGGGCAGTCCAGTTCGAAGTCGAACCAGATCACCTGGCAGCCGTCGAAGCTCACGTCAGGTAGCCAACGCGTACGGTCGGATTCGATCGCTCACCAACTTCATGGGTGCCCCGGGGTCGGCGGTCTGCCAGATGGCGTGCGCGAACGTTCCGGCGCCGAGCGGGTGGCTGCCGGAGTTGTTGACCAGATAGATCCGGCCGTGCGGGGTCCGCCACAGGACCGTTCCCGCAGCGGGTTGTCGGACCTGAATGCCGCTGTGGGTACGGACCCGATGATGGAACCGGGCCAACGGCGCCAATTGGTCGAGTCGGGTCTGACCCGGCGGTCCACCCTCCGCCAACGCGAGGTAGGGGATGGTGTGATCCAGGTCGGCGCTCCGGTCCGGTCCGCGGGCCATCCCGCCGGCGAATGGGAACCGGTCCGCCGGATTGGCAAGGATCAGCTGCTCCCGCATCCGGTCCGGCACCTCGTAGCAGTCCACTGGCGCCGGTTCATCGTTCAGATCAACCACCGGCTGCACCCGAATCATGGTGTGTTCGCCGAGGAGCCGGCGGAGTTGGGAGAGCAGCACCGGCCCGATCCCTTCCATCCGCGCCACCCCACGCGCCGCGGTCAGGGCTTCCTGCGACAGGTGCACATAGATCGTGGTGCTGGGTCGGGCCCGAGCCGGGTCGAACGGCGGCGGAATGATGATCACCGAGCGATGGTCCGAATCCGAATCCGAATCCGGTTCCTGTTCATGAAAATCGTCTTTTGGATCCTCTGGGTCGTCGGAATCCTCTGGGTCGTCGGAATCCTCTGGGTCGTCGAACTGCTGGGTGTCGTCGGGTGCGGCGTGCTCGTACAGCAGCCGCATCGCCTCCGCGGGTTGGGCCAAGATGCCAATGGCTTTGGACCGACGCATATCCAATGAGTCGAGGTCGCCGCGTGCGCGGAGGATCTCGGCCAACCGGGCGATCATGGCGTTGAAGTAGAGGGCGTCGCCGGCGGCGGCGCGGGCGATGATCAGCTTCAACCCGAACTTCGAGGTCCGACCCATTCGGACGAAGCGCTCTTTCAGCGCGAGTTCAGCCTCGGCCTCTGCCGCCGCCGGGTCGGCCCGGTAAACGGCCGCCTCCACACAGGTGTCCAACCGGCCGTATGACAATGCGCTCAGCTTGGCGGCGACCTCGGCGTCCACCGCAGCCGCTGCGGCTCGAGACAGATGCCGAGTCGCCTGCGCGACCCGGCGGGCGTGATGCCCCGGCACCTCCGCAGCCAGCACCCGCCGCCACGTCAGTGGCAGCCGGTGCCGCAGATCCAGGGCGTCACCGATCAGCTTCGATGCCGCCCCCGCCGTCGTACCTAGCAACAGGCCCAACTCTGCGGCGGCGAACCCCGCCACCGCCGGCGTCCCATAACCGCCGGGCTCCGACGGGGTCTCCCCACCTGGCGGCCCGTGCGGGTCGATCGCCTCCGCCGGATGCAGGTCCGCCCAATGGGCCGCCAACACCAAGATCCGGCACGACTCGACCACCAAAGTGCGCTGGTTGGCCTCGATGGCGGCGACCGTCGCCTCGCCGTCGAGATCCACCACCGAATCGAACATGTGTACTACTTTACTGCCACGCGAAGACAGTCAGCGCACTGAAGTGTTGTCCGAGGTGGGCCTGGTGTTGTCCGTTCCGCGCCAATCACCCTTCGACATGCTCACGGCACACACACCATCCGCCATCCGCGGGGCCGGTATCCGACCGGCTACGATTCTGGTTGGCTGTCACCATGGCCGACTTCGTTGCCGCTATCGACCAGGGGACGACCAGTACCCGCTGCATGATCTTTGATCACTCCGGCGCGGAGGTGGCCAAGGCTCAACTCGAGCACGAGCAGATCATGCCGCGGGCCGGCTGGGTCGAACACGACGCCGTCGAGATCTGGGAGCGCACCCAGACGGTGATTGCGCAGGCCTTCGACGAAGCCGGCATCGACCCGGCCGCCGTGGCCGCGCTCGGCATCACCAACCAGCGCGAGACCACGGTCGTCTGGGACCCGAAGACGGGCCGGCCGTACGCCAACGCGATCGTCTGGCAGGACACCCGGACCGCCGAGTTCGCCGCCGAACTGCGCAGCGACGAACGCGGCGAGTTGATCAAACAGCGCACCGGTCTGCCGCCCGCGACCTACTTCGCCGGCGGCAAGCTGCACTGGCTGCTGAACCACGTGGACGGCCTGCGTGAGAAGGCCGAATCGGGGGACGCCCTCTTCGGCACCATCGACACCTGGCTGCTGTGGAACCTGACCGGCGGCCCGGACGGTGGCCGGCACCTCACCGACGTGACCAACGCCGGCCGGACCATGCTGATGGACCTGGAGAGACTGGCCTGGGACGACGACCTGCTGGAGATCTTCGGCGTGCCGCGTGCCATGCTGCCCGAGATCCGGCCGTCGTCGGATCCTGGTCTGTTCGGCACGACCAAGATCAACGATCATGAACTGCCGATCGGCGGCATGCTCGGTGATCAGCACGCCGCGATGGTCGGGCAGGTGTGCCTGTCCCCCGGCGAGGCGAAGAACACCTACGGCACCGGGAATTTCCTGCTGCTCAACACCGGTACGGAGATCGTCCGCTCCGAGCACGGTCTGCTGAGCACGGTCTGCTACCAGTTCGGCGACGCCCCGGCCCACTACGCCTTGGAGGGATCGATCGCCGTCACGGGCTCGGCCATCCAATGGCTCCGTGATCAACTCGGCATCGTCTCGCACGCCTCCGAGGTCGACGCGCTGGCCGTCTCCGTCGCTGACACCGGGGGCAGCTACTTCGTCCCGGCCTTCTCGGGCCTGTTCGCACCGTACTGGCGGTCCGACGCCCGCGGCGTCATCGTCGGCCTGGCCCGCTACCACACCAAAGCCCATCTGGCGCGGGCCACGCTCGAGGCCATCTGTTACCAGAGCTGTGACGTCGTCGAGGCCATGCAGGCCGACTCCGGGATCACCTTGACCTCCCTCAAGGTCGACGGCGGGGTGACCGCCAGCGAACTCTGCATGCAGATCCAGGCCGACACCGTGGGCCTGGAGGTGATCAAGCCCAAGGTGGCCGAGACCACGGCCCTCGGCGCGGCCTATTCGGCCGGTCTCGCCGTCGAGTTCTGGTCCTCGCCCGAGGAGTTCGCCGACAACTGGCAGGAGGACCGGCGCTGGGCCCCGACCACCGATGCGCAGACCCGGGAGCAGGCGATGGCGGGCTGGCACAAGGCGGTCGAACGGACCCTGGACTGGGCCGACTGAGCGGGTCGGAAATGATGCAGGGGTGACCCTCAACCCTGCCCAACGCACGGTCGACCTGGACCGGATGGCCGACGAGGAGTTCGACGTCTTGGTGATCGGGGCCGGCGTCACCGGTGCCGGCTGTGCCCTCGACGCCACCACCCGCGGTCTGAAGACCGCTCTCGTCGAGGCCCGGGACTTCGCCTCCGGCACCTCCAGCCGGTCCACCAAGTTGTTCCACGGCGGTCTGCGCTACCTGGAACAACTGAACGCGCACCTGGTGTTCGAGGCGCTGAAGGAGCGGGCCCTGGTGCTCGACAAGCTCGCGCCGCACCTGGCCCAGCCGGTCGGCTTCCTCTACCCGATGCTCAAGGCCGGCATCGACCGCGCGTACGCCGGGCTCGGCATCGGTGTGTACGACGTGATGGGTGCGGGCCGCGGCGTTCCGCACCACCTGAAACATCTCGGACGGCGGAAGACTTTCGAGATGTTCCCGTCGTTGGACCGCGAAACCGTCCGCGGCTCGATCCTGTTCTACGAGGGCCAGGTCGACGACGCCCGGCACACCATGATGTTGAGCCGGACCGCCGCGCACTACGGCGCGGTCGTGGCCAGCAGCACCCGGGTCGTCGGGTTCCTCCGCGAGGACGACCGGGTCACCGGAGCCCGGGTCCGCGACCTGGAGTCCGGCCGCGAGATCGAGATCCGCGCCCGGCAGATCATCAACGCCACCGGCGTGTGGGTGGATGAGATCCAGCAGATGCTCGGCGGCCGCGGCCAGTTCCGGGTCCGGGCCTCCAAGGGCATCCACCTCGTCGTACCCCGCAACCGGATCAACGCCCGCTGCGGGTTGATCACCCGGACCGCCTCCAGTCTGTTGTTCGTTATCCCCTGGCACAGCCACTGGCTGATCGGCACCACCGACACCGACTGGAAGCTCGATCTGGCCCATCCCGCCGCGAGTCGCGCCGACATCGACTACCTGCTCGGTCAGGCCAACAAGCTGCTTGCCGACCCGCTCACCCACGACGACGTGATCGGCGTCTACGCGGGTCTGCGGCCGTTGCTCTCCGGCGAATCCGACTCGACGTCGAAGCTGTCCAGAGAGCACGCCGTCGCCTCGCCGGTGCGCGGACTGACCGTGATCGCCGGCGGCAAGTACACGACGTACCGGGTGATGGCCAAGGACGCTGTCGACGCCGTGGCTCGGGAGTTGAGCCTGGCCCGCGGCGTCACCTCGGCGGTACCGGAGTGCTGCACCGAGGACATCCCGCTACTGGGGGCCGACGGCTTCCCGGCCCTGTGGAACTCCCGCGAGACGCTGGCGACGCGTACCGGGCTCCGGGTCGCGAAGGTCGAGCACCTGCTGCACCGTTACGGCTCGCTCATCCCCGAGCTGCTGGCGCTCGCGCAGAGCGACCCGACGCTGTTGCAGCCTTTGGCCAGCGCGCCGGACTACCTCAAGGTCGAGGCGGTCTACGCGGCGACCTCCGAGGGCGCCCTGCACCTGGACGACATCCTGGCCCGCCGGACCCGGATCTCGATCGAGACCTGGGATCGCGGCTTGGCGGCGGCCGAGGAGGTGGCGGGTCTCGTCGCGCCCTTGCTGGGTTGGGATTCCGCCGCCGTCGAGCGCGAGGTGGAGCACTACCGCAGCCGGGTGCACGCCGAGCGGGAGTCCCAGTCCCAACCCGACGACCTGTCCGCCGACGCCGCCCGGCTCGGTGCCCCCGACGTCCGGATGGGCGGCCGGCAGTAGCCTGACCAGATGCCGTTGAACCGTCATGTGCGGGCTGCGCGGGACTTCTTGTTGCAGCATCGCGGCGAGTACGAACTGGCTCGCACGAGCTTCAGCTGGCCGGACCTGCCGGTCTACAACTTCGCCACCGAGTGGTTCGACGGCCTGGCCGAGGAGAACCCCGACGGGCGGGCCCTCTGGGTGATCGATCCGAACGGCGAGACGACACGCACCTTCGCACAGCTGGCCGACGACTCGATCGCCGCCGCCCGCTTTCTGTTCGATCTCGGGCTGCGCCGTGGCGATCGGATCCTGGTCGTCCTCGGCAACTGCGTACCGCTCTGGCAGATCATGCTCGCCGCCATCCGGATCGGAGCGGTGATCATCCCCGCCACCCCCCAGCTCGCCGCCAAAGATCTGGCGGACCGGGTACAGCGCGGCGATGCCAAGCTGCTCGTCGCGGGTGCCGGTGATCTCGACAAGTACGAGGGGCTCGAGCCGCCCCTGGGCCGGGTGCTCGTCGGTTCCAGTGCGGACGGGTGGATCCCGTACGAGCGCTTCGAGGACTTCCGCGGCGGCGACCCACACTTTCCGGGCGCCAGTAAGAGCAGCGATCCGCTCCTGCTGTACTTCACCTCCGGCACCACCGCCCTGCCGAAACTGGTGGAACACACCCACGTCTCCTACCCCATCGGCCACCTGTCGACGATGTACTGGATGGGCCTGCGGCCGGGTGACGTGCACCTCAACATCTCCTCCCCCGGCTGGGCCAAGCACGCCTGGAGCAACTTCTTCGCTCCGTGGCTCGCGGGCGCCACGGTCGTCGTCTACAACTACGCCCGGTTCGCCGCCCCCGACCTGCTCGCGCTGCTCGAACGAACTCGGGTCACCACCTTCTGTGCCCCGCCGACGGTGTGGCGGATGCTGATCCAGGCCGACCTGTCGTCGGCGTCGCTCGCGATCCGGGAGTGCCTGTCGGCCGGCGAACCGCTCAACCCCGAGGTCATCGAACGGGTCCGGGAGGCCTGGGGACTTACGATCCGCGACGGGTACGGGCAGACCGAGACCTCGGCCCAAATCGGGAACCCGCCCGACATGGCGCTGCGGACTGGATCGATGGGCCGCGCGCTCCCCGGTTATCAGGTCGTGCTGGTCGATCCGGCCACCGGCGAGGCCGATGATCATGATGGCGAGTTGTGCCTGCGGCTCGATCCCCGCCCGCTGCCGTTGATGACCGGTTACCAGGAGAGGGCCGGGGTCTTCGACGAACAGAAGAACACCGAGGCCTTCGCCGGCATGGTCTACCACACCGGCGACGTGGTGCATCGTGACGACGACGACTACCTGACCTACGTCGGGCGGACCGATGACGTGTTCAAGGCCAGTGACTACCGGATCAGCCCGTTCGAGTTGGAATCGGTGTTGATCGAACACCCGGCGGTGGCCGAAGCCGCCGTCGTGCCGGCCCCCGACGAGATCCGGCTGGCGGTCCCGAAGGCGTACGTGGTGCTCGTCGAGGGCCAGGCGCCCGACGCCGACACCGCGCGGTCGATCCTGGCTCACGCCCGCGAGAAGCTGGCGCCGTACCAACGGATCCGGCGGGTCGAGTTCGCCGACCTGCCGAAGACGATCAGCGGCAAGATCCGCCGCGTCGAATTGCGGACGGCCGAGCAGGACCGGTCGAGGCGTGGCCGGCAGGAATTCTACGAAAGCGACTTCACCTGGTGACCGAGTACGAGACCGTAGGGGCCCTGGCCGGAGCGTACGTCGCCGAGCAGTGCTCGGTGATCATCGATGCCGAGCCCGGCCTGCGGGCCAAGGAGACGATCGTCCATCCGACCCGGGTGGGGGTGCGGCGACTACGCAGCACCATCCGTACCCACGCCCCGCTCTTCGATCCCGAGCGGACCGCGGCGCTGGAGAGCCGAACTGGTCTGGTGGGCCGGACTGCTGGGCGTGGTGCGCGACCTGGAGGTCCTGGAAGCCCGGCTCGAGAGCCAGTTCGCCGAGCTGCCGCCAGAAATCGTCGTCGGTCCCGTGGAGCGGCAGGTCCAGACCGAGATCGAGGTGCACCGCCAGGCGGGCTGGCAGACCGTGTTCACTGAACTCGACGGGGACCGCTACCGGGCGCTGATCGCAGAGTTGCGCCGCTGGCGGAGCGACACTCCCTTCACCGAGCAGGCTGCCGCACCGGCCAAGAAGGTGAAGAAGTACGTCGGCAAGGCGAACCGCAAGCTCGAGCGGCGGCTGGAGCGAGCGATGGCCGCCTACGACGACGCTGACCCGGAGGCCGACGAGTTTTTCCACTCCGCGCGCAAGGCCGGCAAACGCGCCCGGTACGCGGTCGAGCTGGCCCAGCCGCTCTGGGGTGAGCGGGCCGATCAGATCATCGCCGCGCGCAAGGATCTCCAGGACGTGCTGGGCGAGCACCAGGACAGTATCGTCAGCGCGGGTTTCCTGCGAGAGCAGGGCATTCGGATGGGCATCCGGTCCGGCCACAACGGCTTCACCTACGGACTCCTGTACGCCCGCGAACTGGCCCGCGCCGCCTCCGTCGGTGATCAACTGAAGCCCTTTCTGGCGTGAGCGTGTCAGCTGTTGCGCTCCGCGCTCGGGGTCACGGGCTCCGTTCGTGACGGGGGTCGATCAGTTGCTGGCTCTGTTGCGCGCCGCCAGCCAGCGCTTCACCGACCTCACGGGTTCCCTGTCCGCGGAGCAGCTACGCGCGGCTTCGTACGCCGACGAGTGGTCCAACGCCCAGGTCGCTTCCCATCTCGGCAGCGCGGCGGAGATCTTCGGGTTGCTGCTGGCGGCCGGCCGCACTGGCGATCCCCCGCCGCCACCCGAGCTGTGGCAGCAGGTCTGGGATCGCTGGAACGCCCTCGGGCCCGAGCAGCAGGTTGCGGAGAGTGTGCGGGCCCAGGCGGATCTCATCGCCACCGTCGAGACGCTCGACCCGGGCGAGCGGGAACGCTTCCGGGTCGAGGCGTTCGGCACCACTCTGGATCTGGCCGGGTTGATCGGCATGCGGCTGAGCGAGCAGACCATTCACGGGTGGGACGTGGCGGTCAGCCAGGATGCCGGAGCGATCCTGGCGCCGGACGGGGTTGCGGAGCTGATCGACGGGCTGGGGCCGCTCGCGGCGTGGCTGCCGCCGGTGCCCGGTCTGGCGCCGGTGACGGTCGTCACGACCTACCCCGACCGCCGGTTCCGGCTCGGCTTCGATCCCACCCGCACCATCGAGCCGGCGACCGATTCCGAACCCGACGTGACCGACGGCGACGCTGAGCCGCCTTTGATGATGCCCGCCGAAGCCTTCATCCGATTGATCTACGGCCGACTCGACCCGGCTCACGCACCCGGCGTGCCCGACGATCCCCGGCTGCCGCCCCTGCGGGCTGCGTTCACCGGCTTCTGACCCGACCCGACCTGTCGCGCCTCAACCGATCCGTCGGCGCGGCGCACTACCGTGGGTTCCGCTATGGCACGCAGATCCTCGGCCCCGCCCGACGACGACTACACCGAGCGGATCGTCGATGTCGACGTGTCCGCCGAGATGCAGACCAGCTATCTGGAGTACGCGTACTCCGTGATCTACTCCCGGGCCCTGCCGGATGCCCGCGACGGGCTGAAACCGGTGCAGCGGCGGATTCTGTACTCGATGCAGGAGATGGGGGTCCGGCCCGACCGGTCTCATGTGAAATGTGCCCGGGTCGTCGGTCAGGTCATGGGCCTCTACCACCCGCACGGCGACACGGCGATCTACGACGCCCTGGTCCGCACCGCCCAGTCGTGGTCGATGCGGTTGCCGCTGGTCGACGGCCACGGCAACTTCGGCTCGCTGGACTCCGGCCCGGCGGCGATGCGCTACACCGAATGCCGGATGGCCACGCCCGCGCTGCTGATGACCAACGACCTCGACGCCGACACGGTCGACTTCAAGCCGAACTACGACGGCAAGGACGTCGAGCCGATCGTGTTGCCGGCCGCGTTCCCCAACCTGCTGGTCAACGGGGCCAGCGGGATCGCGGTCGGGATGGCGACCAACTGTCCGCCGCACAACCTCGTCGAGGTCGTGCAGGCGCTGCGGCACCTGATCAAGCATCCCGACGCCGATCTGGACACCCTGCTCCGCTACATCCCGGGCCCGGATCTGCCGACCGGTGGCAAGATCATCGGACTGGAGGGCATCCGGGAGGCCTACCAGACCGGCCGCGGCTCCTTCCGGATCCGGGCCACGGCCCGGATCGAGCAGGTGCACCCGCGACGCAAGGGCATCGTGGTCACCGAGTTGCCGTACCTGGTCGGCCCGGAACGCGTGATCGAACAGATCAAGACCCTCGTCACCGCGCGCAAGCTGCAGGGCATCGCCGACGTCAAGGACCTCACGGACCTGGCCAACGGCACCCGGCTGGTGATCGAGGTGAAGAACGGCTTCAACCCCGATGCGCTGCTGGAGCAGCTCTACAAGCAGACGAAGATGGAGGATTCGTTCTCCATCAATGCTGTGGCTCTGGTGGAGGGTCAGCCTCGAACCCTCACTCTCAAGGAGATGTTGACCGTCTACCTCGAGCACCGCTACGAGGTCACCCGACGGCGCACCACGTACCTCCGCAACAAGGCCCAGGACCGACTGCATCTCGTCGAGGGTCTGTTGATCGCCATGGTCGACATCGACGACGTGATCGCCATCATCCGTTCCAGCGACGACGTCGCGGAGGCCCGGGAGCGGCTGATGAGCGCTTTCGAGTTGACCGAGACCCAGGCCAACTACATCCTCGACATGCCGCTGCGCCGGCTGACGAAGTTCAGCCGGATCGAGTTGGAGTCCGAGCGTGACCAGTTGACCGCCCGGATCGCCGAGCTGACCCAGATCCTGCAGAACCCCGAGCAACTCCGCGCGGTCGTCGGTCTCGAGATGGCCGAGGTCGCGCAGCAGCACGGCACCCCACGGCGGACCATCCTGCTGGCCTCCAGCGGGGTCGCCACCATCGCCACCGGCACCCCGCTGGAGGTGGCCGACGACCCGTGCTGGGTGCTGCTGTCCTCGGCCGGACTGCTGGCCCGCACCGACCACGCCGACGGGTTGCCGACCGACGGCGAACGGGCGAACCACGACGTCATCGTCTCCGCGGTCGTCTCCACGGCCCGGGCCGATCTCGGGTTGGTCACCAGCGCCGGTCGGCTGATCAAGATCAACGCGCTGGACCTGCCCACGGTCCCGACCACGGCCAACCCGCTGAACCTGCAGGGCGGCACCCACGTCAGCGAACTCATCACCTTGGAGTCCGACGAGCGGGCGCTGTGCCTGACCACGCTCGATCCGGCCTCGCTCGGGTTGGCGCTGGGCACCGCCCGCGGAGTGGTCAAGAGGGTCAATCCGGAGGTGCTCGGGAAGGACGCGTGGGAGGTGATCCGGCTCGATCCGGGTGACCGGGTGGTCGGCGCGGTCGAATTGCGCAGCACCGATGCGGAACTGGTGTTCATCACCAACGACGCCCAGTTGTTGTGGTTCCCTGCTGCCGGAGTCCGGCCGCAGGGCAGGTCCGGCGGCGGCATGGCCGGGATCCGGCTCGGGGTGGGGGCCAGTGTCGTCTGCTTCGGGGCCACCGATCCGGGGCAGGAGGCCGTCGTCGTGACGGTGGCCGGGACCTCGAAGGCGCTGCCCGGAACGGACGCCGGCACGGTGAAGGTGACGCCCTTCTCGGAGTATCCCGGCAAGGGCCGAGCCACGGGCGGGGTGCGCTGCCACCGCCTGCTCAAGGGCGAGGACGCGCTGCTGCTCGGCTGGGTTGGGCCGGCGCCGGCCTGGGCCGCGGCGAGCAGTGGCGCGCCGGTGGATCTGCCGGCCGCCGACGGCCGTCGGGACGGTTCCGGGATCCCCGGCAGCCAGCCGATCGCCGCGGTGTCCAGCCCCGGAGGCTGAGCGGCCGCACGTATTTATTCTGCCGACCGTTCGCTCTCCATGGTCACGTCAGCGGAGCGTGCTGGGTCCCAGCCGATCCGCTGCGCCATCAATCCGTGCGGAGGCCATCATGTCCATCGACCAACGACCCGATCATCGTGACCGTCAGTTTGGTGCCGTCGAGGTGCCATCGATCAGCAAGCGGGTGGCCAATCGAGGTGCACCGGCCCCATCCCAGCTCGGGCCGCTCGAACAACTGGTCGGCGTGTGGACCGGACAGGGCACGGGCTGGAACATGATCGCCCTGCCGTTCCAAGCGGCGCCACCGCCTCCGGCGGGCTTCAAGTTCCGGATCCTGATGAATCAGTACGACGAGGAGTTGAAGTTCACCTTCGTCGACGATGACGTGCCCAATCGTGGTCTGTCGAGGCCCGGTGCTGCGCAACCTGATCAATTCGTGGTGACCCTTGACTACCAGCAGAAGATCGCTCAGGTGGTGGCCGAAGATCGACCCAACAGCGGTGGCCTGGCTGGGTCCGCCGGCCTCCCGATCCACCACGAACCCGGCTTGTGGCTGTACGAGAAGAATCGCCGGACCAAGGACGACAACATCAGGCTCGACCAGGTGAGCGAAGTGGAGCTCGATGTCGCCCGCCTGGCCTCCATCCCGCACGGGAATTCCGTCCTCGCCATCGGCAAGTCGGCGGTTCATCGGGGAATGCCGAGGATTCCGCCGATCAGTGGCCTGCCCTCCGGTCGGTTCGAGAATGTGGAGACCCCGGACTACGACTTCAAGTCCGACCCGTACCTCGAGCCCTACAAGCACTACATCGACAACCCGTTCATGGGCAACGTCCTCGGGGTTCCTAACTTCCCCGGATTCAGTCCGGCCGACATGAACAAGATCCTTCGCTTCGCCAACCAGGGCGTCGACATCGTGCGTACGACGACCCTGACCGTCGACTCGACTCGCAAGACCGCCGGCATCTCGAACGCTCCGTTCTCGGTTCGAGAAGCCGACCCGGTCAGTATGAAGTCGACGTTCTGGATCCAGGAGCTCGCCGAGTTGGACGAGCAGGGAAGGCCACGGTTGCGACTTCAGTACTCGCAGGTGGTGATGTTGCACTTCTTCCGACCGCGCGAAGACGAATTCCCCGAGCGGGCCGTCTGGCCGCACATCAGCATCGCCACGTTGGAGAAGACGCCCGCGGACTATCCGCTCGTCCCTGCGTGACGGTTGAAGGCACTAGACCGGCTGCGGCTCGTCGGCGCAGGCCCGGACGGCGGGCCGGCGGGTGTCCACCAGGTAACCCGCGATCGCCGCGGTGGAGCACGCGCTCTTCAGAAACGCGGTGTGACTCTCACCCTTCAACGTCAGCAGATAGGCGTGATCGAGAGTGCGCGCCAGCGCAACGGCGTCGCGGTAGGCGACGTCCGGATCGCCGGTGACACCGACGACCAGGATCGGAGCGGCGCCGGGGGCGCGGTAGCCCCCGGTGTATCGACTCGGAGCCCGCTCACCCGCCGCCTTCGGCCACTGGACGCAGGCGGTGGCCTGCGAGGTGTCGTAGGCCGGCGGCCCGTAGGCGAAGGGTCGACCGAACCGACCGCCGGCGCGCGCGTGCTCCGTCAGCTTGCGTTCGAGCGTTCGCAGGCTGTCGGGGTAGGCCCGGTCGACGCAGCTGATCGCCGTGCCGCGGCCGAAGAAGTCGGTCGTGTCCTGAGGGAACGGGCCGGATACCGGAGGGAACACCCCCGCCGCGTTGGCCGTCAGCAGCGCGCCGATCTGCCGCCAGATGCGGCGACCCTCGGTCAGGGCGAAGTTGGCTCGGACCAAGAAGGTCGTCGCGTTGATGGTTCCGGGGCCCTCCGGGGTCTGCACGGTACGAGGATTGGCGTCGAGATCGACCAGCAGGCGGTCGAGCGCCCCGGCCGGATCACCGTTGCCGAAACCGCAGTCCGCCGAGTTGGCGGCACACCAGGACAGGAACCGGTCCAACGAGCGCCGGAGGGCCACGTTCTGGCGCCGGTCCTCGACGTAGACGCGCCGGCCGAACGCGACCGGATCGAGCGCGCCGTCCAGCGCGAGGGCCCGAACCCGGTGCGGGAACAGGTTCGCGTACACGGTGCCCAGGTAGCTGCCGTACGACAGTCCGAGGTAGGACAGCTTTGGATCGCCGACGGCGGCGCGGAGCAGATCCAGGTCGCGGGCGACGTACTCGGTGCCGATGAAAGGCAGCAGGTCGCCGCTGCGCTGCACACAGGCCCGGACCAGTTGGCGGGCGCGGGCCGTGGCCTCGTCGAAGTCCGTACGCTGCGGTCCGTACAGCCGAGTGGCCCGGAACGCCGCGTCGTACTCCGGGCGGGTGAAGCAGGACACCGGCGCGCTGCGATCGGTGCCGCGCGGATCGAAGCCGATCACGTCGAAGCGGTCCTTCAGGGCCTGCGGGAGGCGGTTGTAGGTCCGCACGACGTAGTCGATTCCATCCCCGCCGGGCCCGCCCGGATTGATGAACAGGGAACCGATCCGATCCGACGGCTGCTGCGCCGGACGGCGAACCGTGGCCACACCGATGGTTCGCCGGTTGGGGTGCTCGTAGTCAAGCGGAACCTCGGCGGTGGCGCACTCGAACGGCGCCGGGATGGCATCCGGACAGGCGCCCCACGCCAGCGTGGGGACGGCCGGGCCGGCCGGGCCGGTCGCCGCAGCCGGGGTGCCGGCGAGCAGCGAGGAGGCCATGGCGAGGCTCAGCAGGGCGCCGACGGCGCGGGTCAGGCCGGTGATCATGTCCAACTCCCGGATGAGGCTCAGCTGAGTTTGAGTTGGCGGACTTTCTCGTCGGTGTCGTAGTAGACGATGGCGGTGCTGCCGTCGCTGCGGACGTAGCCGATCGGCTGGAATCCGGGTCGGCTTCCGATGCCGGCGGTCAGATCGTTGTGAGACCAGGCCACGCCGCCTTCGAGGGCCAACTCATGGGTGTGGAAATCCGGGCCCTCGTAGATGACGGTGGAAATGCCATCGGCGCGGTTGTAGGCGTGCACATACCCGTTGGCCGGGGCGGCACCGGTGATGGCGGTCAGGTCGTTCAGCTCGTCGAACTCACCGTTCGCGTCGCGGGTGAGCTCGTACAGGTGCTTGTCCTTGCCTCGGTACACGATGGCCACCACACCGTCGGTGCGGGTGTAGCCCGTCAGCCCGTAGCCGTGGGCTTTCGGATTGCCGGAGCTCGTCAGCGTCTGTCGTCGCCAGGAGCCATCGGTGCCCAACCGGAGCTGACGGACCCGTCCGTCATTGGAGGCGTACAGCACCGCGGTCACGCCGTCGGGGCGGGCGAAGGCGTGGACGCTTCCCGAGGGCTGTTGGGCGGCACCGGTCGGCGCCCCGGCCGCGGCGGTGAGATCCCAGTGGGTCCATTGGGCGCCACCTTCGAGGGCGAGCTCGTGGATGTGTCCGTCTTCGGCCCTGAAGATCACGGCGTTGATGCCGTCGGCGCGGACGTAGCCCTGGAGGAACCCGCCCACCGAAAGGGGTGCACCGGTGATCGCGGTGAGGTTGGCGTGCGACCACCCTTGACCCGTTTTCAAGGTGAGCTCGTGGATTTCCATGACGCCCAAGCCCACGGAGGACAGGTAGACCACCGCCGACACACCGTCGGAACGGGTGTAGCCGAACGGGGTGTGGCCCTCGGCCGGTTGACCGTTGGCGGCGGCATCCAGCAGGTCCCAGTGCAGCCATTCCCCGCCTTCGAGGGTGAGCTCGAAGATGCGCCGATTGAGGTTTGCCGGGTCGGCCGAGTACGAGACGACCGCCGACACGCCGTCGTGCCGGACGTACGGCTTCGGCTGGAGACTCGGCGGTGCTCCCGCGAGCGACGTCAGGTTGGCTTTGCTCCACGCGAGTGCGGTGGCTTGAATGGTCATGACAGGTTCTCCTTTTGCTTGATCGTTGCGCTCAGCTGAGCTTGAGTTGGCGGACTTGCTCGTTGAGGTCGTAGTAGACGATCGCCGTGGCGCCGTCGCTGCGGATGTAGCCGTGGGGTTGGAGTCCGGGCAAGCTGGCGGTCTGGGCGGTCAGGTCCGCGTGCGACCAGTTGCTGCCGCCTTCCAGGGCCAACTCGTGGATGTGGAAGTCGGGACCCTCAAAGATCACCGTCGAGGTGTCGTCGGCCCGGTTGTAGGCGTGCACATGCCCCCTGGCGGGCGCCGCGCCGGCCATGGCGGTCAGGTCGTTCAGCACGGCGAACTCGCCGCTGGAGTCCTGGGTGAGTTCGTAGAGGTGCTGGTCCTCGCCGCGATAGACGATGGCGTTCACTCCGTCGCTGCGCACGTAGCCGGCGAGGCCCTGGAGGGCGGCCTTGGGTCCGCCGGCGTCGCCGGTCAGGCTCTGGCTCGTCCAGCTCCCGTGGGCGGCCGACCTGAACTGGCGGACCTCGCCGTCGCCGCTGGTGTAGACCACCGAGCTGGCGCCGTCGCTGCGGGCGAAGGCGCAAAGTTCACCGTCGAAGGCACCCGGGGTCGGGGCGCCGGTGTGCACAGTGAGGTCCGTGTGGGTCCAGGTGCCACCCGCGAGGGCCAGTTCGTGAATGCGGTGACCCAGACCGCGGTAGACGACCGCGGTCACCCCGTCAGCCCGGACGTAGGCCCCCAACGCCCAATCGAGAGAAACCGGGGCGCAGGTCAGCGCAGAAAGATTGTGGTGTTGCCAGCTGCCGGCGACCCGGCTGAGCTCGTGAATCTGGCCGATCCTCGACAGGTACACAACCGCGGAGACCCCGTCGGATCGGACGTACGGAACGGGCGTGTGGCCCGCGGCCGGGGAACCGGAGGCGAAGCTCTGCAGTTCGTAGTGCTTCCAGCCCCCCGGCTCGAAGGCCAGCTCCCGAATTCGATCGTTGAAGCGCGAGTACGACACGACCGAGCTGATGCCGTCGCTGCGGACGTACGGTCGAGGCCACAGGCTCGGTGGTGCCGCAGCCAGAGATGTCAGGTTCGATCGGGTCCAGGTCAGGGACATCGCTTGCGTTGCGGTGGACGTTGCGGTGGACATAGAACAGGTGTACGCAAGGGGTGGCGCCGGCGGCATCGGCGTCGGGCACCCACATTGGTGACTCGGCCTACCCAGCTTGGGCGGCGCCGACGGTTACTGGCGAGCGAGGAGTCCGAGCTCGCGGGCACGCTCGACGGCCTGACGGCGACTGGACACCGCCAGCTTGCCGAAGATCTCGGCCACATGCCGGTCCACCGTGCGCGCTGAGAGCACCAGCCGGTCGGCGATCTCCCCATTGGTCAGGCCGCCGGCGACCAGCGTGATGACCTCCTGCTGGCGAGCGGTGAGTCCGGCGGGATTCGTGCGAGATGTCGGCCGCGGCCCGCGCGGCACGTGCGGAACGCCGAGGCGGCGGAGCCGGGACCGCACCCGAAGCGCGAGCGGCGCCGCGCCCAGTCGGTCGAGAATGAGCAGTGCCTGCAGGAGCGATTGCGGCTCGTCGCCGTCGGCCAGGGCCGCGGCCTGGTGGTAGGGAGCGCCGAGGCGTTCCCAGGCGGCCGCGGCGCCCTGCCAGTCGCCGCGGGCCTGGAGCGCGTACGGGTGGTCGATGTCGGGCACGTCGACTTCGCGGCCGGCCCGCCGCAACCAGTACGCCAACTCTGCCTGCAGGGCGGAGGTCCTGAGCCGGGCGGCTTCCGCGTGCACCGGTACGGCGTCGGCCACGATCGCGGTCCAATCCTCGCGGAGCGCGGCCGCCTCGCAGCGCGCGGCGATGACGGGCCCGATCCGCTGCAGCTCGTCCATCCGCTGGGCGAGCTGAGCCGCCTCCGCCAACAGCCCCGCCGGGTCGGTCGACCCGGTCCGGATCCGAGCCGAGGCGAGGACGGTGAGGGCGACGCAGCGCGCCGTCGGTTGGCCAGTCAGTGCCAACCCCGCGGCGTCGATCGCCTCACCCCAGCGCGCCCGGGCCAGCAGGAGCCGCGCCCGAGTGCCCTGCACGTAGTAGAGGAAGCCAAGGAACTCGGCGCGCTCGGCCAACCCCAGGACCTCGTCCAGGTACGTGGTCGCCTCGTCGAGTTGGAAGTCATCGATCAGGCGCCACGTGATGTTGACGTACGCGCGGCACGCGTCCTCGACGTCGTCGATCGAGAGGGCCACCTGCAAGGCCTCCAGTAACGGGCCGAAGCCCTGGCGACGGTTGTCCGACCAGAGGGACACTCCGAGGTTGTTCAGGGCGTGCGACAGGGCGGCGCGGTCGCCGGCTTCGGTGGCCAGCTCGATGGCGCGTCGCGCCAGCCGGGCGCCGTCGTCACGGCGCGTGGCAAGCGCAGCCAGCTGAGCCTCATTGGTGAGCGCCCAGGCCAGCAGACCAGGATCACCGGTCTCGGCCAAGACCGCACTGGTCTGCTCGGCCGCCTGCTCCGCCTCCGCCCGGCGACCCGCGAACCAGAGGACCCGCGACAGCCAACGCAAGCTCAGTCCTAGTGCGCGCCGGTCGGGACGCTGGCGACGCAATTCGACCGCGGCGCTCTGGGAGATGACCGCGGCGTCGGCCGCGCCCGTGTTGTAGCACTCGATGGCGTGAGCCTCCAACAGCTCCACCTGTTGCACCGCCGGATAGTGATCGAGGTGGTCGAGCGACCTTTCGAGCTGGGCGACGGCCTCCCGGTGCGCGCCGGCCGTCGTGGCCTCCCGGGCGGCCATCGGCGCGTACCGGACGACGGCGTCCACCTCGCCGGCCTCCGCGGCGTGATGCACCAGCTGGCCGGCACCCGCCTGGAGCTGCTCCAGGGCGCGGAGTACGCGCTGGTTGAGATCGACCCTGCGAGCGACCGGCATGGCGTCCACGATGGCTCGACGGGTCAGCTCGTGCCGGAAGGTCACCTGATCCGGACGGATGGTCAGCAGACCGCGTTCCTCGGCGTCCGTGAGCGCCGGGCCCGGGTCGATCACCAGCGCACCGAGAAGTGGCCGACCGACTGCGGTCGGAACGACCGCGAGCTGCTCCACCACGTCCTGGTACCGGATCGGCAGCCGTCTGAGTCGGCTCAGAACCGCGTCGACCACGGTGGCCGGGATTTGGGAACCCTCGGCCGACGCCACCAACTCACTCACGAAGTAGGGGTTGCCCGCCGTGAGGGAAAACAATTCGGCGGGGTCCAGGACGCTGTCGCTGAGCATGCCGCGGACGCCTGGCTCGGTGAGCCGATGCATGGCCAACCGGTGGACCTGGCCCGAGTGGGAGGCATCCCCCAGCAGCTGGGTCAGCGGATGGTTGCGTCCCAGCTCATCGTCGCGGTAGGTCAGCACGAGGACGGCGGGCAGGGGGCGGATCCGCCGGACCAGCAACCGGAGGGCGTCGAGCGTCGCCTCGTCCGCCCAGTGCACGTCTTCGATCACGACGACCGTCGGCTGCTCCCGGACCAGTTCGTCCCGGAGGGCCTCGGCGACGACGGTGCGGTCCCCGGCCGCGAGCGCGCCGGCCAGGGGATCGCCGACGATGCGAGCCAGGTCGCGGAATGGGCCGAGCGGCCGCGGCGTACTGAGTGCGTCGCAGAAACCCACCAGCAGCCGGGTCTTCGGCGGCAGCAGGGACCGCAGCGCGCCGACCAGGCTGGACTTGCCGATCCCTGCCTCACCGTGCATGAGGACGATCGACCCGACGCCATCCGCCGCCTCGCGCGCCACCCGGGCGAGCGTCTCGAGTTCCGAGTCGCGCTCCAAGAGCAGCGCAGCCATACGCCGAGGCTAGACCTCGCCCCTCCGAGGCTGCACGTGTCGGGTGTCTGAGGCGCGGAGCGCGCGCGAGCCGGATGACATGGTCGTAACAATCGGGTCCTACGCTGACCACCGTGGCACACGAGTTCGACGACCTCCTGGAGGGCAACGCCGGGTACCGGCAGCGGTTCTCCCTCGGCGGTTTCGACGGCATCGCGCACGCCGGGGTGGCCATGGTGACCTGCATGGACTCCCGAATCGAGCCGCTGGAGATGATCGGGCTGCGGGTGGGTGACGCCAAGATCATCCGAACGCCCGGCGGCCGGGTCACCCCTGACGCGCTCGTCGGCTGCATCCTCGGCGTCCACCTGCTGGGAGTCCAGCGGATCCTCGTCGTACCGCACACCCGCTGCGCCATGGCCAGTGGCGAGGACGCCGACATCGCGGCGATGGTCGCCGCGACGACAGGCGAGGACATCTCCGACCTGGCCATCGGCGCCTCGACCGACCAGGGGGCCCGGTTGTCGGAGGACGTCGAGTTGCTGGCCGGCCATCCGCATCTGGTGGGCCGGGTCGTGGTCGGAGGCTTCCTGTACGACGTCGACACCGGCGGGTTGGACGAGATCGTCGTCAGGGCGAGCTGACCCGTGATCGCGGTCGTCCTCGACACCGACCTGGCGATGGGCGCGCCGGGCAGCGACGTCGACGACGGTTTCGCCCTGGCGATGGCGCTCGCCGACCCGGGCATCGATCTGCGGTTGGTCACCACCGTCAACGGCAACACCGACGTCGACACGGCCACCGAGCTCAGTCACGGGTTGCTGGCGCGGCTGGGGCGACCCCGCGTCGCCGTGGTACGCGGTGCCTCACGATCGCTGTCCGCGGGTGCGGAGGCGAATCCCGCCGTCGACGCGATGATCGAGCTCGTGCTTGCAGCGCCCGGCGTGATCACCCTGGTCGCGATCGGGCCCCTGACCAACGTGGCGCTGGCCATCCGCGCCGAACCCCGCATCGTCTCGGCGCTGGCCGGGCTGGTGATCATGGGCGGACGGTTCACCGGCGGCATCCTCCGCCCGGAGATGCCCGGCGAGTTCAACGTCTGGAACGATCCGGAGGCCGCCCAGATCGTGTTGAACGCGCCGATCGTGGCCCGCTGGGTGGGCCTGGACGTGACTCAACGGGTGCGTCTGAGCCGTACCGAGGCCGAGGAGATGGCCTCCAGTGACCACGCGTTCGAGGCCTTCGCCGGCGAGTACAGCGTCGCCTGGATCAACCACATCTCGGGCGGCGACGTCGAGGAGCCCGACTCCTGCGCACTGCACGACCCGCTGGCCGTCGCGGTGTTGACCCGGCCGGAACTGGTCGAGTTCCGTCCCGTGCGGCTGAGCGTCGGCCTGGGCGCCGGCGAGCGCGGCGTGATGACCGTGGACGAGTCGTCGACACCCAACGCATTGATCGGTCTCGATGTTGACTCGGCCGCCTTCGGCCGCCACTTCCGGGAACTGCTCGCCAGGGCCGACCGGTCACCCGGCTGACCCTGGCCAGGTTCAGGCGTCGATGGCGGCGGCGTCCAGCGCGTACGCACCCTCGATGATGAACCCCTTGCGGGGGGCGACGTCGTTGCCCATCAACATCTCGAAGACCTGCTCGGCGGCCGCGCCGTCGTCGACTGTCATCCGGCGCAGGGTCCGGTGCCGGGGGCTCATGGTGGTATCGGCCAGTTGGTCGGCGTCCATCTCCCCCAGGCCCTTGTAGCGCTGCGGCTCCTTGAAGTTCAGACCCTTCTTGGTCAGCTCCGCGGCTTTGCGCTGGTACTCGGTGTCGGAATAGGTGTAGAGGTAGCGTTCCTGCCCCTTCTTCGGGTTGGTCAACTCGAACCGGTGCAGCGGCGGCACTGCGGTGAACACCCGGCCGGCGTCGACCAGCGGTCGCATGTAGCGGAAGAACAGAGTGGCCAGCAGGCAGCGGATGTGCGCGCCGTCGGAGTCGGCGTCGGCCATGAAAATGACCTTGCCGTACCGGGAGGCGTCGAGCTCGAAGGTGCGACCTGACCCGGCCCCGACCACCTGGATGATCGCGGCGCATTCGGCGTTCTTCAACATGTCGCCGACCGAGGCACGCTGGACGTTGAGGATCTTGCCGCGGATCGGTAGCAGGGCCTGGAACTCAGAGTCGCGGGCCAGTTTCGCGGTGCCCATGGCCGAGTCGCCCTCGACGATGAACAGTTCGGTCCGGTCGACATCGGTGCTGCGGCAGTCGGCGAGCTTGGTCGGCAGCGAGGACGATTCGAGCGCGGTCTTGCGGCGCTGCGCCTCCCGGTGCTGGCGGGCGGCAACCCGGGCCCGGGACGCGCCCACCACCTTCTCCAGCAACGGTCGGCTCTGGCTGCGCAGCGCGGCCTTGGTCGAGGTGAGGAAGGTCGTGAGTTCGCGTTCGACGGCCCGGGTGACCAATCGGGAGACCGCCGGGGTGCCGAGCACCTCCTTGGTCTGCCCCTCGAACTGCGGTTCGGCCAGCCGGACGGTCACCACCGAGGTCAACCCCTCGGCGATGTCGTCCTTGGTGACCTCCTCGCCGGCCTTGAGCAACCGGGTGTTCTGCATCGCCGCCGCGAACGCCTTGGCCATGCCGCGCTCGAAGCCGGCCACGTGGGTGCCGCCCTTGGGGGTGGCGATGATGTTCACGTACGAGCGCAGCTTGGTTTCATAGCCAGTGCCCCAGCGGACGGCGATGTCGATGTCGAGCTGGCGTTCGACGTCGGTCGGGGTCATGTGGCCGGCGTCGTCGAGCATCGGAACGGTCTCGGTGAACGTGTCGCTGCCCTGCAGCCGGATGACCTCGGTCACTCCGTCGTCTGGCGCCAGGTAGTCGCAGAACTCGGTGATGCCGCCGGCGTGCCGGAATCGCTCGGTGGTCTGCTCGCTGGTGCGGGCGTCGACGACCTCCAAGGCCAGCCCGGGGACCAGGAAGCTGGTCTGCCGGGCGCGGTCGTACAGGTCCGGCAGCGACAGTTGCGCCTCTTTGAGAAAGATCTGCCGGTCGGGCCAGTAGCGGACCCGGGTGCCGGTCACGCCGCGCTTGGTGCGGGTCAGCTTCTGCAGGCTGTTGTCCGGGCTGAACCTGGCGGTCGGACCGGTCCCGTCGAAGCGGCCCGGTACACCGCGCCGGAAGGACATGCCCCAGGTCGATCCGTTCCGGTCCACCTCGACGTCGAGCCGGGACGCCAGGGCATTGACCACCGACGAGCCGACCCCGTGCAGACCACCCGTGGCGTTGTACGTACCGGAGCCGAACTTTCCGCCCGCATGCAGCTTGGTGAAGACGACCTCGACGCCGGACAACCCCGTTCGCGGCTCGATGTCGACCGGGATGCCGCGGGCCGTGTCGTGGACGGAGATGCTGCCGTCGGCGTGCAGGGTGACCAAGATCTCGCTGCCGAACCCGGCCAGGGCCTCGTCGACGGCGTTGTCGATGATCTCCCAGAGGCAGTGCATGAGGCCGCGGGTATCGGTGGACCCGATGTACATAGCCGGCCGCTTGCGGACCGCCTCCAGGCCCTCGAGCACCAGCAGATGCCGGGCCTCGTAGTCCCGGGTCTCGCTGCCCTGAGCTTGTCGAAGGGCGGCTGGGGCGGGGGCGCTCGGCACCCGCCGAGACTACCGCGGGGTGTCGCCGCGCCCTGGGAAGTCGTACTTGTTACACAAGAGTCATGGATCCGGTACCTCAAAACGGAACAATCAAAGCCCGGTTGGATGTTGACTGGGTACACCGACGCCGGCGTTTGGGTCGGTAATGAAGACTCAAGACCTCACGATGAGCAACTCGCGGGAAGAGAGGCCACACATGAGTACCACCGTCTTGGAAGGCGCGGCGTTGAACGCGGCCGACCGTTGTGACCGCTGCGGCGCGCAGGCCTACGTCCGAGTGACCATGGCCAGCGGCTTCGAGTTGCTCTTCTGCGCCCACCACGGCAAGGAGCACGCCGACAAGTTGAGGCAGGTCGCCCTCGAGATCCACGACGAGAGCGCGAAGATCACCTGACCTGCCTCCTGAAGCGCTGAGCAGCGGCCCCGACCACCCGGTCGGGGCCGCTGCCGTCTCCGGCCCTCTGCCGCCGCGCCCCTTCCGTTCCTGCTTGGCGCTCCTCCGGTCGCGGCCGCCGCTCGGGTTTACCCCCGCCGCTCGGGTTTGGGTCACCCCGCGGACCGATCCGCTCGGGTTTACCCCCGCCGCTCGGGCTTCGGTCACCCCGCGGACCGATCCGCTCGAGTTTGACTCATCGGCACTAGGTGCACCTCGCGCGGTTGCGTGCAGCCCGAGCGGCTCGTTGCGCCGGACGGGGGGACTCACTTGGCTCCGCTGTTGACCGAGGCCGCGAGGTGTTGTCCGTTCGCGAAGTTGTCCACAGATCCATCGTTGGCCCCTTACAGCGACGGCTGGCGGCTGCTGGGCTTCCCTGATGAAGCCCGTCGTTCTCACCCGTGACCTCTCCGCTCGCGGCTTCGACTCCCACGAGTTGGCTCGGATGGAACGCCGAGGCGAACTCGTACGGGTTCGCCGTGGCGCCTACGCCGGTCCGGAGCCAGATCCGGATCCGGATGACCCGCTCGGTCCGTCCCGCTCCGAGGTACTTGCGGCCCGCCACCGACAGTTGATCGAGGCCACCGTCCCCCAGCTCCATCCTCGAGCGGTGATCAGCCACGGCTCGGCAGCGGTGCTGCACGGTCTGCCGATTTTCCCCGAAGCCGTACGCAATCTGCACCTCACTCGGGATCGGCACGGCGGTGGAGTCCGGCGCTCGGTCGTCCACGTCCACGGATCGCCCTTAGCGGACGCGGACGTGACGGTCATCGACGGGCTGCCCGTCACCTCACTGGCCCGTACCGTTGCCGACCTGGCCCGGACGCTGCCCTACCCGCAGGCCGTGGCCATCGGCGATCGGGCTCTCGCCATCGGCCTCGATCCCACCGATCTTGCAGTCGCGATCGAGATGGGCCTGAAACGGGCGGGAGCCGCTCAGGCCCGTCGCGTCGCGCAATTCATCGACGGTCGCAGTGAGAGTGTGGGCGAGTCGTTCAGTCGCGTCGGTTTCGCTGAAGACAGGTTGCCGGCTCCTGTGCCCCAGTTCGAGGTCTTCGACGACTCCGGCGACTTTTTGGGTCGATCCGACTTCGGATGGCCCGAACTGAGGACCCTGGGCGAGTTCGACGGCCGGGAGAAGTACGTCAGGTATCGCCGCCGCGACGAGACTCTGGAGGAGTTCCTGCTCCGCGAGAAGGCTCGGGAAGACGCGTTGCGTGACCTCGGGTGGCAGGTCGTCCGTTGGGTGTGGGCCGAACTCTTCCGCAAGCGGGTGATCGCCGATCGCCTGCTCCGGGCGTTCGAGCGGGGCCGTCGATGAGCAAGCCGCTCGGGTTTCACTCATCGGCGCTATGTGGGCCCAGAGCGGATAGGTGCAACCCGAGCGGATCGGCCGGCGGGTCACCGAAACCCGAGCGGATCGGCCGGCGGGTCACCGAAACCCGAGCGGCTGCCGAAACCCGAGCGGCGGCCCGCAACCCGAGCAGCTGTGACCGTGCCTCAGTCCAGGTAGTCGCGGAGGACCTGCGAGCGGGAGGGGTGCCGCAGCTTCGACATCGTCTTGGACTCGATCTGCCGGATCCGCTCGCGGGTGACCCCGTACACCTTGCCGATCTCGTCCAGCGTCTTGGGCTGGCCGTCGGTGAGCCCGAAACGCATCGAGACCACTCCGGCTTCGCGTTCGGACAAGGTGTCCAGCACGTCGTGCAGTTGCTCCTGCAGCAAGGTGAAGCTGACCGCGTCGGCGGGCACCACCGCCTCGGAGTCCTCGATCAGGTCCCCGAACTCGGAGTCGCCATCCTCACCCAGCGGGGTGTGCAGCGAGATCGGCTCGCGACCGTACTTCTGCACCTCGACGACCTTCTCCGGCGTCATGTCGAGTTCGCGGGCCAACTCCTCCGGGGTGGGCTCGCGGCCCAGATCCTGCAGCATCTGCCGCTGCACCCGGGCCAGCTTGTTGATCACCTCGACCATATGCACCGGGATCCGGATGGTCCGTGCCTGGTCGGCCATGGCGCGGGTGATCGCCTGCCGGATCCACCAGGTGGCGTACGTGGAGAACTTGTAGCCCTTGGTGTAGTCGAACTTCTCCACCGCCCGGATCAGGCCGAGGTTGCCCTCCTGGATCAGGTCCAGGAACAACATGCCGCGCCCGGTGTACCGCTTCGCGAGCGACACCACCAGCCGCAGGTTGGCCTCCAGCAGGTGGTTCTTGGCCCGCCGGCCGTCCTCGGCGATCCAGTCGAAGTCGTCGACCTGACCGGCTTTGACCTTGACGCCGGTGTCGTTGAGCTTCTCGTCAGCGAAGAGGCCGGCCTCGATCCGCTTGGCGAGCTCGACCTCCTGCTCGGCGTTCAGCAGCGCGACTTTGCCGATCTGCTTCAGGTAGTCCTTGACCGGATCGGCGGTGGCCCCGGCCGCCATCACCTGCTGCTCGGGCTCGTCGGCGTCGTCGGCCTCGGACAGGGTGAAGCCCTGGTCCTCGACGAGCTCCTTCTCGAGCTTGCCCTCCACCGCCGGTTCGAACGCGGATTCGTCGACGTCGTCGAGGCTGCGCTTCTTGGGCCCCACGGTCAGGACGACCTCATCGCCCTCGACCTCGACCTCGATCTCGGTCGCCAGTTCCGTGGCGACCTCGACGGCGAGTACCTCAGCCTCGGCCTCCACGGCCTCGTCGGGCTCGAGGTCGACCGGGACCACCTCGTCGAGATCGGTCGCCGCGTCGGACGTCGCTGCACCCGCCGTCTTGGTGGGCGTGGCGGCCGCCGTCCCGGCCGGCTTCGCGGTGGACTTCTTCGCCGGCGCCTTCTTCGTAGCGGCCTTCTTGGCCGCCGGGGTCCGCTTCGTCGGCTTCGCCGCGGCCACCTCCGGCTCGTCGACGTCGATCCCCAGTTCCGCGCCGGAACCGGTTTCTGCCTCGATGTCCACAGCCTTGAGTTCGGCCTTCTTGGCCGGAGCCTTGCCGTGGGCCGGCCGTTTGGCCGGAGTCGTGACCTGGTGCGCCCTGCCGGTCGCTGCTTCGGATACGGGCGGCGACGTACGTTCGTAGGAGGGGGGTGTCACTAAGAACCTCTCGGCCGGGCTATCCAATTTCAGGGCAGGCAGCGCCCATCGGATGTCAATAGGTGCTCCGCCCCGTATTCTTACACGGAACCCCAAACCATCCCTGACAATTCAGGTTCGACCACGTGCCGTGGCGTGCAGCGGACGCACGTATCACACGCTCCCGCCAGGCCGAACCGGCCCGAACGTCAGAGCGCTTCGGCCTTGACGGCGAGTACGGGGCAGGAGGCGTCGAGCAGCACCCGCTGCGCGTTGCTGCCGAGCAGCAGCTTGCCCACCGGCGAACGGCGCCGCAGCCCGATCACGATGAACTCCGCACGAGTGCTGTCCGCGACGCTGATCAACTCCTCGGCCGGGTCGAGCGCGTCGGGTGCCTGCCGGACCTCGAACGGGATCCCGGCGGCGCCGAGGGCCTCGTTGAGCTCGTCGACCTCGGCGTCCGGGGAGGTGTGGACGACCACCAGCTTCGCGGACCGCAGTTGAGCCTCGTCCAGGGCCCGCGCCAGCGCGGCCTTGCCTTCGGGTTTCGCGGAGTAGCCGACGACGATCACGGCGCTCTCCGGCATGACGACCTGTTCCGCCGTCGCAGTCTCGGTCACCGCTTCGCCCTCCTCGTCAGTCGCTCGACCACAGGTGGACCGGCTCATTGCTGTGCATGCGATCCAGATACGCCGACAACATCTGCTGCAGGGCGACATCCCGGCTGGCCCCGGCGGCCTCCCGCCTGGCCACGTCCGCAGTCTGCCACGTAGCGCCGTTGGCCGCACGTAGGCAGCGGTGCTCGATGATGCCGAGCAACCGCGAGGCCTCGGCGTCGTCGACCTCCCAGCGGCGCAGGCCCTCCGCCGCGAGCGGCAGCAGCTTGCGCACCACGAGTTCGCTCACCTTGACCTGCCCGATGCGCGGCCAGTAGACGTCAGCGTTGATCCCGTGCCGGATGCCGGCGGCGAAGTTCTCGGTAGCGGCCTGGAACGACATCTGCGACCAGATCGGCCGGTCCTCGTCAGCCAGGTATCGCACCAGGCCGGCGAAGAACGCGGCGTTGGCCATCGTGTCCACCACGGTCGGCCCGGCCGGCAGCACCCGGTTCTCCACCCGCAGGTGCGGTGCGCCGCCGCTCACGTCATACACAGGCCGGTTCCACCGGTAGACCGTGCCGTTGTGCAACTTCAGTTCCTCCAGCGCCGGCACGCCGCCCGCATCGAGCACCGCAACAGGATCCTCGTCGGAGCAGATCGGCAGCAGGGCCGGGAAGTACCTGGCGTTCTCCTCGAACAGGTCGAAGATCGAGGTGATCCAGCGCTCGCCGAACCACACCCGCGGCCGGACGCCCTGGGCCTTGAGCTCCTCGCTCCGGGTCTCGGTGCTCTGCTCGAACAGCGGGATGCGCGATTCGGCGACCAGGTCCCGGCCGAACAGGTACGGCGAGTTCGCCCCCACCGCGACCTGCACGCCGGCGATCGCTTGGGCGGCGTTCCAGTAGCCGGCAAAATCCTCGGGGCTCACCTGCAGGTGGACCTGGGTCGAGGTGCAGGCGGCTTCCGGCATGATCGTGTCCGAGACCATGTCCAGCCGCTCCGTGCCGTCGATGATGATGTGCAGATCCTCCCCGCGGGCCGCGAAGATCTGTTGGTCCAGCAACGAGTAGCGCGGGTTCTCGCTGACGCTGGCCAACGTGACGTGGTCCGCCATCAGCGTCGGCAGGATCCCCACCATCGCCAGCTGGGCGCCGATCTCCTGCGCCCGGTCGTCGGCGTCGTTCAAGGCGTCGCGCACCGACTGCTCGAAGGAGGCGAACCCGTTCGGGCCCAGCCGTCGCGGCGCCACGTTGATCTCGATGTTGAACCGGCCGAGTTCGGTCTGGAAGTCCGGATTGGCGATGGCGGCCAGCACCTCGGCGTTGCGGAGCGCCGGCTGGAAGTCGGCATCGACGAGGTTGAGCTCGATCTCCAGACCCGCCATCGGGCGTTCGAAGTCGAACCGGGATTCGGTCAGCATCCGAGCCAGCACGTCGAGATTGCGGCGCACCTTCTCGCGGAACTTGGTGCGGTCCTCGCGGGTGAACTGGCGCGCGTCGACCTCTGCTCCCATGACGCCTATCCTGGCCCATTCGGCGCCGTTCGGACACGCCGCCGGGCCAGCGACAAGATCCGGCGGACACGTACGCTCTACGGCTGTGTCCGACCAGCTGCCCCCCAGCCCGCCCACGGCCGCCCGCCGGCCCGTCACCCGGGTCCACCACGGCGACGCTTTCGTCGATCCGTACGAGTGGCTGCGAGCCAAGGAGGATCGCGACGTCATCGGGCACCTGGAGGCGGAAAACGCCTACACGCAGGCGCGGACGAATCATCTCGGCGACCTGCGGGAGGCGATCTACTCCGAGATCAAGTCGCGCACCCAGGAGACCGACTTGAGTGTGCCGACCTACACCACGCACGTCGAAGGACCTGCCTACTGGTACTACGTGCGCACCGTGGAGGGCGCCGACTATCCGATCTACTGCCGCACGCCCGCGCCCGATGGCCCGGGCGCACCGCCCGACGTCAGCAACGAGATCGCAGGCGAGGAGGTGCTGCTGGACGCCAACCGCGAGGCCGAGGGCGAGGAGTTCTTCTCGATCGGGGCGTTCACGACCTCACCGTCCGGCCGGCTGCTGGCGTACGCCACCGACACCACGGGCGACGAACGGTTCCGGCTGCAGATCCGGGACCTGGCCACCGGCGAGCCGCTGACCGACGACATCCCGGACATCTCGTACGGGATCGCCTGGGCCGGCGAGACCCACCTCTTCTATACCCGGGCCGACGCCGCCTGGCGGCCGTACGTCGTGCTCCGGCACCGGCTCGGCACCGACGTGGCCGACGACGCCGAGGTGGTGAGCGAGCCCGACGAGCGGTTCTGGGTCGGGGTCGACTCCAGCCGCGACGAGCGGTGGATCGTGTTCGGCGCCGGCAGCAGACTCACCAGCGAGTACCGGCTGCTGCCGGCGTCCGACCCGGAGGGTGAGCCGCGACTGGTCGCCCCGCGCCGCCAAGGCGTGGAGTACGACGTCGAGCCCGCCGGCGATCGGCTGCTCATCGTGCACAACGACCAGGCCCCCGACTTCGAGCTCGCCCAGGCCCCGCTCGACGCCACGAGTTCCGAGCAGTGGGAGCCGGTCCTCCCGCACACCCCGGGCGTCCGGCTCCTCGGGGTCGCGGCGTACGCCGATCACGCGGTCGTCTCGTTGCGCCGGGACGGCCTCACCGCGGTGCACGTCATGCCACGGACGGCCGGCGAGCTCCGGCCCGGACAGGACATCGCGTTCGGCGAGCCGTTGTTCGACGTCTACGCGGTGGGCGGCCCGAACTACCTCACCGCCACGATCCGGGTCGTCTTCGAGTCCCTCGTCACCCCCGCCACGATCTATGACTACATGCTGGTCGAAGGTGAACTCCTGATGCGCAAGCAGACGCCGGTGTTACCCGGCCCGGACGGCCGGCCGTACGCCGCTGCCGACTACGTCCAGGAGCGTGGCTGGGCGAGCGCGGAGGACGGCACCCGGATCCCGCTGTCGATCGTCCGGCGCGCCGACGTGGCCTTGGACGGCTCCGCACCCGGCTTTCTCTACGGCTACGGCTCGTACGAGATCTCCAGCGACCCCGGCTTCTCCATCCCCCGGTTGTCATTGCTCGATCGTGGCTTCGTGTACGCCATCGCCCACATCCGCGGGGGCGGCGAACTGGGCCGCGCCTGGTACGAGAACGGCAAGACCCTGACGAAGAGGAACACCTTCACCGACTTCGTCGCCGCGGCGGACTTCCTGGTCGAGCACGGCTACACCAGTGCCGACCGACTCGCGGCGACCGGAGGCAGTGCCGGTGGGCTGCTGATGGGGGCGGTGGCGAATCTGGCACCGGAGCGGTTCCGGGCGATCCACGCCGATGTGCCCTTCGTCGACGCCTTGACCACGATCCTCGATCCGGATCTGCCGCTGACCGTGATCGAGTGGGAGGAATGGGGCGACCCGCTGCACGACGCTGATGTCTACGCCTACATGAAGTCCTACACACCGTACGAGAACGTCGCGGCGCGGAACTATCCCGCCATCTTGGCCACCACCAGTCTCAACGACACCCGGGTGTATTACGTCGAGGCGGCCAAATGGGTCGCGGCGCTGCGGGAGGTCGCCACCAACGCCGAGGACCGGCCGATCCTGCTCAAGACCGAGATGGTGGCCGGCCACGGCGGCGTGAGCGGGCGGTACAAGGCCTGGCGCGAGAAGGCCTTCGAGTACGCCTGGATCGTCGATCAGGTAGCCAGCGACTGAATCGGGCAGTGCCCTCGAGCGCGGGGAGGGATACAACAAGACGCATCCGCGGACCCCGGTAGCTTCGAATACTCTCTCGAAGCGCCCGACGCAAGGGGACGCCAGGGGCAGTCTCAGGGTTTCTTCAGGGCTCCGGCGGAATCCTGATGAGCCCTTGGCACGTTAGCTCTTCTGTACAGGCAACGAAAGGGGCCGACGTGGTGGTGAGCACAACTCGAATGCGAGTTTCAGAAGGTATAGACGGCAAGGACGCGGTAGGGCTCTACCTCGAGGGTATTGCCAAGACTCCCCTGCTCAGCGCGGAGGAAGAGGTCCAGCTCGCCAAGAGCATCGAACTCGGTCTCTACGCCGAACGGGTCCTCTCCGGCGAGATCACTCCGGCGATGCGGGGCAAGAAGGCGAAGCGCCCGACGCGCGCGGAGCTGGAGTTCCTGATCGACGAGGGCCGGGCGGCCATGCAGCGGTTCATCACGGCCAACCTCCGGTTGGTCGTCTCGGTGGCCCGCAAGTACGGCCGGTCGCAGATGCCACTGCTGGATCTGGTCCAGGAGGGCAACACCGGTCTCATCCGAGCGGTGGAGAAGTTCGACTACACCAAGGGTTTCAAGTTCTCCACGTACGGCACCTGGTGGGTGCGTCAGTCGATCAGCCGGGGTATCGCGCAGCAGGGTCGGATCGTTCGGTTGCCGGTACATGTGGCCGAGCAGGTGAACCAGGTCGGCGCCGTCCGGCGCACCCTGGAGCGCCGGTTGGGCCGCGATCCCGAGATCGCCGAGATCGCCGCGGAGATGGGACTGGAGGCCGATCGGGTGCTCGACCTGATGCGGTACGGCCGTGATCACGTCAGCCTGGACGCTCCGGTCGAAGAGGGCGGCGACACCGCCCTCGGCGACCTGATCGCGCGGGAGCCGATGCCCGGTCCGGACGAGGTTTACCTCGACGCCGAGGAGCACGCCCGGCTGGAGGCCCTGCTGGGCGAGCTGGACGAACGGTCCGCCGACGTCGTACGGCGCCGGTACGGTCTGATCGACGGCCGGCAGGCCAAGCTGGCCGACATCGGCGCGATCTGGGGTATCACCGCCGAACGGGTCCGCCAGATCGAGCGGCACGCGATCGCCAAGCTGCGTGGGAAGTCCGTCCTCGCCGCCTGATCACGTACGAACCGAAGCGCCCGGCAGAGAGATCTGCCGGGCGCTTTCGCGTCTCAGCGGCGGGTGCGCAGGGGCCTGATGAGGCCTTCTTGGGCCACGTTGGACACCAGGGCGCCGTGCTGGAACAGCCGGGCGGTCGACAACCCGAGGGCGCCAGACGCCGACGGGGAGATCTGGTCGTAGAGCAGCCAGTCGTCGGCGCGGAACGGCCGGTGGAACCACATCGCGTGGTCCAGCGACGCCGCCTGCACGTTCAGCCCGATCAGCACACCGTGCGGCACCGTCGAGGCCGACAGCAGGGTCAGATCGCTCGCGTACGCCAACGCGGCCTGGTGGATCCGGCGGTCGTCGGGCAGCGCACCGCTGGTCTTGATCCAGACCCGGGTCCGCGCGGGGTGCCGCTCGTCCTCCAGCGCGCCGCCGGGACGGGAATCGCCGACGTACCGGACTTCCAGCGCCCCCCACTCGTGCTCCCACAGGGTGGACGGGCGTCCCGACGCCTGAGCGAGCACCTCGCCGAGGGTCGGGCACTCGTTCGGCGGGGGGACGTCCTCGGGCAGCGGATCGGCGTGGTCGAACCCTTCCTCGACCTCGTGGAACGAGCTGGACAGGTAGAAGATCACCTGCCCGCCCTGCCGCGCCACCGCCCGCCGGGAGGAGAAGGAGCCGCCGTCGCGGACCGACTCCACGTCGTACACGATGGGCAGGTCGATGCGGCCCGGCCGCAGGAAGTACGCGTGGCAGGAGTGCAGCGCGCGGACCACATTGACGGTGCGGGCGGCGGCCGTCAGCGCCTGGGCGAGCACCTGGCCGCCGAAGACCCGCTGCAACTGGGTGTCGGGTTGTCGCGCGCGGAACAGCCCGACCTCGATCTCCTCGAGTTCGAGCAGATCGAGCAACTCGGTCACCGACTGCGGCACGGTGTTGTCCGGTCGCTACGAGATCCGCTCGGGGCGCCAACCGTCGTCCTCCTCGGCGACGAAAAGCGTGTCGCCTCGATCGTCGTCCGGTCGACGCCGCGGATCTCTTCGCTCACGCGAGGGAGCCTATAGACCTCCCGCCGCTGTCGGCGCCCGGCATCCGACCCGCTATCGGCGTCGGTAGATGTCCGCGCGATGGTCGACGTGGATGTCGATGACGACGAGCTGTTCATCGACGATCTCGTACAGGATCCGGTACGGGCCGCGGCGGGCACTCCAGAGACCGTTCAGCTCGCGCGCCAACGGCTTGCCGACCACCGTCGGTCTCCGCGCCAAGTCACCGTAGACGAATTCGATGATCGCCGGCACGATCCGCGGCGGCACCCCTCGCAGATCGCGCCGGGCCGTGCCGGCGAACTCGACCTGGTACGCGGCGTGCCTGTCGCTCACGTGGCCGAGCGTCGTGGCACGTCGAACTCTGCGCGGATGTCTTCCTCACTGGAGGTTCGTCCTTCGGAGCGCTCTCGGCGCGCCTCGTCGATGTCGTCGCGGATCCCGGGCTGGGATAGCCAGAAGAGTGTCTCTTGAAGCGATTCCCATTCGTCCGCTCCAACGAGGACCGCCGCGGGCGATCCGTTCTTCGTGATCGTGACCTGCTCGTGCGTGAGTGAGACGGCATCGACGAACTCGTTGAGCTTGTCCTTGACCTTCGAGATCGGTAGCGTCTGCACGCCATCGAGTGTAGGCCCGTATTCAGGCTCGCTCAAGGCCGTTATAAGGGCCTACGGACCTGGGTCGTCGGGCTTCTCGCGTTCGGCGAGGAAGCGCTCGAACTCAGCGCCGATCTCGTCCGCACTGGGTACCGAGCGGGACTCGTCGGCCTGCACGGCGTCGTACTGCGCCTCGAGGCCGGCGACCAGTTCCTGCACCTCGGCGGAGTTCGACATCTCCTCGGCGATGTCGGAGAGGTTCGAGGCCGCCGCCTGCTCCAGATCGGCGAGTGGGACCGCGATCCCGGTCGCCTGGCTCAGGGTCCGGGTGAGGGCCAGAGTCGCCTCCGGGAAGGTCGCCTGCGCGAGGTAGTGCGGCACGTGCACCGCGAAACCCATCGCCTTGCGGTCCAGCTGTCCGAGCCGGAACTCCAGCAGACCGGTGAAACTCGCGGGCACCTCGACCCGGTCGATCCAACTCCGAAATCCCTGGGTGAGGGACGGGTCGGTGCCGTGGGCGGTCAACGTGACCGGGCGGGTGTGCGGGACCGCCATCGGGATGCCGTGCAGGCTCACCGTCAACCGCACATCGAGGTCGTCGATGAGCCCGACCAGGGCCGCAGCCAACCGCTCCCACTGCACGTCCGGCTCCGGGCCGGTGAGGAACAAGAACACCTCACCCTGTTCGTCGGTCATCCGGTACAGCCGCAGCGACAGGTCGGCGTAGGACTTCCACTCGTTGGTGTCGAAGATCATCGCCGGTCGTCGGCTGCGGTAGTCATGCAACTGATCGTGGTCGAAGACTGCCAGCACCTCGTGATCGAGCTGACTCAGCAGGTGGGAGGCGAACAGCCGACCGGCTTGGCCGGCGTCGACGAAGCCGTCCATCTGGTGGACAAGCACCGGCCGGTGCTCCGTGAGCCTGGCGCGCACGTCCTCGTTGACCGTGTAGAGGAGGTGTGGATCCATCACGGCGGCCAATCTACCGCCGCCCCCGGACGGCCCGGCTCACTCGAGGGCAGCGATGGCGGTGAGCACCCGCTTCTCCGAAACCGGATAGCGGGTCCGCAGGCTCTGGGCGAACAGACTCACCCGGAGCTCCTCCAGTTGCCAGCCCACCTCCGCCACCGGCTGCGGCAGCGGACCGGGGGGCTGCCGGTCGCAGAGCGCGGCATAGGCATCCTCGCAGCGGGCGACGATCTCGAAGCCGGCCCGGTCCCGGGCCGGGTTCGCCAGCAGGGTGTCCATCCGCAGACCGGCCGCGTGCAGGTAACGCGGGAACTCGGTCAGCTGCTCGTACGGGGTGGCCGAGACGAAGCCGCGGAAGACGAGATTGCCGAGTTGTTCGGTGAGGTCGTCGGCGGCCGCGGGCTCCCGGGCGCTCACCTGACCCAGCCGGGCATCGACGGCGCCCCACAGCCGGACGATGTCGGCGACCAGAATCGTGAGGCTCTGCATCAGGTCGGGCGCGTCGACCCGGACGGCGTCGCAGAGCCACCGGAAGCGCTCCTGGGTCCGGACCGGTCCCGCCGCCGCCCGCCGGATCAGTTCGCCGACGACCGCCAGCCGGATGTCGGCCAGCAGTGCCGGCACGGAGGCGTACGGGCTGGCGCCCAGCGCGAGCTTGTCGATGTTGCTCAGATGCGACACGGCCCAGCGGGTTGGGTCGGGCGTCCGCAGCAGGACCAGCCGGCGCAGGCCCGCGGCGTGGCTCCGACGCTGCCGTTCCGGGGTGTCGACCACGGTCAGGCCGACGCTGACCTGCTCGTCGGTCAGAGCCGGATAGCCGACGGCGGCGCGGCCCCCGCGACCGCGGACTTCCACCGTCTCGGTGACGGTGCCGAAGTCCCAGTCGGTGTTGCCGGTGCGGGTGTGTTCTCGGGCGGCCTCGGCCAGCGTCTCGCTGACCTCGCCGGCCAGCCGCTGCTGCAGTGCGGCGAGGTCGGCTCCTTCGGCGACCACGTCTCCGTCGGGTTCCCCGGTCTCGGTCACCACGAAAGTGGGCCGCAGGTGACTCGGCAGCGCGGCCTGGTCGAAGCTCGCCGGATCGACCCGCTCACCCGTGAGGGCCAGCAGCGCGCGGGCCAGGGCGCTCGGCAGCGGCTCTGACCCCGGCGACACCTGCGGCCCGGACAATCCCGACGCCACCGACGACCCCGACCGACGCTCGGCGAGCCAGGCCAGGGCCCGGTCGCCGTACTCCGCGGCGGGCACGAACCGGCGGCGTACGGCCTTCGGCAGCGACCGGATGAGCTCGGTGGTCAGCTCGGTCCGCAGTCCCGGCACCAGCCAGCTGAACGGCGCCGGCTCCAACTGGGTGACCAGCGCCAGCGGCACGATCACACTCACCCCGTCCCGTGGGTGACCGGGCTCGAACCGGTATCGCAGCGGCAGCCGGTGCGACCCGACGACGATCTCGTCCGGGAACGCCTCGGCGTCGCTCGGCCGATCGGCCACCACCAGGTCGTCCAGCGTCAAGGTGAGCAGATCCGGGTCGGACTCCCGCGCCTTCTTCCACCACGCGTCGAAGTGGGTACCCGAGACCACGTCGGCGGGGATCCGCGCGTCGTAGAAGTCGAAGATCACCTGGTCGTCGACGAGGAGGTCACGACGCCGCGTACGGTCCTGCAGTTCCTCCGCCTCCGCCCGGACCGCGGCATTGGCCGCGAAGAAGGCGTGCCGGGTCCGCCACAGGTTCTCCACCAAGGCGGAGCGGATGAAGATCTCGCGCGCCTGGACCGGGTCGATCCGGCCGAACCCGACCCGGCGTCCGGAGACGATCGGCACGCCGTACAGGGTCACGGTCTCGTACGCCTGCACCGACGCCGCGCGGCTGGACCAGTGGGGCTCGGAATAGGTCCGCTTGAGCAGGTGCGCGGCGACCGTCTCGATCTGTTCGGCGCCGATCTCGGCCACGGTCCGCGCCCACAGCCGGGTGGTCTCGACGATCTCGGCCGCCATCACCAGTGGCGGGTTCACCCGCGCCAGCGACGAGCCCGGGTTGATCGCGAACCGGGTCCCGCGCGCTCCCAGGTACTCCCTCGGCGGCTTCCGCCCGCGGCCGCGGGCCCCCTTCGCCGGCTCGGTGATCTCGGCCAGCCCGATGTGACTCAACAGCCCGGTCAGCACCGCCGTGTGCACCTCACTGAGCGGAGCCGCCGCGGAGTTGCGGGCCAGACCGAGTTCGGCACTGATATCGCGCAGCTGCGCGTGCAGGTCCTGCCACTCCCGGATCCGCAGGAAGTGCAGGAACTCCTCCCGGCACATCCGCCGGAAGCCATTCCCGGAGCGCTCCCGCTGCTGCACCCGCAGGTAGTCCCACAGCCGCACCCAGGCTGCGAAGTCCCCCTCCGCCTCGGTCCCTGAGCTGGCGGGAGGGCCGTCGCGTTCACCGCTGAGGGGGGCCCAGAACCGGTGGTGCAGCGCGTCGGCGGCCTCGCGGTGCTCGGCGGGCCGCTCCCGCGGGTCCTGGATGGACAATCCGGAGGCGATCACCAGCACCTCGCGCAGGCAGCCGTACGTCTCCCCGGCCAGCAGCATCCGGCCGAGCCGCGGGTCGACCGGCAGCTGAGCGAGGCGGCGGCCCAGCTTGGTGAGCCGCGTTTCCTGCAGGGCGCCGAGCTCTTCGAGCAGCCGGCGGCCGTCGTTGATCGCGGTCCGGTCCGGTGGCTGGACGAACGGGAAGGACTCCATCGGACCCAGTTCGGCGGCCGCCATCTGCAGCAGCACCGAGGCGAGGTTCGTCCGCAGGATCTCCGGCTCGGTGAACTCCGGGCGGGCACCGAAATCCTCCTCGTCGTACAGCCGGAGGCAGACCCCCGGCGCGACCCGTCCGCAACGGCCGGCGCGCTGGTTGGCCGAGGCTTGCGAGATCGGCTCGATCGGCAGCCGCTGCACCTTGGTGCGGGCCGAGTAGCGGGAGATGCGGGCGGTGCCGGTGTCGATCACGTAGCGGATCCCGGGCACGGTCAGCGACGTCTCCGCGACATTGGTGGCGAGCACGATCCGGCGGCCGGGGTGGGCGCTGAACACCCGCTGCTGTTCAGCCGCTGACAGCCGGGCGTACAACGGCAAAACCTCGGTGTACGGCAGATTCATCCCGGCGACGGCCTGGGCGGCATCGCGGATCTCCCGTTCACCGGACAGGAAGACCAAGATGTCGCCGAACGACCCGCCGCTCCGGGCGGAATCGAGCCGGATCAGTTCGGTCACCGCCGCGGTGATGCCGGCCAGCTGGTCGACCTCACCGTCCACGAGCACCGGCCGGTAGCGGATCTCGACCGGGTAGGTCCGTCCCGACACCTCGATCACCGGCGCCGGCCGACCGTCCGCGTCGGCGAAGTGGGCGGCGAACCGCTCGGTGTCGATGGTCGCCGAGGTGATGATCACCTTGAGGTCGGTACGGCGCTCGGTCAGCCGGCGCAGATAGCCGAGCAGGAAGTCGATGTTGAGACTGCGCTCGTGGGCCTCGTCGATGATGATCGTGTCGTAGCGGCGGAGATCCCGGTCGCGGCCGATCTCGCTGAGCAGCACCCCGTCGGTCATCACCTTGAGCCGGGTGTCACGCCCCGCCCGCCGGGTGAACCGGACCTGATAGCCGACCAGGTCGCCGAGGGTCACGGTCAGCTCGGCGGCGATCCGCTCCGCGACGCTGCGGGCGGCGATCCGCCGCGGTTGGGTGTGAGCGATCGAGCGCCGTCCGAGTTCCAGGCAGATCTTCGGCAGCTGGGTCGTCTTGCCCGACCCGGTCTCCCCCGCGACCACGACCACCGGGTGCGCCGCGATCGCCGCCGCGATCTCCTCCCGCCAGGCCGTGATCGGCAGCGCGGGGTCGAACTCGAGCCGCGCCCCGGCCGGCGGGGCTGGTATGGGGGCGGGCATCAGTGCGGCGGGTGCAGAGTGCTGTGCGGCGCGCCGAGGTGATGCAACAGATCGTGCGCCGCGGCGTCGGACAGCCGCCAGCGGCTGAGCCGGCCGTCCCGGGTGTTCTCGACGAGGCCGGCGTCCCGCAGCGCGACCAGAGCCTGGCTCACCGTGTTCGGCGTCAGTCCGGTGGCGGCGGCCAGCACCTTCACCGGTGAGTCCGGGGCCGCGTGGATCGCGATCAGCAGTCCCAACCGGGTGGGGTCGGAGAAGGCCGCCAGCCGATCGACCAGGGCCGGCAGGTCGTCCTCGGCCCGGGACAGCGCCTCCTTCGACGACGTCTCCCGGGCCCGGTCGACCGCGCCCGGATCCGGCTGCTCGCTCACCTGCCCTCCCGGTCGAGTTGAGTCATGGTTCGTACCCGGACATGTGTTTACCTGGACACACGTTGTCCGTAACGTTGGCGTACATGGCCAAGACTGACACGACCACCCGGGAACCCGGCGTCCGCCGCCCGTCGTTGCTCACGACCGAGGGCCGGGAATCGCGTTCCTTCAAGGTCCGGGTCGGCGCGTCGTTCGCCGTGATCGCGGCCCTGCACGTCATCGGGCTGGGCCTGCTGACGCTGGGCGTGATGACCGACACGGCCGGCGTCATCACCGTCGGCATCGCCGCCTTGGCGTACTTCCGCGGCCTGGTGCACTCCTTCGACTTCGACCACGTGTCGATGATCGACAACTCGACCCGCAAGTTCGTCGCCGAGGGCCGCAATCCGGCGTCGGTAGGGCTCGCCTTCTCCGCCGGTCACTCCACGGTGGTGATCATCACCGGCATCCTGGTGATCGCCGGCGCCGGGTTCGTCCGGACCGCGTTGGAGGAGGGCTCCGGGGCGGCCCGGGTGCTGGGGATCATCGGGCTGTCGATCTCGGGGCTCTATCTGCTGCTGGTGGCGATCGCCAATCTGGCCACGTTCATCCAGGCCTGGAGGTTGCGCCGGGCGCTCAAGGAGAACCCAGACCTGGAGATCCCGCCGGAGGCGCTGACCCCCCGTGGTCCGGCGGCCCGGGTCATGACGGCTCCGCTGCGCCGGGTGAAGCACCCGCGGCACATCTTCGTGATCGGGTTCTTGTTCTCCCTCGGCTTCGACACCAGCAGCCAGATCGGGCTGCTGATCCTGACCGGTGGCGCGGCGCTGGCGGGTGCCCCCGCGATTTCGCTGCTCTGCCTGCCCATCCTGTTCGCGGCCGCCATGACGCTCGGCGACACCTGCAACGGGCTGATGATGCTGAAGATGTACACCAACGCTCAGGAGAGCCCGGCGCGCAAGATCAACTACAACCTGTTGATCACCGGGGTCGGGATCGTCTCCGCGCTGGTCGTGGGCACCATCGCCGCCGCCACGCTGCTGACCGAGGAGGCCGGCCTCGAGGGCGGCCTCCTGGCCAGCATCGCCGCCGTCGACACCGAGTACGCCGGGTACCTGCTGGCCGCCCTCTTCGCCGTTATCGGGATCTCCAGTTGGGTGCTGTGGCGCCGGACGCGGAGTGCAGTTCAGGGGGCGCCGGACTGACCGTCGAACGTCGTCCGGCCGTTGAGCTTGCGGGCCAGCTCGTCGTCGACGGAGTCGGCGACCTCGGCCATGATGCGCACCGCATGGTGGAGATGGGCCGGCACGAAGGGTCGGGCCTGCACCGAGGTCGTCACGAACACCCGGTCGCGGATCAGCTGGAACTTCACCCAACGCGCCTCCACATTGAGGTCGTTGAGCACCTCCGCGGCCCGGGACCGGCCGGCCACGTCGTGCACCACAGGGGCGAAGAGTACGACCTCGCGAGCGTCGCTCGCCGTGCGCAGGAACAGCATGGCCGAGCCGACCCGGATGGCCACGTCACCCTCGTTGTCGCGGAGCGGGGCGTGACCGAAGATCGCCATCAGCTCGGCGTCGACCAGGGCGTCGAGGTGGACCCGGCCGCTCGGCAGCACGGCGGTGATGTCGTCGGCATCCAGCACTTCGCCCTCGGTCGCTACCGGCGCCGTCTGCAGCACCTCGGCCAGGTGGTCGGGGGCGAGGAAGACGGGATGCTGGACGCCGTACACGTCGCGGAGCGCAGCCACCGCCAGGGCGCTCAAAGTCTCTGAGTCATCTTGATCTCGCTCGGCGGTGAAGTCCGGGCTGCCGCCGGGCTCGCCACTCGGCGGGCCCCAGCCCGCCTCCTCCATCGCCGCCAACTGCCCGGGTGTCAGTTGGAAGGTCTCCCCCAGCGAGGCGTTGCCGGCGGCCTCGGCCCGGACCAGATCCCGGCTCGGGGAGCGAAAGCGGACGTACGGCGCGCGCTCGGTGACAGCTTCGGTGCCGATCGTCAGATCCGCGGAATCGTCCATCATCGAGAGGACCTCGGCCAGCCGGACCTGGAACTCCGACCAGGCGCGCGCGGTGCTGCGGTCGATGTCGAAGTCGTCGATGTCGGCCACGCCTTCTATCTAAGCGCTGCTCGTGCGTCTCAGGCGCTTGGGGCCCTCTCTATCCAAGCGCTGCTCGTGCGTCTCAGGCGCTCCGGACCGGATTCTTCCTCCTCGGTCGTCGACGCCGGACTTCGCCGACCACGTTGAACCAGTGATCGAGGCGTCGACTCCTCGTCGTGCAGAATCCGGCCGCGCCTGAGACCCCCGACACTCGCAGCGCCTTACGCCAGCAGGGCGGTGAGCAGCACGATCGCCGGGACGGACAGGATCGTCGAACAGAAGATCGTGTCGCGGGCGAGGATCTCCCCGGTCCGGTAGCGGACGGCGAGCGTGAACACGTTCTGCGCCGTGGGCAGGGCCGCGATCACCGTCACCGCGAACACCTCATGCGGATCGAGGTGCAGCACCTGCTGTGCCATCAGGTAGGCCACCACCGGCTGCAGGATCAGCTTGATCGCGACGATGGTGGCGATCTGGACCGGGGGCTCGCCCGATCCGGGCAGCGGTCCGAGGCGGAGCGACACTCCGTACGCGAGCAGCATCGCCGGCACCGCCATCCCCCCGATCAGCTGCAGCGGTTCGAAGATCGGGGCCGGCAGCGGTACCCGCAACAGCGACAGCAGCAGCCCGAGCAGGGAGCCGACGGTGAGCGGGTTGCGGACGATCCGGCCGAACACCGACAGCACCTGGCGGCGTCGCGACATGCCCTCCGCCGGTCGGGTGGTGAAGTCGAGCACGATCAGACCGAGCGGCTGCAGCACCAGCAACTGGGTGAGCAGCATGGGTGCGATCAGGGCCGCATCGCCGAGTACGTACGCGGCGATGGGCAGCCCGAGGTTGCCGGCGTTGACGTAGGCGGAGGCGAAGGTGCCGATCACCGTCTCGCTGGCCGAGCGGTGCCAGACCAGCCGGGCGAGCAGCACGAACGTGATCGAGGCGACGGCCACGCTGGTGATCGACGCCACCAGGTTCGCGGAGAACAGCTGCGAGACGTCGGTCCGACTGAGCACGGTCACCATCAGGGCCGGACTGGCCACGAAGAACGCGATCCGGATCAACAGCCGCTGTCCGGCTGCGTCCAGGAACTTGAGATGGGCCAGCAGGAAGCCCAGCCCGATCACGGCACCGATCGTCACGAAGCCGGTGACAACTCCCTGCACGTCTCCTCCTGCCTGCCATCGCGACCGGTCTGTGATCCTATGGCCCCATGAGTGTGGGGTACGTGCTCCCGCCGCGCCCGCGGACGTCGGTGCTGGCGGTCGTGACCATGATCGTGCTGGGCCTGGTGGCCATCGCGGTGGCCGTGTTGCTGGTGATCAACTCCAGCCCGATCCCGGTGGTGATCGCCGCCGCGTCGTCCGCGATCGCGTTCCCGCTCCTGATCGCGTTCTGCTTCTGGCTCGACCGGTACGAACCCGAGCCTGGACGCTACCGGCTGGCGGCGCTGGCCTGGGGCGGCACCATCGCCGTCGTGATCGGGGCCGGCCTCTCGCTCGCGCTGAGCTACCTGGTGGACGGCTCCGACGTCTTCGGTGCCGTGGTCTGGGCCCCGCTCACCGAGGAGTTCGGCAAGGGGCTGTTCCTGATCGTGTTGGTCGTCCTGCGGCGCCGCCACATCCAGGGCCCCCTGGACGGCGCGATCTACGGCGCCCTGGTGGGGATCGGCTTCTCCTTCGTGGAGGACACGCTCTACTACTCGGTCGGCTTCGTCGAAGGAGGGACCCAGGACCTGCTGACCCTGGTGGTGCTGCGGGGCCTGCTGGGCGCGTTCTCCCACTCCCTGTACACCGCCCTGTTCGGGATCGGCATCGGTCTCGCCGTACAGACCCGGCGGCCGGTCGTCCGGGTGGTCGCGCCGATCGCCGGTTACCTGGCCGCCGTCGGGATGCACGCCCTGTGGAACGCCAGCGTCACGTTTTTCGAGCAGATCGGGTTCGTCGTCGCCTACCTGTTCGTGATGGTGCCGGTGCTCGGCGTCGTCGTGTCGCTGGGCATCTGGACCCGCGACAAGGAGTCGGCGCTGATCCGGTCGTCGCTGACCGAGTGCGCCCAGTTCGGTTTCATCCACCCCGGAGACGTGGCCCAAGTGGCCGACCTCTCGATCCGGCGGGCCGCCCGCCGGACGGCTCGGCGATCAGGGAACCGAACCGCGGTCGCCGCCACGGCCGGGTTTCAGCAGGCGCTGATCGAGATGGCATTCCTGCACGCGCAGGTGCGCCGCGGCCGGATCCCGCCCGACGCCACGGCTCGGATGCACGAGCTGGGGCAGCGGGTGGCGGCCTACCGGCCGTTCCTGGTGCAGGTGTCGCCCGGTCCGACGCCGGGCCTCAGCGCAGCGGCTCCGCCAGCACCACCGGGATGAGGCGGTCGGTGCGGGTCTGGTACTCCGCGTACGGCGGGTAGGCCGCGACGGCCCGTTCCCACCACTGCTCACGCTCCTGGCCGCTCAGCTCGCGGGCGACCGCATCCCGCGCGACGGGGCCGTCCTGCACGCTGAGCGCCCGGGGGTCGGCGCGCAGGTTGCGATACCACGACGGGTGCTTCTCCGCGCCCCCATCGGAGGCGATCAGGGCGTACCGGCCCTCGTGCTCGACCCGCATCAGCGGAGTCTTGCGGATCTTGCCGCTCTTGCGACCGCGGGTGGCGAAGATGACGACGGGGAGTCCGGTGTCTCGCAGGGTGTTGCCCTGCTCGCCACCGGTTCGTTCGTACACCTCCACCTGGTCGCGGACCCATTTCTCGGGACTCGGCTTGTACTCTCCGGTCAACGCCATGCCAGCCATCCTAGGAAGTCGGTGCCGTCCTCTACGCTGCCCGCATGGTCGACGCCAATGACGTCCGCCGGATCGCGCTCGGGCTGCCCGGCACGGTCGAGATCGACAGCGACGGCTTCGACTTCCGGGTCGCCGGGTTCGGTTTCGTGTGGTCGTACCCCGAGCGCGTTCCGGGGCGAGGCCGGCGGATCCGCGCCGACATCGCGGTGCTGTACGTCGGCGATGAGGCCGAGAAGCAAGCCCTGCTGCTGGGGGAACCCGAACTGTTCTTCATGGTGTCGGACTGGGACCGGCACCCGCTCGTGCTGGCGCGGCTCGATCTGTTGGACCTCGACCGCCTGGCGGAGTTGGTCACCGACGCCTGGCGGATGCGTGCACCGGCCGAACTGACAGACCAGCTGCCGTCGTGAGTCTGGGGCGGGCCTCAGGTCGGTGACTCCTGCTGAGAACGCCCAGAGGACTCGGCACGCTGGCGCAGCGCAGCGGCGATTTCCTTGCTGAGTCGTGGTAGCCATGCCCCGATGGCACCGACGCTTAGCCAGTCGGTACCATCGGGGCGCTGGATGCCGCCGCTGCTGCAAGCTTCAGCTTCAGCTTCAGCTGCAGCCGCTGGTGCTGCCGCACCCCTCGCAGACGTAGCAGCTCCCGCTCGGGCGCATCTTGGTGCCGCAGGTGAAGCAGAGCGGGGCGTCGACGCTGGTCCCGGTGAGCGATTCGAAGAGCTCGGAGGTGGTGTGCGCGTCCTTCGGCGCCGGCGCCACCACCACGTCGTCGTCGCGGGACGCGCCAGCAGTCGGGTCAGCCGAGGACTCGGTGCGCAGCGAATCGGCTTCGCTGATCTCCTCCTCCTCCGGCAGGTACGACCCAGTGGCCACCTGTCGGGCCCGCTCAGCCGCGGTGTAGATGCCCAGCTCGGCTCGCTCGTCGAAGGACAGGTAGTCCAACGCCAACCGGCGGAAGATGTAGTCCATGATCGACTGCGACATGCGGATGTCCGGGTCGTCGGTCAGACCGGCCGGCTCGAACTTCATGTTGGTGAACTTGGACACGTAGGTCTCCAGCGGCACCCCGTACTGCAAGCTGATCGAGATCGCCATCGAGAACGCGTCCATCACCCCGGCCAGCGTCGAGCCTTGCTTGCCCAGCTTGAGGAACACCTCGCCCAGACCGTTGTCCGGGTAGGACCCCGCCGTCATGTAGCCCTCGGCGCCGCCGACCGAGAAGGAGGTCGTCCGGCTGGGCCGGGACTTAGGCAGCCGCTTGCGCACCGGCCGGGCGTGCTTGGACTCCGCGACCGGAGCAACGTCTGCCTTGGGCTCTTCCTTATTCTTGCCGTCCGCATCCTTTCCACTACTGAGCGGCTGGCCGACCTTGCAGTTGTCGCGGTAGACGGCCAGCGCCTTGAGGCCGAGCTTCCAGCCCTGCAGATAGACGTCGGCGATCTCAGCGACCGTCGCGGTCTCCGGCAGGTTGACAGTCTTGGAGATCGCGCCGGACAAGAAGGGCTGGGCGGCCGCCATCATCCGGACGTGGCCCATGGGCTTGATCGCCCGTTCGCCCATCGCCGTGTCGAACACCTCGTAGTGCTCCGGCCGGAGCCCCGGCGCGTCGATGACGTGACCGTGCTCGGCGATGTACTCCACGATGGCCTCGGAGGTCTCGCCGGCGTAGCCGAGTTTGCGCAGCGCCCGCGGGATGGTCTGGTTGACGATCTGCATCGAGCCACCGCCGACCAGCTTCTTGAACTTCACCAGCGAGAAGTCGGGCTCGATGCCCGTGGTGTCGCAGTCCATCATGAAGCCGATGGTGCCCGTGGGGGCGAGCACGCTGGCCTGGGCGTTGCGGAAGCCGTTGGCCTCGCCCGTCTTGATCACGGCGTCCCACGCCGTTGTGGCCCGCTTGTGCACATCGGAGTCCAGCGCTCCGAACACCCGCAGCGAGTCGTTGGCCGCCTGGTGCTTGCGCATCACCCGCTTGTGGGCCGTGGCGTTGCGGGCATACCCCGCGTACGGGCCGACGATCCCGGCCAGCTCCGCCGAACGCCGGTATGAGACGCCCGTCATCAGCGACGTGATCGCGGCGGCGAACGCCCGGCCGCCGTCGGAGTCGTACCCGTGCCCGGTCGCCATCAGCAGCGCACCCAGGTTGGCGTAGCCGATGCCGAGCTGGCGGTAGTCGCGGGTGGTTTCCCCGATCGAGGCGGTCGGGAAGTCCGCGAAGCAGATCGAGATGTCCATCGCGGTGATGATCAACTCGACCGCCTGCTCGAACAGTTCGGCGTCGAAGGTGTCGTCGTCGCGCAGGAACTTCAGCAGATTCAGGCTGGCCAGGTTGCAGGAGCTGTTGTCCAGGCTCATGTACTCCGAGCAGGGGTTGGAGGCCATGATCCGGCCCGTCTCCGGATTCGTGTGCCAGTCGTTGATGGTGTCGTCGTACTGGATACCGGGATCGGCGCAGTCCCAGGCCGCCTGCGCGATCTTGGCGAACAGCTCGACCGCCTGCACGGTCTCGACCACCCGGCCATCGGTTCGGGCCCGCAGCCCGAAGCCGGTCTTGTCTTCCACCGCTCGCATGAAGTCGTCGGTGACCCGGACCGAGTTGTTGGCGTTCTGGTACTGCACGGAGGTGATGTCGCGGCCGCCGAGGTCCATGTCGAAACCGGCGTCACGCAGCGCGCGGATCTTGTTCTCCTCGCGCGCCTTGGTCTCGATGAACTCCTCGATGTCGGGGTGGTCGACGTCCAGGACGACCATCTTGGCCGCCCGCCGGGTGGCGCCGCCGGACTTGATGGTGCCGGCGCTCGCGTCGGCCCCGCGCATGAAGGACACCGGGCCCGACGCGGTGCCACCCGAGCTCAGCAGTTCCTTGCTGGATCGGATCCGGGAGAGGTTCAGCCCCGCGCCCGAGCCGCCCTTGAAGATGAAGCCCTCCTCCCGGTACCAGTTCAGGATCGAGTCCATCGAGTCGTCAACGCTGAGGATGAAGCAGGCGCTGACCTGCTGCGGCGACTGCGGTGCCGACGTTGAACCAGACCGGAGAGTTGAACGAGAAGTACTGGTGCAGCAGCATCCAGGTCAGCTCGTGCTCGAAGATCTCGGCGGACTCGCCGTCGACGAAGTAGCCGTAGTCCTCACCGGCCTTGCGGTAGGTCTTCACGACGCGGTCGATGAGTTGCTTGAGGCTCGTCTCCCGCTGCGGCGTCCCGAGCGCCCCGCGGAAGTACTTGGTGGTGACGATCGTCGACGCGTTCACGCTCCACGTGGTCGGGAACTCGGTCCCCGTCTGCTCGAACACGATCTCGCCGGTCTTCCAGTTGTTCTGGACGACATCGCGCCGCTCCCAGGTCACCTCGTCGTAGGGATGCACCCCGGCGGTGGTGAAGACCCGGTCGATGCTCAGCGCCGTCTTGCCGGCCCGAGCATGGTGGCCGCGCTTGCTCTCCGAGCGCCCGTTGGCCGTTCTCTCGCCCGAGCGCGCTGTCTCTGTCATGGGTTCCTCTCGTGGGTTCTGCTGAACGGCTCAGGACCGTTTGGGGGTCAGCTTGTGGGGGGTGAACTTCTTGCGTTGGATCTCGTCGCGCCGATCCGGGATCAGCGGCTCGATCCCGGTGGGCTCTGACTCCACCCGGAGCAGCGCGATCTCGGTCTCGAAGTCGTCGACCGACGTGAACTGGCGGTAGACGCTGGCGAACCGCAGGTACGCCACCTGGTCGAGCTCCCGGAGCGGGCCGAGGATCGCCACGCCCACCTCGTCGGCCGGGATCTCCGGTTGGCCGGAGGCCCGCAGCGTGTCCTCGACGACCTGGCCCAGCCGGGCCAGCTGGTCCTCGTCCACCGGCCGGCCCTTGCAGGCCTTGCGGACGCCGCTGACCACCTTGTCCCGGCCGAACGGTTCGACCACCCCGCTGCGTTTCACGACCACGAGCTGCATCTGCTCCATGGTGGTGAACCGCCGCTCGCAGCTCGGGCACTGGCGGCGCCGACGGATGCTTCCGCCGTCGTCGGCGACGCGCGAGTCCAGCACCTTGGAGTCGGTGTGGCGGCAATACGGACAGTGCACGCTGACTCCTTCCTGGGGATCGTGCTGGGGACAACCTGTGGGCCCTGGCGGGTTTGCGCCGCACCGGCTGTGGATCGAGTTGTGGAGAGTCTGTGGGTGATCGACCACAACCTGTGGATGAATGACACCTGTGTAACTACTAGATCTAGAACTTAATCCCGAGATCCATTATGCGCAAGGGGTCTGACAAAAGACGCGCCGGAATGTCGGAGACGAGGCCGATCGGCCGCCGCCGAGAGGGTCAGATCAGGTTACGGAGCAGCGTGTACGCCACCGCAACGACGACCCGCGACCACCAGCCAGTGCGTCGGGCTCAGCCGCCGGGCCCGCACGGCCAGGCTCGCGGGCAACCGCACTCGTCGGTCCGCCGGCGGCCTCGACGACCCACAGCACACCGAGCACGCTCAACCCGGCGAGTCCGACGAACACCAGCGGATTCCAGGCGAACGCCGCCGCCAGGTCGCCGTGCAGCAGCGCACCGCCCAACCGGGTGCCGCCGCACAGCGGGACAGTCCCAGCCGGTCAGGGCCTGGAAGGGGCAGCCGAGGCCGAAGCCCGGTCGCGGCGTAGAGAGCGCTGAGAGTGACGCCGAACGCGGCGAACCCGCCCAAATACGCCAAAGCCCGGGTGGCGCGAAACGGCGTCTGAGCCGTGGTCGCCGAACCCCTCACCGGGCCATTGTCCTCTACAGTCTGCTTTCGCAGTCGCCGACGACGAGGAGACCACGGTGAGTGACCAACCAGGGGAGCAGCCCGGCGGCCAGCAGTCAGGACCGGTGTACGGCGATGTGCCGCGGTACGGGTACCAGCAGCAGGAACCCGGCCAGCCGGGCCATCCGCCAGCCCCAGCCGGGCTATCCGCAGCAATCTCAACCGAGCTATCCGCAGCAGCCGTATCCACCACAACCGCCGTACCAGTCCCCGTACCAACAGCAACCCTACGAACAGCAACCGGTTCGAACAACAGCCGTATCAACAGCAGCCGTACCCAGCTCAGCAGCCCTATGCCCAGCAGGCCTATCAGCAGCCGTACGTACCGGTGTACCCGTATGCGCCGTGGAGCCGGCGGGTCGGCGCCTATCTGATCGACTTCGCGCCATCGCTACATCGGCCCAGATCCCGTTCTACATCGGCTACTTTCTCTGGCTGAGCGAAATCCTCCGGGCGGCGAGTCTGGGGAGCGACGTCGTGCCGACCGCCGGGATCGGCTGGATGGTCATCGGCGGTGATCTTGCTTCTCGCCGCGTTCGGCTGGCACGATCTACAACCGCTGGCTCGTCGCGGGCCGGACCGGGCAGTCGCTCGGCAAGCGGGTGCATCAAGATCACCTGATCGGCGAGCCGACGGGACAACCGATCGGCCCGCTCAACGCCTTTCTGCGCGATCTGGTGCACATCCTCGACGGGATCGCCTACATCGGCTACCTCTGGCCGCTGTGGGACGAGAAGCGGCAGACCTTCGCCGACAAGCTGATGAAAACCGTCGTGATCGACGACCGGGAGCCCCAGCCTCAAGCCTGATTTCTACGCGGGCAGACATCAGCGCTGCTGCAACAGCTGGCCGGTCGGCGAGGTAGGTGTCACCGGTCACCCGCAGCGCAGTCAGGCTCACCACGACGAGCGCAGCAGCGGCGATGGCCAGCACCATGGCCAAGGACCAGCGCGATAGCCGCGGTCGGTCAGCCGCCACGTCGACGTCGGCAGCGACGGCACCGGCAACGCGATCGGACCGGGTAGCCGGAATCTCGACCTGGCAGCCGCCGCGCACCCGGGTGCGACGCCGCCGGCAGCCGTGGCGCCGCCACCGGTCCGTCGGGCCGGGACTGGGGCCGGGTCCTGCGGCCGGTCCCCCACCCCGGTCGCAGCTCTCGCCGCCGGACGCCCGCGCCCGAACGCATCTTGCCGCTGCCCGAACCCGTGTTCGACGGACTGGTCGACTGAGCGATGCTCACGGTCATCTGTTGCTCCTTCGGACTCTTCTCACGTACTGGTATCGAACCTGCGTTCGATAGAACGTATGTTTGATTTATACCGCACTGCTCGGCGACATTGCCAAGCCCATCTCGCACAGACGTTCGACTCGACGCCATGATCCAGATGGTGCCCGGAGCCACTGACATTGGGACTGAAAGGACCCCCCTCTCGGCTCTCCGCGGGTCGACCCCGAGGCTCGCGGTGTCGGTCTCGGCCGCCGTCTGCTCACCGCCTTGGAGGAGCTGGCCGTCGAGCACGGTTCGAGAAATCCCTCGACGACACGCCACGACAAGGTCGAACAAATGTTTGATTCGGGGCCTGGATCTCCTCTATTGTTCGATTCATGGCAGGAAACACTCCGAAGAGCACCGGCAGGACGCCGAAGCCGACCGGCAAGACCGCCACCGGCAACAACAAGGCGGCTGCGAGCCGTCCGGTTCGAAGCGCGGACGCCCCACCCAGGCCGACGTCATCCGCCAGCTGGAGGCCACCGGGTCGTTGAGCTCATTGCCCGACGGTCCCACCGACGCCGACGGGTTGACACTGCGACAGCGGCGGATCCTGCAGGTGATCAAGGAGACGGTCGAGCGCCGGGGCTATCCGCCGAGCATCCGGGAGATGGGCGACGCCGTCGGGCTTGCGTCCTCCTCCAGCGTCGCCCACCAGCTGAAGGTGCTGGAGAACAAGGGGTTCCTGCGCCGTGACCCCAACCGTCCGCGGGCCCTCGAGGTGCTCCTGCCCGGCGACCCGGCGACCCGCGTCCAGACGTCCGCCGGCGACCGCGGCGCCGAGACTTCGACGAGACCGGGATCGGCGATAGCTACCCCGCGCCGGTGCACGTGCCGGTGCTGGGCCGGATCGCGGCCGGCGGTCCGATCCTGGCCGAGGAGCGGATCGAGGACGTCTTCGCGCTCCCCCGCCAGTTGATCGGCGAGGGCACGATGTTCCTGCTGGAGGTGCGCGGCGACTCGATGATCGAAGCCGCGATCTGCGACGGCGACTGGGTCGTGGTTCGGCAGCAGCCGACGGCGATCAACGGTGACATCGTGGCCGCCCTGCTCGACAACGAGGCCACGGTCAAGACCTTCAAGCGCACCGACGACCAGGTCTGGCTGATGCCCCACAACCCTGCCTACGACCCGATCGACGGCAACCACGCCACCATCCTCGGCAAGGTCGTCGCCATCCTCCGCAAGATCTGAGTATCCCGGCGACGGTGGCTGCACGGTCGCCCGACCACCAGTCGGCGAGCGTCGGGTGTCTCATGCGCGGCCTCTATAAAACGGACGGTTCCGCTGTGATCATCTGGTTGGTGAAGCGGGCGACGGCGCGCAACTTGTTGGTGACGTCCAGGGCGGCCACCTTGTAGGCCTCCGACAGCGTCGGATAGTTCAGCACCGTGTCGACCAGATAGTCGACCGTGCCGCCACAGCCCATGATCGCCTGGCCGATGTGCACGAGTTCGGTCGCGTTCGTGCCGAAGATGTGGACGCCGAGGATCTCGCGGGTTTCGGCGTGCACGATCAGCTTCAGCATCCCGTACGAGTCGCCGATGATCTGGCCCCGGGCCAGCTCCCGGTAGCGCGAGATGCCGACCTCGAACGGGATCGACTCCGACGTCAGCTCGGCTTCGACCTTTCCGCAGTAGGAGATCTCAGGGATCGTGTAGATGCCGATCGGCTGCAGAGCCTGGAGCTCGCGGGCCGGCTCGTCGAACGCATGCGACGCGGCGAGACGGCCCTGATCCATCGAGGTGGCCGCCAGTGCAGGGAAGCCGATCACGTCGCCGACGGCGTAGATGTGCGGCACCTTCGTCTGCGTAGTTGCGCGTCCACGACGAGCCGCCCGCGGTTGTCCGGCGTGCAGGCCGGCCAGATCGAGATTCAGCCTGGTGGTGTTGCCCTGCCGCCCGGCGCAGTACATGACCGCCCCGGCGGCGATCTTCTTGCCGGAGGCCAGCGTGGTGATCGTGCCGTGCCCGGAGCTGACGACACTGGCCACCTCCTCGCCGAACCGGAACGACATCGCGTGGTCACGCAGGTGGAACTTCAGCGACTCGACGATCTCGGGGTCGCAGAAGTCGAGCATCTGCGGTCGCTTCTCGACCAGCGTCACCCGGGTGCCCAGGGCGGCGAACATCGACGCGTACTCGACGCCGATCACGCCGGCGCCGACGACCACCAGCGAGTCGGGCACCTTCTCCAGCTCCAGGATCTGGTCGGAGTCGAGGACCCGTTGACCGTCGAACTCGACGTTGGCGGGCCGCGCCGGGACGGTGCCGGTGGCGATCACGATCTTGTGCGCGGTCAGGGTGCGATGCACTTGCTGACCCTCGATGTCGACGGACAGCGTGTGCGGGTCGAGGAAGGAGGCCATGCCGGGGATCAGCTCGATGTGGTTGCGCAGCAACTGGGACCGGATGACCTCGGTCTCCCGGCCGACCACGTGCTGCAGCCGGGCCAGCAGGTCGGAGATGGTGATCTCTTCCTTGACCCGGTAGCTCGCGCCGTACAGGTCACGCATCTGCATGCCGGTGAGGTAGAGCACCGCCTCGCGCAGGGTCTTGGACGGGATGGTGCCGGTGTTCACGCAGACCCCGCCGACCATCGACTTGCTGTCGACCACGCAGACCTTGTGGCCGAGCTTCGCGGCCATGATGGCCGCCTTCTGCCCGCCCGGCCCTGAGCCGATCACCGCGAGATCGAAATCGTACGTATGCTCCATGGCGCAACTCTGACACGGCTTCGTTACTGCCGCCAGCATCCACCGTTACCGAGAGATCAAGGCCCGGCGAGCAAATCATTTCTCCTGGCCGGACAGCCGACGCAGAGCGCCGATGACCACCTCACGGTCCGTGGTCGGCCACATGTCGGGCATCGACGCGCGCAGGAAACTGCCGTAGCGGGCGGTGAGCAGCCGCGGGTCGAGCACCGCCACCACCCCGCGATCGCTGATCCGGCGGATCAGCCGGCCCGATCCCTGGGCGAGCAGCAGGGCCGCATGACTGGCCGCGACCGCCATGAAGCCGTTGCCGCCCGCCTCGGCGACGGCGCGCTGCCGCGCCAGGGTGAGCGGCTCGTCGGGTCGCGGGAACGGGATCCGGTCGATGATCACCAACTGGCAGGTCGCCCCGGGCACGTCGACGCCCTGCCACAGCGACAAGGTGCCGAACAGACTGGCCGCCTCGTCGGCCACGAACCGGCGGGTCAGCTCCGGCAGCTGGGCGTCGCCCTGGCAGAGCACCGTCAGTTTCGGCAGTTGCTTGCGGACGAAGACCGCAGCCGTCTCCGCCGCGCGTCGGGACGAGAACAGCCCGAGCGTGCGGCCGCCCGCCGCCCAGACCAGCTCGGCGATCTCGCCAAGGGTCTGCTCGGAGAGCCCGTCCCGGCCGGGTGGGGCAAGGTTGCGGGCGATGTAGAGGATGCCCTGCTTGCGGTAGTCGAACGGCGACCCGACATCGAGTCCGCGCCAGGCCAGCGGCTCGGCGTCCTCGCTCTCGCGGGTCAGCCCGAGCGATCCGGCCAAACCGGTGAAGTCACCGCCGAGCTTCAGGGTCGCCGAGGTGAGCACCGCGGTCCGCGTGGCGAACACGCGCTCGCGCATCAGTCCCGACACCGACAGCGGTGCCACCCGCAGTTCGCGGCCGAACCGCTCCCGATCGGCGGCCCACACCACGTCGTGGGTCGCGAGTGCGGCCATCCGCTCGGCGATGTCGAACACCTCCTTGACGGCGGCCATCGCCTGCCGCCGGTCCGGGTCGGTCTTCTCCTCCGGTCCGGCCAGCTCCGTCAGCACGCGCCGGGCGACACCCCGGATCGCCTGGCAGGCCGCGACCGCGGCGTTCTCGAGATCCTCGATCCGCTCGAGCGCCACGTCGGCGAGCGCTGCCTTCAGACTGTCGGCGGAGTCCACGAACTCCAGCGCCAACTCGTCGTCGGCCAGGTAGCCGATCACCCGGCGGGCGACCCGGTCGACCTGCTGCGGACTGAGCTCGTTCGAGGCCGCCCCGGTGACCCGGGCCACCAGCTCGTGCGCCTCGTCGATGATCACGGCGTCGTGTTCGGGCAGCGCGGTGCCGCCGTGCATGGCGTCGATGGCCAGCAGGGCGTGGTTGGTGACGATCAGGTCCGACGCCCGGGCCCGGTCGCGGGACCGCTCGACGAAACAGTCAGCGCCCTGCGGGCAGCGCTGCACCCCGAGACACTCCCGCACCGGGATCGAGACCTGCTGCCAGCCCCGCTCGGTGTGCGTCGGGGCGTCGTCCCGGTCGGCCAGCCCGCGGCTCTCGTGCTGCGCTTCGGCCCACTCCCGGAGCGCCAGCACCTCTGCCCCCAGCGCCGACTCGGCCGTCGCGGTCGCGGCCTCGCCGGCACCGGCCACCAGGTCGGCCGCCGAGATCAGCGCGCCCTGGTCGGCGCCCGTGTGGTCGCGGACCTTGAGCAGGCAGGCGTAGTTGGTGCGGCCCTTCAGGATGGCGGTGCTGGGTCGCTCCTCGGTCACCTCGCTCACGGCGGCCAGGGCGGCCGGGATGTCGGCGCCGGCCAGTTGGGCCTGCAGCGCCAAGGTGGCCGTGGCGACGACGATCCGCTCGTGCCGGCCGCTGCTCAAAGCGAGCAGGGCCGGGGCGAGATAGCCGAGGGACTTGCCGGTTCCGGTGCCGGCCTGGACCAGCAGATGTTCCCCGGAGTCGAGCGCCTCGTCGACCGCGGTCGCCATCTCGATCTGACCGGGCCGGTCGTGTCCGCCGACCTGTCGAACCGCCGCCGCGAGGACGTCGGTCACGCCGGCGCCTTCGCTCATCCCAGCACCTTAGTGGCGGATGCTGACGCTCAGGAGCGGCTCGCGAGCGCGTACGGGGACAGCTCGCCCGCCAGTTCCGGATGCACCCGGGCGACCACGCGGGTGCCGTCCTCGGTGTGCTCGCTGCTCAGGAACTCCCCCGCCTGGTGGATCCGGTTGATCAGGTCGCCCCGCTCGTACGGGATCAGGGCCCGGACCTCGACCTCCGGCCGCGGCAACCGAGCCTCGACCGCCGCTCGCAGCTCCTCGAGCCCCGACCCGGTCCGGGCGGAGACGATGAGGGCCCGCGGGTGTTGGGTTCGCAGCGCGGTCAGCACTTCTGGAGCGGCGCGGTCGGCCTTGTTGATCACGATCAGCTCCGGCACGTCCGCGGCACCGATGTCGGACAGGACGGCTCGGACCGCGCCGATCTGGCCCTCCGGGTCGGGATCGGAGCCGTCGACCACGTGCACCAGCAGATCGGCGCTCGCCGACTCCTCCAGGGTGGACGCGAACGCCTCGACCAGGTCGTGCGGCAGGTGCCGGACGAAGCCGACCGTGTCGGTGAGGGTGTAGATCCGGCCGTCGGCGGTCTCGGACCGCCGGGTCGTGGGATCCAGGGTGGCGAACAGGGCGTCCTCGACGAGGACGCCGGCGCCGGTCAGCCGGTTCAGCAAACTGGACTTGCCGGCGTTGGTGTAGCCGACGATCGCGACCGAGGGAATCCGGTGCCGGCGGCGCTCGGCCCGCTTGGTCTCCCGGGTGGAGTCCATCTCCCGCAGGGAGGCGCGCAGCTTGGCGATCCGGCTGGAGATCCGGCGCCGGTCGGTCTCGAGCTTGGTCTCACCCGGCCCGCGGCCGCCGATGCCCGCACCGCCGCTCGCCCGGCCGCCGACCTGCCGGGACAGGTTTCCGCCCCAGCCGCGCAGCCGCTGCTTCAGGTACTGCAACTGGGCCAGCTCCACCTGGGCCTTGCCCTCGGCGCTCTTGGCGTGCTGGGCGAAGATGTCGAGGATCAGCGCGGTCCGGTCGATGACCTTGACCTTGACCCGATCCTCCAGGTTGCGCAGCTGGGCCGGGGCCAGTTCGCCGTCGCAGATGACGGTGTCGGCACCGGTCGCGACCACGACCTCACGCAGCTCCTCGACCTTGCCGCGGCCGATGTAGGTGGCCGGATCGGGTCGGGTGCGGCGCTGGATCAGGCCTTCCAGCACCTGCGAGCCGGCGGTCTCGGCCAGCAGCTTCAGCTCGGCGATCGAGTTCTCGGCGTCGACCTCGCTGCCGGTGGTCCAGACGCTGACCAGGACGACCCGTTCGAGCAGGAGCTGGCGGTACTCGACCTCGGTGATGTCGGTGAGTTCGGTCGACATCCCCGCGACCCGGCGGAGCGAGATGCGCTGCTCGAGGTCGAGTTGGTCGCCGTCGTAGTCGTCGGGCTCGGGCTGGTCGCGGTCTGGGGTGTCGAAATCGTCGAACTCGGGCGGCGCAGAAGTCATCGTGCCTTCAGAATCTCACGCCGCCCCAAAGTGGGGCGAGGAAATTTCGGTCGGGCTACTTCACAGGTTCGCCCAGATCGCGTTCGAGATGGCCGCCTCGTCGGCGATCACGGCTCCGATGTCCTCGGTACCGGTGAGCTTGCCGGCGTTGTTGACCATCAGGGCGAACGCCACCCGTCGACCAGTCGAGGTCTCGATGTAGCCGGCGAAGTTCTGCGCCTTGAGTTCGATCCCGGTCCCGTCCGCGCTCGCGTCGACAGTGGTCCCGGTCTTGGCCCGGACTTTGCCCCGCGACGGCAGATCGGTGCCGCTGGTCGCCAGCGATCCGTCCACGCCCATGATCGGCAGCGCGTTCCGGAACTGTTCCGCCGTCGGCTTCGTCGACATCGCGGTCAGCAGCTGGACGATCGCCCGCGGCGCCGCCCGGCTGTCCGGGGTGCCGCTGCCGTTGGTGGGGAAGTCGAACTGGTCTCCGGCCACTCCGAACTTGCTGGTCAGCCGCTCGCGCTCGGCCGCGAGGGCCCCTCGGACCGTGCGCTGATTCTGCGTCACGCCAAACAGGCTGAGCGCGGCGTTGGCGCCGAGATTGAGGCTGACCTTGAGCACCAGCCGGGCGGTCTGGTCGTACGGGGCCGACGTGTGACGCGCGACCCGATTCGCAGTGGTGTACGCGGATGCCGACGGCAGGGCGGAGGCTGGATTGGGACCGACGGGCTCGGCTCGGACGGCGACGCCTTGTCGGCGGAGGGCCTCGGCGAACACCGTCCGGGCGTACGCCGCGGGATCCTCGATCCGGAAGGTCTGCACCAGCGTCGTGGCACCGGTGAACGGCGCCTGGTAGTCGATCGGGAGATCGCCGGTGATCGTGCCCGTGCACCCGATCCGACCGATACAGGTCGGCCGGGAGTTCTCCGAGAATTTCACCGACGACGCGGTGCCGCCGGTGGCGGTCCCGGCCGAATTGCGGACGGCGAGGGCCGCCGAGACCGGCCGATGCGTCACCGCGGGCGGACCGCCGATCAACCCGGGCGTCGCCGTGACGTCCACCATGTTCTCGTTGATCATCATCGGAGTGATCAACAAGTTGCCGTTCGGCACCCGGTACGGGGTGAACAGCCGATCGTCGACGATGACATCCCCACGCACCCGGTCGATGCCGGCCGCCTTCACCTGGCGGGCCAACTCGTTCACCGCGAACAATGGGTCCTGGGGCGTCAGGATCGCGGTGCCCAGACTGTTGGCGTCGTTGTGGTCGAAGTTGGTGTACTCGATCGTGTTCGCGTCCGAGCGCCGGCCGCCGAAGGCCAGGTCGCCCGCCGCGACCATGATCAGATCACCGTCGAGGACGCCGTCGCGAACCGCTCCCCGTCGATAGACCGGCGTCGCCTGCCGATGGTCGGCCCCGAGTTCGTCGAGCGCGACGGCGACGGAGAACAACTTCCGGGTGGAGCCGGTGAGCGACATCTGGTCGGCGTTCAACGCGTACAGCGACTTACCGGTGGCCAGATCGTCGACGAGCAGGCTCCAGGTCGCGTCGGAGTACCGCGGCTTCTGCATCACGGCGAGGATGTCGGCCGGAAGGGCTCGAGCCGCGTCGCCGGGCGGCTCCGACGGTTCCGGTCGCTCGGGCGGCATCGAGCACGCTGCGATGAGGGCCAAACCGGTAGCCACCGCCGTCACCAGTCGCAAGGCCCTCCCCCGTGACACGTGAGTGAGGCTAGGGCACGGCGGTTCGTGTCGCATAGGTCCTTGTCGTGGCGGCGGACAATATTTAGTCTCTCATCCAACAGATTGGGGCGTCATGGGCGAACCCGGAGTGCGCGTCGCGCAGTGGTTCGGCACGTTCGCCGACCTCGGGCGATTGCCCCTGACCGAGATCCCGACCGGCGAACTCATCGAGCGGCTGAGCCAGGACTTCCCGGCGACCGCCGCATCCTTGGAACTGTCGTGAGGACGGCACAGCTCGCGTCGTCATCCAGCCCGCGGACGCCATCGACTCGGTGAAAGCGCAGTTCGCCGGTTGGGAGAACGGATCCCACGACGACAAGCACCCGCTCTTGACCTGGTACGCCACGACCAGCGAATCCGCAGCCCTGGACCAACGCCCGGGTGCCGACGTCGATCGTATCTCACGCGGCAGCGGGCCTTCTGTGACGATCTGATGATGCCGATCGAGATGGAGCATCAGCTGTCGATCAACTATCGGATCGACGGACTGAACTACCGCACGTTCGTGATGGCCCGCGGGGGCCGTGACTTCAGCGACGAGGACGTGACGGTGGCCGGCTTCGTCCAACGAGGACTGCTGGCGCTGGACGCGCAGACTTCGCTGCTCGCCCGGCTGCAAGAACAGTCGTCGACCACGGCGTTGGATGCGGTGTCGGACACCGAGCTGACCGGCCGGGAGTTGTCGGTCCTGCAACTGCTCGTCGACGGCTGTTCGACCCGGGTGATCGGCCGGCGGCTGAACTGCTCTCCCCGAACGGTGGAGAAGCACCTCGAGCACGTCTATCGGAAACTGGCGGTGAAGGACCGGGTGAACGCCGTCCGGGTCGCCCGGACGCTAGGTCTGCGGGAGGCGCCACCACCGCCAGGGTGAGTCAGCCGACGGGCGACAACAGGGCGGGGAGCTCGGTGGGGATCTGGGATGTGGCGGTGATCACCGACGCACCGTCCACGGGCCGGATCCAGACCCGCTCCCCCTCGGCCAACCGCTTGCCGGCGGCCTCGGCCCGGGTCATCGTGGCGTGCACCGGCATCCGCTGGCCCGGCGCGGCCGCCGCGTCCAGCGCGATGTCCAACCGGACCTCGAAGCCGACCCGGTGCAGCTCGCGGATGGTGCCGACGTAGGCCCCGGGGAACGGCGCGGGCTCGACCTCGATGTCGTGCGGCCGGACCAGCTGCCCGTTCAGGGTGGTCACCGGTCCGAGGAAGCTCATCACGAACTCCGAGGCCGGCGCGTCGTACAACTCCTCCGGCGTTCCGACCTGCTCGATCCGGCCTTCGTTGATCACCACGATCTGATCGGCGACCTCGAGGGCCTCCTCCTGGTCGTGCGTGACGAAGACCGTCGTCACGTGGACCTCGTCGTGCAGCCGCCGCAGCCAGGTTCGCAACTCCTTGCGCACCTTGGCGTCCAGGGCGCCGAACGGCTCGTCCAGCAGCAGCACGCTGGGCTCGATCGCCAAGGCCCGAGCGAGGGCCATCCGCTGCCGCTGCCCGCCGGACAACTGGGAAGGGAGCCGGTTGGCGAACTGCGACAGGTGCACCAGCGCGAGCAGCTCGTCGACCTTGGCCGCGATCTCCTTCTTCGGACGCTTCCTGATCTTCAGCCCGAAGCCGACGTTGCCGGCCACACTGAGGTGACGGAACGCCGCGTAGTGCTGGAACACGAATCCCACGTTGCGCTTCTGGGCGGGCAATCGCGTCGTGTCGCGGCCCTCGATCTCCACCGTTCCGGTGTCGGCGAGTTCCAGGCCGGCGATGATCCGGAGCAGCGTGGACTTGCCCCCACCGCTGGGTCCGAGCAGGGCGGTCAACTCCCCGGTCGGGATGTCGAGATCGATGTCGGACAGGGCGACGAAGTCCCCGAAGCGCTTGCCGACGCCGGAGATCCTGATGCTCATGAGCGGAGCCTCTCGGGAGTGAGGAGCGATGCTGGGCGACGTGCCCCACGAACAAAGTGAGCTGGGACGACGAGTCCGTCGGCCAGCATCGCGACGAACGAGTGAGAAACCGCGCAGCTCATGAGCCCGGAGCGCGGAGCGCGACAGACAGTAGAGATACTCATCTTTGGTTCTCTTTCGGACGAAGACTGGTGACGACGATGAGGGCGAGGACGGCGATCAGGGCCAGGACGAAGGCCGCCGTGTAGGCGGTGGTGGTGTTGTCCGGGCCGAACTGCTGGTAGCGCTCCTCCACCAACAAGGTGGCGGTCTGGGTCCGGAACGCGACTCCGCCGGACACGATCTTGACGGCACCGAACTCGCCGAGCGAGCGGGCGAGGCTGAGCACCACGCCGTACAGCAGGGCCCACTTGATGGCCGGCAGGGTGATCTGGAGAAAGGCCTGCCACGGCGAGGCGCCGAGGCTGCGGGCGGCCTGCTCCTGATCCGTGCCGATCTCGGTCAGCACCGGGACCAATTCGCGGATCACCAGAGGCAGGCTGACGAACGCGGTGGCCATGATGATGCCCGGCGGTGCATAGATCACCTGCAGGCCCAGAGATTCCAGCCACCCGCCGATCCAACCGGTTCGGCCGCTGTAGACCAGCAGCAGGGCCAGGCCGACGACGATCGGCGACACCGACAGCGGCAGGTCCACGAGGGCTGAGAGCGCCCGGCGACCCGGGAAGGTATATCTGACGAGCAGTAGCGAGATGCCGACCCCGAAGACGGTGTTGATCAATACGGCCCAGAAGGCGACCATCAGGGTGAGCTGGAACGCGAACACCACGTCGGGCTGGGTCAGGGCCTCGAGCACGGGTCCGACGCCGCGGGAGAACGTCGCCTGCGCCACCAGGGCGACCGGCCAGATCACCAGCAGGAACAGATACCCGACGACCACGACCCGGAGCACCCAACGCACCGGCGACTGTTGCCGGACCATGACGACCTTGTCGTACCGCTTCGCCGCTGGTTTCGCGGTCGTTGTGCTAGCCACGGCGCGCCACCCGCCTCGAGATGATGTCCAGCACCACGATCACGACCAGCGCGACGACCAGCAGGATCGAGGCGACGGCGGCGGCTTCGGTGAGCTTGTCGCCCTCGACGTAGGACAGGATCCGAACGGAGGCGACTTCGGTGGAGTACGGCAGGTTGCCCGAGAGCAACACGAGGGACCCGTACTCGCTGATCGCCCGGGCGAAGGACAGCGCCGCACCACTGGTGATGGCCGGGGCGAGCGCCGGCAGGATGATGGCCCGGAAGGTGGTGAGCCGGCTGGCGCCCAACGAGGCGGCCGCCTCCTCCACCTCGGGTTCGAGTTCGAGCAACACCGGTTGCACCGTGCGGACGACGAAGGGCAACGTGACGAAGAGGAACGCCAAAAAGACCGCGGTCGGCGTGTTGGCCCAGTCGACGCCCAGCGGACTCGACGGCCCGTACAGGCTGAGCAGCACCAGGCCGGCCACGATGGTCGGCAGCGCGAACGGGATGTCGATGACCACTTCGAGGATCCGCTTGCCCGGAAAGTCGTCCCGAACCAGAACCCAGGCGATGGCGGTGCCCATGAAGACGTTCACCAACGTCACCAGCAGCGCCTGGCCGACGGTGAGGCGAAGAGCCGCCATCGTCTGCTCACTGGTGAGCGCCGCGAAATAGGCGGACCAGCCGCCCGCCGACGCCTGGATCAGGATCGCGGTGAGGGGGATCAACACCAGCAGGCTGAACCAGAGCAGTGCGACCCCGAGACCGAGCCCTGAGGCCCGCGTCAACGAGGTGGTACTTCGCGCTCGCCGCCGGCTGGGTGCAGGTGGCGGCGGCACGGGAACGAGCGGCGCCGAGGGGGGTGGCGTGGGGCTCGATAGCGAGGTGGTCATGGACGTCTACTCACCCGGTCGGCGAGAAATCTCGGCTCACTGGGACTTGCCGGTTGCCTTCTGGATCTGGGGCACCAGACCAGTTTCTTCCTCGAAGAACTTCTTGTTGACCGCACTCCAGCCGCCGAGGTCCTTTTCGATGGTGAAGAGACCGGACGGGGTCGGGAACGGGTTGGCGGGATCGTTGGCGCCCTGGACCTCGCCGGGCTCGATGCCGTCGATCACAGGCCGGAAGCCCTTCTTGGCGAATTCGGTTTGACCTTCCTTGCCGAGCACGAACTGCAGGTATGTGGCCGCCTTCGGATTGGCGTCCTTGAGCACGGTGCCAGGGTTCTCGATCAGCAGGGTGTCGTCCGGGACGATGTAGTCGAAGTCTTCACCTGACTGCCGGGCGAGGATCGCCTCGTTCTCGTAGGAGATGAGCGCGTCGGCCGTGCCCTGCAAGAAGGCGTTCGTCGCATCCCGACCGCTGCCCGGCAGGGCGACCACGTTCTTGAAGAAGGACGTGAGGTACGCCTTCGCCTGCTCTTCGGTCCCGCCGGCCTTGATGGTCTGGTAGTACGCCGCCAGGATGTTCCAGCGCGCCGAGCCGGAAGAGGCCGGGTTCGGCGTCACGATCCGGACGCCGGGCTTGACCAGGTCGGCCCAGCCCTTGATGTTCTTCGGGTTGCCCTTCGGCACGACGATCACCACGACCGAGTCGGACACGATGCCCTTGGTGGGGCCCGACTTCCAGTCGTCGGCCACCAGCCCCGCCTCGACGAGGCGCTTGACGTCGCCCTCGAGCGAGAAGTTCACGTAGTCGGCCTTCAGACCGTTGACCACGGCCCGGCTCTGATCACCAGAAGCGCCGTACGACTGTTCCCAGGTGATCCCCTGGCCGTCCGCGGTCTCCGCCCACTTGGCCTGGATGGCCTTGTTCGCCTCGGCCGGCACTGCGAAGCCCACCAGGTGGAGGGTGGTTCCTCCCGCGCCACCGGCCGGGCTGGCCGCTCCTCCGACGCAGGCGGTCAGGCCCAGCGCTGCGGTGACAGTCACCGCACCCCCGAGCAACAGCCGACGCCACGTCGATCCCAAACGCTTCATGATTTCTTTCCCCTGTTTCCGATATTTCCTACAGTGACGGTAGAGAACATAGGCTATGTCGCAGCGACTTCTGGTCAAGTCCCAAATTCGACGGTGTGGCGCAGGCCACATGGAGGCCAGGGCTGCGCCGGACGGCTAAACCCGGGACGGCCACCCGGCCGCCGGGTTACGCTCCCGGCTGTGAGCTGCCGATGACCCACCGGCCGGTCGAGCCCGCTGTTCCCGGGATCACCGATCCGTCGGCCGCGCCGAGCGGACTGCCGGCGGCCGGAATCGCGGCGCTGCGGCGCCGGACGCTGATCTTGCTCACCGTCGGCCAGGTGCTCGGCGGACTCGGCATGGGAGCTGCGATCTCGGTCGGCGCCCTTGCCGCCAACGACCTGGCGGGCGAGGTCTGGTCGGGATTCGCCGGGGCGGTGATGACCCTCGGCGCGGCGTCGCTGGCCATTCCGCTGGCCCGCCTCGCGGACCGTCGCGGCCGGCGGATCTCGCTCAGTGCGGCCGCCGTCATCGCCGCCGCCGGGGCCGCGATCTGCGTGGCCGCGGTGACGATACGCAGCCTGCCGCTGCTGTTCGTCGGTCTCGGCCTGCTCGGCTCGGCGGCGGCGGCGGGTCTGCAGTCGCGTTTTGCCGCGACCGATCTGGCCACCGCCAGCACCCGCGGCCGCGACCTTTCGCTGGTGGTCTGGTCCACCACCCTCGGTGCCGTCACCGGGCCCAACCTGGCTGAGCCGGGCAACGTCGTCGGGGCATGGTTCGGACTGCCGCAGCTAGCCGGGGTCTTCCTTTTCCCCGTCGTCACGCTGACGGCCGCCGCCGTCGTCTATCTGATCGGGATGCGGCCCGACCCGCTGCTGGAGAGCCGTCGGCTCGCGGCGGCGGCGCTGGCGTCGCGACCGGCATCAGGATCGCCCGTCCCGCTCGGCACGGGCAACATGACGCTGGTCAAGGTGGCCATCGCCGTCATCGCCCTCAGCCACGCCACGATGGTCGCGCTGATGTCGATGACGCCGGTGCACCTGGTCCACGGCGGAGCCACCTTGTCGATCGTCGGGTTCACGATCAGTCTGCACATCGCGGGCATGTATGCCCTGTCGCCGGTCTTCGGCATCTTGTCCGACCGGCTTGGTCGCTTCCCCACCATCGTTCTGGGGCAGCTGCTGCTGGTCGGTTCGGCCGTCATCACCGCCCTGGGCGCACACCAGATCCCTGTCGTGATGATCGGCCTGATCATGCTCGGATTGGGCTGGAGCGCCTCCACCGTCGCCGGCGCCGCCTTGCTCACCGACGCGGCTCCGGCGGCGCAGACGGTCGTCCTGCAGGGTCGCAGCGACCTGGCCATGAACCTCGCCGGCGCGGTCGGCGGTGCGGCCTCCGGGCCCCTGCTGGCGCTCTTCGGCTATTCCGGCCTGGCCTGGATCCTGCTGTTTCCGGTGGCCGCGGTCCTCCTGGCGCTGGCCCTCGGCCGGAGTACTCGAGCCGCTTGACCTAAAAGAGCGTGTAGCCGCCGTCGATCACCAAGACGGAGCCAGTGACGAAGCCAGAGGCGGCCGACGCCAGGTAGACCACGCTTGGACCGAGCTCCTCCGGCAACGCGTACCGCTGCATGGGGGCGTCCTCGATCCAGTGCCGGCGGAACTGCGGCTCGTCGACCGGCGCCATCTCGGTCTTGATGTAGCCCGGGGCGAGCGCGTTGACCCGTACCCCGAATGGCGCCCACTCCGCCGCCAGCGACTTGGTGAGCTGGTGCACCGCCGCCTTGGAGGCGTTGTAACCGGGCTGCCACTGCGGTCGGTTGACGATCTGGGCCGAGATCGAGCCGATGTTGACGATCGAGCCGCTGCCCTGCTCGACCAGCTGCCGGCCGAACGCCTGGGCGCAGTTCCAGACCCCGTCGACGTTGACGTCCATCACGGCCCGCCACTCGTCGGGCCGCACCTCCAGTGCAGGTCGGTGTACGCAGTAACCGGCGTTGTTGACCAACACGTCCACCCGGCCGTAATCCGCGACCACCGACCGGGCGGCCTGCTCCACCTCGTCTGGACGGGTCACGTCGGCCAACACCACGCCGGCGCGCACGCCCAGCCCCTCGAGCTCGGCGATCAACGGCTCGGACGCGGACGCACTGCGGACCAGCAGCACGACGTCGCTGCCCGCCTCCGCCAACGCGACGGCCAACGCCCGGCCGATCCCGCGGTTGGCACCAGTCACCACCGAAACCTGGCCCGCCAGTGAGAACGCATCGAGCACGCCCATGGCCCCTCCTCCTGTTTGTTGGTCGGTCTAGTCGTTGATCGACAACACACCCCGGGCCACGATCACCGCCGGACCGGTGAGGTAGGCCTCGTCGGCGAGTTCGACCTCGACCCACCCGCCCGGCACCTCGACGCGATACATCGCCTGCCCGGCCGTGTCGTCGTCCAGCGCCGCTGCGGCGGCCGCCGCGGCCACCGTGCCCGTCCCGCAGGACCGGGTCTCCCCTGACCCCCGCTCGAAGACCCGCATGGCGAGATGGCGCGGGCCCAGCCGAGCAACGAACTCGGTGTTGACGCCCTCGGGATATGCGTCGGCCGGATACGTCGGCGCGCGCCCCAGGCTCACGGCAGCGACGTCGTCGACGAAGCTGACCGCGTGCGGATTGCCGACGTCGACCGGCTTCGCTGCATACCGAGTTCCGTCATCGGTGGTGATCTCGACGGTGCCCGGCGCGACCACCACCGGACCCATCGCAACCCGCAGCCGGGTGTCGGGCAATACTTCCACCTCGCGCACACCTGAGCGGGTCGCGACGAGCAGGTGCGGACCGTACGCGAGGCCCTCGTCGATCAGATACCGCGCGAACACCCGGATCCCGTTGCCGCACATCTCCGCCACCGAGCCGTCGGCGTTGCGGTAGTCCATGAACCACAGTTCGCCGTCGCCGTCCCAGCCCTGGATGTGTTTGGCCAGCACGGCGCGCAACACGCCGTCCCCGCCGATCCCCGACCGCCGGTCGCAGATTCGCCGCACCTGCTCGGCCGAGAGCGGTTGCATGTTCTCCCGGTCGACCAGCACGACGAAGTCGTTCTGTGTCCCGTGACCCTTGGCGAACGAGGTTCCCCGCACGCCCGTCATCCTTCCATCCCGCGGTCCAGGCGGGCGAGAGCGGCCTCGACGAGGTCTGCCCGGTCGTAGCGCAGCCACTGGATCCGTGGATCGCGACGGAACCAGGAGTCCTGCCGTCGCGCGAACCGCCGGGTGGCCTGCGCGGTGCGCCGCTGGGCCTCGGCCTCGGTGATGGCACCGGCGAGGTGGTCCAGCACCGGCTGGTAGCCCAGGGCTCGGGAAGCGGTCCGGGTGTCGGCGAGCCCTCGCCGCCCGAGTTCGGCCACCTCGGCGACGAAACCCTGGTCCCACATCCGCTGAACCCGCTGCTCGATCCGGGCGTCCAGTTCCGCCCGGTCGATGGCGAGCCCGACCTGGACGACCCCCGACAGCGCGTAGACCGGCTCGGGCAGCTGCGGAGGGTAGGGCCGACCGGTCAACTCGATCACCTCCAGGGCCCGTACGATGCGGCGGCCGTTGCCGGGCAGGATCGTGGCGGCTGCGTTGGGGTCGCGAGCCGCCAGGCGCCGGTGCAGCGCTTCGGGGCCCAGCCGAGTCAGTTCCCCTTGCAGATCGGCGCGCAACCGTGGATCGGTGCCGGGGAACTCGAAGCGATCCACCACCGCCCGGACGTACAGCGCGGAGCCGCCTACCAGGATCGGCGTCACCCCGCGCCGTTGACACTGCGCGATGGCGGTGCGGGCCAAGTCCTGGAACTCCGCCACGGTCGCGTCGTCATCCGTGTCGAGAATGTCGATCAGGTGGTGCGGCACCGCGGCACGCTCGGCCGCCGACGGTTTGGCCGTCCCGATGTCCATGCCGCGATAGACCGCCATTGAATCGGCGTTGATGAGCTCGGCCGGCCGGCCGGCCGCGGCGAGTCGCTGGGCCAGCGCGAGCGCCAGTGTCGACTTGCCCGTTGCCGTCGCACCGACGACGACCCCGACACCGATCACCGCGCTATCCTGCCCGGACGATAAGGTTCAGGCCAACGGACGACCCGTGATCGAAAGGCGGACGAGACGGTGGGAATCTTCGACAAGGCCAAGGATCTGCTGGCCGAACACAACGAGACGATCGATTCGGGTATCGACCAGGCCGCGACTTTCGTCGACGAGAAGACGGGCGGCAAGCACAGCGACCAGATCGCTGGTGCGAGCGACACGGTCAAGGACAAGATCGACGAGTTCGCCGGCACCTCCCCGGTCGCTCCGGAGGCCGATCCGCTGGCTCACGAGGAGCCGATCGCCCAACCGGATCCCGGTCAGCCCGGTCCCACCGCCTAATCGCTCACGCAGCACCCCGACCAGCGTTTTCCGACCGTACGCGACTTCCGCAGCCCACGATCTGCGCTTCAGGCCCGCGGCAGCTTCTCAGAACCGTCACTCAGCTCCGGCTACCGCGGGCGCCGACGGGTCGCTGCCGCTACCGGTGTGCTCACGGAGGATGTAGTCCTCGATGGCCTCGACGTCGTGCCGGGCCCGACGGACCACGGTGAGTAGATCACTCATCGTCGAGACCTCCTCGACCTGTTCCTTGATGAACCACTGCATGAACTGATCGGAGGCGAAGTCGGCCTCCTCGCGCGCGATCTTGGTCAGTTCGTTGATCTGCGCCGTGACCCGCTTCTCCTGCTCCAGGGCCAGTTCGATCGGCGCGACGATGTCGTCGAACTGGGTCTTGGGGGCGGCGACACCGGGGATCATCACCGCGGCGTCGGAGTCGATGAGGTACTGCACCATCATCATCGCGTGGTCGCGCTCCTCCAGGGCCTGTCGGTAGAAGAACGCCGCCATCTGCGGCATCGTCAATGCGTCGTAGTGAACCGCGCACGCCACGTACTGCTGGTGGGCGGCGAACTCGTGACCGACCTGGATGTTGAGTTGCTCGACGAAGCGCTCGGCTGGCATGGCGGCTCTCTTTTCGTTGTGGAGCGGTCAGGTGGGTGGGGTCGAACGGGTCGGGTCAGGAAGCGCCACAGGCGGCCGCCGATGGAACCAGAACAGGCGGCGCGCCGAACGACGGCATGCCGAGCACGACTCGTCCGTCGGGTGCCCCGGCCTGAGCGGACGCCCAGGCGTCGCCCCCTCGGGTTCGCCGCAGACTCAGCAGCCCGCCGTCGGCGTTCAGGTGATGCGGCGCGGCGTAGCTGACGATCACCTCGGCCAGGTCACCCGGCCGCGGTCGGTGGGCAGGCTCGCTGGGTACGGCGACGTGCACCAGTCGGTTGTCTCGGGCTCGGCCCGACATCCGTGAAGTGGCGGCGTCCTTGCGGCCCTCGCCGTCGGCGAACAACACCTCGACCCGACGTCCGACCTGGGTCAGGTTCTCCTCCCAGGCAACCTGCCCGACCAGCTCCACCAACCGTTCATATCGCTCCTGCACGACGGCCTTCGGAACTTGGTCTTCCATCGTGGCCGCCGGGGTGCCGGGCCGGATCGAGTACTGGAACGTGAACGCCGCCGAGAACCGCGAGGCCGCCACGACCGCCAAGGTGTCGGAGAAGTCCGCCTCGGTCTCACCCGGGAAGCCCACGATGATGTCGGTGGTGATGGCCGCGTCCGGCATCGCGGACCGCACGTTGTCGATGATCTGCAGATACCGGGCGCTGCGGTACGAGCGGCGCATCCGGCGCAGCACCGCATCCGACCCCGACTGCAGCGGCATGTGCAGCTGGGGCATCACGTTCGGCGTCTCGGCCATGGCCGCGATCACGTCGTCGGTGAAGTCCTTCGGGTGCGGCGAGGTGAACCGAACCCGCTCCAGTCCGTCGATCTCGCCGCAGGCCCGGAGCAGCTTGGCGAACGCCTGCCGATCACCGAACTCGGCGCCGTAGGCGTTGACGTTCTGGCCGAGCAGGGTGATTTCCTGGACGCCGTCGGCGACGAGCATCTCGATCTCGGCCAGGATCTCTCCCGGCCGCCGGTCGGTCTCCCTGCCGCGCAAGGCCGGCACGATGCAGAACGTGCAGGTGTTGTTGCAGCCGACGCTGATCGACACCCAGGCGCTGTACGCGGAGTCCCGCCGGGTCGGCAGGCTGGACGGGAACCGTTCCAGCGACTCGGCGATCTCGACCTGCGCCTGCTCCTCGATCGCGGGCCCGTTCCAGCAGCAGCGGCAGCTTGCCGATGTTGTGGGTACCGAAGACGACGTCGACCCAGGGCGCCTTGCGGACGATCTCGCCGCGGTCCTTCTGGGCCAGGCAGCCACCGACGGCGATCTGCATCCCCGGGTGCTGCTTCTTCGTCGGCAGCAGTTGGCCCAGGTTGCCGTACAGCCGGTTGTCGGCGTTCTCCCGTACCGCGCAGGTGTTGAACACCACGACGTCCGGGGCACCGTCAGGCTTTGCGCGCGCGTAGCCGGCCTCCTCGAGCAGACCCGGCCAGCCGCTCGGAGTCGTGCACGTTCATCTGGCACCCGTGAGTGCGGATCTCGTAGGTACGCACGCTCTTACTTTAAGGGCTGCTCGTACGTCTCAAACGCTCAAGACCGTCGCCTTCCTCCTCGATCGTCGACGCCGGGCTCTGCGCGCGGCATCCGGTGTGCGCGTGGCGGCGTCGACTCCTCGTCCTCAGTCGCCGGCCGCGTTTGAGACGCCCGACATCGCAGCCCGGGCTGCGGTGGCCGTTAGAGTGCGGAGCTGTGACGTATCCGACCGGCGAGCAGTACGAGATCAGTCACGGGCGATCAGGGGCGGTGGTCACCGAGGTCGGGTCGGCCATTCGGGTCTACCGGGTCGGCGGTCGAGATGTCGTCCTCGGATCCCCGGTCGACCAGGCCATCACGGGTGGCCGCGGCCAGAAGCTGATCCCCTGGCCCAACCGGATCCGCGACGGCCGTTACACCTTCGGCGGCCGCCCCCAGCAGCTGGCGCTGACCGAGCCGGCCCGGCACAACGCCAGCCATGGCCTGGCCCGGCACGTGCCCTGGGTGCTGGTCGAGCACTCGGCAAGCTCGGTGACCCAGTCCGTCACGATCTATCCCCAGCCCGGCTGGCCCGGGATCTTGCGCGCGAGCATCACGGTGGCCCTCGCCGACGACGGGCTCACCGTCACCCTCGTCGCGGCCAACATCGGCGACAGCGACGTCCCGTTCGGATACGCCGCGCACCCGTACCTCACCGTGGACGAGACCGGGTGGACGAGGTCACCCTGACGGTGCCGGCCGCCCTACCTGGAGGTGGACGACCGGCTGCTGCCCGCGTCGCTCGAAGCCGTCGACGGTACCGACTAGGACCTGCGAGCCCGGCGACAGTGGGGTCCCGGGTGCTGGACACCGCCTTCACCGCGGTCGAAACCGGCGACGACGGCCGGTGGCGAGTGCGGCTGGAACGTCCCGGACACGGGGAGCTGACCGGTTCGCCGAACTGTGGGCGGGCGAGGCATTCGGCTGGCTGCAGATCTTCACCGGAGCCGACCAACGCGACTGGTCGGCATCGCGGTGGAACCGATGACCTGCGGCCCGGACGCGTTCAACCCGGGACCGACCCATGACGGGATGCTGGTCCTGTCACCCGGGCCAGACAGTTCCGTGGGCAGTGGGGGATCCAGGGCCGCTGAGACCGCTCGTCGTAACCCAATCTCAACCCGGCCTTCCCACTGTTTACGGGCCGTTGAGGCTATGGTCAGGCCATGACGGATGCCGAACTGACGTCGAGCCGGGCCACGTCCGAGGGTACGGCGGAGGAAGATCACGCGCCGGATCAGGCGGATCTCACCGATCCCACCGCCGGCGAATCGGTCGCCCCGGAGGTGGTCGGAGAACCGCTGGTCGTGCTGACCGACGTCGACAAGTACTTCGGCGACCTGCACGTGCTGCAGCACATCAACCTCTCCGTCCGCAAGGGCGAGGTGGTGGTGGTGCTCGGTCCGTCCGGGTCGGGCAAGTCGACGCTCTGCCGGGCCATCAACCGGCTGGAGACCATCCAGTCCGGCATCGATCACCATCGACGGCAAGGAACTGCCCGGAGGAGGGCAAGGCGCTGGCGCACCTGCGGGCCGACGTCGGCATGGTGTTCCAGTCGTTCAACCTCTTCGCCCACAAGACGATCCTGGAGAACGTCACGCTCGGTCCGATGAAGGTCCGGAAGAAGTCCGCGGCCGAGGCCAAGAAGCGCGGCATGGAGCTGCTCAAGCGGGTCGGGCGTCGAGTCCCAGGCGGACAAGTATCCGGCGCAGCTGTCCGGCGGTCAGCAGCAGCGGGTGGCGATCGCCCGGGCCCTGGCCATGGACCCGAAGGTGATCTTGTTCGACGAGCCGACCTCGGCCCTGGACCCGGAGATGGTCAACGAGGTGCTCGACGTGATGGTCGGCCTGGCGCAGGCAGGGCATGACGATGATCGTGGTCACCCACGAGATGGGCTTCGCCCGCAAGGCGGCCAACCGCGTGATCTTCATGTCCGACGGCCAGATCGTCGAGGAGGCCGATCCCGAGACGTTCTTCACCAACGCCGCAGAGCGCGCGGGCCAAGGACTTCCTGAGCAAGATCCTGACGCATTGAGGCAAGCTTCGGCAGCAAGGTAAGTCGGAGCGGCAACCATGAAGGTACGTACAACGACTACTGAGCTCTCGGCATCGCCGGCGCCGGAGCCGGCGTGGTGTCCCTGGCCGCCTGCGGCGGCGGCGGCGGCGCCGCCGGTGGCTCGGCCGGCGGCGGCGGCAAGGTCATCATCGGCGTCAAGTTCGACCAGCCCGGCCTCGGCCTGCAGGAGGGCAACAAGAACACCGGCTTCGACGTCGAGGTGGCCAAGTACGTGGCCAAGGAGCTCGGCTACACCGAGGTCAAGTTCAAGGAGTCGCCCGTCAGCCCAGCGCGAGACCCTGATCCAGAGCGGCCAGGTGAAGATGATCTTCGCGACCTACTCGATCACCGACGACCGCAAGCAGAAGGTCTCGTTCGCCGGACCGTACTTCATCGCCGGCCAGGACCTGCTGGTCGAAAGCCGACAACACCGACATCACCGGCCCGGACTCGTTGAACGGCAAGAAGCTCTGCTCGGTGACCGGCTCGACGTCGGCGAAGAAGATCAAGGACAAGTTCGCCACCGGGGTGCAGCTGCAGGAGTACGACACGCTACTCCAAGTGCGTCGAGGCGTTGAACACCGGCGTGATCGACGCGGTCACCACCGACAACGTGATCCTGGCCGGCTTCGCCGCCCAGCCCCAGTACCAGGGCAAGCTCAAGGTGGTCGGCAAGCCGTTCTCCACCGAGCACTACGGCGTCGGCATCAAGAAGGGCGACACCGAGCTCTGCGGCAAGGTCAACGCCGCGCTGGAGAAGATGGTCTCCGACGGCTCGTGGCAGAAGGCAATCGAGAAGCCACCGTGGGCCAGTCGGGCTTCAAGCCCGACGCGACGAACCCGCCGAAGCCGGAGCGCCTGCTCCTGATCGATGACTGAGTCGACCCCGAGTCGACGCTTGAATCGACCACACGTGGGTGCCGCGGATCGTCTGCGGCACCCACGTGCTCATCTCGGACGGCGAGAGGACGGCCATGGATCAACTCCAGACCCTGCTGGGCGAGTACGACGTCGCTCGGCGCGTTCTGGATGACGATCAAGCTGACCGTGTCTTCGCGCCATCGGCGCCCTGATCATCGGCACCGTGGTGGCGGTGCTGCGGGTGTCGCCGGTCGGCGTGTTCCAGGACTTCGGACCTGCGTACGTGACCCTGATCCGGAACACCCCGCTGACGCTTGATCGTCTTCTTCTGCGCCTTCGGCATGCTGAACATCCTGAGGGTCATCTGGCGGCATCCGAACTCGCCGACCTCGCTCGCGGACAACAACTTCCGGTTCGGCGTCGTCGCGCTGGCGGTCTACCACGCGTCCTTCGTGGCCGAGGCGCTCCGCAGCGGCATCAACACCGTGCCCCGGGTCAGGCCGAGGCGGCCCGGGCCATCGGCCTGAGCTTCCTGCCGACCGTACCACCACGTGATCCTGCCGCAGGCGTTCCGGGGGGCCATCGCGCCGCTCGGGCAACACCCTGATCGCCCTGACCAAGAACACCACGGTGGTCGCCACGGTCGGGGTCGCCGAGGCTCGTGCGCTGATGATGCGCAACATGATGGAGTTCAACATCTCGCTGCTCGTACGCGATCTTCTTCATCATGGCTCCGGGTTCGTCATCCTGACGCTGCCCGACGGGCATGCTTCTTCACCTGGTGTCGCGCAAGCTGGCGGTGCAGCGATGAGTGCGGAGTCGGCGTCATGAGCGAAGCCAGCGTCCTCTTCGACGCACCTGGGCCGCAAGGCTCGGTTGCGGCACCGGATCCTGGCCGTCGTCGGCGCGCTGCTGCTGCTCGGTGCTGCTCTTCCTGGTCCTCCGCGGGCCTGGCCAACCCGGACAACAACCAGTTGACCGCCGACAAGTGGGAGCCGTTCCTCGACGCGGTCAGGCGTGGGCGGCTACTACCTGTCCCGGGTCTGCTGGCCACCTTGCTGGCCGCCGCCATCGCGGTCGTCCTCGCCATCATCTTCGGCGTCCTGCTGGGCATGGGCCGGCTGTCCCAGTTGCGCCGCTCGCCGGATCGCCTGCGGGTGTTCGTGGAGTTCTTCCGCGCCGTACCGGTGCTGATGATGATGTTGTTCGCCTACTACTTCGGGCTGTTCAGTCCTGAAGATCTCGGGCAGCGGCCTACCGCTGTTCGGCGCGGTGGTCGGGCTCACCTTCTACAACTCCTGCGTGATCGCGGAGCTGGTCCGCTCCGGGGTCGGTTCCCTCCCCCGCGGCCAGCGGGAGGCGGGGCTGGCGATCGGGCTGACCACCGGCCAGACCCTGATGGCCATCCTGCTCCCGCAGGCCATCACCGCCATGCTGCCCTCGATGGTCAGCCAGCTCGTGGTGATCTTGAAGGACTCGGCGCTGGCGTACTGCGATCACCTACCTCGAGCTGCTCCGGGCCGGCCAGAACCTCGCCGTCTACCGCGGCAACCTGATCCCCACCTTGATCGTGCTCGCCGTCATCTACATCGTCATCAACTACGGCGCTGACCCGGGTGGCGCGGGCGCTGGAGGCCAGCCTGCGCACCGGTCGTCGCGGCATCCGGCCCGGGCCGCTGAACGTCGGCGTCGACCCGGCCCTGGCCGCGGAGGAGGAACGGCAGGAAGAGGCGGCCAGGTCCGACCTGCGCTGAGGTGCTCCGGCCCGCTCGCGGTCAGCGCGCGGTCTCGGTGGCTCGGGACTCGCGGACGACCGTGACCTTGATCTGACCGGGATAGGTCAGCTCCTCCTCGATCTGCTTGGCGATGTCGCGGGCCAGCACCTGGGCCTCGATGTCGTCGACCACGTCGGGGGCGACCATCACCCGGATCTCGCGGCCGGCCTGCATGGCGAACACCTTGTCCACGCCCTCGCGGGCCGCAGCGATCTCCTCCAGGCGCTCCAGCCGCTGGACGTACGCCTCGATGCTCTCCCGGCGGGCCCCCGGCCGGCTGCCGCTGATCGCGTCGGCAGCCTGGGTCAGCACGGCCTCGACCGTCCGCACCTCGACCTCGTTGTGGTGGGCCTCGATGGCGTGCACCACGTCGGGGTGCTCGCCGTACCTGCGGGCGAGGTCGGCCCCGATGATGGCGTGCGAGCCCTCGACCTCATGGGTCAGCGCCTTGCCGATGTCATGCAGGAACGCCGACCGCTTGCACTGGGCGATGTCCAGACCGAGTTCGGCCGCCATCAGTCCGGCGATGTGCGCGATCTCGACCAGGTGCTTCGAGCACGTTCTGCCCGTACGAGGTCCGGTAGCGCAGGGTGCCCAGAATGGGGAGCAGGGCCGGATGCAGGTCGGAGATGCCGACCTCGGCCAGCGCGTCCTCGGCGGCGCGCAGGCACTGCTGCTCGATCTGGCCCTTGCTGCGCTCGTGCACCTCTTCGATCCGCGCCGGGTGGATCCGGCCGTCCTTCACCAGCTCGGTCAGGGTGAGCCGCGCGGTCTCCCGGCGGACCGGGTCGAAGCAGGAGAGCAGCACCGACTCGGGGGTGTCGTCGATCATCACGTTCACCCCGGTGACCTGCTCGAAGGCCCGGATGTTACGGCCCTCACGGCCGATGATGCGGCCCTTCATGTCGTCGCCCGGCAGGTGCACCGCGGACACCACCGACTCCGAGGTCTGCTCGGAGGCGAGCCGCTGGATGGCGCCGACCACGATCATCTGGGCCCGGGAGTCGGCCTCGCGCGTCGCCTGTCGCTCGATGTCGCGGGCCACGAGCACGGCCTGCCGCTTCGCCTCGTGCTCGACGGCCGCCACCAACTCGGCCTTCGCCTGCTCCGCGGTGAGTCCGGCCACGCGCTCCAGGGCCTGATGCTGCTCGGTCTCGGCATCGGCCAACGCCTTGCGCTGCTGCTTGAGGTTGGCCTTGACTTCGTCCAGATGCTGCGCCTTGTCCTCCAGCACCCGGGTGTCGGCGTCGAGGCGCTCCTCGCGGTCGGCCAGCCGGGCTTCGCGGCGCTCGATCTCCAACCGCTGCTCCCGCAGTTCGGTCCGTCGCAACCGCGCTTCCTCGTCCATCTCCCGCCGGGTCTCTTCGGCCGTCCGAAGCAACTCCTCGGCCTTCGTCACGGCGTCGGACCGGGTCGCCTCCGCCTCTGCCACGATCGTCGTGGCGCGTTGCTGGGCGGACCGGACGGTGGCCGCGGCGGACGCGGATTCGGACGCGGATTCGGCCGCGGCAGCACCGCGCTTGCCGAGGCGTGAGCGGGGATCCACGAGTTGGCGCCGGACGACCACGTACCCGATGACGGCCACGACGACGATCAGCACCAGCAGACCGGCGAGGACCAAGGTCTCGAACAAGCCGATCACCATGTTCAACTCCTGTCTGCGCGCAAGGGCCCGATCAAGAGACCGTGCAGCAGTAAGAGCTCCTCGAACAGTGCCTGGGGCTGGTGATCGTCCCAGACACCAATGAAATCAATTCCGATCGGTCAGGATCGTCGAACAGTAAATCCTTCAACTCAAGCGGGAAAAGCAATGGTGATGCGGCGTCATATCGGAGAGTGCTGCAAGATCTCGTGATGGCAGGGTATGGCTGTGGACAAGGCGGGTCAAGGACCCTCTCCCGGCGCGCGCCGGCACGTCTCATCCAGCACGGTCGCGATGATGCCGGTGCCGAAACCGCGCCGCGCGAGCGCACCCGCCAACCGCCGATAGCGGACCTCATGGTCGAGGCGGCTCATCGAGCGCAACTTCTTCTCCGCCAGCTGCCGGGCCGCGGCGAGTTCCTCGTCGGATCCGACGGGAGCCAGTGCCTCGTCGATGAAGTCCGCATCGACACCTCGGCCCTGCAGTTCGCGGCGCAGCGCGCTGCGTGACAGGCCACGGCGGCCTTGGCGGGATTCGACCCAGTCCCGCGCGAACTGGGCGTCATCGATGAGTCCCAATTCGCTGAACCGGTCGAGGACCGTCTCCGCTGCGTTCACGGGGACCCGCTTCGCCGCCAGGGCCGACGCCAACTCGTGCCGGGTGCGCGCCTGTGCCGCGAGTTTGCGGAGCACGATCTGACGCGCCATAGCCTCCGGGTCAGCCTCCGAGTCAGCCTCCGTGTCTGCCTCGGGATCGATCGCCGCGTCCGTGGCCGGGGCGGACCTCATCCTCGACATGGCAACTAGAACTCCACCTCGCCGGTCACCGGGTCGATCCCGCCGGCACGTCGACCTGCGGCCCGATGCCCAGCTGCTCCTTGATCTTCTTCTCCAACTCGTTGGCCAGATCGGGATTGGCGCGCAGATAGGTGCGAGCGTTCTCCCGGCCCTGGCCGAGCTGGTCGGCGTCGTAGGTGAACCAGGCCCCGGCCTTGCGGACGATGCCGGCGTCGACGCCGAGATCGATCAGGCTGCCCTCGCGGCTGATGCCCTGGCCGTAGAGAATGTCGAACTCCGCCTGCTTGAACGGCGGCGCCACCTTGTTCTTCACGACCTTGACCCGGGTCCGGTTGCCGACCATTTCCTGGCCGTCCTTCAGGGTTTCGATCCGCCGCACGTCCAGCCGGATCGAGGAGTAGAACTTCAGCGCCCGACCGCCGGTGGTGGTCTCCGGCGAGCCGAACATGACTCCGATCTTCTCCCGCAACTGGTTGATGAAGATGCAGGTGGTGCCGGCCCCGCTCAACGCGCCGGTCATCTTCCGCAGCGCCTGGCTCATCAGCCGGGCCTGCAGGCCGACGTGGCTGTCGCCCATCTCGCCCTCGATCTCGGCCCGCGGGGTGAGCGCGGCCACCGAGTCGATGACGATCAGGGCCAGCGCACCGGAGCGGACCAGCATGTCGGCGATCTCCAACGCCTGCTCGCCGTTGTCGGGCTGGCTGACCAGCAGGGAGTCGGTGTCGACCCCCAGCCGGTCCGCATACTCCGGGTCGAGGGCGTGCTCGGCGTCGATGAACGCGCAGATGCCGCCGCCCGCCTGGGCGTTGGCGATCGCGTGCAGGGCGACGGTGGTCTTGCCGCTGGACTCCGGGCCGTAGATCTCGACCACCCGTCCTCGCGGCAGGCCGCCGATGCCGAGCGCGAGATCGAGTGCGATGGAGCCGGTCGGGATCACCTCGATCGGCGCCCGCACCTCGTCACCCAGGCGCATCACCGAGCCCTTCCCGTACTGCTTGTCGATCTGGGCCAGCGCTGTTTCCAGCGCCTTCTCCCGGTCCGTGGTGGCCATCGATGTTTCCTTCCGTGCCCTCAAGGTTGTTGTCCAGACTCTAAGGACGAGCACTGACGATCGTCGGTTCTTGCCAGTTGGCTGTGGATGACGACGAGCGGATGTCTCCCGCGGTCAGTGGATAACTTAGGCGAACATGTGTTCGAACGCACTAGCGACACGCGGCGGAGAATTCGGCGACCGGATCAGCCCGCCGCGTCCCGGGCGAAGGCTGGCCGGTGGGCAGCCCACCGCGGCGGTGAAGGCGCGGGTGAGGTGGGCCTGGTCCGCGAATCCCAGTTCGGAAGCGACAGTCGACCAGTCCGGTCACCCTTTGCGCCCCGAGCGGCCGCCGTCTGCAGCCGGCGCCGGTCGATGACCCACTTGGGCGAGACACCGACGTACTCACCGAACAGTCGCTGCAGGTGACGCGCTCCGATGCCGGCCAGGTCGGCGACCTGGACGACCCGGACGATGTCCGGGCGGCGCATGATCTCCTCGACCAACTGGGCCAGCCGAGCGGCGACGGGGTCGGGCTCCGGCAGGTCCTCGATCAGGAACGCGGCCAGCAACGGGACCCGTTCCTCGACGTCGGTCGGTGTCGGCGACTGCGGCGGCCAATTCTGTGGTGTCGCGGTCCAGCACGTCGGCGATGGGCCGGTGGCCGCCGGTCAGCGGCGTCCACCCGAGCGCCCAGGAACGGACGGAAGCAGGCGGGTCGGAAGCGGGCTCCGACGACGAAGCCCCGACCCGACGAGCTGCCGGTCGTAGCGGCTCGGGGTCAGTCCGGTGACGTCGGCCTCGGTGTTGGTCACCGACACGTTGACGCACGGTGAGGGCAGCACCTGCGCGACGTACGGCTCGGTGCAGGTCCCAGGTGACGGTCCAGAAGTTCGCCACGAACGGGCGCAGCGGCCCGGGCGTGGGGTGAGCTGCGATAGTCGAAGTGACGCGCGGAGGTTTCCGGGCGCAGGATGCCGGGCTCCAACTCGACGTCCCTGCTCATGCGGGCGAGGTTAATCGATGACTGGCGGCCCAGGTCGCGAATCTTCAAGACACCGCTGCCGGATCCGCGCGACCATGGCGAGATGGACACCGACATCAAAGCTCACAAGGACAGCTTGGTCTCGATCAGGGACCAGATGAAGCCGGCCGCCGAGACCGTCGCCGCGATGCTGCGCGTCGTGGACCCGGCCGGGCTCGACCGGGCGACCCCCTGCCAGGACTGGGATCTGCAGGCGCTGGTGCACCACGTCCTCGGCACCACCACGGGCCTGGCCAAGATCGGCCGCAAGGAGGAGCTGGGTGCGGATCCTTGGGCCGGTCCGGAGATCACACCGGACTGGAACACGGTGCTGGCCGACCGCCTCGAGGCGCTGGCTGCGGCGTGGAGCGATGACGACGCTTGGGCTGGGTCGGTGCAGTTGGGTTCGGAGATGCCGGCCGCTGCGATCGGCGACATGGCGTACGCGGAGATCCTGCTGCACGGCTGGGACCTGGCCCGTACGGTCGGGCGCGGAGCTGCCCGCCACCGCGGAGATGGCCGCGGCGCTGCGCCGGACCGTCGCCGAGACGGCGGAGCTGGGCCGGCAGATGGACGCGTACGGACCCGAGGTCGCGGTGGCCGACGATGCCTCCGACCTCGACCATGCCCTCGGTGCGGCGGGCCGCGACCCGCACTGGTGTCGGACGGAGTGACACGGTCAGGCCGAAGTCCCAGCGGTGGACTCGGAGTGATCGAGCAAAGCGGTGGCGGTAGCGAGGTCGGTGAGCAGAACGGTCACCCACCTCCATGGCCGGATCGCGGAGCAGGTTGTCGCGGACGCTCTGGTCACCGACGAGACCAGGTGCTGAAACATACGTCGCGGTGGCTCCCAGCAGCTGCGCCAGTTCACCGATCAGGCGATCGGCCTCGGGCTGAGCCGACGCTGCTCCGATCCCGCCCAATGAGCTGGATCACGCTCTCGTTGCACTCGACAAAGATCAGCTACTCGGCTCGCAGCCTGCCGGGCTAACGCTCACGTTCCGGCAGTTCGAGTTCCTTCCAGACCGCGCGCCAGATCTGCTTCGCCGAGGTGCCGTCTGCCAGGGCCTGGCGGACGGTCTGGCCGTGTAGGGCTGCCATCTGGTGCTCCGCAGCCCAGACCTGCGCGTAGCCGCGGCCGAGGTGGGCCTCCAGTCGCTGCCACAGTTCGGTTTCCTTCACCGGCTGTCGCTCCCCGCCTCGGTTGAGCAGAGCGGCTTGGGATCGGCAGCAGAGTCCGGCGATGGCCGTGCCCGTAGTGAGAACAGACCCTGGGAGATCGCGACGCCCAGCAGCACCACCAGCGCCCCGGCCGGCTGGAACCAGGCCAAGGGTTCGCGGAGTACGGTGACGCCGAGCAGCGTGGCGAATACCGGCACGAAGTAGGTCACCATCGAAGCCGTGGTCGCCCCGACCAGCCGGATGTTGCGCATGTTTATCACGAACGCCAGCCCGGTGCCCAACACGCCCAGGGCCAAGATGGCGGCGACGACCGGCCAGGTCACCCTCGCCGGGTCGGGAACACCACCGCTGAGGACCGGCGACGCCACGGCGAGCACGGCCGTGGCCAGCAGCAACTGGCAGGCCGACAGCACCGTGCCGGATTCGGGGTGCGGCGCGATGAACTTCTTCGTGTACGGGATCGCGACTCCGTAACAGGCCGCGGCGCCCAGGCACATCAGTTGGCCGCTGAGCGACACCCCGCCGACCCCGCGCCAGACACCCAGGATGACCAGAGCACCGATCAGGCCCAGCGCAAGTCCCAGAACTCGGCGGGCACTGAAGAGCTCGGTCCGGAAGACCAGCACCGCCATCGGCAGCACGAACAGGGGCGTCGTGGCGTTCCAGATGCCGGCCAGGATCGAGGAGATGTGGGTCTCCCCGTAGGCGAACAGGCAGAACGGTGCTGCGATCCCGATCACCCCGACGAACGCGTTGTGGCCCCACAGCCGCGGTGACCGCGGCCACCGCTCTCGGGTGATCAGGACCAGCAACACGAGGACGACCGCGCCACTCGCCACCCGGCCGAAGGCGACGTAGGCGGCCGGCACCGACAGCACCCCGATCTTGATGAACAAGAAGCTCGAGCCCCAGATCAGCGCCAGTCCCAACAGGCCCGGCAACCAGCGCCGCAGCGCCACGGGCGCGGCGACGACCGGGGCGGGGTGAGTGGTGCCGGTCACCGCGTCACGGTACCTGGCTGCTCCTGGTCGACCCCGACGCTCGCCGGATGACCGTCGGCCGCATCTCGGTAGTCACTACCGATGTCGGGTCCGAACGGAGTCGGGCACAGTGAGTTCAGACCTACCGAAGGACAAGATCATGTTGGGCTTTCTCCCTCGCCGAACCGACGTCGAGCGGCGCGCGGCTCGGGTTGCCGCACCGACGCGCCTCTCCCTCGCAGCAAAGGCAGCATTCGTGCCGCAGCCCGAGTTCGGACTCGCCGTGCCGCGGATCGAATCAGCGGGCACCTTCGACGCGATCTCGACCCCCGCCAGCGACCTCGTCGGCAACGGCCGGCTGGCCAAATTCCTGATCGACCGGCGCGATCCGGCCGCACCGCGACTGCAGTTCGTGAACGGCAATTTCACCGACGGCGGCCAGACCCCGGATGCCGCCCGCTACCACTACTTCTTCGGTCAGGCAGCGCTCGAGCGATCCCCGAGACCGCTCCAGGAGTTCAACGACGTCACGTACTTCACCAACGACAAGCGCTACGTCGCCGGTACGGTGCACAGCTACTTCCTCGCCGACGATCCGGAGCCGATGTACGGCATCCAGTTCTATCCACAGGACGTTATCCGGGAGGACGCCGTGTTGGGCGCGGTGACGCCGGTTCAGGCGCAGCTGCAGATCCCGGGCGCGGCTGGCGTTCGTCCCACCGGCACGCAGCAGACGACCGACGCCGTGAGCGACCGGTTGGCCGCGGCCGGCATCGAGAACCTGCGCTGGACAGGATCTTGGGCTCGATCACCTACATCCCGCTCAACGTGGGCGAAGCCTGGGGACATCCTGCGGATCTTCCCGCGGGACAACGACGAACTGCGGTCCCGACCGACATCCCGGTGTTCGACGAGCTGCCGCTCGACCTCTCGGTCGTGGCCGGCGTGCTCACCCGCGCCGTGCAGGACACCAACTCGCACGTGAACCTGAAGTCCAAGGAGCGCGAACACCCCCAACGCGGTGCTGCGCGACGCCAGCCCGGAACATCCAAGGCTGGCGCCGTTCGCCGATCTGCCCGTGCACTGTCGTCGGCCGGGACGACTTCGCTGATCGAGTCGACGACCGCGGAGATCGTCGCCGCGAAGCTGGCCGAACGCATGGCGCGACCGCTGGTCCGCTGCGTGGGAGCCGGACGCCGAAGCTGCGTTCGTACGACGAGATGGCGGCCGGGACGCCGGCCGAGGCACTGGCCTACGCGACACCGGTACGGCTCCAAGGCAGCCAACCTCGGCCTTCTTGGCCCATCGCAGACGTGCTCGGGCGGGTGAGCGACGACGGGCAGTCCCAGCGCCGAGCGCGGATTACGACCTGGTGCCCGCGGGTTCGCCGTTCCGTTGCAGGCGTACCGGGACTTCGTCGACCATCCGCCCGAACTCCGACATCAGGGCCGACCTCGTCGATGCGCTGGTCGCCGACGAGCAGGCGGGGCGCCTCTCGCCCAAGCAGCGGGCGGACCGCGCCGAAGAGGTCCAGGCTGGGCTTTCTGGCCGGCTCGTTCCCCCCGGCGCGCTGGAGCGGGTCCGCGCCAAGATCGATGCCGACCTCCCGGTGTGGAGAAGATCAAGGTCCGCTCCAGCGCCAACGCCGAGGACGTCCCCAACTTCGACGGCGCCGGACTGCACGACAGCTTCGCCGCCGACACCGAGAAGCGGGACCGCCCGGATCGGACCGACTGCCGGATCGAGCAGGACGACGACGACGGCGACGTGAAACGCAAGGTCAAGCCAAAGTCGGTCGGCTGCGCGGTCAAAGGCGTCTACGCCAGCCTGTGGAACAAGCGTGCGATCGAGGAGCGCTCCTTCGCGCGGATCGACCAGACGACCGTGTCGCGATGGGCCTGGCGATCGTCGCCGCCTACGACAACGAGTCGGACGTCGTCGCCAACGCCGTCGTCGTCACGCGGGTGCTGAACACCGACGACGTCTACGGCTACTCGTTGTCGGTGCAGGAGGGCAACAACCTCGTCACCAACCCCGACGCCGAGCACCTACTCCGAGGTGACCATCGCCGGCTTCATCTCCGACGCCGAGCCGATCAGCTTCACCGTGACCCGGTTCGCCAAGCCCACGCAGGGACGCGCGCCGAGCGGACGACGCCGGTGCTCGAGCAGCCGCGGATGATCGAACTCGTGGAACTGGCCAAGCACGTGGAGCGCGCCTACTGCCGCGCCAGAACCCGACTACTACCCCGACTGCCGCAACGTCGACGTTCGAGAACGACAAGCCGACCTCGCTCGACCTCGAGCTGAAGGTGCTCGACGACGGCCATCTCGTCTGCAAGCAGGTCCGCGAGTTCGGCGGTCGCTGACTCAAGGCGCGGGGCGAGCGCGAGCGGGACAAGACTGTCGGAGGGAGACGGCAGGATGGTGACGTGGCGACAGACGCGTTGGCGGGATTCTCCCCGGCCACGGCAACGTGGTTCCGGGAGGTGTTCGCCGACCCCACCGCCGCCCAGGTGGGCGCGTGGTAGGCTATCTCGGCCGGAGAGAACGCCCTGGTCATCGCACCGACCGGCTCCGGCAAGACCCTGGCCGCCTTCCTCTGGGCGCTGGACGGGCTGACCGGCGCGGAGCGGCCCCCGGCCAAGCAGCGCTGCCGGGTGCTGTACGTCTCCCCGCTCAAGGCGCTGGCCGTCGACGTCGAGCGCAACCTCCGCGCCCCGCTGGCCGGCATCACCCAGACCGCGATCCGGCTCGGCCAGACCCCGCCGAACGTCACCGTCGGCGTCCGGTCCGGCGACACCTCCGCCGCCGACCGGCGGAAACTGGTCACGCAGCCGCCGGACATCTTGATCACCACACCGGAGTCGCTGTTCCTGATGCTGACCTCCGCGGCCCGGGACATCCTGCGCAACGTCCGGACGGTGATCGTCGACGAGGTGCACGCGCTCGCCGGGACCAAGCGGGGGGCGCACCTGGCCCTGTCTCTGGAGCGGCTGGAGGCCCTCGCCGCCGAGAACGGTCGGCCAGCCCGACCCAGCGGATCGGGCTGTCGGCCACGGTGCGGCCGCCGGAGCGGGTGGCGGCGTTCCTCGGCGGCCCGCATCCGGTGACGGTCGTGGCGCCGGCCGCGGAGAAGTCCTGGGACCTGTCCATCGTCGTGCCGGTCGAGGACATGAGCGACCTGGGTGCGACGGCGTCTGTCCCGGAGCTCAGCCCGGAGCAGGCCTTGGACGACGACACCTCGCCGCAGCGGCCGTCGATCTGGCCGCACGTGGAGAACAAGATCCTCGACCTGATCAGCGCGCACCGCTCCACCATCGTCTTCGCCAACTCGCGCCGGCTGGCCGAGCGGCTGACCGCCCACCTCAACGAGCTGCAGGCCGAGCGCGTCGGCGAGGACCGAGCGCCGAGCTCGAACCGCCCGCCGAGGTGATGGCCCAGTCCGGGCCTCGAGACCGGGCGCGACGGATCCGGCAGTCCGGTGATCGCCCGCGCCCACCACGGCTCGGTCAGCAAGGAGCAGCGCGGCCAGATCGAAGTCAGACCTCAAGTCGGGCCAGCTGCCGTGCGTGGTGGCCACCTCGTCGCTGGAGCTCGGGCATCGACATGGGTGCGGTCGACGTCGTGGTCCAGGTGGAGTCGCCGCCGTCGGTGGCCAGCGGACTGCAGCGGGTCGGCCGGGCCGGGCACCAGGTCGGGGCCACCTCCCGCGGCGTCTTCTTCCCCAACCACCGCGGCGACCTGATCGAGTCGGCGGTCGTCGTGGAACGGATGCGGGTCGGGGCGATCGAGGAGGTCGCCGAGCTGCGCAACCCGCTCGACGTGCTCGCCCAGCAGATCGTCGCCATCGTCGCGGTCGAGGAGCAGAAGGCCGACGAGGTGTACGCGCTGGTCCGGCGGGCGGGCAGCTTCCGCGACCTGCCGCACAGCGCGTTCGAGGCGGTGCTCGACATGCTCAGCGGCCGCTATCCGTCGGAGGACTTCGCCGAGCTCCGACCGCGGCTGGTCTGGCAGCGCGACACCGGGGTGCTGACCGCTCGCCCCGGCGCCCAGCGGCTGGCGGTGACCTCCGGCGGCACCATTCCCGACCGCGGCCTGTTCGGGGTCTTCCTGGTCGGCGAGGGCAACGCCTCCGGCAAGCACGCCCCCGGCCGGCGGGTCGGCGAGCTCGACGAGGAGATGGTCTACGAGACCCGGGTCGGCGACGTCTTCACCCTCGGCACGACGAGCTGGCGGGTCGAGCAGATCACCCACGACCAGGTGCTGGTCTCCCCCGCCCCGGGCAGCCCCGGTCGGCTGCCGTTCTGGAAGGGCGACTCCCCGGCGCGGCCGCTGGAGCTGGGCCGCGCCTTCGGCGGCTTCGTCCGCGAGGTCGGCGCGACTGTCACCGGACCAGGCGCGCGCGCGGCTGAGCGAGGCCGGGCTGGACGAGTTCGCCGCCCGCAACCTGGTCAGCTATCTGGCCGAGCAGCAGCGGCGACCGGCGCCCTGCCGACCGACCAGACCGTGGTCTTCGAGCGGTTCCGCGACGAGCTCGGCGACTGGCGGGTCTGCGTGCACTCCCCGCTCGGCACCGGCGTGCTGACGCCGTGGGCGCTGGCGGTCGAGCACGCCGGCGCGGCGAGCGCTACGGGCATGGAGGTGCAGGCCACCGCGACCAACGACGGCATGGTGCTGCGGGTGCCGGACACCGAGTCCGAGCCGCCCGAGCGCCGAGCTGATCATCTGCGACCCGGATGAGCTCGAGTCGGTGGTCACCGACGAGGTCGGCGGGTCGGCGCTGTTCGCCGCCCGGTTCCGGGAGTGTGCCGCCCGGGCCCTGCTGCTGCCCCGGCGCGACCCCAAGTCCCGCTCGCCGCTGTGGCAGCAGCGGATGCGCTCGGCCCAGCTGCTCACCGTGGCCGCGCAGTATCCGGAGTTCCCGATCGTGCTGGAGACGATGCGGGAGTGCCTGACCGACGTCTTCGACCTCGACGGGCTGCTCGAGGTGCAGCGCCAGATCGCCTCGCGCTCGCTGCGGCTGGTCGAGGTCGAGACCAAGGAGCCGTCGCCGTTCGCCAAGTCGCTGCTGTTCGGCTACGTCGGCGCCTTCGTCTACGAGGGCGACGTCCCGCTGGCGGAGAAGAAGGCGGCGGCGCTGTCGCTGGACGCCACCCTGCTGGCCGAGCTGCTGGGCAAGGACGGGCTGAAGCAGCTGCTCGACGCCGAGGTGATCGCCGAGCACCGAGGCCGACCTGCAGGGCCTCAGCGCCGAGCGGCAGGCCGGCACCGGCGAGCAGCTGTTCGACCTGATCCGGACGGCCGGACCGTTCACCCGGGCCGAGCTGGCGCGTGCGGCGACCCGCGACGGCTCAGGGCCGACTTCGATCCCGAGCGGGCCGTCGCAGCAGCTGATCGCGCGACCGGCGGGTGGTCGAGGTGCGGATCGCCGGCCAGGACATGGTCGCCGTGGCCGAGGACGTGCCCCGGCTGCGGGACGGACTGGGCATCCCGGTGCCGCCGGGGGTGGCCGCCGTCCTTCACCGAGACGGCGACCTCGCCGATCGACGACCTGGTGCTGCGCTGGGCCCGGACCCACGGTCCGTTCGCGGCCGCCACGGTGGCCCGCCGCTACGGGCTCGGGCGCGTCGGTCGTCGAGCCGGCCTGCGAGACCTTGGTCGGACCCGGCACGTTGGTCGCCGGCTCGTTCGTCGAGCTCGGACGAGCACGGACGCCGACCGGACCGGCAGTACTGCCACAGCCAGGTGCTCGCCCTGATCAAGCGGCGCACCCTGGCCCTGCTGCGCAAGGGGGTCGAGCCGGTCGAACAGGTGGCCTACGCCCGCTTCCTGGCCGAGTGGCAGGGCGTCGGCTCCGGCGGCCGCGGGGCCGACGCGGTGCTCGCCGCGCTCGAGCAGCTCGCCGGCTATCCGATGCCGGCCAGCGCCGTCGAGTCGATCATCCTGCCGGCCCGGGTGGCCGACTACACACCCGGCGATGCTGGACGAGCTGACCGCCGCCGGCGAGGTGTACTGGGTCGGCGACGGGCCGATCGGCGACTCCGACGGCTGGGTCCGCTGGTTCATCGCCGACCTGGATCCGCAGCCCGGCGCACGGGCGAGATCGAGCTCATCGCGCGCCAGGAGCTGCTGGCCGCGTTCGCGCCGGGCGGGGCGTACTTCTTCGACGCACTGCTGCCCCCGGCGTCCGCCGACCGGGCGAGCGCGCGAGTACGTCGCCGCGCTGTGGGAGCTGGTCTGGGCCGGGCTGGTCACCGGCGACACGTTCGCCGCCGGTCCGGCACCGGGTGGCCGGTGGGGCACACCGGCGAGCCGCCCGGCCGACGTCACGCAGTACCGGTCCCGAGCTCGGCTTGCGCCGGCTCGGGCGACCCGGCGCCGGGATCCGGGCCGGCCGGATCGCGAGCTCCCGACCACCGCCGGCCGCTGGTCGCTGGTGCCGCGCGGCAGCGCCGACCGGCGGCCGAGCGGCTGGCCGCCGACGTGTTCGCCCAGCTGGACCGCTACGGGGTGGTCACCCGGGGCAGCGTGCTGACCGAGAACCTCGAGGGCGGGTTCGGCGCGGCCTACCGGGCGCTGAGCGCGCTGGAGGAGTCCGGTCAGTGCCGGCGCGGCTACTTCATCGACGGTCTGGGCGCGGCCCAGTTCGCGCTGACCGGGGCGGTGGACCGGCTTGCGGGCCGAGCTAGCGCGAGCCGGAGGATCCGCAGGCGCTGGTGCTGGCGGCCTGCGACCCGGCCAACCCGTACGGCGCCGCGCTGCCCTGGCCGGAACGCGAGGGTCACCGGCCCGGCCGCAAGGCGGGCGCGCTGGTGGTGCTGGTCGACGGTCGCCTGGTGTTCTACGTCGAGCGGGGCGGCAAGACCCTGCTGTCCTTCACCGACGAGCCGGAGCTGCTGGCTCCGGCGGCCCAGGCGCTGGCCCGATCGGTTCAGCGGGGCCAGCTGGGCAAGCTGACGGTCGAGCGGGCCGACGGCGAGCACGTGTTCGGTTCGGCCCATGTCAGTCGACGCGCTGCAGGAGGCCGGATTCCGGATGACGCCGCAGGGTTTGCGGTTGCGGCCTTCGTAGGCCTGGCGCTTCGTCGGCTGAGTGCCAGCGTCCAGACGCATCCGGCGACTGCTACCGCCGCCGCTGCCCCGAAGGCGAACGGAATGCCGAGGTTGCCGGCGACCAGGCCGAGGAGCACGGGACCGCCACCGAGTCCGAGATCGAGAAAAGCGCTGACGGTGCCGGAGGCGGCACCGCGCTCGGACGGCCCGGCCGTCGCGAAGGCCGCCGTGAAGAACGCCGGGGTGCTGAACGTGACGCCCACGGCGAGCAGGACGGTTCCTGAGATCAGGCCCATCGGACTGCTCCACACGGCGGTCACGACGAGGCCAGCCGCGACGGCGGCCAGGGCAGCCGCGCCCAGTGGCAGCGCAGGCAACCGGTCCGGCACCTTGGCGAAAACGACCCGACCGACCACGACCACCGCTCCGTAGACGAACAGCGGCAGACTCGTGCTGGCCAGGCCGACCGCGGCGGCCTGCAACGACGCGAAGGTGAGGTAGCCGCCGAGCGCGGCGATCGAGGTGAAGAAACCGATCGACGCCGGCACCGCCTTCCAGTGGATCAACCGCGGTGGCGCGTCGAGGTCCGACCGCGGCGATCGGGTCTCGCCGATGCCGAGCGCGATCAGCGCGGCGAGTACGGCGAGCACACCGGCGCCGACCCAGGCCGCAGCGAAACCGGCGCCGTTGATGAGCACCTCGCCGAGCGGCGGCCCGAAGGACAAGCCCAGATACAGTCCGAGCGAGTTGTAGCTCAAGGCCTCGCCCATCCGACTCGGCGGCGCGAGATCGGCTAGCACGGCGAAGGACGCCACGAAGAACGCCGCCTCGGCCACCCCCACCAGCAAGCGCAGGACGACGATCATCGGCAACGAGTCAACGATCGCGGTCAGCATCATGGCCAGCGCGCAGAGGACGGCGCCGCCGACCATCAAGGGCCGGCGCCCCCAGGTGTCCGACAGCCGGCCGGCGAAGGGGCGCAACACCAGCGCCGAGACCGCGAAGGCGCCGATCGCCAGCCCGGCGCCCGACGGATCTGAACCCACGGGACCGGTGACGTAGAGCGGGAGCGCATAGATCGCCACGCCGCCGGCGGTGAAGTAGGCGAGGTCGGCGACCGCCAGCCGCACGAACGCCCCGGTGAAGAGTGGCTCCCGCGGATCCTCAGGCGAGCGCCGAGCGCCGTCGGATCTCGTCATGCGCTCCACCCTGTCGCGCACCCGCCCGCACCGCATCGGTAGGCCTACCGGAAATTCCGGAGCGGGCCGTACTTCTATGGCGGAGACCGCAGCTGTCGTGACCACCGGTCAGCCGTAGACCGCGCCGGAGAACAATGGCGGCTATGGACGCCTGGGTGGTGGATCGGCCCGGACCGATCGATGGCGGACCGCTACGGCGCTTAGAGCGCGAGGTCCCCGATCCGGGGCCAGGCGAACTCCGGATTCGAGTGCGGTGCTGCGGGGTCTGCCGTACCGACCTGCACCTGGCGGAGGGCGACCTGCCTCCGCGGCGGCCGCGCGTGACCCCTGGGCATGAGGTGGTCGGTGCGGTCGAGGCGCGCGGGGAGGGGGCCGAACGGTTCTCCGTCGGCGACCGGGTGGGCGTGGCCTGGCTCGGTGGCACCGACGGCAGTTGCCGCTTTTGCCGCCGCGGCCGGGAGAATCTCTGCCTGCACCCGACCTTCACGGGCTGGGACGTCGACGGTGGCTACGCCGACGCCTGCCTGGTCGACGAGGCGTACGCGTACCGGCTGCCGGACGGGATCGGCGACGAACAGGCGGCGCCGCTGCTGTGCGCCGGCATCATCGGCTACCGGGCCCTGGCGTGTGCCGAGGTGCCGCCGGGCGGGGCGCTCGGCATCTACGGCTTCGGTGGCAGCGCGCACCTGACCGCCCAGGTGGCCTTGGCCCAGGGACTTCGGGTACACGTGCTGACCCGCGGCGAACACAATCAGCAGCTGGCCCGCGACCTCGGAGCGGACTCTGTCGGGAACGCGACCGATGCCCCGCCCGAGCCGCTGCAAGGCGCGATCATGTTCGCTCCCGCCGGCGAGCTGGTCCCGGTCGCGCTGCGTGCCCTCGATCGGGGCGGCACGCTCGCCATGGCCGGCATCTGGTCCTCCGACATCCCGACGCTGGACTACCAGGCCACCCTGTTCGGCGAGCGCCGATTGCGGAGCGTCACCGCCAACACCCGGGCCGACGGGGAGACGTTCCTCGCGCTCGCCGCGCGCCTCGGGGTGCGCGCCACAACGGTGAGCTATCCCATGAGTGCGGCGCCGAAAGCGCTGTCAGACCTGAAGCGCGGCCGGTTCGGTGGCGCGGCCGTGCTGTTCGCCCAAGGCGACTAAGCGGCGGCCCGAGCCACCGAGCGGATGGTCGGCAGCGCAGTCACCCGCTCGTGGGCGGCGAGTTCGTGCACGGCCATCTTCTCGCTGACGACGTTGAGCACGACCGAGAGCGGCAGGTCCAGAGCCGAGCAGATCGAGGCGAGCAGTTCGCTGGAGGCTTCCTTCTGACCGCGCTCCACCTCCGACAGGTACCCGAGGCTCACCCGGGCGGCCTTGGAGATCTCGCGGAGGGTCTTGGCCTGGGACACCCGCTCCTCGCGCAGCGACTCACCGATCAGCTCACGGACGAGCACCTGCTTCGGTTCGGGTCGCATACCGAAAACTGTACTCACTTCGTCCGACAACTTTGAGTGTGACCGGCTCATGAACGCCGTTGCGGATGGAGGGGCGGATCGAGGGGCGAATCGAGGGGCGGATCAGCGTCCTGATCGAGATGCTCGACGAGCAGCGTCAGGGCCGCGACCACGGTGCCGGTCCGGATCGAGGGCCGATCGCCCGGCAGGCGGTGTTCCACGACCCGCGCCGATGCGCCGGGGACGGCGAGCCCGACGAAGACCTGGCCCACCGGATGGCCGTCCTGGGGGTCCGGACCCGCGACGCCGGTCACCGCCAGGCCGTAGTCGGCGGAGCACCGTTCGGCGACCCCGCGGGCCATCTCCGCCGCCGTCTCGGCCGCCACCGCTCCCACCGCGGCGAGCGTGGCCGGCTCCACGCCCGCGAGTACCGCCTTCAGATCGGTCGCGTAGCTGATCACGCCGCCCCGGTAGACCCGCGACGCGCCCGGTACCGACGTCAGGGCCGCTCCGATCAGGCCGCCCGTGAGCGACTCCGCGGTCGCCAGCGTCTCGCCCCGCCGATCCAACCGGGCGATCAGCGCGGTGGCGAGATCCTCCTGGTCGGTCGTCGTCACGTACGCGCGGTCGCCCGGCGCCGGAGTTGCACGGCCTCCCGGACGTAGTCGATGCCGGTCACGACCGTCACGACGAAGGCGGCGGCCATCACCACCCACGCGACCGGCTCCGCCCAACCGGGCAGCGGCAGCAGATAAAGGATCAGTGCCACCGCCTGCAGCACCGTCTTGACTTTGCCGCCGCGACCGGCGGCCATCACGCCATAGCGCAGGACGACGAACCGCATGACGGTGATCCCCCACTCCCGGATCAGGATCACGATGGTCACCCACCACCACAGCTCGCCCAGGATGGAGAGCCCGATGAAGGCCATCCCGGTCAGCGCTTTGTCGGCGATGGGGTCGGCCAGCTTGCCGAACGCCGTGACGATGTTGTGCTTTCGGGCTAGATAGCCGTCGACGAAATCGGTCCCGATGGCGAGCGCGAAGACGCCGGTGGTGGCCAGTCGCCAGCCCGTCTCGTCCGGGTGCGCCAGCAGCATCCAGGCGAAGACCGGGACCAGCACGAGTCGGAACGTGGTCAGGGCGTTCGGCACGTTCCACGGGGACGACTCCGGCGCTTCGCTCACGGCATCACATCCAATCCCTCGGCGATCAGGTCCGCGCCCTCGGATCCGCTCACCCGGGCGATCACGATCTCGCCGACCCGGACCCCGTCGACCCCGACGACGCTCGTGCTGCCGTCCACCTCCGGGCCCTGATGAGCGGCCCGCCCGACGACCGCCTCCGCGATCTCCTCGACCAGGACCTCGACCCGCTCGCCGATCCGGGCCTCCGCCCGCTGGGCGATCAGTTCGTCGGCGAGGTCGGCCAGGTCCTGGCGGCGGGCCTCGATCTCGTCCGGCGAAAGCTGACCGGGCAGCCGGGCCGCCTCCGTCCCGTCCTCGTCGGAGTAACCGAACACCCCGATCACGTCCAGATCGGCGGCGATCAGGAAGTCTCGCAGGATCTCCAGCTCGGCCTCGGTCTCCCCTGGAAAGCCGCAGATCACGTTGCTGCGCACCCCCGCGTCCGGTGCGAGGGCCCGGATCGACGCCAGCAGTCCCAAGAACGCGTCCGGGTCACCGAATCGACGCATCCGCCGCAGCAGGGTCGGCGCCGCGTGCTGGAAGGACAGATCGAAGTACGGCACGACGCCCGGCGTACCCGCCAGCACCTCGATCAGACCGGGCCGCATCTCCGCCGGTTGCAGGTACGACACCCGAACCCGGTCCAGACCTTCGACTGCCGCCAGCTCGGGCAGCAGCTTTTCCAGCAGCCGCAGATCTCCGAGATCCTTGCCGTAGGAGGAGGAATTCTCGCTGACCAGGAGCACCTCCCGGACGCCCGACTGCGCCAGCCACCGGGCCTCGGCCACGATCTCGGCGACCGGCCGGGACAGGTACGCACCGCGGAACGCCGGGATGGCACAGAAGCTGCACCGGCGGTCGCAGCCGGAGGCCAACTTCAGGGGGGCCCACGGCAGGCCGTTGAGCCGGCGGCGCAGCGGGGGCGCGCTGACCGGCGCCACCCCCGGCGGCAGGTCGGCCCACGGATCGCCGTGACCGGGCACGATGGCGTGGGCAGCCGGGCGTTCGACCGGGGTCAGCGGCAACAACCGCCGCCGGTCCCGTGGCCGATGCGCCTCGTGCCGCTCGCCGGCGAGCAGCGCGCGCAACTTCGCGGCGATGTCGGGATAGTCGTCGAACCCGAGGACCGCGTCCGCCTCCGGCAGCGACTCGGCCAACTCGGCGCCGTAGCGCTCGGCGAGACAGCCGGCGGCCACGACCACCCGGTCGCGGCCGTCCGCGGACAGATCGGCGGCCGCCAGCAATGTGTCGACGGAGTCCTTCTTCGCACTCTCCACGAACCCGCAGGTGTTGACCAGCACCGCGTCCGCGTCCTGGGCGTCCTCGGTCAGCCGGAACCCGCCGAGTTCCAGCCGCGCCGCCAATTCCTCGGAGTCGACGTCGTTGCGCGCACAACCGAGCGAGACAAGATGGACGGTGGGTTGGGTGGCGGGGGGTGCTGAGGTCATGACCGGACCAGTATGGCGGACACCACGGGATGCTGTGGCGCCCTCGGTCACGGCCAGGCCCGCCATCCGAGCGCGTTCCGAAACTCGCGTGAGGGCGGGTCGGGCGCTAGCCGTTGCGCAGGTTGTCCATCACGGCCTCGAGCTCGTCGGGCTTGACCAGCACCTCGCGGGGCTTGGAGCCCTCCGACGGGCCGACGACGCCCCGGGTCTCGAGGATGTCCATCAGCCGGCCGGCCTTGGCGAACCCGACCCGGAGCTTCCGTTGCAGCATCGAGGTCGACCCGAGCTGCAGGTTGACGACCAACTCCACCGCCTGCAGCACCAGATCGAGGTCATCGCCGATGTCCTCGGCGACCTTGGTGGCCGACTCCGGCGCCACCGCCACGTCTTCGCGGTAGGTCGGGGCGAGTTGCTCGGTCACGTGCTTGACCACGGTCCGGACCTCGGACTCGGTGACCCAAGCTCCCTGGATCCGGATCGGCTTGCTCATCCCCATCGGCAGGAACAGGCCATCGCCCTGGCCGACCAGCTTCTCCGCGCCCGGCTGGTCCAGGATCACCCGCGAGTCGGTCATCGACGACGTCGCGAAGGCCAGCCGACTCGGCACGTTGGCCTTGATCAGACCGGTCACCACGTCGGTGCTCGGCCGCTGGGTGGCCAGCACCAGGTGGATGCCGGCGGCCCGGGCCAGCTGGGTGATCCGGACGATCGAGTCCTCCACGTCCCGCGGCGCCACCATCATCAAGTCGGCCAGCTCGTCCACGATCACGAGCAGATACGGGTAGGGCGCCAGCTCTCGCTCCGAACCCACCAGCGGCTTCACCGAACCGCTCAGCACCGCCTTGTTGAAGTCGTCCACGTGCCGGAAGCCAAAGGCGGCTAGGTCGTCGTAGCGCATGTCCATCTCGCGGACGACCCACTGCAGGGCTTCGGCGGCCTTCTTCGGCTGGGTGATGATCGGCGTGACCAGGTGCGGGATGCCTTCGTACGCGGTGAGCTCGACCCGCTTCGGGTCGACCAGCAGCATCCGCACCTCGTCGGGCGTGGCCCGCATCATCACCGACGTGATCATGGAGTTGATGAAGCTGGACTTGCCGGAGCCGGTGGCGCCGGCCACCAGCAGGTGCGGCATCTTGGCCAGATTGGCCACCACGAAACCGCCCTCGACGTCCTTGCCCAACCCGACGGTCATCGGATGCTGGTCGTTGCGCGCCTTGGCCGAGCGGAGCACGTCGCCGAGGGAGACCACTTCCTTGTCGGTGTTGGGGATCTCGATGCCGATCGCGGACTTGCCGGGGATGGGCGACAGGATCCGTACGTCGGCGCTCGCCACCGCGTAGGCGATGTTGCGACTGAGGGCGGTGACCTTCTCGACCTTGACCGCCGGCCCGAGCTCGACCTCGTACCGGGTGACGGTCGGGCCGCGGCTGTATCCGGTGACCATGGCATCGATCTGGAACTGCTCCAGCACGCTGGTCAACCGGTGCACGACGGCATCGGAGGCCTCGGTGCGCGCCCGGTGCACACTCCCCTGCTTCAGCGCCTCGGTGTCGGGCAGCAGGTACTGCACGTCGCCGGACAGCTGCAACTGCTCCACCCGCTGCGGAACCGGGGTGTGCGGCGGCGGTTCGAGGTCCTCCCCGCGGACCACCACGCCCGGGGGCAGGCCCGCCGTGACCGGCTGGGTGAGTTCGGTGGCCGACCCGCCGGGCGGCTCGACCTCCGCAACGTCCTCGCGGTCCTCGAGGTCCCCGCCCGGATGCTCGTCGAGGGGAACGATCCGACCACCGAAGTCACCGGCGAGCAGGGACTCGCTCTGGATTGCCTTCTTCCGGGGCCTGCGCGGCTTCTCCTCCACGACCGGCGACTCGTACGCCTGATCGGATTCGTACGTCCGCTCCGGATCGTCCTCGTCTGCGTCGGGCCGGCGGCCGATCAGGACCAGCAGCTTCCGGAACCGGTCGGGCATCTCATACAGCGGGATGCCGATCACGACCAGCAGACCGAAGATCAACAGCAGCGCCAGCAGCGGAGCCGCCACGTAAACGGTGAGCAGGTCCGAGAGCAGGCTCGAGGAGAGGTAGCCGAAGATGCCGCCGGCCTCGCGGAGCTGTTCCGGTTCGTTGGTCCGCGGCAGGCCCCGGGCGATGTTGATCAGACCCAACAGGCCGAGGATGACCGCGACCCAGCCGATCGCCTGCCGACCGCCGGGACCGTTGTGGTCGGGGTGCCGCATGGTCCGCCAGGCCATGATCGCCAGCAGGATCGGGGCCGCGTACGCCAGGGCGCCGATCACGGTCGAGACGCCGACCCGCACGTAGTTTCCCACCGCGCCTGGCAGCCCGAACCAGAACTCGGCGCCGATGATGATCGCGCAACCGATCAGGAACAGGCCGACCCCGTCGCGCCGCAGCGCCGGATCGAGATCGCGGGCGCCGTACCCGATCCGCCGGATACCGGCCCCGACCAGATGACCCAGACCGATCCACATCGACCCGATGCCGGCGAAGAAGCGGACCAGCAGCGGTGGCTTCCGGGGCTGGCGCGACCTCGTCCGGGAACCGGATCGCGAGCTGGGCCGGGAGGCGCCCTTGGCCGGTGGCCGCCGGTTCGCGGGCGTGCGCGACGTCGTGCTGGAGCGGCTGGTGGTCTTGCTTCCGGGCGACCGCGACTGCGTACCGGGGCGGCTGCTGCCGCCCGAGTTACGCGACCGCGGCGGGGAAGACGCGCGGGACGCCATGATCAGGAGGTTACGCGATCCTGACCCGGGCCGCCCCGATCCCACGCCGCACCGCGATGCGGAGTGCCCGGGCGTCGCTACTCGTAGGTGTCGTTCCAGGCGGCAATGTCGATGCCGTGGTGATCGGGTGAGGCGAGGGTCCACCAGGCCGGCGCATAGGAGTCGTCGACGAGGGTGCCACCGGCGGCGATGGCGGCGTCGACCCGAGCGCGCGCGAGCTCAGCCGGCACGGACACGTCGACATGCGTGCGGCCGCGACCCACGCGGTCGCCCCGGATCGGTTGAAACGACAGCTGAGGGCCGCGGCGGAGCGGATCGATCGAGTCGACGTCGCCGGACACCTCGTAGCCGAGAGCGGCTGTCCAGAACGGTCGGGCTTCCGTTCCCGAATGCTGTGCGACCGCGAGATCGACCGTCTGGATCAACTTCGGTTCGGCGGCCAACCCCAACGCCCCCGCCGCCGCGGAGACCTCGGCCGCGAAGGCCGCCGCACCCGCCGGAATCCGGTCGGCACCGCGGTATGGCACGCGAATCACGACCGCCTCGGGCCGCAGGTCGACGTCCGGCTCGACGTGTTGCCTCTCACCAGCTGCCACGATCGCGGGCACCAACCGCGATCCGACGGCGAGTGAGCTGGCGAGGAAGACGGCCTGCGGTCCCCACGCCGTGACCCGCCAGTCGCCCACCCCGGGTCGCCGATGGAAGTCCGCGGCGGACAATCCACCCGGCGGAGACTCCCGTTCACCCATCAGGTCACTTCCCTTCGAGTCGGTCTTCGACGCAGCTGCGGACCCACCACAGGTGGTCGGTGGGCCCGATGCCGGCGCCGAGGGCGAAGCCGTTCTCGATCGCGCCCGTGACGTACGCCTTGGCCCGCTCGACCGCCACCGGCACCTCGTCGCCGAGCGCGAGCCGGCAGGCGATGGCGGAGGCCAGGGTGCAGCCAGTGCCGTGGCTGTGCCGATTGTCGGAGCGTTCCGCGGCGAAGGAGAACTCGACCGCATCCGGCCCGAACAGATGGTCGACCGGGTCGCCGGCCGCGTGGCCACCCTTGATCACGACCCAAGTTGCACCGTGGTCGCGCAGGACCGCCGCGAACTCGGCGGCCGGCGCCGTGTCCGGCAGTCCGGAAAGCAGCACGGCCTCCGGCAGATTCGGCGTCAGCACGGTCGCGTGCGGCAGCAAGGACTCCCGGACCGCCGCCACCGCGTCGGGATCGATGAGCGGATCGCCGTGCTTGCTGGTGCACACCGGATCGACCACGACCGGGACGCCCTCGAGGCCCGCCAGGAGGTCTGCGACCAACTCGGTGACGGCGACCGTGCCGAGCATGCCGGTCTTCACCGCGTCCACCCCGACATCGGCGACGACGCTGTGGAACTGGCCCGAGATCGCGTTCTCGGGCAAGGACCAGACGCCCTGTACGCCGCGGGAGTTCTGCGCGGTGACCGCGGTCAGCACACTCATCCCGTGGACACCGTGCGCGAGCATCGTCTTCAGATCGGCCTGGATGCCGGCCCCACCGGCGGAGTCGGAACCGGCCACGGTCAGCACCCGAGCGGTGGGTAGTTGCGCCGCCTGCACTGCGTTCACCGCACCCTCACCGCTTGGCCCGGAAGTGGTCCCACCCGCCGGCGCCCTCCCACGGCTCCCCGTCGACCAGGACGGCCGGTTCGGCGTCGGGAGCGCGGGTGGTGCCGACCACCCGCCACCCGGCCGGCACGTGAGCCGCGTCGACGAAACAACCGGCCAGCGCGTGGTCTTCACCGCCGGTGAGGATGAGCTGGTACGGATCGGTGCCGGTCGCGGCGCCGACGGCCTGCAGCGGCTCGGGCACCTCGAAGGCGGCCCGTTCGAGCCGGATGGTCACGCCGGAGGCCCGAGCCACGTGCCCGAGATCGGCCAGCAGTCCGTCGGAGACGTCGATCAGCGCGGTGGCGCCGGCGACGGCCGCGATCGGGCCCTCCCCGTACGGCACCTGCGGCACCCGGTACGCCTCCACCACCGCCCGCGGCGACCGAAAGCCACGGCTGAGCACCAGCAGGCCCGCCGCCGCCCATCCCAACCGGCCGGCGACCGCAACCACCTGGTCCGGACCGGCGCCGGAGCGCAGTACCGGCGCCCGCCCGTCGAGGACCCCCAGGACGCTGACCGCGATCGTGATGTCGCGGGAGAGGGTCACGTCGCCGCCGACCAGGAGGACCCCGGCCGTCTCGCACTCGGCCCGCAGGCCCGCGCTCAGTCCCTGCACCCAGGCCGTCGGCAGGTCGCCGGGCGCCGAGAACCCGACCGTCACCGCCAGCGCCCGACCGCCCATCGCCTCGATGTCGGCCACGTTCACCGCGATCGCCTTCCGGCCCACCTGCTCCGGCTCGGACCACATCCGCCGGAAGTGGACGTTCTCGACCAGGACGTCGATCGAACTGAGCACCGGGCCGGGCAGCTCGAGCACGGCGGCGTCGTCACCGGGGCCGACCAGCACGGCGGCACCCCCGGAGAGGCCGGCCGTCACCGTCTCGATCAGGCCGAATTCGCCCAAGTCCGCTACGGTCGCTCTCGTCGTGTCGGTCATCGGGTCCCTTCGTGTGAACTTGCCTCGTGATCGGTTGCTGTCCGGCGAAACGTGCCGGAAGTTCGTGATCAAAGCTTGACCTGCCACATTGCCGACCGACCCTGTAGCGTGACCGTCACATGGATGGATGGAGGATGTAACAGATGGTGGTTCAGGCATACATCTTGGTGCAGACCAATGTCGGGAAGGCCGCCGAGGTCGCCCGCGACATCGGCGCGATCCAGGGTGTGACCCTGGCCGAAGATGTGACCGGGCCGTACGACGTGATCGTGCGGGCCGAAGCCTCCAGCGTCGACGAACTCGGCCAGCTCGTCGTGGCCAAGGTGCAGACCGTCCCCGGCATCACCCGTACCGTCACCTGCCCGGTCGTGCACATCTGAATACTTGAGCTGCTCGTGCGTCTCAGACGGTCCGGACTCTGTGCTTTCTCCTCGGTCGTTGACGCGCAAATTTCCTGCCCGATCTCCAGCTTGGCGATTTGGCGCGTCGACTCCTCGTCGGCAGCCCGAGCCGCGTCTGAGACACCCGACACTCGCAGCTCCTCGAGCTGCTCGGGTTCGCCCCGCCCACGCCGCAGCTGCTCGGGTTCGGGTCATCTGCTCGGGGGCGAACCCCAGCAGGTGACGGCAACCCGAGCAGCTGTACGCGACCAGCCCGCAAGCTCATCGCTGCCCGCTAACTCAACGGAGGCCGACCGGACGGTGTAACGCCAATTGCAGGAGCCGATCGACCAGTTGGGGGTAGTCGACCCCACTGGCGGCCCACAACCGCGGGAACATCGAGGTCGCGGTGAAGCCCGGCATCGTGTTGATCTCGTTGATCACGATCTTCCGGTGCGGCGTGCAGAACACGTCGACTCGGGCCAGTCCCTCACAACCGAGGGCCTCGAAGGTCTTGATCGCGAGCCCTTGCACCTCCTCGACGATCTCGGCGTCGACGTTGGCAGGCACATCGAGTTCGACCTGGTCCTCCGGCAGGTACTTGGCATCGAAGTCGTAGAACCCGGAGTGCAGTCGCACCTCGCCGAGGACGCTGGCCGCGGGAGGACCGCCGTCGGGATCCCCGAGTACGCCGCACTCGAATTCCCGCGCCCCAGTGATCCCCTCCTCCACGATCACCTTCGGGTCGTACTGCCGGGCCGCCTCGATGGCCGCGACCAACTCTTCCGGCCCGTCGACCCGGCTGATGCCCAAGCTGGAGCCGCCTCGGCAGGGCTTCACAAACACGGGGAAGTGCAAGGCGGCAACCGCCTCCAAGCAGGCATCCGGGTCGTTTCGCCACTCCTCGGGCCGGATCGCGACAAAGGGTCCGACCGGTAGTCCGCAAGCCGCGAGCACGAGCTTCATGAACACCTTGTCCATGCCGACGGCACTCGCCAGCACCCCCGCACCGACGTAGCGGGTGCCCATCATCTCCAACAGTCCCTGGATGGTGCCGTCCTCGCCGAACGGACCGTGCAGCAAGGCGAAGGCGACGTCGACGGGCCCGAGCCGAGACAACCCGTCGGAAGTTCCGTGCTGCACCGACTCCCGGACCGCGAGGTCGGTTCCGGAGGAACCGCGCAACAACAAGGCGTCGGCGGCTTGTTCGGTCAACTCGGGCAGCCGGCCGTCGACCACCGTCAACTCGGCCATCGATTCGTCGTCGACCACGATCCAGCGGCCGGATCTGGTGATCCCGATCCCGACGACGTCGTAGCGCTCGCGGTCGATCGCCGACAGCACTCCGCCCGCGGTCAAGCAGGAGATCGCGTGCTCGCTGCTGGCGCCGCCGAAGATCACCGCGACCCGCGGCCGGGCGACCGGCTGGTCATTCGCTGGGGGGGTCGCCTCGGGCACTGCGCTGGTCATCGGGGCCGACCCTACCGGGGGCTGCCGACCGCACCCGGCCGACGCGCGAGACTGGATCCGTGAACAGGCTCCGCCTCCAGACCGTCGCCGTGACCGCCGGCCGGCCCGCGCCGGTACCGGACGCGCCGTTTAACCCGCCGATTGTGTTCGCCTCCACGTACGCCGCCAGCCCTGAGGTGGGGACCGGCGAGATGGGGTACGGGCGCTACGGCAACCCGACCTGGTTGGCACTGGAGGAAACGATCGGGGCGCTCGAAGGCGGCCGGGCCCTCACGTTCGGCAGCGGGATGGCCGCGGCCCATGCGGTGTTGGAGTTGCTGCCGCAGAACTTCACCGTCGTCGTCCCGCAGAACGCCTACCTGGGAGTGATCGCCGCCGCCGAGGAACGGGCCACCCGCTATGGCGGCACCGTCCGCCGGGTCGACGTCGCCGACACGGCGCAGGTCCTCGCCGCCGCCGAGGGAGCCGACCTGGTCTGGCTGGAAACTCCCACCAACCCGACCATCGAGGTCGCGGATCTGCCCGCCGTCGCGGCCGCGCTGCCGGACGTGACGCTGGTCGTTGACAACACGTTCGCCACTCCCCTGCTGCAGCAGCCGCTGGCGGTCGGCGCCGACATCGTCCTGCACTCCGCCACCAAGCTGCTGTCCGGGCACTCCGACGCGCTGCTCGGCGCCCTGGTGGTGGCCGAACACGACACCGCCCGCTTCGACGCCCTCACCGCGAACCGCAAGCTCCACGGGGCGGTGCCGGGCACCATGGAGGCCTACCTGGTGCTGCGCGGCATCCGTACCCTCCCGGTCCGGCTCGGGCAGGCGCAGGCCAACGCCCAGGTCCTGGCCGAACGCCTGGCCGAACAGCAGGTGGTGCAACGTGTTCGCTATCCGGGGTTGCCGAGCGACCCGGGCCACGAGGTTGCCGCCCGGACGATGGCCGGCTTCGGATCCCTGGTGTCGATCGACTTCGCCGATGGCCCGACGGCCGAAGCGTTCGTGACCGCGACCCGGCTCTGGGTCGCGGCGACGAGTCTCGGCGGGGTGGAATCCACCCTGGAGCGGCGGCGCCGTTGGCCGAGCGAACTCCCGACCGTGCCGGAGGGTCTGGTCCGGCTCTCGGTCGGGATCGAGCATGTGGAGGACCTCTGGGCCGACCTGGAGCAAGCCCTGGCCACGATCGCTTAGCAAACCGGAAACTGTCGAGATATCGCACGACCGGAGCCCAACCCACCCCGAAATTAGGGAAACTGGCTACAGTTCCCCAATTTAGGGGTGGCTGGCCCGGCGTGTCGCAGCTGTTTCCCAACAGTTCAGGGGTGTCGGGTCAGCTCGGTCAGTAGCGCTCGGGTCGGGCCGCGCGGGACATCAAAGCGGTGATCATCTCTGCCGCGGTCAACTCGCCGGCCACCACAGCGGCCACGGCGTCCACGATCGGCATCTCCACGCCCACCCGGCCGGCCAGTTCCTGGATGGACGCGCAGGACTTGACGCCCTCGGCGACCTGTCTGGTGGACGCCGTGATCTCCGCGACGGTGCGGCCTCGGCCCAATTCCTCCCCGAACGTCCGGTTCCGCGACAGCGGCGACGAGCAGGTGGCCACCAGGTCCCCGAGGCCGGCCAGCCCGGAAAACGTGTACGGGTCCGCGCCCAACGCCAGTCCGAGCCGAGTCGCTTCCGCCAGCCCTCGGGTGATCACCGACGCGGTCGCGTTCGAGCCCAGCCCGAGACCGATCGCCATCCCGACGGCGAGGGCGATCACGTTCTTGGTGGCGCCCGCCAGCTCGCAGCCGATCACGTCCGCGTTCGTGTAAGCCCGGAACCTGGCCGTGTGGCAGATGTTCTGCAGCGCGGTCGCGGTGCCGGCATCGGTGCTGGCGACGACGCTGGCCGACGGTTGACGTTCGGCGATCTCCCGGGCGAGGTTGGGCCCCGTCACCACGGCCAGCCGCTCCGGTGGGATCGACCCCGCCTCGGCGATCACCTCACTCATCCGCAGACCGGTACCGAGTTCGATGCCCTTGGCCAGACTGACCACGACGGCGCCCGGCGGGATCGCCCACGTCGCCAGGTTGGCCCGCAACGACTGCGACGGCACGGCCAGCACGACGAACTCCGCGGCGGCCATGGCCTCGGCCGGATCCGACACCGCTATCAGCGACGGCGGCAGCTCGATCGTCGGGAAGTAGTCCACGTTGCGATGCGACGAGGTGATCGCCGAAGCCAGTTCGGGTCGCCGGGCCCACATCGTCACCGACTGGCCGGCGTCGGACAGCACCATCGCGAAGGCGGTGCCCCAAGAGCCGGATCCCATCACCGCGACCCTGGAGGCTCATCCCGCCGTCCTGGGGTCGAACCGCTCCGCCGGTGGCACCTCGCCCCGCAACACGGCCACCAGGTCCGTGATCGCGCCCATGATGCGGTCGGTGGCTTCGTTCAGACTGTCCGCGGTCATCGGCCCGCCGCGCAGATCGGCCAGCGGCACCGGGTCACCCACCCGCATCCGCAAGGTCTTGGGCGGCCACAGGTGCGGGAAGTGGATCCGCTTGCCGTACATGAGTTCCTGCGCCCCCCACTGCCCCACCGGGATCACCGGGCAGTTGGCTTCGAACGCGATCCTGGCCGCCCCGGTCTTGCCCTTCATCGGCCACAGGTCGGGCTCGGCGGTGATGGTGCCCTCCGGGTAGATGATCACCGCCTGGCCGCCGCGGACCGCGTCCACGGCGGCGGACAGTGCGTGGCTCGCCTGCCGGCTGTTGCGGTGCACCGGCAACTGGGCCGTGTTCCGCAACAACGATCCGAACAACGGCACCTCGAACAGGCTGGACTTGGCGAGGAAGTGCGGCCAGCGGCCCGAGTAGGCGAGGAATTGGCCGATGGCCAACGGATCGGTGTTGGATATGTGGTTCACCGCGACGACAAGACCGCCCGTCTGTGGCAGCTTGTCGGTCCCGGCCCAATCGGTGCGGGTGAAGGGCTTCATGATCGCGTTGAGGAACCGGACCGTCGCCGGCAACAAGGCCGGTGCGGGCTCGTGGTTGACCCGGGCCAAGGAGGGACGACGGCGCGAGCGTCGGGCGAGACCCCCGTCGTCGGCCACCCGCATCACATGGCCTCTCTTCTGCTCGGTCTCGCTGCATCCCCCGGACCGGTTCCCCTGGCCGTCGGAAATGGCTTCACTGTACGGGATCGTGGCAGCATGGACCGATCATGAGCAAGATCAGCCCGGCGGGCTTTCGGGCCGCCGTCGTGGCCCTCAAACCCGGCACTCCGGCGAAGAGCCGGCTGGCCTCGATGGGCGACGCACTCCGCCGGGAGCTGGCTTGGGCGATGGCGGTCGACACCCTCACCGCCCTGCACGAGGTGCTGGACCAGGTGCTCGTCGTCGGCACCGTCCGCGCGGGTGAATTGACGCGGTTGGGGCTCGACCTGTCGGTCATCGCCGACCCCGCCGAACCCGGACTCAATGCAGCCCTGACCCATGGTGCGGAAACGCTCCGGGCGGGCGGGGCGAGCACCATCTTGGCGTGCGTCGGCGATCTTCCCACCCTGCGGGCTGCATCGGTCCGCGCCGTGCTCGCGGCCGCCGAGCCGTACGACCGGGCGTTCCTCGCGGACGGATCCGGCATCGGCACGACGATGCTGATCGCTCGGGGCGCGGTCTTGGATCCTCGATTCGGTGGACGTTCCGCCGCCGCGCACCGGGATTCGGGGGCGCATGCGCTGTCGCCGGAGGAGCTGCCGGTGCCGGACGCCCGCGCGGACGTGGACACCGAAACCGATCTTGTAGCGGCCCGCCGGATCGGCGTCGGGCGGGCCACCACGGAGGTACTGGAGCGAGCCGGGAAACTGCGGCCGGTCAACTGCTGACCTCAACGCCCCTCGCGCTAGCTCTTCTTGGCTGCGCGTTTCGCCGGCGCCTTGGCGGCAGTCGTGGACTTCTTGGCCGCCGGAGCCTTCTTTGCCGTGGTCTTGGCGGCCGGCGCCTTCTTGGCAGCGGTCGTCTTGGCAGCGGTCGTCTTGGCAGCGGTCGTCTTGGCAGGGGTGGCTTTGGCGACCGACTTCTTGGCCGGTGCCGACTTGGTGGTGGCGGTGGCTTTCTTGGTCGCCGAGGCCTTCGTGGCCGGAGCCTTTTTCGCCGTGGTCCTGGTGGCTGTGGTCTTGGCCGCCGTGGTCTTGGTCGCCGGAGACTTCTTCGCCGTGGCCTTGGTCGCGGCGGTCCTGGTAACCGGAGCCTTCTTCGCCGCCGCGCTCTTGGCCGGAGTGGCCTTGGCCGCCGGAGCCTTTCTCGCGGGCGCCTTGGCCGCTCCCTTGGTCGCTGCCGCCTTCGTCGTCGGCGCCGCCTTGGTGGCGGCGGCCTTCGTCGCGGCCGCGGTCGCCGGAGCAGCCTTCTTGGCGGTGGCCTTCGGGACCTTCTTGGCGCCCGAGACGAAAGCCTTCAGGTCCGAGCCGGCGCGGAACCGCGGCACCGCAGTCGCCTTGGCCCGCTTGCGCTCACCGGTGCGAGGATTGCGCACCATGCGGGACGGACGCGCCACCTTCTCGAAGACTCCGAAGCCGGTGATGGAGACCTTCTGGCCTCCCGCCGTCTGATAGGTGATGGTTTGCACCACAGCGTTCAGCGCCCGAGCCGCCTCTGCCTTGTTGCCGTCGTAGTGGCCAGACAGCGCCTCGATCAATTCCGCCTTGTTCACGGCTTCCCTTCTCACAGCTTTCGACGAGCCACTCCGGCCCGCGCGCAGCGTACCGTACGTCTGCGGTACCAACGCTAGAGAAGCGTAGGCGAGCAAACAATCACCTACCGCCGGTTTGCCCCGTGTCGTAAGGAAAAGCCGCCGATTCCGGGCTGATCAGGTCGTTGCGGCGACCTTTGCCGGCAGGGTTTTCGGCTTGTGAGCCGGCCGATCCAGCTCGTACGCCTCGATCTCGGTTACGTGGCGAAGAGTCAACCCGATGTCGTCCAGGCCATCGAGCAGACGCCATTTCGTGTACGGCATCGATCTCGAAATCGGTCTCGAAACCGTCCGCGGTGATCGTCTGCGCGGCGAGGTCCACCGTCAGCGGCGAGGAGGGATTTGCCTCGACGAACTCCCACAGTTCCTCGATGATCTTGTGGTCGACGACCGCCACCAGCAGACCCGCCTTGCCGGAGTTGCTGCGGAAGATGTCGCCGAAGCGGGACCCGACGACCACCCGGAATCCGTAGTTCTGCAAGGCCCAGACGGCGTGCTCGCGGGAGGAGCCGGTCCCGAAGTCGGGCCCGGGAATCAAGATCGTCGCGTCCGCGTACTCGGGGCGGTTGAGGACGAAGTCGGGATCGTTCCGCCAGGCGGCGAACAGGCCGTCCTCGAAGCCGGTCTTGGTCACCCGCTTGAGGTAGACCGCCGGGATGATCTGGTCGGTGTCCACGTTGCTGCGGCGCAGCGGGAGCGCCGTTCCGGTGTGGGTGCCGAACTTTGTCCATGTCCTGGTCCTGTCCTGGTCCTGGGGTCACAGGTCCGCGGGAGCGGACAGCCTGCCGGCGACGGCGGTGGCAGCGGCCACCGGCGGAGAGACCAGATGGGTCCGCCCGCCCTTGCCCTGGCGGCCTTCGAAGTTACGGTTCGAGGTCGAGGCAGACCGCTCGCCGGGAGCCAGTTGGTCTGGATTCATGCCAAGACACATCGAACATCCGGCCGCGCGCCACTCGGCCCCGGCCTCCTTGAAGACGATGTCGAGACCCTCGTCCTCGGCCTGCAGCCGGACCCGGGCGGAGCCGGGGACGACGAGCATCCGGACGCCCGTCGGCGACCTGGTGACCCTTGATCACGTCAGCCGCGATCCGCAGGTCCTCGATCCGGCCGTTGGTGCACGAGCCGAGGAAGACGGTGTCCACGGCGATCTCGCGCATCGGCGTGCCGGCGGTCAGATCCATGTACTGCAAGGCTTTGCGGGCCGAGATCCGTTCGTGCTCATCGGCGAAGATCTCCGGGTCGGGCACCGACGCGCCGAGCGGCACCCCCTGGCCGGGGTTGGTGCCCCAGGTGACGAACGGCGTCAACTGGGTCGCGTCGAGATCCACCTCTTCGTCGAACCGGGCGCCCGGATCGGTGGCCAGCGTCCGCCAGTACGCGACGGCCGCCTCCCAGTCCTCGCCCTCCGGCGCGTGCGGACGGCCCTTGAGATAGGCGAACGTCGTGTCGTCCGGCGCAATCAGTCCCGCCTTGGCGCCCCATTCGATGCTCATGTTGCAGATCGTCATCCGGCCCTCCATGGAGAGGGCCTCGATGGCGGAGCCGCGGTACTCGACGATGTAGCCCTGGCCTCCGCCGGTCCCGACCTTCGCGATCAGAGCCAGGACGACGTCCTTGGCGGTCACCCCGGGGGGCAGCTCGCCGTTGACGTTGACGGCCATGGTCTTCGGCCGGGCCTGCGGGCAGGGTCTGAGTCGCGAGCACGTGCTCGACCTCGGACGTGCCGATGCCGAACGCGATCGCCCCGAAGGCCCCATGGGTGGAGGTGTGGGAGTCGCCGCAGACCACGGTCAGGCCGGGCTGGGTCAGGCCGAGCTGCGGGCCGATGATGTGCACGATGCCCTGGTCGAGATCGCCGAGACTGTGGATCCGGACGCCGAACTCCTTGGCGTTGCGCCGCAGCGTGTCCACCTGGGTCCGCGAGACCGGGTCGGCGATCGGCTGATCGATGTTGAGCGTCGGGGTGTTGTGATCTTCGGTCGCCATGGTGAGGTCGGGCCGTCGCACCGGCCGTCCGGCCTGCCGCAGGCCGTCGAAGGCCTGCGGGCTGGTGACTTCATGGACCAGGTGGAGGTCGATGTACAACAGATCGGGCTCGCCGGCCGCGGCTCGGACGACGTGGGCGTCCCAGACCTTCTCACTCAGTGTCTTGGCCACAGTCTCTTCCATGTCGGCGACTCTCCCTACGCTGTTCCGTACTCGTTCCAGGAGCCTCCCGTACCCGACTTGCATTCCAACATTCGAGACGGCAGTATCAAGGCATGGACAACTCTAGCGGTGTCGGCGTCCTGGACAAAGCCGCACTGGTGTTGAGTGCCCTGGAAACCGGTCCTACCACGCTGGCCGGCCTCGTGTCAGCTACCGGATTGGCCAGGCCGACCGCGCACCGGCTCGCCGTGGCCCTCGAACACCACCGACTGGTCAGTCGCGACCTCCAGGGACGGTTCATTCTCGGCCCGCGACTGGGCGAACTCGCCTCCGCCGCCGGCGAGGACCGGCTGCTGGCCACCGCGGGTCCCGTGCTCGCCCGGCTGCGCGACATCACCGGCGAATCGGCCCAGATGTTCCGGCGGCAGGGTGACTTCCGGGTGTGTGTGGCCACGGCCGAGCGGATGTCGGGTCTGCGGGACAGCGTGCCTGTCGGCACCCAACTCACGATGACCGCCGGATCCGCCGCCCAGGTGCTGTTGGCGTGGGAGGAACCCGATCGGATGCAGCGCGGATTACGCGGCAGTCGCTATTCCGCGGTGGCGCTCGCCGCCGTACGGCGTCGGGGCTGGGCCCATTCGGTCGGCGAACGCGAGCCCGGCGTGGCGTCGGTCTCGGCACCCGTCCGCTCCCCCTCGGGAAAGGTGATCGCCGCCGTCAGCGTCTCCGGACCAATCGAGCGGTTGTCCCGGCAGCCCGGCCGACTGCACGCCCCGGCAGTGATCGCCGCGGCCGAACGGCTGAGCGAAGTGTTGCGCCGCAGCGGTGGTGAGTGACTCTCATCCGGGCCGCCTGAAAGACTGGTGGGCGTGACCCAATCCGATGTCGGAGACCCGGAGATGCACGGTCCGGATATGCACAGAGCCGCCCGCCTGGACATTGCCGTCATGCGGTGGCGGGCCCGACGGGTTCGGACGGCGGGCTATCGGCCCTCGGTGATCGGCTACACCGGGTACGGCTCCACCGGCTGGGTTCGGCTGCTGGCTCGGGTGCTGTTGACCCAGGACCACCACCGGGCGCGAGGCGAGGAGCCGAAGGGCAGCCGTGGCTGGCGGAGCTTCACCAGCGTCCCGGTCGAGAACGCAGTCGTCGACGTCAGTCTCGCCGGCCACGAGTTGACTGTGCGGGCCGACCACAGCGGCATCGTGGACACCGTGATCGAGGTCGATCTCGTGCCCGGATGGCACACGGCGGAACTCAGCTCCGAAGGATCCACCCCGACGCGGGCCGCGATCAACGTCGTCGATCCCGCGGCCCGGTTCGGCATCGTCTCCGACATCGACGACACGGTGATGGTCACCGCCCTACCCCGACCGTTCCTGGCGGCCTGGCACACGTTCGTGGTGAACGAGCACGCTCGTGCCACCACTCCGGGGATGCCGGTGCTGTACGAGCGGTTGGCTGCGGCCCACGAACAGACCCCGGTGATCTACCTGTCCACGGGGGCCTGGAACGTCGCGCCGGCGTTGACCCGATTCCTGTCGCGCAACCTCTATCCCAAGGGCGCCTTGCTGCTCACGGACTGGGGCCCAACGGCGGACCGCTGGTTCCGTAGCGGCCGGGACCACAAACGGCAGAGCCTCGAGCGGCTGGCGGCCGAGTTCCCCGACATCAAGTGGCTGCTCGTCGGCGACGACGGCCAGCACGATCCGTCGATCTACGCCGAGTTCGCGGTTTCTCATCCCGACAACGTCGCCGCAGTGTGCATCCGCCAACTGACCCCGGGCGAGGCCGTCCTCGCCGGCAGCAACGCCGTCAACCGCGAGACCTCCGCCGCGCCGACCTCTGCGGCCACCTGGTTGTACGGCAACGACGGGTCCGAGCTCGCCACCCAGCTTGCCGCCCTCGGCCTGATCGTCCCCGACCCGCAACCCAAGATCGAGCAATAGAACCAGATCTGACGGGAGCCGAGTCGTGTCGCGGACGCCATTCGATCGCCTGGGCTGCGGCTCGACATGACCGCGTCGGCAGACTCCGAGCTGGTGATCGAGCCGCTGACTCCTGCCCACTGGTCTTCGTTCGTCGACCTGCTCGATCAAGGTGGACCGGCGGGTCGGTGCTGGTGTGTCGCGCCGATGGGCATCGACTGGCGTCGCCGGCCCGCAGCCAGCAATCGTTCCGACTTCCGGATGGTGGTCCAGCACGGACCCCCACCCGGCCTGCTCGCATTTCGAGGCGAGCTGGCCGTCGGGTGGTGCCGAGTCACCCCACGCGCGGCGGTGCCCGGACTCGAGAAGGCGTTTCGGACTCGACGGGTCGACGACGTGCCCGTCTGGTCCATCAGCTGCTTCTACATCCGCAAAGGACACCGCCGGCAGGGAATCATGGGTGCCCTGATTGCCGCTGCGATCACGTACGCTCGCTCGGCCGGGGCGCCGGCTCTCGAGGCCTGTCCGCTGGACGGCGCGGTGTCGCCGAGCGCGACCAGCGCCGGCTACGCGTCCACCTTTGCTCAGGCCGGCTTCTCCGTGATCTCCCGTCGCTCACCGGAACGACCCATCATGCGGTTGCGACTCCAGGACCATTGACCCGATTCGACGGCGAGCGCGAAATGAGGTGGGGAGTGCGTAACAATCCCGCGACGGCCGTGACCGACGAGGCGTGGGTCAAGGACCTCATCCGACAGTCTCCGTGGGCGACGCTGGTCAGCCACACCGACGCTGGACTGGTCGCCTCGCACTACCCGTTTCTGCTGGACGAGTCCGCCGACGGGATCGTGCTGCAGAGCCACGTCGGGCGGCCCGACGAGGACCTGCACCGGCTGGGCACCGGCGAGGTGCTGGTGATCTTCGCCGGACCGCACGGCTACATCTCTCCGGGCTGGTACGGCCTGCCGCACGCCGTGCCGACCTGGAACTTCGCCGTCGTGCACGCCTACGGCGTCCCAGAACTGCTCGACGTCGAGGCCAATCTCCGCGTCCTCGAGCGGCTGGTCGACCGCTTCGAGGACGCGCTACCGGCGCCCTACCGGATGCGCGGAACCACAGAGAACTCCCGCTACGCCGACCGCATCGTGCACGGCACGCTCGGTTTCTCGATGCCCGTCACGCGCTTCGTCGCCAAGGAGAAGATGAGTCAGGACAAGTCGCCGGAGGCGGCCGGGCGCATCATCGACGCCCTTCGGGCCCCAGGTCCGTACCAGCAGACCGACCTCGCCGATCGGATGGCCGCGATCCACGATCAGGCGCCGGACGGGCAGTCTCGAATTCCTTGATCATCATCAGTCGCGGTATCACCTGCGCGGCCGGACAACCGCTCCGAACGAGTCAGAGCTCGGTGATGGCGGCGCGCAAGAAATCGTCGCGCCGAGCCGTCGCGACCCGACTGTAGGACACGGTCGGCGTGTTCAACGCTGCGGTGGCGTCCCAGTAGGCCACGCCCTCGGCCCGCCTCCCGCTGTCCTGCTCCCAGCCTTCCAACACGTGATTCGGCGCTTCGTGACCGTAGCCGATCGCCGCCTGCTTTCGAAGCTCCCCGAGATCCACTCCGGGGTTGCCGACGCCTGCCGTCTTCCAATCGATCAAGCCGAGAATCCTGCTGCCGGCGATCACCGTGTTGCCGGGCCAGACATCGCCGTGCACGAAGACGACCGGCGTGTCGGGAGCCGAGATCGCCGGAGCCGTTGGTCGGCGAGCGCGAGCAACGCGGTGGTCGGCACCGTCCTAGTCGACGTTCCTGGGCGAAGTCGTCGACCGCGATCGGGCGAGATCGAAAGGGCAGCCATGGTTGCGGCACGAGGTTCAAACGATGGACTTGGGCGATTGCGGCGCCAGCCGCCCGGAGCAGTCGAGGTGGACATCTCGCGGGCCACCGGCTGCTCCCGGGCACGACCGTCTCCACGGTCGCCGGCACTCCCGCGACGCAACCGTCGAGATCTGTTCCGACCAGCCGAGGCGCCGGCAGGCCATGCTGCTCGGCCACGGCGAGCGCCGCCGCGTTCGTCGCGATCTGGTCGGGCGAGATCCTGCTGCTCGTAGTCCGCAGGACCACCGCCGGAGACGACCCGCCCCGGGATCGAAGGTCGATCCACCACGGGCTCTCCCCGTCGTGCAGGGAACGCACGGCGCTGATCGCCAGGCTCCCGCCGAGCTGGACTCGTAGTCACGCGAGCGCCTGCTCGCTCGGACCTGGACCGCGTTGTCTACCCGTCCCGCACTGCTCGACTGTGATCCATCTGCGGGTTGACGTCAAACCCTGCCCGTCATGTCCCGCGAGGCGTCGTCAGTCGTCGAACTCTCATCCTCCGCTTCGCGAATTTGCCGACTGGGGAACAGCACTCAGCGGCTCTGTGCGCTGACGGACCGAATCGTGTCGATCACCACGTCGGGTCGCTGCAGCTGGATGTAGTGCGACGTCTTCGGCACTCGGGTCAGGCGAGCGCCGGGAATGCTCGCGGCGAATTCGGCCTGCGCCTTGGGACGGAGCGGGGCGAGCGCCTTCTGGAACGCGGCGGCGCGCCCGGCTGCATCTCCGTCGCCCCGAGCAGCACCACGGGCGCCTTCGGCAGGGGAGCAGCAGCATCAATCTGGTCGAGGATGAGATCGAGGTTGTAGGCCTCCATCACGTAGCCGGGAATTGGACTCCGCGGAGCCAGGAGCGGTCTCCGGCTAGTCAACGTACCTGCTCGAGTCCGCGGCTGTGGCAAATCGACTCGGCGCCCGTTCGGGGCATTGGTGCTGGATCGCTCCGAGCTGGGCAACGGAGCCGACGCCGGCCGGCCGGCATCGTCGAGCACGCGGGTCGAGCCAGGCCGGTCGTAGGCGGCTGGCGCTCACCGCACGTCAGGAGTACCGTCCCCAACAAGGCCCACGCCGGGCCAACTCCTGGGGGAATTCCGTCATGTTCGCACAGGTCATCCAAGGAAACATCAGCGACCCGACGGCGGCCCGCGCCGCCCTCGAACGGTGGGTGTCGACGCTCTCGAGCGACGCAACCGGGTGGTTGGGTAGTACGGCCGGCGTGACCGATGACGGGACGCTGATCATGATCGCGCGTTTCGCTTCGGAGGAGGAGGCCGAGCGCAACAGCGACCGTCCTGAACAAGGTCAGTGGTGGGCCGAGACGGCAGAGCTGTTCGACGGCGAGCCGAAATTCGACAACAGCACCGAGGTCGATGTGGATACCGCGACGGGCGATCCAGATGCCTCGGGTTTCGTCCAGGTCATGCGAGGTCAGATGAGTGACCCAGATCGGGCACGGGAGCTGATGAGGCAAGATCCCGAAGTCTGGCAGGATTTCCGACCTGACATCCTCGGCTCTTTTGACCGCTGTGCACGACGGTGGTCGATACACGACGGTCCTCTACTTCACCTCCGAGTCGGAGGCCCGTGCCGGGGAGACCAAAGAACCGCCCGCCGAGCTTCGGCCGGCGATGGAGGAGATGGGATCGTTCTTTGTCGGCGAGACCGAGTATTCGACCTGAGAGACCCCTGGCTGCACTCCCCGGGCTGACGGCCGTGTTCGGCGGCGGCTCGGTTATGGACGCGCCTCGACTCAGCGACAGTTGACGTAGCGCAGGTCAGCCTTCGGCATGAAGCCCAGGCTGCCATCGCCGCGGTACACGATGCGGTAATAGGTGGAGTACACGTTTACTATCCGTTGCTGTTCGGCCCGGTGACCTTTTCGGGCACGTACTTGTACTTGACGAAGTACCGGCTCGGGTACGCAAACAATGGCGACTTCTTCGTCACGACGTAATTGGTGACGCAGCCGTCCGAGGCCGCGAGGGCGTTGTAGCTGCGCTCCTCAGCGCCGAATCCGGGCCGCAGCCCGAGGTGGCGTGGCTCCTCGGCACCGGACGTGGGAGGCCGTGTTCCGCCCTCAGGATCGCGGAACCCCGTCGGTACCTGACCATGCTGTTGAAGGTGCTGGTGGGCAACGGCAGCTGGTCTAGCACCACGTCGGCTAGTCCACCGCTGGCCTCGCAGGAGGGTCCGCAAGCGGTGCCGATCCTCGTCGCATGACCGACGGCCATTGAGCCGATCCTGATCTCTGATCAGCATGTCGGCAGGGGCGCACTGACGTCGCCCGGCGAAGTCCCATTGCTCGGGATTAATCGAGGTGACAAAACCGCTGTACTGGCTCGACCGCTCGACCCTGGGAGCACCCATGGATGACGCCACCCGCGCCGCCCTGCACGACAGCCAGGTCATCGATCTGACGACGACCGGCCGCCGCACGGGTCAGCAGCGACGGATCGAGATTTTCCTGCACCACCGCGACGGTGAGTTGTTCATCACGGGGATGCCGCACGCCGACCGAACGCGGGACTGGATCTACAACATCGGTGCCGACCCCAGAGTCATCGTTCACTTGAAGCAGTCCGTCGTCGCTGACGTCCCGGCAACCGCGCGCGTGATCACCGATCCGGATGAACGCCGGCCGCTCATCGAGGCGGCCGCGAAGCGTTGGGGTCGCACCGACGTCGCGAACATGCTTCAGCACAGCCCACTCATCGTACTCAGCGTCGACGTGAACTCTCCGGAGCAACCCCTCGACCCGTAGCGGCCATCAACGACTCGATGGTCGCGGTGGGCCGAGGTTCGGCTGCTGCGCACTCCGAGATCGTCCTGCGGATCGAGGAACCGGGCGTCCGGTTCCCGGGCACTGCCACGCCGGCGGTCGACCGGGTGTCGTTCTCGGTGGAGCGGGGCGAGGTGCTGGCCCTGGTCGGTGAGTCCGGCTCGGGCAAGACCGTGACCGCGCAGGCGATCTTGGGGCTGCTGCCGGCGTCCGCACGGGTCGACGGCGCCATTCGGCTCACCGGCGATCCGGACACCGCCCCGGCGCACGAACAGCCGAATCTCCTACGCTCGACGAGCGGAGTTGGACCGGGATCCGTGGCCGGCGGGTCGCCATGGTGTTCCAGGAGCCGCAGACGCCGCTGAACCCCGTCCGCAGCATCGGCTGGCAGCTGGCCGAGGCCGTCCGGGCCCACCGGCGGCTGAGCCGGCGAGCGGCCCGAACGCGGGCGCTGGAGCTGCTGCAACTGGTCGGCATCCCCGAGCCCGAACGACGGCTGGCGGCGTACTCGCATCAGCTGTCCGGCGGCCAGAAGCAGCGGGTCGTGATCGCCCTGTCTTTGATGAACGACCCGGTGCTGCTGGTGGCGGACGAGCCCACCACCGCGCTGGACGTCACTATCCAGGCCGAGATCCTCGACCTGCTGCGGGCGCTGCCGGAGCGGCTCGGAACCGCCGTCCTGCTGATCACCCACAACATGGGTGTCGTCGCCGACCTGGCCGACCGGGTTCTGGTCATGCGGCGCGGGCGGATGGTCGAACGGGGTGAGATCGTGTCCCTGTTCGCCGGCCCGTACACCGACTACACCCGCGAACTGTTGGCGTCGGTGCCCCAGCTGCCGATCAGCGGCTGGTCCCGCGCCGGAGCCGACACCCGCCGCACCAGAGGAGACCGACCGCTCGCCCTGCGGGGTGGACGACGTGACACTCGACTACCCCGGTCGGCTCGGCCGGCCCGGTTTCCGCGCCGTGACCGACGTCAGCGTGGACCTCGCTCCCGGACACGTGCTCGGGGTGGTCGGCGAGTCGGGCTCGGGCAAGATCACCTTGGCCAAGGCCCTCCCGGGGAGCTCCAGCCGAGCAGCGGCCGGGTGATGTTGCACGGGATCGACCTAGCCGGGCTGTCCGCCGCGGATTTGCGCCGCCGACGCCGCCACCTCGGCGTGGTCCATCAGGACCCGGCCACCACCCTCGATCCGCTGATCCCGATCGGCGACAGCATCGCAACCACTACTGGTGCACCGCGTCGCCCGCGGCGCCGCCCTGCGCACTCGGATCCGGAATCTGCTGGCCGAGGTGTCGCTGCCGGCCGACTACGAGCGGCGGCTCCCGCACGAGCTGTCCGGAGGCCAGCGGCAACGCGTGGCCCTGGCCCGCGCGCTGGCCCTGCGCCCGGCGCTGCTGATCGCCGACGAACCGACCAGCGCGCTCGACGTGACCGTGCAGGCCGGCATGCTGAAGCTGCTCGACGACCTACAGGCCGAGCAGGGTTTCGCCTGCGTCTTCATCAGCCACGACCTGGCTGTGGTCAACGAGGTGACCGATCAAGTCCTGGTGCTGCGGGACGGCCTGGTCGAGGAGTACGGCGAGACCCGCACCATCCTGGGCCGACCGGCCACGGACTTGAGGCGATCGACGCACACCGTGGTAGCGACGACCCAGCGCTCGTCTACCTCGACCGCGGCTACCACCGGATCAACGCCAGGTCGGCCCGGTGACCCTCGTGCTGGGTACGAAGTGCCTGAGAATCCGCCCCGACGGCTGCGAGGTACAGGCCCCGGAGGGGCCACGACGGCCCTCTCGCAGAAAGGTCGGGCTCGTCCGCGTGGCCGATCGGGCGGGTGGGAGACTCGGTTGATCAAGACCGTGACGATCACCGAGGAACCCCTGCCGCTGGCGGCACTGCTCGATGTTGCCGACGGCGCTCAGGTCGAGCTCGCCGACTCCGTTCGGGTCCGCATCGCCGACGCGCGTGCGGTGGTGGACCGCGCCCTGGCGGCGAACGAGGCCGTGTACGGACTGACCACCCAGGTCGGGCACGGCAAGGACACCCGCCTCACCGAGGAGCAGATCCGCGGCGAACAGCTGTTCTTGATCATGTCCCACGCCGGCGGGGTGGGCGAGCCGTTGGCCGTCCGTAAGGTTCGGGCCGCCGTCGCCGCCCGGCTGAACGGCATCGCCCGCGGTGGTTCGGGGGCTTCGGTCGAGGTGGCCGACCTACTGGTCGCCATGCTCAACACCGGGGTCCATCCCCAGGTCCCGAGCGTCGGGTCGGTCGGTGCCGGCGACCTCGGACAGCTGGCGTCTATCGCGCAGGTCGCGGTCGGCTACGGCCGGGCGGAGTATCGCGGCGAGTGGCTGCCCGGCGCCGAGGCGCTTGCTCGAGCCGGCATCGAGCCGCTGGTGCCGAGCGGCAAGGACGGCCTGGCGCTTTTCTCTTCCAACGCCCTCTCGGTCGGCGACGCCGCACTGATCGCCGGCCGCGGCCGCCAGGTCGCGCAGATGTCTGACCTGGCCGCTGCCCTTTCGATGGAGGCGATCGGAGCCAATGCGTCGATCCTGCATCCCGCTGTCGCCGCGGCCAAGGGGAACGCGGGCCAGAAGCAGACCGCCGACCATCTGCGCGACCTGCTGGACGGCAGCCGGTTACTCGAGCCGGGCGCGGTGCGCTCGGTGCAGGATGCCCTCTCGTTCCGGGTGGTGCCGCAGGTGCACGGCGCGTTGCGGCACTACCTGGACGGTGCTGGAGCAGGCGGTCACCGAAGAACTGAATGCGGCCGCGGACAATCCGCTGGCCTCGCTCGCCGAGCAGACGATGATCAGCAACGGCAACTTCCAGCCGATGGTGCTCGCCATCGCCGCCGATGCGCTGCGGATCGCACTGGCCCACGTAGGCCAGCTGAGCGAACGGCGGATGGCGCACCTGTGGGACGCCTTCTTCGCGCCGGTTGGGCGACAAGCGCCGGGACGACCGATCGGGCTGTCGCTGCGCTACCCGGCGGCCGCCGTGTTCGCCGAACTGAGGCACCTCGCCGCACCGGCGACGCTGGACACGCCGACCCTCGACCTAGGTGGAGGACCATGCCAGCGGGGCGCCACTCAGCTCCGGCTCACCGACCGGTCGCTGGAACTGCTGCATGACCTCCTCGCGATCGAGACGTTGCTCGCCCGGGACGTGTTGAACCTTGCCGCGGAGCTCGGCCAGCTCGGGCACCGGACCGGCGAGCTGCTGGCCGATCTGAATGACGCGGTTGCGGCCGGCGCGACGGCCGCCCCGGACGAGATCCATCGGATAGCCCGGGATCGACTCGCCGCCATTTTCCGACATGAATCGCTGGACAGTGATTGACACCCAAGATGGGGCGACCCTGTCGACCGCGGAGTCTTCTGGCGCGCCAGCCTTTGTGCGGTCTTTAGACGCGGCGTGATTCGCCCCGTGATCCTGCGCAGCTGCGCCGCCTGGAAATGATCAACCCATACGCTGTGTTCCGAGCAGCTACCAGTTGATCTTCGGCGTGGCGATGTCGCTGCTCGATAGCACTATCGTCAGCGACGCTCTCCCCTGCCTCGACAAGGCTCCCAGCCGAGTGCATCGCGAGGTAGCCAGCGCAACGCGTACAAAGTGACAGTCGATTCCGCGTGCCTCCGGTATCTGACGTCGCTTGATCGCCACTAACGAAGAAGCAGATGCCGATGAACGGCATCCTCGACAACGAAGGGGCGGGCAATCATGGCTCGACTACTACAGGGCAACGTTCGCGTGGAGGGCGTTGACCACGAAGACTTCACCTCCAACGAACACCCGACAGACAAGCTCCGCGACTTCCAGATCGTGCTGGAGCCGGGACAACCGGAGCAGAACATCTCTGTCCGACCGGTGAAGTGGGGCGGCGAGTGCCGAGTGGAGGTCGAACTGAACGCTCGAGCGTTGAACGACAACTCCGTGAAGATCACCGGGGAAGCACGCTTCTTCGAGGGCGCCTCGGAGGAGACCGGCGACCTGGAGGACACCAAGAGCATCGACTTCGTCGTCCCCCGCACCATCGGTAGCACCCCGCCGCGCCAACACCACGTGTCCCTGCGCAACACCGTGTTCATCGGCGCCGAAGACTCCGCCGAGGTCTTCATCACCGTCTCCAACTCGCTCGTCGAAACCGGCGGCGAGAACGACCTCTAGACCGAAAGGACAACCATCATGATGCGACGACTCTCCGGATCCGTACGCGCCACCGGCAAGGACTTTGAAACCTTCGGAAGCGACGAGTTCCTCCGCGACAACCACCGTGACGTCAACATGGTGATCAGCGTGACCGACGACGATCGCGAAATTCCCGTCAACCCGTTCAAATGGGGTGGCGAATGCCGTATCGAGGTACACCTGCAGGCCATCGCCAACGACATCGGCGTCGTCAACGTCTTCGGGTTCACCAGCTTCTTCGAAGGAACTTCTGAGGACACTCCCGACGAGCGAGACCGGGAGATCCTCAATTTCTTGGTGCCACGCAACACCGCAGCAAACCCCCATCCCACGGTCATCGCAGCTCACATGCAAAGCGGTGACGACCTCGGCGACGTCGTCATCACCCTCACCAACAACATCGTTGAAGAGGAATAGCAAGCGAATGAAGACCAATCCGCGACGGCAGCCTGATCAGCTGTCCTCTCCTCTGATCTAGGACTTCTCGGTGGGCTGGTGCACCCGGTACCGGAGCAGGGGAAGGGCGACACCGAAGAGGAGCGCGAGGGTGATGCCGAGCAAGGTTTCGGCGTTGCGTTGGATGAACCGCCAGCCGGTGTCGCCGGGATGGCCGTAAAGCGCAGTGCGAAGACAACGAACGTGGTGAAGGCGGGTGTGATGTACCAGCGGCTGTTTTGCGTGGCTACTAGGGCTGCGAGTGTCAGGCCGAGGACCACCGCAAGTACAGGCGGTGAGGGTTGGGCCAGCATGAATGCGCTACCGGCCAGCCCGCCGACGAAAACTGAGGCGACTCGGCCCAGGCTGCGGGCGGCGAGCGTGCCGGTATCGGGGCGCATGCACAGCAGCACGGCCGCGCAGATCCAGCCTTTGTGATCAAGTTCGAGGGGGAAGCCGATCGCGGCAGCCGTGGCGGCCGCGAGGCCGAGTCGGATGCCGAAGTCGATGGCGCTGCCTCGATCGAGGGTCGCGGCGGTGACTGGCGGTGTCAACGCTGGCGGTGGGCGCTCCGGCCACAGTAGCGACACCAGCACGGCGTACCCGCCGCTCAAGATCATCAGCCCGGCTATCGCGGTGGTCTCGGCGATGTCGGTGAAGCTGAACCCGATGCCGACGAGCGGCAGGCATACGGTCAGGGCGACAGCTCCGAGCCGCCCTCGGGTTGACCACACGGCGGTGCCGAGTCCGAGGGCAAAGATGCCAACAACGGCGAGCCACGCGTGTCGGCCGAGCAGGGAGCCGGCCAGGATGCAGGTGCCGGCGGCGACGGCCAAGACGAGGAGGATGATTCGACTCCGGCGGCGGGCGGGCAGCCCGGTAGCGGCGACGGGCAGGATCCCGACGGCCAACCCGAGCCCAGTTGTGGGTCGATCGGCAGCAGCACGGCCGTCGGCACGGCGAACGCCATTCCCAGCAGCAGTCGGGACCAGCTCCAGGCGACGGCGGGTGCCGCGGTGCGTTCGCGTGACGGCACCCTTTGAGACTAGTGCTGGCAGGCCCCGGTCACCGGGTCGTTGAGTCGGGGCATCGACCGGCGGCGGCGCCGCCAGGTTAGCGGTGAGTGGCGGCCGCCTCGTCGTGTACGTGATGGTGCTCTGCCTTCTCGGCTTTCGCGAGGGCCTTCTCTACCTCCGTACCCACCGCTCCTCGATCACGGCGACGATCCCGGAGCTGCCGGGTGGCAACGTGTTCTCGACGTCGCTTCGAATCTGATGCTTGGTCACTTGATCGACCGCAACACCGGCACCGGCCCCGAGACCGGCTCCCACTGCGACCGAGACCAGCAAGCTCGGCGGAAAGATCAACCCGACGATTGCCCCGGCCGCCCCCACGGCGGCGCCGATTCCGGCGTCGTGAGCGTTGTCCTTGACGTGGATCTTTCCGTCGGCGTCCCGGCTGACCAGCACCAGGGCGTCGACAGTAATGATCTTGTCCTTGGCCAGCTGCTTAATCTGATCCCAGTCGCCCGGGCGGCGGCGGGATCGCTGTACGCGGCGATGTAGAGGTCCAGCGGCACGTCGGTCGAGCCCATCGTCCAACTCCTCGAACGAAATCGGCAAGCTGCGCTCAGCGAAGCCTGGCGCCACCAACGTCGGCGGCGTCTTTCTCGCATCATCCAGCAGCGCCCGACGGGCTGGCAATCCCCCAGCACAGGTGATCTTCCGGCGCTCCAGATCCTGGGGGGCTGGAAGAACGCCAGACAGGGTTGCCTCGGCGTCGGCCCTAGGACCTGAGCACATAGATCGATGAGTCCAGCGGTCCGTCGACGGTCTGGGCGGTGGTGGTCACACGTTGATAGCCGGGACCTTCGAACTCGTCCAGCCGCTCCCAGTGAGCGGGCAGGTCCGGAGATTCGAAGATGTGTGCCTCAACAGCTGACCCCTCCGGATCGAGGGCCAGTGCCGGATAACCCAGTTCCGCGCCCCAACCTGCTTGGACCAGAGTGCCCCGAACTGAGCCCGCCAGCCACCGTCCCACCAGGCCGTCGAGCTGGTGGTAATTCGGTCGACCCGGTGCAAGCGATCCGTAAGTGACGAGTCGGCACGTTGCGTCCACAGTCAGCATTCTCCGTCACGGAGACGTGCGGTGAGCTGCGCATGCGGGCGCCTTGAAGAACGCCATCGACTGGGCATTGCGGCCGTGGGGCCAGAACTCGTTCGACCACGTGCCGACGGTCATGATCGGCGCGTCCATCGGGCAGATCGGCACCGCCTTGACGCAACAGAGCCTGCGTGCCGTGATGAGCTTCTGCAACGCCCGCCAGATGACTGCTCCAGAGGCGTACATCCGGTTCGACCCCGACGCCTACGACGCCGACCGGGATTGCACCGACGATGGCACCAGAGCCGTCCTCGGTACCTTCATGTCGGATTTCCGCGACCACGTCGAACGAGACCTGACGGTGCTGCCTCGACGCTGACGACGCCACTGGCTGACGCTCGCGAGCGAGGGCTTGGTCCCGAGGAGCTGCCACAGGTGAGCGGTGACGGCGGCGTGGCGGGTGCTGCCGTCGCCGTACTCCATCGCAAAGCGGCAGCGGAGATCACTGCCGAACGCAGTTCAAACCTCGTTCAATTAACCGCCGCTGCCGCGCGCCAAGAATGAGCGGATCCTGTGCCGGGCACAGATGGGATTGCCGGCGGGCGCTCGAGACTTTTCACGCTCCGCCGAGCTCGCACCTGCCCAACTCCTTGGAGGTATCAGCAGGCGACCTGGCGCCACTGACTGTACGGAATGTCGTGGAGTCCAGTGCTGACGGAAAGGTAGCCGCCATGTCCCCGCCGCCGCCCGTACGCGGATTCGCCGCTGGGATAGCCACGGTGTGCATGGTCGGCATCAATCTCTTCGTCTCCGCAGCCCCGGCCGCCGGCACCGAGTCGTTGACCTTGACGACAAGGACATCCCAGCCGACCTACGTACTGGGACAGCCGATCACCCTGACCGCGACGGTGATCAACAGGACCGGTTCGACCTGCTCGCTGTCGACCGTTCCCGACGGCGCACTCCGAGTGCTGAGCATGACGCGGGACGGCATTCCGGTCAGTCCGACCTTCGGATCCGCGTCCTATCTGGATGGGTACCGGGGACACCTGCGGGGGAACCTCATTCACGTACCCAACGGCCGATCCATCGCCGTCCAACTCGATGGCATGTCGTCCGAAGCAGGAGGCGCCTATCTGGCGTCAACTCAGCCGCTGCCGGCTGGGGCTACCTCACTCACCGCTTGGCCGCTTGATCACACCGGCGCCTACCAGGTCTCCATGAGATACCAGGTACCGCGTCTCGCTACCGCGGAAAAGCAACCCTGCAACGGCGCCTCCGGACTCTCCACAATCGACTTCACCATCACAACCGGGCCCACCTCCGATCCCACCGCAGGGCCCACCTTGACCGATCCGCAACTGCCGTGGTTCTTGATGGCTTTGGCCGCTACGGTCGGGCTGGTCCTCCTCGTCCTCGCTGTGCGGTTTCGAAGCCGTCACAGGAGGTCTTCGGCGGCAGCGCTTCTGCTGCTGGTCGGCCTTGGTGGTGCGATCGCCGCCCCGCCCAGGCCGAGCGCCGCAGAGGTAGCTGCACCCCGCGACGCCGGACTCAACGATGCCGTGCAGACCTGCTTGAACACCATCAAGAGCGCGGGCGGACCCAGCGCGGAGGTCGCGCAGTACTTTGACAACGCAAAACGCAACATCGTCGTCACGAAGGTCACCACGATGCGGCAGGGTCAACAGATCTACGACGTGCGCAACTACGCCGCCGTGGGGGGTGGCCATACCGTGGGCCGGATCTGGTGGAGCCCCCTGTTCGGTCCTGGCCTCCAATTCAGTGACGGGGTGGCCTACGACCCGTGCGCCGCGTTGCTGCACGAGCTGTCACATATCCGCACCCTGTCGGAAGGCATGTACGACCCCCAGCCCTGCAACGCCGCACATCCGATCGCAACCGACGAAGTGCGCGCCGTGCAAGCGGAAAATACCTACCGCCGAGCTGTCGGCCTGAAGGAACGAACCACCCACAACAACGATCCGGTGCCCCCCGACGCCGGGCTCTGCGACCATCAACCCTCCGAGAAAGACAAGGCAGCCGCCGCCAAAAGTGGCTGCTCCGGCTTGAACGCGACATGCGGCCGCACTCGCGGCGATCCACACCTGAAAACCTTCGACAACCTAGAGCTACTTCCCCCTGAAAAAGTCGAGGCGTGTCGACGGCTCAATGGGGCTCTGACAAGGGAGAATGGCCCCAACCCCTTGGGCTAGAAGGGATTGAGGCCATTCATGTTCCGTACCGTAGGTGATCAGCCGACGTTGTGGGAAGCGATTCTGCCTGACGAACTGCGCCGACTCCCCGAGGAGCTGGCTCGGGTGGACGCCTTGTTGGACGATCCGCGGTTCTTCACCCCGTTCATGCCGTTCTTCGATCCCAGGGTGGGTCGGCCGTCGACCCCGATGGAAACCTATCTGCGGTTGATGTTCCTCAAGTTCCGGTATCGTCTGGGGTTTGAGTCGTTGTGCCGGGAGGTGTCGGATTCGATCACCTGGCGGCAGTTCTGTCGGATCGGGATCGATCAACCCGTCCCTCATCCGACGACGTTGATGAAGTTGACCACCCGGTGTGGGTCGGCGGCGGTGGAGGGGTTGAACGAGGCGCTGTTGGCGAAGGCGGCGGAGGCAAAGCTGCTGCGCTGCACCCGGATCCGGGCCGACACCACGGTGGTGCCGGCGAACGTGGCCTATCCGACCGATTCGGGGCTGTTGGCGAAGGCGGTCCGTCGGATCGCGGCGGCCGGCCGGCGGATCCAGGCGGCTGGTGGCGCGGTCCGCACGAAGTTGCGGGACCGATCCAGGGCCGCCGGCAAACGCGCCCACGACCTGAACGCGAAACTCCGCACCCGCAGCCCCGCCGCCAAGGATGCCGCGTTGGCGGTGGTGGCCCGCAAGAATGCCGAGCTCGCCGGCTTGGCCGAGACCGCCGCTCGGGAGGCCGAACGGCTGCTAGCCAACGCGAGACGAGCGCTGCGAGCGGCACGGAACAAGGCGGCCGAGCTGACCGCGGCCGGCGTCCGGGACGCCGTTGCGGGACGGCGCCGGGGGCGGTTGGTCCGCGCCGTCAACGATCTCAGCAACCTGCTGGCGGCGACCCGGCGGATCGCGGCGCAGACCCGGCAGCGGCTGTCCGGGACGATGCCGGACGGCGCGGCCCGCCGGGTCAGTCTGCACGATCCGGATGCCCGGCCGATCGCGAAGGGCCGGCTCGGCAAGCCGGTCGAGTTCGGCGCCAAGGCCCAAGTCGTCGACAACGACGACGGCGTCGTCTTAGACCATGACGTGCAGCCCGGCAACCCCGCCGACGCGCCCCGCCTGGAGCCGGCCGTGAAGCGGGTGATCCGCCGCACCAAACGCAAACCGCGCACCGTCGCCGCCGACCGCGGCTACGGCGAAGCCGGTGTCGACGAGGCCCTCCACGAGGCCGGCATCCGCGACGTCGTCATCCCCCGCAAAGGCCGACCAACAAAGGCCCGACAAGCCGAGGAACACCGACGAGCATTCCGCAAACACATGAAATGGCGAACCGGCTGCGAAGGCCGGATCAGCAACCTGAAACGTGGCTACGGATGGGACCGCAGCCGGATCGACACCACCGAAGGAGCAAGGATCTGGGTCGGACACGGAGTCCTCACCCACAACCTGATCAAGATCAGCGCCCTGGCCGGCTGAAACCTGCCCCAGGGCCACCCGCTGCCCAGCCCTCGCCGAGCAACCGACCCCTCAGATTCCGCAGATCCGCCGGCAACCGACTATTTCAGGTCGAAGTAGCTAGTCGCCTTCGTCGAGACGGTCGAGTAGCCGCCGCCGCCCGGGTAGTGCCAGGCACCGGTGAGCACGGTCCCCGCAGCATCAAAGGTGCCTTCGTAATATGCCGGGGAGTCGCGGTCACCCATCCAGATCGTGAGCGTGTCGTCCCTGATCTCGTACGTGTAGTCGAGGGTCTCCCCTTCGCCGAAGCCGTAGTAGTGCGATCTGATGTCAACACTCGGCTCCTCTGCGTATCTGTGATCGTGACCGATGACCTCGAGTCCCTTGGAGCCTCCCAACTCGACGTGTTGGAAGAGGAAGAAGCCGCCATCGGCCCACTCGTAGGTGACTGTTCCTTCGGCTTCACCGGTCACCTTCCAGGTGCCGACCAACCGGTCCAGCGTCTGTAGGTCCGCGTTCGGTTGAGGCGCCGATCGCGCGGTCTGCTCGTTCCCGCCGTTCAATTTGTCAGTCATCGCCATACCCTTTCGTCGCGTTGTGCGGTATCAGACTTGTGACGACTGCCGGACTCATCGGGTCCTGGAAAGCGGTAGTGGCCGTTGCGAATTACCGCCAGGCGCCGCTACGACAGGAGCATTCTCAGCAACCGGTCCCGGCACGGGTGGCGTTGCCGACGCAGGCAAGGAGAAACTGTTTCATGACCGACTACAGGCTCACGTGGAAACGTTCGATACTGCAGCCGCTTCTAACATCGCACGGCTAGGTGCCACCCGATCGGAGTGGACGCGCAAGTCGTGAGAACCCGTGCTGGTTGGCTTTGGGCAGGAGCCGAGCGCGGGTCAGGGTCCGCCGCGCCAGTGGTCGATGCGATCATGATCAGGACTGAAGCCGTTCCGGACACCCCACAGCACGGCCTGGGTTCGGCTGGTTACTCCGATCTTTCGGTAGACCGAGCGGATGTAGGACTTGATCGTGTTGGGGCTGAGGAACGTCAGCTGCGCCACCTCGGCGTTGCTCTTGCCTTGGGTGATGAGCGCCAGGATTTCCGCTTCCCGATCGGTCAGTCCTTCGCCGCGGCCGGGCCAGTCGAGACCGCCAGCGGTGCGCTGCCGTTGCGGCGCGTCACTGACCACCAGTTCGCCGGCGTGCACCGCCTCCAACGCGGCGACCAGGTCCCGTGCCGGTAGCGACTTCGACAGATATCCGTGCGCTCCTTTGCGGCGGGCGCTGTCGATCAGGTCAGGATGGAAGTTCCAGGTGTAGACGACGACCCGGCGCGCTTGGGGGTTCTCGATCAACACTTCCAGGTCGGACTGGTCGGCCTCGGGTTGGGCGAACGAGTCGTAGAGCACGATGTCGACCGCGTCGTCGAGCGGCTGGTTGGTGTCGATTTCGCAGATCAACACGCGGTCCCGATACGGGTCGAGCATGTTGGCGATGCCGATCACGACAACGTCGTAGTCGTCGACTAGGGCGATGCGGATCGGGATGCGGATGGGTCCGTCGCCGGTTTCTGGTCGCTTCGCCATGGTGGCCACGATAATCCTCCGTTGGGGTGTACCGCATCTACCCTGGGGGTGGAAGATTCACCCTCATAGATGCGTCTTCGGCCCCCGGGGTCCTGGCGTCGTCACGTCACAAGGGGAGGTTTGATCATGCTTGGTCTCATCATCAGCATCATCGTCATCGGCTTGATCGCCGGAGCGGTGGCTCGACTTGTCGTTCCGGGCAAGCAGAACATGTCGATCGTGATGACAATCGTGCTCGGCATCATCGGCTCGTTCGTCGGCGGTTTCCTTGGCTATCTGCTGTTCGGCCGCGACGCTGGCAGCGGTTTCCTGCAACCCGCCGGCATCATCGGCTCGATCATCGGGGCCATCCTCGTCCTGCTGATCTGGGGCGTGGTGCAACGCCGGAGTGCCCGCGTCTGAGGAGTACGGCGGCAAGCCACGGTCCCGCCGAAGCTCCTGACGGTTGCACCCCACCCGTCGTCACGAGCCTGATCCTGCCTTCGCTTCGATAGAACCCGAGTTCAGACCATCGTGGCTCGGAGCGCGATCTTCTGAATCGGGTGGGTCAGGAGCGCTATCCACTTGCCGACGCGGTCGTGCACACGGCTTCGAGTGTCGAGCTTGAGCTGCTCGGCTGGCTTTGTCGACCTGTACTTACCATCCCATCCTGGAGGACGCATGTCTGACGGATTCGGACCCGAGCAACCACCGGGGGCCGCAGTCGTCTGGGGTCTGGGCGACCCACGCATCGACCACTCACGGAAGCGGTACGCCGCGCCTTGGACAGGGCGACCGCAACTCCGGACCTCAGACGGTCGAACATCCAAATAGCCCGACGAACGACTCTCGGACTGAGGAGTCCGACGATCCAACGCGTTAGCTCAGGAGCGGCATGAGTGTTGAAGCGGCTGAGCTCGCTGACATGGCAGTCGACATGGCCTCCCATCCGGACCGCCCGATCACGCAGCTCCGGCGGATACCGCTTCGACGTACTTCCTGCCATGACTCCAACCTTCCCAACAGTTGAAGTCTCCAGACATGCCGGTGCGGTTCAAATCGTCGGGATGGGAGGGCGCTGGACTTGGTCAGTGCGAGGGGATAGCGTCCGAACTGCCTAGCCAGCCCGCAATCGACTGGTTGTCTCAGTGGCAATTATGGCGCTGCATTGGAGCGGAGGAACAGGTGGCTCGTTCGATCGTCGTGGGGACCGATGGCTCAAAGCCGGCCGAAGAAGCCGTTCGGCAGGCGACCGACTTGGCAGGCCGCGATGGCGCGCGGCTCCACCTGGTGACCGCGTATCCCGATCCTCAGGTAGTGCGAGAGCGGACGACGATCTGGACCAATGACCCCAAGGGCCTGATCGACTCGGGCGGCTCCGGAGGTGGGGGGCACATCGAGACCGTCGACCTGCGCGAGGTCGCCGAGTCGTTGCTCGAACGCGCTGCACGTGAGGCGGTGAGCAAAGGCATCGAGGTGGAGACCCATGCGAGGCAGGGCCACGCGGCTGAAGTCATCATCGACGTTGCGAATCAGAAGCAGGCAGACCTCATCGTCGTCGGCAGCCGTGGGCGGACCGGAATCAGGCGCTATCTACTGGGGAGCGTATCGAGCAAGGTATCGGAGCACGCGTCGTGCAGCGTGATGATCGTTCGCGCCGACTGACTCGCCGGTCAGGACGTGCTGTCGTGTCGAATCAGCCACACCTCCTGCGCCTCCGCGGGTTGGTCTGCACCGGAGCCGGCGGTACCGACCTGAACGGTAAGCCGCCCATCGTCCTCACCGCCGATACCGGGAACGCCGCTGGATGGCAACAGGCTCAGGACCGGATGGCGACCCTGTCGACCAACAGTTCTCATCGTCTCGCCACCGCCACCACCCACGAATCGCTGCTGGATGACGAAGCCGATTCGGCCGCAGCCAGCCAGGCCATACACGACGTCGTCGCATCCGTACGCACCTCACAGCCCCTTCCCCGGCGCTGACCAGAGGACATCCCCGTGGCGCAAGCTGTCGTTCCCCGTGCTCCCTCTACCGCCGAGCCAGTAGCTCCTTCGCCAGTCGGACTCTTCAGGGTCCGACGAAGGCTGGTATTGATCGTTCTGGCCGTGATCGTGCTCGTTGCCTCGGTGTTCGCCCTCGGGATGCCTGGTCTGCTCCCGTTCGGTTTGCTGCTCGCGTTCAGCACCGAGTCCGACGAGGAGGAAACCAGGCGGTCCGTCATCGTCAGCCCGCGGAATCTCGGGCTGGCCGTCGCCATAATGGCGGCCTTGGCCTGGTTCTGGCTGTGGTATCTCGAGCTGCCACCATCGGCGCTGGTGTTGATCGCCGGGGCTGTCATCGCCTTGCCGGTCGCGCTCCAGGAATCCGGCGCTGCGGCGCGGGATCGCACGGTTGCGGTGACGAAGCGAAGCCTCATCCTGGCCCTGTGGGGGCTGGTGATCTTCCTCGTCCTCTACCAGGACAGGGGGGTGTGGTTTTTTGGACTGGCGGCGGTATGTGTCGTCCTGCCCATCGTGTTGGCGTTGTCGCGGGCCTGGGGCGCCCGCAGGGGACGGATCGAGGTCGGGCTGCTCCGCCACCCGCTTCGCCGAGACATGCGAGCCCACCTGGTCCAGGGACTCAACGTCTGGCTGTGCTGCGGACTGCTCGGCGGAATCGTGGCCGCCGGCGGCACGCACTTCGCACGGATCTGGTTCTCCTTCAACCTCGCCCAGTTCGCCGCCGTGATGATGATCTTCGGTGCCGGGGTGGTCCTGCTTGCGGCATTGGCGGTCGTCCCTCGCCGGCGCGTCTACCTGGCCACCAACGTGGTCGTGGCGCTGCTGTCGGGCTTCCTCGCTCTCCAGCTACTCCGGATATCTGTCCCGCCCACCGATCCGATCGTCCTCGACTCGCCTCTGGCCGGTGAGTGGTTCGTGTACAACGGGGGCCGCAGCCAGCTGCTCAATGGTCACTCGCCGAACGAGAGCAACGCCATCGACTTCATGCGGCTCGGGGGGAACGGACGAACCCACACGGGAGGCGCCGGCGCCCCTTTGACCGACTACGTCGGCTTCGGGTGGCCAGTACTGGCGCCCGCCGACGGGCGGATCGTCGAGGTGGCCGACGGCTACGCCGACGCTCCACCGGGTACGAACGGTGATCATCCCAACACTTTGGTGATGGATATCGGCGGCGGACGTTACGTGGTGATGGGTCACCTCAAGCAGGGCAGCATTCTAGTCAAGGCGGGGGACGTCGTGCGGCGAGGCGAGCCAATCGCCGCGGTGGGGAACACCGGCAACACGAACGAACCGCACCTGCACCTGCAGATCCAGGACTCCCCGACAGGCAAGGAGGACGCCGACCGGACATTCCCCATGGTGTTCGGCAACGTTCACATCACCAGGGGCGGTGCCTGGCCGTGGGGCGACAACCGCGAGCTTCGCACCGGCGACCTCGTACGCACACTCGGCGTGTGACGTCACCGCGACCGGTTGACCAGCCGGCAGGCTCCATGTGAGGCTGCCTCGAACAGCCCCTAGGGAGGGCAATGCCCGACGCTTCCGGTCGTGAAGACGGTGCTCCTCGTGGCTCTCGAACGCTCGCTGCAGAGCATCGGGTCGGATGGGGTTTCATCACCCTGTACGCGTCGGCGTACATGGGCGCCACCTTGGTGTTGATCGCGCCTCTGCTGGTCACGTTGGCCTTAAAGGTCAACGCGCTCGTGGGGATAGAACAGGCACCGTACAGCTTGGCCCTGGTCACCGGGATCGGCTCGCTGCTGGCGATGGTCGGAAATCCGTTCTTCGGCAAGCTGAGCGACCGCACCTCCTCGGGACTGGGCATGCGGCGGCCCTGGATCATCATCGGCGTGGTGGGCGGTTCTCTCGGCATCCTCGTCGTCGCGTTGGCGCCCAGCATCCCGGTCGTCCTGCTCGGTTGGTGTATTGCCCAGCTGTTTTTCAGCGCGCAGCAAGCCGCCCTGGTGGCGGTGCTGCCCGACCAGGTCCCGACCGCTCAGCGCGGTCTGGTCTCCGGTGTCCTGGGGGTCTGTCTGCCGATCGCCTCGGTGAGTGGGACCTTTGTGGTCCAGCTGTTCACCGGCTATCAGCTCGCCATGTTCTTGGTCCCGTGCGCGATCGGCGGGTTCTTCATCCTGCTCTTCGCGGTCACCCTGAAGGACCGCCGGCTGGCCAAGGCGGACAGGCCGCGCTGGTCGCTGCGGGAGTTCGCCCGCACGTTCTACGTCCACCCGCGGAAGAACCCAGACTTCGCTTGGGCCTTCGCTAGCCGGTTCCTGTTCGTCATGGCCTTCGCCTTCCTGGTGACGTACCAGGCCTACTACTTGCTGGACAAGATCGGCAGCGCCCAGGCCGATGTGCCGGAACAGATCTTCCTCGGCACACTCGTGCAGGCAAGCGTCATCGTCGCCGCATCCGTCATCGGTGGCAAGCTCTCTGACCGGATGGGCCGTCGGAAGATCTTCGTCCTGACCGCGTCGATCGTGTATGGCCTGGCGATGTTCGTGGTCGCCGCCGCCAGCGACTACAACGGCTTCCTGGTCGGCATGGCGATCGGCGGACTTGGCTTCGGCATGTATATGGCCGTCGACCTCGCTCTCGTTGCCGACGTGCTGCCAGACCAAAACAGGGCCAAGGATCTCGGCGTGTTCAACATCGCCGCAGCTCTCCCCTTCTCCATCGCGCCGGCGCTCGGGCCGGTCATCCTGGCGATCGCCGGCGGCAGCTACAGCGTGCTGTACGCGTCTGCCGGTGTCTGCGCCATCATCGCAGGGCTCGCCATCCTGCCCGTGCAGCGCGTCCGCTAAGCACGCCGCGTCCGTCAGGGCTGCAGCGACGCCATCCAGCTCGCAATCTGGGCCCGCGAGCCGAACCCGAGCTTGTTCAAGATGTTACGGACATGGGTAGCCACAGTCCGCTCGGAGATGAACAGGCGCGTCCCGATCTGCTTGTTGGTCAAACCTTCCGCGACCAGTCTGGCGACGTCGACCTCCCGCTTCGCGAGTGGTCCGGTCGCAACCTGATCGCCGGCGTCGGCATGAACCTGGTCGGACTCGCTCAGCGCAAGCCGCAATGCCGCTGCGCGACCCATACGCCTGCCCGTCAGGTGCTCGGCCTCGAACTTCGAGGCCCCCAGTGCGCTGACGGCCGCTTCATTGGCGCGGGTCAGGTGGGGCAGGGCGGGACCCGCGATGCCGGCGCCCGCGGCAGAGCCGAGGGCCTCGGCAGCTCCGAGCAGTTGGGCCGCGAGGCGCGGCTGGCTGGAGGTGGCGGCATGCCAGCTCAGGAGACTCAGCAGGACGTACTGGGTGATCCGGTCATCGATCTGCCGCGCGATCCGCAGTGCCTCGACAAACCGCGGCTTCGATGCAGGCACGTCACCGGCGAGCATCGACGTCTGGCCCAGGAACATGAGCATGGTCTGCAGGCTGTAGAGATCACCGGCTCCCCGGCTCAGCCGCGCGCCATCTGCAGAAGTTGCCTTCGCGGTGTCGAAGATCTCCCCCGAAGAACGCGTGAATCGCTCTGGCCTGGATCAACCCGATTGACGCGGAATAGGAATGCACCCGCGGCGCAAGAGCCTCGGCTTCGTCCAGAAGCTGGCGAGCGGCCGCGCCATTTCCCGCCATGTTCTCCGCAGTCGAGGCCGTTGACAGGGATTCTGACAGCTGGGAGAGCTCGCCGAAGGCTCGGGCTGCCGCGATGGCTCGGGCCAGCCATGGCCTGGCCGTCTCGGGCTCAATCTGAAGCATGCTCAGCCATCCCCGGAAGTGATAGGCCCGTGCCGGGATGTCTTGACTATCCGCCGCAGCTGTCATCAGGTCGTCGAACCAGCGCATGCTCTCGGTGGTGCCGCGCGTGACCCAGTAGTAGCCGATCGAGGTGGCGAGCTCGAGCCCGCGTCGCCAGTCGGAGGTCGCGAGGCACTTCTGCAGGGCGGAACGGATGTTGTCGATCTCGAGCCCTACCCACTGGAGCCATTCCAGCGTTCGATGCCGCGCGTCACCCTCCGCATCGCGACACCGCGTCCGGTAGTACTCGACGTAGCTCTCATCGAGAGCCTCCACCTCGGCGACATCCTGCAGCTTCAGGCTGGCGTACTCGCGCATGGTCTCGTGGAGCCGATAGGCGGCGACGCCCCGGACGTCCTCCTTCATCACCAGCGACTTGTCGACCAGCCCCGACACCACGTCCAATGCCTGGCCTGTCATTTCCTCCCCGGACGCACAGACCGCCTCGGCATCGTCCACGGTGAACCGACCAGCGAAGACGCACAGGCGTCGCAGGAGCGTCTGCTCTGCGGCGGTCAACAGGTCGTGGCTCCAGTCGATGGCCGTTCTGAGCGTCTGCTGACGCGGCAGCGCCGCCCGCCCGCCACCAGTGAGAAGCGCGAATCGGTCGGTGAGCAGATCACGGATCTGTTCGGCGGTGAGGACTCGGGTCCGGACGGCGGCGAGCTCGATCGCCAGCGGTAGGCCATCGAGACGACGGCACAGGTGGACGACGGCCGCTTGATTGGCGTCGGTCAGCTCGAACGTCCCCGATGCGGCGGTCGCCCGGTCGGTGAAGAGCAGAACCGCTTCGTTCTGCCGAAGCAGGGCGAGCGGTTCGCCTCCGCCGGCGGCAGGGAGCCCGAGCGGCGGCACGGGGACAACGTGCTCACCCTGCACCCGCAGCGGCTCCCGACTCGTGGTCATCACCCGCACATTGGGCGCAGCCCCCAGGACTGCGGCCACCAGGTGAGCGGAGTCCTCCAGCACGTGCTCACAGTTGTCGAGGACGAGCAACAGCTCGCTGTCGCGGAGCTGCGACAACAGGATCTGCAACGGCTTCGTCGCGGCTTGGTCCCGAAGATCCAGCGCGGCAACCACCGCGTTGGTCACCAGAGCAGCGTCGCGGATCTCGGCGAGTTCGACCCACCAGGCACCGTCCGCGAAGCCACGTCCGAGGTCCGTCGCAGCGCGCACCGCCAGGCGCGTCTTGCCGACCCCTCCGGGGCCCACGAGGCTGACCAGACGAGCGCCCGCCAACGCTTTCCGCGTCTCCGCCAACTCCCGGCGGCGTCCGACGAAGCTTGTCGCCTCGGCGGGAACATTACCGATCCGACGTCTGGGCCTTCCCACGATGAGCCGCACGGTACCAGGCCAGAGGATCTGCGCGGGACTACGCATCCAGTCATCAATTCGGCCGATGCGGAGTAGACGACGCCGGTCCTAACGTCGTTACATGATCGAAGACGCAGCCACCCAGCTAGTCGAGGTCACCTTCGTCGACACCCCTCCGACCCGGCAGATCGAGCGGGCCTCTGGCGTCAGCGACGTCCACGTCGACGGACAGATCGTCCGCTGCCTCGTCTGCGGCAGCTTCCAGCCCTTCCTCGAGGCGATGCGAGGTTACGAGGTCGTAAATCTCACGGCGATCCCTACCCGGGATGGGAAAAGCGCATGAAGGCGATTACCCAGGCCGCGTTCGGGTCGGCCGATGTCTCCGCGACGTCGGCCAGATCCGCGCGGGACAACATGTCTTGATCATCGGCGCCTCAGGTGGAGTCGGAACCCTCGCGGTTCAGATCGCCAAGTCCTTCGGCGCCACCTCGAAGCGGGTCGCGTACGAGGCAAGCTCGCTATTTCCGTTCGGCCAGCTGAGCGGACCTGTAAGTCGGGTCAATCGCCCATCCACATAAGGAGAATGACATGACCGTCACCGCAGCACCGAAACGAGTCCCGATGGACTCCCTGAGGAAGACCGCGCTGATCGCGGGCGCGCTGTACCTGATCACATTCGCCACCTCGCTACCGGCGCGGGTCCTGTTCGCCCCGGTGTTGAACGACCCGAACTACATCCTTGGCCCCGGGGTGGCGGATACGCAGATCCTGTTCGCCGGCCTCCTCGATGTATTGCTGGCCTTCGCCAACATCGGCAGCGCGATCGCGCTGTACCCGGTGGTCAAGCGGCAGAACCAGGGCGTCGCGCTCGGCTTTGTCGGCTCCCGGACGCTGGAGGCCGCCATCATCGTGACCGGCGCCATCGCCTTGCTGTCCGTGGTCACGCTGCGACAGGCCGGGGCCGGAGCCGACGCGCTGGGCGCCAGTCACGCGCTGGTCGCCATGTACCACTGGGCGTTCCTGTTCGGACCGGGCTTCATGGCCTGTGTGAACGCCCTCCTGCTGGGCTCGCTGCTGTACCGCTCCGGCCTGGTGCCCCGGATCATTCCGCTGGTAGGTCTGATCGGAGCGCCCCTGCTGTTCGCCTCCGATCTCGCAGTCATGTTCGGGCTCTGGGCGCAGGGCTCGTTGCCCGCAATGATCGCCGTCGTCCCGATCGCGCTGTGGGAGGTCTCCCTCGGAGTCTGGTTGGTCGTCAAGGGCTTCAAGCCCTCCCCGATCACCGCGGGAATGACCGCCGCCAACACCCGGACCGCCGCCCACCAAGACGCCGGAGTCTGACTGTCGAAAACACGGCCTCATCGGGCCCGGCCGCCGGCAACACGAAGATCACACTTCTCACCAAGAGGACAACGACATGACGTCGACAATCTCGCAAGCCGGCTATCCAGTCCGTCTGACCGGCGTGCTGGACTCGAACCTCTCTCGCTGGCTGTGGCTGGTGAAGATGTTTCTGGCCATCCCGCACTACGTCGTCCTGGTGTTCCTGTGGGTCGCGTTCCTGGTCACCACCGTGGTGGCCGGGTTCGCCATCGTGTTCACCGGTCGCTATCCGCGCTCGCTGTTCGACTTCAACGTCGGTGTGCTGCGCTGGAACTGGCGGGTCGGGTTCTACGTCTACGCCGCCCTGGGCACCGACCGCTACCCGCCATTCACCATGGCCCGGGCCGACTTCCCGGCCGACATCGAGGTCACCTACCCCGAACATCCTTCCCGAGGCCTGGTCCTGGCCAAATGGCTGCTGGCCATCCCGCACCTGCTCTTCGTAGGCCTCATCGCCGGCGTCATCCTGCCCTACTGGTGGACCGAGTTCGACTGGTCCGCCGGCCTCCAGCCCATCGGCGGCTACTCAGTCCTCAACCTGCTCGCCGTCATCGCCGGCTTCTTCCTGTTGATCACCGGACAGTACCCGCGCGCCATGTTCGACCTGCTCGTGGGCATCAACCGCTGGCTCTACCGCGTCCTCACCTACCTCGCCTGCATGCACGACGAGTACCCGCCCTTCCGTCTCGACCAGGGCCCGTACGAGCCCGTCGACGCGGAACCCCGCCCGCGTCGCCAGCCTGTCGCGCAACCAGCGCTATGCCGCAGTCCGATGACCACCCGGAGTCGGACGAGACTGCAGACTCCGCGACTGGGCTGGCCGATCCCGGCCGCCCTGGTGGCGCTCAGCGCCATCCCGCTGATCGTCGGGACGCTGCGGCTTCTTCAGCTCGCCGGTGGCGCCGAGCTGATCCCGGCCGAGGAGCGGTTCGCCGGCTTCCCGTTGCCCGTTGCGCTGCACATCCTCGGCGCAGCCACCTACATTCTCCTTGGAACCCTCCAGTTCGTGCCGCAATTCCGGCGCCGGCACCGAACCTGGCACCGCCGTGCCGGCCGGGTCCTGATCGTCGCCGGCCTGCTCGTCGCGGCCTCGGCACTCTGGATGACCCTGCTCTACGCGGCGAAGCCGGGTACCGGCGACCTGCTGTACGTCCTCCGGCTCGGGTTCGGGTGCGCGCTGGTCGCGTGCCTGGTCCTCGGCCTCGCTGCCATCCGGCGCCGGGATATTCCCGCCCACCGGGCCTGGATGATTCGCGCGTACGCCATCGCCCTCGCTGCGGGCACCCAGGCGTTCACCCAAGGGATCGGCGGCGCCCTGCTCGGCACCGGCGAGCTTCAGGGTGACCTCGCCCAAGGCGCCGGCTGGGCCATCAACCTCGCCGTCGCCGAATGGGCCATCCGCCGCCCCGCCCGGATCCGGCGGCGCCGTACGCGCGGGACTACTCCTCGGACCGGCGCGAGCGCAACCGCAACAGGCCCGGCCTAGCCCTGGCCAGCATGCGGCGCAGTTGAGTTCCTGGCCGGCGATCTCCGCTGCGCGACTCCGGACGCGTTACCGTTAGCCGCGGCACGATCTCGGACCCGGTGGTGCCCCGCGGAATGGGGATCTCGTGGCGCGTCCGCTGATGGCAACCAAGCTGTACGTCCCGAAGCTGCGACGCGGTCTGGTGACCCGACCCAGGCTGATCGCGCATCTGCGTCGCGGAGCTGACGCGAGACTGACGCTGGTGTCCGCCCCGGCCGGGTTCGGCAAGACGACGCTGCTCGCCGAGTGGCTCGGGGCGACAGCCGATGACAACCGCTCCGTCGCGTGGCTCTCGCTCGACCCGGCGGACAACGAGCCCGCGTCGTTCTGGACGTACGTCGTGACCGCCCTCCAGGGCGCCGTGCCCGGCGTGGGCTCGAGTGCGTCTGGAGCTCATCACATCCTCCCCGTGCCGACCGACCTCGTCGCTCACCACGCTGCTCAACGAGCTGGCCGCAGCACCGGGCGAGGTGTGGCTGGTCCTCGACGACTACCACCTGGTCGACAACACCGAGATCGGGCAGGGCATGACCTTCCTGCTGGAGCACCTCCCGCCCAACGTCCACGTCGTGCTCAGCACCCGCGCCGACCCCGACCTGCCGCTGGCCCGGTGGCGGGTGCGCGGCGAGCTGGTCGAGATCCGGGCCGCCGACCTGCGCTTCACCTCCGACGAGGCCGCCGCGTACCTCAACGAAGCGACCGGACTGCGACCTCGCCGCGGGAGACATCGCCGCCCTGGAGGAGCGCACCGAGGGGTGGATCGCCGCGCTGCAGCTCGCCGCGCTCTCGCTGCAGGGGCGCGAGCGACGTCAGCGGCTTCATCGCCCGGTTCGCCGGGGACGACCGGTACATCGTCGACTACCTGGTCGAGGAGGTGCTGCAGCACCAACCTGACGCCGGTGCGCGAGTTCCTGCTGCAGTCAGCGGTTCTCGACCGGCTCACCGGGCCGCTGTGCGACGCCGTCACCGGCCGCGACGACGGGAGCCACATGCTCGCTGGCCCTGGAGCGCGCCAACCTGTTCCTCGTCGCCCTGGACGATCGGCGGGAGTGGTACCGCTACCACCACCTGTTCGCCGACGTGCTGCGGGCGCGCCTGCTCACCGAGCAGCCGGACCTGGTTCCGCTGCTGCACCAGCGCGCCAGCCAGTGGTACGAGCAGCCACGACCTGACCGAGGAGTCGATCAGGCACGCCCTGGCCGCCCGGGACTTCGACCGCGCGGCCCACCTGATGGAGCTGGCGGTATCCGACGATCCGACGCCACCGGCAGGAAGCGATGATGTACGGCTGGCTGAAGGCGCTGCCCGACGACGCCGTCCGGCGCAGCCCGGTGCTCAGTGTCTTCTACGGATCCATGCTGATGGTCTCCGGCGACCTCGACGCGGTCGAGCCCCGACTCGACGACGCGGAACGCGCGCTGGCGGCCGTACCCGACGGCTCGGCTCTGCCGTGGGCGGACACCGAGGACCTCCGGACGCTGCCGGCGACCATCGCCATCTACCGGGCCTCGCTCGCCCAGGCCCGAGGCGATGCGGCCGGCACGGCGGAACACGCCCGGCGCGCCCTGGACCTGGCCGGCCCCGACGACCATCTCGCGCGGGGCGGTGCGGCCGGGTTCCTCGGGCTGGCCGCGTGGGCGCAGGGGGACGTGTCGAGCGCGCTGGAGACGTTCACCCAGGCGGTGGCCAGCCTGCACGCCGCCGGCAACCTCGTCGACGAGCTGAGCAGCACGGTCGTGCTCGCCGACCTGTGGCTCGCGGCCGGCCGGCCGAGCAAGGCACGCCGGCTCTACGCAGCGTGCGCTGCAGCTGGCCGAGGCCCACGGCGACGCCTGTGGCGCGCGCCACCGCCGAGCTGCACGTGGGGCTGAGCGAGATCGACGTCGAAGTCGGAGACCTCGAGAGCGCCAGGCGACACCTCGAGACCGCCGCGGCGCTCGGCCGACCGTGCGCCGATGACCGAGAGCCGCTATCCGCTGGTTCGTGGCGATGGGCTCGGTCGCCCAGGCCGACGGCGACCCGGAGGAGGCCGTTCACCTCCTGGACCAGGCCGAGCAGCTCTACCGTCCGGGCTTCTTCCCGGACGTGCGACCCATCGCGGCCATGAAGGCCCGGATCTGGATCGCGCAGGGCAAGCTGTCGGAGGCCGCCGACTGGGCCCGGGACCGAGGCGTGTCCGCCACCGACGACGCCAGCTATCTGAGGGAGTTCGACCACCTCACCCTCGTGCGGCTGCTCCTCGCGCAGCACCGGGCGCAACCAGGACACCGGCGCCGCTCGACCAGGCGGTCGGCTGTTGGACCGGCTGCACGACGCCGCCGAGACCTCCGGGCGCGCCGGAAGTCTCCTCGAGATCCGCCTGCTGCAGGCCCTGGCCCACGACGCGCAGGGACATCGGCCGCAGGCCCTGGAGTCCCTGGCCCAAGCCTTGGCGCTGGCCCCCGAACCCGAGGGCTACGTCCGGCTCTTCCTGGACGAGGGCGCGCCGATGGTCGGGTCTGCTGCGCGACGCCGAGCACCGAGGCATCGCCGGCGACCACGCGCGTCGCCTGCTCAGCCTCGGCGCATCCGGCCGAGGCTGCACGGCCCCGACTCGGGGCAGCGCCCGGCGCCGTCGTCGGCAGAGTCGTTGAGCGACCGGGAGCTGCAGGTGCTCAGGCTGCTCGACAGCGAGCTGAGCGGGCCGCAGATCGCCCGCGAGCTGTTCGTCTCGCACAACACGGTGCGCACCCACACCAAGCACATCTTCACCAAGCTCGACGTCACCAGCCGCCGGGCGGCGGTGCTCCGCGCCCGCGAACGCGGCCTGATCTAACCTGCCCGGTGCGGTCGGATCTCACCCAGTCAGTCACATCGTTGGGTGACGCCCGCTCACCCCGCCCGTCCCTAGGTTCGAGTCATCCCGCGGCGCCCGCCACGGACACTCAGAACCAGGGAGCCGGACATGACCATCACCACCACCACGCTCACCCGAGCGGCCGGCCTCGCCGCCGTCGCCGGCGGCCTGCTGTTCATCGCCGTCCAGATCAACCACCCCCACCTGGACGCCACCTTCACCACCACGACCGAGTACGCGGTCCGCGAGACCATGAAGATCGTCATGGCCGTCCTCTCGCTCATCGGCATCACCGGGATCTACCTGCGCCAGGTCAAGCAGACCGGAGTGCTCGGCCTGCTCGGGTACCTGCTGTTCGGCGCCGGCTACCTCGCCATTCTGAGCATCCAGGTCGTCGGCTGTGTTCGTCCTCCCCTCCCTCGCGGCCAGCTCAGCCCGGCTACGTCAACGACGTCCTCGCCGTGGCCACCGGCGGCACCCCGACCGGCGACATCGGCGCACTCGCCGACCTTCATCCGGATCGGCGGCTTCACCTACCTCGCCGGCGGCCTCGTCTTCGGCATCGCCCTCTTCCGGGCCCACGATCCTCGCCCGGTGGGCCGCAGCACTCCTCGCCGTCGGCGCCGTCGCCACCGTCGCGATCCCCCTGCTGCCGCAGCTCAACCAGAGGCTGTTCGCCATCCCCGTCGGCGTCGCCGTGATCGGCCTCGGCTACTCCCTGTGGCGCGAGCAGCGCACCCGGACGCGCTCGACCCGTGACCAGCGCCGTCAGCGCACAGCTCGACCCGGCCGGCGCAAGATGACCATCCACCCGCAGCCCGCCTCCTCGGGCGACTCGGCCTGGCCGGTCGCTCGGTCGACCGGGGTGGGTGCCGTTCGCGCTGGTCGCCCTGGTCCTGCTCCCCGCCTTCTCCGGCTCACTGCGTCTGGTCGAGCTGGCCGGCGGTCCGCACGCTCATGCCGGCGAACCCCCGCCTCACCGCCTCACCCGTGCCTGTGGTCGTGCACATCGTCAGCGCGGTCGGGTACGCCGTCCTCGGCGCCTTCCAGTTCTCCGCCGCGCTGCGGCGCCGCCGGCCCGGCTGGCACCGGGCGGCCGGACGGGTCCTGGTGGTGCTCGGCCTGGCGGTGGCGCTGTCGGCGCTGTGGATGACGCTGTTCTACCCCCGCCAGCCCGGCACCGGCGAGCTGGCGTACGTGTTCCGGCTCGCGTTCGGGTCGGGCATGGCCGCCAGCATCATCCTCGGCTTCACCGCGATCCGTCGCGGCGACGTCACCCGCCACCGGGCCTGGATGACCCGCGCCTACGCCCTGGCCCTCGGCGCCGGCACCCAGGTGTTCACCCTAGGCATCGGACCCGCGGTCTTCGGCACCAGCGAACTCACCCACGACCTGAGCCTCGGGCGCGGCCTGGGCCATCAACCTCGCCGTCGCCGAGTACGTCATCCGCCGACGCGGCAGCCAACGAATCGCCAGCCCCCGCATCATCCGGGCCACTGCGAAGGTCCGGCCATGACGACCCAGTCCTCCAAACGCCTCAGGCCTACCGGCTACCAGCTTCGGGTCGACGGGCATCTGGACCAGCACTGGTCGGCCTGGTTCGGCGACCTCACCCTCGACCCAAGACGACGACGGGACCACCAGCCTGACCGGTGCCGTCGCCGACCAGGCGGAACTGCACGGGCTGCTCACCAAGATCCGCGACCTCGGCGTCACCCTGATCTCCGTCGCAGTCGTCGACCACGCACGAACCATGATCACCATCATTCGAGGTCTGTGAACAGCTGTGCCCACCTTTCCCCTCGGCCGCCGGCCGGGAACCGTCATCGATCGAATCGACCGAAGGAATGCCATGTCCCATCCCGTACCCGCGACGCTCTATCGCATCGCTGCTGCCGCCGGCTGCGGCAGCGCCGTCATCCTGCTCATCAACGCCGCCAAGCGCGCGGAGATCATCCCCGCCTCTGCCTTCACCCAACTGATCGCCCCAGTCGCAGAAATCCTGGCGCTGGCCCTGGTGACCGCCCTCTACCTCGCCTTCGGTCGCCGCACCGGCACCTTCGGCCTCGTCGCCTACCTGCTGAACGCGTTCGCCCTGTCCACGCTGATCGGGGTGGAGTTCGTGATCAATCTCGTCTTCCGAGACCTCCCGGCCGACACCGGCGCAGCACTCCGGGCCGGCTCGCTGGGTATCGCCCTGACCGCGGCATCCCTCCTGTTCCTGGTCGGCACCCTGACCTTCGTCACTGCCATGCTCCGCACCCGCGAGGTGCCCGTCGCACCGCTCGTCCTGTACGCCGTCGGAGCCATCCCGATCGCGCTCCGAGCCTTCGTACCCGAGGCAGCGCTGGACCTCGGTCTCGCCATCATGGCCGTGGGAACTGCGTGGCTCGCGATCTGGCTCTACAGCCGCTCCAGCAGCATCGTCAGCTGGACGATCACCGACACACCATCGGCACACCGCGTGGCCGCCTAGCCCCAACTAAGGCGACCGGGCCTCCCGGGGCCTGGTCGCCCCACAAGCACCAGCGGACGGAACTCCATGAGCGGACCATCGACCAGCAGCCATGACGACTCCCGACGGTACGAAATCCAGGTCCGAAGGCACCCTGATTCCCGAACGAACGAACGACCTGTTCGTCCACGGATAGCCGCCGCACTGACTGTTGGCTGCCTTGTCGTTGCATCCTTCCAAGCCGCCTTGACGCTTGGCGCGCCTCTGGGCGCCGCTGCCCTGGGGGGAACGAACCCCGGGCAACTTCCTGACAGCCTCCGGCTCGTGACGGGCTGACCGCTCTCGCGTGGCTGTACCTCACCCTCATAGTCCTCGCCCGGGGAGAGGAAGCCGGCCGAAATGGGTTGCTGAAGCTCAGTGCGTCGACAATCCATCACGGCCTGCTTCAGGTCTTGTCGCAGTGGCCACTCTGGATTCTGATTGCGGTCGCTGGGTGGGCTGTCGTGCTTAGTCGGCGCGCGTATCAGGCGGCCGAGACTTCAGTATCGACGCCGGCGCTCAATGTCTGGCAGCTCTTGGTGGCAATGGCCTTTGGTGTCGTGGCTTTCGGCGAGCTGCCGATGTCTCGCCCACCAGCACAGGCGCCGAGGTCGCCGGCCTGATGATCATGATTTCTGGCATCACCAGGCTCGCCAGCCGGACAGCCGGTCGACCCAGACCAACTGAGGCGACACCAGACATGCAACCGCACAACGCAACCGACGCGTCGGGCGTGCGCCCTTACTTGCACTGTGCGCCCGCTCAACCGGCCGATTCCCAGCACAAGCCCGGTCGATTGGCAGCTCCGTTGGACTCAGTCACGGGCTCTTCCCGCCCGAACAAGGGCCGTGCCAGCGATCTGCCCGACTGCCCACCCGGAGCCAAAGAACCTGCGCAGTAGACAACCGGGATCCCCGGGGATCTCGAACCCGATGGACGTGATCGAGTAGATCGCCTACCTGCTGTTCCTCCGCCGCCTCGACAACGAGCAGACCCTGGCGGACAAGAGGGCCCGGTTCGGCACACGAATCCGGGATTGAGGCCGACTGCCGCGACCGGATCCCCTTCCGGCCATCCCGTGACCAGCGACACCTCAGCCGCACTCACCTCATCAACAAGCACTGACCAGCACGGTGGAAACCACACCACTCAGACGGGGCGCAATCTCCCGTGTCTATTGACCGTTGTGTCATGACGACGGCGTGCGACCGTCCGCCTGAGCGAGGAGTTGGTTGGTCAGGACTGCGGTCAACCAGGTCTCGTAGCGATCGCCGCTCCAGCCGCGATCGAGAACCAGAAGACCATAGACCTCTGGCGACGCCAGGGTGTGGAGGATGTCGGCGGCGTCGGTCTCCCGAAGCCCGGTCCGGAGCGCGCCGGAGCGCGCCAACGACTGGGCGATGCGCCGTTGTCCTTCGTGGCGTTGACGCGCGATGTCGGCCAGCAGTGTTGCGGCGTCCGGATCGGAGCGCGCCGCGTCGACGAGGATGCGCTGGACTGGCCCAACTCGCGCCAGCACCTCGTGGACGAGGGCAGTGAATGCCGCCAGCTGATGCTGCGGTTGGTCCTCGTCAGTCAGGAGACTGCGGACCTGCGGTCGGTCGAGCATGCCGACGGCCTGGTCGTCACCACCGATCAGCACGTCGAGCAGGGCCTTGAGAATGCCGAGCTTGGACGAGAACAGCCGATACACCGTCGCCTGCGGGGTGTCGGACTCCTCGCTGATCGCCTCGATCGTGGTCGCGGCGTAGCCGCGATCCATGAACAGTTCGCGAGCTGCATTCACCACCGCGGCGCGGGTGCGGCGGGTCCGCGCCTGGCCTGCTGGTCCGGGTGTTGCACCCGATCTCTTGACAGTCATCGTATTGATAGTAATACTCTCAATTCGAGAGTACAACTACCATTTGCTTCAACCGAAGGGAGCCCACATGAAGATCAGCAGCATCTCAGGCCTGGTGTACCCGGTGCGCGATCTCGACAAGACCGCCGCGTTCTACGAGCAGCTCGGGTTCCGGCTGGGCAAGCGCGATGATCGTGAACTCACGTGCTACGTGAACTGGTTCTGGCTGACCTTCACCACAGACCTCGATCACGTTGGAGCCGGCCCCGGCACGGCCACCCTGTATCTGAAGGTCGACGACATCGACGACTTCTACGGCGCGGTGCTCGCCCATGGGTTGCACCCCTCAACCGAGCCGCGGAAAGACCGCTCCGGACGCCGCGAGTTTGTGCTGCTGGATCCCGACGACAATCGGCTCGCGTTCTTCGCGAAGTGACATGACCACCGATCGCTTCAAAGCCGCCGAGCCGATCCTCCGGGTCATAGGTCGGGTCGAGTCACCCCTCACCAACCCGTCCGACGCCCCGAAGCAGGCCGACGACACGGCGCCTCCGGCGTGGCTGGTCCTCGCACCCGGTGTTCGTGAAGGACTCAGCGACATCCGCGTCGGCGACCGGCTCCTGGTGGTCACCTGGCTGCACCGCGCCCGGCGCGACGTCCTCCGGGTCCATCCCCAGGACCGACCCGACCTCCCGCTACGCGGGGTGTTCAGCACTCGCTCCGCCGATCGACCCAACCCGCTCGGCCTGCATCCGGTCCACGTCACCGCCGTCGCTGCCGGACGGATCCAGGTCGACCGGCTCGAAGCCGTCGACGGAACGCCGATCATCGACCTGAAACCCGAGCTGTAGCCCCCACCGGCGACAGTCCGTTTCCCTCAACCAATACACGCACAAGATGCGAAACCTCAAGTCATGACGAGAATCGCGGTTACCGGAGCTGCCGGCAGCGTCGGCGGGCAGGTGGTCCAACTGCTCGCCGAGCAGACCACCAACGAAGTCGTCGGCCTCACCCGCCGACCGGTTCCGGTTCCGTCACGTGCAGTCGTCGCCATCGCGGACTACAACGACCGCGACGCGCTGAGCCGGGCCTTGGCCGGCGTAGACACCCTGGTCCTTATCAGCAGCGACGGTGAGGGCACCAGAGTGCTGACCCACCACCTCAACATCATCGCCGCCGCCCGCGACGGTGGCGTCGCGCACATCGTCGCTCTCAGCGGAATCGACGCAGACATCGACTCCCCCTTCTGCTACGCCATCACCAACGGCCTCACCGAGCAGGCCATCCGCGACAGCGGCTGTGGATACTCCATCGCCCGGGCGTCGATCTTCACTGAATTCTTCGCTCACTTCATCCTGCCGGCCAGAACCACCGGGCAATGCGGGTGCTGAGCTTGACCGCAGCAACCCCACTACTGCTGCCTACCGGAGGAGGCCGCATCAGCCTGGTGTCCAAAGCCGACGTAGGCCACTGTCTTGCCGCACTGGCCCAAATGACACCCACCGGCCTCTCCTACGACCTGACCGGCCCGGTTGCGTTGGACGCCGCCGGAATCGCGGCCACCGCGTCACCCAGAAACACACGGCGAGCTCGACCGTGCCTTGGCCTCCTCCGACGTATCCAGATTCATCTGCGATCGTCGCTGGCGAGGCTGCACCGTAACCAGGGAACTCCACCGGCAGGAGGCGGGCATCTACCGATGCTGCGGACGCCCAGATGTCTGACCTGGCCGCTGCCCTTTCGATGGAGGCGATCGGAGCCAACGCGTCGATCCTGCATCCCGCTGTCGCCGCGGCCAAGAGGAACGCGGGCCAGAAGCAGACCGCCGACCATCAGCGCGACCAGCTGGATGGCAACCGGTTACTGCAGCCGGGTGCGAGCGCGCTCGGTGCAGGATGCTCGCCATCGCAGCGGATGCGCAGCGGATCGCATTGGCCCACTCGGCCAGCTGAGTGAGCGGCGGATGGCGCAGTTGTGGGACGCCTTCGCCCGGCTGGGCGATCAAGCACCGGGACAACCGATCGGACTGTCGTTGCGCTACCCGGCGGCCGCGGTGTTCGCCGAACTGAAGCACCTCGCCGCGCCGGCGATAATGGACACGCCGACCCTCGACCTGAACGTCGAGGACCACGCCAGCGCTGCGCCACTCAGGCTCTGCCTCAGTGATCGGTCTCTGGACCTGGTGTGCGACCTCCTGGCGATCGAGATCCTGCGCAAGCGTGATGTGTTGAATCTCATCAGCTGCGTTGTCGACCAAAGCGGTCGATGCCGAACACGACCCCGGTACCGATGACAAGCCTTCAGCCATGCATCAGTTTCGGCCCTTGGCGCGGAATACGTGGGGCAACCAGCGATGGGAGAAGCAGATGGTGAATCGCTCACAAGAGTTCGCCGACCGGATGACAGAGTTCGAACGCGACCGCGATGTGGACTCGTTCGTCTCAGACATCTTCGCCGCCGACGTGGAGTTGGTTCGACCCGAGACCGGTCGCCAGCTGTCCGGTCACGACGGTGCCCGGACCTTCTGGCAGGAGTACGTGCACCGTTTCCAGCAGGTCGAGTCGACATTTAGTCGCGTCCGCGACGGGGAGCTTGGTGTGCTGGAGTGGACCAGCAGTGCCCAATTGCCGAACGGCACCGACATCGTTTACGCCGGCGTCAGCCTGCTCGACTTCGACGCCGAGGGGCAGGTTCAGCGGTTCTCGACCTACTACGACACCGGCGTTTTTCAGCGTCAGGAATAGACGCCCGAACCGTCCCGATGTCGCATCCGGTCCAGCACGGGTGCGAGAGACCACCACGTTCGGCAGTGGTCGATTCCCCGGCAACCGCAGCGCGGTAGCCGGATTTGGTGCATCCGTACCCGATCGGGGTATGGACTGCACATGACCAACATCTCCGATCAGGCCGGCGCCGCGCTCGACGCAGCCAAGTCCGGCTCCGGTGTCATGAACCGGCTGCACCGGCTCGGCATCCGCAGCGAGTACGCCTACATCGCCGGCTTCGCCTCGATCGCCCTCTCGTACGTCAGCTACTTCGTCAGTCGTGGGAAGAAGGGCGACGACAAGGCCCAATCCGACCGCTGGGGGATCTTCATCGGACACTGGGCTCCGACCTTCTTCGCTGTCGGCATCGCGCTCAAGCTCGAAGAGAACAACAGCTAACGAGCCTGACCAGACAGCGGCCCAACGCGGCCCCTATCTCGACGTTGGGCGACCAAGCACGTCGGGCGGCGGCACCGGCGAACTTCTCGTGTGGGCCCGTTTGAACACCGCGAAGGTTTACGCCGTACATATTGGAGCAGCAACTACGCATCTACCGGCGATGCCCTACTCGAATAGTCCAATGCGACGTCGCGAGCACTGTCCTGACACGAGGCCACGATCCTCACTGCCGAATCAGCGGGTGCGGCCGAATGGAAGGAGCCACGTGCCTCGTCCCTCACCACCTGTGGCCGAACATGATCGGCCCATGGCGCTGCCTGCCGCCCGCGGTTCGGTTTCGTCGGCGTTGATCGCCACCTTGCTGGGCGATCCGATGCAGACGATGCTCAGCGCGGATCTCACGTGGCTTGGGGAGGACGCCGCAGCACTGGACGACGAAGATCTTCAGCTCGCTCTGTTCCTCGGCTACGAACTCCATTACCGCGGGCTTGCTGGGGTAGACGAGAACTGGGAGTGGCAGCCGGGGATGCTCGCTGCTCGGGGCCATTGGGACCAGAGCGTGCTCAACGCTCTGTACGCGGCGGTGGGCGTCCCGGCCGACCTCGCCGAGTCCGACGCGGCAGCCACCACGAATTGCCTCTTCCGCATGGCGGAGGACGACCGCGGACCGTCGCTCTCGACATTCCTCATGCGTGACGCCGTTCGCGAACAGTTCCGGGAGTTCCTCACCCACCGGTCGCTCTACCACCTCAAGGAGGCCGACCCCCACACCTGGGCGATTCCCCGGCTGTCCGGTGGCGTGAAGGCCGCGATGATCAACATCCAAGCCGACGAGTACGGGTCGGGCCGCCTCCCGGCGATGCACTCGCGGCTGTTCGCCGGTCTGCTGGACGACTGGGCGCTTGACAGCAGCTACGGCCACTACCTCGACCGGTTGCCGGCGATCACCCTGTTGGCGACGAATGTGATCAGCCTCTTCGGTCTTCGCCGCCGGTGGCGCGGCGCACTCGTCGGTCATCTGGCCATGTTCGAGATGACATCCTCGGTGCCGAACAGCCGCTACGCGCGTGGCCACCGACGACTGGGTGGTTCAGAGGACGCGGCCCGGTTCTTCGACGAGCATGTAATCGCTGATTCCGTGCATGAACAACTGGCCGCGTATGAACTCGCCGGTGGACTGGTCCGCCAGGAACCCGAGCTGTCCGGCGACGTCGTGTTCGGCGCCCGCTGCGCCCAGCTCATCGATGAGCGGTTCGCCGCGTTCGCCGTTCCGCTCTGGCAGCAGGGCCAGAGCACTCTGCGGGATCCTGCGTGACCGTCTCAGACGGGGCCAGCATCACCGTGTACCCGAACGGTCCCCTGGTGGTCCGGGGAGTGTTCGAGCTCAGGTCGGCCGACGGGACCTCGGTGGAGACCACCCGCACAACCCTTGCCCTGTGTCGCTGCGGACGATCGCGACTCAAACCGCTGTGCGACGGCTCACACAAGCTAGCCCGGTTCGCCGACCACGCCGATGCCGACGAGATGACTACCGTGCTCGCGACTGCGCAACGGCCAAGAACCTCCGACATCTGATTCCCGTGGCACCGCTACTCGTCACCGGCGCAACCGGCAACGTGGGCCGCGCAGTCGTGCGATCTTTGGTGAGCGCTCGCGCCGCGGTCCGGTGCGCGCAGCGCTCGGGTATACGCGAGCCTGCCGCCGGAAGTCTGGTCGTTCCCTTCGACTTCACCAAGCCGAACAGCTGGCCGGTGGCGTTCGAGGGCGTCGATGCTCTCTTCCTCGTGCGCCCCCCGGCGATCGGCAACGTCCGTCGCGACTGCTACCGGGATAGCGTCGCCCGACTTTCGTCGCGGATCGCCCGTCGAACAGGATTTCACAGCCATGATCCGGCGGTGGGTCTGCTGGCGCCCGCCTAGCGGTTGCGCCAGCTGTAGGTCGGGGTCCAACCGAACAGGTCGTTCATCTTGGCGCAGCTGAAGGCTGACATCGGGTCTTCGTAGTTGTCGGCGAAGCGGTCAAAGCCGTCGTAGTGCGCAGCCATGAGCTCGCGCAGCCCCTGCTTCGCTCGGGTGTCGGCTGCGGCGATGAGGCATACCTCGTGTCCGGTGGAGCTCCCTTCCAGTGCTGCGCGGTAGGCGGTGCCGACGTCGCGCGCGTCGATGTAGCTCCAGAAGTTTCCTTTGCTGAGACTCGGGTCGAGCCACTCCCGTTCGAAGCGGGTGTAGTCGTCGGGCGGGATGACGTTGTTGATCCGCAGCCCCACCCAAGCCGTGCCCGGATACTGGACCGCGAGTGAGTCGGCGATCACTTCGCTGATGTATTTGCTGAGGGCGTATGCATTCGGTGAGGGGCGACGCTCGGACTCGTCGAACGGGATCCGGTCGGGGGTGGCGCCTTCGGTGAGGAGGCCCGTTGCCATCTCGCTTGAGGCGTAGATGACACGGGAAGCGCCCAGATCAGCGGCTGCCTGCATCAGGTTGTGGGCGCTCAGCACGTTGTTGTTGAAGACATCGATCTGCGCTTGGCCACTTGGTGCAGGGTTGGCTGCGAGGTGACAGATACCCTCCGGCCGAAATTGAGACAAAGCGTCGTAGACCAGACCCGCGTGAGTGAGATCAACCCGGCAGAACTCGCCAGGAAGATCGAGTTCTGGCCGAGCGGCGGCATCAAACGTGATGACCTGGTGGCCCGACTCCGCTAGGAGGCGGACCACCCACTGTCCGGCCCGGCCCGTCCCTCCGGTCACAACAACACGCATGGAGCAAACTCCCTTCGTCACGTCCCACCTGTCGCGGTCGGCGGTGCGTGCACATCGATCGTCTGGTGGTTGAGACGTCCGGTTTGTCGGCTTGTCAGCTGGCGGGTGGTCCGTAGAGCTGGAGGTCGTTGCCTTCGCTGTCCTTGAAGGCTGCGATCCGACCCCAGGGGTGATCGCTGATGCCACCAGAGAACTTGACGCCGGCTTCGGTGAGCCGGGTGAACTCGGCGTCGATACCACCTTCGGGATTGAAGGTGATGACGGCACCTCCGTCTGCGTGGGCCGCGGTTTCCTCATGAGCGTTCAGGCCGATGATCAAGTTGCCTGCATCGATCTCGGACCAGTCTTCACTTTGATCTTTGATGTCGAGGTTGAGCGTGTCGGCATAGAAGGTGACAGCTCGTTGCATCTCATCCACCGGTACCCACACGGTTGCGACGTTCTTCGCCACGGTAGCTCCTCGCTTGAGAGTGATTGTTGGGAATCAAGTACCCAGCGTGGGGCGTCACAAGCGGAATCGGGGACAAGATCTTCCCCTTCCGGGCGCCTTGCCGCACCACGACCGTGTGGCCCCACGAGTGCGCGCGGGTGCGCGGGTACCGAACAGGGCCGCCGTGGTGAAGGCGCCGACTCGGCCCTCGTCATCCGCGAGAGTACAGCCGCAGCGAAGGAGCCCCGGCGCGATCACAGAGAACGAGACCCTCTGGGTCGCGTCACGGCGCGAGGCGGTTGCGATCGGCACGGGCTCGCTGATCACAGGGCTACGGATCGCTCACCGGACCGATGGCACCCGAGAACGCCGTGCCCCGGCCGCGGGCCGCTTGCTGTGGTCGGACGCGCGACGGCGCAGACTCCGAACTGGATCGGCGGCGTTTGCTCTGGCTGCACGCCTGAGATCCAATTCTGCTGCCGTCACCGGCGATCTGAATCCTCGTAGGGCGAAGGAGTACCTCGCAGCTCTGAGCAAACGGCTGGGCACGGCATGTGAGGCGGCCGCAAAAAGACCTCTGGGCCAGTTGGACGGTCTCTTTGATTGAGCCGCCGCTTGTAGTTGGTTTCAGTCCGTCGCCACGTCGGCAGCGAACTCGGCCGGTCCATGCTTGGCTGTTCTTGGGGGACGGATCAGCTTCAGTTCATGGGCTTTCTTGGAGAGATGCCCGGTAAAGAGCACCTAGTTCCTGGTCTGGCGTCAAGGGGGCTTTTTTCACGGTCGTTGGGGCTTCACCGAGCGGTCGGGCCGTAGACCTGCACCACAATGCCGGATCGGAACACAGTGGTGTCCAGCCGCTGAAGGTGGGTGACGTCGAGACCCTCCCACACGGAATCGCTGACTCCGGCGGCCACGGGAAAGAACCACAGGTGCAGCTCATCGATGAGTCCGCGTTTCATTAACGCGCGAGAGAATGCGCCGGTGCCGAATTTCAACAGGTTCCCACCCGAGTGCCGTTTGAGGTCTGCCACCGCTTCCGCGCCGTCTCCGTGGAGAACAGACGCGTTCCAGGTCGTCTCGGTCAGAGTGTGCGAGGCGACATACTTGGGCAGAGCGTTCATCCGATCGGCATACGCATCGCCCGCCCGCGAAGGCCAAGACTCTCTGAACCCGTCGTAGGTCGCCCTTCCCAACACGAGCGCATCTGCGTCGAACAACAACCGCCGTTCATATGAGGCGTGCTCGTCGTCCCAGTACGGAGGCGCCCAATCCATGAGGCGCTTGCTCGTATCACCGTCAAGACTGATGAACGTTGACTCGATCAATTTACGCATTGCACGGCTCCCTCCGGACAGTCGACGACATGTTGCATCTCCTTTACCAACTCGCTTAGTATCTAAACTAATAGAGAGGAACCGACTGTGTCGAGGGATGCACCGGCTGATCGTGACCGGCTAGCGGAAGAGATCGTTGGACCGTTGACCCGGCGATACAGCACCGCCACCGTGCTGTTCCACCACGCCGTCGCTGAACGGCTCGGCTTGGGTCCGACCGACCACAAGTGTCTGGATCTGCTCTATGAGCGGGGCTCGATGAGTGGGAGTGAGCTTGCCGCCATCACGGGTCTGACCAGCGGCGCGATCACCGGTGTGGTCAACCGGCTCGAGCGAGCTGGCCACGTGTGTCGTGAGCCGGACCCCCACGACCGGCGCAAGCAGATACTGCGTCTGGCACCAGAAGGCGCACGCGAGGTCGTTGATCTGTTCGACCGACTGCGGGCCGATTCCGCCACGCTGGTGGAGGGTTTCGACAACCATCAACTTGTTGCGATCGCGATGTTCCTGAGCCGGGGTATCAAGTTCGCCTACCACCATGCCGTGCTGCTGCGCACCCACGCTGTCGCGGGCAGCGGCGAGCCCAGTGCCCAATGACCGCCATGATCACCAGAACACCCATGATCACCAAGACACCCATGATCACCAAGACACCTATGATCACCATGATCGCCAGGGAACCATCATGACCGATGATGAACAGCTCACCGCGTTGTTCGAGGCCATGTGCCACGCCTGGACGGACGGGGACGCTGAAGCTTACGGGTCCTGCTTCACCGACGACAGTGACTATGTCTCCTTTGACGGCAGCCGCACCCGAGGAAAGGCGGCGATGGTGCGTGCGCACGACAAGCTCTTCCGCGGAGTGCTTTACGGCAGCGCCCTCGTCGGGTCGATCGAGTCGATCCGCCACCTCAGGCCGGATGTCGCGCTGCTGCACGGGACCGGCTCAGTGCTCGTCGCCTGGCGCTCGCGACTGCCGAAGCGGCGACTGACCCGCAACACCCTCGTGGCGGTCCGGACCGACCAAGGTTGGCGCTTCGCCGCCATCCACAACGGCCGGGTGCGCCCGATGCCTATTCCCGAGCCTGACTCGTCCCTAGCGCGAGCCGTGCATGCGATGGTGCGGGGCGCCCGCTCACTCGGCCTCGACCGACAACACGCCCAGGCCATCGCACGGTCGCGCGTCCCAATCACCCGCAGTGACCCAAAGAGACCTAAAGAGCCGGATGAAATGATCTCAGCAATCGAACAGGACTGATGAGCACAGATCGACCATGCTTCGCAGGTCGGTCAGCTTGCGAACAAGGTGGTCTCGGCGGCCGTCAGGGATCACGCTCATCTCTACTTAGATGGCCGGATGGTCCAACGGAAGGCCAAGGCTGCCTGGAGTGCTCCCTCGCGAATGTAGAAGCGATGCGCGTCAGTCCTCGCGAGCCCTGATTCCAAGAACACGTAGTCAGCGCCTCGGTCAATTGCCCACTTCCTCGCTGACGTCAGCAGCATCGACCCGACGCCTTGCGATCGCCAGGCGCTGTGCACCGCGAGGTCCTCGATGGAGGCTCGCTGGCCGAACCGAATCGAGAGAATGTCGAGATACACGCTCGCCACCCCGACAACCTGCTCGGCCGAACTCCAGGCGCCGATGAGTGCGGCTTCAGGCGACGCGATCACCCTCGCGGCTCGTTGCTCGGCCACCAGCCGATCCCAGCCAGCTGGCTGACTTCCCGGAGCCTCGAACAGCCAGCCCAAGCCGGTGACGAAGTCACGCTCGCCGCCACGCTCGATCGGGCGGACCTCCAACGCCACGCGAAATCACCTCCGGACAGGGGTTGCTCTCGTCGTTCTTATCGTCGCCGACCCCTCCTGCACAACAATGAGTTCGAGCGAGAGAGTCTGAAATTGGAGTGTCGTTGAGCGTCTCACCGACTCCGTGGTGGGTTCGCCCATCGGATCTCCGGTAGACAGTCCCCGTACGTCACTCCCCTGCATCATTGGACGGACCGCTAGCGGGATTCGAACAGGTGCGATGGGGTCGAAGCAGCAACGCACGGCGTCAGGACGCGGCGACGATGAGGAACGAGTTACCGTCAGGATCGCGCAGTCGGAACTGTTGAGGGACGCCGGCGAGCGGTGCGCCGCTCCACCACACCAGCTCGCCCTCGTGCAACAGTTGCTCGTCCACATTCAGGCCCTGAGCGCGGAAGGTCGCGAGATCCGCAACGACGTCGGTGCTGAAAAGCACGACGCCCGTCTCAATCCCCGCCGGCCGCTCAGGCCGAGCGACGACCAGGCACAAGTTCGAGCTGCCGCTCGCCGGCGACACCTCCAGCCAGCGCTCCCCCGTCGGGTAGGTGAAGTCGTTCACTTTCTGCATCCCGAGGACGTCGACGTAGAAGGTCAAAGCGACGCCCTGATCCATCACCGGGATCGTGATCGTCGCCACCTGGCCGATGTGCGTTCCACTCTCAGTCACGCTATGAAGACTCCCACGCAAGGCCTCATACATCGGTCCGGGACCGGTCCACGCCTTAACCCGGTGGACAATTGGCCGCCTCAGGTCGTCGCGATGCCGCAAACGGGTCGGTCTACGGCACCGCACCAGAACCCCTCGCTAGACAGCCAGCTCTCCCGGTTCGACCAGGTCGCCGACGAGGAGCTGACGATGTACACGGTCAAGACGCGGCAAGGTGAAGCGTGCCAGGACGCGTGACCTTCTATCTACTCGGCGGCGCCGTCGGCCTCGTCATTGAGGGTCGGTCCGTGGATGTGACCGCTCCTAACGCCGAACCACGCATGGAGTCCGTCGAAGCCACCTCAGGCGACGCGCCCGGCGAGCAGCTGTCCCGCAACGTCTCAGGCCGCGCTATGGATTCGATCTACGGTGTCGAGACCATACCCGCCGTCAGCGGCGCAGGTCGGCGTCTTTCGTCTCCGGCCCGATCGTGCCCCCGAGCGACACCAACGCACCGGCTATCACGACCAGCACCACGGGCGTCAGGTAGTAGGGCATCACGGTCTCGAGTCCTGCGAGGTAGAACGAGTAGAACGCCGGTAGGACCAGGGCCAGGCTGTATCCCACGCCGAAGCCGCTGGCGCGGATCCGGGAGGGGAATCGTTCGGTGAGGTACGCCGCGATCGGGCCGAACCCGGCGTTGGTGGCGAAGCCGATGGCGACGGCGAGCGGGACGACGATGGGGAGCTCGGGTGTCGTGATCATCAGCGCGGCGTAGAGCGAGCCGCCCAGCACGGCCATCACCGCCCCGTAGACCAGGTAGAAAAGGCGTCGCCCGGTCCGCTGCGACAGCGCTCCGTAGAGCTGGAACGCGATCACGAGTCCGAGAGAGTTGGCGGTGGCCACGATCGAGACCCAGACCGGCGAAAGACCCAACCGTCTGCCCATGAGCTGCGGCAACACCGCGGAAACCATGTTGTTGGCCAGCCAGATGCCCGTCATGAGGATCAGGACTTGGAGCAGGTCACGGCGGTGTGAGCCGAAGAGGAGGTCTGCCAACGGGCGGCGCTCCCCGGTCCGTGAGCGGCGCGTCCGGGGCTCGGTCGCCGCGCGTCGGTAGATGATCACCACGGTGAAGGCGAGCGCGGCTCCGATGAGGAACGGGATGCGCCAACCGAATTGTGCGTAGGTGGTTTCCGTCGGCATCACTTGATGGAGCAGCAGGGTCAACAGACCGAGGGTCGCGTAGGCGGCCGGCGATGCTGACAGGATCCGACCCGCCACCAGACCGCGTCGCTGGGGTGGTGTCCATTCCATGGCCAGCGGGACCGCTGAGGTGTAGGCGCCGCCGAGGAAGATGCCGTTGATGAACCGGAGGGCGATCAGGAGTCCGATCGACCAGCCACCGATGACCGAGCTGCCCGGCAGCATGGCGATGAGCAGCGTGATGCAGCCGAAACCGGTGGTGGCGACAATCGTGGTGTGTTTGCGGCCTCTCGTGTCGGCCATGTCGCCGAACAACGCGGCACCGATCGGCCGGCCGACCAGCGTGGACGCGAACACCATCGCGGACAGCACACCTGCGGTCGTCGGGCTGACTCCCGCGGGTTGGAAGTACGTGCCGACCGAGGCCAGCACCAACACCGGCAGGTAGATGTCGAACTGGTCGACGTAGAAGGCCGAACATGCCGGACCGCAACGACGCCCGGGCGGTTGGACCCATCTCTCCGGTCAGGGCGGGACGGATCGACGGCTCGGACCCGTTGCGCGCGTCCTCGGCGGCAGACGTCACCGGCGACCCGCCCAAGCGGTGGCCAGCTCGACCCGAGACCGGAGCTGGAGCTTGCGCAGGATGTGGGTGATGTGGGTCTGCACCGTTCGGGGAGACAGGTACAACTGGGTGGCGATCTGCGGACTGGTCAGGCCGGCGGCCACCTGCTCGGCGACGCGCAACTCGGTCGGAGTCAGCGACGCCCAACCCGTGCTGGGCCGTTTCCTTGCACCCGTCGCGCCCAACCGGACCCGGTGATCCCGCAGGCGCGCGGCGAGACGACGCTCGACGGTTCGGGCGCCCAGGACGTCGGCGAGGTCCAGGGCCCGCCGAGCCCAGGTTCGAGCGAGGTCGCGATCCCCGGCTGCGGCAGAGGCGACAGCGGCCTCCTCCCAGGCGTAGAGCTCCCCCGACGCATGCCCGGCATGCTTGCTGATGCTGGCGGCTCTGGCGGCGAGCGCACTGTCCCCGGCCGTGACGGCTCGGATCAACGGCACCACTCCCTTGAGGGTCGGCACCTGGTCGGTGGGGATCGTCGACACGTCATCAACGACCTGTTCCGCGAGATCGAAGGCGCCGGCTGCTCGCGCCACTCGCAGCACGTCCGGGGCGGCGAGCAACGCCCAGAGGAGGCGGCCCATGTCGTGCGGTCTGCTCCACACCTGGGCTGCGAGTCCGACAGCCTCGCTCAGACGACCGGTGGCTTCGGCCAGCAACATCCCACCCAGTGTCGAGTACGGCAGTCCCTGTTCGTTGCGCCGTCCGCTCCGTTGCCAGGCGGTCCAGAGCGCCGCGGCCTCCTCGAGCTGTCCGCGCTGAACGAGGATGACCAGCTGCCCGCCGACGCCCCGGCTCACCCAACCGGTACCCGTGCCGCTCGCCGCATCGGCACTCTCCGCGAACACCGCGGACGCGTCGTCCCATCGACCAGCGAAGCTGTCGATGGTGCCGGCGATGCTCAGGTGGTAGGGCCACAGCCACCCGCGGCCCTGCTGCTGGGCCTCCCGCCTGGCCTCGACCGACATCGCCGAGGCCGCTTCGGGCCCGCGTGCGAACAAGGCGAACCACGCGGGCCACACCGGAGCGGTCACGCCGTCTCCCCAGACGGGATCGCCGCGAGCCAGCCGAGCCCGCTGGGCCTCCTGCACCATGGCGAGCGCCTCGGCGCAGCGGGCCTGCTGGAACAGCTGCATGGCCGTCGGCACCAGGGCTGCGCCTGATCGCACCGGACCGGGGTCCGGGTGCGGCGGGACGGGTTCACTCCCGTCCAGCACCAACACCCACCGACGCAGGTGGATCAAGGCGTGACGGAAGTCGGCAGCAGGATCGATGGCGGTCGACTCCGTCCCGGCAGCTCCTTCGCGCAGGGCGGCGGCGGGCTCGTTCGCGGCTCCACCGATCAGGGTCGGGTCGAGCAAGGCATCGTCCAAGTGCTGGAGCGCGGTCGCGGTATCGGCGTCCGAGACAGTGGTGTGCAGGAGCAGCCGGGTCAACGTCCGCCGGGTCGGTACGTCGCGAACCGTTGCCAGGGCTTCGAGGGCCACCTGCTTGCTCTCCGCCATCCGCCCTGCCGCGGCCAGAGCACCCGCGCGGGCGATGGCGAGGGCTCCATCCTGGATCGAGCCCGGTACGGCGGTGACGCCCGCGAGCAGGTCGGCCGCCTGCTCGGGAGCGAAGACCAGATCGGTGGTGGCGATCCGGATCGCAGACTCGACCCCCAAGCCTGCGGAGTCGGCATCGCCTTCGTGCCCAGCGATCTCGGTGGCCATGCCTCCGGTGGATCCCAACCGTTGCGCACAAGCGGCGTGCAGGAGGCGACAAAGTCCTGGGGCGAGGTCGGCCATGATCACTTCGGCGTACAGGTCGTGTGAGAAGCCGAGATGCTCATCGGTGGTCCAGCCGGCGATGCTGGAGTCGACGGCGGCCTGCACGGCCCGCAACGTGGTCCCGGTCGGGGTGCCGGCGATCGCCGCCAGGTCGAGGACATCGGCCGGCCGGCCCCACACGGCGAGGATCTGGAGCAGGTCACGCGCCGGGGCGTCCAGCAGGGCGAGCTGACTGCGGATCGCCACCTCGATCGTCCTCACGGCAGGATCTGACGGGTCCCTCTCCGTTTCGGCTCGACCGGCGGCCGGCCCCGTCCGCCGGAACTGCTCGAGCAGCGCCCCGGCGTGAAAAGGATTGCCGCCGGTGACCGCAAGCTGATCGAGCAAGCTGGCGTCGGCCGCCGTACCCCAGGCCCGGCGGACCAGGTCGGCCAGACCGGCGCGGTCCATCGGCACGACCTCCGCGGCCAGAACCTCCGGTCGGGCGGCTAGGCTCACCAGCTGGTCCCGCACCGGGAGCGGTCGCCGAGCCAAGATCAGAGTCAGCGGCAGATCGCGGGTGGACTCCACGAGCTGGGTCAACACGCGCAGCGAATCGCCGTCCGCGTGATGCAGGTCGTCGGCACACAGCACGAGTGCCCCCACGCCGCACAGGTCCTCGACGGCGGCCAGGACCCGATCACCGGCGTCCGGTCGTGGCGGGTACTCGGGAACCAAGCCGACGAGAGACGAGATCAACCCGAACGGCTGCCGCCGGCTCGGTTCGTCGGCCGAGACCCGGAAGGCCCTCGCCATCCTGGGGCCGAGACCGCGCACCAGAGCGTCGACGGTGGTCGACTTCCCGATCCCGGGCGACCCGGTGAGCAGCAGCACAGAGCCTGTCGTGATCGACGACCGGGCCTCCAACAGCCTCAGCAGGCCGCCGACGTCCCCCGATTGGATGCGCAGGCGAAACCCAGCAGCTGTCTGCACCGCGCCAGCATCGCACGGCCTCCGACAGCGTCCCGAGGAAGCTACGCGGGCCTGCGGCGTGGATCCAACCCGAATCTACGCATGATGGCGGATGTTCTTTCCCGGCCCACGGACAAGAGTTGGCACATCGGATCAGCCGGATCCTCGAACACCTCAAGGAGAACGACCATGTCCCCGATCGAGATCGCTGCCATTCTGGCGATGACCGCGTACGCCATCTACCAGCAGACCATCACCCGCGAGGTGACCGCCAAGGGTCGCTTCAAGATGGCCGTCATCTACACCGTCATCGGCGTCGCCGTCGGCGGTTTCATGCTGCCGGCCGGCGCACTCGGGTGGGGACTGTTGTTCCTGAGCCTGGCGGTGTCCGCAGTGGTCGGGGTGATCCGTGGCCGTCGGACCGATGTGTGGATGCAGCCTGACGGCCGCGTCGTGCGCAAGGGCAACGCCGTGACGATCACTCTGTTCCTCGGCCTGATTGCTGCCAAGTTCGCCCTCGGCACCCTGGCCTACTTCGCCCACGTCTCCGACGGTGCCGGCTTCGGCGAGATCATGGTCATGATCGCGATCATGATCGCCGTCCAGGCCGAGATCGTGTACCGCCGGAGCCAGACCCTGCTCACCTCGGTGCATCAGGTAGTCCCGGCCGCCTGACCCCATCGTCAATCCCCCAGCCACCTGCTCACTGCTCGCGTTCTCCGGGCCCGATCCGGCTGGCTCTGAGCCAGCCGGATCGCTCTCGGTGAGACCTCCTGTAAATGCGTATCCGGTAGCTGACGAACCCCATGCAATACGGCAGCACTGCCGCCAGACCCCGAAAGGAATCTCCATGAGCAACAGAGTCCTGGCTTACCGATTCATCCGTCCGCGCGCCGGCGCACCTGAACAAGACCCGGCTCCCGACCCGACGGGTGTCGACCCGCCGGAGTCGGATGGGTCGTCCGCAGCGGCACCATCGAGGAAGCTTTCGGCGGTGTTGCTGAATCTGTTCACTGGGGGCGCCCAGACCGACCGGACGATCCGTCGGCGCCGGTCACCAGGTCCCGGGTCCGTCCCGGCCGAGTCGGGCGACGGCTGTCGCGGTGTCGGCGATGATCTGGCGAGCAGCCTGGGCAGTCGGGGGTTCCTGACGAAGACGGGTGAGGATCTCTGCTCGATCCGCCGGCGACGGCATCGGTCCTCCGGACCTGACTCGGGCTGATGCTGCGCAGACCGCATCCACGAGGCGTTCGAGTTCAAGCGTGACCGGGAGCCAGTCCCGTGCAGCTCCGCCTGGGTCCAACTCGGCCTGGTCTCGTTCGACCTCAGCTCGCCAACCGTGGGCAAGCTGGTACGACGTGAGGCAGGCAGCGGAGCGGGCCGCCCCATCGGCGCGGGATCCAGCTCGACGACGATCTGCCGTGCGACCGCGTCGGCAGCAGCGGCGAGAGCGCGCTGCTGATCAGGAAGTCCGCGGGCCGGCCAGGCCAGCACTCCGAGAAGGAGGGCGATGAGGCACCCGAGGACCGTGTCTCCGAGGCGGATCCACGGCTCCAGACCATCGGGGTCACCGACAGCGATGCTGAACAGTGCCGACCCGGTGATACCGACCACGGCCAGGCCGTACAGCCTCGGGCCGGCAAGCACGGCCAGTCCAAGTGCGGCCGCAGCACACGTCGCCAACGCGGCGGGACCAGGCGCGAGCGTGATGACGGCAGCGACCAAGGCAACGCCGAGCACCGTGCCTACGAGCCGGTGCAACACCCGCACCAGAACCGGTGCGTACTCCGGCCGCACCACGGTGGCAATCGTCAGCGGGATCCAGTACGCATGTTGAGGGGTGTGGAGCGACAACGCCAGCAGCGTCGCCGCCCCCACACAGAGCGCCAGTCGGGCACCAGCGAGCCTCGACTCTCGGCTCGTCGCGACAGCGACGCCGATCCGGATCCGGCGGCGGACGCTCATCAACTCCGGGCCCGGAAGCTGGGAACCGGGTGACGTCTCCACCGTTGCATCTGCCGGCGGTGCCGCCCGAGCATCGCCCTTCCTCAGCTCGACAGCGCTGGCTTCCCAATCACGAACAACCTCACCGGCATCCAGATGATCGAGCGCCCGCGGGTCCGCAGCCACCGCCGCAGCTCGCGCGGCAGCTTCCTGCGCCGCGACCCAGGCCCCGTCCAGACGCTGCGGCCGTGCCGTTCGATACGAACCCACCGCCTGTCGTGCGACGGCCGAAGCCAACGCGAGCCGGTGACGTGCCGCATCGATGCCGGCCAACGAATAGCCAGTCGAACGATCACCGGCCGATCCATCCCCGGCCGATCCATCCACGACTGAACCAGCACGAACGGGTGGATCACCGCCAGGGTCGGAGTGCGCCGCGCGGACCACATCCGCCGACGCGAGGAACACGTCGGCGAGAGCCCGGCGGCGGTATCGCTCCGGATGAGTGAGGGCACCGAGGAGGCTGACAGCGAGGAGTGCAGCACTGCCCGCGAGGTACAAGAGCGCAGGTTGCCACCACGGCATCCCCAGCCGACCGAACTGGGTGTAGGCCACCCCGATCACGGCCATCATCGCGAAGGCGGTCGCGCCCGGCCCGATTCGGCCCACCGCACCAGCCACCGCCCCCACGACCATCGCGGCGGCAACCACCGCCACGGATGACGAGGGAACCAAAGCCCCGATCATCATCCCGCTGATCGCGCCGCCGGCCTGCGCGGTCACCAAGACAGCCCGAACCCGGTAGTCGCCGCCATGGACGAACACCGCAGAACATGCCACCCCGAAATAGGCAATCCCGGCCGACACCGGGTCGCCCCAGATCAGCACAGCGGCCAACGCCAACATCGCCGCCATCACAGCACGGAACGCCGGCAACGTCGCCCACGCACCGGATGCCGGCTCCAAAGTCCGCGCCGCCGCCGACCACCAGCCAACGGAACGGTCGCCCACGGCGCAATTGCATCACTCACCTCAACGGGCCGAGACCACAGTGCTGGCCCTCGGCCAAATGCTGCGCGATACATCGGGCGCATCTCTTCTTGTGCAACCACTACGTGTGCCCCCTTGCCACCAACTTTGCCGCGAGCGAGCGGCATACCCCTGTGGGGTATCAGGCGAGCCGATTGCACCTATTGGAGCGCAGCCTCGCCGAGGTCTACGCGGGCTGCTTGACCGGAGAGGTGGTGGGGTGGGACGCGGCGGCTCTAGCGAGGTCCACTCGGAGTCAGGGTGGCTAGACTGCGGATTCGTTGGACAGTGAGGGGTTTGTGCGCGTGCCGGTCGATCGATTCCTCGATCTCGGCGAGCTGGAGATGGTCGTCGACGCCGAGCGGCGCTCACCCGGCGGACACCGTCCCGCTCGTCTGCTCGCCGCGCTGTTGATCAACGTCAATCGTCGGGTCGGGCCCGACACCTTGCTGGATGCGGTCTGGGAAGACAACGAGGACGGTCGCCGGGCGACGCTGGCCACCCACGTCTGGCGGCTCCGCAGAGTGTTGGAACCGCAACGCGCCGGCCGCCAACCGCCGTCGGTGTTGGTCAACGACGCCGGAGGTTACCGGCTCGTGGCGGCTATCGAGACCGTCGACTCATTGCGCTTCGAGCAGCTCGCCGCCGAAGCCGACCAGCTGCTTCGGACCGGTCAGCCTGAGCGGGCTCTGCGGCGAGCCGAGGAGGCGCTGTCGCTGTGGCGCGGTCGTCCGATCGAGGTGGTCGCTGATCGGGCCTGGGCGGCGCCGGTCGTCGCGAAATTCACCACCCTTCGCTCCCACGTGCAGCATCGCCAGATCGCGGCCTGGCTGGCTCTCGGACAGCACCGGCAGGCGTTGGCCGCGTTGGATGTCTTGTTGGCCGAGGAACCGCTGGACGAGTCTTTGTGGGCGCAGCGGATGCTCGCCGAGTACCGGAGCGGGCGGATGGACGCCGCCTTGCGGAGCTATCAGGAGGTCCGGCAGAGACTCGACGACGACCTCGGTGTGCCCCCCGGAGCGGCTCTGCAGGAGCTCCAGCTCCGCATCCTGAATCAGGACCGCGACTTGCTCGCAGCCGCTCGGCCTACGATCAGCGTGCAGGTCGACGCGGTCACTCAGGTTCACCTCCCCGCCGCCCGGGGGCGGGTCATCGGTCGAACCGCCGACGTCAGCCGATCGCCGAGCTACTCCAGATCCATTCGCTCACCACTGTGGTCGGCGCTGCGGGCTGCGGCAAGACCACCGTTGCCGTCGCGACGCCCGCGACCTGGCCGACACGTTCGTGGACGGAATCTGGTTCGTCGATCTCACCGGCGCCAAGGGGCCCGAACAGGTGCTCGGGATGTTCGCCTCGAGTTTGCAGGTGGCTATCCCACCGACCGGGTCGGTACACGAGGCGGTCCGCAGCTTCACCCAACGTCGCAGGATGCTGCTTGTGGTCGACAACGCCGAGCATGTCCTGGAGGCGACGGCGGAGCTTCTCACGACGTGCTGGCCGAAGCGGAGTTGACGGTCCTGGTCACCAGCCGCGAACCGCTGCTCTTGCCGGCGGAGCAGGAATACCAGCTGCAACCACTCGCCCTTCCTGGCACGGACCCACCAGGCACCGATGTGGCTGGCGAACTGCGCAGTCCGGCGGTCGAATTGTTCTTGGACCGGCTGCCAGCCCGGCCGGGCCCCGATGCCCGCCAGACCGACCAACTTGCCCTCATCGAGCAGATCTGCGTAACGGTCGACGGACTGCCCCTGGCCATCGAGCTCGCCGCCGCACGGCATCGCGCCTTCAGCCTGACCGAAATTGCCGACCAGGTCCGTCTCGACCCCAGCACACTGCAGGCGCTCGGCCGCGGCGGGCCTGACCATCACCGCACGCTGCGGTCGGCGATCGACTGGAGCTACCTGTTGCTCAGCTCCGGTGAACAGGGCATCCATCGCCAGCTGGCGCTGGTGCCGGGCGCCACGACGGCAGCCGCGGCAGCAGCTGACCGGACGACGGCCGGTGAGTCGAAGGGTTGCTCGCCTCGCTGGTCCACCGGTCCCTGTTGACTCCCCGTTCGCTGAGAACAGGATCGGCGTGACCCGATTCAGCCAGCTCGCCACGGTCCAGCGCACGCCAACAGAACGCTGGGAACCGAACGGGAGGGGCACAATCCCGGCTCGACAACTTCGTGGAGCACCTCTGGTCTCCCGCGGCCGCCGGGGCCGGCCCGAGGAGGCGGCCTGGATGGAGAGATTGGACGACAACCTGGACGCCTTACGGTCCTCGTTCCGACACAACCTGATCGACCAGCCCGCTCCGGAGGGATCGACCTGTTCACCCGGGTCGGCATCTACTGGTACTTCCGGGGCCGGATGGTGGAATCGCGTAGCTGGATTCCCGGATCGCACCATGTTCGACTCCATCGAGCCGCTGCTGCGGGCGCTGATGGAATCGGGATCGGCTCCGGCAGTGCTGGAGGTCCCGGGCGACCTCGCGCGGCCACCGTGTGGGCCGCCCTGGAGCGGACCGACAACGGCAACGCCGATCAGTCCATCCGCTGGGGCGAACAGCTCGCCATTGTCTGTTACGGCGTGTTCGCCGCCCACGAGGCGGAGCTCGCTCGAGACATGGCGGACGATTCACCGCGTCGCCCGCACCACCGACGAACGGACCTCGCGGCCCCGCCACCAAGCGATCTGGCCGGTGCCATGAACGAGGCCCGGCGGACGTATTGCTCGAGCGGATGCGGCGCACGACCGCATCGTCTAGGTCGACAATGTCCTCGCCCGATGGTTTGTCGCGGACGGGGCGACCGCGGCTGCGGTGGCCGTGGGCGATGCCGAAGCGGCCTCCTCTGGTCTGATCGAGCCGCCGCCGCGTGCCTGCGGCTACGGATCAGCGAGGGATCGATCCTGTTCGAGCAGCGCGCCAACGTTCGCACTCAGCCAGCGCTTCGAGCAGGCCGCCCAGCTCTATGCCGGAGCGCAGCTTCACCAGTGCCGAATGGTGTGACGGCGTGGAACCTCGCCGAGACCGCTGACCTCTTCGAACAGACTCGGGCAGGGCTCGGCCCAGACGCATTCGAGCAGGCCTGGGCGCAAGGGCCCTCGGTCACGCTGCAGAACGCTCTCCACCCAGACAGGACGATCACGGACGATGACC
>CAWGEY010000003.1:0-283123 GCA_963821695.1 uncultured Actinomycetota bacterium
AGAAGCCTCGGTCAGCCAGACCACCGAGCCGTTCGAGGACGAGGCGCTCCTGATCGGCTGCTGGCGTCTTGTCGAGTCGTCTGAGCTGCGCGTCCACCGTCTGGTGGAACGCGGCGGGGGAGGACAGGAACGCCTTGGCCAGCGTCCAGGGGAACAGGCGCGTTCTGTCCGGAGTACGGCGAAGCCGGCCGGCCGCGGGCGCAGCCAGACGTCGGCCAGCTCGTCGGCGATCGCGTTCTCGGTGGGCAGGGCCGGGACCAGGATGTTGTTGGGCTCCTGCCGCTCGGCCCAGTCGGCGCCGACCACCGCTGGCGACCTCGGGGCTGTGCCGGTGCCGGCGGATGACCAGGCGCTCGATCTCCTCCGCGACGAGGTCGCCGTCCGGCGGGACGGCGGTCGGGTCGAGCAGCCGGATCAGCTCGGCGAAGGACTCCGCCTTGCCGTTGTGCGGGGTGGCGGAGGCGAGGATCAGCGCCTCGGCGTTGCGGGACGAGCAGGCGGGCGAGCCGGTTGTTCTGGGTGGCGTTGTTGGTCAGGTTGTGCGACTCGTCGATGACCACGGCGTCCCAGTGCTGCTTCTGCAGGTGGCGAGGTAGCGGTCGGTCTTGAGCGTGTCGATCGAGATGATCGCCCGCTTGAAGTAGGTGAACGGGTTGCGGGTGGCGGGCAGCTTCTGCCGGACCCGCTGGATGCCGGCCGAGTCGAGGCGGACGAACGGCAGCGCGAACCGGGTCCACAGCTCGTACTGCATCTGCTCGAGCACGTGCCGCGGGGTGACGACGAGGATCCGCTCGCCGCGGCCGCGGCGGACCAGCTCGGCGAGGATCATGCCGATCTCGAGCGTCTTGCCGAGGCCGACCGCGTCGGCGAGCAGGATGCGGGGGCGGAGGTTCTCCGGGTCGAGGGCCTTGCGCACGGCCGTCTGCTGGTAGGTCAGCGGGTCGGCGAGCGCCTGGGTCGACGACGGTCAGCGACCGGTCGCCCGAGCGGGACGGCGGTCTTGCGGAGCGTGGACTCGAGCCAGAGCCGCGCGGTGCGGTAGCTGCGGGCTGTCGTCGGCGACGACCCTGGCCTGCGCCGGGTCGAGCGGCTTGATCTGGTCGAGCGTCGCGTAGAAAGCTGGCCGTGGTGTCGCGGACGAGCTCGCTAAGGCCCCGGACGTGGACCAGCAGGCCGTCTGCCGTGTCGCTCGGTCGCCTGGACGAGCCACTCCTCGTCGCGGACGACGACCACCGACCCGGGGCGACGTTAGGTGATCTCGAGCTGTGATTGCCGTCACCGCTTCTGGCCTCCCTAATCGCAATGCCTCGGTCATCGGCCGTCCCCGAACGCGGCGATGTCCGTTGACTTCTTCGGAGTCGCAGACTAACTGCTGTCCAACAGCGAGTGTTGGGTTCGGGGTGTGTTCTTGTCCGACCCTGACGCCGCTCAATAGGGCTTGATGTCATGGCTCGCTGCCGGTCAGTCGATGGCCGCCGATGCGCGAGCTCCTAACAGAATGGGTCTAGCGTGTGCTCCCACGTATGCCCGGTGAAGGCACGAACGACCTGTTCTCGCGGTTCGCCTCACCGCGTCTGGCCAGGTACTTTGTTCTGGAGTTAAGATCCCAGGCTAGCTCTAACTCGCTGCAAGTTAGACTCGCCGACGCGAAGGCGCGTTGCGGGTGCTTGATATCTTCATCGCGACGCGGATGCTGGAGCCCATATTCCGTCCGAATTAAGTCACCAGATGACTTCATTCTGGCAAGACCAGCTAGTGGCGGACCATCGCCCTGATACTGCTCGTCGGGGTCGTTCCGCCGCACTCGGGCTGCCACGCCTGCCAGTCCCTTGGACAGCTTGCCGGTCGTGGACTTGGCGCCGTCGAAGGTCTTGCTGCCGAGGCGCTTGGCTGCGTCCACGCCGTCTGAGCCCGTCTCGAGCATCGTGTCGCGCATATCGATGCGGCCGCTGTCCACCGCTTGGCCTCGAGTGTCTGGACGGCTGGACTCGATGCCGAGCTTTCGTTGAAGTCGACGACGCCGGTCGCGACATGGTTGCTCGAATGGACCACGGCCCCGGACTGGAGTGGGGTGCAGGAGAACCTGCGTGTTGGCCGTGCCGGCTGCCGCGTCGATGCGCGCGACGAGACGCTCGGTTGCGTCCGCGATCTGGCTGCGGCGCCTGCTTCCGGGCGCTCTGCAGCGCGAGGCGATGGCGGTCCAGCTCGTCCGGGTCGGCGTCGAGCACCCGGTCGAGTTCGAGCACGGCGATCGCGTCCTGCAGCTGGAAGCAGCGGGCCAGAACGGCGAGCCACTCCTGGACCTTGGACCTCGGCTTCCTTGGACGTCTTGGCGAGATCACCGATCTTGGTCTTGCTGCTCCAGCTTCTCCGCGAGCGCGTCGAGCTGCACGCAACGCGTACGCCTGGGTCCTGCGCGATCGTCTGCGACGTGGCCTGCACCTTCGACCACGTGACCTCGGAGACCCGGCCCACCTGCTCCCGGATGGTCATGGCCTCCTCGATGACGAGGCCCACTCCGATCATGCTGCGCCAGCACGGCGTCCTTCTGGGCGCGGAGCACGTCGTCGACCTTCTCGTCGATCGTGGCGAGATAGTCGGTGATCTCGTCCATGGTCTGCTGCATCGCGAGCTGCGCCATGATGCCCCGCGGCGCCGGCCAGCATCGCCGGGTTGGTCAGCATGCCAACCGGGGTGCTTCACGATCTCGAGCAGTCCCTTGATCTTGCCCTTGTCGGGTCAGCACGGCGCGGCTGACGTCCGACGTCGAGCCCTTCATCAGGCTGGCCGGCATGCATCGCCTTCGCGGACTCTTCGGTGAGCTTCACCCATCGGCCGGCGTTGGCGGCGAGCTCGGCGCCTGCCTGTGCGGCTCCGGCGCCGCCGGCGGCGGCAGAGCTTAAGCCGTGTGTGGAGGTTCGAGGTCCCTGGAGCGGAACTGCCAGCCGACGACAGGAACAGGTCGAGCTGCCGTCGGATCACCGATCAGTGCGACGCCATCGCCATCGCTGAGCAGCTCAATCTCGTTGTTCACCGTCGTCTCCATCGTGTGATCGGCTCGTAAAGGACACCGTGCCATATTGGTCGGACACAATTCTGCCGGGGACGAATGAAGGTCCCTGCTGCCTTTCACGGACGCCGGCGACGACTGGATCGCTTGCAACAAGGCCACCTCTCAAACGAGTACCGCATACCGGCAGCAAGCATCGAGGGACTCTGCTGCCCTCGTGCGGCTGCTCGGCACAGCGACCTCAAAGCGCGCTGTCAGCCGGTCACCCGTACCTCGGATCGGCACTCGTTTCTGACGCGAGCTGGCTGATGGATCGGAGCACGTCTCGAGGTGGTTGATTCAGGTCGAGGTGATGGACGTGAAGGACCTTCGATGTGTGACGGATGTGGTGGGAGGGTGCGGTTGCTGGTCCGTCGGCATAGATGAGGGTGGCGTCTGACAGATCGGCCGCGGTGGCGTAGGCGAGCAGTTGGTAGAGATCCGGGCTGAGTCCGCTGCCGGTGGCGCTGTCGCGTTTGTACTTCACATCTCCGATGAATCTCCAGTCGCCGTCGATGCGGAGTCCGAGATCCGGATTGAGTCGAACTCGTTCATAAGTGTCGAGGTGCAGCCCGTGGGCTTCTGGCTGATCTGGGAATTGCTCCATTGTGGCGTGGAAAGCGGTTCGCAGGGCGGCGCGAACGAACTGTTCGAACACGTCGTACAACCGCAGGGTGAAGCCCGTTACGGAAAGGTTGCCGGCGGTGAGGTCGGGCATGCCCGCGGCCAGGATGGTTTTGGCGAGTCGGAGTAGTGGTCTGTAGTGGGTGTTGTGTCGGTTCCAGGAGATACGGACGACCGACCCGGGATCAGCAGGGATGGGCGTGAGGTCTCGCAGTTGCTGCCAGGCTTGGGTCAGCCGCGCGCGCAGCATTGCGGAACTGGTCCGTTGTTGTCGCAAGATCTGCACAGTGGCGCGGAGGATCCGGTTCTGGGGATGTCGTCGTCGTGTAGTTGGTAGCGCACCGCAATGGGGAGGGGCCTGAATTGACGGGCCTGTTGCGGCCAGCGGATCCGTCCCCGGATGGCGTTCGTCGCACTGTCGACCGTCCGATACGACCTAAGCAGACCCTGCGCAGTGACGCGTTCGTAGGCGGAGAGGAAGAGAGCGGTCACGCCGTCGGTGAGCTGGCCCGTGTGGCCAATGGCGGACCAGTGGTTCTGCCAGTTGTGCGGGTCTGCGGCGTAGGCCGTAATGAAGAGGACTCGGTCGATGGGGATCTTCGGTTGGACGACGACGGTGCGGCCGGCGACGTCGAGGGACCCGACGATGTTGCCGGGCTGGATTGGGTAGGTGTCGTCCGGTCCGCTCTTGATCGTGGCGGCGAAGAAATCCTCCAAGGCGTGACGTTCGGCCGCTGACAGTGCGATTGGGGCGGAGGGCCGGCCTTCTGTCAGTTCGAGGATCGCGGGTCTAGTCGGCAAGGTCGCTGGCTGGGTCATGGGTGCTGGAATTGGGAACGGGTAGGCCTTCACGGAGGACGTCGAACTCGAGGGCCTCTGCTCGGGAGCTGTCGTTGTAGTAGAGCTCGCGCAGGGTTGGCATCACAGAGAATGACCAGGCTCTGCGGGCCCAGGTTTCGTCGATGTCGCCCATGAAGTGGCTCGGCCCGATGTGCTGGTCGGGATCGCCGATGGCACGGTTGGCGGTATCGAGGAGGTCAGCCAGCCACGCCATGTCCGGGGCGTGGGTGGCCAGATAGCGGCGTAGGGCTCCGTCGACTGGTGGCTGGTCGGGGCGGAGGTCGCGGATGTAGAAGCGGCGCCGCAATGCGGCGTCGAGTGCGGTGATGGAGCGGTCAGCCGTGTTCATGGTGCCGATGATCAGGAGGTTCGGCGGCAGCGTTTGCTCGGTTCCGTAGAGCAGCGTGACCGGCTCGGTCCGATACTCCAAGAGCAGGTAGAGCTCACCGAACACCGCCGGGATGTTTCCACGATTGATCTCGTCGATCATGAGCACGTAGGTCCGAGCAGGATCGGCTGCGGCGGCGCGAGCGATCCTGATCAGTGGACCATCGACCAACGTGAATCGGGCGGGATCGGTTGGGTCCGGTCGCAGTCCTTGGACGAAGTCCTCGTAGCTCGTTCCGGGATGGAACTGCACGGTGGTGACCCGGATAGGACTCCCGGTCAAGAACTCCGCTATGGCTCTCGCCACATTTGTCTTCCCTGTGCCGGGTGGCCCTTGGAGGATCAGCTGGCGCTTTTGATCGACTAAGGCGAGGGTTTCCTCCAGCCACGCAACACCAAGGTCATCGAGATAAAGACGCTTGGTGAGCGACTCGAATGAGAAGTCCGGATCAGGAATCTTCAGAACTATGGTGTCCGTCGGGTCATCGGGCGGGGTTGGTGTCGGTGGTTCGGCGGCGGTGCGGTTTTGCTGCCAGTGTGCAAACGCTTCCTTCTGACTGAGCTCCCATCCGGGTGGATCAAGATTGGGGTCGGCGATCATGAAGGCAAGCCCCTGCGCGTCGAGTCGATCTCGGAGGACTGCGGAGCCGGCCTTGGCGTTGACAGCGCTCACAATCACGTCAAGCCGCTCGAGGAAGGTCAGGTAGATCTCGCCACCCGTGGCTGCGGCTTCGCAGGCGTACCCACCGGTGAGACGCTGCGTAGTGCGAGATGCCGTGTCTCGCCACGGCGGGCAAGTCTCCGGTGCGCATCCGAGTAGCAAGGTGGAGGCGAGGCTGAGGCGGGCGCCCATGCCGGGCAGAGCCTCCCACGTCAGTAGGTCAAGGAAGCGGTCGATTGATTCTGGTCCGGGGTTGTTCTGTAACGCGGTCAGTGCTTCCGCGGCCGCATCGGGGTTGGCCATAACCCATGCGAGGAACGAGTCGGTCACCTGCCAGCTGACGACATTGAAGCCAGACAGCGCGACTTTCAGCTCGGCGTGGGGGTTGCCTCCGCGCTTCGCCGTCTCGAATGCGGCGGCAATCAAGGGTCGTCGATCGATCTTGTAGTCACGCTCACGTTCGTCCAGGTCGAAAGCGGCAGCAACCTGCACCGCCCAATCCGCGTACAGCACCTCGGCCGGGTAAGGGTCCAGAACTGCCGCAGCGGGAACCAGTACGGATCGACGAAGGACCGATTCCATAGGTGACATTCGGGTCGAGCGTGGCGCACACCGTCTCGATGTCCTCGCCAGCTTCCGGGAAGGCGGCAACGATCGATGCCCGATCGCTGCGGCTCAGAATTGGAGGTGCGACATCCGGGAACAATAGATGTTCCAGCATAGACCTGCGACCAGACCGACTGAGTTTCGACCTCGGCCACAGCTGATCGCCACGCTTCAAGTGAGCTCACTGCTTCCCGTCGCTCCGCCCGCGACAGAGCCTTAACGGTTCGGAACACCCTGACGAGGTAGGTGAACATGCGTGGGCGATAGTTCAGGTAGGCCTGCCCCGTTCCTGCCGCGCCGCCGGCCAGCACAGTAGCCAGGTCGTCGGACATCGAGATGACGCCCGGACCTCCGATACCGGCGACCGTGTTGACGAGTTCGGCCTTCTTTCGTGCCGACCACGCCGTGGTCGATGCCACGAGCGTGTGGACGTACAGCAACTCGGCTGCGACCTGCACAGCGTCGTCGCTCGCGTCGGCCAACTGCCCCTTGAAGTTTGACATGAAGGACCCCAACCGAAGTCAGGACTATCGACGTACAACTCGAGCAGTTCGTCGGAGGCCAGCTGCGTATCTATCAGGTGGCCACCGAAGAGACTCTTGTCATCGACCAAGGCAGCGTCTCGCCACCGAATCGCTGCAGCGTACATCGGCTGCACCGATGGCCACGCGATCCGACAGCGGCCCCAGGCGGCATCTGCGTCGAAGCTCATCCAGCTCACCCTAGAAGTACCGAACCGCCGCGTCGCATCGACCCAGCGACTTGAGGGGCATCGCAGGATCAAACGGAGGCGAGATGTCGAAGGCTGCTGAAATCTGGACCCTCAAGGACTATTCCTGCAGAGCGTTGGGATCAGCGATAGCTAGTCGGCCAGTTCGCCGACGGCTTTGGCCAAGCACGCGTCGTCGAGTGGTGAACGCCAGCTCACAACTCTTCCCCGCTCGCCAATCAGAGTCTCTAGCGCAGTTACGGCAGGTCGACTCTAGTCGCGTTGGATACAACTAGAAGGCGGTCTTCGGGCTCAAGGTGCGCCACAATCCGGGAGAGTGTGGACCCTCTGAACGGCCCTTCCTCATCGAGGCGCCATTTCGTTTCCACCATGAGCCGCCCGCGATGCCCCCGAATGACAAAGTCTGCGAAATCCCGGCTCCGGGTTGACTGTACCTCGATATCGACCGCCCGCACGACACGACGCAGGGCGGCAAGGACCTCGCGGTCGTAACGTGCAGCCGGGTGTTCAGCTACCGCACCGGTCCGTTGAAGCTCCTCGAGTCGGTTCTTCAGCGTCTCCGAGCTCGCGAAGCACAGCCGGGCTTGCCTCATCCTCGCGTGCTGTTTCGATCTGGGAGTTGAGGGTCGCGTCGATCTCCGCCCAACTGAACTCGTTGCCAGAAATGGCCACTTGGAGGGCCAACGGCCCAGGAGTGCGAGCCCTGCCGCCCCGACCCCAGCGGCGATGAGTGCGACGGCTCCAGCGCCGTTGGCCGTCGAGAAAGTTGCTGTTGCGCCTACGATCCAGGAGGCAGCACCACCTAGGCCGAGAACCCATCGCCCAAACGTCGGGATTGAGTTCGGAAGAGGTGCACCACGTTCGACGATCACTCACGCAGTTTGGCATCGCGAGGCGTCCGTTGCTGCCACACCACGAATTGTCCCGTGAGCGGATTCCGCGTCAGTTACCGGCGGAGGATCCTCCCAGCGATGTGGATGCAGAACCGTCACCAACGTCCTGCACGCAGGCGCCCGCAATGATCGATCTGTAGTCGTAATCGAACAGGCTCCCATGTGCCCTACTCGTGCCCGTTGAGGGCACGAAACACCACTGTACTTGGATCGGGGTATGCCGTTTGACTAGGCAATATGTTCTATAGTTACGATTCCCAAGCTTCTGAGCCGACCGGGTTCGCGCATCCTTGGTCCATGTTGATACGCACGCATGTCCCAAGGTTACTGAAGGTCGGTTATTGCTCGCGATTCCGTCCATTATCGCAATACAAACGAATTGCATCGGGTGAGAAGCCTGTGACCCTCATGATAAGTGGCTCTGGCTAGGCGCTCATTCGGTCTGCCGAGGTGACGCGGCGACCGGTGCTGCCAAGGGTCTCCCGCAACGTCGTTCTGACCAGGCACGATGCTTGCCATTCTCGATCGATGAGTGTTTCGTTCATCTGATGCGACACCAGGGAGGTGAAGGGTGACAAGCGACGCCGTGCGCCTCGACCCTCCGACGCTTACCGCGCGCTGGAAGGTCGAGGCCTCATTGGCTGCATCAGAACCGCATCAAAGCCGACTAGCCGGCCAAGCCTTCACGGCGGTACAAGCTGGCCCTGCAGACCCAAGTGAGAGCGGCATGGGAACGGCCACCTGCGTGACCGACGTACAGACACTCACCACCCTGTGCCAATTCTTACCCGGGTCGAGATGAAGCCTGTCGGCCCCGTCCCTGGTACAGCCACATATCGCCTGTATCATCCTGCCGGGCCAGGATATTCGGACGGTGATCGTTGTCCCAGTCAGTGGCACCGAATGCAGAGAAGCCCTCCCACCCGGTCCCAATTTTGACTCGTGGTGTGGCGATGTACGACCTTTTGCCATGACCCGGATACACCCACAGCACACCCGTCTCGTCGTGCCGGACGGCGACATCTGGCAACGAGTCGCCATTCCAATCGATTAAGCCGTATGTTGAGTAGCCACTCCAACCGCTGCCTAGCCGGAACCGGCCCGCCGTGAGGCGGTCACGTCCGCCGGAGCCTGGGTAGAGCCACAGCTCGCGAGTATCGTCCTGCCGAGCAACGATGTCGGGCCGATTGTCGCGGTCCCAATCGGCCACACCGAACGCTGTCATGTTCTGCCAGCCACCCATGAGGAAGACGCGTGTAGCGCTGCTCGGCGATCTGAGGCCCTCGCCGGGATACAGCCACAGGTCTCCAGTAGAGTCCTGGCGGGCGAGGATGTCCTGACGTCCGTCGCGATCCCAACTGTCACTCCGTAGGCGGTGTAGCCGCTCCATCCGGTTCCGATCCGCGCTCGGGAGGCGCCGCTCGTGGTGCGCCGGCCCTCACCCGGGTACAGCCACATCTCTCCGGTGACGTCCTGTCGCGTGAGCACGTCCTGGAAGCCGTCGTTGTCCCAATCCGCCGCCCCGAACGAGGTGTAGGGCATCTTAGGTAGCTTCGACATGATCCAGGTGCGATTCTTACCGGCACCTACCTCGCTGTAGCTTCCGTCGTGGCCGCAGTTGGCACCCTTGGTGACGCCTGCCTGGACCACTGTTCCGTTGATGTCTACGTAGAAGCCGGGCCTCCACTGTCGCCCCCGCACGGCCCGGACGAGACGTTGATGGCTTTGATCCCGAGCCCGTCGAGCGCCCACGGCGTGATCTTGACGGCCCTGCTTTGCAGCTGGTTGGGAAATGCCCCGGTGGCGTTGACGCCCCAGCCGACGGACACTCCGTCGTCATAGGACGGCGGCGGACCTGTCGAGGTGCCGTCCCACCGGAACGCGTCGGCTGGTGCTGCCAGGCGCACGGGAGTCACATTTGTCACTGGAGAGCTGAGTCTCAGTAGCGCGACATCGTCGTGGCCGCCGTTGGTGGCGGGATAGGGCACGACTTGGCTTACCTGCCGCTGCTGACCACCGGTGCCGCGGAGGGTGTTGCCCACCCGAACGCTGACGTCACCAGGGTGTGCCCACATCGTGGGCGGCAACGTCACGCAGTGGGCGGCCGTGCGGACCGGGATGGATTAGCGACCCGGTGCAGAGACCGCCACCGTTGTGGACCTCAGTCACGAAGCCGTATTGGCCTGTGGCCACGGGAAGACCGCCGGTGATAGCCCGGGCGGGAGCCGTGGAAAGGACCATAGCGGCTCCCGCGATGAGCGCGGCGAGCACGATGACAGCGAGCCGGCGGAACCCGTTCCGGCGGCGCCGGCCGGCGGTGACTCGTTGACCGGCGCGTACCTCCGATCCCTTGGGGTGGCAGCCGAAGGCTGCTGAACTCGCTGACACGGCGACGCTCTCGCTCTTGATAGTCGCACGCCATTGATCTTCACCGTGGGCCAAGGCGAGAATCCCCACATCGGGGCTGTCCATGAGCCCGGGCGCCTGGAGCAACTGCTGTGCAGCTCCTACCCTTGTGATCGCCACGCTGATGTTGTCCCAGTCGGCGAGCGGGAGCACGGTGACTCGGAACAATTCACTCGCCGTGAGTGTGGTCGGATCGGTTCTGATTTCGTGGGTCTGGTGTGTTGGCATGATCGCGCCTTTCTCTCGTGGAGATCTGTGACCGGTGCGGTCTGTCCTGAAGCACCCCCAGCGTCGCGCCCACTCGAACTGTTAGACGAACCATTCGGATGTGGCCGAAACTTCTTGCGCGGCCGCGCCTTGTCGGTAATCGGGTGGGCGTACAGGCGGGCGAGAGCCCTAGACTGCTGCCGTCAGCTCGCTCGTTCGATCAGGACTGCAGAGTGGAAAGCCGGATCTTTGTCACGGTCGAGGATCTTGTCGCGCTTGCGGATCATCCCAACACTCGATCCGATGCGCGAAGTGGTGGCGGCCGCTCACAGTCGGCCGAGGTCACAAGGACCGATCTTCGGTTCGTGGATCCGTCGTTACATTGCTGAGCTAGGCCCGGACGCCGCCGCCCATCTTCAGGTGATGCGGGCGCCTACTTTGATGCTCACCCAACTCGGTGTTCCGTTGGATAATCTCAGCAGATCAGCCTCTGAGGCGCTGGATAAGGCCATGACGCGCAGCCGAACCGTGACTGGCGTGCCGCAATCATGCCGCTGGGGTCGCTCGGACTGTTGGCAGATTCGGCCCTAGCTTTGGCAAAAGGAAAGCCGGCAGCCATGGACGCGGTAGCGCGGGTTGTCCACCGCTTTGAACGAGTCGCAGTTGCGCCTTACTGGGCGGCGATGACCGCTGCCGCAGCTATGGCCGCCGCCGCATGGTCACGCGTGATCAGTTCAGGCGGGGTGGAGCGCTTTCTTCTCAGCTTGCACCCTGCGCATCGGCTGCCCTACATCATCATCAACAACAGCGGCCTCTATCGGTGTCCGCCCACTTGTCCGCATCGGGTTGTGTGGAGGGCAGGATCGAAGACGAACATCAACCGGGTAGGCCCCGGCGGCTTGATCATCCGACCGAGCTTGCTCGGTACCGCGATCGGTATCTGGTCCAACAGCGTCGCGGGTGAAGTGTGCGGACTCTCTGTACCGGTAGCCGTGCCGTCGAACGTCCTGCGGGTCACATATCCCACACCCGCTTCAGAGCCGCTGGCGCAGCTACTCGGGTCCACGCGCTCGTGGGTACTTGCCGCTTGCGTGGACACCGAGCTGACGACGACGGGACTCGCTCAGATGGTAGGTATCTCGAACTCCTCCGCCAGCGAACATGCCGCCGTTCTCAGATCTGCTGGACTGGTGGAATCGCACCGCACCGAACGAACGGTCGTTCACCGTGCCAGTCCCCTCGGCATACTCCTCGTCCAAAACACTCTGACCACTGCACCCGCCGCACCGTCCTGGAGCGGCTAGCGGACCATTAGTGGCGCGCGTTTGAGTTTCGTTGACGGGTGGCGTGGGCCAGGATCTGGTCGGCGGTCTTGGTCCAGAGGAACGGGTGCCAGCGTTGGTTCCAGCCGTTGATGAAGGCCTTGATCGCGGTGATCAGCTCGGTGACGCTGTTGAAGGATCCAGGCGGTTAGTCGCCGAGGTAGAAGGCCGCGGGCGGTGTCGACGGCTTCCTCGGCGGTTCCGACCAGGTAGCCCGGCGGGCATTCGCTTCCCTCTTGAATAGGTGCTGTTACCACCAAAGCTGGCGATACGCCTTGCAGCGCGGCTTCAACGCCGATGCCGTCGCCGAGCCCCAGCACATCGCGGCTGGCCGGCGCGACATCCTGGCCAAGTCGCCCGTACTAGCGCCGGCTCCGGCGGGTCCAGGCCGGCGGCTGCGTTGGCACCGAACTGTTGACTTCTGGGCTGCTGATCTACGCCGATGCTGACCACCGCAAGGTCCAGGCCTGGGTCGACGTGGGCCTCGAGCGCGCCACATTTCGCGGGCCCATCCACGGGATGATCAGACGAGGATCGAGACCGTCACGGCCGCTCTGGTCCGGATCTGGTCTCGCCGACCCGTAGAGCCGAGTCTATTGGCGCCAGATGAACCTGCCGATCGGCGGCACGTTCGGGCCACCGAACAGGTACAGGAAGCGCTGCTCGTCGCACACGACCCGCCGCTAGACCTCGACGAGCTGCCAGGAGTGCTGCAGCAGTGGCACTGGCAACACGACGGCTGGTAGGGCGTCGTCAGCGACCGCTACCCGGTTCACGGGGAAGAGATGGGCCTGTCGCCGTTCATGGGGTCTTTGCGGTACACCGGCTTCGCGTCAGAGACGGCTCGGACGGAGAATCCGTGAGCTGATCCATCCGTCCCACTTTCCGACGTCGTCGGCATCGATCCGAGGCCGCGGCGATCGCGGCCAATTAAGTAGGTGCTCGGTCTGAACAGTCGGGGTGCCGACCCACGAGCAGCCCGAAGTAGGGGAAGGTAGATGAGCACATCGGCGATCTCGTCGGTGACTTGTTATGCGCGGGATTTGGGGTGCCCGAGGTGCCGATCGAGCAGGGGAAATCGGGCATTGCGAACCATTGTTCAGCAGGTCGGTGGCGTAATCGAACATGCTCAGCGCGTGCCACACCTGTGCCCGTCGAAGGGCACGAAAGGCTCAGATTCGCAGCCATTGAGAGCGCGATGACTAGGGATTATGTTCTGTAGTTACGATTCCCAAGCTAACATGCGAGTTCGATTCTCGTCATCCGCTCGTACGCGGGCGTGAGACAGCCCTCGGCCGGATCGCCCGCGGCGAAGTGGAAGGTGGTGTCGGCCAGCGTGAACGACGGGCGGCGGCTGGTGACTGAGCACGAGGACCTGCTTGCGGAAGGGCGGCTCGTCACCCCACCACCCCTGCCACGCGTTGTCGGTCCACGGCCTTCGCTACGGTGCAAACTGCGTCCCATGATTCGGCGCTGGTGTTGTGCTGAAGTCGCGGGTGAGGTAATCGTCCAGTCCGCGCGTGCCGCCTGGCTCGGTGCGTTGGGCCAGCTCGCCGGTGGCCTTGCCCAGGGCGAAGAGCTGGCCCGGATCGGCGTGGCCGAAGGGGGCGTTCCAGTGGCATGCAGGAGCCGCAGATGGCTATCCGATAGCCGTCGGGTCTGCCGACAGGGTTAGTGGCGCCGGGAATGCCCGTTTGCCATCACTGAATGTCACCACGTCGTCGGGACCGGGCAGTGATGCTGACTGTCGTCTGCGGTGTGGAAGCGGCTTCGGCTCACAGCTGCTGGCCGGTCCTCGTGGCCGTGACCTATGCCTGGATGGCTGCCGCGGCGACCTGTCTGAGGTCATCGCCACACGTGCCTGTGAGAAGATTCGGCTCGACTGGGCAAGGGCAGCAACTGCATCGTGTCGTTGACCGGTGCCCTCGGTACGAGTGACACATCGGTCTCGTTGGCGCAGGCTGTTGCCGCACATCTCGGGTTCCCAGACAGCGGGTCCGAAGGGCAGGAGGCCGGTCCGATGAGGTCCTTGTCCGGCCTGCTCTCTCCAGGGTCGTCCCGGATCGTGCTCGCCGCCCATTCCGCGACCGGACACCTCTACCCGCTGCTCAGCTTGGCCGAAGCCTTGCGTAACGCCGATCACGATGTCAGGTTCGTCACCACAGCGGACGCCGTGCCCTGGCTCGAAGGACTAGGTTATTCGGCGTACGGCTGCGGGAAGACCATCGGCGAAGCGCTCGGTGACGTCCAGGCCCGCTTCCCGGATCTCACGACGCAGCTGCCTCCCCAAGAGGCGTGGCGGCTCGACGCCGAGCTCTTCGCCGACGCCCTACCGCGGGCGAACACCGAACCACTGATCGCGGTGTTGAGCCGAATCGAACCCGATCTGGTGGTTTTCGAGTCCGCCAACCTCGCGGCGTTGCTAGCCGCGGCCCACCTGCAGATCCCGGCGGTCTGCCTCGACCTGTGGGCGGTGGGTCACTGGCACGTCCCCGAGGTCGAACTGGAGAATCGGCTCCGCACCGTGTGGGCCGGGCAAGCCTCGGCATCTTTTCCCACGGACCCACTGCTCGGCAGCGCTCATCTCGACCCTGCTCCGCCGGCACTGCGTTCGGTCCGTCCGGATCGAGGCAGCCGTCGGATACCGATGCGGCGACTGGCTTGGGGCGATCCGGCGCTGTCCGCCCCGTCCCACCTGCGTCGTGGGCGTCCGCTGGTCTACCTCACCCTGGGCACCGTCGGCTGGGGCAGCGCAAAGCTCCTGGGAACCGCCCTCCGCGGCATCAGATCGCTGGCGCTGGACGTGGTCGTGGCCGTCGGGCAGCAGTTCGATCCCGCGATGCTCGATGTCGAGCCGGGTGCGGGGGACACTGACGGCTCCGCCGTCCGCATCGAGCGCTTCGTTCGCCAGGACGTGGTCCTGAAGAGCGTGGACCTGGCGGTGCACCACGGCGGCAGCGGCACCCTACTCGGGGCGGCCGCTGAGGGCGTACCGCAACTCGCTGTTCCGCTCGGCGCCGATCAGTTCCAGAACGCCGAGGCCCTGATGCGCAGCGGCGCGGGTCGATCCGTGCCCGACAGGGATGTGTCGACGGCGACCATTCGCGACAACATTCAAGCGTTGTTGGACGATTCCGCATACACTGACGCGGCCAGACGCCTACAAGAGGAGATCAGCGATCTGCCTACCCCCGCCGCAACCATTGCAGCATTGCTCGGGACGGCCGGCACTGACGACAGCCATGACCAGCAGCGCTAACAGCGCCGGCAAGGTCCGTCAACGAAGCAGGAGAGTGCCCGCAAGCCGACCCCCGGGTACGGGCGGTCGTCGTCGGAGGCGGACCGTCGCCTGTGAACCGTCTGATGGCCGAGAACATGGCTCTGTGCGGCGGTCGACCTCAGTTGCGGTGGCGTCGTCGGAGCCACGTCCAGGTGGACTCAGCTTGGGCCTGCTGGAAAGCGCGGACTGTTGGTAGCCCTGGGTCGGGTGGTTTACGGGCGATGTCGACGAAGTACCCGCACAGCCCAGCCAGGACAGCGGTGACCTGCTCCGGATCGACTCGGTCCAGGTAACGCCGGGTGAGTTCTTCGGGGTCGTGGCCGCCGTAGAGGTCGATGTTGACGAGGAGGAGGAGGCGGTCGAACCAGGGGGCGCCGACACAGGCCCACGGCCAGTCGACCACCGTCATGGTCGTGTCGGGTCGGCGGATCAGATTGTCGGCACGGATGTCGGTGTGGACCAGACCCGGCCCGTCCAGCGACCCGAGCCCGACCGCGGCCAAGGACGCGAGCTCGTCGAGGTGGTCGCGTCGCCACGTGTCGAGATCGGCCGGCGGTGCGGCGGCGACCCGTTCCCACCCGCCGAATAGCGACGCGTACGCGGTTCGGACCGGGCGCAACTGCGGCACAGGGTTCGGCGTGAGGGTCTGCTCGATTGAGTACAGCGCGGTCATCGCGGCGTCGATGTCGTCGGCGTGCCACGGCACGGGGGGCGTGGCGCCGTCGATGTCTTCGGCCACCAGCGCAACCCAGTCACCGTCGTCGAAGATGCCGATCAGCTCCGGAACCAGCGGAGTCGTCGGCAGATGTCGGAGCACATGCGCCTCGGCCCGGTGCAGACTCGGTGTGCGCTCATTTTGGGCTGAGCTAACAGCCTTGACGAATGCCCGGCTACCGCCCGCGGTCGTGACCCGCACCGCCGTTCCCGGGGAAAAGCCTCCAGGCTGGGTGACCGCAGTCTCGACCCGGCCGCCGAGCATCGCCTCCACGCCAGACCGCACGTGTTCAGGCACCTGCCACCACCCGATCCGGACCCCACGAGCTTCGAGTGGCACTCAGCGATCCTCGCGCAAACCGACAGAGCAGCACACCCCAGGACCGCAGCCGTCGCCGCTAGCGGACCGTTCAGCGGGCACCAGGTGCTGGTCGACCTGTGTGTCAGATGGTGCGCTCAACCACCGATGCTCACGATCAACCATGGGTGGTGCCGGGACCCATCGGGGGTGTCGGTGCTTGGTCGGCACCGTCGGGTCATCGCTGTTGATGCTTGCCCTTCGAGGGCCGATAGGAGTGTCGCGAGGCCCGCCGGTCCGGCAGGTCCAGACCCGGTTCAGCTGGCCGTGGTCGAAGCGGCGGCCGACCAGGTCGGCCACCGGGTGCGGGTCCGGTCCGGACTGGGTGGTGACCGGCACGAAGCCGCGGGGCTGATCCCGGCGATCCCGGCCTGCCGCATCAGTTTGGCCACCGTCTTGGCCGACACCTGTTCCCCGGCCTCCCGCAGGTCGGCCAAGATCCGCGGCGACCCGTAGACCTGGTCGGAGTCGGCGTGGTGCTTGACGATCTTGGCGGTCAGGTCGGTGCGGCGTTGCTGCGCCGGGCTCGGCCCGGCCGCTTGCCGCTGGGCCCAGTCGTAGTAGCCCGACCGGGACACCTCCAGCAGCCGGGCCATCCGGGCGATCTCGAACCGAAGTTTCGGGGTGGCCTTCTCCGTCTCCATCAGCCGGTAGACCTCTACCGGTTCTGATTCTCGGTGACGAAGAAGGCCGCGGCTTTTTTCAGGAACTCCCGGTCCATCCGCAGCTCGGCGTTCTCGACCCGCAGCCGGGCCAGCTCGGCCCGCTCGTCGACATCCAACGCCTCTGGCGGCCTGTCGGTCTTGGCCCGCTCCAGGGCCACCCACCGACCCAGCAGCGCCTCACCGACCCCGATCTCCTTGGCCACATGCGCGATCGGCCGGCCGGTATCGATCACCAGATGGCAGCCTCACGGCGATAGGCCGGGGTGTAGTTCTTCCTCTTCCTCCCGACATAGGGACATCCTCTCCGCGGAACCGCAGGTTCCGCGATCAAGGTGTCCGTCAAACGGGGTGAACCCCAGGTCGGGCACCGACTCGATCAGCGACGCTTCGGTCCGCTGCCGAGAAGCTGTTCTCCGAATAGTCTGATCCGATCAGCGACATCATTGAGCGTGCTGGCCGCACTTGACGTGGTGCAGAATCGGCACTTGATCGAGAACCGCATGCCATGCGGCAATCGTGCACGCCCCTGCTTCGCCGCGTGAGAGCGAGCGATCGACGATGCAACGCCATCGTGATCGGGCTCATGCACGACCAGCGCACCCACCTTTCGAAGCTTGGGCATCGTCGCGGATCCACGCCAATCAGTATGAGGCGCCTATTGGAACTAACACCCGTCACCAAATTTGTTGACAAGATCAGTTCTTCTCAAGAGCCTGAGTCTCGGGGATGGGAGGTTTGGATGACGGCGCCAGTCGTACGCGAGGTCGACTCGCCCCGCTCGTTGCGCTGGGTTGCGGCGCGTATGCTCGCGACGACATGTCGTCGATATCTGGATGGCAAGTTCAGGTTCATTTTGTTTTTCTTGGTGCGTCTCGCGGTGTTGTGGATCGTAGCCTTTGAGGTCGGTTGGATTGCCGCAGTAGTGGTTCTCTGCATCATGCTGGTGGCCTCGCAGGCTCGGATCGCGATCAGGCTCGTCCGAGCAAGAGTTTGGGAGGTAACTCAAGCCGAAACGTCGAAGGTCTGTGCTTGGGCTGTCGTCCGCCCGCACCCGTTGGACCGCGACACGTGGCAATTGGACATCGTCCAGCATCCATGGCGACAGCGGGACATGCACTGGGTACCGTTCTTGATGGGCGCCGTCCACCGGGCGGCGGACACGTATGGTGTCGCGGTCCAGTCTGTTGACGATGCGGACACGCGCCTGTTGCTTCGCTTCGGATATCTAAAGACGGTTACACCGATTAGTCCGATTCCTTTCTTGCTGCGTCCCTTTCCTGGAAAAGCCACAACCGGGGGTATAGCGAGGCCAGAACCGCTGGCGACGGCCTATGAACACGTCATCGGTCGGCCAGAGGACGCGAACGCGGTCAGGGAGCTCATCACCCAGATACTCTCTGCGGCAGTCTCCATCCAAGCCGGCCGAGAAAGGTTTGGATGGCACGCATATGTGCTCCGCCGCGACGCTCCGGCGTGGCTCTTGGCGCGTGCGTGCGCACTGTGTCTGGACAGCCATATTGAAGGTCTGGCGCGCGACCGTGTAGCCGCTGCGAACCGCACTGACGAAACGGCGCAAGAGGGGCAACAGATCGACGCCGTCATCGTCTGCTTGCTGACGACAGTCGAGCTGGTCCGGCTAGCGATCGAGCGCTCGACGATGGTGGCGTTGACAGCTGGCTGGCAACGCTTGCCGTGGTCGGAGAATCTCGCCACGCTCGAGCTGGATGCCCTCGCGCTGACAGGACTCACCGCAACCGGGCGGAGGCGGAGCGGGGCGGCTCTTGGTCTTCTCGATACGGAGAGTTCGACTTCTGTCCACGCGGCCGCACTGCTCGTGCGCGACCGCGCCAAAGGCGCCCGACAATGGTCCCGGTTCGATGGCGAAGACGTGAGTGCATGGGCGTCGGCCGTTGCTTACGACGCGTTGGAACTGTGCCGGAACAGGTTCGCAACCCGGGGTCTGCGGCGTGCCATCACGCGCCTCGCAGAGCAATCCCTACGACAACTCAGCTTCCTCCTGCTGCCTATGTCGCCGACCGCATCCCAGGAGGGCGACCAGAAGGATGTCGAAGAGTACTGGCGCGCCTACCTTCGACGAGGCACGGCCCCGGAGCATCCCCCGTCGAAATTGGTCCCATTGTCGGCGACACAGTTGGGACGGATCGGCATGATCCGGGGAGCCGAAGGCCCCCGAGCCAAGCAATTCAAGCGCACGCTGCTAGAAATCTTCACCACTTTCGTCACGATCCTCGTCATCGGAACACTCGCCTGGGTGCTAACAGTGACCGCACTGCACCCAGGACTCCTCTACGAAGAACTCTTCGACTACCTCGCACTCACCATCACCGGCAAGGAGTGGATCCCCGGATCGTCGACTCCGGGGGGCAGCTGGAACCTCGGGGTTGAGAGTGAACTGCTCAAAGACAGCACGATCGGCCTCCTCGCGGTCGTGGTGACAGCGACAGTCGCCGTGGCGGTGGCACGGCCTCGCGAATCGTCTATCAAGGCATGGAGCCAGGACCGGGCATGGCAAGTCTTCGTTGTTGCCGTCGGTTACATCGCAAGCATCGCCGCGATCGTGCTAGCGATTTCGCCACTCCCGTTATGGCCCGTCCTCAACCTCACCCAGAAGGCACACGCAGTCTCAGCCGTCATGTTCGCACTGCTCAGCGCAGCATCAGCCGCGAGTCTGTCGGTGGTGCAGAGCCGGCTCGATGAATGGCAGCAACGACGACGACTCCTGCTCGCCCAGGCCCGGCTCCAGCGCGCCCATGCGAGACTAGGCCCCTCACCGCACCCTGGCCTTCTCGTACTGGGCGGACTAGGAACCGCGCTGCTGTCCACGGCGCACCTGCTCGCGCTTAACCTTTTGCTACTGATTTCGACCGACGATTGGTCACTCTTCGACTTTGCCGAGTTCATGGCGGTCATGGCCACTTTGAACCTTCCACCCATTATCGCGCTCACTGTTCTCTGTGTCGCTCGCTGGTTGAGCGCATGGAATCTGGCTGGCCGAGTCACCATCACAGTCGGGGTGCTGGCTGGATTCGCGCTCGTCCTAATGGCCGCACCGATCAGTGTCTGGATCGCGTACGACGCCGACTATTCGGCTTCGCAGCTCATGATCATCGCCGTTGTGGCCATGTCTCCAAGCCTGATATTCCTCATCTTCCTCCTCGTAGCGCGGAGAAGATCATTCAGAACTCAACGCCGCACTGGACCCGGCACCTTCGCGCTGCACATCGCGTTGCGAATTGGCCGATCAAACTTTCAGCGCGCGTCAGAATAGGCCAGGATCGAAGCCACTCAACGAGAACGCGCCGCCATGCTCAAACACGAGGCGGCCGGCCGGCGCGAGTCCGGGCTCCTCTCGTCATCTGGCTCATCGGAGATTTGGCTGGGTGAGATTTCCGGCGGCCAAGATCATCCGTAGTCGGTAGTTGGCTGGGTTGCGGAAGCCGCGTGCGATGCGGCGGTGGAGTTCGATGATGCCGTTGATGGCCTCGGTTCCGCCGTTGCTGGCTCTTCGATCTTGAACGGGTCACACCCCGCTCAAGATCGAAGAGCCCCTTTGGGTCATCACCCGGCCCGGCCTGATGGCCTCCGACTGACGGGGTGTGTCTGGACGGATTCAACCCGGCGCAACGGTGATGGCGCAGCTGTTCAAGGCCGAGGCGGATCCGGCATGAGCCAGGGATCGTTGTCACTCAATTGCTCAACTCAGCCGAGTGCCGCGACAGTGATGAGCACGTGTTTCGCCTGGTCACGCTGGTGGGCCTAAGTCGACTTGGAACCACTGACCCCTGCCTTATCAGTTGGACTCTTCGCGCGTGACGGCACCGGATTTCCGCCGCGGATTGTCCAGGAAGGTCCACGTTCATGCAGTGGTTGGACGGATGGGTCGTAAGCAGTTCGTCCAGCAACGTCGCCTGGCTTGCAAAGGCTGGCCAGGAAGGCCCGGACTCCCGCTATCCGCTGAGGAACCGCCGCGCGGCCATCCGGTGGAGTCGGCGACGCAGAAGAGGTACTGGCACTGAACCCCGGCCAGTTATCTGTCGCGCGGATAACATCATCAGGTGGCATCGGGGTCTCACATCCGACACGATCACTGGGCGCATGCAGATGCGCAAGCATTGCCACAGAACAGTGCCTTACGCGATGATGCTCGAACGGTTATCAAAGGAGTCGAGATGGGTAGTGCCGACACACATAAGAAGATCCTCTCTCTGTTCAACGCGGGCGACATCCAGGGCTTGAGGGAGTACTTGGCCGACGACGTCGCGCGCATCGACGTCCCGACCGGGACCACGGGATCTGGCGCCGACGAGGTTCTGGAAATGATCCGGATGTGGCCGAAGGCGTTCTCGGACGCAAGGGTCAGTGATGCGGAGTACCTTGAGGGTGACAGCTTCTCGGTGGCACTCTTCAACGGTGAAGGCACCAACGACGGCGAGTTCGGACCCTTCCCAGCGACTGGCAAGAAAATTAGCGTGCCGTTCTGCGAGGTCGCGGAGTTCAATGGCGACGGCAAGGTGACCCGGACGAGGCTGTACTACGACGCGGCGGCGATGCTGCAGCAGCTCGGGCACATGCCTGCGCCCGCCGCGTCCTGACGCGTACTGGGACCTAGGCTCACCACACAACCGACTCCGATACGCGACGCCAGACGCCGACGGACGTCAGCGGACCGCCTGCCTGGATCTACGGATCCAGCGGTCGGCCGGCTGAAGCGGGCCCCCCAAATCATCCGCGTACGTGACCCGTTGGCCGCAGGTCAGGGCGATGGGACCGCCGGGGGCTTGTACAGCTCCTGGACAGCAATCCCGATGTCGTCGCCACCCACCTCGACGGGCTCCATGTACAGCCGCCCCGCAATGATCAAGCCGTCGTGCACGACAAGGATCGTGACTCCGCGCATCGCGAAGGTTGAGCCGTCGGTGTGGTGACCATGCCAGTAGAACTCCCCCCATTCGATCTCCCCGTGCACAGCGGAGGCCCGATCGCCTGGCCGGACCGGCTGCGGGTGCTGACCCACGTGGTGCAGGGGGTAGCGGACGGACGCCCGCTGGGTGACGTGACGACGGAGGCAGCCGGGATGGCGGCGGCCGCGCTCCGGGCCTGACCCGACCTCACTCGTCGAGTCGGTACGCGGGCTGGCGCAGCCGGCGAAGAAGTCGCGCCGCTCCGCTTCGGACAAGTTCGAGGTGACAGCCTGCAGGACCTGGACTAACGCCGACCCCGACCACAACAACCGGTCGACGGGGAAGTGGCTGGCGAACATGCAACGATCCGCGCCGAAGATCTCCAGCGTGGAGCGCACCCAGGGCTCCGCCTGGTGCCGGGTCGGGCCGAAGATCAACGCGAGCCCCTGCATCTTCAGCCTGACGTTGGGGTGGGCGGCGATCACCTCGAGCCGTTCGCGCCACCTGAGGAAGCCTTCGTCGCTGAGGTCCAACGGCCATCCGGTCGCCTCCAGCACGATCCAGGCTTCCGGGAACGAGCGAAGCAACAACTCCGCGGCCGGTAGCTGTTCGTCGCAGACGAGCAGATTCCATACCGGCCCGTGGTCGACGACCCGCTCGAATCCGGTGAGCCAGGTCGGGTCGGTGAGGAGGCCCGGCCTGGACCCCAGTCGGCGCAGCGGGTCCTGGTCCCAGTACAGCGGTTGGCGGACGGCGCGGACGACCGGCAGCTCCGCGTACGCCGACAGTGTGTCCCCAAGGGTCGGCGAGGTGAGATCCGCCGCGGCGATGAAGGCGCTCGGCCAGCCTGAGCTGTCCGCGAGACGCTGAACCCGCCGAGCCTCCGCAACGCCATCAGCGGCTCCGAATTCACACGTCACAGCGGCCTGCGGCGGATGATCACCGACATCGGACCGGTAGTCAGCGACGTCGTAGTCGTGTGCGATTTCGTAGTAGTTCGCCAGAAGGTTCTGCAGCACCGGCTTTGGTTCGGCGATCCACGAATACCGAGGTCCTCGACGTCGATCACCGTGATGGTGCGCGTCGACGATGTCGATACTTGCTTCCACAGTGCCCGGGATGGCCCGCCCGGTGCGACAGCGGGAAGCCGTGGTCAGCAAGCGTCGCGACGGGCCTGCGTTGGTGTTGACGTATCACCTGCCTTCCGGGCACCTCATCACGGTTGACGGTTGAACGCGGTTGCCGACGGCGGAGGTGGCAGGCGATGCGGATTCATCATCGATTGGCACCATGGGGAGCGGGAGCGGGGGCGGCTCGACTTGCTCCGGTCTTGGGTTTCCTGATCTTGGTCTGCTTTGGCTTCGTCGGCTGTCAGCCAGGCGGAGCGACCGCACAACTCCCAACTCCCGTCTTCGGCACACTCGAGATTCCCAACCCCGCAGCTAACGGGGCGTGGATGACGTACAGCACGAGTAACCCACCGGTCGAGGTCCTACCCGTCCGTGGACGGGCGATACGGATCTACTTCTATGCACCGGTCGGCAGCGTCTTCTCGGTTTCACTCGTCGAGCAGGCAACCGCGGGGTCGGCATCCGTCGTGACTTCCTTGGCCCAGAACAATGGCACTCCGGCGGCTTCGGACACCGGCTTCTTCCAGATTCTCAGTGAGAACCCGAATTCAACCCAGGCGATTTATCACATGTATGTCCGAGCTCCGGCGAATCTGCTCGCCAACCCGGCGAACTACGACATCAGCGTGATCAACCGCAGCCTGCGGACGAACGCCACCGACAGTTCGGCCATGGTGGTGTCGTTGCGTGCGCGCAAGGTCTACACCGTTTCTGTCGCCGTGACCGGAAACGGACACGTGACCAGCAACCCCAGCGGCATTGAGTGCGGCACCTCGTACTCGGGCCGGCCGCTGACGACCTGTACGGCCGACTTCGGCCCGGGCCAGGTGATGCTCAATCCCAACTCCAACAACGATCCGAGCGGCCAGCCAACGACGCGATTCCTCGGTTGGACGGGCAACTGCCCACAGAGTCCGCAGTCGTGCTCGTTGGTACTCGACGGCGCGGGTGCCGTGACTGCCAACGCGATCTTCGGCCCCACCGGGAACGGCGGCTCCCTCCCGACGCGCCCCGCGGCTCCGGTCGTGTCCGGGTGGCGGTGGATCGGCGAACCTGGGTGCAGCCTCACGTCTCAGGCCGGGACTCCCACCCTGCAGTGGGACCCGCAGGGCTACGTCTGCTGCACGACGGCCGGACCAGGGCAGCAGGGGAGTCCTCGCTGCGCCGGCCAGACGGCATTTCCGGCTGATTGCCGCAACCAGCCCAACCAAGGCCTCAATGCCCTACTGATCCAGCCGGGTGGGTGCTACGAGCCGGCCACCGATACCTGATCAAATTGCAACCGTGAGGAGTTGCCATGCCCCACTCCGACCAGCAAAACCGATCCCAGCTGCGGATCACCGACGTCGACGACCCGCTGCCGACGGCCACGTTCGGCGGCGTGGGGCGATTTGTCGAGATCGCGCACTCAAGCGGACGTCCAGATCGCTTCACCTGGCAGCGCGTAACGATCCATTACGACGCGGACCGAGCCGAGCATGTCGATCAATGGAGTTTGACCCTCTTTCGGATCGACCGCGAGCGCGGCACGTTCACGCTGATCGAGGGATCCGTGGTGGACGTCGATCGGCAGCTGGTCGAGGCGTGGGTGACCAGCCCGGCATCTACGGACCGATCGGGTTGCCGAAGCATCTCGGCGTTCTCGAAACCCTCCGGCTCCTCGACCGCTTCGCTCCCCAACTGCTCGAAGAGCGTGAACGCGGCGAGCAAGGTCTGAAGGACCGGATTTGCGGTCTGATCCTGTGCGCCGACCCCACCACCTGGGGCGAAACGAAGATGCCCCCGGGCGACCTGTGTCAGAAGTGCCGCGATCTCGACCCTTCCTGGGGACGGCTGCCGGAACTCGCCTTGCTGGATCGCCCTTCCGACGTCCAACTCGTTCGCCATCTGCCCGACCCCGTTGAGCCGCAAGGTGGGCCGTCGCTGCTCGCCTGGGGTGAGAACCTGGACGGTCAGCTGGGAGATGGCTCTCTGACGCAGCGCACGACTCCGGTTTACGTCGTCCCAAAACTGACGGCTAAGAAGGTTGTCGCTCCGGGGCGGGGGAGCTGGACCCTCCGCACTTGCCACTGACGGCACCGTGTGGGCCTGGGGATTCAACGCTACCGGGCAACTCGGCGACGGCACCTTCGTCACTCGCCGGGCCCAGCCTGGCCGAGTCGGCCTTCTCGACCAGATCGTCGACATCGCGGCCGGTCCCAATCAGGGCGTTGCTGTCCGGTCGGACGGCAGCGTCTGGCGCTGGGGTCTCGATCCGCGCACCTCCCAGCCCAACCGCCTGCCGGTGCGGCTCGTCGGTCTCAGCGACATCGTCGCGGTCGCGGCGGGATACGACTTCAACCTCGCCCTGCGCAACGACGGCCGAGTCTTCGGCTGGGGAGAGAACAGCAGTGGGCAACTGGGCGTCGGAAGCCTCGCCTTCTGGCCGACCCCGACGATGGTGCCGACGTTGACCGCGGTCCGCTCGATCGCGGCCGCCTCGGCAAGCGGGTACGCCATCAAGTCCAACGGAGCTGTATTCGGATGGGGAGCGGGTGGTGTCGGCGACGGCACGACAACGAAGAGACTCACGCCAGTCCCTATTCCCAACCTGAACAACATCGAGCAGGTCAGCATCAACGGTCACGCACTTGCCCGAACGACCGCAGGCGAAGTGTGGTTCTGGGGCGACAACTCCAACGGGCAAGGCGGCGACGGTACGGGTAACGGCGTGCACCTCAGTCCGGTCCGCGTGCCCGGACTGAACCAGATCACCTCGGTCGCCGCCGGTCAATCGCACAGCCTCGCCATGCAGGCGAACGGCACCGTCTGGGCCTGGGGTGCAGGGTTCTCCGGACAGATCGGTACCAGTCCGCAGCCGTGGATAGAGAGCAGCCCGGTGCCCGTACCGTTGCCGGCGGGACGGCGAGCCGTCGCCGTCGCCGCCGGCGAGCGGTGGAGCTTTGCCACACTCGGCTAGGCGCGCACTGGCACAGCCCAGCCGTCACCAGGCCAGACCGCTGTGTTCAGGCCGACAGACCTCGGAGCTCGGCTAGCCGCGCCACAGGTCGGCCACCTCCCACACACTGCTGGCGTAGTCGCTGGCCCAGAAAGCACGTCCGGCGCTAGCTACTTCGACCTGAAGAACTCGGTTCGTCGGATCCCGTTGGTCTGTCCCGGTCTTGATCGGTGTGGCCGCTGAGTTGAGGGTGCCCTGGCAGAGCCGTCAGTCGGTCAGGGCAGCGATCTTGGTGAGGTTGTTGGGCGAAGACGCCGTGTCCAATCCAGGTTCGGGCTCCTTCGGTTGTGTCGATCATGGTGCAATCTCAGCCGTAGTTGCGTTTGAGGTGACTGATCCGGCCCTGGCAGCCGGTTCGCCATTTGACGGTCTGGCGGAAACCTCGTCGTCGTTCGTGGGCTTGCCGGGCCCTGGTGGTCCGGCCCTTGCGGGGGATCACCACATGCTGGACGCCGAGGTCGCGCAGGGCGTCGTCGACGCTGGCTTCGCCGTAGCCGCGGTCGGCGGCCACGGTGCGGGGCTTCCGTTTGCCGCGTTTGATGACGCGTTCGACGGCCGGTTTGAGCCGGGGCGCGTCGGCCGGGTTGCCGGGTTGGACATCGTGGTCGAGCACGATCCCGTCGGCGTTGTCGCACACCTGGGCCTTGTGGCCGAACTCGACCGGCTTCCCGAGCCGGCCCTTCGCGATCGGGCGGGCATCGGGGTCGTGCAGACTGACCCGCCGGGTCGCCCCGTCGGGGATGGTGCCGGCCAGCCGCTGCCTCGTTTGGGCGGCGATCCGCCGGGTCGCCGCGAGCAGGGTGGTGAGGTCGTTCACTGCGCGGATCAGCCGGCCACGACGCCGGCCGGCGGCCGCGTCGGATCGACCTTCGGCTTTGCGTCGGGCCGCGTCAGGTTATCGTCTCCGGAGCGGCGGCGCCGGGAAGCCATGATTAGCGAGCTTCACGGTTGTAATCGAACAGGCTCCCATGTGCCACGTTCGTGCCCGTTGAGGGCATGAGACAACAGGTTTACGATCCGCGATATGCGGTTTGACTAGGCATTATGTTCTGTAGTTACGATTCCCAAGCTGAATACGTGAGCTCGATTTTCGTCAATCCGTTCCACTGCATCACCCCTGGTCAGAGGCTCTTCTTGGGGCGGCAAGTAATTCGAAAGTCTGCGTCGGCTCGGCGTCGAGTCTAGGTGCCCTTGTATTTCTGCGGCACGGAGCCATCTCGTTGCGCTGCAGTTTGTCGAAGGGCGCGCACCGGGACCTAACTTCTCATCTCCTTAGCTCATCGACTCATCGACCACTCGTCGATCTGGATGCCATACCAATGCGGTATGCTTTCGGTATGAAGACCCAGATCACGGTGCGGATCCCGGAAGAGTGTGCGGAGTTCATGGATGGGCTGGTGGCGGCTGGTGTCGGGGCCACCCGCGCCGAGGTGGTTACACGGGCACTGCGCCGCGAGCAGCGCCGCCATGCCGCCGAACACGATGCGCGCATCTACGCCAGCACGGCCGATGCTGATCTGGACGAGCTGGCCGCGTGGTCGTCAGCGAATCTGGGAGCCGTGATGAAGGATCTGGCTTGAGCCGTGCGCCCGATCCATCTTGCCCGGCTGGACAAGGTCCGTCCCGTGTTGATCTTGACCCGCGAGGCCGTGCGCAGGTTCCGTAGCCAGGTCACCGTTGCGCCCATCACTTCCACTATCCGGGGTCTGAGCGTGGAGGTGCCGGTCGGCGAAGCCAACGGTCTCGACCACGAGTCGGTGATCAACTGCGACACCGTGCTGACTGTCGAGGCGTCTCTGATCGGTCGCTGGATCGGCGTCCTCCACGACAGTCAAGAGACCGAGCTGACCCGTGCCATCCATGCCGCGTTCGACTTGGACGATTAGACGACAAGCTGACCGGCGTTGTGAGCGTCGGCCGACCTGGTGCCGGTCGTGCTGGCGCACGACTCGCGACACCACGAGCGCCACTCAGCGACATTTGTGGACACTTCGAATGCCCGTGAGCGTCCTCATAAGCGAACGTCTGGTCCGATCTGAACCGCACCGGCATGTCCGGAGACTTATTGGTGTGACAGCACAGCGGTTGACTGTCGTGGTTGTTCAGCATAGTGAGCGGTCTCCAGCTCGACGGGCGGAATGTCGCCGCAGTACTCGTAGAGACGGCGGTGGTTGAACTACTCGACCGTTTCCGGGGCGGGATCCCGCCGAGTTGATGCGCTGCAACACCGCCGCGCCGGGTTGCTGAGGTCGAGCCCGTCCGGCGGCTGGCAGCCCGCGTCATCGGGGAGCTTCTCCAGAGCAAGCATGAGTAACGCTTCGTCCAGTGCGAGTGACGCGTCGTCTGCCGATGCCGCTGGGCTGTGCGCACCGATGTGGCCGACCCCTGTCGTCGGGCGCCAACCTGGTCTCGCCGTTCGTACGTGGTCGTTGGAGATCGATTGGAGCGGGGTTGGAGCGCTCCCGGGCAACGTTCTGCTTGCCGGCCTCACCCCGAGCCCGAGGACAACACCAGAACCCCCAGGAGGAACCATGAACATCAACCACCGCCTCGCCGCCGCCAGCGCCACGCTCGGGCTGGTCGCAGCCGGCTTGGCTCTCGCTACGCCTGCGGCGCAGGCCGCTCCCGTCGAGCAGGCCGTCCCGCAGGCTGCCAAAGCGTGCAAGATCACCGGCTTCAGCCCGACCACCGTCACGGTCGGGTCATCCCCCAAGAAGGTGAAATTCACCGTGAAGACCAGCGGCTGCAAGACCACGTCGTGGTCGGTCGGGACCAGCCTGTTCATGGCCACCAAAGAGAACCCGACGGTCACCATCAAGCCCAGCCAGCTGTCCGGGCCGCAGGATGTGGTCGTGGAAGCCGCATCCGGCGGCAGCAGCACCGAGAAGGCGTACCTGAACGGTCTCCGCTTCAAGGCCGACACCATGTTCAACACCCGCACCAAGGCCGGCCCGGAGCCGATCACCAAGGGCAAGAAGATCACCGTGCAGACGCAGCTCGCTGTCGCCGACTGGAAGGCGGGAGGCTTCACCGGGTACACCGGTCAGACCCTGCGCGTCCAGTTCCGCGCCAAGAACGGCAGCTACCACACGGTCAAGACCGTCAAGACCGGTGAGTACGGGGTCGCCCAGACCACCGTCACCGCGAAGAAGTCCGGTGTCTGGCGGATGGTCTTCAAGGGCAACTCTGGTGCCGCATCCAGCAACGCCCGCGGCGACTACGTCAAGGTCAAGCGCTGACACCCTCACCACCTCCGACGACCTGACCCCTCGTCGTCGGACCCCTGGGCCGGGGCGCTGTCGATTCAACTCGACGGCGCCTCGGCTCGTTGCGTGCCCTCGGCGGCTGCCCGGATCCATCGATGCCGACCGGCTTAGGATTGGCGGACGCTGGCCTCGATCGTGAGGCCGACCAAGGGCCTGGCGCGGAGGGGCTCAGCATGCAGGCAGTCTCGGAGCCATCGAGGTTGAGGTTCCTCGATCTCGGCGTGCTGGCGATCGAGCGCGACAGCGACCGTCAGTCGATCGCCGGTCAGCGACTTGCGATGATCCTGGCGCTGCTGCTGATCGACGCCGACCGGCACGTCAGCGCCGACCGCCTCATCACCGCTCTGTGGGGAGAGGAAGCCAGTTCCGGCGCCGCGTCGACCCTGGAGTCCCACCTGTTCCGCCTCCGCAAGCTGATCGAGCCGACTCGTCGGCGCGGGGCGGCTCCGACGGTCCTCCTGCACGAGGCGCGTGGGTACCGTCTCGTCGTCGCGCCGGACCAGGTCGACTCGCTGCGCTTCACTCAACTGGCCGCGGATGCCCGTGCCCTGCGCAGCGCAGGGCAGCCGGACCGCGCCCTGCGGCGCTGTGAGGAGGCGCTCGGGCTCTGGCGGGGGCAGCCCTATGTTCCGGTCGGCGACGAGCCCTGGGCGCTGCCGTCGGTGACGGAGCTGGTCGAACTTCGCGCCCAGCTGGAGGAGCTCCGGCTCGAATGCCTCCTCGCGACCGGCGATGCCCTCGTCGCCCTGGCCGCCTCGGAGCGCGTAGTCGATCAGTACCCGCTGCGGGAGCGGATGTGGGGCCACCGGATGCTCGCCGCGTATCGCTCGGGGCAGTCCGAGCGGGCCGTCGAGAGCTATCTTGCGGCCCGGCGTGTCTTCCGCGACGAGCTGGGTCTCGAGCCCGGGCGCGAGCTCCAGGATCTACACCGCCGGATCCTGGCCGACGACCCGACCCTGCAACAGAGCGCGCCTCGGCCCGAGGTCGTCGCCCGGCCGGTGGAGGTCCGGGTGCCGCGGGTCCGGACGACCTTGATCGGCCGCGGCGAGGATATGGCGCGACTCCAACGGCTGGTCGAGGACCGGGCGTTGACGACCATCGTCGGGACGGCCGGCTGCGGCAAGACCCGACTGGCGACCGAGACGGCCCGGGCGGTCGCGGCCCACTTCCCTGACGGGGTCTACTTCGTCTCGCTGATCGGTGCCACCGACGAGGGTCAGCTTCTGGACGAGGTGACGTCCACCCTCGGTCTCGCGGCCTCGCCGGTCGGAGCGCCGACCGAGAATCTGCGTGTCTTCCTTCGAGGGCGCCGGACGCTCCTCGTTCTTGACAACTGCGAGCACATCCTCGACCAGGTCGCCCGGCTGGTCGACCTGCTCTTGGTCGACGACGTGGAACTGGCCGTCCTCGGAACCAGCCGGGTACCGCTCGGCGTTGACGGCGAGACCATCTTTTCCCTTGTCCCACTGGCCGTCCCGACCCGGGCCGAGACCACGGAGGGGAGCGAACGCTCGGCCGACTCGCCGGCGGTGCAGCTGTTCCTCGAACGCCTGCGCAGCGCGAACCCGCAGCTGGCCGAACAACCGGACCTGGCCGTGATCGCCCGGATCTGCCGTTCGGTCGACGGCTTGCCGCTGGCCCTCGAGCTCGCTGCGGCGCAGGCGCGTGCGTTCAGCCTGGACGAGATCGCCACCCAGACCGAGACCGACCCGGCCGGGCTTTCCCGGCTCGGACGAGAACACCCCGACCACCACGATTCCGTCCGGCAGGCTATCGAGTGGAGCTATCGCGGCCTGCAACCCGACAAGGCCGATCTGCACCGCCGGATTGCGGTGCTGCCCGGCCCGTTCACCGCCCAGGTGGCCGCCACGCTCTTGCGGACCGACCGACGGACCGCTGAGCGCCGGATCTCGGAACTGGTGCACTGCTCGATGCTGGTGCCGTTGGGCCCGCGCCGGCCGGGCCAGCCGTCCCGCTTCACCCAACTGGCCACGGTCCGCGCCCACGGAATGGAAGTGCTGGGCCGGCGCCAAGAGAGCGCAGACGTTCGGGAGAGGAAGATCAGCTGGACCCGAGAGCTGCTCGAAACCAAGCCGCGGGTCGGTCATCCGGACGAAGCCGGATGGTTCGCGCACGTCGACGACAACCTGGCCGCGATCAGGGCGACCCTGCAAGACGGCCTGGTGGATCGCCCGCATCCGATCGGCCCGATGATCCCGCACAACCTCGGGCTGTTCTGGTACTACCGCGGGATGCTCATCGAGGGGATCCGCTGGTTGATGCTGGCGACCAAGGCCGACATCGCGGAACCGTTCGACACATGGCTGTCCCACCTCGCGATGGCGGGCACGCTCAGCATGCAGAACCGACTCGACCTGGCCGCACCGCACTTCGCCGAAGTGTTCCAGACACACCTCTCGCTGACCGAGGAGCAGCTTATTCGTGCGTGTGAGTTGTTCGCAGTCAGCTGTCAGGCCGCCTGGAACGCCGGCGGCATGGAGCAGGTCGAACCGCTGACGCGGCAGGTCCTCCATTGGGCCGGTGAGCTGCCGGACCCCAACCTCGCACTCTTCGCCCAGACTTCGGAGCTGATGAGCTCGACCCCACGATCGGCGCCCGGCAGCGTTCTCGATCGAGCCCTGGCGACGTATGCCGTCGCCACCGGACTGCGGAACCGATTTGCTGCGGTCAGTAGCTCCGCCGTTGCGGTCGGCGCCGCCCTCACGGCCCGGCGACCCGATGAGGCGCTCCTCTGGGCCGATCGGATGCTGGACCACCACCGCCAGTTGGGCATGGGCGACACCCCGATGCTGATGGAATTGAAGGCCAACGCGCTGGCGATGGCAGGGCGCAGCTTCGAGGCCGTGAGCCTCTACGCTTCAGCCGAGACCTACAGCAAAAGGGCCGGGATGCGTTGGCCGATACGTCCCGTCAGCGCCGAGTTGGCCGCCTCTGCGGCTCGGAACCTGGATGCTGCCCAGCGAGAGCAGGCAGCGTACGAAGGCCTGATGACCTCGCTGACCGAGATCAGCGCGTAGGCCTTCCGCCACCGCTGATCGCCCTCGAGATCGTGGCCTGAGGCACGATGTACCGGTGAGTCTTCCTGTGATCGACTTGTCCGGGCCGATGGCTTCGACGGCGGCCGCGATCGAGCGGGCGTGCCGGGACAGCGGCTTCTTCTACGTCGCCGGGCACGGTGTGCCGGCGGGGCTGATCGCCCGGATGGACTCGGCGGCCCGCGAGTTCTTCGCCCTCCCCGAAGCGGTCAAGATGGAGATCGCGATGGAGCACGGCGGCCGGGCCTGGCGCGGATTCTTCCCGGTCGGCGCCGAGTTGACGGCCGGGCGCCCGGACCGCAAGGAGGGAATCTACTTCGGGACCGAAGACTCAACGTCAGAGCGACCGCTGCACGGCCGCAACCTCTTCCCGACCCGGGTGCCGGCGCTGCGCGACACGGTCCTCGAATACCTCGACCGGCTTTCAGCAACGGCGCAGGATGTGCTGCGCGCGGTAGCGGTCAGCCTCGGCCTGAACCGGGAGTACTTCGCGGCCGGGTACACCCGCAACCCGACGGTGCTGTTCCGGATCTTCCACTACCCGCCGACGCCACCCGACGGCGGCGCGAATGATTGGGGCGTCGGTGAGCACACCGACTACGGCCTGCTGACGTTGCTCGCCCAAGACGACAACGGCGGCCTCGCCGTGCGCACGTCGCGCGGCTGGATCGAGGCGCCGCCGGTGCCCGGAACCTTCGTCTGCAACATCGGCGACATGCTCGACCGACTGACCGGCGGCTACTACCGGTCGACGCCGCACCGGGTGCGCAACGTCAGCGGCAACGAGCGGTTGTCGTACCCGTTCTTCTTCGACCCCGACTTCGATGCCGAGGTGCCACCGCTGCCCGAGGTCGCCCGGCGGGCCGACGCCGGCGGAGCAGCGCGCTGGGACGGCCAGGATCTGCGGGCGTTCACCGGCACCTACGGTGAGTACCTGGTCGGCAAGGTCGCCAAGGTCTTCCCGCAGTTGCAGAACAACCTCTGAAGCTGCCGCCGACTCCCCGCGTTCAGGCCGGCGTCGGAACCGTCCGCCCGCATGGGCGGCTTTGGTGGTGGGCGGGTTCGCGGGCTGTCCTCGGTTGCGGCCCACGATGGAGGCCGACCGAGGAGCTACGCGTCGTGCTCGTCCACCATTCGATCGAGCCCCTCGAGTTGGCGGATGCGGTCGAGGAGCCCGCCGATCTCCTTCAGGCTCTCCGTGCTCACCCCTTGCGCCTTCTGCAGGAGACTCCTCGCCCGGTCGTCCTTGAGGGCAGCAAGAGCCAGCAGATTTTCCTTCACCTGCGCCTCCAAGGTCGAGTCGAAGAAGTACCCGATCGGCACTCCGAACAGCTCCCCGATGGCCGCCAGCAGGCGCGCCGACGGGTTGTCGCGCCGGCCCGATCGCAGATGCGACAGATGGACCCCTGACACGATCACCCCGCGCTCCGCGAGGGCGTGCGCGGCGGAATCGTTGGAGTAGCGGCCGCTCTTGGTGGGCGCCGGCACCGTCGCGAAGAGATGGTTGAGATTCTCCGCGAGATCCGGTATTCCGTCGCTGCCCACGCCACCATTCTCCTCCGACGCATCGTTGGCTCTGGATCCACCGCTGATGGCCACGAACTGAAGCCCCATTGCCCAGCCCACCCACGCAGGCGGTCGGGGTCGCATTCTCGGCTCGACGATGAGGCCCTACCGTGGATTCATGATCACCATCGATCACGTCGCAGACCTGCCAGGCGAGATCCACCTCGAGATTGCCGCTCCGCTCACCGTCGCCGACATCGAACGAGTCGAGACCGTCTTCCGGGAGCGGACTCCCGGCGGTCCGAAGCTCCGCCTCCTGATGATCGTCGACAGCATCGGTCTCTCCGGACCGCGCGCTCTTTGGGAGGACCTCAAGCTCACCCCGCATCTGCGCGACATCGAGCGAACGGCCGTGCTCACCGACCTGAACTGGTACGGCACCCTCGCGCAGGTCGCCGGCACCCTGCTGCCCGGCATCGAGATCAAGCATTTCGAACCCGGGCAGCGCGACGCAGCCCTTGCCTGGCTGAGGTCGCCGCCTGCCCGGTGACGCCAACGATCACGTCACTCGACGTCGAGTAGTGGCTCGCGAGTGGCCTGTTGCGGTTCAATCGGCGGCCGGCTTGGTGTCGCACCCCGACGATCGGCACCGTGAGAACGTGGCTGCCGACGACACCGCACCTGATTGACCTCGGCCGCGTTGACCGGCGAGCTGACCGCGGCGCACGACGAGAGCCTGCTCGACTGACGTCTCGCTTCCGCTGCCTTGTATCAGCTGAGACCGTGCCGGATCTATCCAGAAGGCACGTGCACTCAACTCACTGCTGTCCGCCTTGGCCTGCCCTGGGTCGGCTGCACGAGATCCTCTACGTCCACCAGCCGCACGGCCCAGACTCGAGGCGAACATGGTTCTCAAGATCGTTCTCTACATCGTCTTCGTCATCGCGGTGGTGCTCTGGGTCGCTGTCACGGCGAAGTTGACCACCCTGGGTGTGAAATCGCTGGCCCTGGGGCAGCCGCTGCGAAACGCGATCTACGTCCAGATCGCCATCTTGAGCGGCTGGATCGGCATCTTCCTCTTCACCTGGATTGTCAGCGGCTCGCTGGACATCACCCTGCTCATCGTCTTCTTGGCGGCCGCGGAGCTTGCGTTCGTCCTGGGGCTCGGCGTCAGAGCCGTGTTTGGGCAAACTCGCACGGCGAGCTTCTTCGGGGCTGGGATCGAGATCGGTTTGACGAGACCTCGCGTGATCATCCTGAACCAAGCGATCGCGCTCTTGATGATCCTGGCCTATCTCGTGGGCATGGGGATTCTGCTCTTTTCAGCCGAGCGGAGCACGTTGGCTGAGCCCAGTTTCAGGCTCGGCATGCTCCTGTTGTTTCTCTTGCCATTCGGGGCTCGCGTCCTTGGGACCATGGTCCTCGCCTCCCCCGCACTCGATCAGGACAGCAGGGAACGGCAAGTCGTCAGCGACCTCATCGGTCTGCTGCCCGAGCTGCTCACCCTGTCGGTCCTCCTCGCTTCGGTCACCACCACCGGCACCCTCGTGAACATCCCAGGCGTCGGTGATGTGATTCCGGTCAATCTGTTGGCGGCCGGCGTTCTCATTGCCCTCTTCCTCGGCCGAACCCTGGTGCCCTATCTGATCGGTACCAATGCCCACAAGAGACTCGGAGTTTCGTTCACGGATGAGCGTACGACTTTCCTCGAGGCCGCCGTGGTGATGCTCGAGCGCCCGACCGCCGAGATCTACGAGGACGAATTGACGAAGCTGAAGGAGCAGGCGCGACAGCGTTTCGAGACAATCGTCGAAGAACACCCGGTGCTGGAGCTCGGAGAGGAGGCCGCGTTCGCTCTGCAGCAGGGTGATCCCGAAGCTCAGATGATCGATGAAGGCTCGACGCTCCAGTTGACCTCGGACGCCCGGGAGCAACTCAGTGCACTGGACAGATCGAGCCCAGCGGACCAGGACATCGACGCCGAGGATCGTCTCTGGCGTGAATTCGAGGCTGACGACATTCGCTTTCGACAACTCGAGTGGCTTCGTGAATTCTCGGCCGAGCTCGACGCCGCGCTGACGAACTTGGAGAACCGCCGCAGCCCCCGGGCGAAGGAACAAGCGGCCGGTGAGTGGGCACGGTCCTTTGCGAACAAGCGCGATCGAGTGATTGCGAAGGAGCAATCCGGAGCCGTACAAAAGCCCCGCGCACTCGCCCTCCTGATCAGCCTGTTGGGTCTGATCGCGACTGCCGTCTTCAGTCAGGTCGGTGAGTGGCTCTGGAATGCGTTCGCGTCCCAGCTTGGTGGGTAGGAGCTCAAGGCGGCGACTCCTGCCAGATCGCGAAGGACTGCAGGAACTGCTCGGTGATGGCCAGCGCATCGCGGATGGAGACGACCGTTTTCGGTCGCGAGACGAAGGTGCGCTGCGCGCTCGACTCCAGTGCGCGGCTGGTGGTGATGGTGATCAGCAGGTGCTCTGGCTGTACTTCCGCGCGGAGCGTGCAGACGCCGAACATGGTCTCACCGGTCATGGTGACCCCAAGAGAACCTTGAGGCGGGTGCGCTGGGCGAAGTTGCCGATAGTCACCCCGCCCGCGGCCGTGCGGACGGCGTCCCTCCCTGTCGCGTCGGACAACCGGAAAAGCCGTTCGAGGGCGTCGAGGTCGGCGTCACTCACCCAGCCTTGCAACAGGCGCCCGGCCAGCCGCCCGCGAACGGCAGGCGTCAGGTCGGTCAGCACCTCGTCGCGTTGGGTGAACACGAAACTCCGGATCTCGGTGTCGCCCGTGAGACCGGCTGCTCCGGCACCGAACGCGGCCCCGGAGATGGTCGCCCGCTTCGAGTCATCCTCATCGAGCTGGAAAGGGAACGACCGGTCCTTTCCGGCCAGTTCCGGGATCACCGGGATCAACGCCACCGCGGTGCGGTTCTGATTGGCTGGCTCACCGGAACCGGTCTGAGCGGCGTAGAAGTCCACCAGCGTGGTCTGACTTGACGGCGACAGTGCGTCGAAATCGATGGGTCCGCACTGGGTCAGCGTTTGCCGGATGCGTGCGACCAGGTCACCAGCCTGCGGGAAGCCGGCCAGCCGGGTCGCCGTCCAGGCCCCGAGCGCATTGGACGTGAGGTCCTCCGGCCCGTACTTGGAGGCGGCCTCGGCGGTCTCTTCGTGCTCGATGCCCTTCTTCGTCGCTCCCCGGTTGGCCATGTCGGCCTGTCCTGTGTTGAAGAACCAGGAGACGTACAGCAGCTGCATGAAGTGCCGCATGTCGATCAGGCCCGCGCGACTGGTCATCAGGTACCGGAGCGTGAGCATCGACGCGGTGGTCGGGTCGGAGCGCATTGACTCCGGCATGGCCGCACCGACGTCCTGCCCGCCGCTGTAGCGCACGAGATGCGCCATCGAGACGTCCTCGCCGCGGCTGCTGGCGCGCACGATCGCCTCCACGACGGCCATCATCGCGGCCAGGTCCTTCGCGATCTGTGGTCGCTCGGAGGCCTGGAACCGCTGGACCCTGGGGCCGTGGGTGCGCTGCTGGGCGACGTGGGTGAGTTCGTGGGCCAGCAGCCGCCGCCCGGCCGCGCTGTCGGGGCCCGGTGCGCCGCGGGCGAAGTAAACGTGCGGGCCCATGGTGACCGCCTGAGCTCCGACGGCCGAGGTCACCGCTGCGGCGACGTCATCACGGTGCAGGCGTACGTCGTCGAGGGCGGAGGTGTCCCGGGGCGGCGAACCGCGCGCGACTCCGAGTTCGGCCTCACGTGCTTCGTCCTCGAGTGCGGTGGAGGTGAGCGTTCGTCTGCGGCGGGCCACGAGGACCTCAGGTCAAGACGATCTCGGCGATCACCACGATCGCGTCGATCGGCTTGTTCGTGTGGGCAAAGACGGGGGGCGGATCGCCGGAGTCCAGGGAGGTTCCGAACAGCCCGGCCCGGACCGCCGCCAACGGACGCTCCTCGCCTCGGGTGAGGGCGACGAGGGCGACCGCCTTGGTGCCGACGATCCGGCCGAGGGTCTCGGTCGCGACCTTTCCACCCGGGTAACTCCAATCCCCCTTGGGGAAGGTGAGCACGCCCAGGTCGATCTTCTGCGCTGCGGCCAGGTCCGCGGCGTCGAATTTGCTGGCGAACCTCGGCCAGTCGCCGTCGAACAGCAGATAGACCGCGACGTCCTCGGTCTCCGGCGGTGGGACCGGCGGAGTTTCGGTCTTCGGGCCCTGTCGGACGAACGCGACCCAGCCGTACTCGGCGGTGTACAGCTCGGCCTTGTCCGCCGGTTCGGTGGGAACGAGGATGTCGACCTGCGGACGGCGCCCCTCCGGCGGCTCCAACGGAATGCGGTCCCGGCTCTGGGCGGCGATGATCTCGTCCGCGACCTGGTCGGCGCGCAGCCGGCGGAGGTGGAGGTCGACCTTCGGGCCGAAGAAGGCAACCAGGTCGCCCTCGAGCCTTTCCGGGGTGCTGTGGACGTTCAGGTAGCCGCCCGGCGGGAGCTCCCCGATGCCGAATTGAGCCGCGAGCGAAGTTGGCGGGGCCGCGGTCATCGGACTGTCGGCAACCTCCTGCACCACATCCTCCAAGCGCTGGAAGGACTTCCGCGTACGGACGGGGTCAGTAGCCTTCACGGCTTCGAAGAATCGCTGCGCCTCCTTCAACAGGCCCTTGGCGGTGTCCTGGTAGAAGGCGGCAAGAGTGACATCCGCGGCGGCCGCCGATGCGGCGGCCGGCTGGAGGAGGGTGACGCCGGTGATCTCGGCCTCGAACTGCAGGATCTGGGCGAGGAAGATCGCCCAGGGACGGAGCGCGAGGCGTTCGCGCCATGCAGACCCGGCCGCGGGACCATCGACGAGCCGCCGGGCGGCCCACACATCCAGGTCGTACCCGTCGGTGATGAGCTGCACCAATCCGAGCGGAACACCCGCCTCGCCGGGCAGGGGAGTGCCGTCCTCCCAGTCGTGGGACCACAGGTTCACGGGGTTGCCCTGTCCCACCGGCACCACCCACGGCTGTCCGGCCGCCCGCTCGCGTTCGAAGTAGGCCGAAGCCAGCCAGTTGCGCCGACGGGCCAGGGGGACGCCGTCCAGGCCCGGCAGGCTGTCGACGACCAATCGCAGCTCCACCCCCTCGTCGCGCCATGGCTGGATGGTGGCCCCGCCATCGGCACAGCTGTCGTTGCAGAGGCTGCCGTACACGGGGGCCGACCCAGAGGTGCCCATCGCCCAGTGCAGCTCCACCCGCCAGAAGCCATCCTTGGTTCCGGGCGGTAGTTGAGCCGCCAGCGGTACTTCGAGCGTGGATGTCAGCAGGAGCAGCCGCCCGTGCGGACTGATGGCCAGCCCCGGGGCCACCTCGAGCTTGGCGCCGACGAGGCGGACCCCCAACCCGTGCACGACGCCGTCGCCACTCGCCGTGGCGATGGCTGTGGTGAGGGAGCGGGCATAGTCCTGGATCAGCTTGAGGTGATCCGCGCGAAGGAACAGCCCGTCCACGGGGTTCAGCGCGCGGAAACCCTGGAGGGCGGCGGTCCCAGCGGCGGCCACTGCGCTCCCACCTGCTGCGGCACCGGCTGTGGGTTCGGTCACGGCCCCGGTCGCCGGCTTGCTCTTCACCGTCACGGGAACCTCGGCGGTGCCGCCGCAGCCGCAATCACTCCTCGTCGTGGTCACGTGGATCAGCTCCCTCCGATAGCGGGTTGTTTGCGGTCAAGACGGCGTCGCGCCCCTGGCCGGTGAGGCCGGGGTCGTCACCGACGACGCCGGCCAACGGCACCCTGGGGTCCTCGCCGTAGACGGGTGTGGGTCCGGTGCCCTGGACCAGCACCCTGATCAGCGGATGCGCCGGGCGGTCGGCCAGCCGGACGATCACCCGCCGGGTCTCGGCGTCGTAGCGGGGCCGGCGTTCGAGATCCTCGACGATCCAGCCCGACTCCGCCAGCGAGCTGACCGTCAGCGCTGCGCGGGTCAGGGTGGCCGGCAACAGGTCGGCGGTGACGGCGAAGGAGAGCTCGTGGGGATGCGGTCCCCAGGTGATGCTGCCGGGCACGGCCTGCGGGCCGGTGCCGATCTCGGTCTCCCCGCTGCCCAGCAGGCCGGGGGCGAGCGCGCAGGTCAGCTCCTGGATGACCGAGGTCGGGAGCAGGGTGGGACGGCAGCAGGTGTCCAGCTGGGCCTCGACGATCTCAGGGCAGCCGGACTCGTCGCGTACGGTGAGCCGCAGGCAGCCGAGCACCACCCCGGCGTCCTCCTCGGCCACGGGGAAGAGTTCGGGGTCGCAGTCGCCGCCGGCCGGGTGCCAGTCGGCGGCGTCGAGCGCGGCCAGGCAGCGGAAGTGCCACAACAACTCCCGGGCGCGGCTGCTCGCCGGAGCCGCGAGCACCTCGTTGCGGCTGACCAGGGCCTCCTTGCCGGCCTCGTCGACCTCGCCGACGACATCCAGCCCGAGCAGCACCCGTACCCGGTGGTAGGGCCGCGGCGCCGGCTCGAGCGGGCCGTGGACGACGTCGAGCCGGATCTGCTCGACGACGCGGGAGTACTCCTGGTTCTCGCGGGTGACGTCGCACGGGTCGGCGAGCGCCGGGACGGGGGAGTCGAGGCAGGCGTCGAACCTCGCCACGAGGCACAGCACGATCTCACGGCGGTGGCAGGTCGGGTCGTGGTCGGCTTCGAGCTCCTTGCGGATCGACACGCAGCGGGGCGCGTTCAGGTGCAACTCGTGGCCGACCCCGTCGAGGGCGAGCCCGGGGGACACCTCGAGGTCCCACACACCGCGGCGCTGGACGCCGAGACCCCACACCACCCCGCGGCCGTGGAGCCAGGCATTGTGCAGCTGGTGCTTGCCGCGAGGATTGCCCATCAGCACCTCGAAGTCGTCGGAGCCCAGCAGCATCCCGGTCGCCGCGTGCAGGGCCGTCCATGGCCAGAGTGGGAGCGCTGCTCGCGGATCGGTCTGGTCGCTTGCCGTGCCCGCGGCCGGCCGGCCGTCAGTCGTGGTCATCTCGTCTCCTTGCTGGCTCACCCGGGAACGGGGTCGAGGCCTTCAGGTACTCCCGTCGGACAGCCTCGACGAGGCTCCGCTGGGTGATGGGTTCCCCGGAGGCCGCGGCGGTGAAGGCCGCCGCCACCGCTGCATTGCGGATCCACCCGCCGGGAATCGGGTAGAGCCGGGCGAGACCTTCGAGATCGAGGGGGCCGAGTATTCCGCCGAGGGTCGGTGCGGGAAGGCAGCGCTGCCACAGGGCGATCCGTGCAGCGACGTCCGGAAGCGGGAAGTCGATCACGTAGTCCAGCCGACGGGTGAAGGCGGGATCGATGTTCTGGCGCAGGTTGCTGGTCAGCACCACCAGCCCGTCGAACCGCTCGATCCGCTGCAACAGGTACGCCGTCTCGAGGTTGGCGTAGCGGTCGTGGGCGTCGGAGATCTCGGTCCGGGTGCCGAACAGGGCGTCGGCCTCGTCCAGCAGCAGGACCGCGCGCGTGCGCTCGGCCGCGTCGAAGGTCGCGGCCAGGTTTTTCTCGGTCTCGCCCAGCCACTTCGACACCAGCCGGGACACGTCCACCACCATCAGGTCGGTCTGGGCGGCGGTGGCCAGGGCTGCTGCGGCGAGTGACTTGCCGGTTCCGGGAGGCCCGCTGAACAACATCCGGACACCGCTGGTGGCCTGGGTGTGCTCGCGCATGCCCCAGTCGTCGAGCACGACGTCCTGTTGGTCGAGGCGGTCGACGGCGGCGCGGAGCTGGCCGAGCGCGTCCTGCGGCAGCACCAACTGCGACCAGGGCACCTCCGGAACGACCAGCCGGGCGCCCGGCGGCAGGTTGACCCCCGTCCTGCTCCGGACCACCTCGGACACGTGCGCTGGGTCCGGGTCGTGGCCGGCTATCGCCAGGTCAAGGGCAAGTTGGGCGGTTACTGCCGGGTCCAGGGGGTGACGCGCGGCCAGCCGGCCGACCTGTCCGTCGATGCTCGGCAGCGCCGCCGACCAGGCGGCTCGCAGCGCCGCGACGGGGGCCCGCTGGGGACTGACGACGAGCACAGCCCGGTCGGTCGGCGGAAGGAGGGCCCCGGGGGAGCCGGTGACCAGGACCGGACCGGCGAAATCGCCCAACGGCAGCCCGGCGACCGTTCCGGCGCGCTCAGGCAGGACGAACAGCGGAACGGCCCCGCGCGTGATGGCATGCGCGAGCACGAGGTGGACCTGAGCCGGATCGTCGAGGGGGACGATCGCGGCGACGGTCCGGGATCCTGCGGCCGCGGCGATCGCCTCGCAGCGGGCGAGGCCGACCGCAGGTTCGTCGTGGGGTACGACCAGCAGGACGCGGGCGCGTCGACGGGCGGCTAGCACGCAGGCGCCCACGTCGGGCTGGTCGAGCCAACTGTCCAGACCGGGGGGTGGTCCCGTCGTCGCCACCCGGGTCACCGCTGCGGGCCACGCGTCGCAATCGCGCAGGGCCGACCAGAGCTCGTCGGCCAGCACGAGGGAGCGTTCGAAGAACGGACCGTCGCCGCCCACCTGCAACAACCGGTGGGTTACGGCAGGGCCCGAGGTCAGCAGGCCGCGAAGCCGCGACCGCTCGGTGAGTCCGCCGCCAAGGAGCAGGGCGGCAAGTCCTGCCGTCGGCCGGGGATCGGCGTACGGGTGGAGCGACCGGAAGATGGCGGCCAGCCCCTCGTGCTCCTCCGGCAGTCCGGCGAGCACCAGCAGGTCCGACTCGTCGGCCGACAACCTGAAGCCGCGCACCAGTCGCTCCAGCGGCGGGTCCAGGGGAGGCCGGTGCGGCTCAATGGCCGCCTGGGCCCAGTCGCGCAGGAAGGAGATGGCCTGCGGCGCGCCGGACTCGGGGGTGCAGTGCAGCGCGAGTACGTCGGCGACCCGCAGCGCCATCCGACCGGCGCGCGCAGAGAGGTCCGTACCGATGGCATCCACGGTCGGGACGAGGAACTGCGCGAGCTCACTCATAGCGGAACCTCACGACGTGCCCGAGCCACCACACCCAACCCGGGTCGAGGTCGAGTCCGGCGCGACGGACATCGAGGTCGACCTCGTCGAGTCGCAGGCTCATTTCGACCCACCCCGGCTGCAGCTCGATCGTTGCCGCCCGGCGGGCGAGACGTAGCACCAATTCGGCGTCTGTCGGCCCGTCCCCCGCCGGGCCCCCTTGCCGAAGACGGTTCGCCGTCACCTTGATCCAGCGCTTCGCACACGCCGCGACTGCCCGCCGTTCGGTCTTTTTCAAAGGCTGCTGCGGCCAGTCGGAGCGCAGTCCGGTGAAGGCCATCAGGGCCGGGTCGTCCGGCTCCACCGGCGTGAGTGCCAGACCCAGCCGGTGCAACATCCACGATGCCGGGTGAGCGTCGAACGGCGGCTTGTCGAGCAGGTCGGGCAGGCCGGCATCCGCTGCGGAGTTGAGCAGGAACAACAGCCCGCCCCAGCTGCTCGTGAGGGAGTCAGGCCGGCGTTCGGTCGCTTCCTGCTGCTGCGCGGGATCGAGATCGAAATCGGGTCCCGGCTGGGGGCCCCGGCCGGGCCTCGCTGCACGGGCCGTGGTCTCAGCGGATTCGGCGTCATGACCGCCGCCGGACAAGCCGTCGACGGGAGGCTGGCCGGCGGAACCGTCGGCGGCCAAGCCGGGTGGCTGGCCGGCGGAGCGGCCGGCAGGCCGGACCGTGCCCGCAGACCACTGATGGGCCGGAACCGTACCCAACCCCGGCGCGGCCTGCGGCCGCAGCCGCTCGCCGACCGTGGTGATCAGTCGACGCAGTCGCCACGGCGCCGCACGCAGCAGGGACGGGTCGGCTGCGCCGATGACCAGCAGTGCCCACGCCTGCAGGGTGGGCTCGTCCACCCGCAGTCCGGAGTTCCGCAGAGCAGCCGCAAGGCTTCCGGTTGCGGAGATCGTCTCGGCCAGGGCATCGACCCGTCCGGCGGCGGGGGCAACCGTCGGGTCGTCGGTCGCCATGGCGGCCGGGGCGCAGTCGCGCGGCGCTGGGTCCGTCGGGACCCAGGCCGTGCCCGCCTCCGCAGCGGCGAGGGTCGCTGCCCGAACCCAGCCGGCGCCCCCCAACAGCCGGTGCACGGCGACGGCGCCCGCGCTGCGGACCAGCCGTGAGAGCGCGGCGACGCGGCCGTGCCCCAGGCGGGCGAGGACCAGCAGGAACACCGGGGCCGGATCCACCCGCGGATCCGGGTCATCGGCCTCGAGCAGCCCTACTTGGCGCCATGCCCAAGCTTGCTCGTACCGACCCGTGCTGAGGCCCAGCAGCAGGTCGTCGACGGCCTGCTCGGGGCGCAGGTAGCGGACCACGTCCTGAGAACCGTCCCGCAGGGACAGGCGCAACGCGGTCACGATCCGGTCGGCCCAGTCGGTCTCCAGGGCGCTGAGGGGACGGTCTGGGTCGAGTTCGACGGCGACGTCGAGACGACGCACGCACCACTCGCCCTCCGGCAGCGGGCTGTCCCGCAACGCCCGCTCCAGCCGCTCGGCGGAGATGTGCTGAAGCATCGTGGGCACCTGTTCGGGTTCCGGCCAGTCGGCAGCGGTGGCGCTCATTCGTTCGATCCGTACCTCGGTCATCCGACCCGCACTCCTCCGAGTCGGGTCTGCCCGACCCGCGCGCCCTGGCTGGGCATGCCGAGCGTGCTGCCGGGCCCGAGTCGGGAATCGCCGAGCACGCTGGTGGCGCGACTGGCGCGCGGGCCGACATAGGCCGTGAGGCCGAGACGGAGCCGACCGACGGGCAGCCCGTCGCCCAGTTCGCAGACCTCGCCGAGGGTGTGGCTGGGTTTTTGGGCGCCAACGATGTCCGGAGACCACCTCACGCTGCTCCGCGGTCAGGCAGCCCGGTACAAGTACGGCGAACCGGTGGGCGAGGCGTTCGTACGAGCTCGTGCCCGGCAGTTCCCCGCCGATGGTGAAGTGCCCGAGCATTCCGGACTTGCGGGTGGTGCCGGCGACTGTGGGTGCGTCCAGGCCAGTCGGGTCGAGGCCGAGGAAGCCGCCGCCGAGGCCGCGCAGCCGCCATCGCTCCACGATCCGGGTGCGACGGCCGAGGTACAGCTGCAGCATCCGCTCCAACGCGGCGGCGGTGCCCCGCCGGGCGTAGAGCGCGTACACCTCGGCCAGTAGCGCGCGCCGGGACTCCTCGGGCCAGCGCTGGTCGAGCACGATGCCGGCCAGCGAGGCCAGCCAGGGCAGGAAGTCTTCCGGGGCGGTGTGCGGATCGACCAGCCGCCGACGCTCGGCTGCCCCGGTGTCGAGGTCGTGGAGCATGCCCTCCGCCGGCGTGAGGAAGCCATGCAGGAAGTCGGCTTGGGCGTCCACGGAGGAGAACATCCGGGGCAGCGTGGAGAGCAGGGCATGGCCGGGACGCTCGACCCGCAGGGCGCGCACCGTCGGAGAGGTGCTCTCGGTTCCGCTGAGTTCGAGTTGCAACCACAGATAACGCCCGGGCCCGGCGGCCACCCCCGACTCGTAGGTCGTCCAGCCAGTGCCCGTCACCAGCGGGTCGGTGAGGAGCGGCGACACCGTGATCCCCGACGTGTCGTCGATCCGGGCCACGACGGGCAGCGGACGGGTCGACTCCAGCTCGCCGGCGGGTGGCAGCGGTGGCGTCAGCTCGGGCGTACGCACGCCTCGGTTGCCGCGCGCGGGCGGGCTGGCCGGCATCGGGTTGTCGACGTCGTCCTCGTCGGAGGTGAGGCTGCGGATCGCCAGCCCGGTCCCCGTCGGCAGGCAGGCATCGAGGAAGATGCGGCCCCAACGGGTGCGGTAGTCCCCGCTGTCGAGACGGTAGGTGGTCAGCACGCCACGTCGTACGTGGCGGGCTTGTGGGCCCTGGGTACTCCGCTTGCCGCCGGAGGTCGTGTACACGATCCGCCCGGCGGGGTTGATCGTGACCGCGCCGCCGTCGTAGTCGGCGGCGGCGAGCGGCTCGTCCTCCACCAGCGCACCGTCGTCCTCGTGGAACCGACGGATGGGATCGCCCGGCTGCCGGGCCACGACCAGCAGCCCGTCGGCATCGCCCTCGATGTCGGTGGCGCCGGGGACCTCGAGCAGCTCCCGTCCGGCGAGGTCGGCGACCACCGCGATGCGTTCGTCGCGCCACAGCACGACGATCCGCCCGGACAGGACGGTGATCCGGGCTGGACGTAGCGACTTGTGAGCACACGGCCGCCGGAGCCTCTGAGGTGCCGGGCACGGGCCGGTGCGACCCTCGACCCGGAACACCCGTGGCGGTGAGGCGGTGAGCACCAGTACACCGGGACGCTCGTCGCCACCCCGCGCGACGACGTCCAGCGGACGTCCGGCGATGGGAACGCGATCGACCACCCGGCCCGACCACAGGTCGCCGACCAACACCACCCGGGCGGTCGCCTCAACGATGTAGAGCCGGTCGAGTTCGTCGATCGCGACCCCGGTCGGGCGGCGCAGGCCATCGGGGCAGCCGCTGCGCGGGGCGGCCTTCTGGTGGCTCACCTCGACGGTGCCGAATTCCGGCCGGGTCCGCCACGTACGGCACCAGCGGTCGTGGGTGATCCCGCTCGGGCAGGCCGGGGCCGTGGGCGTCGCCGCGGGCTCGCAGCGCTCGGTGGTCGGGTCCCAACGGGACGGCGGTCGCGCCTCGTCCCAGTTCAGGCCCACCCCGCCACCGGGCAGCAACACGGTGCCGGAGTGGGCGCAGCGAGCCCACTGGTCGGGTTGCACGAGCATGGCGGCGCCGCGGTCGGCGTACATCAGCACACCTCCGGGGGCAGCGGGACGGGGACTTTGCCGGGCGGCTCGGGAGTGGTCGTGCCGGGTGTCGGCGGGTCGCCGCGAACGACGTCGATCGTCACGATCTCCGGCAGCTGCCACTTCTGCAGTCCGATCACGTCGAGTTCGTCCACCTGTGTGGTTCCGTCCGGAGCGGTGGATACCAGTGCGAGCCGCGAGCCGACGACGTACTCGACGCCCTCGACCTGCACGGCGACGGCCTCCAGCTCGGCGGCCCGGACGGTGCGACCAAGGGGCCAGCCGGCACCGTCCGGACCCTTCGGCGGCACGGCGGCCAGGTACTGGCGGACGATCTGCTCCACCCAGCGCCGGATCGCGTCCACCGGGTAGCCCTTGCGCACCTGGACACCGATCGAGATCGCGACCCTGACGTAGTCGGGCGGGATCACGTACAGCTCGGCCGTCACCAGTCGGCGGGGCTCGAGGTAGCTGGCGACCCGGCGCAACAGCCCGAGGTCGGGCATCGGGGCGTCGGGGTTGCGGACGTCGTCGTCGGGCCAGATGACGACCGTGGTGACGCCGGCGGCCTCGATGGTGGGGGTGTCGGGATGGAAGGTGGGCAGCACATCGGCGCGAGCCACGCCTGGGATCATGGCTAGCGCCTGGTAGTCCTCGGGAACGACGGCGCGGTCCCGCCGGTGCACCTCGCCGGGGATGGCGGCCAGCGCATCGGTCAGCGGCACGGGGTTGGCGCCGCCGACGGCCTTGAACGGGTTGGTGACGGTGACGGTCGGGTGGTCCGGCAGGGACGCCACGCTGCCGGGCGGCAAGTTACCGCCAGCTCCCTCGCTGTAGCGGTAGGTCTCCACTCGGATCCGCTCGCCCAGCTGGGGAACCCGCGCGCGACCGAACACGATCGCGCCGTTGTCGTGGTCGACTGTGAAGTGCCGGTCGTCAAGGGTGCTGCGGGCGAAGTTCTCCACTTCGGCCCAGTCGATCCAGCCGTCTGGTTCCTCGACCTGGAGAGCCACCGAACCGGGCAGCACGGGGTGGTGGTTGAGGGGGAAGCGTTGGTCGGCGTCCCCGGTGCCGGTGCCGAGCAGTTCGGGCGGCGGGGTGCGGGACTGCTGGGCCTCGACGCGATTGGCCCCGACCCAGCGGACGCGCCGGATGGCGTCTCCAACGTCGTTGCTTACGGGACGCCGCACCCGCAGCCAGGCGACGACGCGCTGGCGAAGTTCCTCGTCGTCCAGCGGCGGTGGGCTGTCCGTCCCGCCGGCGCCCAGATCGCGCAGGCGCGGCAGCTGGTCGGGCAGTTCGATCTTGACCACTCCGGTGGTGATCATGCCGCGAGTGGTATCGCCCAGGATCGTCAGCGGCAGCAGGGCGGCCTTTCCTGTCCCGTCGTCGGGCCCGGTCCACAGGTGCCAGTCGCACCGGCCGCGGGTCATCGGTGAGAGCGCCTGCCCGAAACGCCTCGGTGACGTCCGGGCTGACCTTCGTGAGCACGGGCGGTGGCTCGAGGAACTCGTCGAAGGCGACGCCGATGAACAGGGTCCTCCGCGACAGCGCGGCCAGGTCAGCTGTGGGTCGGGCCAAAAGTGCGACCCACAGCGACCGGTCCACCTGCTCGCTGACGTCGATGGTGGCTGCGTCGGGCAGGTTCGGATCGGTCGAGGTCAGGGTGGTCAGGTAGAAGGTCGCCTCGTCCTCCTCGAGCCCGGCCCGGTCGAGGGCGTCGGCCAGGCTGTCGGGGCTCCCGCCGTCGGACTCGGTCTTGCCCGCGCCGATGGCTTCGAGGGGCCAGACGTAGACCTCGTCGGTGGTCTGGAACGAGACCGCGCCGGCAGCCTCGGACTCAGGCAGTACCTGCACCCCGGCCGGCTCGTCGGTGACCGCCGACAGCAGCACCCGTGCAGGTTGCGCCGGCCGGGGCTGGACGCCGAGCAGCCGCAGGAACTCCACCCGGGTGGTGTCGGGGATCTGGTTGAAGCGATACAGCAGCGACTCGCCGAGATAGGCGAACAGCTCGAGCAGCGCGATCCCCGGGTCGCTCTCGTTGTGATTGGTCCAGCTGGGGGAGAAGACCGGGATTCGTCGTACCAGCTCGTCACGGAGCTGCTGCGTGGGTCCGGTTGTCGAGGATCGGTGCGATGAGTGCCATGGCGGCTCACCGCAGGTAGAACGGGTAGACGAGGTTGTCCGGGCGCTGGTCGGCGCGCCGGACGTAGGCGATGTCGACCCAGACCAGGTACGGGTCATCGTCGGTGGTGACGTCGACACTCTGCAACTGGATGCGCGGCTCCCACGTCTCCAGCGCGGAGCGGATGTCGTCGGCCATGGCGGTGCGGGTCGTCACGTTGTTGGGGGCCATCAGGTAACGCCGCAGCCCGCAGCCGAAGCCGGGGAGCATGATCCGCTCACCCGGTTCGGTGTCGAGGATGGTGGTGACCGACTGCCGGATCAGGTCCAGCCCGCCGAGCAACGCGAGGCGGGCGTCGTCGTCGGGCAGCAACGGCAGCGCCAGCCCGGTGCCGGTCCACTGATCGACCACATCCGTCATGCGTCGATGGTCGTCCGACGAGCGTCACTCGGGCGTCGCCGGCGGCGTTGCGACAGCGGGTTAGGGACAGCCGACGCAAGGGCCAGCTCAGCCCCCTGACCACCCAGATGGACCGACGGAGTCCTGGTGGGGCCGGGGCCGAACCGTACTGGCGTCGGAGCAACGCGAGTGTGACGGTTGTCCGCCGACGATGATCGGGTGTCGATGACGGCCGTGCCACGCGGCGGCGTACCACAGCCTAAGCTCACTGGGAATTCACCCGGTGATGCGCACGAGCGGGTCGCTGACCGTGTCGCCGACGAGATCACCACACCGGGACCTCGACCGGGCGGGCAGGTCCCGGGCTCGACTGGCCACACGAGCCTGCCGTCGTTGCCCACGGGTCCGACTCTCGGCCTGGGCGGACGCGGGCTGCCCCTTCCCGGCGCGCTTGCCGCTGAGCTCGGGCCGCGGCTGGGCCGCGATCTCGGTGGGGTACGGGTGCACACCGGCAGCGAGGCCCGCACCGCCAGCCGTGCGCTCGGTGCCCGGGCTTTCACCGTCGGAAACGACATCGCTTTCGCTGCCGGGCAGTACCAGCCGGACTCGCGGGCGGGCCGTCGGCTGCTGGCTCACGAGCTCGCCCACGTGGTAGCAGCCCCCCGCTTGACCGACCGGGCGTACCGGCAACCCGATCCCAACGCCACCGCCGCCCCAGGGACGGACCCGGACGCACCGGTATACGGACCGGAGTTCACCCAGGACATCGTGGTGGCCGACCCCGTTGTGCAGGGTGATCGCAACGAGCAGCAGACCCTTCGGCTCCACCAGCAGGTGAACGGCCCGCCGCTCGAATTGAAGTTCTGGGTGGTACCCATCAACCGGTTGCGACCGCCGGCTACCACAGGAGCGTCCGGTGAGCCAACGGTCACCCCCGGTGCGACGGGGACGCCAACGGTCACCCCCGGTGCGACGGGGACGCCAACGGTCACCCCCGGTGCGACGGGGACGCCAACGGTCACCCCCGGTGCGACCGGGACGGTCACGCCACCGACACCCCATCCGAGCATCCCGCCTGGATCGACGGTCCGCACTCTCGACGGCGCCCGACTCACCGCGCTCGCGTCGACCCCGGAGCACGTGATCACCGCCGAGTACACAAAGTTCGCGGTCGGCGCGGCGAGCACCTCGGCGATAAGGCTGCGCGACGGGTCGGTGATCATCATTGACGCCGGGGTCAACGCCAAAGGCATCGGCACAACGATGCGGGCATTGGAGGCGCTGGTGCTGAGCAAGCTGGAAGCCTTCATCGGCAGTGGTGTGATCCGGGAGATCCTGATCTCACACGCTCATGGAGATCACTTCTCGCTGGCGCCGGCGATCATGCGACGGTTCGTGGTGCAGATGGTGCGGATCAATGACGTGATGCGGCGTTGGGCGGGGGCCCGGAGCACCCGCAATGCCCTGAAGGCCGCTGAGACCGCGAGGATCGAGGCGGCTGAGTCCGCCTTTGCTGAGCGGATGCGGACGCAGCGGGCTGCGTGGGAAGCGGGTGAAGGACAGAAGTACGCACCGACCGCACGCGACGGGGAGTGGCGCAAGCACGTCCGCAGCGAGTTCGAGAAGGTGCCCGAGAGCCGGATCGCCACCGAGCGGGTGTTGGTGCAGACCCGTGGCAACGTGCTGGACGTCATCGACTTCGACCTGCAGACGGGTGAGCGGAAGGGCCCCATCCCGTTCGAGGCAACTGATCCCTACACGGTCGCCGAAACTCAGAAGCCGGCAGAGACCAACCGGGTGACCGACCGCCGGCGGCGGATCGAGAGCCGGGACGTCGACAAGTACGCGACCTCGTATGTGATCACGATGAAGAGCGGCCTGTCGTTCCTGATCTTGCCCGACCTGCGTGCCGCGGACCTGACGTCACTGATGGAGAACTTCCGCAAGATCATGGGTGATCTTGATCGACCGGTGCAGATCTGGGATGCCACCCACCACATGCAGAAGGGTTGGTACAAGCTCGCCGGTAGCGCGCCGGCCAGCCAGCTCGCCAAGGTGGCGAGTTTCCTGATGGAGTTCAAGTCCAGCGGGGGTTCGGACGCGGTGGTTGTGTCGGCGCAGGTGAACACTGCCGATCCGACCGCAAAGACCTTGGTCGATCCGGTGGTGCTCCGGTTGCTCAGCACACTCGGGTTCGAGGCCTATCTGGCAGAGTCGGGCCGCGACATCCAGGTGCTTGACATCACCACAAGCACCAACAAGAAGGTCGCCGGAATCATCGGCAATCAGGCGCCCGGCATGGGGGATCCGAAGGTGTCCGGGCGGCGGGCGCACGCTGCGCTGCAGAAGCTCGCGGCCGAACGGCAGGCCAAGACCGTGGAGAACGCAGAGACCTCCGAGGCGGCCAAGAAGGCCGAACTGGGCCGCCGGATCGCCGAGATCACTGCTCTGGAGACCGAAATCAAGGCTGCACGCACCGAGATGCTCACCGAGCTGGAGGCCAATCTGCGCCGTCCCGGTGGCCACACGTCGTCGACTCTGAACCAGCCGCGGGTGAACGACTTCCCCAAGCAGCGAGCACTGGATGCGCTGCTGGAGAAGCACGGCTTCGATCTCCCGGTTACCCGTAGCCTGAAGCTCACGGAGACGGCCCTGGTGCTGTTGAACCGCCCACCGGATCTGACCGGCGCACAGCCAGGATCCCCGGGTGCGCGGGCGCGGGAGATTGCCGGCGTACGGACCAGGATCCGGTTGCTGGGCGAGCAGCTGAAAGGCGGCGCAGCGCCAGCCACCGTCCAGATGGAGCTGCTGGCCGAATACCGAACCTACGAGATTCTGCTGGAGAACGAACTCAACCCCAAGGACCCGGCACTGAAGCCCGTGGAAGGCACCAGCAAGGACCTGCTACGCGCCGACCTGAGTGAGGTGAAGACCCGCATCGCAGCGCTGACCGAGGGGCCGGGGACCGTCGAGTACTCGCGCACCATCGGCAAGGGCGACCTGATCGCCCAGCACGCCACCAAGCTGCGTCCGATGCCGCCGCCGGACTCGCCCGCTCTGAAGGGGGCGCGGAAGGCAGCCGACGTGGTGGGACGAGTCGGCGGGCTGGTGATGGTGACGACCACCGTCTACGGCCAGGGTGACCTGATGGCGCGGTACGCCAGCGGTAAGGCCACCGGCGCTGAGACCGCCGTTGGCACCGCCCACAACCTGGCCGCCGGTGGCGTCGGGCTGATGATGCTGAAGGGCCTGCCGGTGCATCCGGGCGTGTTCGTCGTGCTTGCGGTGCTGGAGGTCACCGAGGCCGCCCTGCGAAAGTACGACACCGAGGAGCAGCGGGACATCGCGACCTATCACGCCACTGCGCGTGCGGGGGTGAACCTGGCCTGCATGGGTTTGGGGTTGGCGCTGATGGCCATCCCGACACCGGCGACGGTGATCGGCGGACTGATCATCTCGACCATTGGACCGATGTTGCTGAACGCGCTCGGCTTGGACGAGTGGCTCGCGGATTGGGCAGAACGTCGCGGCGCCTTCAATCCCGCGGAGGTGGTGGAGGTGCTGCAGAAGCTGCGGAAACTGTTGAAGAGCTATCAGCTGGTGGTCGGCGCGCTGCAGCTCGCCAAACGCTCCGAGGACAAAAGTGATCCGACCTTCCAGTCGCTGCCCGATGCCAAGGAGAGGGCCGAGACGATCCGCAAGGCCGAGGCGTCCAAGGCCCTCAAGCTGGAGCAGGAGATCCTCACCGAATTCGACGAGGCCTACAAGGACGCCAAGACGAACTACGCAGGGCTGAAGGACCTGGACACCTATCGGGCGCAGTTCTACGCGCTGCGGTACGAAGCCGGGCTCACCGCAGCGTCCCAGATGTATCACGGTGCGTTCGGGATCCGTGACCCCGACAAAGTGTTCGCGGCGATCGACAAGACCATGTCGATGGACACCTTGACCAGCCATGACATCGGCGTGATGCCGCAGTGGACGAAGCTCTACGAAGAGCAGAAGGACCTCAAGGATCTGGTCAACGGTGAACGCGGTGCCGAATACCACAGCAAGGTGCGGGACAAGGACAAGCGCGTCCAGGCCTTGATCGACAACGCCAGGTACCGGATCGAGCCGGAGCAGCAGGGCGCGCAACGTCCGGTCGCCATGCTCCGGCCTGGTACACCTGGTTACTCGACGTACATGTCAGCGCTGCGCTACTACGAACGGCAGCATGCGGAGATCCGGCGGCAGTACGCCGAGCGGACCAGTGCATTGTGTGGGGTTTCGCTCACCCCACCAGGAACGGACGCCAACACAGCAACCCCGGTCGCGCTCAACAAGGACTGGGTGCTGTCGATGGTCGAGGGCACCATCCGGTCGTACGCAATCGCGGTACGCACCGGCTTCGGACCACCGGAATCGCTGGTGGTGGAGATGGCCCAACACTCCGAGGGGCTGAGCCGGTACGAGAAGTTCGTCGCGGGCAATTCATGGTTTGCCGGTGAACTGGACCGGCTGGAAACCACCGAACGGATGATCGACGGTCAGCTAGCCCAGGCGCACCGCACGATCGAAGCCGAGACCGGTGAGGCCCGCGATAAAGGCCGGACACGTCTGGAGACTGTGATCCGTACCCTGAAGGAGGCCAGGTCGGAGCGCACAGCCAAACGCGGGAAGCTGTTTCCCAGCGAGGTTGCGGCACGTCGAACCGAGGTGTGGTCGTTCGAGGTTTCGCAGGCGGCTGCACTGTTCCCGACCGCCGAACAGAAGGTCAGGCCGCTCAGCGAGGCAGAGGAGTTGGCGCTGGTGGACAAGCGCGATCAGTTCGAGTCCGACACCCGGGTGCGGCCGCCGCTCAGCCGTCGGCTTTCGATCGTGCGTAGTCCAACCACTGTCACCGCCGCTGGCAATCTGGCGAACATCTTCCGGCTCACCGGCGACGTGCCGTTGAACCTGCGGTACGCCACGAAACCGGTCCTGCGGGTGGACGTAGCCGAGAATGCGCTGGTGGGGATTCTGGCGGCACCGAAGCTCATAAGCTCGGAGCGTCAGGGGGAAACACATGCGGAGGTCTTTCCGTTGAACGACAGGGCGATCGAGATCTTCCGGGGCGCCAAAGGAATGTTGGTCTACGCCGAGAACCTCGCACCGGTGAAGGCCTCGGAACTGGCGTCCGGTGCCTTGAAGGCGACGGCACCGTGATGAGCAGCGAGTTCGCTCATCGACGGAGGCTCTTCGCTGTGACGTTGCCCCGACTGGGGCAGGTGCTGTCGCTGTGGATGAACCCGACCCTTCGGACCGATGAGTTCGACCGGATCCTCGACACCGCGGAGATCCGGCGTTTCGTGCGCCGCGGAGACGGGGCACCAATCGATGCGGAACTGGCCCGGTCGGTACGGGAAGATCCGGAGTCCTGGCGGGCTTACCGTGAGGCGCGCAACGCCGAGTTGGTGGCGGCCACCGACGGACACACCCTGCTGGCCCGTTGTCCCGGCTGTCGCGGCTGGGAGGCGGAGTTGAGCCCGCTGGCACTGGCGGTCGCATTGCGCGCGCCGTACTGGCCTCTGGTCGACGAGCGCGATCGGTTGGCGATCCCCGCCCTCGCTCTGGAAGGGGTACACCGGGACTTGCCGGAGATCACCCCGGCGGCCCTGCTCGCGGTCCGACTGCCAGGAACCCCGACACGCGTGATCACCTTCACCGACGACCCCGCTCAGAACTTCTTGGGGTGGCTGCGTTCCTCGACGGGGCTGGTCCAGCCCCCGGCGTGGACCCAGGACTGGACGGCGGACTCGCCGGGGTGGGGAGCTGTGCTGCATCTGGCTAGCCTCGCCCCGGGACTTGCCGGGCCGGGAGATCCAAGCCCCGACGAGCTTCTTTCGCTCGCTGAGATCCCGTTGGCCGACTTCCTCGCGCTGGATCAGATCTACGCGCTGACCCACGTCGTGGAGGTGCCCGAGGACAATGCGGCCAGGCTTGACTGCCCTCAGTGCGGGACCGAATTCGGCCCGCTGGCTCCATCCGTCTGCTGGTCGGAACCCGTCTGATCCGAGCCTGGGGAACTAGCAGAGCGGGTCCTCGGGGCTCGGCTCGTGCGGCGGCGGATCGGGGGGCACGGTGTCCTTCGGGTCGGTGCCGACCAGCACCGCGTGGGTCAGGGTCGAGTCGGCAGCGTCGCCAGTGAAGACGGGGGACCCGGCGGGATCCGTCGCGTCCGTGAGCGACTCGACCCAGTCCGGCGTCTGGTCGCCCGCGGCGAACTGGCTGAAGTCGTTACCGAGCGCGATGTTGAACTCGGCCCGGAATTCGGCGTCCAGCCCCACGTCGGCGATCACCTTGCCGGTGGCGATGAAGTCGGCGGTGGCGGCGAAGCCGATACTCGGCGGGATGCAGAACCGCAGCGCGAGCATCCACCACAACTGGAAGGCCAGCACGACGATCGGCAGGAACATCAAGAACAAGAAGAACGCCACCAGGAAGAACAGTTCGAAGGCGAAGGTGCAGATGGCCCCGCCCGCACCCACCCGGCCGGCACCGGACTCGGGGATGCCCTTGAACGGGTTCACCATCAGCTGGGAGTCCGGCGGCGTCACGACCCGCACACCGCCCGGCCCCTGCTGCTCGCCCGCTCGGGCGGCCAGCCGTCGAAGGTCCGGCAGGGTGATCGTGACCGTCCGGTTCTTCGTGCCCGCCGGATCCATCGGGTCGGCCAGCCGGAACGGCTCGGTCGGGGCGCTCACCCAGGTCAGCGGCGGGCAGCCCGGCCTCGGCTGAGACACGATGCACTCGATCTGGTAGATCGCGTGGTCATCGAGCTTCGGCTCGGGCAGCGGCGGCTTCCCGCCGGGCTGCGGTGCCAGCCAATGCTCGTCGGAGAAGGTCGGCACGACGCCGAACCACAACGACCGGGTCTCCGGGCCCTCGCAATCCAGGTCGGCGTCGATCTCGCGGACCGGTAGCCGCCACATCGGGATCGTCTCCTCGTGCTCGCCGTCGAGCAGCGGGTCGTTCGGGTCCTCGACGGTGCGCCAACGGCCGTGGCCGGCCGGCGTGGTGAGCCACTGCTGCAGATCGGTCGATGACTTGATAGCCGCCAGGTCGTCCGCGTGGTCCTTGGCGAACTGGCGGCGCCACGCCACGTCCGCCCACCACACGTCCCGCACGTCCGGGGCCATCGTGGCGGTCTGGATGTCCTGCGCCTTGGCCATGGCGTGCACGAGTTCGGCCGCCACCCGCCGCGCCGGCCGCCCCTTCGCGGTCAGCGACGTGTTCAGCCGCCGCATCTGGAACGAGACGTCGATCTCGTCGTGCAAGCCGGCCCTCGGCAGGCCGGGAGCGTCACAGAAGACCTCGACGACCACCACGTAGAACCGCTGGTGGATCGGCTGGTAGAGCTTGCGCAGATTCGTCCGCACCAGCTTCGACGTGGCCAGCCGCAGCCGGGTGTTGTCGGTGATCGACGGCGTCGCTGGAACAGGGTAGGTCCACACGTCGTCGTCGCCGAACGTGACGCTGTCCGCTGGGTCCCACAGCAGCTGCTTGACGAACTGGGGGTTGTCATACATCTGCAACCGCGGTCGCATTGCGGTCGGCGACCTCAGGTCGATTCCCTCCCGCACCCGGTCGTACCAGGGCGACCGGAGGACGAAGCCCGTGCTCACCAGAGGTTCCCCACTCCCGTGCTGTACAGCGGCGACTTGATGCCGATGCTGGCGTTGAGCGTCTTGCAGTTGACGACGCCGCTGAAGGTCGACGTGGCCGCGGTGACATTGAGTTCCGGCGCCTTCACGTTGACCGCCGAGGCTCCGTTGATGTCGACGCTCCCGGACGACGTGAGGGTGATGGTGCACTTGTTCGGGTGGGCGATGGTGATCTGATGCGCAGCTTCGTCGATCACCACCCGGTAGCCATTCTTGGTGGTGATGCTGATCTTGGGCGCACCCGACGTGTCGTCGAACTCCAATCGGCTGTCGGCCCGGGTACGCAGCATTCGGATGTTGTTCGCCTCGGTCGGATCGGTCGGGAGGCCGGTGGTGCCGTTCCAGGCCGCCCCCACGATGTAGGGCCGCCGGAAGTCGCCGGCCTCGAACGCCACCACAACCTGGCTGCCCTTCTCCGGCATGATCTGCAGGCCCTGATCGGCATCGGCGTACGGGCTGCACAGCGTCGCCCAGGCCCGGACGCTCTTGTCACCGTCCGTGCCGAGGCTCGGAAATCGCACCTCGACGCGGCCCATCCGGTCGGGGTCGTCGAACAACTTGGTGACCAGCGCCGGGTAGACCCCGAAGAACCGTGGTCCATCACCGTCGACGGGCTCGGGGAGGCCCATCACGAGCTCGGATTCAGGGTGGGGCGCTCGGCGACGAAGCAGGTCCGCAGCCCGCGGACGTTGTCGTAGGTGTGGGTCACCCTGGTCACGTAGTAGCCGCCGCCGTCGAAGAGAGCGCCGACCAGTTCGAGCCGCAGCTGGCTGCCGACGGTGAGGTCGGGCGTGCCGCGGGTAATCCCGGTGGCGGTCACGAAGCGCCGCGCCCGGCGCAGCATCTCGGCCTTTGCCCAGGCGCCGGCCTCTGCGGTCGTCAGCGGCGATTCGCGCACCCGGAAGGTCGGGTGCGCGTCCAGCGCGCGCTCCAGGATCTCCGGACCGGTACGTCCCGCGGACGCCTCGGCGCGGATGGTGTTGGCGTCGGCGCGCTGGTTGATGACCTCCTTCTTGCGTGCGTCGTAGCCGCCGACCGTCACCTCGGTGCGCTGGTGGGCGAGATCGGCGGAGATCCGACAACTGAGTAGGTCGGCTCCGTGGGCAAGGGTGAGCGCCGTGCCACCCCGTGCCGACCTGTCACTGAAGTGGAGGGTCTTGCCCGTGCACCACAGGTCCGCCTGCAGGCGCCGGGCCCGTTCCCGCAGGAAAGCGAGGTCGCTCTGGTTCACCTGCTGCAGCACGTCGTAGTGCGGTCCTTCGATCTTCACGTCGGCGTCCAGCTGGTGCTTCTCGGCCAGCCAGCGCGCCACGGCGGCATCGGTCGTGTCGGTGTAGGTGTGCATTCGCCGGGTTAGTCGCAGCCGCATCATGCGGTCCTCAGCGAGCATGATCGCGACCGGCTGTTCACTGTCCCCGAACACGACCTCGCGGCCGGAAACGGTGCCGTCGAACACGGTCTGCTGAGAGCTGTCGGTCCCGACTGCCACCTGCAGGTCGGTACCGAAGTCGAACTCGGTGTCATCCAGGTGCAGTAGTTCCCCAGGCGGGCCGGGCGCACCCACCCCGGTGGCGACGAAATGCGCCTCCAGGGTCCGCAGGCCCTCGACGCCCTCGTCAACGACCAGGCGGACGCAGTCCCGGGCCAGTGCGCCCACGGTCTGGCCGCCGACGGTGAAGACCGGGCCGGCGACCCCGAGCAGGGTCTCAGTCATCGAAGTCCTCTGCGCACACCCGCGTGCGGAGCCGCTGCACCCGGGCCTGGGTCGAGCGCCAATCGTCCTCGGAGGCGCCGGGGTACTTCGGGCCGGAGGGCGCGGCTGAGCCACCCTGCGTTCCGCCCGAGTGACTGCCCGCTCCCGAGAGTTCGGTGTGGATCTCGCCGACATGAACGGTCATGGCGTTGACCTTCCGCAATGGTTACCGGCAGTCTCACCACCGCTGCGTTACTCCAGCGTCACCGAGGCCCGAGCCCGCAGCGGGATTCCCTGCCCGTACCTGAGGCTGCGCGGATCAGGTGCCAACCCAGACCCGCGCGCGTCGCCCCGGGCGGTCACGCTCAGCTGCGGAACGGCAAACGCAGCGCGGGCGCTCGCCTGCGCAGCAGCGGAAGCGGCGGCCTGCACCCGTACGGACGCGACTCCGAGGCCGCCCGACTCGGCGAGGACGAACCCCGCCCTGGCTTCGGCCACCGCGCCGGCGCCGAAGGACACACCGCCGCTCGCGGACGCAGAGCCGCTGAGACCCAGTGCGGCGCGAGCCTGGGCGACGTCGTTGACCCCGGCTGCCGCCGTGAAGCCCCCACCGACTCCACCTCCGAACGACGCGGACACCGAAGCGGAGGCACTGACGGACGCGCCCAGCTGCACCTGGGCGCCGGCGGCGAGCGAAAGCGGGCTGTCCAGACCGGCCATCGCCGAGCGCCAGGTCGCCGGGTCCTGCTCCAGTCGCGTCAGCAATTGCTGGACGCTTTCGCCCGCCTGCGCCAGCGCGGTCGACACCGGGTTTGGGGTGGCCGACGACCCCGCACCCGTGCCCGGCACGGCCCCCGGCACGGCGGCCCCGCCAGGACTGTTGGGGCGCGTCGCGGCAGCCGAGGCGGTTGCCTTGCGGGCGTCGCGCACCCCGGGGCCGATCTTCTCCGCCTCCCAGTCGGGATTCTGTTCGGTGATCGTGATCGACACCTTCGCGCGCAGCGGCCGCCCGTCCGGTGAGAAGTAGTCGAGGTCCTCGGTGAGTTGAGTAACGATTCCGTGAAACCGGAACGTGCCCCAGTCGAACTGCACCGCCGGCGGGGGAGCCTTCGGGTTCTCCTTGGTCGGCTCGGTGAACTGCCGCACCATCTTGGTCAGATCGCGAACGTCCTTCGGCTTGCCGTTTCCGTCGCCCTCTGCAGTGTCGAACTCGAGGTCGAATGACAAGGTCGCCGGTTGAACCGATGGCACCTGGCGCTTCTGGGTGTTGGTGGTCGCCGCTCCCTTGTCGATGTTGTTCGACCGGGTGAGTTTGAGGGTGGTCGGGTTGAACTGTACGTCGAAGGCGCGGCTCGGATTCGGCTCGAAGGAGGCCTTGCCGTTCTTGCCCTTCGCCGGAATCTGTTTGAGCGGCGTCATCTTCGCCTTGATGAGCTCGGTGGTCACTCCGGCACCTCCATTCGTAGCCCTTCGTGCACGATGTGCAGCTCTTCGATGGCGATCTCCCCGGTGCGCGCGTTCAGGCTGGGCCCGGTCACCTTCTGCGGCAGGCCGCGATCGAAGGTCCAGGTGGACAGCGGGGTACGCAGCTGCGGATCGTAGATCTGGATGCGACCGTCGTAGCGGGAGACCGGCAGCGACCCGCTCACCATGCGGGCGAGCCAGCTCCACAAGTCGTGGTTGGCGGCCGATTTCGCATCGGCGGAGAACATGCCGCGCTTGAGGATGATGGGGGAGAGCTTGACCCGGCCGACCCGACGGATGACACCATCGTTGCGGCCTCCCTCGAGGTACTCCTTCACGTCGGCCTCCAGGTCGAGGCCGCTGCATTCGGCGAAGTGGCCCTCGTTGTCGAGCACATCGGGATCCCAGGGCTTAGGTGGCGTGCCGCCACCCGGCACGAGGGTGAGGGTGACTCGAAAGCGGAACGCGGGCAGCAGGAAGACATCACTCATCGCGCGTCACCGTCAGGCTGCCGTCCGGGTCGCGGGCGATCCGGACGAGGATGTACTCCAGCGGGACGGCGGGAGCGACGCCGATCTCCGCGATCAGCCGTCCCAGGGCCTGCGACGCGGGCGGGTTCACGTCGTCGCCGCAGCGGACGAAGAACGATTCGGCCTCGGTCCGGCCGGCGAAGGCACCGCGACGGGACAGGTCCCGAAGGAAGCCGGTGAGCACGCGGGTCAGGCGCTGCCGGAGTTCGGGGGTGTTGGGCTCGAAGGCCAGCCACTGCGTCTGGCGTTCGAGGCTGAGCCGCAGCATGGTCATCAGACGTCGCACGCTCAGCTGCCGGTAGTCCGGGTCGGAGGACAGGGTGCGCGCCGCGGTCAGCCGGAACCCGTCCCGCTCGGCCCGGAAGACGTTGATGCCCATACCGTGCAGCCGGTCGTGGAGGGCGTCGGTCACGGCCGCCTCCGCCCGGACGGCGTTCCTGGCCAGCTCGTTGGCCGGGCCCCACGGCAGGCCCAGCCGGAGCTCGCGTTCGGCGATGATCCCGGCGGCGAACGCGGACGCTGGCACGGCGAGCGCCCGCCCTCCAGGCCCGTCAGCTACGGCGAGCCACGGATGGTAGGCGGCGGCGTAGCTGCTGTCGAAGCGTGCCCGCCAAGCGGTGACCTGGTTGACGGACAGCCCGTCCGGCACGTCGAGGAGGGCCACGAAACGCCGGTGCCGACGGGCGGTTTCGACCACCTTCTCCTGGCGGGCGACGATCTCGTCGAGGTCGGCGGGCGCGCCGGGGTCCAGCCCGCCGGGGATCGACTCGACCTGCCGGTAGACCGGCGCCGGTTCCGCGGCGTCGCAGACGTTGCAGCAGCAGTGCGACCCTCGGTGCGGCCGGAGGACGGGCGGGTCGGGCGCGGGGGTGTAGGTCCGCCACGTGAGGTCCGGGACGCAGAGCAGCCCGAGGTCGGGCACCCGGGCGATCCGGTCGACGCCGACGTGGCGGGCCGTCTGGTCGGGGGTCTCCTCCTCATCGATGCTGTACGCGTCCCCGTCCGCATCGAAGAAGGAGTCGCCGTCGACCAGGTGCGACCGGTCCACGCCGGGGGCGAGGAGTTCGGCAGCGACGGGGGAGAGGGTCACCGGCGGCGTCAGGTCGACGTCGATCCAGTCGTCGACCGCAACCACCAGATGCGGTTCCGCGCGGAGCACGGTAGGGGGCCAGCGGGGATGATCACCACGTAGGCCGAGTCCGACCAACTGCTCGCCGCCGGTCGCCGGGTCGTTGATCGCGAGGGTGCCGGTCACCGTCTCGAACCCGGTCACCGTGCCGGTTTCGAGCGGGAGTAGGGCGTCCAGCCACACCCGCGGTCGGTCGCCCCTGGCCAACCGGTCGTCGAGGCGGTTCACCCAGCGCAGAACGACGCCCGAGGGGAGGGCGGGGTCGCTAAGCCGCAGCAGGGAGCCGGTCACGACGTCCGCACCGGGCGGGAGCCGCAACACGTCGGGTTCCTCCACGTCCGCCCGGCCGAGCTTGGTGGCCCGGTAGAGCAACTGGAGGTGCAGGTCGTTCCCCCAGGCGCCCTCGTTGGTCGCGCGAAGCATGGCCGGCGGGCCGTCGATCGTGAGCCCGAAGGTAGCGGTCGCGTCCTCGGCGGGGGCGACGTCGTCGCCGCGGGCAGTGACGCGTACGACGTAGGCCACCTGGCCGCCCTGGCGGAAGTACGCCGAGACGGCGTAGGGCAGCAGCCGCACCGGGCCGCCGGGTGCGGGGTCCAGCCCACCGAAGATGCGCACGAACTCCGACCAGCGGCTGAGCCGCACCGGTTGGTCGACCGGTCCCCGCGGCGCAACTCCGACGAACCCGGCGATGTCCAGCCGCTCGCGCTGCAGGTTGTCCGGGGGTCGGGATGGTGCGAGAAAGACCCCGGGGTGCCCCGGGGTGCGGAGGCCGGTGGCCAGCGTCACGACCTGAAGTCGATTTGCTCGGCGACCAGGTGCAGCTCCTCCATCGCCACCTCGCCACCGCCCTTGCCGGCCAGGGTGGGCCCGACCCACTTTTTAGGTTGGGCGTTGCGCAGCACCCACGAGCACACGTCGCCGTGGCCCTCGTCCATCAAGGTGATGGTGACCGTCCGCGGGTCCAGGGCACCTTCGCGCTGCGCCTTGATCCAGGCGAACAGGCGCAGGTCACCGATCAGGCCGCGCTTCAGCGTGACGTCGTCGGTGGTGTTGATGTTCGGCACCTTGCGCACGTGGTTGTCCGCGTCGTTCCCGTTGCGGTATTCGGAGTACTTGATCTCGTTGCCGAGTCCGCTCGCGTCCGAGAAGCCGCCGACGATCTGCTCCTCACCGCCCTCGTCGCCCAGCTTCACCAAGAAGTTGAACGCACCGTACGGGTTGTCTCTGGTTGCCATGGTTCACCTGCCTTGTGTTTGGTGGTCAGCTCTGCTGCGCGTCGGCGGTCCACTGACCGATGCGGAAGATGACGAATTCGGCCGGGTAGGTCGGAGCCACGCCGATCAGGCAGATCATCCGGCCGTTGTCGAGATCGTTCTGGGTCATGGTGGTGCGGTCGCAGCGAACGAAGAAGGCCTCCTCGGGCTTGGTACCCATCAACGCGCCGGTGCGCCACACCGTGATCAGGAAGTCTTCGATGGTCTGCCGGATCGAAGCCCACAGGCGCTCGTTGTTGGGTTCGAAGACCGCCCATTGCGTCGAGCGGTCGATCGAGTGCTCGAGGTAGAGGAAAAGCCTTCGTACGTTGAGATACCTCCACTCCGGGTCCGAACTCATGGTGCGGGCACCCCACACCCGGTTGGCCCTGCCCTCGAAGAAGCGCAGCGCGTTGATGCCCTCGGGGTTGAGGACCGACTGCCGGTCGAAGGTGACGTTCTGCCGGAAGCCGGTGATTCCCAGCACCACCTCGTTGGCCGGCGCCTTGTGCACTCCGCGGGCGATGTCGCTGCGGGCGTAGATGCCGGCCGCGAACCCGCTCGGGGGCAGCTGCAGTACGGCCGGGGCCGCTCCCGGGTCGGGCCGGGCCGTGGGGTCGAGGATGTCCATCCAGGGGTAGTAGAGGGCGGCGTAGCTGGTGTCGAACTGCGCCCGGAACGAACGCACCTGCGAAATCGAGCTGTCCTTGGGCGGGTCGACGACGCCGACCCGATAGGCCTTCATGGCGTGGCAGTGCTGGATCAGGTTGTTGGTGGCCGTCAATTGCGAATCCAGGTCGAAGCGGACCGCGTCCGGCGTGGCCACGATGGCGATGTCCTCGACCTCGGCGAGCGCTTCGAGGCCGGTGGCCGCCCGCTTCTCGTCGTCGGGGTCCGCCCGGTTCCCGGCGATATCGGCCGCGGACACGATGTTGCCCTCGGTCGCTCCGCTGAGGAACTTCTCCTGAGCGAGAGTGAGCAGCGCCGTGACCAGCGCGGCGGCGTCCAGCGAGGCTGGCGGAGTTGTCCCGGTGTCGAACCAGACCAGCGAGAGGTCGTCGGCAGGGTCCTCGGCCTGCAGCACGTTCGCCAGCCCGCGGGGGTGGACGCTGTCCAGCTCGAGACCGGGATAGGAGTCAAGGCGCTGGCTGCCCCAACGGACATTGACCGTGAGGGTGAGGTGGGCGACAGCTCCGACGCCGCCGGGAATCTGCACCACGGTGTTGCCAGGACCGCGGAACCCGAGCGACCCGTCGGCGGCCCGCGCCACGACCTGGACGTTGGCGGTCACCGGAGCGACCGGGGGCACCGTCTCCTTGGGTATCGCGTCGGCGTTCGCGAAGGTCTCCACCGCTGCGCCAGGCTGCACGCCCTTGAGCGTCGGAGCCGGGTTGGGCGCGGCGCCGGGGGTAAGGATGTTCTTGCTGCGCTGGAAACTGACCGAGACGGCGAATTCGTTGCCGGCCGCGCCCGGCCAGCGGGAGCGGAACGTACCCACCGCCGGGTTGCCGACAGGCAGGCCGCTGAAGTTGCCGGCCAGATCGATCAAGTTGTTCACAATGGTGAACGGGAACACCCGGGACACATACAGCCGCCGGCCGCCGTTGGCGAAGAAGGCGCGGGCGGCGTACGCCAGATAGTTCACCCGGTCGGTGAGCCCGTCATTGCCCACCTCGCCCAGGCCGCCGAAGGCACGCTCGAACTCGGTGAAGCTCGTGACCAGCGTCGGCACTGGGCACCATCACCAGCGGCCGTGGCCAGCCCGGCGGGGTGAGGAAGTAGGGGGTCGGGCCGTAGCGGGTGAGCCCGGCCATGCCGAAGGTCGAGGTCGCAACGCCCTCGATCGAGCGGGACCGGAAGCTCGTCTCCTCGACGTAGACGCCGGGAGTGAGGTACTCGGGCATGGTTGGTCTCCTCAGGGATTGAACGGGACGTCGGTCGACAGGGCGAGCTCTTCACCGACCTCGACGGCGAATGGCGGGACGAAGGCGGCGTTGGGCAGGTAGCCGCCCGGCGGGGTACGACCGCGAAGGGTCGCGTTGTCGAGTTCGCCGGCGGCCGGCGGGTTGGACGGTCGTTGGATCGTCTCGACCGTCGGGTCGCCGGGGGCGTCGGCCGGCCCACGCACCCGCAGCCGGACGGTGACGCTGCTCTGCAGCGGGTTCTGGTTCAGATCCGTGATCAGCAGGACGAACTCGCCGCGGTCGTCACCGTGGGCCCGGCCGAGGATGGCGCCGCCGGGGTCGACGGCGTTGACCCGAGCCCAGGGCTGTGGCTTGCCCTGCCGGGTCACCTGTCCCCGGATGACGGTCATTCCCGGCGAGACCGGGTAGGCGGCGCCGGGGAACAGCCAGATCGGCAAGGTACGGGCGGCCACCGTGATGAAGTTGGCCGGCAGCGGGTCGGTCAGGGCGAGATGCGGCCAGAGCGTCACCCCGAGGCGGCGCGCTACGTAGCGCCGGCTGGGGTCTACGAGGCGTACGGTGAGTTGCTCGGGACGCCGCGTCGATGCCCTCAGCCGGAATCGGCCGCCGCCCATCCGTTCGAGGTCGACGCACGGCCACCACTCCTGCTTGTCCAACTTGCCGCTGGGCAGCAGGTGGCCACCGGTCTCCCAGCCGACCCGCAGCGGGCCGGTGGTGCCGCGGTCGGTCACAACGTCGCGAGCGACCAGGCCGAGTGCGAGCCGGTGGAGCACCGGGACCGGCCCGACGCTGGTCTCGATGACATCGCTACTCATCTCCGGATCCGCTCGGTGCGGCCGGCGACGGTCGCGACCCGCGGTGCGACCGTCTTCTCGGGACCGTCGATGCAGATCACCCGGGCCAGGTAGGGCAGTTGCAGGCGGTAGTCGGTGCTGAGCGCCTGGAAGGCCTCGCTCATCGAGTCCATGGCCAGGTCGTCGGTGACGACCTGCACCATGTCGCCGGGCAGCCACGGATTCACGGTCATGCCGCCCGTGGTGACCGGCAGCAGAAGTGGGCCGGTGAGGATCGCTTCACCCTCGAGCACCTGGGCGGCGAGGCCAAGCCAGAGGAGTTCCTCCTCGACGGTCGCGGCGAAGGCGCCGATCAGGAAGTGCAGTTGCAGGGGAATCCGCGGGACGCCGTCGGCGTTGGTGACCGCCGACCAGCCGGGCCGGGTCTCCCGGTTGACGCTGACCCGGTAGCAGAACACCGAGATCGCGGGCTGCTGAATGAGCTGGCCGTTGTTGTTGGCCATGGTCTTCAGCTGCCGGGTGTTGGCCAGGATGGCGGTCAGGTTCGCACCCCCGTCGCGTTCACCGAAGCGGCGGTTGAGCAGGGCGACGATGCTCACGCCCGCCGCCTCCAGCGCCTGGAAACCCGCCATGCCGTCATCGTGCGGAGCGCCGCGTCACCGTCGCGTCGCCAGCGCCGTCCAGCGCGACGGCGCGGTGACACCGGGCTGCGGAGACTCGGCACGCCGTCATCGAAGGGAGCACCATGAGCAAGGATCACCCGGGCACGACCAGTCCAGACGACTGGCGGGACTGTCGGCCGCCGCAACCCGAAGGCGGCTGTGACCCGTCGTCATCGATCGACGAGCGTAAGTGCCGCGACCAGGGCCTGACGGCTCAGCTGGACTACGCCAAGTCCCACGCCGAGGCGCTCGAAGCCGCCCGCGACGCCTACACCCAGGCCCGCTCCGACTACCGCGAGCGGCGTCACGAGGCTGCGCTGAAGGTGCAGGACATGAAGCACAGCGTCAAGCACCTGCTCGAACGCATCCGGTGCCTGATCGAGCAGGATCGCGTGGTGCGCTGCCTCGATGACGCGTTTTGCGAGGTCGAAAAGCAACTGGACTGCTGCGAGGGCACCCTGGGTTGCTGTGTCGAGGCGTTCGAGTTCGACTCCGTCCCGCCCGAGAGCTACCGGGCGCTGGTCCGTCGCATCGAGTGCTACCAAGCCGAAGTCGACAAGGCAAAGGCCTGCTTCGACGAACTCGTCCTCGAGCCGGCGAAGCTGACCGAGCGGGTGGCCGCCGCGAAGGCGGACGTGGACGCGATCCTTGCGGCCCTGGCCGAGGACGCGGCGAAGGTCGACCTCAAGAAGCAGTACGCCAGCGCCCTGGTGGTCGGGCGGAGGCTGGCGCGGATCTGGAACGGTTACGCCGACAACGCCGCCTACGTCGACTGCCTGTGCCTTGCGCTCATCACGTGGTCGGCCGGCGTCGAGGCGGTCTCCCTGCTGGTGGGGGCGAAGGCCGTGCGCGACTGCCAGCGCAAGTCCGCCGAGGAGTGGTGCACGAAGCTGATGGCCGCACCGGTGGCCGAGATCCTCGCCGTCTACGACCGGACGTGCGGCTCGGACAAGCCGTGCGGCTCGGACAAGCCGCCCGGCTCGGACAAGCCATGCGGCCCGGACAAGCCGGAAGAACCGGAGGAGCCCGAGGAGCCCGACGGTGACCACCCCGACGACTGCGGGTGCGGCCACCGCGGGCACAAACCGCCGGCGCCCACGCAGAGTTCCTGACGGGATCGGTGCTCTCGTCGTGCGGATGTGATGGTGACGCTGTCGTGACACAGCCGCTCTAGCGTTCGAACTCTCCTAATCGATGCGGGGGGAGGTGACGCATGACCGTCGCGTATCTGGAAGCTGGCCGGGTTGCCGACGACGTCGTCTTCTTGTTGGGGGAGCCCTGCGTCGTACAGGGGGGTCGCCGTTACGTCGTGCCGGAAGGCTGCCGGCGGCTCCTGGCCTTCGTAGCCCTGCAGCGCGGTCGGGTGGATCGACGGCGCGCAGCCGGATCGCTGTGGCCCGAAGGCTCCGAGGATCGCGCCTCCGGAAACCTTCGCTCGACGCTGTGGCGGTTACGTGGAGCCGGGATCGGTTTGCTCGAGTCGGACAAGAGCAGCATTTTTCTGCGCGAACGCACCACCACCGACCTGGACGCGCTGTGCGGGTGGGCCGACCGGCTCATTGCGGGTACGGCCACCGACGCGGATATGCATGTGCCGGAGTGGACCACGACGGTAGCGGAGCTTCTGCCGGGCTGGTACGACGAGTGGGTGATCTTCGAGCGGGAAAGAATCAGGCAGCGGATGCTGCACGCGTTGGAGGTGCTCAGCAAGGTGCTCCGCATGTCCGGTCGTTACGGGGAAGCGATCGACGCGGCGATGGATGCGGTCGCCGTCGAGCCGCTCCGGGAGAGCGCTCACCGGGCGCTGGCCGAGGCCCATGTCGCGGAAGGCAACCTCATCGAGGCGCGACGGGCTTTCCTGCGATACCGCGACCTGGCCCGGCGCGAACTCGGCGTTGAGCCGAGTGCCGCCTTCGCAGCCTGGCTGAGGTCTTCCGCCTTGGGAGGACGCCCCTTACCGAGCCGGGACTCGAGGGTCGCCTCGACCTCGACGAACGAGCCTGGATAGCTGACGGGGTGGCTGCTGCCGCCGTCAGACCACCGCGTGCCGCCTGTCGACGTCGCGCGGGTTCGTGGCGGGCCGCTCACCGGGCCATTCGGGCGGGGGCAGTAGAAATGTCACCGTGGCGTCACCGCCCTCGTGACGACGACGGGTTCCTCCATCCGCCGAAGCTGATCCAACGCTCGGTCGACGATCGCAGCGAGCTGGCCGAGGTCTCGGCGGGCGCGTTCGAGGTCGCCGACCAGAGCTGCCAGCGACGGCGCGGCCGACGGCCGGTCGGGGAAGCACAGACGGCCGTAGAGCGCGGTCGTCTCCGGCATCGGGTCCGTACCGACTTCCTCGATCAGCGCCTTGCGACAACGCTCGAACTGTCGCTCGACGAGATCATCGCGGCCGGCCGTCGCGTAGGCGGACATCAGGTGCCGGTGGATGTCTTCGCGCAGCGGTTCGACCGCGAGGGCGAGATCGCCGTACCGGTTTATTGCCCCGGCGTCGCTTTGCTGGCCGTGAAAGACGATGAGGTAGTCGAGTGCAAGCAGATACAGCTTCTCCAAGCGGCTCCGGTCGGTGAGCACCCACTCGTCGTCGCAAGCCTCCACCAGACAACCGCGATGCAGGTCGACAGCGGCAGCGAGCGCGGCCGCATCCTCCGCGGTGATCTCCGCCGGCCGCCGATCCAGCACAGGGTTGACCAGCCGTTCGAAGCTCGCCGCATCGATGGTGAGTCGGACGGCGGGGCTCAGCCCGACCCGGTCGCGGGCGGTCGTGACGATCAGGTCAACGCCGGTGATGTCGCGAACCTGCGAGCGCAGCCGCCAGATGGCCGTGCTGAGGCGGCGACGAGCGGCCCGGACCGGGCTGTCGGCGTACAGATGTTCGGCGGCGAGGTCGCGCGAACGGGCACCAGCGGGCGCCAGGGCGAGGTAGGCGCAGAGCTGAAGGGCGCTCGGTGACACCGTGACCGGTCCTCGAGGTGAGGACAACGTCGGCAGCCCCAGCAAGCAGAGATCGAGTTGCATCTCCGACACCGCAACATCCTCACGAAGTTCGACAGGGGCGTCGGCTCCACTGTGGCGGAGACTGCCGGATCTCGCACTACGCAGATTTCCGTACGTAAGCCGGGTGGCAGCTGTCAGGCTCACGATCAGGTCTGCGAACCGGGCAATAAGGCCTGCGCCGACGTCGCCGACAACGCGCCACCGAGGTGCGAATCCGTCTCGGCCAGGCTGCCCTTGACGTCCGATATCTGCTTGATCAATGCGCCCAGAGCGGTGATGAGGTCGCGCTCGCTCGTGCCACCGGCGAGCTTGATCGCTTCCGTGTACGCAGGTGGCAGAGCCTCCGCGTGGCGAAGCATTCTCAGCACGTTCCGTCGGGACCGCGCGAGGTCGGCGACGATGACCGCCCAGTCCCGCTCCAGTTTGGCCAGCGCCTGGGCGTAGGCACCGTGGATGAGCCGCTCCTGCGCAGTCTTGGTCACCTCTGGAAGGTCGATCTCCAGGATCTTCCGAACGACGAGCGCCTCGTTCAACCCGATCGGGTACGCGCCGGACTCGATGCGCCGGACGTCAACCGCATTGAACGGCAGCCCGTACTCCCGAACACGACGGGCGAGTTCCTCCTCGGACAGCCGAGCCGCAGCCCGCGCGGCGGAAACACTGCTCGAGAAGTCGGCCTCCCACGGGTGAGGCAGCGTTCGCGAGTCATCCATGACCTTCACCGACCTCGGACCAGCGGTCTGCGGACCGCGCGGGAACACCGTGCCTGCTCGCATCGTAGACCGACCGTCCCGCGGGCGAATCTTGGCTGCGAAACGACCGTACGCAGCCCAGCTGGGGGCCGTCACGCGCGCTCAGCCGTGACCGGATCCGACTCCGCAGGATCAGCGCTCAGTGGCGACGACGTACACGTCGATGGCGACCGTGAGGGCCACGACGTCGATGACACCCTCGCCCACGCAGAAGATGTTGTTCAACCAGCGGTGATGCGGGTGCTCGCTCTCGAACAACACGGTCAGCAGCTGTCGTCCGACCTCGTGTCCGCTCTGCTCGACGAAGACTGTCCGACCGGTCAGGTCGAAGAAGACGTCGGCGTCATCAGCCGTCGTGATGACCCCACGGGCGCTGGGCAGCATCATGCCGTCACCGCGGCGGGCCGGCTGATTCGACCACTGAGCCGTGCCCGCCAATCGCTCCCCGGTCACTGTGCCGTCACCGATGCCCCAGCCGATCCCGGACTCGTTCCCGTACGGTCGGCTGAGGTGGAAGTCGCCGGCGTAGCGCAGATCCATCGTGCACAGCGCATCGAGTTTCATAGCCGTCTCCGTCCGCACCTTGGCAGCCACGGTATTCCCCACTCGCCGTCAGGTCGACTGCGCTGAGCTGCTCGGCCCCCAATGCGGTCGCTGCCCTCGGTTGCAGGAGTTGGCTCTACAGGGTCATCCACTGCCGGCCGTCGATCAGCTCCCGGACGAGGTCGAGGTGCCCGGCGTGGGTCGCTGTTTCGGTGATCACGTGCAGCGCAACCTGGCGTACGTCGTGCATCCGCCAGTCGGGAAAGATCTCGGTCGGCCACCACCGCGGCGGCGCGTCCAGGTCGACCTCGGTGAGCACGGCGACGGAGCGCTCGATCTCGGCCCGATAGCCGGCCACGATCCCGGCGAGCGTCTGCGTCGGGTCCACCTGCCACGCGTCACCCTCGCTGAACGTGGCCTCGATGGCGGCGACGTCGCCGGCCACCACGGCGGAGAACCAGAACCGTTCGTCGTCCTTGGTCAGGTGCTGGACGAGGCCGAGGACGTTCCAGCCGGAAGGCGCGACGGTCCGCCGGGCCGCCTCCCCGTCGAGTCCGTCCAGGATGCCGATGACGTGATCGCGTTGGCCCTGCAGGCTGTCCAGCAGCCGATTCTTCTCGTTCATGCTGGTACGTCGGAGCCGATCCCGCGTTCTCGACGCGACTCGGGGCTCATCACGGCACGAGTTTGCTGCCCAGAACCTGTACGGCCGCTTCGCGCGACCCGGTGAGCTGCACCCGCTCGTCGGCGAGCTCGGTCCGGCCCCAGAGCAGGAGCAGCAGGGCGGCGGCGGGACCGGACACGGTCGCGTCGGGCTCGGCCACCGGGGCGGTCCCGTCACCGGAGAACACCCACCGCTGATCCGTGTCTTCGGGGGCGAGGGCGAGACTCGCCGTCAGCGCCTCCGTCCGTCCGGATCGGACCTGGCGGGGGAAGAAGATCGTGGCCACCTCGTCGATGCCGTCGACGGCCAGGTCGGCGTCGATACCGAGGTCCAGACCGGCCGCGGACCCCAGATCCCAGCGGTGGATCGCGACCTCCTGGGCCTGGCGGCGAAACCAGAACGCGGCCTGGCGGGGCCGCATGCCGAATGTCCAGCAGGGCGTGAGTGGATCGGTGGCCGCGAACAGGTCGAGCATGTCGTCGGCGACGCCGCGGTACCAGGAGGCCAGCGCATCGTGGGGCGCGGCCGCCGGCAGCGGATCGTCGGCGTTTCCGGTGGTCATGGCCTGCACCACCCAGCGGTGGACGTTTCCGAGGTGGACGACCAGGTCGCGGACCGCCCAGTCCGGGCACGAGGGCACCGGGGCATCGAGGTCGGCCGCACCGATGAGTTCCACGACGTGCTCGATCAGGGCCGGCAGCCGGTCGCGGGCCTGCTCCGGAGTCAGCATCGGGCTTTGGCCGCGCGGACGGAGTCGGGCACGGGGATGTCGTCGGGCACGTTCGGATGGGTGATCGGTTCGCCGGCCGCTAGCGCCAGGGGCAGCAGGCCGGCCCACGCCGAACGGTCCTCACCGTCGTCCGCCGCGACCGTCGGGGGAGCGTCGCGGACCTTGACGCTCACCTCGTCCAGCGGCAGCCGGAGCACGAGGGTGGCGGCGACTTCGCGCGTGGTGGACGGACGGACCTCGTCCCAACGCCCGGGCAGCAGGTGGTCGGTGAGGATCTGCAGCGCATCGGTCTTGGCCTCGCCCTCCAGCACCTCGGGGACGCCGAAGGCGACCACGCTGCGGTAGTTCATCGAGTTGTCGAACACGGATCGCGCCACCACCAGCCCGTCCAGATGGGTGATGGCGACCGAGATGGGCGCGCCGGTCCCCGTGGCGCGCAACAGTCCGGCGCCGGTCGAGCCGTGCAGGAGGAGTGCGTCGCCGGCTCGAGCCACCGCGAACGGGATCACCACCGGGAGCCCGTCTCGCACCACCGCCACGTGGGCGATGAACGCCTCGTCCACGATCGCGTAGAGCAGGTCGCGGTCGGTTCGCTGCCGCTCGGCGAGCCGCCCGACCCGGGTCCGGGCGGTGATCGGCAGCTCACTGTCAGGTCGTTCCGATATCACGCGCGTCCTCTCGTTCTCTTTGGCATCAGTCGGCCGGCGGGGACGATCGTGCGCAGATCGCCAGCACTTTTCAAACGTGCTTGTAGTCAGACGGACACGACGTCGATCAGATCGTCCAGGCCACGCAGGTCGCGTTGGTTTCGGGTGTAGAGCCGGGCGGTGTGGGCGTGCGCAGTGGCGGCGATCAGAAGATTTATCGAGCGGGCTCGGGGCTGTCGGCCAGCGTGTACGACAGCCGCCGCCAGTTGTCCGTAGCTGTCCGCGACGGCCTCGTCCACGGGCAAGGCGTCAAATCGCCGCTGCAAGATCGACAGCCGCCGCAACCGCTCGGCCCGAACGCGAGGCTCCTTGGCGATCAACACGCCGAATTGCAGTTCTGCCAGGGTTATCGCGCTGATGGCAAGTTCGCCCTCGAGCGGGCCGACGTCCGACGCAACGATCACACTGGTGTCCAATACGGCCTTCACGTCCGCGACCAGGGGTCTTCGACAGCCTGGTCGATCTGATCACGGTCGGCTTCCCAGCTGTCATCGACAGGTCCGATGAACAGCTCGGCCACGTCTTCCCATCGCCGCCAACGCCGCGGCGCGACAGCGACCAACCGGGCACTGGGCCTCCCGGCGACCGTGACGGTGATTTCCTCACCCGCCTCGACCCGTCGCACCAGGTCGGAAGCGTCTTGGCGAAGCTCGCGCAAACCGACGACAACATCCATTCCACGAGGGTAGCACAAGTGCTATTCCGGCGAGCGGGCCTGAGCGACGGCCTCCCGGACGCGTCCGCCGTGCGCCGCGAGCCAGTCGCGAGCCTGCTCGACGGAGCAGTCGGCCAGCAGCATCACCACCGCCGTCTTCACGTTGCCGTCCGCCGCGCGGATGGCGTCTCGCGCCGTCGTTGGGTCGACGTCGGCGGCAGCCGCCACGATCCGGATGCTGCGGTCGACCAGCTTGGCGTTGGTGGGGCGGACATCGACCATCAGGTTGCGGTACACCTTGCCGGTCTGCACCATGCCGGCGGTGGAGAGCATGTTGCAGACCAGCTTCTGCGCGGTGCCGGCCTTGAGCCGGGTGGAGCCGGTCAGGACCTCCGGCCCGGTGTCGATCTCGATCGCCACGTCGGCGGCCGCGCTGATGGGGGCGTTCCGGTTGCACGACAGCGAGACGGTCGCCGCCGGAACCGTCCGGGCGTACCGCAGGCCGCCGATCACGTACGGTGTCCGGCCGCTGGCCGCGATCCCGACCACGACGTCAGATGATCCGAGACCGATCGCCCGGAGGTCGGCCTCGGCCTGGACGGCATCGTCCTCGGCGCCCTCGACGGCCTGGCCGAAGGCGCCCACACCGCCCGCGATGAGACCGATGACCTCATCCGGATCGGTGCCGAAGGTCGGCGGGCACTCCACCGCGTCGAGCAGGCCGATCCGCCCGCTCGTACCCGCGCCCAGATAGATCAGTCGGCCGCCGCGCTGCCGCGTCGAGACGATCAGGTCGACCGCCCGGGCGATGTCGGGCAGCGCCACTTCCACGGCGTCGGGGACGGTTCGGTCCTCCGCGTTCATGGTCCGCAGCAGCTCCAGGGTCGACATGGTGTCCAGGTCGGTGGTGTGCGGGTGCGCGGTTTCGGTGCCGAGTTCGCTGAGGTTCGTGCCGCGCGTTCCTCGTTCGTGATCTTGGTCCACCAGATCTCAACGCCCTCGGTTTCGCGTCGCGGCGATCGCCGCGTACGTCGTCTCCAGCGCGGCCGCGGTGCCGGGCAGGAGCTGGGTCAGCCGAACGAACAGCGTGTCGACGATGATCAACTGGCTGGTCCGGCTGCCCACCGCGGCCGGCCGCGGGCCGGACTCCCGGCCGGCCGTCGCCAGCACCTGGTCCGCCTGCCGGGCCAGCGTGGAGCGGGGGTTGCCCGGTGACCGCGGCCGTGAAGGCGCCGCGCTCGCGGGCTTGGCGCATCGGCTCGAACGAGCCCGGGCGTCTCACCACTGTGGGAGAACGCAACGGCCACATCCTGCGGTCCGAGCAGGCTCGCGGCGACGACCGCGGCGTCGAACTCGGGGTGGACGAACGCAGCCAGGCCGATCCGACTGATCTTCTGCGCCAGGTCCTGAGCCACCAACGCGGAGGCGCCGATGCCGAACAGGCAGCAGCGTCTCGACCGCGCGATCTGCTGCGCGGTGGTCTCCAGAGCGGACGCCGAGACGATGTCGGCGGTGGCGGTGATCTGCTCGCACTCGAAGGCCGCCAGCTTGGTGAGGATCGCGCCCACCCCGTCCTCGTCGGTGATGTCGGCCACCCGGGGCGGCTCCGTCCCGGAACGGTGCGCGCCGGCCTGGCTGGCGAGGGCGTACCGGAGCTGGGGGTAGCCGTCGAAGCCCAGGCTCTTGGCCGCCCGGACCACCGTGGCGGTGCTGGTGGCGGCCTCGCGCGCGAGCTCGGTCACGGTGAGCTGGGCGACCCGGGCCGGCTCGCGCTCCAGCAGTCCGGCCACCCGGCGTTCCGCCGGTGACAGGTGCGGGATCACGCCGCGGATGCGGGTACCGAGATCGATCATGCGGACTCCCGACGCTGTTCATCGGCTCGGGCCGCCGGCGGGTGGATCTCGAGGCTCGTCGGCTGCCGCCGAACGCGGTCGAGCGCCGGCAGACCGCGCCGACCCGGGGTGATCGAGCCGAGCACGCTCGCGTGTCGCGCGCCCGTGCAGCTCGGCACGGTGGCGGTGAGCCCGGAGACCGTACAGAAACCGAGAAAGGCGAAGGCGTACGCCTCCTTGGCCCCAGACGGCAGCCCAAGATCATCCGTCGTGAGCAGCTTCACCCTCGGCAGCCGATCGCCCAGCATCGCCATCAGGACAGGATTCTGGGTCCCGCCGCCGGACGCGATGACCTCCCCGACTTCGGCGGCACCGAGCGCGTCGGCCACAGTCTGCGCCGTGAGCGCGGTCAGGGTCGCGACCAGGTCGACGGTCTCGAGGCTCGGGCGCTCGGCCATGATCATCTCCAGATAGGCCAGGTTGAACAGCTCCTTGCCGGTGCTCTTGGGCGCCGGGCGCGAGTAGTAGGGCTCGGCCAGCAGGCGCGCGAGCAGGTCGCGATCGATTTGTCCGGTCGCGGCCAGCCGGCCGTCGACGTCGAAGCCCTGTCGGCCGCCGGTGGCCCGGTGCACGGCGGCGTCGATCAACGCATTGGCCGGACCGGTGTCGAAGGCCACCGGATCACGCGCGGGATCGACCACCGTGATGTTGGCGATGCCACCGAGATTCAGGGCCGCACTGACGTGCCGGCGCCCCTTCAGCAACAAGACGTCGAGGGCACTCACCAGCGGCGCGCCCTGCCCACCGGCGGCGACGTCGCGGGCCCGCAGGTCGGCGACGACCGGTAGCCCGGTCTGCTCGGCGATCCAGGCCGGCTGCCCGATCTGCAACGTGCCCCGGACCCGGCCGCCGTCGACCCAGTGGTAGACGGTCTGACCGTGGGAGACCACCAGGTCGGCCGATCCCGCGCACAACTCCTGGTCGGCGCGTACGGCAAGATCGGCAAACGCTTGGCCGATCTCGGTGTCCAGCCGGCAGACCTGCTCCATCGTGGTGGCCGCCGGCGGGAGGGCCGCCACCAGGGCCTCCCGGACCGATTCCGGATACGGCCGGCTCACCATCCCCAACGGTCGGAGGACGACCGTGTCGTCGACCAGCTCGAGATCCGCGGCCGCGGCGTCCACGGCGTCGAACGACGTCCCGGACATCATGCCGATCACTCGCATGCTGCTCCCTGTAGTCGTGGCGTCAGTCGCGAAGGGCGCGCCGGTGGGCGTCTCCGCGGAGGGTGGCCAGCGCGACGACACTGACCGCCCCGATGATCATGACGTAGTAGGCGGGAACGTCGAGATTGGCGGTGGCGCCGATCAGGGCCGTGATGATCAATCCCGCCGAACCGGAGAAGACGGCGTTGGACAGGGAGTAGGCCAGCCCCAGCCCGGTGTAGCGCACGGTGGTCGGGAACATCTCCGACAACATGGCCGGTCCGGGACCCGCGATCAGGCCCACGATGGCGCCCGCGACGAAGACCCCCACGCCCTTGAGCGCCAGGCTGGCCGACGGATCCTGCAGCAGGTTCAGCAGCGGGAGCGCGAAGGCGACGATGAGCACGGTCCCCGCCACCATCACGGGTCGGCGGCCGATCCGGTCACTCAGCCGACCGGCCGGGAGGATGGTGGCCGCGAAGCCCACGTTGGCGAGCACGGTCGCGGTCAGCGCCTGCACGAAGGTCGCGTTGAGCGAGGTCTGCAGATAGGAGGGGATGACGACGAGGAAGGTGTAACCCGCGGCCGACCACCCCATCAGCCGCCCGATGCCGAGGAGGATCGCCTTGGCGGTCTCCCCCTTCGTGGGCTTGGTCACCGGTACGGCGGCCCCCCCGGATTCGTGGTCGGAGGCCTTCTCGACCCGCTGGAACGACGGTGTCTCCTCGAGCTTGAGCCGCAGCCACAGCGCGACGAGACCGAGCGGCAGCGCCAGCAGGAACGGGATCCGCCAGCCCCAGGCGGTGAGCTGCTCGGGAGCGAGGGCGAGCGCGAGAACAGCGGAGACACGCGGCACCGAACAGCAGGCCGAGCGCCACCGTGAAGGACTGCCAGGCGCCGAAGATTCCGCGACGACCCGCGCGGGGCGAACTCGGTCATCACCGAGACGGCACCGCCGAACTCGCCGCCCGCCGAGAGCCCCTGGACGATCCGGATCAGGGTCAGCAAGATCGGCGCGACGACGCCAAGGGTGGCGTACGTCGGCAGCAGCCCGATGGCGGTGGTGGCGCCGGACATCAGCAGCAAGACGAGGATCAGGGTGGGCCGGCGGCCGATCCGGTCCCCGAGCCGGCCGAACAGGGCGGCGCCGATCGGCCGGAAGAAGAAGGCCAGCGCGAAGGACGCGTACGTCTTGATCAGGGCTTCCAGGTCGGTGCCGCCCGCCGAGCTGAAGAAGTTCTGGGCGATGATCGTGGCCAGGAAGCCGTAGACGCCGAACTCGTACCACTCGATGAAGTTGCCAACCGAACCCGCGACCAGCGCACGGCGTGACTGCGCCGGATGAACAGTGTCTGTTGCCTTCTCGGAAACCGACATCCGTGACTCCCATCTGACTGGACCAGTGAAAGGAAGTTTCACAAGTCAGGACGCCCAATGTCAAGAAATTTCAGCAAGTACGCTCGAGCACGGTCGGCTGGGACTGAGAGGAAGGCGTCGATGACGGGCGAGACAGAGTCGCGGACACCGTTCGAGTCCGTGTACGGCCCGGCCGCCCTCGACCGATTCGATCCGGCCACCGCGCTCGGCGAGCCGGGGGAGTACCCGTACACCCGCGGGATCTACCCCTCGATGTACACGACCCGGCCGTGGACGATGCGGCAGTACGCCGGGTTCGGCACCGCCGCGGAGTCCAACGCCCGCTACCTCGAACTGATCTCCCACGGCACGATGGGCCTGTCGGTGGCCTTCGACCTGCCGACCCAGATGGGGATGGACTCTGACGCGCCGTTGGCCGCGGCTGAGGTCGGCAAGGTCGGGGTCGCGATCGACTCGATCGAGGACATGCGCACGCTCTTCGCGGGCATCCCGCTGGGCGAGGTGTCGACCTCCATGACCATCAACGCGCCGGCGGCGGTACTGCTGCTGCTGTACCAACTCGTGGCCGAGGAGCAGGGCGTCGACCCCGCCTCCCTGACGGGCACGATCCAGAACGACGTGCTCAAGGAGTACATCGCCCGAGGCACCTACATCTACCCGCCCGCGCCCTCGTTGCGCCTGGTCAGCGACACCTTCGCCTACTGCCGCGAGCAGCTGCCGCGATGGAACACGATCTCGATCTCCGGGTACCACATGGCCGAGGCCGGCGCGACGCCCGCGCAGGAGGTGGCGTTCACGCTGGCTAACGGGATCGCCTACGTCGAGGCCGCCGTCGCCGCCGGGCTCGCCGTCGACGACATCGCGCCGCGGCTGTCGTTCTTCTTCGTCGCCCGGACCACCCTGCTCGAGGAGGTGGCCAAGTTCCGGGCCGCCCGCCGGGTCTGGGCCCGGGTGATGCGGGACCGGTTCGGGGCCGTGGATCCCAGATCGCTGATGCTGCGGTTCCACACCCAGACCGCCGGGGTGCAGCTCACCGCGCAACAGCCCGAGGTCAACCTGGTCCGGGTCACGGTCCAGGCGCTGGCGGCGGTGCTCGGCGGTACCCAGTCGCTGCACACGAACTCCTTCGACGAGGCGATCGCGCTGCCCACGCCGAAGGCGGCGCGGCTCGCGTTGCGGACCCAGCAGGTGCTCGCGTACGAGACCGACCTGACCAAGACGGTGGACCCGTTCGCTGGGTCGTACGTGGTCGAATCCCTCACCGACGACGTCGAGGCCGAGGTGGACCGGCTGATGGCGGAGGTCGCCGAGCGTGGGGGTGCGGTCGAGGCGATCGAGGTGGGCTTCCAGAAGCAGCAGATCGAGCGGTCCGCGTACGAGATCGCAAGGGAGGTCGACTCCGGCGAGCGGGTGGTCGTCGGCGTGAACCGGTACGCGATGGACACCGAGGACCCGTACGAGCCGCTCCGGGTCGATCCCGCCATCGAGGCGGCCCAGTGCGACCGGCTGACCCGGCTGCGGGCCGAGCGGGACGGCGCCGAGGTCGAGGCCGCACTCCGGGAGATCGCCGCCGCGGCGCAGGGCACTGACAACGTGCTGCCGCCGCTCAAGCGCGCCCTGGCCGCGCGCGCCACCGTCGGCGAGGTCTGCGACGCCCTCCGGGTCGTCTGGGGCACGTACCAGCCGACCGCCAACTTCTGAGCCAGACGCACCACCTTCTTGGATCGGCACCACGTGCACGTGGTGCCGATCCGAGAAGGTGGTGCATCTGGGTCGGGTTCGACCGGTCTAACGGGTGAGCTTGGGCACGACCTGCTCGCCGAAGACGTCGATCCACTCGCGCTGGTTGCGGCCCACGTTGTGCAGGTAGATCCGGTCGAAGCCGAGGTCGGCGAACTTCTGGATGCTCGCCCGGTGTACGTCGGGGTCGGAGCTGATCACCATCCGGCCTTCGAAGTCCTCCGGCCGGACGAGTTTGGCCATCTGCTCGAACTCCAACGGGGAGCGGATGTCGCCTTTCGGGAACTTCATGCCGCCGTTGGGCCACTCCACCATCGCGTTCTCCAGCGCCTCCTCCTCGGTCGCCGCCCAGGACAGATGGAGCTGGAGGAATCGCGGCATCGTCGACGGGTCCTTGCCCGCCTCCTTCGCCCCGGCGTCGAACTTCTCGAACAGCCCGCCAATCTTCTCCAGCGGGGCGCCGACGGTGATCAGGCCGTCGACGGCCCGGCCGGCGCGCTTGGCGGTGATCGGTCCGGCGGTGGCGATCAAGATCGGCGGCGCCTCGTCGGGCATCGTCCACAACCGGGTGGATTCGAGCTTGTAGTAGGTGCCGGCGTGCTTGACGTCCTTGCCGGCCAGCGATCCGGTGAACAGCTTCTGGATGACCTCGATCGCCTCGAACATCATGTTGAGCCGTTCGGGCCCCTCGGGCCAGTAGCCACCGAGGATGTGCTCGTTGAGTGCTTCGCCGGCACCCAGGCCGAGCCAATGCCGACCGGGATACATGGCCGCCAGCGTCGCCGACGCCTGGGCCACCATCGCCGGATGCCAGCGGAAGGTCGGTGCAGTGACACCGGGTCCGATGTCACCGGTGGTGCGCTCACCGAGGGCGGTCAACACGTTCCAGACGAAGGCGCTCTGACCCTGCTGCGGCACCCAGGGCTGGAAGTGGTCCGCGGCCATCACCCCCGAGAAGCCCTTGCTCTCGGCGTGGGCGGACAACTCGACGGCTTCGGTCGGATGGAACTGCTCGAGCATGGCCGCGTAGCCGATCTGCAGGGCGCTCACGTCTGCACTGTAGGCGCCCGTGGCCGACGTACGGCGCGAGGCTGGTCACGGCTCAGCGCCGCGGCCAGCCTCGGGTGGAGGGGCTCAGACCCTCTTCTCGTCGCCCTTCACCGCGTTGCCGGCGTCACGCAGCGCGTCCTTGACGTTCTCGCCGGCCTGCTTGGTGTTGGCGCTGGCCTGATCGGCGTGACCCTCGGTCTCGAGCCGCTCGTTGTCCGTGGCGTCGCCGACACCGGCCTTGGCCTTGCCCGCGAGCTCCTCGGCCTTGTTCGAGATCTTGTCTCCGATACCCATGGAACCTCCGTGTGCTGATGGAGCCCGGGAATGAGCTCACTTGCCACGCTAACACCGTAAACCTGGGATGAAAGAGGCCGGTCTGAGTCAGACGCCGGGTTTGCGTCGAGGGCTCAGACGAACAGCGGCTCCAACTGCCAGTGCCGGGCCAGTTCCCGCATCGCGTCGTCGTCGGGGCGCCCGGAGTACGCCTGCGCCGCGTCCAGCACCAGCGGCAGCAGCGCGATGTCGCTGGCCGTGTTGAGGAACACCCCGTCGCGACCCAGCACCCAGGACACCGCGGTGGCGATCGCCTCGGGATCCTGCAGTGGCTCGTACCAGGTCGTCGTCGTCTGCTCTTTGTCGCCCCAGGGCGCCCGGGTGATCGACTTGATCGTCTGCACCGCGACGTCCCGCTCCGCGCAGACCGCGAGCAACTCGTCGAACTCGGCGAGGTACTGCGCGTTCTGCGCCATCGCGTAGTTGTACGGCAGCAGCACCGAGTCGAAGTCGAACTGCTCCAGCGAGCGCCGATGCTGCGTCGCCACCGTCACCCCGTGCCCGGTGACACCGATGTAGCTGACCAGGCCCTCATCGCGGGCGCGGACGAGGGCCTCGAGCGCGCCACCGGCCGCGTACACGGTCTGCCACTCGGCCTCGTCCACCAGGTTGTGCAACTGGATCAGGTCGATGTGATCGGTCTGGAGCCGCTCCAGCGACACGTTGATCTCGGCCCAGGCTGCCTCCCGGGTCCGCTCACCGGTCTTGGTGGCGAGGAAGTACTCGTCGCGGTGATCGGCCAGCCACGGACCGAGCCGGAGCTCGGCGTCACCGTAGCTGGCGGCCACGTCGATGTGGTTGATGCCGTGGCGGCCGATCAATTCCATGGTCTGGTTGGCGTCGTCCTGCGTGACGTTGCCGAGCGCCGCGGCACCGAACAGGATCCGGGTGCTCTCGTGACCGGTACGCCCGAAGGTCAGGGTGGGGATCATTGGGCCATTGTTGCGCGCCGTTGAAGCGTGCGGATTCTCGGTGGCGCGGCCAGTGCAGAAGGGTCACACTGCGGATGTGTTCGATGCGGGTGACTTGCTGCGGATCTACGACGACCAACTGCGCGGTGAGGTGGAGATGGTGTCGGCGTTGACCTGGACGCGACACGGTCCGCTGTACTGGGCGAAGCACGTCGGTGGGCGCGGCTTCGTCAGCTACCGGTCGCTGACCGGTGAGGACGACCTGGCGGCCCTCGTCGACGCGACCGTAGCGCATTACGCGGCCGACCCGAAGATCACCCGGTTCGAATGGAAGAGTCGCGGCCACGACCCGGTGCCGGATCTCGACGGCATCCTGCGCGCCCAGCACTTCGTGCGCGAAGAGGTGGAGTCGGTGATGCTCGGGGAGGCGTTGGCCCTGGCCGTCGACGTTGCGCTGCCCGACGGGGTGACCGTGCGACGGATCGAGAGCGCGGATGACGTACGCCGGATGTCCGCCATGCAGGCCGAGGTGTTCGACGAGCCCGACGACGGTGGCGAGGAGACCCTGCACCGGCTGGCCCAGCAGCAGGGCGACGTCGAACTCTGGGTTGCCGAGGCCGCCGGCGCCATCGTCAGCGCCGGCCGGTTGGAACCCGTACCCGGCACCGAAGTCGCGGGGATCTGGGGCGGTTCCACCCTCGCGGCGTGGCGGGGACGCGGCATCTACCGCGCCCTCACAGCCGAACGCGCCCGGTCCGCCCTGCACCGCGGATGTCGCTTCCTGCACAGCGATTCGACCGAGTTCTCCCGCCCGATCCTGGAGCGGTCCGGATTCTTGAAGGTCACCACCACCACCCCGTACGAGTGGCACCGCCCCCGCTGACCATCACGAGTTTGTTACGGATCCCGTCATTTTGCCGCGGTGGTGGTGCCGGCCGGCATACGGTCCTCTGGCTCGCACCGTGCGGGCCAAGGGAAAAGGGGAGATAGATGAAGTTTAGGGCTGCTCTGGTCGCGCTCGCGGTGACCGGCGGACTCTTGGGGGCAGGACTGGCGACGCCGGCCGAGGCCGCCAAGGCGAAGTCCTACACGAACTGTGCGGCGCTGAACAAGGTCTACCCGCACGGGGTTGGCAAGAGCGGCGCCAAGGACAAGACGAGCGGGACCCGCGTCACCAACTTCAAGAAGAGCACCACGATCTACAAGTTCAACGACGGGAAGAGCCGCAAAGCCGGCGAACGCGACCTCGACCGCGACAACGACGGCATCGCCTGCGAAAAGCGGTAGGCGCGGAACGATCCCTGAGGGCCCTCCGCCAGCCCTGGACTCCGCCCGACCCGAATAACGAGAACGATCTGACTTGGACTACCAGGTAATTTCGTTCACGTTGTGGCGCGGGCTGGCCGGTTGGGTCAGTCGATCGACTCCCGCCCGCGTTCGACGATCAACGGATCGGGCGGGAAGACGACGTTCGGATCCTTGCCGTCATAGTTGTACTGGCTCAGGAAGAACCGCATCGCGTTGATCCGGGCCCGCTTCTTGTCGTTGCTCTTGATCGTCGTCCACGGGGCGAAGTCGGTGTCGGTGGAGAGCATCATCGTCTCCTTGGCCTCGGTGTACAGGTGCCAGCGATCCAGCGACTTGATGTCCATCGGCGACAGCTTCCAGCGTCGTACCGGGTCGATCTGCCGGATGGCGAAGCGGGTCCGCTGCTCCGCCTGGGTCACCGAGAACCACAACTTGGTCAACGAGAAGCCGCTCTCCACCAGCATCTCCTCGAACAGCGGCGCGTGCCGCAGGAACTGGAAGTACTCCCGGTCCGTGCAGAAGCCCATCGCCCGCTCGACGCCGGCGCGGTTGTACCAGGACCGGTCGAACAGCACGATCTCACCCGCCGTGGGCAGGTTGCTGACGTAGCGGTGGAAGTACCACTGGCCGCGCTCGGTCTCGGTCGGTTTCGTCAGGGCGACGACCCGGGCGGCGCGCGGATTCAGGTGCTCCATGAACCGCTTGATCGTGCCCCCCTTGCCGGCCGCGTCCCGGCCCTCGAACAAGATCACGTGCCGGCCGCCGGTCTCCTGAGTCCAGTACTGGAACTTCAACAGCTCGATCTGCAGCTGGTACTTCTGTTCCTCGTATTCGTCGCGGTCCAGCCGCTCGTCGTACGGGTAATCCTCGCGCCAGGTCTCGATCGGGTTGCCGCCCGGATCGATCAGGTCCGGGTCGGAGCCGTGCTCGTCGTGGCGGACGCCGTACCCCTCGCGGATGAGCTGATCGAGGTACTCGCGGAAGTTCTCCCGCATCACGGGCGAATTCTGCACGCCGGTCATGGGCGGAGCCGCTCGGTGCGAGGAGCGCGGCATTCGATCGCGGTCATGGTGGAAGTCTGAGGCGGCCCGCTGCCCTTGTCGACCGTCGACATGTCCGCAAAGCTACGAGCAGGGAAATTCTTGGCGATGGGGTGGGCTATGACCGAAGCAGTACTCCTGGTCGGGACCCGCAAGGGCCTGTGGATCGGGCGATCCGACGAGGCCCGCAAGCAGTGGCGCTGGTCCGAGCCGGAGTTCTTGATGCAGGGCATCTACGCGACCTGCATCGATTCCCGGGGCGGCCAATCGCGGCTGTTCGTGAGTGGCACCAGTGAGCACTGGGGTCCGGGGGTCTACTACTCCGACGACCTGGGGACGACCTGGACCGAGACCCAGGGTGCGGCGGTGCGCTTCCCGGCCGATCTCGGGGAGAGCGTCGAGCGGGTGTGGCAGATCCAGCCTGGTCGGGACGACGGCGTGATCTTCGCCGGGACCCAACCCTCGGCACTGTTCCGCTCCGAGGATCGGGGTGAGAGCTTCGAGCTCGTCCGGTCGCTTTGGGATCACCCGCACCGGCCCGAGTGGGGTGCCGGCTTCGGTGGCCAGGCCATCCACACGGTCGTCCCGCACCCGGCCGACTCTTCTCGGCTGACGGTGGCGATGTCGACGGGCGGGGTCTACCAGACCAGCGACGGTGGCACGTCGTGGACGCCGCGGAACCGCGGCATCAAGGCGTACTTCTTCCCCGACCCGTGGCCGGAGTTCGGCCAGTGCGTACACAAGGTGGCGTCGCATCCGGATCGCCCGGACCGGATGTACGCCCAGAACCATCATGGGGTCTACCGCTCCGATGATGCCGGTCTGCAGTGGGTCTCGATCGCGGACGGGCTGCCGGCCGACTTCGGTTTCCCGATCCTTGTGGATCCGCGCGACGCCGACACCGTCTATGTGTTCCCGCTCGTCGCCGACGGCGCTCGCATCCCGCCGGAGGGTCAGGCCCGGGTGTGGCGGTCGCGAGACGCCGGCGAGACCTGGACCGCGTCCCGGTCAGGGCTACCTGACCGGTTCTACGCGGCGGTGATGCGCGATGCCTTCACCGCCGACGATGCCGACGAGGTCGGGCTCTACCTCGGCGCCCGGGACGGCTCGGTGTGGGGCAGCACGGACGACGGCGAGTCCTGGACCGAACTGGTCGATCACCTACCCGACGTCTTGTCCGTGCGGGCCGCGCTGGTGTGACGAGCGGGTCCGACCCGGTCGCCCCCCACTTCGTGCGCGACGATGGACGAGCAGCCTGCCAGGGCTGGTCAGAGCGGGCGGGTGCTCTCCCGCGCGACGAGTTCTACGGTCAGGGTCGGCCACTCGGCGACCACCTCGTCCGAGGCGGCATGGTCGTCGTCGAGCGCGGCGAGCAGCGCCCAGGCGGCCCGCGCGCCCTGCTCGTGCGCGTGCTGGTCGATCGTGGTGAGCCCCCAGCAGTGTGACATCGGGTGGTCGTCGAAGCCGGCGACCGAGATGTCGTCGGGGCATCGGATCCCGCTTCGGCGCAACGCCCCGATCAGACCGAACGCCATCTCGTCGGTGTGGCAGAAGACAGCGGTAGGAGGATCGGGCCGCCCGAGTAGATGGACCAGCAGCTCCCCGGCCCGCTCACCGTCGGCGATGTGGCAATCGCCGGGATGGCAAACCAGCGCGTCGTCCAGGGTGAGGCCGGCGACCGCGAGGCCGTCGGCGAATCCCGCCGTCCGCTGGTCCCAGAGCCGGGTGTCGCCACCCTCGGCCAGCCGCCCGTCCACCACGGCGCAGCGGACATGACCCAGCCCCGTCAGGTGCTCGGCCATCAGTCGGGCGCCGGCTCGGTTGTCGATGGTCACCCCCGGCACGTTGATGGCGGGATCGCCGGGCGTCGCTACCGGGACTCCGGCCAACCCGGAGGTGTTGTCGCGGCGCGGGTCGGCGACGTTCCCGGCGAACAACAACGCGTCCCGGCCGCGACCCTGCCCCAGTTCGGTGACGAGCCGCCCGAAGGCGGGGGAGTTGATGTCGAGATAGTCCGAATCCATGTCGAGATTGACCAACTCGATCCGGAAACCGGCCGGGATCAAGACCTCACTCGCGCCGGCGGCGACCTCGCCGTAGTACCAGGACCTCAGATTGGGAATGACGACGCCGATGGTCTGCGACATGCCGGTGGCGAGCGCAGTGGCGATGTGCGAGGCCGAGAAGTCGAGCCGATCGGCAGCGTCGAGTATGCGTTGGCGCGTCGTCCGGCCCACCCCGGGTACGCCGCGCAGTGCGCGGGAGACCGTCCCCTTGTTGACACCCGCCTCGCGAGCGACATCGGCTATTGTGACGCGCGAATTACTGCGGCGGCGGGTGGCCACCATCCAGGTCCGCGACACAGGCGAATTATACGAAGGCGTTGTACGGCGGTGCGCGCGCAACGGCATGAGTGGTCGAGGGAGAGCGGAGGGACATGGAGCCTCGCTGGCTGATCAGCTATACCCCGGGCCCGTGGATCGTCCTCGCCGGCCCGACCGCGGTGGTGGCGCTGGATCCCGGCGCCCACCCCGACGACGGGCTGGTCAGCGATCTGTGGTCGCAGGTACAGACCGGCGTCGGGATGCGCGATCTGGTCGCGTGGCTGGCCCAGATCGAGTACGACCGGCTGCCCCGGCTAGCGGTGCTGCTCCTTGATTCGCCGGGCGACGGCTACAGCGACGGCCCGTCTGACGGGCTCCGGGCGCTGCTGCGCGGATCCGTCCGGGTGCTGTCGGAGAGCGGGCAGACGATAGCCCACGGCGAGGACGTACTGACCTGGCAGGAAGTGCGGCTCGCGGCGCTGGATCGCCTCGAGCTGGACCTCGGTGGTGGTCCAGGCGTGGCGCTGCCGCTGCAACTCGGCGGCGTCCGGGCTGGTCGGCTCCGGCTGATGATCAGTGCAAGTGGTGAGCGCAGCGGTCGCCCGGCGGCCGCTTCGGCGCCGCTGCCGCCGCCCGATGGCCCCGAACCTGCGTTCCGGGCGCCGGATCCGCTGGATGATGACACCCTCCCGCCGACCCCTTCCCCCGAGCCGCCCTCGCCTGAGGTCGAGGAGATGGAGAACGCCGATACGGAGTTGCTGTACCTGCCGCCGCCGGAGCCCGTGGGACCGCCGGTGCTCGCCCGACTCCGCGCACCCGACGGCTCGAGCGTCGACCTCGACCGACCCGTGCTGATCGGGCGTGCTCCGAGTGCCGCCGGTTTCGAGAACTCCCAGCCGCACCTGCTCACCGTGTTGAGCCCGAGCCAGGACATCAGCCGGACCCACGTGCTGGTCGCGCCGGATGGTGACGTCATCGTGGTGACCGACCTGCATTCGACGAACGGCACGACGGTGGTGCGGCCCGGCCCCGGGGTCGAGCGCGAGGCGCTGCCGTCCGGGCAGTCGGTCGGGGTCGAGGTCGGTACCGTGCTGGAGCTCGGTGACGAGGTGGCGATCCTGGTGGATGCGGCCCCGTAATCGCGATGCGGCACTAGGGTCGATTGCAGCAGCACGAGTACAGGAGGGGTGCAGATGACGCTCGCGAAGGTCGGGGGTGTTTCCACCGGGCTGCCTCCGGGGGTGTTCATCGCACCGCTGGGGGCCCGCTTCGTCGCGTTCCTGATCGACCGGTCTGTACCGGCCCTGATCAGCGGGTTGGCGAGCATCGTCGCCGTTCAGGTGCCCGACGCCCGGACGATCGTATTTCTCGTCGCCGGGGTGTTGATCTTGGCCTGGGCGCTGCTGGTCTGGCAGATGTACGCGGTCCGCGCGGCCGGTCCCGGGATGCGGTTGATGAAGCTGCAACTCGTCGGTTACACCGACGGCCGGCCGATCGGGTGGGGTCGCTTCTTTCTGCGTTGGTTGGTGCTCTCGTTGTTGTCGGCCACCGGGATCGGCTTGATCCTGATGATCGTCTTCTTGATCCTGCAGCCCCGTCGGCAGGGCTGGCACGACCTCGCCGCGGACTCCGTCGTGATCAAGGAGCGGGTGCTCGCGCCGCCGCGGTCGGCCGTGACGCCGAACGCCGCTCAGGGCGCCGGGCCGCGGACGGCGGAGGTGCTGCCGCCTCAGCAACAACCTCAGCAACTATCCCCGCCCCAGTCCCAGCCGCAGTCCCAGCCGCAGTCCCAGCCGCAGCCGCAGCCGGACCTGCAACCGCCCTCCTATCAGCCGGTGATGCAGCCCGAGCCGGCCCCGGAAGCACACCCGGCCGAGGCGGCCTCGTCCGCACCATTCGAGAACGAGCCGACGGCGCAGCAGCCCGTCCCGGCGGCGTCGATGGCGCTCGCGCCCCACGATCCGCGACCCCTCGACCAGGACTGGCAGGTCGTGCTGGACGACGGCCGCGAGGTTGCCGTGACCGGCCTCGTGCTGCTGGGCCGGAACCCGCAGCCCCGGGCGGGTGAGGAGGACGCCCAGTTGATCAAGGTCGCCGACGACAGCCGGACCGTGTCCAAGTCCCATCTGGCGATCGGCGTCGACGGCAACGGGATGTACGTCATGGATCGCAACTCCACCAACGGTTCCACCGTCACCACCTCCGACGGCGAGACGCACAAGTGCCCGCCGGGCGACATCGTTCCGGTCCGGCCGGGCATCGGTGGTTTCTTTCGGTGACCACTGGCTGGAGGTCCGGCGGCCCTAGGTGGTAGAGCTGGGTAGGGTCGGGAACCATGCTGCTCTCCGACCGCGACATCAAGTCCTCGATCGCGGCGGGTCGGATCGGGCTGGAGCCGTACGACGAGACGATGGTCCAGCCGTCGAGCATCGACGTGCGGCTCGACCGCTACTTCCGGGTCTTCGAGAACCACCGCTATCCGCACATCGACCCAGCCGAGGACCAGTCCGAACTGACCCGGCCGGTGGAGCCGCAGTCGGGCGAGCCGTTCATCCTGCATCCGGGCGAGTTCGCGCTCGGCTCGATCTATGAGGTCGTGACCCTCCCCGACGACATCGCCGCCCGGGTCGAGGGCAAGTCCTCGCTCGGCCGGCTCGGCCTGCTCACCCACGCGACCGCCGGCTTCATCGACCCCGGGTTCTCGGGGCACGTCACGCTGGAGCTGTCCAACGTCGCGACCCTGCCGATCAAGCTCTGGCCGGGGATGAAGATCGGCCAGTTGTGCTTCTTCCGGCTGAGCTCACCGACCGAGCACCCGTACGGCTCCGCGGTCCACGGGTCGCACTATCAGGGCCAGCGCGGGCCGACTCCGAGCCGATCGCACGTGAACTTCCACCGCACGCAGATCTGACAGCTAGGCCCGGTAGACGGCGATCTCGCCCGAGGCGGTGCTGGCCCGGACGCTGACGTACGGCTCGCCGGGGGGCGGTTCCGAACTCGCGTCGAGCGCGATCCGGATGGCCCCGGAGACCGAGTTGAGGTCGAGCCAGACCGGCAGCTCGTCGGCGATCCCGATCGTCAGCGAACCGGAAGCCGAGCGCAGATCCACCGAACCGGTGGTGGACGGAACGGCGATGTCGCCGGATCCCGAGCTGGCCGCGAGATCGGCCTGCCGCAGGGAGCGGACCATGATGTCGCCCGACCCCGACTTGGCGCTCAGCGGGCTGCGGGCCTCGGCCACCGTGATGTCGCCCGAACCGGTGTGCAGGCGGGCCCCGCGGTGGAGCAGCCGGCCGATCGAGATGGCGCCGGATCCGGTGCTGCAGTCCAGCTCGGCGACCTGCTCGACGCTGACGTCACCGGAGCCGCTGACGATCTTGGCCCGGTCGACCTCGGCGGAGATCTCGATGGTCGCAGCGCCGGCCCGGATCGAGTAGCCCAGCCCGGCCGGTACGCCGAGCCGGACGTGCGTCGGAGCGGACTGGAATCCCTGCTGGGGAACGACGATCCGCAGTTGGTCGGCCTCCTGCCGGACCACGACGTCGGCGAGATGGTCGGCGTCGGACACGTTCACCGACCCCTCCACGATGTCTGCTCGCGGACCAGGCTCGACGGTGATCGTGCCCGCGCCGATGTTCTCGAGCTGGACGGCGCGGACGCCTTCGTACACGAAGTTCTTGAAGCTCACTTGACCCACCCCCGGACGCTGCCCCGATTCTTCCGCTGATCGTGTTGCTCAGGCCGTCGGCGGCGCGCCGAACAGCCCACCCGGACCGAACGGTCCGTTGGCCCCGAAAACGCCGTGCGGGCCGAACGGGCCGTGCGCTCCGAACCCCGGCGGACCCGGCGGCTCGGGTGGGACGGGCAGCCCGTCGGGTCCGCGGCGGATGCTCAGGGCGTCCATCACGGCCCGCAGCAGCCAGGCGTTGGTGGAGATCTGTTCGCGATCGGCCATCGCGTCGACCCGGGCCTTGACCGACGCCGGGAGCCGGAGACTGATCCGAGCGACCGGTTCGTCGTCGACCTCGGCGCTCTCCTCGGGGTCCGGGTCGGAGCCGGCGTCCGGGAGCAGCAGCGTCGGCTCGGTCGAGGCCGTGGGCGGCAGGGACACGATGAACTGCGGTTCGGAACCGGCCATCCGGACGACCACCGATCCCGGCGCGAGGTCGGCGCTGATCGCGTCGGCGGCGTCGCACAGAGCGTCGATCAGGGCCAGCCGGGTCGATGCGTCAATCGCACTGCCGAGCCGGCTCGCGACCAACCGGGTGGGTTCGTCGGCCAGGGCCGCCGCATCGGCAACGCCATGCCGTACCGATTCGACATAGGGAGTGAGGTTCATGACGTCAGTATGACGCCATTGTGACGTCAATTCAAGCCATGTTGACGTCGAGACATGTCTGCGTAACGGCTCGGACGCAATGGTGGACGCGCCGGAGTTCCTCCCGAGGGTGTCGGACCGGACGGTTAGGGTCGAATGACCTTGCGTACGGACGGTCCCGGGCGCACCGACCAGGCATGTGGAGTTGGCGTGATCGAGTTCGAGTCCGTGGGCAAGACCTTCAAGGACGGGACCTCGGCTGTAGTCGACCTGGACCTCGTCGTGCCGTCCGGGCAGATCACCGTGATCGTGGGGCCGTCGGGCTGCGGGAAGACCACGACGCTGCGGATGGTCAACCGGATGCTGGAACCGACCAGTGGTCGGATCATCTGGGACGGCACCCCGATCAAGTCGCGGCGCAAGACCGCGCTGCGCCGCCAGATGGGGTACGTGATCCAGAGCGGCGGCTTGTTCCCGCACCGGACGGTCGTCGACAACATCGGGACGGTGCCGTCGCTGCTGCGCTGGGACCGGCAGAAGATCCAGACCCGCTCGCTGGAACTGCTCGGCTCGGTCGGCCTCGACCGCAAGCTCGCGAACCGGTATCCGGTCCAGCTGTCGGGCGGTCAGCAGCAGCGCGTCGGAGTGGCGCGAGCCCTGGCCGCCGATCCGCTGGTGCTGTTGATGGACGAGCCGTTCTCCGCGGTCGACCCGGTGGTGCGCAGCGAGCTGCACGAGTTCTTCCTCGGCCTGCAGCGCGAACTGAGCAAGACCATCATCTTGATCACCCACGACATCGACGAGGCGATCAAGCTCGGCGACCAGGTCGCGATCCTGCGGGTCGGCGGCAAGCTCGCGCAGGTCGGCACGCCCCAGCAGCTGCTGGACGAGCCGGCCGACGCCTTCGTCGAGGGCTTCGTCGGCCGCGACCGCGGCTACCGTTCGCTGTCGTTCATCTCCGCGGCCGATCTGGACCTGGACCGGGTCCAGGCGGTTCGCGATCCGGCCACGGCCAGCGGCGACGAGCACGCGCTGGTGATCGACGCGGCGGCCAAGCCACTGGGCTGGACCGATCCGCGCGAAGCGGGCCGGACGCTGCCCCTCGGGTCCACCTTCGATCCGGAGAAAGACACCCTGCGGGTGGCCTTGGACGCCGCCCTGACCTCCCCCGCCGGGCTGGCCGTGGCGGTGGGCAAGGACGGCCGGTACGCCGGCGTCGCCAGCGCCGCCGCCATCCTCAAGCAAGTCGCCGAGACTCGCGCCGCCCAGACCGAATCCATCACGATCGACTCGCCCCCGAAGATTCCACCTCCGGTCCCTGAGCCTGTCGAGGATTCCACTCCGGTCCCTGAGCCTGTCGAGGATTCCACTCCGCCGCTGAGCCGGTCGAGGATTCCACTCGCCCTGAGCCTGTCGAGGATTCCATCGGCCCGAGCCTGCCGAGGACACGGTCCCTGAGCGTGTCGAAGGCCATCTCTGAGCCTGTTGAAGGGCCAGCGGCGGATGAGGAAACCACCTCGCACGTTGAGCCGGTCGAGGATGCCCCTTCGCGCCCGGAGCCCGTCGAAGGGCCAATCGCGGCTGAGTCCGAAGGGATCTCGGACGGGGCTTCGACAAGCTCAGTCCACGAAGCGCACGAGGATCGACCGCCGTCATGAACTGGGAGTGGATCCAGCGCAATCTGGGCTACATCGGCGGGTTGCTGGCCCAGCATGTGGTGTTGTCCGTCGTGCCGGTGGTGGCCGCCTTCATCATCTCCATCCCGCTGGGGTTCCTGGTCTTCCGTACGGGAAAGGGGGCGAACGTCCTGCTGGCGGTCTTCGGCGTCATCTACTCGATCCCGTCGCTGGCGCTGTTCGTGGTGATGCCGGTGATCCTCGGTACCCGCATCCTCAACCCGATCAACATCGCGGCGGCGCTGACCATCTACTCGGTCGCGCTGCTCGTGCGCAGCGTGGTCGACGGTCTGCGGGCGGTGCCGGATGCGGTGAAGCAGTCCGCGTCGGCGGTCGGGCTACGGCTGGCTGCGACGGCTGTTCCAGGTCGAACTGCCGCTGGCGATGCCGGTGATCTTCGCCGGGCTCCGGGTGGTCACGGTGTCCAACATCGCGCTGGTCAGCGTCGGCGTCCTGGTCGGCACCGGCGGTCTCGGCGAATTGTTCGACCGGGGTCTGAACCAGGCCTTCCTCACCCCGATCATCGTCGGCCTGGTGCTCAGTCTGCTGCTGGCCCTGGTCGCCGACCTGCTGATCCTGCTGATCCAGCGGGGCAGCCTGCCGTGGGCGCGGAGGGCGAGGACGGCGTGAATCTCTTCAGCTATCTGCAGGATCCCGCGAACTGGAGCGGGCCGGCCGGCATCACGGCTCTGCTGCTGCAGCACCTCGGCTACACCGTCGCCGCCGTGGCCATCGCCGCCGTGGTCGGCATCCCACTGGGGATCCTGATCGGCCACACCGGCAAGGGATCGTTCTTCGTCATCGGCCTCAGCAACGCCGCCCGGGCGATCCCGAGCCTCGGCCTGCTGGTGCTCGTGGTCACGTTGCTGTCATCGGGGATCGGCCCGATCATCGGTGTCCTCGCCATCCTGGCGCTGCCGCCGATCCTGACCGGCACCGCGACCGGCATCTCGCAGGCCGACCGGGAGGCGGTGCACGCGGCCCGGGCGCTGGGCATGACGGGCGGCCAGATCGTCGGCCGGGTGGAGTGGCCGCTGGCCCTCCCGCTGGTCATCTCCGGCCTCCGCAGCGCGACCCTCCAGGTGGTGGCGACCGCGACGATCGCCGGCTTCGTCTCGGGTGGTGCGCTGGGTCGGTTGCTGGTCAGCGGCCAGCGGAACGCGGACTATCCCAGATGTTCGCGGGCGCCCTGCTCGTGGCCATCCTCGCGATCGCTGCTGGATCTGCTGCTCGGCGGCATCGGACTGCTGGCCGCGCGGAGAAGCAACCGTCGTGGAACCGTAACCGAGATTGTCACCGCGCCCGCATAGCCTGGTGCCGATCACCAACCCTCCCGTCACAAGATGGAGCACAGACCATGAGAGCTGATACCCAAGCTGGCCGTGGCCGGCACGACGGCCGCCGCCTTCCTGCTGGCCGCCTGCGGTGGCGGCGGAGGCGGTCCGTTGGCCTCCAGCAGTCCCGCCGCGAGCGGCAGCAGTGGTGGCGGCGGTGGACCGGTCGTGGTCGGCTCGGCCAACTTCACCGAGAACCAGATCCTGGCCGAGCTCTACGCGCAGGCGATGAAGGCCAAGGGCGTGGACGCCAGCACGAAGCTGAACATCGGGTCCCGCGAGATCTACATCAAGGCGCTGCAGGACGGCTCGATCAGCGTGGTCCCGGAGTACAGCGGGAACCTGCTGCTCTACTTCGACAAGAACGCCACGGCGACCACCGAGGAGGAGATCGCCAAGGCGCTGCCGACGGCGGTCGGCTCGGACCTCAAGGTCGGCACCGCCTCCCCGGCGGCCGATCAGGACGTCTACGTCGTGACCAAGCAGTTCTCCGAGCAGAACCAGCTCACCTCGCTCGCCGACCTGAAGAAGATCTCCGCCAACTCGATGCTGGGCGGACCCTCCGAGCTGGAGAAGCGGGCCTACGGCCCGCCCGGGCTCGAGAAGATCTACGGCGCGAAGTTCAAGGAGTTCAAGCCGTACGACTCGCCGGCGGTCAAGGTCAAGGACCTGAACGACAACAAGATCCAGGTGGCGACCTTCTTCACCACGGAGCGCGGCGATCGCCGACAACGGATACGTGATGCTGGAGGATCCGGAGTCGATGATCCTGCCGAAGAACATCGTGCCGTTGATGCGGGGCGATGTGGCCGGCAACACCGCGGCGGTCGGCGCCATCGACGCGGTGAATGCCGCGTTGACCACCGAAGAGCTGACCGCAGCTCAACAAGAAGGTCGACGTCGACAAGGACGACCCCAATCAGGTCGCGGGGGAGTGGCTGAAGAGCAAGGGACCTCGCCTGATCTGAGTTCGTCAGCAGTGACCATTCGGGGATGACTTCATAGGAGATGACATGCCCGGAGGTCGATCGCGGCACACCGCGCGACTGACTCGTTCCCTCGACCACCGCACTGACTGCGGCCGCCGTGGGTCTCGGGCTCGCCATCGTGCCCGCGACCCCGGCCTCGGCGGTCCCCAGCTTCACGAAGACCACGGTGGTCAGCGGACTCGAGATCCCGTGGGATCTCACCTGGGTCGGTAGTCGGCTGCTCTACACCCTGCGCAAGGGCGAGGTCTGGGCCAAGAGCGGAACCGCCGCACCCCGGCGGGTGCTGGATCTGCGCAGTCAGACCGCCACCGGCAACGAGGGCGGATTGCTCGGTCTGGTGGCAGACCCCGGGGCGGCGAGCAACCGGGTCTTCTACACCTGCGGCTCGTACCGCAGCGGGAGCACGCGGGTGGACGTGCGGGTCCGGCGTTGGGTGTTGAACACCAACGGTACGAGCGCGAGTGCCGATCCCGATCCCGCTCGCCGCACCCTGGTCACCGGCCTTCCGCTGACCAGCGGCCGACACACCGGCTGCCGGTTGCGGTTCGGCGCCGACGGCAAGCTGTACGTCGGCACCGGCGACGCCGCACAGGGAACCAATCCGCAGAACCGGCAGAGTCTCGGCGGCAAGGTGCTGCGGATCAACGCCACCGGTGGCGCGCCCACCGACAACCCGTTCTACGACGAGGGCGGAAACGCCCGCTACGTCTGGACCTACGGGCACCGCAACATCCAAGGTCTCGCGCTGCGGCCCGGGACCTCCGAGTTGTGGACCGCCGAGCACGGATCCACCCGCGACGACGAGATCAACCGGATCACCAGCGGCGGCAACTACGGCTGGGATCCGTTGCCGGCCAACCCGTACACCGAGGGCAACAACCCGATGACGGACCTGACGAAGTTCCCGTCCGCCGTACGCGCCGTCTGGTCGAGTGGCTCCACGACCTTGGCCACCAGCGGGCTGACCTTCCTGACCGGCCCGGCCTGGGGTCGCATGCAGGGCGCGATGGCGGTCGGCCTGCTGAAGGACCGGGGCATCAACATCGTCACCGTGAACCCGGCCGGCGGCCTGGTCCGGACGGAGAAGCTGGCCGTCGTCGAGCGCGACGACGACCGGATCCGGACGGTCCAGCAGGGGCCCGACGGATCGCTGTACTACACCACGTCCAACGGCACCGGGGACAAGATCGTGAAGCTGACGCCGCGGCCCGAGCGGCCGCTGCCGGCGTACCGTCCCGGACTCGACGTCTCGCCGGTCGGCATCGCGGCCGCCCGCACCGTCGGCGGCGACATCTACGTCTTCGTCCGGAGCACCGGTGACGTCGTCTTCTTCAAGCGCAGCACCGACGACGGGCGGACCTGGGGCGGTTGGACGAATACGGGAGTGCGGAGCACCAGTGCCCCGGCGGTCACCTCGTCGGGCGATGGCCGGATCGACCTCATCACCCGCAGCACGACGAACTCGGCCGTCCACACCTGGTTCGACGACGGCGTCCCCGAGGGTCAACGCGATCTCGGCGGCTACCTCACCGCCGCTCCGGCGGTGACGTCCTTGAGCGACGGGACGCTCGACGTCTTCGTGCGTGGGTCCGGTTCGTACGCCGCCTTCCGCAATCGGTACTCGTCCGGTGAGTGGAGCGGCTGGCAGTCGCTCGGCGGCATCTTCACGGCTGCCCTCGCGGCCTCGGCCAACCGGACCGCCCGGAGCGATCACCGTGACCGGTCGTGGCACCGGTGGCCTGGCTCACGCCCGTACGGTGACGGCGAGTTCCAACGGCAGCGGCTGGCCTGTTGTGCGCCTGACGATGTGGTCCGGCCGGGCGCTGGCCGACCAGCCGACTGCCACCGCTCCGGTCGGGGTGCACGTCGGAACCGACGGCAACGCCGTGATCGACCGCGGGGGCTTGGTGCAGGGTGTGCTGGCTGGGTACGACTCCTTCCCCGCGGTCGTGGGCCGTCCCGACGACAGCTGGATCATGTTCGGCCGCGCCAGTTCGAACGGCGCGGTCTACCTCTACGACGCCCGGCCCGGTGGCTACCGCAACATCTGGCTCGGCGGCACCGTGCGCTAGTTCGGTTCGGCCCGCGCCGTGGCGCTCAGGGCGCTTCGGGGAGTTCGCCGGGGGCGGTGCCGGCCCGCTCGTCCCGGTCCGCCCACTCCAGCAGGGTGTCCAGCGCGTACGGATGGTCGTCGATGTCGGCGTGCAGATCGCCGATCTCGGCGAACCGGGCCGGCACGGTGGCGATGGTGAAGTCCTGCGGCTCGGCGTCGTCGATCTCGTCCCAGCGGACCGGTGTCGACACGGTCCCGAGCGGGGTCCCGCGCACGGAGTACGCGCTGGCGATGGTGTGGTCGCGGGCGTTCTGGTTGTAGTCGACGAAGATCGAACCCGGGTCACGGTCCTTGCGCCACCAGGTCAGATCGACCAGGTCGCCGGCTCGCCGTTCGACCTCCCGCGCGAACGCCCAGGCGGCCCGCCGGACGTCGGCGAAGCCGTGCTCGGGCGGGATCCGGACGTACACGTGCAGTCCCTTGCCACCCGAGGTCTTCGGATAGCCGACCGCGCCCAGTTCGTCCAGCACCTCGTGCACGATCCCGGCCACCTGCCGGACGTCTCCGTAGCCGGCCGCCGGCATCGGGTCGAGGTCGATCCGCCACTCGTCAGGTGACTCGGTGTCGTCGCGCCGGGAGTTCCAGGGATGGAACTCCACGGTCGACATCTGCACCGCCCAGATCACGTCGGCCGGGTGCGTCACGCACAACTCGTCGGCGTGCCGGTTGTAGCGCGGGAACGTCACCCGAACCGTCTCGATCCAAGGCGGCGCCCCATGCGGCAGCCGCTTCTGGTGCACCTTCTCCCCGTCCACCCCGTCGGGGAACCGGTGCAGCATGCACGGCCGGTGGTAGAGCGCGTTGACGATGCCGTCGGCGACCGCTGCGTAGTAGTTGGCCAGGTCGAGCTTGGTCTCCCCGCGCGCGGAGAAGTACACCCGGTCCGGGTTGCTGATCTTGACCACCCGGTCGCCGATCTCGTACTCGATCCGTTCCGTCGCCACGAAGATCCCTTCCGACCCCAATCCGACTTGTCAGACTCTCAGCACGCTATAACCTGCGGAGACCCTGACAAGTCGGGGTGGGAGAGGAGATCGGGGAGGCGGGGGAAGAGACGGTCAACGACGCCGGAGCCAGGCCAGGACGGCGAGCACTCGGCGGTTGTCGGTACCCAGATCGGGCAGGTCGATCTTGGCGAAGATGTTCGACACGTGCTTCTCGATCGCGCCGGGGGAGACCACCAGCCGGTCCGCGATGGCCGCGTTGCTCCGGCCCTCCGCCATCAGCGTCAGCACCTCCCGTTCCCGCGGCGTGAGCCGGTCGAGCGGATCGGAGCGGCGGGCGACGAGCAGCTGGGCCACCACCTCGGGATCGAGCACCGTCCCGCCGCCGGCGATGGTGCCCAGCGCGTCGATCAGCGTCTCCAGCGACGACACCCGGTCCTTCAGCAGGTAACCGACCGAGCCGCGGCCGTCGGTGAGCAGGACGTCGGCATAGCTCTTCTCCACGTACGCCGAGAGCAACAGGACGCCGAGCCCGGGTACCGCCTCCCGCGCGGCGACCGCCGCCCGCAGCCCGTCGTCGGTCATGGACGGCGGCATCCGGATGTCCACCACGGCCACGTCGGGCCGGTGCTCGAGCACCGCCGCCACCAGGGCCGGGGCGTCCCCGACGGCCGCTACCACCTCGCTCCCCGCCTCCGTGAGCAGCCGGACCAGGCCCTCCCGCAGCAGGACCGAGTCGTCCGCGACCACCACCCGCAGCACCGGCCGATTGAATCACTCTTTTGTCCGGCGCCCTTCGCAAGCTCAGGGCGTTCGACGACTCAGGTCAACGGGATGGTCGCCGTCAGCTGCGTCGGTCCGCCGGTGGGCGAGGCCACCGTCAGCCGTCCGTCGACACCGGCCAACCGGTCGCTGAGCCCCGCGAGTCCGTGGCCGCGCGAGATAGCCGCTCCGCCGACCCCGTCGTCGGTCACCACGATCACCGCGATCCCGCCGACCGCGCTGATCTCCACCGCGCACCAGGTCGCCGAGCTGTGCTTCTCCATGTTGGCCAGGGCCTCGGCGACCACGAAGTAGGCGGCGTTGCGCGCGGCGTCGCTCAGTGCGACGTCCGCGACATCGACCGTGGTCGGCACGCTGTTGCGGGCGGCCAGCCCGGTTACGGCGGCGACGAGTCCCTGCTCGGCCAGGATGGGTGGCGCGATCCCGCGAGAGAGGTTCCGGATCTCGGCCAGTGCGTCCTGCGACTGCTGGTAGGCGGCCTGCAAGAGTTCGCGCGCCCGGTCCGGCTCCCGATCGAGTTGCCGCTCGGCCGAGGAGATGTCCATGCCCAGCCGCACCAGGCGCTGCTGCGGACCGTCGTGCAGATCGCGTTCCAGGCGCCGCAGGGTGTGCGCCTCCGCCTCGCCGGCGGCGCTCCGGCTCGAGGTCAGCTCGCTCACTCGGGCCCGCAGGGCAGACCGATCATCGACCAGCAGGGCGCGGCCGATCACGCCGTGCAGCTGTACGAGTCCGTGCAGCACGACCGGCGTGGTCACGAGCAGGATGGCCCCCAGCACCGAATTCAGCATGATCTCCGGCAGGCTGCCGGGGAAGCCGAGCAGAGCGGCCAGTCCGGTGTTGTCGCCCGGCAGGAATCGGCTCCAGAACCAGTAGGTCAACCCGCCGAGCCCGCCCGCGACCCAGCTGATGGCCACCGAGAAGGAGAACGTCGAGACGACAAAGGCGATCAGTACGTGCAGCAGATCCCGCCAGGACTGCGGATCCTTGAGCCGCCGCAGTACGCCGAAGCCGGTGCCCGACCGGGGGTAGTGGGTCTCGGGCAGGTCCACACCGGCGTACCGAAGCAGGTACTTGGTGGCCCGCGCCATCGCCCCGGAGACGATGAGGCAGCCCACGAGGACGAACAGTCCGACGACTATGACAGCCAAGCCGAGCCCGAGGCTGAACATCGTGACGCACACGATGAAGGCCGCAAGCGAGACGAAGAACAACCCGATCAGGCAGGCGAGGTTTCGGCCGATGTTGCGGATCATCGCGAGCAGTGGCTCGGGCTGGGCGGCCCTCTCATCGGGTACTCCTGGCGTCGGATCGAACAGGAAATCGGGCGGGTGGTCGGCGTCGTAGGTGTCCGACGAAGAGGTCGTGTTCATGACCTTCAGCGTGGTTGAGCAGGCGGCCGGCCGCCATCAGGCTAGCCACCGGATCCGTCCGGGGGATAGCCCTACCGTGCGTTGGTCAGGCCTGCCGCATGAGCTGGCGCAGGATGAGGAACCGGACCCCGGTGGCCAGGGCGTTCGCCAGCCCCAGCACCACGAGCTCCAGCATTCGTGGCGGTCCCGCCCAGGCGGCGTGCAGCAGCCACAGCGATCCGCCGGTGAGGATCAGTCCGACCCCGAACGCGATCAGACCACCCACATGTTGTTTCAATCGGCCCGCCCGCCCCTGCACCCCGAAGGTCACCCGCCGGTTCGCGGCGGTGTTGGCGACGGCGGTGATCAACAGCGCGATGAGGTTCGCGAGCTGTGGGCCCGTGACCGACCGGAGCGCCAGGAAGATCACGAAGTAGGCGACGGTGCTCAGGATTCCGACCAGGCCGAAGCGGGCGAGCTGGCCGAGCAGTCCGTTCGGCACCCCGGGTACGGCGGCGGGCACCGACCGTTCGGCCAGCTCGGCCCGCAGCCGGGCGATCGGGATCCGGCCGGTGAGCAGACCTCGGCTCAACCGGACGATGCCGGACACGTCCTCCCGTGCCGTCTTGACGATGTCGACCCGGCTGTCGGGATCGTCCGTCCAGTCCACCGGCACCTCGTGGATCCGCAGCCCGCAGCGCTGTACCAAGATCAGCAACTCGGTGTCGAAGAACCAGTTGTTGTCCTCCACCAGCGGCAACAGTTCGGCCGCCACCGACGCCCGGATCGCCTTGAATCCACACTGGGCGTCGGAGAAGGACGCCGCCAGGGTGCCCTTGAGCAACAGGTTGTAGCCGCGGGAGATGAACTCCCGGCCCGGCCCGCGAACCACCCGTGACGACGGCGCCAACCGGGTACCGATGGCCACGTCGGAGTGGCCCGAGATCAGCGGCGCCACCAGGGGCAACAACGCCCGCAGATCCGTCGACAGATCCACGTCCATGTACGCCAGCACGGTCGCGTCCGACGTCGACCAGACCGACTTGAGTGCGCGGCCCCGGCCCTTCTCCTCGAGCCGGACGGCGCGCACCTCGGCGTACGCGGCCGAGAGCCAGCGGGCGATGCCGTCGGTGCCGTCGGTGCTGGCGTTGTCGGCGATGGTGACCCGGTATTCGTACGGGAACTCGGCTCGCAGGTGGGCGATGAGCCGCTCCACGGCGGGTCGGAGGGCGCGTTCCTCGTTGTGGACGGGGATGACGATGTCGACGACGGTGGTGGTCCGCCGGGGGACGGGTGCGGACAGCCGGCGTTCCGGTTCGGTGATCATCGGGCCGCGCTGCTCAGGTCGTACACGGTGACTCCGCCGACGCTCATGCCGGTGAAGTTCTCGCTCACCCAGGCGCTGATCTCCGTGGCGGTGCCCCGACCGCCGGGGCCACGCCGGCCGCCGCCTTGATCGCTGGCGAGGAAATAGTGGATCTGACCCGCGGCGACGTACCCCTGGAACTCGGCCAGCGTCGGGCTCGGGTCGCCGCCGGTGAAGCCGCCGATGGCCATCACCGGCAGCTCGGTCGCGAGTTGGTAGCGCGCCGAACTCTGGGAACCGACCGTCGCCGCCACCCAGCGGTACGACGAGGCATCGCTGGTCAGCAGGCTGCTCAGCTCGGCCGACAGCTGCCCGGTCTGCCCGAACCCACCGCCGCCCGGACCGCCGGCCATCCCACCGCCCTGGCCGCCGCCGATCCCACCTCCCTGGCGGTTCGGGAAGCCCTGCCGGGTCGAAGCACCTGGTCCGACCGGGCCGAATCCGTTGCCGCCGGTGGCGGCGACGGCCGGACCGGCGGTCACGATGGATCCGCTGTGCGGAGTGATCACCGTCTGGACGGTGTAGGCGGCCGGGCCGGCCAGGGCGCCGACCAGGGCGAGGGCGGTGATCCCGCGGGACACGGCCACCGGCAACCGGGGGCCGAGCAGCAGTCCGACCGCGGCGAGTCCGCCGGCGATCCCGATCAGCCACGCCAGCCAGACGTACGGTTCGGCGGCCCGGTTGACGATGAGCACCCCCCAGATCGTGGTCACCACCAGCGCGGCGACGAGCGCGAGCCTCGGCAGCCGACGCGTCCGCAGCGGCCACAGGACGGCGACCGCGGTGGCCAGCAGCCCGGCGACCGCCGGGGCCAGGGCGACGGTGTAGTAGTCGTGGTAGGTCCCCTCCATGAGGGAGAACACCAGCCCGGTCACGAGCAGCCAGCCCGACCAGAGCAGCAGCGCTGCTCGCCGGAGGTCGGTTCGAGCGGCGCGGCCGATGATCACGAACGCAATCACGGCCAGGATCAGCGCGGCCGGGAGCAGCCACCCGATCATGCCGGCCGAGATGCCGTCCACCAGGCGGGTGAGTCCGGCCGCCTGACCCATAGCGCCCCCGCCCCCGCCGCCGCCCGGACCGCCGCCGGAGCCGAAGATCCGGCTCAGGCCGTTGTAGCCGAAGATCAACTCCACGATCGAGTTGGTGTTCGAGCCGCCGACGTACGGCCGCATCGATGCGGGCAACAGCTCGACCAGGGCCACCCACCAACCGAGCGAGATGATCATGGCGGCGAAGGCGCCGAGCAGGTGCAGCAACCGCCGCCGGACCGGAGTGTCGGCCGCGATCAGATAGACCAGCACGAACGCCGGCAGCACGAGGAAGGCCTGCAACATCTTGGTCAGGAAGCCGAGGCCGACGAGCACCCCGGCCAACGCCAGCAACCTCCCGCTGGCCCGCTCGGTGGCGCGGAGCACGACATAGCCGGCCGCGGTCAGCAGGAACACCAACAGGGCGTCGGGGTTGTCGAAGCGGAACATCAGCGCCGCCGCCGGGGTCAGGGCCAAGATCACCCCGGCCAGCAGTCCGGCCGCGTGCCCGGAGACCCGCCGCACGGCGAGGTAGAGCAGCGCGACCGAACCGACCCCGAGCAGCGCTTGGGGGACCAGGATGCTCCACGAACTGAGGCCGAAGATCCGCACCGAGAGGGCCATCAACCACAAGGAGGCGGGCGGCTTGTCGACGGTGATCGCGTTGGAGGCGTCCAGCGAACCGAAGAGGAAGGCCTCCCAGTTCTGCGATCCGGCCTGGGCCGCCGCGGCGTAGAACGAGTTGGCGTAGCCGGATGCCGAGAGGTTCCACAAGTAGAGCCCGGCGGTGATCAGCAGCAAGGCAGCGAAGCTGATCTTGTGGCCGATCGGCCAGGAGGACGTTCGTCTCGGCGTGGCCGGTGCGACGGGATCGATGGGTGCGGCCGGAGCAGATTCCGCCACGATGGTGTTCGCCATGACGGCAACCTTGATCAGCGAGGCTGTGCGCCCGCCTCAAGGCGTCTGTGAAACAGCTCTGTCTTGTCCGAGCCGGTCCGCACTGCGTTTTCCGACCGTACGCGTGTTCCGCGGCCCACCGACCGACGCAGCGAATCCCACGCTCGCAATAGAGTCAGGTCTCATGACCGACACAGCCCGCAAGCCTGCGGCGATCCCCGGCAGCAGCCTGTGGTGGCGATCGGCGGTGGTGTACCAGATCTACCCGCGGAGTTTCGCCGACACCAACGGTGACGGGATCGGGGACCTGGCCGGCATCACGTCGCGGGCGGACTACCTCGCCGGGCTCGGCGTCGACGCGGTCTGGTTGTGTCCGATCTACCCCTCCCCGCTCGCGGATGGGGGCTACGACGTCGTCGACTACCGCGACGTCGACCCCCGGCTGGGCACGCTGGCCGATTTCGACGCGATGGTCGTTGCGCTGCACGAGCGAGGTCTGCGGTTGCTCGTCGACCTGGTGCCCAACCACACCTCCGAAGATCATCCGTGGTTCATCGAAGCGCTCGCGGCGGGTGCGGATTCACCGGAACGGAGGCGCTATCTGTTCCGTGACGGGTCCGGACCCGACGCCGATCAGCCGCCCAACGATTGGCAGTCCGGATTCGGCGGCTCCGCGTGGGAACCGGTCGGCGACGGCCAGTGGTACTTCCACTACTTCGCCAAGGAACAGCCGGACCTGAACTGGGACAACGAGGAGGTCCGGGCCGACTTCCGACACACGCTGCGATTCTGGTCCGACCGCGGCGTCGACGGGTTTCGGGTCGATGTGGCCCACGGGCTGGTGAAGGATCTGTCCGAGCCGTTCCACCCGTGGTCCGAGATCGCCGAGATGATCACCCGCGACGACGGATCGCACCCACTGTGGGACCGCGACGACGTCCACAAGATCTACGCCGACTGGCGGCGGATCTTCAACGCGTACGACCCACCGCGGTTCGCCGTGGCCGAGGCGTCGGTGCACCCCCGCAGGCGCGCCCGCTATACCGCGGACGACAGCCTCGGGCAGGCGTTCAATTTCGAGATGCAGGACGCGGACTGGCGGATCGTCGACTACCGCCGGGTGATCGACTCCGGCCTGGCCGACATGCGGGCGACGGGGGCGACCACCACCTGGCTGCTCGGTTGTCACGACGGTCCGAGGGTCGCGAGCCGGTACGGGTTGCCGCTCGCTGAGGACAAGAATCTGCAGCGGGTCGCGCGGGACTGGATCCAGGCTGATGGCCGATTCCCGGCGTTGGATGCCGAACGGGGGGAGCGCCGGGCCCGTGCGGCCGTGCTGATCCTGCTCGCCCTGCCCGGGTCGACGTACATCTATCAAGGGGACGAACTCGGCCTGCAGGAGGTGCCGGACCTGCCCCCGGATTCGCTGCAGGACCCGATGGCCACCCGGTCCAGCGTCGAGAAGGGCCGCGACGGCTGTCGGGTACCGCTGCCGTGGACCACCGCCGGGCCGTCCCTGGGATTCGGGCCGGGGCCAGCCGAACCGCCGCAGCCGGACTGGTTCGCTCGGTACGCCGTGAGTGTTCAGGATGCCGACCCAGAGTCCACGCTGGCGTTGTACCGGCGGGCTCTGCGCCTGCGGCGGGAGCTGATCGCGGACGAGTCGTTCGCCTGGGAGTCGGAGGCGGCAGACGATGTCCTGCAGTTCCGCCGCGGCGCCTGGCAGTGCGTGACGAACTTCGGCACGGAGGCCGTCCCGCTGCCGGCGGGCGAGGTGCTGCTGTCGAGCGTGCCGCTGGCCGGCGACGAGTTGCCCGGCGACACCACGGCCTGGCTGCGGGTGACCTGACCGCTTGGCGGCCCATCCGTGCCGGTCCTCTCGGCTCCGCACTCGGAGTCTTCCTCCCGCCAGTTCCCGCGCGGGAATTCTGAGTTCGCGCGGGAGAACTCGCGCGCGAACAGCGAACTCCCGCGCGAACGAGGTCGAGGCCGCGGTCGAGGTCGCGTGGGTGCTGCGAAGGCGCGACCGTCGCTGGTCCTCCGGGGGCAGGTCTCAGTGGGTCAGGGCGTTCTTCAGTACGGCGACGAGCAGCCCGAGGGCGGCGAGGCCGACGCCGATCAGCAGGTTGCGCCAGGTGCTGGGCTCGCCCTTGAGGTAGGCCACGACCGAGCCCAACCCGACGAGCCGCACGCCGATGATGCCGACCGCAATCCACCACGCCAGGTTTGGGTCGAGCCAGCCCAGCCAGCCGGCGATGAGCGCGATCCCGGGCCCGATGCCTGACGTAGCCATGGGCAGGCCGTCCCGGGCGGCCTCGGCGAGGGGGTGCTGCTCGCTCTCCTCCTCCGCCTGATGTCCGACCGTCACCGCGAGCAGATGGGCGATGAAGGTCGAGGCCGCCGTGCCGAGCGCGAGCAGGGCGGCCCGGCCGTTCGCCACGTCGGCCGTGCCGGCGGTGATGATGGCGGCGAGGACGAGGACGTTGCCGTAGACGTAGGACTCGATCCGGCGGGCGGACCGACGACGCGGCAACTCCTGGGTCCGGCCCAGCCGACGGCGCCACGGCCAGTTCGTGACCAGACCGGCGACGCGAAGGGACTGCACGAGCGGCAGTTTCGCACGGGCGCGAGGAATCTCGCTTGACCTCATGTCAGCGCGAGGTTCTAGCGTGACGGCCATGAGCATGGAAGCAGCCGCGTGGAACTCGATGTACCACGCGATGATCGCGCAGCAGGAGAAACGACCGTTCTCCTGGCAGACGGTCAGACGGATCATGACCTTCGCCGTCCCCCACCGGGCCCAACTTGTCGGCTTCCTGGTGCTCAGCGTGATCGGCGCCGTGCTGGCGGTGGCGACCCCCTTGCTGGCCGGACAGGTCATCGACGTGATCACAGAGTCGGCGCAATTCTCGATCGTGCTCCAACTTGCGATCCTGATCGCGGTGATCGCCGTGGCCGAGGCCGGACTCGGCCTGTGGCAGCGCTGGTTGTCGGCCCGGATCGGCGAGGGGCTCATCCTCGACCTGCGACGGGCCGTCTTCGACCACGTCCTCACCATGCCGATCGCGTTCTTCACCCGAACCCGTACCGGTGCCCTGGTCAGCCGACTGAACAACGACGTGGTCGGCGCCCAGCGCGCCTTCTCCGAGACCCTGTCCGGCGTGGTCAGCAACATCGTGGCGCTGCTCCTCGCGCTGGCGGCGATGCTCTACATCTCGTGGCAGATCACCGTGCTCTCCCTGCTGCTGTTGCCGGTCTTCGTCATCCCCGCCCGCCGGATGGGCCACCGGCTGGCCCGGCTCCAGCTGGAGAGCGCGAACCACAACGCCGTGATGGGCAACCAGATGACCGAGCGTTTCTCCGCGCCCGGCGCAACCTTGGTGAAGCTCTTCTCCCGCCCGAGCCGGGAGTCGACGGAGTTCCTCGTCCGGGCGATGCGGGTCCGCGACATCGGCGTCCGCAGCGCGATGGTGCAGACGATCTTCGTCACCGCGCTGACCTTGGTCTCCGCCCTCGCCCTGGCCCTGGTGTACGGACTCGGCGGCTGGTTCGCCCTGCAGGGCACCCTCCAGGCCGGCGCGGTGGTCTCGCTGGCGCTGCTCCTCACCAGGCTGTACGCGCCGCTGACCTCACTGGCCAGTGCCCGCGTCGAGGTGATGAGCGCCCTGGTCAGCTTCGAGCGGGTCTTCGAGGTGCTGGATCTCAAACCGCTGATCGAGGAGCGCCCGGACCCCACCGAGGTTCCCGACGGCCCGGTATCTGTCGAGTTCTCTCGGGTCAGCTTCGCCTACCCGTCCGCCGACAAGGTGTCGCTCGCCTCGCTCGAGGAGGTGGCGACGCTCGACACCCGAGGCGGCGACGAGGTCATCCACGATGTGTCGTTCCGGATCGAACCGGGGCAACTGGTCGCGCTGGTCGGTTCCTCCGGCGCCGGCAAGTCGACGATGGCGCAACTGTTGGCCCGGTTGTACGACGTGGACGAGGGCGCCGTCCGGCTCGGCGGGGTCGACCTGCGCGACTTGAGCTTCGCCACCGTCCGCCAGACCCTCGGGATGGTCACCCAGGACGGTCACCTGTTCCACGAGAGTGTCCGCGACAATCTGCTGCTGGCCAGGCCGGAAGCGAGCGAGGACGAACTCTGGGCCGCACTGAAGCGGGCCCGGCTCGACCGGTTGATCGCGTCGCTGCCGGACGGGTTGGACACGGTGGTCGGGGAGCGCGGGTACCGGCTCTCCGGAGGCGAACGGCAACGGCTCACCATTGCGCGGCTGCTGCTGGCCCAGCCCCGCGTGGTCATCCTGGACGAAGCCACGGCGCACCTGGATTCCACCTCGGAGGCGGCGGTGCAGGCAGCGTTGAGCGAGGCGTTGGCCGGTCGCACCGCGATCGTGATCGCCCACCGGCTGTCGACCATCCGGGCCGCGGACCAGATCCTGGTGGTCGAGGGCGGCCGGATCACCGAACGGGGCCGGCACGAGGAACTGCTCGCCGCCGGTGGACGCTACGCCGAACTCCACCGCACCCAGTTCGCGAACCAGGTCCGTGCCGACAGCGAAGCCGACGTCGGCTGAACTGTGCGGTTGACGCTCTGCGCCGGCCCGTCAGACAGCTGGAAGCGCGCACTCCGTGGCTTCGGTTTCAATCCGGAGTCGACTGATCAGCCGGACTGTCGGCCAACGGGAGCAGCACCGTGAAGCGGCTGTGGCCCGGATGGCTGTCGAGGGTGACCCGGCCGTGGTGGGCATCGACGACGGCGGACACGATGGCCAGGCCGAGGCCCGTACTGCCCCCCCGCGCGGCGGTGGCCACCCGCACCCGGCTGGTGTCGGCCCGGGTGAAGCGCTCGAACACCTGGTTCTGCAGGTCTTCGGGAACCCCGGGTCCGTTGTCGGTCACCGTGATCATGGCCTGACCCTCGTACTCCGACAGCGCAGCCTGCACGCGACTCCCCGGCGGGGTGTGGGTCCGCGCGTTGGCCAGCAGATTCGCCACCACCTGATAGAGCCGGTGGGCGTCGCCGAGAACCAGGATCGGCTCGTCCGGCAGGGACATCGACCAGGAGTGATCCGGGCCCGCCACCCGGGCGTCGCTGACCGCGTTCAACACCAGCTCCGTCAGGTCGGTGGGCCGGATGTCGAGTGCGGGGCCGGCGTCCAGCCGGGCCAGCAGCAACAGATCCTCGACCAGGGTCGACATCCGGGCGGCCTCGGACTCGACCCGGCCGATCGCGTACGCGGCGTCGGGCGGAATCGCCTCGCCACTGCGCCGGGTCAACTCGGCGTACCCACGGATGGCGGCCAGCGGGTTGCGCAACTCGTGCGACGCGTCGGCCACGAACTGGCGCACCTTCGTCTCGCTGGCCTGTCGGGCCGCGAGCGCGCTCTCGACGTTGTTGAGCATGTGGTTGACCGCGAGCCCGACCCGGCCGACCTCCGAGGTCGGATCGGTATCCTCGGGCGGTACCCGGACCGCGAGGGCCACCTCGCCGCTGGCCAGTTCCAGCTTCGACACCTGCTGCGCCGTCGCCGCCAGCCGGTTGAGTGGGCGCAGACTGCGCTCCACGAGGGTGCGCACCACGAGGACCGATGCGCCCATGGCCAGCAACGACAGTCCGACCTCGGCTCCGACCAGCAACAGCAGGGTTCGGTCCACCTCCGTGAGCGGGATGCCGATCACGATGGTCCCCACGGGCGGCTGATTCGGGCCGGAGGAGAACGGTACGGCGACCACCTGGTAGCGGCCGAGCTCCGGCAGGGTCAGCGACTGCTGCTTTCCGTCGCCGGGCAACTGTCGCAGTACCTGGACCGTCGCGGCCGGCAGGGTGGCGATGTCGTCGGGTCCGCGGCCGTCGATCTTCTTGTTCAGAAACGGCTCGTCCTCGCCGGCGAAGCCGACGGCAAAGCTGCCGATCGACTGGCCGGGCCCGAATGGGCTGCCGCGGTTTCCCCGGTAGTTCAGTTGGCGCAGCAGGTCCTGTGCGGAGGAGTACAGGTCGCGCTGAGCGTTGGACATGAGGATCTGCCAGACGGTGAACGTGGTGGCCGCGCTGAGCAGGATCGCCACCACGGCGACCAGCGCCACGACCCGGATGACGAGCTTGCGGCCCAGCGTCCCCCGGCCGAGCGGAGGGATCGGCTGGACGTCGGTCGTAGCCGCCGGGCCGGACGAAACCGGAACCGGCTGAGCCATCTAGGTCGCCGGACGCAAGACGTAGCCGGCGCCGCGCATGGTGTGGATCATGGGCGGCCGCTCCGCGTCGATCTTCTTGCGCAGATAGGAGATGTAGAGCTCGACGACGTTCGCCTGGCCGCCGAAGTCGTAGTTCCAAACCCGGTCGAGGATCTGGGCCTTGGACAGCACCCGGCGTGGATTGCGCATCAGGTACCGGAGCAATTCGAATTCGGTCGCGGTGAGCTGGATCTCGACTCCTGTCCGGGTCACCTCATGGCTGTCCTCGTCCAAGGTCAGGTCGCCGACCACCAGGGTCGAGTCGTGCCGGGCGCTGGCGACGCCGCTGCGGCGGAGCAACCCCCGCAGCCGGGCGATGACCTCCTCCAGACTGAACGGCTTGGTGACGTAGTCGTCACCGCCCGCGGTGAGACCGCCGATCCGGTCCTCGACCGCGTCCTTCGCCGTGAGGAAGATGACGGGCACGTGCGGATCCTCGGCCCGGATCCGGCGCATCACCTCGAGGCCGTCGAAGTCCGGCAGCATCATGTCCAGCACGATCGCATCCGGGCGTACCTCTCGGGCCGCCTTGACCGCCGAGCTGCCCGAGCTGGCGGTGGTGACCTGCCAGCCCTCGTAGCGCATCGCCATCGACAACAACTCGGTCAGACTCGACTCGTCGTCGACGGCCAGCACCCGGATCGGGGTGCCGTCGGGCCGGGTCAGCGGGGCGGAGGCGAGGGGCGCTTGGGACATGGGCCTAGCCTGCCCCGGCCACTCACGAAGTCCGCTGTGCCGAGTCTGTGAAATTCCTGTGAACTGTGTTGTCCGCTTCCTCGGGACTACACGCCGGAGCGGACCATGGTCTTGTCGGAGGCCGAGCTGGAGCCCGCATAGTCGTCGGTGTCGTCAGCAGCCTTCTTGGGCCGGCGGAAGAGCCGGTCGATGGAGATCCGGCCGGCGCCGAAGACCAGGAACAGCAGCGCGAAGAGGGCGATGATCACGTTGTACTCGTAGCCGCCGTTGTACACACCGTCGGGCGAGAGCAGATCCCAACCGCGGAACCAGTTGGTGTACGCGATCATCAGCACCTGCTGCGCGATGACCGCGGCGGCCACCAACGGGGTCAGGAAGCCCGCGATCAAGAACACGCCGCCGACGAGTTCGAGCGCGATGTTGGCGGTCGCGGCGATGTTGGCGTACGGAGCCTCGAACTGCTCCAGGTACTCGATCTGCTGCTGAATGCCCTGCCCCGGGTACTGCCAGCGCAGCCAGCCATGGATCACCATGGATGCGCCCAGGCCCACCCGGGCCAGCAACAAGGCGATGTCACGAATCACATTCATCAGTACTCTCCCGGATCGACGCTGCCGCCCACGGTACGCAAACAGCAGCGCTGTCTCCGGCAACCACGCCGTGAGCTGGCGCCCCGGTGCCCCGCCCGGGGAAGCACCGCAGATTTGATCGAGTCGCAACCGGTTGCTCCGCGCCCTTGACAGTGTGTGACGAGCGTCACTGAGATGGCAGTGAACGTGCGCAGTGAGCGCACCTGAGCAACGGAGCCCCCCTTGTCCCCTGACCGTTCTCGACTCCGAGCCGAATCTCCGCCCCGCAGAGTGCGTCGAACTGTTGCGCTCGCCTCTGCCGCACTGTTGGCCGGTGGCCTCATCATCAGCCCGACGATCGCGGCCGACGCCCGGTCGCCAGAGCCGTCCCCGACCCCGGCTCCGCAAACTCAGTCGTCGAGCCGGCGGGACCACGAGGTACGCCGCGCCGACCAACGCCAAGCCCCTCTCGGCGGCCGCCGCGGCCGCGCGGCTGCGATCCCGCCAGCCCGGCGTGACCGCCAGCCTGTGGGAGTGGAACTGGGCCTCGATCGCGCAGTGAATGTCCGAATGCTCGGCGCGGCTCGGCTACGACGGCGTCCAGGTCGCGCCGCCGCAGAACTCGGTCAAGCGGACCGAGCTCGGGCAACGGCAGCAGACGCGGTGCTGCACCCGTGGTGGGAGGTCTACCAGCCGGTCACCTACGACCTGACCAGCCGGATGGGCGACGAGCGCAGTTCCAGGACGATGGTGAGCGCGTGTCGCAAGGCCGGGGTCAAGGTCTACGTCGACGCGGTGATCAACCACATGACCGGTCAGGGCAGCACCTCCTACGGCGGCCAGAACTACACGCCGTACAACTATCCGGACGATCCCGCTACGTGCCGGACGACTTCCACTTCAACACCGGTGAGTGCCCCTCCAGCGACGGCGGCATCCAGGACTTCAACAACAAGAAGCAGGTGTTCAAGTGCAACCTGGTCGGGCTGGAGGACCTGCGCACCGACACCGACAAGGTGCAGGCGAGCTGGCCGACTACCTGAACAAGCTGCTGCGGCTACGGCGTGTCCGGCTTCCGGGTCGACGCGGCCAAGCACATCGGGCAGGACGATCTGGACGCCATCTACTCGCGACTGAACCGGACCAGGGACGGGCAGCAAGCCGTACTGGGCGCTCGAGGTCTTCCAGGGCGGACCCGGCATCTTGTCCACCGCAGGCCTTCACCAGGTCAGGCGATGTGCTCGGGCTTGCCGGCGGCCGAGCAGATCAAGAACGCCTTCAAGTCCTACACCGCCGACACGATCGGCAGCCTCGCCACCCTCGAGGTGTTCGGCAGGGGTTCGGGTCTGACGGCGGGCAAGGACACGATGTCATTCGTCACCAACCACGACACCGACCGCAACGGCCCGTACCTCGCCTACAAGGACGGCGACGCGCTACATGCTGGCCAACATGTGGCTGCTGGCCGAGGGCTACGGTTCGCCGCAGATCTACTCCAGCTTCACCTGGGGGCCTCCGGCCAATCCGCCGGCGAACGCCAACGACGACGACAAGGCTGGCAAGACCCAGTCCCCGCCCTCGAACGCGGACGGATTGATCGCCAACGCGAGCTGCACCAACAACCTGTGGACCTGCGACCACCGAGATGCCGGGATCGTGGCCATGATCGGCTGGCACAAGTACGTCGGCAGCGCGCCGCGGCGCAACTTCTACACCGACGAGTTCAACGTGATCGCCTTCAGCAAGGGCAATCGCGGTTGGGCGGCGTTCAACAACGGACCGGCGGCCAAGGAGATCCGGGTGCAGACCGGGCTGCCCGGCGGCACCTACTGCGACGTCGTGAATGACACCCCGGCGACTGGGTGCTCCGCTCCGGTCACGGTGGGCAGCACCGGCTTCGCAACGGTCAGGTGCCGGCCTACAACGCGGTGGCCTTCGACCGGAAGGATCTCGGCTGAGCGTACCAACTGGACGCGGGCGCGATACTCTCTAGGGGAGTGTCGCGCCCGCGTCCCGTCCGAGGAGGTCTTGGTGGCCATGACCGGCGGTCTGACGACGACCTCGTACGCGATCCTGGGACTGCTCGCGGTCCAGTCGTGGAGCACGTACGAGCTGACCCAACAGATGGATCGCAGTCTGGGACGGTTCTGGCCGCGAGCGCAAAGCAAGCTGTACGAGGAACCCCGCAAGCTGGTGAATTTGGGGCTGGCCAGCTGTGCGTCCGAGCACGTGGGTCGGCGCCCGCGCACCGTCTACACCATCACCGACGACGGCCGTGCCGAATTGGCCCGCTGGATGGCCGAGCCGGCGGCGGGGCCCGTGTTGGAGTTCGAACAGCTGCTGAAGCTCTTCCTGGCCGAGAGTGGCACCCGCGACGACGCGCTCCGACGGCTCGCGGAAGCCCGCGAGTGGGCCGTGGAACAGAACGCGCTCAACCTCGCGGCCGCCCGGGCGTACCGCGAGGGCGTCGGACCGTTCGAGCAGCGCGCCGCCCAGGGGAGTCTGGTGGGCGGCTTCCTCACCGAGTTCTACGCCCTGGTGGCCGAGTGGGCCGAGCGCTCCGCCGAGGTGGTCGCGCGCTGGCCCGACGACGTGTCGCAGGCTCGGTCCGATCCCGACCTGCTGGCCGAGATCGCCGCGCGCGCCGCCTGGTCGGAGTCGAAGCCCGACGAGCCGTAGTCCTGGCCCAACTTGAGAATCAACTTCATTGTGAAGTACATTCACTAAATGTCCGACGCGGCGCAGGTCTTCGACCGGCTGCTGCAGATCGCCATCCTCCTCCAGCAGGATCTGACCCGATCGTTTGAGGGAACGGCGCTCACCACGGCCCGGACGCATCTGCTGTGGGAGGTGCACCACCGCGGCCCGAGCACTCAGCAGGCGCTGGCCGCAGCGCTCGACGTCAGCCCGAGGAACATCACCGGACTGGTCGACGCCTTGGCCGCGGCCGGGTATCTGGAACGACGGCCCCACCCGCACGATCGGCGCGCCACCTTGGTGACCCTGACGTCCCTCGGGGTCGAGACGATGACCTGGATGGTCCGCGAGCACCAGCAGACCGCCGACCAGCTCGTGGCGGGACTGACGGGCAGTGAACTGGCCGGACTCGGCGGTCAGCTCGAGGTGATTGCCGAACGGTTGCAGGCCATGATCGCGGACTCCGAGCGGAGAGCGTCGTGACGACGACCAACACGGGCTCCCTGGTGGCCACCAAGCGGCGCCGGAACTGGTGGCAGCAACTCGGCTATCTGGTGAGGCGGGCGCTGGTGATGGAGGTGCGCTGCTACCAGAGCATCTACCGGCTGATCTTCCGCCGACCCCGCGTTCCCGCCCGCGCCGTCGGATTCAGCTACCACCAGCCGGTGCTACCGATCCTGATCGTGTTTCTCGCCGTTTCCGTCGTCGAACTGGTCGTCGTCGACCTGATCGTGCACCGCTGGACCCACATCCGGATCCCTTTCCTCATCCTCGGCGCGTGGGGCGTGGTCTGGATGTTCGGGCTGCTGTGCGGCATGCTCGTCCGGCCGCACGCCGTCGGACCGGACGGGATCCGGGTCCGTTCCGGACCCGAGATCGACCTGCGCGTCTCCTGGGACGACATTTACGCGGTCTCCCGCCGCAAGCGCACCCGCAAGGACAGGGAGCCGAAGATCACCGTCGATGACGACGGCTCTGCGACCCTTCACCTCTGGATCGGCGATGAGACCAATCTCGAGCTGTCGCTCGAGCGGCCGACCGAGTTCCGCCTCCCGCAGGGCCCGGTGACGGTCAGCCGCATAGCGTTGTACGCCGAGGACTCGCTCGGTTTCCTGATCGAGGTCCGCCGGCACATCGGCTGAGCCGCCTGAAGAACGCCTGCGAGAAGTAGGCCCTGCCGGTCGAGCCCCCCAGACCGACCGGCAGGAGCTACTTCCCGCGCGTCGGATGCCGTCAGTTGGTGACCGACCAGCCGAATCGCTCCGCGCCCGCCGACGGCGTCCAGCTCCGGAACGTGGGGGCGCTGGTACCGGCCCGGGCCTGGACCCACACCTTCCCCTGCCCGGCGTAGACGCTGGAGGCGGTCAGCAGGCGCTCGGTCAGGCCGTCGAGTGAGGCCAGCACGTTGCCGAACCGGTTGCCGACGGCGTAGCTGCCACCGAACGAGGTCTCGCTGAACGCCGCCTCGGGAGTGACCGGTCCCGTGCCGGACACCCGGACGGGCTGGACCAGGCCGGCGTCGGCCGCTCCGCCGAGATTCTCCGTCGGCGCACCGACCCAGAGCATGGACGAAGCGCTGCCGAAAGCCAGCGCGTGGCCGAACCGATCCCCGGCCTCGTTGCTGTCCGGGAAGCCTGCGGTGTTCTGGCTGAACGACGTGCGTACGGCAAATCCTCCGGACTGGTTGGTGAACAGGGTGACTGAGCCGGTGTCGGTGATCTTGCCGTCGTCCTCGCCGGGAGCGCCAACGGCAAGCTTCGAAGCCAAGCCGATCTGCCTGGTCATGGCGACGCTGTAGCCGAACAGGTCGCCGGCCTCCGCGCTTCCGGGTACGCCGGTCGTGGCCTGGGTGATCAAGCGCGAGCGGTCGAAGTAGTCGTCCCCCTTGACCAGCGCCGTGACCGAGCCGGCGTTGTCCCGACCGGCCACGACATCGCCCGGGGCGCCGACCACGAGTCCGAAGCCGGGTCCGGCGCCGAGATCGAGGGACCCGATCGCAACGGCCGCGCCGAACCGGTCCCCGGCCTGCGGGGTACCGGGCACGCGCACCTTCCCGCCAGGGAGCAGCTTCCCCTGGTAGATCAACAGCCCGCCGGTCCCGTCGCAGACGCTGACGGCGCCGGCGTCGACCACGCCACCGAGGTCCTCGCCGGGGGCGGAGATCACGAACCGTCGCTCCTCGTCCTCGGGGGTCGGGTAGATCTTGACGACCGAGCCGAATGCGTCGCCCGCCTCGATCGTGCCGCCGGCCGACTCCTCGTCGATCAGGTAGCTGTAACGGACCGGCGGCTCGCCGATGTCGTCACTGAGATAGCCGACGAAGTAGACCAACCCGGCGTCGGCCTTGTTGAATAGGTCCTCACCTGGAGTTCCGATCAACAGATTCGCACAGGACTCTCCGGTGTCCGCCCGTGCGAGGTCGACGTCCGCGCCGAAGTGATCCCCTGCTTCGGGACTTCCGCCGAGGGTCGCCTCGGTAAGGACCTGGCGGGCGCCGCTGCCGATCCCGCGGGAGTCGCCGAACAGGATGGTCACCGTCCCGGCCTCGCGTTGCCCGGCGACCGTCGCGTACGGGTCGCCGACCGCGGCGTCGTCGTACCCGTCCCCGTTCAGATCCAACTGATTGCGGCTATCAAGGCTCGGTCCGCAGTACGGCGGATCGAGCTGCGCCGCCGCCGGCAGTCCTCCGGCGGTCAGCACCAGGACACCCAGCAGCCCCGTCAGGCCAGTCAATACACCTAGTCGTCGCGGTTTCATCGCACCCATCCTTGGCTCGTCGCCGCGGCTGCGCGGCGACGGTTCCGGCCCCAAGGAGGGGAAGGGGGGCGCTGGCGACGCTACGCAGGCCGCCGGGGAGCCCGCCAGAACTCGCGCGACAACGACAGGCAGATCGTTGCGGGCCATCCTCGGCCGGCTCCGGATTGGTCTCGAACGGGTCACGGTCGTGGTCGGACCACGCTGATGGCGCCGGTGGCGTTGTGAGGCCGCGGGCTCGCTCGATCCAGAAGCTGCGCCGGTTTCAGCCGCGCCGGTTTCAGGTGCCGGTGGATTGGTGTGGCTCGGCGACCGGCTTGGATTCGGCGGATCCCCGCTGCCGAAGATAGACAGAGGCTCCGACCATGACGGCGATCGCGAGGAACTCGCTTTGCCAGTTCTGCATGGATTCGAACCAGAACTGGCTGGTGCCGAGGTACTCCCAGAACCCGACCGGGGAGCCCCCGTGGACGACCTCTTCGGCGCTGTAGGCCTTCGCTCCTCCGGCCGCGTGGAGGAGGAAGGAGGCGGCGAACAGCACGAAGAAGAGTCCGGCCAGCGAGTTCTCGTACACCGTGAGGATCCAGCCGCCACGGCGAACCGGCCACGGCGCATCCGCGCGATCCTGGCTGGCCCGCGGGTCCTCGTCCTGCGGCGTGGACGTGTCCATCGGCTTGGACTCCGACGATCCCTTCTGGAACAGGTAGGCCGTCAGCACCACGTACATGCCCATCTGGAGGAACTCGCTCTCCCAGTTCTCGAAGGTCGCCTCGACGAAGTCCCCGCTGGTCAGATACCCCGACAAGGACACGGCCGGTTGGCCGTGTTCGACCTGATCGGCGTTGTACACCTGCAGACCACTGATGATCATGCCGACGAAGAACGCCGCGAAGAGGGCGAGGTTGACCAGCAGGAGGCCGCGCTCCTTGAACCAACGACTCATGTCCTGCATCATCGCCCCGCCTGACCAGCGCGGGCGGAGGGCCCGCGTTCGCCGCCAGACTGCGTCGACGACTGGACTGTGAAGGACCTGCGGAGCCGAGCCAAGGAGCTGGGACTGAGCGGGTACTCGGACAAACCCAAGGCCCAGCTCGTCTCGATGCTTCGCAACCAGTGAGGTCGCCTGCGATGTGTCGCTTCCTCAGCAGTCGGTGAGGCTCCGTAGCCGCCGGGCGTTGGTGACGGCATGGCCGTGTCCGTCGTTGTTGAAGTAGACGAAGACATCGCGTTGTTGGTGCTGCCATTCGCGGATCCGGTCAGCCCACCAGTGCAGATCGGCATCACCGTAGGAGCCGGCGTAGAGATGATCATGGTCTGGCCCGTGCAGCCGTACGTAGGCCGTAGCCGAGGTGGCCCGCAGGACGCACGGCAGCCCAGCGCCGCTCATCACCACATAGCTCGCTCGATGACGACTCAGCAGGTCGAAGACCGGGTCGACGGCCCAACTGTGGATGGCGAAGCTCGACCGCGACCCGTAACCAGGGCGGGAGCACCCGCAGGAAGTATTCGAGCCGGTCGTCGTCGCGTTCCTGGTCGGGTGGCAGTTGGACCAGCAGGACTCCGCGTCGATCTCTGAGCTCGTGGAAACACGTGGCCAGCCGGTCGATCCAGACGTCGGGACGGTACAGGCGCCGGCCGTGGCTGAGTCCGCGAGGCGCTTTCACACTCATCCGGAATCCGGGCGGGAGCCGCTGATTCCAGTTGCGGAACGTCTGTGGCCGCGGCCAGCGGTAGTGACTGGCATTCAGCTCGACCGTGTCGAACTCTTCGACGTAGCGGCGGAGGCGCTCCGCGGCCGGCAGGGACGGGCCGTACATCACGGTGTCCCAGTGGTCGTAGCTCCAACCCGACGTGCCTACCCGGACCTCGCCCATGGCGCGTTTCACCTCTCTCCTCTCGCTGGACGTCGACGGCGTTGCGGAGTTCAAGTTCCTGGCCGGGCGACCAGCATGCATCCCGCCAGTTCACCGCTGGCGATCAGCCGCCGCATGATGGCGGCTCTGCTGCTGGGCCGTGCGCCAACCGGCATGGTGACCAAAGCGACGTTCGAGTTCGGATTCGACGCGTTCGGCTTGTTCCTGCCAGGTCTTGATCGGGGCGGCGAACTGGGACAGCCATGCGCTGTCGGTGATCCGGAATCCGGCGGATTCGATGATGGTGTGGAGCGCGTCCTCGGTCGGGAAGTGGTTTCCGGCCGGTTGCTCGCTCAGTTCCTGCCTGGCGACGTAGACGAGCAGACCGAGGCGCCCGTCGCGACGGAGCACCCGATGCAGTTCTGCGAGCAAGCCTGATTGGTCCGCCACGGTGCACAACACGCCGAGACGTCCAGACCGACATCGAAGGCCTGGCTTCGGAACGGGAGTCGCGACGCGGCCTGCACGACGGGGAGGTCGAACAGTCGACGGGAGGCCTGGCACGCGCCCGCCTCCGGTTCGCTCAGCACCGGTCGGACATCGGTCTCGGCGGCGGCGAAGGCGGCGGGGCCGCCGACCCCGGCTCCGACGTCGAGCAGCACGCTGTCTCGCCCGAGGGCGAGCCGGTCGAGAAACCAGCGCAGCACGGGTGGACTGCCGCTGCCGCGGCAGGCGGCGGGCACCCGGTACTCCGGTTCGAGATCGAGGGCGACCTCTGCGGTCCAGGCAGCGACGTCGTCGAACTCGGCGTGCAACTCCTCGCTCACGGCAACTCCCGGATCCGGCGACCGACCTCGGCCTGGATGGCCGCGGCCTCGGGCGACTCCACGAGCCGACGCCAATCCCGACAGGTTGACCCCCGCGACGCCGACGATGCCCAGCAAGGCCTCCGCCTCGCGAACGGCGGCTTCGATCCCGGCTGCGACAGGGTCGGCGGCCTCGAGCACCCGCCGAACCACGGCCGGATTCAGGGTGAGTCCAGGCAGGGCCGACAACACGGCGGCGGAGCGATCGTCTGTGAACACGCAGACCGAGGCGACCACCGGGATGGACAGTCCTGCGCCGGCGCGCCGCCGCGACGAACTCCGCAACCTGGCCATGGTCGGGGACGTGATTCAGGACCGCCACGCCTGCCCCTGCGTGCTGCTTTCTGCACCAGCCGGAACGGTCGCCAGCCTGTCGGGTGCGCGGTGGGCGTCTCCGCGACCGCCACGGGCAGACCCGAGCGTCGCCGCCAGAGCGGCCAGCCGCGTTCCGTCGAGGTCGAACGCCTGGCTCACCTCCGGGCGGACGTCGAACGCTCGCCCGTCGCCGGTGACGCACAACACGGTGGCCCGGCCGTCGAGTCGCAGGCCACGCAGTTCCTGCTCCAGCGACACGCGGTTGCGATCGCGGCAGGCCAGCGTGACCCAGGCGGCCACGCCGACGTCACCGATGAGCCGCGCCAGAACCGAGGGTGGGAAATCGGGCCGATCCTGGTGATCGCCGACCAGCAGCGCGTCCGCTGAGTCGGCGAGCCGTCGCGCCGTCGCGATCAACGTGTCGGCATCGCCGGGCGGCGTACTGAGATCGGTCAGGACCCGCGGCACCGTGACCCGCGCTGGGCCGGCTGCGCTGGACGGCGAAGGCCACAGCGGAAGCTCTTCGCCGTCGGCGACGAAGACACACGGATGATCTGCCATCTCGCAGCGGCCGTCGGCGCGGACCCCTCCGCACGGGCCGTACACCATCCGTTTCGGGCAACCCGCGGCGGACGAAGGCGAACGAGACACGCCATCAGATTCGCATGCCCGAAATCGAGCTCGAGAGCTGGCCGCAGTCGCCCACCAGGGCCTCCGAGAATGACGCACCAGTATGCGGAATGTTTCACGGGCGCCTGCCCACACCATGGTGCGTTATACAGGTGGGGTGGAGGCCAAGCCCGATCTCGTTGCCGTGTTGAGGCGCTGGGAAACCGCCGGCGGGGTGTGGCGGGTGCTCGAGCGCCAAGCGGCAATCGTCACGATCGGCCTGTTCCGCTGCGACGCCGGCGAGGAGATCGATCGGTTCGTGACAGCCGATCCGCGCGTCGTCCGCTTCCTGGCCGGCCGCAGTGGCAGCGACGATCCTGTCATCGAGCGGGATCGCGACGACCAGGGCCGTGCGCGTCAGGCCCGTCCGCGTGATCGATTGGGGCGTCCGCTGCCCTATGGCAGCCTCGGCGTCGAACCGGTGTCCGAGGAAGCCTTGCCGCCGCTGGAGACCGTCCGCTTCGCCCGCGGGCTGCTCGATCAAGGACGCCCGTTCTCCGCGCATGAGGTGTACGAGGCCCGGTGGAAGGCTGGTCCACAGACCGAGCGCGACTTGTGGCAGGGATTGGCTCAGCTCTGCGTCGGCATCACTCACGCCGAACGCGGCAACCAAGCCGGCGCGGTCCGGCTGATCGCCCGAGCGCGGTCACGACTCGACGCCTACTCGGCCGCACGCGGACCGCAGTACGGGCTGGATATCAGCAGGATCGTCGACTGGATCGAGGATCGCGAGAAGAGTCCCGACCGCGACAGCTGGCTGGCCACTCATCCGCTCTGATGTCCGGCCGGACGTGAGGCCCGCAGCGCCAACCCGCTCCATAGGGTGAACGAAGTTGCTTGGTAGTCCGAGTCAGATCGTTCACGCTGTTTGAATGGGGCGGAATCCGCGAACACAGTTTCGCCTGATCCGCAGGTCGTAGCATCCGCGCATGGCCGCGTTCCTCGATCTCGCCGATCCCGCCTTCGACGTGACCTCGGCGGTGGTGCACCAGGCGCGGGAGCAGGACTGGTACGCCGTCACCCCGTACGGCTGGGCGGTCCTGCGCTACGCCGAGGGAACGGCGGTGCTCAAGGACAAGCGTTTCCAGCAGGGCAACGCCAGGTGGCCCGCCCAGAACGGCGTGCCCGACGGCCCGTTCGCCCAGTGGTGGGGCAGAGACGCTGCTGAGTCTCGAAGGCCCTGACCACCTGCGCCTGCGCAAACTGCTCGGCCCGGCGTTTCGCAGCAGGGCCATCGAGGCCATGCGGCCACAGTTCCAGGCCCTCGCGCAACGAACTGATCGACGGCTACGCCGAGCGTGGTCGGGTGGAGTTCGTCCACGAGTTCGCCGAGCCGTACGCCGCCCGGATCATCTGCCTGCTGCTCGGTCTGCCCGACGACGAGTGGCCGCAGGTCGCTCACTGGGCCGACGACCTGGGCAAGTCGTTCGGGGTCAACCTCAAACAGGATCTGCCGCGGATCGAGGCGGCCCTGGCCGGGCTGACCGGCTACGTCGACGCCGTTATCGCCGACCGGCACCGCCACCCGCGCGCCGATCTGGTCACCACGCTGCTGACCGCGCAGGAGCACGACGACGCGCTGACCCGGCGCGAGCTGAGTGTCGGCCTGGTCTTCCTGGCCTTCGCCGGGATGGAGACCACCCGCAATCAGCTCGGGCTGGCTCTGCAGACCTTTCTGCGTCATCCCGACCAGTGGGCGCTGCTCGCGCAGCGGCCCGAGCTGGGGGTCAACGCGGTCGAGGAGGTGATGCGGGTCAACCCCACGGTCACCTGGGTGACCCGGGAGGCGATCGAGGACGTGGACCTCTACGGCCTGGCCGTCCCTCGGGGCGGGATCGTCCAGGTGCTCTCGCACGCTGCCGGCACCGATCCGCGGGCCATGGGCGCCGAATCCGGCTTCGACATCACCGTGACGAACCGACCCCAGCACAGCGGCTTCGGCGGCGGATTGCACTTCTGCCTCGGCCACTTCGTCGCCCGCACCGACATGAGCGTGGCCCTGCCCCTGCTGGCCGCACGGATGCCCGGGATCGAGGCCGACTGGTCCTGGTGAATGGCTGCCGGTCTCCGGCAACACCGGCCCGGTCCACTTTCCGCTGCGCTTCGGCCGCCCGCGTGCGGTGGATCCGGCCGTGCATACGGGGTGACGGGCGACGTCCCAGGTCAGCCGTCCCCCGACTCGCAGTCATGATGGCGGCCGGTGGCGCCAGGGCCGGTTCGCCGACGGATGGCGATGTCACGTCTGCGGCTTAGCGCACGTCCCCAACAATGAAGCCGGGGCAACCCAAATGATCATCGCCGGGGGGATCGAACGTGTTGGTCATGGTGGTTCAGCCGCAAGCTGTCATCCACCAAGGAGCCCGATTGAGAACGATTACGACCGTCACCGAACTCGAGCAGTTCGGCGTGCCGGTGACGCGGGATCGCGACAAAGTCCTTTCCAGTCTGCAAGACGTTCACCTGGAGTGGCTCGCCGCGTGCTCGTTGATCTTCGTCGCGACGGCCGACGCTGCAGGCCGCTGCGACGTGTCGCCCAAGGGAGACCCTCCAGGCTTCGTTGTCGTGCTGGGACCGCATCAGCTTCTGATCCCGGAACGACCCGGCAACCGACGGATGGACGGATTCCACAACCTCGTGGAGAACCCGCACGCCGGTCTCATGTGTTTGGTGCCAGGGCGCCGCGAGACCCTGCGGATCAACGGAGGTGCCCAGCCCGTCACCGATCTGCCCGACCTCGCCACCCTGCACGTCAACAGACACCAACCCCGGCTCGGACTCCTCGTCGATGTCGAGGAGGTCTTCTTTCACTGCCCAAGAGCATTTCAACGTTCGCGGACCTGGGAACCGGACAGCTGGAATCCGGCTTCGGTGCGGCCATACGTTGACATTGCCTTGGCGCTGTGGAGGAAGGACGAACCGGAGGCAGAGGTCCGGCGGCACTACGCCCGAGCGGCGGTCGACTCCGCTGCCGCGCTCTACCGTGACTGACCTCCAGGAGCCGAGTCTCGACCTCGCCGAGCCCTAGGGGCTGCCCGAGTCGGATCTCTTCGACCGTCGGACGACGGTCAGGTCGGCGTCGCGGAGTGTCCCGGGCACCAACAGTCGGTGCAGGACAGCCATGGGCCGCCATACCGCGCCCGCTGTGGATCGGTCGTACCGCACGACTGTGGTCAACGAGACCCGCCGGTCCAGCGTTTGTACGAGGAGATTGCCGGTCAGGAACGGGGAGGCAGCTTCGACCCTGATCCAATCATCGGCGCGTCCGGTGATGCGCCAACCGGCGACCAGCGAGGGGCTGCGTCGATTGTCGAGCCGAAGCCGCAGGATTCCCCGCCAGATCAGCAGTTCTGCTTGGGTGGGAACGTCCCCGAACATGGCGCGTGCCCATTGCTCCGGTGTCGCGACAGTACCGGTGAGCAAGGTGAAGCGGTCGGCGTAGTGCGCGTCTGTCAAGGTCAACGCCAGCACAGACGACGGAACCGTCTTCGTCCACACGGAACGCGTCACCGAGCCTCTGGTCATGCTCCACTCCGATCACCGACGATGTTGGTCAGCCACGGCGCACGGATAGGAGCACGCCGAGGACTCGATGGCGATTCGCCCGGTCGAACCGATCCCGCCAGGCAGTCAGCTCGGCCACCTGCCCCACATCACGAACAGACACATCGCCAGCAGCAAGAGGTTCCCGGCGGCAGTCAGCGGCTCGCCCAGGCCGACGTGGATCCGAGCTGCCAAGACCATGATCATCGCCAACCCCAACGCAGCCATCGGCGTCAAGATCGGAAGGATGCCCGTCAGGAGTGGCGCGAACAGGCCGATCACCCCAAGGACCTCACACAACGCGGCGAAGCGCATGACCGGGGTCGGCACGTCGGCCACCCCAGTCATACCCAGCCGCACCGCCTGCTCCCTCGACTGGGTGCCTTTGATCAGCGCGCTGAAACCAAACACGATGGCCAGAAGTACCTGCACCGCCCACAACGCAAGATTCACGACCCCTCCGGTAGTGACGTGACCGCTGATCCGACCGGGACTGATCGACGGCCGGTTGTCAGCCAGTACTCCTGGCAGACGGCTCCCTTCGCCCCTGGGTTTCGAACGTGGACGGAGGTCCGGTCTGTAGTCATGACGGAAGGGTCGCTCTCACGCGTGACATGTCACAGACGACTTTTCGCACGCGTCCAGAACGCATGCAGCCGCAGACTTCCGCAACCACATCCACGAACTTTCAGACGAGCGCCAGGACGAATCCGGACCCACATTCATCCGACCCAGATCTATTCGACCCAGATCCATCCGCCGTGGTTTCGCGCGTCACCGATGCCGCCTATGTCCGGCAACTCACCGAGCGTTTGTTCAAGGCTGTGGAGGACCAAGACGCCATCGGCTATCTCGACGCAACTTACGACCCGGGCGTCACGATTCATGAGAGCCCATGTCTGCCGTACGGCGGCGATTACCAAGGAATCGAGGGGGTGCTGGCGCACGCCCAGGCCTACCTGTCGACCTGGGGTCCGCATCAAGATCATGGCGATCGAGCGATGAACGCTCAGATCTACGCTGCGCCCGACCATGCCTTCGTCCACTGGACGCTCAACATCGCCGGCCGCGGATTCCTGTTCCTCAGTCACTATCGTTTTCGTCACCGCCGGATCGTGGAGTCGTGGATGTTCCCCTTCGATGCCCACGCTTTGCTCGACTGGTGGCACCGCCTGAAGGCAGGAGCTCCCTCGGTCCCTGGGTCTGGTCGAGCGCGGGACCAACGACTTTGATCCGCAGGCACACCACCGCCGACCTGCCGCCCCACTTGTCGCGGAACCAGCGAGTCCAGGTGGACGGTGTCGGATCAGCGCGCGAAGCGCAGCCTCGTGAGCTTGGAAGGGGCGGCCATCAAATAGATGTGGCTGATTCGGCCTCGGTCCACGTCCAGGGACACCGCCGATATCGGAATGCCGGCAATGGTGGTCAACAGGCCTGTGGTGCCGTTGATGTCGATGAGCTGTGCTCGCGCCTCGGAGAGCGACGTCTGGGTGACAGCCACAAAGAAGCGCGCCACCTTGTCGGCCCCAAGGATTCGCCGCGGCGGGGCCTTCGCCTCACCTCCTCCGTCACTGTGGAGGGCGACGTCGGGAGCCAACACGTCAAGCATCGCTTCGATGCTGCCGCCGACGCAGGCGGCCAGGAACTTTTCGGTCGCCTCTTGCACGCTCTTGGGATCAGGTGCGAACCGCTCCGGGCGTTCCTTCAGGTGCCGGCCCGCCCGATGGTCGAGTTGTCGGACTGCAACTTGTGATCGGCCGAGCAACTCAGCGACTTCTTCGTGGGACCAGCCGAACCCGTGTCGCAGCACAAACACGGCGCGCTCCAACGGCGACAGCGACTCCATCATCACCAGCACCCCGACCGACATGGTCGTGCGGTTGATCGCGATCTCGTCGGGAGCAGGGTCTGCGCTCACGGGCTCGGGCAACCATTCGCCGGGATAGTCCTCACGTCGCGCCTGGCGAGTGCGTAGTCCGTCGATCGACGCCCGCACCGCGACCTTCGTCAGCCAGGCTCGAGGATGCTCGATGCTGGCGTGGTGCAAGCCCCATTTCAACCACGTGGCCTGGACCACGTCCTCGGCGTCGGCCCATGAGCCGAGGATCTGGTAGGTGGTTCCGATCAAGACAGGCCGAAGCTCCTCGAAGACCTCCTCCGGCAACACCATTCGATCTTCTCCTAGGTTTGCGATCACGTGTTCCCGGCTGGTGTCAGGGCATCCGAGTCCCCTGAGCAGACGCTCCCTGAGGCGACGGTGTGACATGCTGCGGCAGGTATTTTTCGTCGTAAGCCCCGCGAGCATGTCCGCTCGAGCGGCGGGCCACGCCGAGCGCCGTACCGTAAACGGTGGAAGGTCCCGCCGGACTGCCGATCGCGCGATGCGCGACGAGACCGCGGCGTGTCGCCTAGAGCGAGGCGAGTCTCGCCAGCAGCGCGCCGACGGCCATGAGCAGGAACCCGGCCGGAAAGGCGATGGTTGCCAACCAGCCTACGCGCAGATGGGCGAAGACGGCGCACACGAAGAAGAGGACGAGGCCGATGGCGGCCGCAATGCCGACGACCGGCACGACAATGCCAACCAAAAGCCCCAGCGCACCCGCGGCCTTCAACCCTCCGAGTGGGAACAGCCACGACGAGGGCACGCCGACCTTGTCCGCGTTCGACATGGCCGTCGGCGTCCGAGCAAAATCGTTTGCCGCAGCCCAGCTGTTCGCCCCAGCCGCCACGATGGCAAGGACGACGTACCCGACGTACATGGTGTGAACGCCTCTCCTCCAGCAGTCGTCCTCGACGACCAGGACGCACCGTATGGGTTCAAGGAGAGACGGCCGTTACCCCTGAAACGTGACATGTAACGATCGAGCGGTCTCGTCTCGCGTCGAAGCTTGCGATCAGGGCGACGACGTGATCAAACCTGCACGACCGCGGATGCGCCGCAGGTGCGCGTCGCCACCGCAGCTGGGCGTCCGTTGCCCGATCCGCGGATCCGGATGAGGAGGCGTGTATCGGGGCAGTTCGGCGCGTCTCTATTGGGCATGACGTCAGCCCTGCGAGCCTCGACGCGCACCCGCTCCAAGACCGGGGCGTGGTTCGCCACGGCCGGTGCCGCCGTCATCTTCGCCGGCCTGATTCTGTGCGGCGTAGCGGCCAGCCTGACCGCGACAGCTGAACTGATCGGCGAGTTCGGCGGCCTCCAGGACGCGCCGGATGTTTCGAGTGCGATCAGTCTCGAGCAATTCGGAGTGGGGGCACTCCTGGTCGGAGGCGCGCTCGTTGCCGTTGCGCTCGCGGCCAAGTTGTTCCGCTTCTAGGGAACCGAACCCAGGTGGTCGAGCCGAGCCTGCACCTCGCTGGGCTGACCTCCTCAGGCTGCGCCCAGTTCGCAACGCATGGCGAAGTTGGTGAGCTCGACGTCCCGAATGAAGAAATGACGCTCCTCGGTCATCGCGAATCCGTGCCGTTCGAAAAGCGGCTTGGCGGTCAGGCTGGCGTGAGTCGTCAAGACGAGCAGGCCGCGCTGGCGGGCGACGGCGATGGACGCGGTCAGCATCGAGGTCGCGACCCCGCGCCGGCCGAAGTCGGGATCCACGAACAGCATGTCCACGTACCCGTCGTCGTCAAGGTCGGTGAAACCGGCCACGCGCCCGTCGATGGTCGCCACCTGGGTGTGCGCCGCCAGCCGGCTCGCGGCCCACGCGGTGGGGTCGCCGTGCTGTGCAGCCCAAGCGGCCACCTGATCCGGGGTGTGGTTGCCGGCAGCCGTCTCGCGGATTGCACGGAGAAACACGATCAGCGTCGCCTCCGCATCGGCTTCGGTGTACGGGCGCAGCTCCACCGCTCGATCGTAGGAGTTGATTCGGGCGGCCAGCGAGAGTCTTCCGCCGCGCCGCTCAGGCGTGGACCGGTACGCGCTCGCCAGTCGCCGCGACCCACTCGGTGAAACCCGTCAGGGAAGGGTTCAGTGACCTGGCGAGTGCGACATCGCGCCGATCGTCGTAGCCGTTGTCCCCGGCAACGAATTGGAACATGTTCGCGGCGAGGTCGGCACCCGGGAACGGTAGGTTCCGGAAGACCTCGGCCGGCACGTGTTGGTAGCGCACCGGTTCACCGAACACGTCCGCGAGCCCGGCGGCCAGCTGGTCGCCGGTCGTGTGCTCGCTGGCGATGCCGACCGTCTCGCCGACGAACCGCGCCGGATCCTGGAAGATCGAGTAGGCGCAGCGCCCGATGTCCTCGGCGGCGATGCCGGGCAGCCGCGCCTCGCCCAGCGGCATCGCAAGGGTACGTACGCCGTCTGGGCCCGGTTGCGGCGCGCCGAGCCCATAGGCGAACGCCTCCCAGTGGAACGGTGTCAACAGATAGGTGGTGGGGACGCCCGAGGCCGCGAAGAAATGGTCGGCCTCGCCCTTGCCGTCCCAGTTCGGCACCTTGTAGCCGCCGGGCAGCGTCGGCATCGTGTCGTCGTCGATCGGATACCACCGGCGGGTGTCCTCAGCCGTCGACCAGATGGCATGGCGCACCCCGGCTGCTGCCGCAGCGCGCGCCTGGTTGGCCGCTTGCTGCGTCTCTTGCTCGGCGGAGAAGCGCTGGAAGTAGTTGGTCATGCAGAACGCGCCGTAGGCGCCGTCGAAGGCGCGCGCGAGGCTGTCGTATTCGTCCCAATCCGCCTTGATCACGGTGGCGCCTTCATCCGCCATCGCTCGGGCCGCCGCCGACTCTGGATCCCGCGTGATGGCCCGGCAGGCGAAGCCGCCGTTCGGATCGGACACGATCGCCCGGGCGAGGCCGCCGGCGGTGGCTCCGGTAGCCCCGACAACGGCGATGATCTTGGTGACGGACATGGCGCGACTCTTTTCGATAAAGCGACACTTTATTCGTTAGAGTGATACTCTACGGATATGCCGAGGTTGTCAAGGGCTAGTTCGGCCGGGACCCGGGGCTACGTGTCGCCCAAGCGAGCACAACAGGCCAAGGCGACCCGCCGGGCGATCTTGGAGGCGGCGCAACGGCTATTCGTCAGCAACGGATACGGCGCCACCAGCATCCGCGTGATCGCTGAAGAAGCCGGCGTCGCCGTCCAAACCGTCTACGCGGTGTTCGGAAACAAGCGACAACTCGTCATCGAGCTGCTCGAGAATGCGGTCACCGGGGACGATCAGCAGACCTCGGTGACCGAACATCCCGAGGCGCAGGCGATCCGGGCCGAGCCCAGTGCCCGCCGTCGGGCCGAGTTGGGCGCGGGACTCAGTCGCAAGATCATCGAGCGCGTCCTCCCGTTCTTCAAGATCACCTCCTACGCCGCGGCGGTCGACCCAGCCTTCGCCGAGCTCAACCGGGCGATGGTCGCGAGACGTCGGACGGAGATGATCGACGACGCGACAGTGCTCGCCGGCGACGACGGGCTACGCCTCGGCCGTGACGATGCGGCCGCCACCCTTTTGGTGCTCTGCAGCCCCCAAGTCGCCGAGATCCTCACCGAGTCCGTCGGGTGGTCGTACGACCGCTACGAGAAGTGGCTCGCCGACGCCATCGAGCGACTCGTCCTCAACGGATAAGGCGCTTGAGCCTCCTTGTCCTTCGCGACATCGTCTTCGGAGATCGCCGCTATTTTCTGGAAGTTGCGGCCGGCGCATTCGATCGGGACCATTCGAGCCTTTGGTATCTTTCGTGGTGCCGCCGACCCAGTGCAGGCAGGACCAGGAGATCATCGCCAACAAGATGATGAAGTCGCTGCGGGCCCGCAATGCCCGTTCCTCGAGCGGACGATGATCATCGTGACCAACGGACCGGCTGCCGAGCATGCGGTGCAGAAGAAGGCGGCTTACGAGGGGTTCCACGGCCAGCGCCGGCACCATCTGGTGGAGGTCCCGACCGATTCCCACCTGGCCGCCCGGCCGCGGCACTGACTCGCTCGCACGTTTGTGGCCGCCGATACTGATCTTGAGCAGGTCCGCAGTCAGCTTGCGGCCGGCCAGTACGACGCGGCACGAGAGCTCCTCGCGACCGTGCTCCAGGCGGACCCCCGAAACGGCGTCGCGCACCTGTTGATGGCGGAGGTCCAGATCGCCGTCGGCGACTTCGCAGGCGCCGAGGCCAGTGCACGGCTGGCGAGTGGTAGCCCCGAGGTCCGTCCCGCCGCGTTGAACCGGTTGGCCAGCGTCCTCGCTCTCGATCCGCAGCGCACCCGCGAGGCGTGGGCCGCCGCCGACGAGGCGGTTCGGCTGGTGCCGAACGAATGGCGCTATCGCGACATGCTCGCGGGAGCACTCGCGGCGGTCGGCGACTTCGACCAGGCGATCGGGCAGTCCGAAACGGCTGTTCGGCTGGCACCGGACGACCCCGGCGAGAAGGCGGCCGCCTTGCGAGGGCTCGCGCAGGTGCTGAGTGATGCGCCGGGACAGCAGGTTCGGGCCGAGGAGGTGGCCACGCAGGCGGTTGCCGTACGGCCGGGCCCATTCGAGTATCAGATGCTGGCTGCGACGCAACTCGGTCGTGGACGCAACGCCGAGGCGGTGCAATCGAGTCTTCTGGCGCTGCGCTCGGACCAGTCGGCCCCGATGCCCGCCAGCGTCATCGGCCTTGCCCTGTTGCCGATGGTGAATCGCAGCCTTCGGCTGATGTGGTTCGGCACCCTCGCTGTCGTGGGGCTTGCTTTCATGCTGCCAGGAGCCTTCGGTGTCATGCTGGCGACCGGCCCGGCGATCATCGCTCGTCTCGGCGGCGTGTTGGGACTCACCATGATCGTTCTTGTGAGCTCCTTGACGCTTCGGCCGATCCTTCGGCCGTCGGTGCTGCGATCGCTCTGGCCGGTCGTCCGCCGCTGGTCTTGGGTGTGGGTCACGCTGGTCATCGTCGGTCTCGCCCTGCTGAGCTATCTGGTGGCCCTGGTGCACGGTATTCCCGACTGGTTGCCGTTACCGTTCCTACTCATGATCATCGGCGGATCAGTGACCGGCTCGGCGGGCAGGAGGATGCGGGTGCCCCCGCCGACCGAACTGATCGCGCCCGGTCCTCGTCGCTAGCCTTTCGGTCAGAGAGACACAGCCGGAGACCCCCTTCTCGGGAACGAAGGGTGTTGCGGAATTGAGCAGGCACCTACTTCCGGACCGGCAGGCCAGCTCACCGGAACCGTCTACGGGTCCCGCGACCGTCCCTGCTGACCGCGCTCTCACGGGCGATCACCGGTTGCGCGGTGAGTGCGTCCCGGGCGCTGGAGACGGACCGCCCTGTGAGATGGATGGGCGCCGGCCCGACCCGCGGATCTCGGTGCATAAAAGTTCGGGCTTGCCAGGACGAGTCAGCTGATCTTGGCCGTGCCTATTCCGATGCTGAGACTTCGCCGCCGATCCCGGTCTCATTTCCATCGGAGTCGTGGTAGACGTACTTCCAGACCGGATCGTGCTTCTCGACGTCGACTGGTTCCAAGCCTCGCTGGGCGATTCTTGCAACCTCGGCGGTGGGGTCGTCGACCCAGATCATGCTGACCGCGCCGCCGGCTCGGTTGGCATCTTGGATGATGTACACGTATCGGTCGTCGGCCAGTTGCCAGACGGCCTCGACATCGTTGGGATAGAACGTCGGCTCCGCGCCGAGTAACCTCTGGTACCACTCCAGGGCCACGCCGAAGTTGCTCACCGCGATGCCAGCGAATATGCCTACCGCCATCTCTGTGCTCCTCTCGTTTCGTCCGTGCTCGGAGCTGTCGTGTGGATCAGACCGGATCCGCAGGGGAGACTCATCGGCCTCGCTCAAGTCAGCGAGTCGAGGGCGCCATCCGGGACACCCACAATCCATTTCACGAGCACCGCTGACCTGTTCTCTAGCCGACCGTCCACCGAGGTGAACCGCTCCTTCCGGCCCGAGGCTGGCCAGGCAGCAGTCTTCAGGCGTCGGACGGGACTCGGGTCGGCTCGACGAGATCCTCGACCCGGTGATCGAGTCAACCGGCGAAGACGGGCCGAGGAGAGACTCGCCAATACCCGGGCGGCCCGACCGGGGCCGTTTCGACCGGATTCCGCTCAACAGTTCTGAGGGATCACATGGGCGTAGTCCTCGCCGGCCGGGGTGCGCTCGCCGTGAGCGTCCTTCGGCGCCCACGCCTCCCAGAGGACGTAGTGGCGGTAGGTGGTCAGGTCCCGTACCTCGCCCGGACCCAGGCGGAAAACCCCGCGGTCTCGGACGCCCGTGCGTGACTTCAGGTTCGCGTCGACCTCGGCGTCGTCGGCGTCCTGGGTGGGCTGATAGCGGACCTTGACCGCCGGATTGGCCGCCGGGTTGAAGAAGCGGATGGTGTGGCAGCGGAGCTCGGTGCGAACGCAGTCGAGGAGTCGGAACCTGGTGGTCAACAAGGGACTCTGGTCGTCCGTCAGGATGAGCCGTGACACGTAACGGCCGACGCTCGGTGTCGAGACCGTCAGCTCGTGATACGCATCCTCCATGTCCTCGTCGTACCGCACGGTGATCTGCTCCCGGGCCAGCTCCATCCCGTCCTTGAGCAGCAACCAGTCGACCTGGCGACCTTCGAGGCCACGCAGCCGGGCCTCGAGGCTCACGGGATTGCCGGGGGGCCCCTGGAGGCATTCCGCATCATCTACCTCGACCGACCAGTCCTTTCGCCCGCGCGGCGCGGACACCGCAGGGGTCTTGGACGGTAGTGGGCTCATCGACGGAGTCGGCACGGGCGTTGGCACCGCAGTCGGCGCGGGTGTGGGGTCGGCGGCGATCCTCGACACGGCCACCCCACCGACGACAAGCAAGGCGACCGCGACACCGGCCCCGGCGGCCGCAACGATGCGTCTGCGTACCCGCATGGTCGTGCCTCCTGCCCGCCGGGTCACCAGGTCCAGTCCATCCTTTCGGACCGGCGCCGGCGAGCCCCACGTTCGCCGCGAAAGGCCGCTACGCAAATCTACGCAGACCGTTCCGTCGCGAGACCGCACGACCCCAGAGGTTTGTGGCACCGCAGTTCTGAGCTGAGCGACCCTCGTAGCGCACGAGCGGTGGTTCGCCCGCAGCTTCGACCGGTTCCTGATCTTCGTCAGCGGGACGACGTCTAGCACGCGGACCTGCCGGTCAAGATGAGGGCCAGGTGCAGCGGGCCCGCTGATCGGCGGCCGACCGCTTCGAGCCCGTGCCGCAAGCATCGTCCGTCCAGCGACGACGGAGGAGCGGGGTCGCTGTTGACATGCCGCCGGAGTCGGATCGCAGGCTCCGATCGCCGAAAAGCGACCGGCAAGTTCGCAGGTCGGTCAGTGTGGCCGTTACGGCTGGACCGACAGCGCTGCCAGCGCGGCACGCGTTTCGGTTCGGTCGGCACCTTCGGCAACGGCAAGCAGAGCGGCCCGCCACGCAGCGGCAAGGATGCGCCCCACGATGACTCCACTGGCAGCCGCCGAGGCCAGTGCGCCGGCGAGGCGATCTTCTCCCGCCGCAACTGGTGAGGCCGCCAGCATGTGCGAGAAGTCCTGATCGACCGCGAAGTCGAAGCCCACAACCAGCGCGGCCGTCACCGTCGCCGGGTGACCCGCCGAACCAGCACCGACAGCCCCGTCGATCCGATCGAGGATCCGCTGCTCAACATCGCGTCGGACAAAGTCGTACAGCGCCAACTTGCTGCCGAAGTGGTGGTAGAGCGCCCCGGTGGTGACCTGCGCAGCAGCGGCGAGTTCAGTGACCGCCACGCTCTCGAAAGGTTGACGGCCGAAAAGCTCAAGCGCGACAACGACAAGCCGCCCCCTGGCGGACGTACTCATCGGAACCCACTCGCGCACAGGTTCATAATGCCGTTACGCTGGGCGTAACCCAATTACCCACGCGAGGAGAGACCTCATGAAGCTCGAGTTCTTGTTCATGCCCACCGCTGACATGGCACAGTCGCTCGCCCTCTACCGCGACGGGCTCGGCTTCAGCGAGGCCTGGCGCGAGGGCGACACGACCGTAGCGCTGGTGGTCCCCGGCTCCGACACGCAGCTCATGCTCGACTCGAACGATCCCGCCGCAACGCCCGGCCCTGTCTTCGTCGTGGGCAGCGTGCAGATCTTTCACGCCGATCGACCGGCAGCACTTACCGTCCTCACCGAACCGACCGAGATCCCCGGAGGCTTCTTGGCGGTCTACCAAGACCCAGCTGGCACCGTGCTCCAGGTCATGGACCAATCGACCGACGCAGGCTGACAGCACGGGGCTGCAACGTGCCGCTTGATGGTGGCTCAATCAGGGAATACCGGGTGGGACCCCAGGGTTGAGCCTAGTACGCTCAACATGTAAGTTGAGCCCGACAGACTCAAGGAAACCCACTTCCACACCGGAGGACATACAACTATGGCTCGTGCAGTCGGCATCGACCTCGGGACGACCAACTCCGTCGTCGCCGTACTAGAGGGTGGCGAACCCACCGTCATCCCCAACGCCGAGGGGTCTCGGACCACCCCCTCGGTAGTCGCGTTCGCCAAGGGCGGCGAGGTGTTGGTCGGCGAGGTGGCCAAGCGCCAGGCCGTCACCAACGTCGACCGGACGATCCGGTCGGTCAAGCGCCACATGGGGACCGACTGGAAGGTCGCCATCGACGGCAAGGATTACAAGCCGCAGCAGATCAGTGCGTTCGTACTGCAGAAGCTGAAGCGCGACGCCGAGGCCTACCTGGGCGAGCAGGTGACCAACGCGGTGATCACCGTCCCCGCCTACTTCTCCGACGCGGAACGGCAGGCCACGAAGGAAGCCGGCGAGATCGCCGGGCTGACCGTGGACCGCATCATCAATGAGCCGACCGCTGCCGCTCTCGCGTACGGCCTCGACAAGGGCAGCTCCGAGCAGACCATCCTGGTCTTCGACCTCGGTGGCGGCACCTTCGACGTGTCGCTGCTGGAGATCGGCGACGGCGTGTTCGAGGTCAAGGCCACCAAGGGCGACAATCGCCTGGGCGGCGACGACTGGGACGGCCGGATCGTCGACTGGCTGGTCAAGCAGTTCAAGAACAAGAACGGCACGGACCTCAGCCAGGACAAGATCGCCCGGCAGCGCCTCCAGGAGGCCGCCGAGAAGGCGAAGATCGAACTGTCCAGTGCGAGCGAGACCTCGATCAACCTGCCCTACATCACCCTTGGCGAGTCCGGTCCGCTGCACCTGGAGGAGAAGCTGAGCCGCTCGGAGTTCCAGCGGCTCACCTCCGATCTGCTGGACCGCTGCCGCACCCCGTTCAACGCGGTGATCGAGGACGCCAAGATCAGCATCGGCAAGATCGATCACGTGATCCTGGTCGGCGGCTCCACCCGGATGCCGGCCGTCGTCGAGCTCGTCAAGGAGCTGACCGGCGGCAAGGAACCCAACAAGGGTGTGAATCCCGACGAGGTCGTCGCCCTTGGCGCCAGCCTGCAGGCCGGCGTGCTGAAGGGTGAGGTCAAGGACGTGCTACTGCTCGACGTCACCCCGCTGAGCCTCGGCATCGAGACCAAGGGCGGCGTGATGACCAAGATCATCGAGCGCAACACCACCATCCCGACCAAGCGGTCCGAGGTGTTCACGACGGCCGACGACAACCAGCCGTCGGTGATGATCCAGGTCTACCAGGGTGAGCGTGACTTCGCCCGGGACAACAAGTCGCTCGGCAACTTCGAGTTGACCGGACTGCCGCCGGCTCCGCGCGGCGTACCGCAGATCGAGGTCGCGTTCGACATCGACGCCAACGGCATCGTCCACGTGCACGCCAAGGACTTGGCCACCAGCAAGGAACAGTCCATGACGGTGACCGGGGGCTCGGCCCTCGGCAAGGACGAGATCAACAACATGGTCAAGGAGGCGGAGGCGCACGCCGAGGAGGACCGGAAGCGGCGCGAGGGGGTCGAACTCCGCAACGAGGCCGACAACATGGTGTTCCGGACCGAGAAGCTGCTCAGCGAGAACGCCGACAAGATCACCGACGATGTTCGGACGCCGGTGGAGGAGGCTCTCGCCGAGCTGAAGACCGCCCTGGAGGGCACCGACAACGATGTGGTCAAGACCGCTCTCGACAAGGTGAACACCACCAGCGCGGCGCTCGGCCAGGCCATGTACGCGGCGGCCCAGGCGGCCCAGAACCAGGCTCCGTCCGAGGCTGGTTCGCCGAGTGAGGATCCCTCGTCCAACGGCAGTTCCGACGGTGCTTCCGACGACGACGTGGTCGACGCCGAGATCGTCGACGAGACCGACGAGTCGAAGTCGAGCGAGAGCAAGTGAGCTCGGCGCGAGACACTGATCCGGAAAGCGAACACCAGGGACCGATCATCCGGGACAACCGGAAGATCGATCCCGTGACCTACCAGGCCCGGGGGCCGCAGTCCGCTGCGGCTCCCGCCCCGGAGGAGGCGAACGAGATCACGACCGAGAAGTCGGCCGCCGAGTCAGAAGTGGCCGAGGTCAAGGCGCAACTGGCCGAGCGCACAGCTGATCTGCAGCGGCTGCAGGCCGAGTACGTCAACTACAAGCGCCGGGTCGACCGCGACCGCGACCTCATCCGCAAGGCCACCATCGAGAACCTGCTCAAGGACCTGCTCAACGTGCTGGACGACATCCGGTCCGCGCGGGAGCACGACGAGTTGTCCGGCGGGTTCAAGGCCGTCGCGGACGAGATCGAACGGATCACCGGCAAGCACGGCCTGGCCACGTTCGGGGAGGTGGGCGATGCCTTCGACCCGCACATCCACGAGGCGCTGCTGCACTCCCACGCCGACGGGATCGACGGTCCCACCTGCGTAGAGATCCTGCAGCCGGGCTACCGGGTGGAGGATCGGATCCTGCGACCGGCCCGGGTCGCGGTCGCCGAGCCCGCCGAACCCGCCCCGGAAGTGGCGGATGCACCCGACGTCGGCGACTGAGGGCTGTTTGCGTGGAGAGTTCGATTCGACTACGAACGCAAACTCTTCACACAAACCGAGTAAGCACCTCGAGGGGAGGCGTAGATGAGTACCAAGGACTGGATCGAGAAGGACTATTACAAGGTCCTCGGTGTCGCCAAGGACGCCAAGCCCGAGGACATCAAAAAGGCCTACCGCAAGCTTGCGCGGGAGAACCACCCCGACGCCAACCCGGGCAACCCGGAGGCGGAGAAGCGGTTCAAGGAGGTCTCCGAGGCGAACGACGTGTTGTCGAGTGAGACCAAGCGCAAGGAGTACGACGAGGCGCGCCGGCTGTTCGGCGGCGGCGGTTTCCGCTTCCCCGGCAGCGCTGGTGCCGGTGGGCAGGGCGGGCCGTCGATGGACGACCTGTTCCGCAACGCCGGCGACACCAACTTGGGCGACCTCTTCGGCGGACTGTTCAATTCCGGCGGCAACACCCGGACGACCCGCTACTCGACCTCCCGCGGTCCCCGCCGGGGCAGCGACGTCGAAGGCGAGGTGACCGTCGACTTCAACGACGCGATCGCCGGGGTGACCGTCGGGATGCAGATGGTGTCCGACGCGGCCTGCCCGACCTGTCACGGCACCGGTGCCAAGGCCGGCACCGTGCCGCACGTCTGTCCGGTCTGCCAGGGCAGCGGAATGCAGACCTCCACCTCGGGCGGCGTGTTCGCCGTGACGGAGCCCTGCCGGGAATGCCGCGGTCGCGGCATGGTGGTCGAGGACCCGTGCCCGGTCTGCCACGGCTCCGGCCGGGGCAGGTCCACCAAGACCATGCAGGTGCGGATCCCCGCGGGGGTGACCGACGGCCAGCGGATCCGGCTGAAGGGCAAGGGTGGCGCCGGCGAGAACGGTGGTGCGGCGGGAGACCTGTACGTCGTTGTCCACGTCCGTACCCACCCGGTCTTCGGCCGGAAGCTCGACAACCTGACCCTGACCGCCCCGGTGACATTCGACGAGGCGGCGCTCGGGGCCGAGATCGAGATCCCCACTCTGAACGGGCCGTCGGTGCGGCTGAAGATCCCGGCCGGAACGCCGAACGGACGGATCCTCCGGGTCCGCGGCAAGGGTGTCTCCAAGCGGGACGGCAGCACCGGTGACCTGCTGGTCACCCTCGAGGTCGTCGTGCCGTCGGCGCTGAGCGAGGAGGCCCGACAGGCCCTCGACTCGTACGCCAACGCCGTCGGCCGGACGAATCCGCGCGCCAAGCTCTTCGCCGGGAACTGAGACCGGACGATGTCCGCCTCACTCCCGGACCGGATCGACCGGAATGCGCCGGTCTTCGTCATCTCGGTGGCGGCCAATCTGGCGGGGATGCACCCGCAGACCCTCCGCACCTACGACCGGATGGGCCTGGTGTCACCGCGCCGGACGGCCAAGCGCGGCCGGCGCTACTCCGCCCACGACATCGCCAAGTTGCGGCTGGTCCAGCGGCTGTCGCAGGACGAGGGCATCAATCTGGAGGGCATTCGGCGGATCCTGCAGATGCAGGACGAGATCGACGAGCTGCGCGCTCGGGTCAACGACCTGGCCGAGCTCGTGGCCAACAGCCGGGCCGCCCCGCCCGGAGCCCGGATCTTCACCGCCGACCCGGCCGGCGCGGTGCATCTGGCGGCACGGGGTCGGGTTTGGTCGGCACCGAAGGCGTTACTCGGTCGAAGCACCTCGGCACCAGCCGGTCGTGACGCCTGAGCTGCCCACACGGCTGCCCTTTCGGACATGGTCCGGGCCACCCGCGGCGTTATGGTCGAGGCTGATCGAGGAGTCGCCATGACCATGTCGAGGGTCTTCCGTCCGGTCGCCGACCGGCCCGATGCGGCTCCGGTTCGCCACCTCGCCGGACACCTCCCGCGGATCCTCGGTCCGACCGACCCGAATCAACTCATCGCGCTGCAGCGGACGGCCGGCAACCTCGTCGCGTCCAGCCTGGTCGCGGTGCAGCGGTGCGGCCCGATCCCGCCGGGTGAGTGCCCGTGTGAGGACAGCGGCGGAGGTCAGGCAGAACGCGGCTCGGCCGGCCCGATCGAGGCGAGCGGCCCCCAGCAGCATGACGCCGAACAGCATGACGCGGGCCCGGGCACGGAGATCTGATCTAGTCCGTACGGCGAGCGCATGCCTGAAAGGGCAAGGGGAGATGCCCCAACGGTCGGCGCTGATGGTCCTGGTCGCGGGTCGCGTCCAGCGCATTCTTTTCTGAGGCGCACAAAAATCCGGGCCGAAGGATGGGCATGCCCCACCTGAGCGAGACGATCGAGGCCACAGACCTCAACCAAACGGTCACCAACCACAACTCTGAGGCGCACAGGCGTGCGGTCTGCGACCGATTGGTTGCGAAGCCGGGCGAGAATGGCCGGGTGATCTCCAGCCTCGTCGTCGATGCGGCCAACGTGGTCGGCTCCCGGCCCGACGGTTGGTGGCGCGACCGGCCCGGAGCGGCCCGCCGGCTGCACGCGTCCCTCGGCCGGGCGGCCACCGGGTACGACCAGGTGATCCTGGTCCTGGAGGGCCAGGCGAGGGCTGGCGTCGAGGCTGGGCAGGTCGGCGCGGTCCGTACCGTGCATGCCGAGCGCGACGGTGACGCCGCGATCGTCGACCTCTGCCGCGCCTCGGTTGCCGCCGGGCCCACCGCGGTGGTCACCGCCGACCGCGCCTTGAGTGACTCGGTTCGAGACCTCGGCGCTCAGGTGCGGCGACCCGGCTGGTTGCTGGAGCTGCTTGACTGAGCCGAGAACTGGGGACACCTGGGGATAACCTCTGCGGCAGGACGAGAATGTCCGGGTCCTCCGCCAAGATGTGTGCGTGGGCAGGAACAACCAACAGCGGCGGGCCGCGAAAGCACAGCAGCGCAGACGGCGGACGGCTATGCCTCCTCGTGGTGGGGCAACCCCGCCGCCGCCAGACGATCGTCTCCGCGATCAGCAGGACGCGCTCGAGGCGCATGAGCTGTTCTCGACCCTGGCCAGGTTTGCGGCCGGCGTCTCGGCCGACCATCTCGGTATCGTCGTCGCTCGTTGGATCTCCGATCAGCGCCCGGCCGTGCTGACCGCGATGCAGACCCTGGCTGTCGCAGAGATCCGGGCCCGGTTGTCGCAGGCTTGGGAGCACGGCTGGCAGCCGCGGGATCTGCGGCACGCCGCAGGAAAGCGCGGTGCTCGCGTCGCCGACCTCGCCGCGGCCGCCATCGTGGACCAGGCGCGGGTCGCTGACGCCTTCACCCGGGCGCCGGAGTCCTGGCAGCACCAACTGCGAACTCTGGCCGGCGAGATCGGGGCCACCGACGTCACCGCCACCCTCGAGTGGCGACCCGCGGACTCGACGGTCGAATCCGCGCTCGCCCAGACCTGGACCGACCTGTTGCTGCTCGTGAAGCTGCTGGCCGAGCTTCCGCCGCTCACCGCCCTCGGACCGCCACCGTCGCAGTGGGGTCGGCGCGCGCAGCCGGCCGCCCCGTCGGGATCGGCCGAGCGGGACCGGCTGCTGACCCGGATCCGGGCCCTGCTGGCGAAAGCGGAGGCGACCGGCCATCCCGCGGAAGCGGAGACGTTCACCGCCAAGGCCCAGGAGCTGATGACCCGGCACGCGATCGACGAGGCGCTGCTGCACCGGGACAACGCCGAGCAGGTCGAGGTCACCACGGTCCGGATCCAACTTCAGGCGCCGTACGCGCAAGTCAAAGCCAGCCTGCTGCACGCGGTCGCGGGCCCGAACCGGTGCCGCGCGGTCTACCTGGCGGAGTTCGACATGTGCAATGTGGTCGGGACGCCGCTGGACGTCGACCAGGTGGAGATGCTCTTCACGTCTTTGTTGATCCAGGCGACCCGGGCGATGGCCGATGCCGGAAACCGGCGGGCCGGTTCGTTCGACCGGTCGGCCCGGTTCCGCAAGTCCTTCCTCATGGCGTACGCGACGCGGATCGGAGAGCGCCTCGAGGAGGCCGACCGGGCCACGACCGCCAGCTACGGCGCGGAGTTGGTGCCGGTCCTGCAGCGCCAGACGGACGCGGTGACCGCGGAGTTCGAGCGACTGTTCCCACACACCCGCTCGATGAACACCGGATACCTGGACCGCCGGGGTTGGGACGCGGGTCGCGAGGCGGCCGACCGTGCGCGGCTCACCGCCGGCCGCATCACGGCCTGAGATTCCCCTCCCCGCCGTCGGTCACCCGTGGGACCAACTGCAATGATCTTGGTCACCTAGCGCGGAGGTGACGGTCGTGACGGATCTCATTCGCAGGGTGGTCGCGGTGATCGCCGCCGGCACCCTGCTCGGCGTGGCGGGCTGCACCGATCCGGGGCCGACCCCCCCGGCCGAGCACGAGAGCGGCGTGCCCGAGGCCATCGCCGAGATCATCGAGAAGCCGCAGTACGCACATGCTGCTTGGGGCATGTTCGAGATCAACACCGCGACGTCACAGGTCAGCGTGGACCGGCGGGCGGAGGAGATGTTCATCCCGGGGTCGACGGCCAAGATCTTTTCCGTCTCCTCGGCTTGGGAAGGCCTCGGACCCGATAGCAAGATCACCACACCGGTCTATTCCCGCGGCGACCGGAGTGGGGCCCGGCTGAACGGAGATCTGATCTTGGTCGGGGCCGGCGACCTCACGTTCGGAGGTCGCACCACGCCCGACGGAAAGGTGGAGTTCACCGACGTGGACCACGTCGACGCCAACTTCGCTCCGGGAGCCGAACTCACCCCACAGAATCCGTTGGCCGGGATCATCTCGCTGGCCAAACAGGTCCGGGCATCCGGCATCACCCAGGTCAGCGGCGATGTGGTCGTGGACGACCGGCTGTTCGCTTCCACCTGGAACCCCGACCCGACCCCGATCATGATCAACGACAACACGATCGACGTCACCGTGCGGCCCGGGGCCGGCACGGGTGTCGCTTCGACCCTGGCGGTACGGCCGCTGGCCGCGAGCTACACGGTGCAGAACACGGTGCGGACCGTCGCCGCCGGCGAACCCACCGCGCTGACGATCTCCGGCAGTGCACCCGGGCAGATCACGATCACGGGCACGATCGCCGCCGACTCGGACCCGCAGCTGCGGGTGGCACCGATCACCGATCCGGCCGCGTTCGGCCGGACGGTGTTGATCCAGGCCCTCGAGGCCAACGGTGTCCGCGTCGGGGCCCGGCCCACCGGGGCCAACCCGGTCGCGCTGTTGCCGAAGTCGATGACGTACCCCGCCGGTGACCGGGTGGCCGCCTTCGTGTCCCCGACGTACGCCGAGCAGGCCCGGCTGATCATGAAGGTGAGCCTGAACCTCGGCGCCAACCTCGCCGTCTGCCTACTGGCCGTGAAGGCCAAGAGCAACGACTGCGAGGACGGCTTCGCCGAGGTCCGCACCTATCTGACCAGGTCCGGCGTGGATGTCCGCGGCGTCGCGCTGTCGGACGGCCGGGGTGGTGACCTGAACGACCGGGCGACCCCGATCGCGGTCACCCAGATGCTGCGGTACTGGGTCGAGCAGCCCGATTTCGATCGGTGGCGCGACACGCTGCCGATCCTCGGCGTCGACGGCACGTTGGCCGAAACGGCCAAGAATTCGCCGGCCGCCGGGAAGGTCTTCGCCAAAACCGGGTCCGCCGCGGGTGGCGATCCGCTGACCGGCACGATCCAGATCCAGGCCAAGGCGTTGGCCGGCTACTTCCAGGCCGCCGACGGCTCCTGGCGGGTCTTCGACATCGTGACCAACAATGCGGGCGCGTCGCAGGACCTGAGCGCGCTCTTCCAGGCGGGCGAGGACGTGGGGGAGGTCGCCGCCGCCCTGTGGGACGAGGCCAACCACCGCTGACGTGGTTAATCGACGTCGGCGGCGCGCCGAGCACGGGCCCGGCGCTTGCCCTCGTGCATCGCCTGCACCCGGGCGATCGGGATCTCGTGGCCCTCGGCGACCAGGTCCGCAGGCAGCGGCTCCGGCTTCGGCAGCGCGTCGCGCCACGGGTCCGCGCCGGCGAGCAGGCCCGCCGCCGTACGCACCGTGAACCGGGCCGGCGAGACCTCGTCCAGGTCGTCCCAGGAAACGGGGAACGACACCGGCGCTCCGGGTCGGACCCGCGGGCTGTAGGCGCCGACCACGGTGGCCCCACCGGCGCGGGTCGAATCGAGGAACACCTTGCCGGCGCGGTCCTCCTTGACGAACGCGGTCGTCGCCAGCGACGGGTCAAGTCGTTCGGCTCGCGCCGCCAGCGCTCGGGAAGCCGCGGCGGCGTCGGCGGGCGCCGTACCTGCCGCCAGGGGCACGAAGATGTGCATCCCTTTCGCGCCGCTGGTCTTCACGGCACCGGTCAGACCCGACTCCATCAGCGCGCCCTGCACCAGCCGGGCGGCCGCGATCACCGTCTCGAAGCCGGCGCCCTCCGGCGGGTCGAGGTCCATCACGAGGAAGTCGGGCTCGTGTGGGTGCGCCATCCGAAAGAGGGTGACGTGGTATTCCACCGCCCGCTGGTTGGCGAACCAGAGCAACATCCGCAGGTCACCCACCAGGGGATAGGACACCTCGCGCTTCGACGCCTCGGCCCAGATCGTCGTCCGTTCCATCCAATCGGGCGTGTACTTGGGCAGGTTCTTCTGCATGAACGCCGGCTGACCCGGCCGGACCCGGATCACCGAGAGGGGTCGGTCCGCCAGCACCGGCAGCATCCGGTCCGCCACCGCTTCGAGATAGTCGACCAGGTCGCGTTTCGTGGCGCCGGCGCCGTCGAACAGTTCGGCGTCGAGATGGCTGAAGGAGAGGCCGGCGCGTTCCTCGTCGGCCATGGCCGCTCCCTTCGTCGAACGATGCGACCAGGCTACGGCTCTCCATCGGGTCCGCGGCGACATCGCCACCTCGAACTGGAGCGCCGAGCAAACCGCGGAGTTCCGGGCGGCGGTCATGATCGCGAGTCGCGCGCTCACGGCCGTGGCCGCCGCACTCGCCGGGTGGGGATCCTCCGAACGCGGATATCCGCGGACGGATCGCCGGGTGAACGCGCTACTCGGTGGTGCGCTGCCGCACCTCCGCCGCCACGTTCGCCTCATCGACGATCCGCCGCACCGTCTCCTCCGTGAGCTCGGTCGTCCGCCGCTTCAGGGCAGCCACGTCCGCATCGGACCGGGCCCATTCGGCGGACAGCCGATCCTCGAGATCGGCGACGAGCCGTTCGATCCGCGCGGCGCTCGCCTCCCGCTCCGCGTCCACCGCCCGCCGTACCGCCTTCGTCGCGGTGTCGAGGATTCGCCGCTCCAGCAGCACGACAAACCCGACCAGCAGCAGAGTCGTGCCGACTCCGGCGAGCACGCTGGCGACGTACGCCTGGCGATCCGCCGCCGCGACCAGCGAGAACCCCGTCGCGATCCCGAGAAGCCCGAGCACGATGCATCCGATGATCCAGCCCCAGCGGATGTGCATCCGCGGTTCCGACGCCGTGGCCTCGCTCACCAGCTCAGGGTAGGCGGCGACTGCCGAGGTAGGCGTCCAGTGCGGCGGCGCCGCTGAGCATGGCGCGGCCTCGGGTCGCGAGCCGGGTTCGCCAGTCGTGCAGCATCGACTCCAGCGGCGCAACGCCGCCTGCGGTCCGGACCTGGTCGATCACCCGGGCTATCTCCGCCAACCGATAGCCGCCCCGTCGGAGCTGGTGGGCGAGCAGAGCGTCGCGTACGTCGGCCGGGCGAAAGACCCGGTAGCCGGTCTGCGGGTCGCGGCCCGGCCGGACCAGGCCGGCGCTCTCCCACGTGCGCAGGGTGGCCGGGCGAAGGCCGAGCCTGGCTGCCAAGGGGCCCACGAACGTGTCGCCGATTTCGGCTGGCACAGGCTCGAGGTTGCGGACTGCGGCTTCGACGGTCTGGAGGGTGCGCCGGTCGAGCAGTTGTTGGGCGTGGCTCGCGTCGATGAGCTGGAGCGCAGTCTCGGTCGCGTTCCGGTTGATCGCCTGCATGATCGACGTGGCCGGCTGGTGGCCGTGTCCCGGCACCAGGGCCAGGAACGCATGCAGGGCCTGCGCGTGCAGCGTCGTGTAGCTGCGGTAGCCGTGCGGAGTGCGTTCCGCCGTCGGCAGGATGCCGGCCGCCTCGTAATTCCTGATCGCTTGGGTGGACAGGCCGTGAGCGCGCGCCAGATCGACCGGCCTGAGTCGCCCGCGGCTTTGAAGGTTATTCATCGCGTCGCCGCTCGCATCGAAGGATAAGTTTCAATGGAAGCTTCAACGATACCGTTGAGGGTATGAGTGCAGCCGTAGAAGCCGCGGCCAACAGCGTCGACGCCGCAAACCTCATGGGATTGCTCCCGGGTCGGCCACGGCTGCTCGCCTTGGGTGAGCCCACTCACGGCGAGGACGTTCTGCTCGACCTGCGAAACGATCTCTTCCGGCAGCTGGTCGAGCAGGAGGGCTATCGCACGATAGCGATCGAGAGCGACTGCCTGATGGGCCTGGTCGTCGACGACTACATCAGGTCTGGTGCGGGCAGTCTCGACGAGGTGATGGAGCGCGGCATCAGCCACGGCTGGGGTGCCTTCGCGGGAAACCGGGACCTGGTGCGCTGGATGCGTGAATACAACGTGGGTCGTCCGGCCTCGGATCGAGTGCGCTTCGCCGGCTTCGACGGCCCGCTGGAGATGACCGGTGCCGCCAGCCCCCGGCAGAGCCTCACCGAACTCCACGCCCTTCTCACCAGCTGGGTTGACGCCGACCTGCTGTCCGGCAGCGCGGAGACTCTCGACCGCCTGCTCGGCGCCGACGCCCGATGGACCAACCCCGCCGCGATGATGGACCCGTCCCAGTCCGCAGGGCAAACGACCGACGCCGTCCAGCTGCGGCTGCTCGCCGACGATCTTGTCGCCCTGCTCGAGGAGCAGACGCCGCATTTGATCACCGTGTCCTCGCCAACCGGATGGGACCGGGCCCGGCTGTACGGTCGGACGGCCGTCGGGCTGCTCCGGTACCACTTCTGGATGGCCCACCCATCACCGAGTCGATTGGCGCGACTCTGCGCGCTGCGGGATTCGATGATGGCCGCCAATCTGCTCGCCATCGCCGAGCAGGGCCCGGCGCTGGTGCACGCCCACAACGGGCATCTCCAGCGGGACCAGAGTTCGATGCAGATGGGTGGCCTGCCGCTGACCTGGTGGAGCGCCGGGTCGATCGTCAGCACCCACCTCGGCGAGGGCTACGCCTTTGTGGCCACGGCCCTCGGCACCATCCGCCACCAGGGTGTGGAGACACCACCCCCGGACACCATCGAAGGGCTCTTGTACGGGCTCCCGGAGCAGCGCTACCTCGTGGACGCCCACCGGCTGGCGGCGAACCTCGGCGATCTGTGGCCCGCTCCGCGCGTTTCCCCGTGGTTCGGCTACGCCCCGCTGGACCCCGCTCAGCTGAACAGCTACGACGCAATTGCGTACGTCAAGGACGCCGGGCCAAACTGAGCGCCAAGTTCAGATGCGGGCGGAGCCGTGGGGTTGAGTCCACTTCGCTCAATGGGAATAGCGCACGCGACAGCAAAGTTGAGCGTAGTAGACTCAATCTTTGTCAGGCCGACTTTCAGTCCACGGAGGACCACCGAACTTGAACACCGAGAAGCTCACCACGAAGAGCCGGGACGCCGTCTCGGCCGCGTTGCGCAACGCCTTGACGGGCGGCAACCCGAACGCCGAGCCGTCGCACCTGCTGCACGCCCTGCTGATGGTGCCGGGCAACACCGCCGCGCCGCTGCTGACCGCGGTCGGCGCGGATCCCGTTGGCCGTCGACGCCGCCGCGCAGGGCGCGATCGCCAAGCTGCCGTCGGCCAGCGGCAGCTCGGTCAGCCAGCCGGCCCTGTCCGGCTCGTTCGCCCGAGTGCTCGCCGACGCGGAGACCCGCGCCGAGCAGCTCGGCGACGCCTACGTCGCCACCGAGCACCTGCTGATCGCGCTGGCCGCGGTCGACTCCGACGCGCAGGACTGCTGAGCCAGCGCAAGGTCACCGCCGACGCGCTGACCCAGGCGTTCAACGACGCCCGGGGCGGCAAGCGGGTGACCAGCGCCGAGGCCGAGGGCACGTCGTCGGCCCTGGACCAGTACGGCGTCGACCTCACCGAGCAGGCCCGCGAGGGGAGGCTCGACCCGGTCATCGGCCGGGACACCGAGATCCGCCGCGTCGTCCAGGTGCTGGCCCGCCGGACCAAGAACAACCCGGTGCTGATCGGCGAGCCCGGCGTCGGCAAGACCGCCGTCGTCGAGGGGCTGGCCCAGCGGCTGGTCGCCGGCGACGTACCGGACTCGCTGAAGGGCCGGCGGCTGGTCTCGCTCGACCTGCCCTCGATGGTCGCCGGCGCGAAGTACCGCGGCGAGTTCGAGGAGCGGCTGAAGGCCGTGCTGGCCGAGATCCGGGACGCCGAGGGCCAGGTCATCACCTTCATCGACGAGCTGCACACCGTGGTCGGCGCCGGCGCGACCGGCGACTCCTCGATGGACGCCGGCAACATGCTCAAGCCGATGCTGGCCCGCGGCGAGCTGCGGATGATCGGCGCCACCACGCTGGACGAGTACCGGGAGCGGATCGAGAAGGACCCCGCCCTGGAGCGCCGCTTCCAGCAGGTCTTCGTCGGCGAGCCGAGTGTCGAGGACACCATCGCGATCCTGCGCGGGCTGCGCGAGCGGTACGAGGCGCACCACAAGGTGGCCATCACCGACGCCGCCCTGGTCGCGGCGGCCAGCCTGTCGAATCGCTACATCACCTCCCGGCAGCTGCCCGACAAGGCCATCGACCTGATCGACGAGGCGGCGTCCCGGCTGCGGATGGAGATCGACTCCTCGCCGGAGGAGATCGACCAGCTGCGGCGCACCGTCGACCGGATGAAGATGCAGCAGTTCGCGCTGGAGAAGGAGTCCGATCCCGGGTCGGTCGAGCGGCTGTCCCGGTCTGCAGGGCGAGCTGGCCGACGTCCGAGGAGGAGCTGCGCGGGCTCGAGGCGCGCTGGGAGGCCGAGAAGCAGGGCCTGAACCAGGTCGGCGACCTGCGGCAGAAGATCGACGAGCTGCGGACCGAGGCCGACCGGCTGCTCCGCGAGGGCGACCTGCAACGCGCCAGCGAGATCAGCTACGGCGAGATCCCCGAGCTGCAGAACCAGCTGGCGCGAGCCGACGAGGCCGAGAGCCAGACGGCGCCGATGGTGTCCGAGGAGGTCGGGCCCCACGACATCGCCGAGGTGGTGTCCAACTGGACCGGCATCCCGGTCGGCCGGCTGCTGCAGGGCGAGAGCGAGAAGCTGCTCGCGATGGAGTCCCGGCTCGGCGAGCGGCTGATCGGCCAGACCAAGGCCGTGCGCGCCGTGTCCGATGCCGTCCGCCGGTCGCGGGCCGGCATCTCCGACCCGAACCGGCCGACCGGCTCGTTCCTGTTCCTCGGCCCGACCGGCGTCGGCAAGACCGAGCTGGCCAAGTCGCTGGCGGAGTTCCTGTTCGACGACGAGCACGCCATGGTCCGGATCGACATGAGCGAGTACTCCGAGAAGCACTCGGTCTCCCGGCTGGTCGGCGCCCCTCCCGGCTACATCGGCTACGAGGAGGGCGGCCAGCTGACCGAGGCGGTCCGGCGCCGCCCGTACGCGGTCGTCCTGCTGGACGAGGTCGAGAAGGCGCACACCGAGGTCTTCGACATCTTGCTGCAGGTGCTGGACGACGGCCGGCTGACCGACGGCCAGGGCCGTACGGTCGACTTCCGCAACGTGATCTTGATCTTGACCTCGAACCTCGGCTCGCAGTTCCTGGCCGACCAGACGCTGGACCCGGAGCTGAAGCGGAACGCCGTGATGGGCGTGGTCCGGAGTGCGTTCAAGCCCGAGTTCTTGAACCGGCTGGACGAGATCGTGCTGTTCGAGCCGCTCGGCACCGAGGAGCTGGCCCGGATCGTCGAGATCAACCTGCGCCGGCTCAACGCGCGGCTGGCCGACCGGCGGATCGTCGGTCGAGGCGACGCCCGGCGGCGAAGGAGTGGCTGGCCCTGACCGGCTTCGACCCGGTCTACGGCGCCCGGCCGCTGCGCCGGCTGATCCAGACCACGATCGAGGACCAGACTGGCCCGCCAGGTGCTGTCGGGCGAGGTCGCCGAGGGTGACGAGGTCAACTTCGACGTGGACGCCGCCAGCGACGGCCTGGTCATGGTCCAGTCGCAGCCGGTGACGATCTAGGTCTGCGCACCGAGTGGTAGTTCGCCCTCCACGCGTTCGCCCCCGATGGAGTTCGAGCGCTCGCAAGGGGCTCAAGGCATGGTCACGGGCGGATAACCGATCGTCACTCACGTCACAGCTGTCACAGACGGGCTCGGCGGCCATGCCGAATCGTGACCACGACCGCGAGCGTCGTGGCGCGACGATACGGGGTCGTAGTGGTACAGCAACGCCCCCGGATGTATCCGTCTTGGGCCCGTATCAATAGGACCGTCGTTCGTCGCCGAACGGTTCTACCGGACCGGCTTGCGCTGCCATGGTCGACAAATGATATCCATCAATACTCAGACGATTCGTCGCCGTCGGTACCAGCGTGATGCTGGCCGGCGGTCTCCTTGCCGCGGGCCCCATCCCCGCCTCGGCAGCCACGCGCTGCACCGGTGTTTCCATCCGCGGTGACGTGAACGGCGACAACCGCGCCGAACTCGCCGTCACCGAGATCGGCCGCGGCCATCCCAGCGGTGCCGTGCACATCTTCTACGGGACCAACAGCGGCGTCGTCACCGACACCACCGGGACGGCCCGCGACGACCAGTTCATCGACCAAGCCACGCCGTTGGTGCCCGGTACGAACGAGCCCGGCGACGAGTTCGGGGCGGCCACTGCTTGGGGCGACTTCGACTCCGACGGCTGCGCCGATCTGGCCGTCGGCGTTCCTGGCGAGAACGGCGGCGACGGCGCGATCACCATCCTCTACGGCTCCCAGCAGGGCCTCGCGGCGACCAGCGCCCAGTGGCTCTCGTACGGCGTGCTGTTCGGCGGCCCGGGGGATCAGGCCGAGCGGTTCGGTTCTGCGCTCGTGGTCGGGGACTTCAACCACGACGGCGTCGAGGACCTGGCGGTCGGCGCTCCGGATCTCACGGTGGCGGGCAAGGGCATCGCCGGCGGCGTTGCCGTCATCTACGGTGAGGAAGAGGCCGGCCTGAACGGCGGCCCTCGCCCCGACCTGCTCACCCGCAGTACCGACGGCGTACCCGGCAACCCGGCCTCGCACGAGCGGTTCGGCGCCAGGCTGGCGGCGGGCGACTTCAACCGAAACGGAGTCGATCAACTCGCGATCGTCAGCCCGAGCTCGGTCATCGCGAATCGGTCTGGGGTCGGTGCAGGTCGTCGAGCGCGGCACCGAGGGGTACGGCGGTCCGCAACCAGCCCCGATCGGCCAACAGGCGATGCTGGAGCCGGGCCAGAGCAAGCCCGAGGACGAATTCGGCGCGAGCGTGGCCGCCGGCGACTTCAACAACGACGGCTTCGCCGACCTGGCGGTCGGTGCGCCCGGACGTGGCTGCCTGGAGTGCGACGAGGAGTACGGCTTCGGCGAGGTCGGGATGATCTTCGGCTCCGATGACAGGCCTCACCACCGAGGGCCAGCGGCTGTGGAGCCAGGACTCGACCGGAATTCCTGGCCGGGCCGAGGTCGGTGACGGGTTCGGCGCCAGCCTCGTGGCCGCGGAGCTGAACGGAACCGAAGGCAGCGAACTCGCGATCGGCGTGCCGGAGGACAACGGCTACACCGGGTCGGTCAACGTGATCCTGGGCGGCACCGGTGGCCCGACCGGGGTCGGCGGCTGGACCTTCACCCAGGCCACGCCGGGCATCGGCGGCGCCAGCGGCCCGTACGGGTTCGGCGGCACGCTGGCGGCGGCCTACGTCCAAGGCGGCGGGTACGCGAATCTGATCATCGCCTCCGACGGGCAGGACATCGGCGGCGTGCGCGGCACCGGACTGGTCAATCAGCTGGCCAGCAGCCTCACCGGGCCGAAGGCGCAGGGCAGTCGAACCCTGCATCTCGACACCGCCGGGGTGAAGGGCGAGCCTGCCAAGTATGCGCAGTTCGGCTTCGAAGTGAGCTGATCTTCTCGCCGACGGGGCCATGACGCCAAGATGACGCGATCCGCGGAAAGCGACCGGAAACAACCGGTTGCGGCGCGGATCGCGTCATGTTCGCGACATCTGCGCGCATCGAGGTGAAGGCAAGGCGTCATCGTCCCGGCCTGGCGGGTCGTCGGAACCACGGCTTATGGTGTGGCCTGCACCACACCGTTCCCCCTGTTCCGTACGAGCCTCCTCGGGGAGTACTGCATGCGTTTCCGCCGTCGTCTTGCCTCCGTCACCGCTGCCGCGGTGCTCGCGCTCACCTCGATCGTGGTGGCCGGGACCGCCGAGGCCAAACCCCACTGGCCGCGGCAGCGGGACTTCACGCTGCAGGTGTTGTCGTTCAACGACTTCCACGGGCATCTGAAGCCGCCGACCGGCGGCGATGCGACCCTGGGTGCGCAACTCGACCCGAGCGCGACACCGGTCGGCGGGGCCGAGTACCTCGCCGCCACCCTCGACAACCTGCGCAGCAAGGCCCGCTACTCCCAGACCGTGGCGGCCGGCGACCTGATCGGCGGCATCGCCGATCCTGTCCGGGCTCTTCCACGACGAGCCGGCGGTCGAGTCGCTGAACGCGATGGGTCTCGACGTCTCGAGCGTGGGCAACCACGAGTTCGACGAGGGTGTCGACGAGCTGCTGCGGATGCAGCGCGGCGGCTGCCACCGCGACGACGGGTGCTACGAGCCTTGGGGCGCCGGCGGCTATCCCGGGGCGGACTTCCCCTGGCTCGCCGCCAACGTGGTCCGGGAGAAGAACGGCCGGACCATCCTGCCGGGTACCACGGTCAAGCGGATCAACGGCGTCAAGGTCGGCTACATCGGCATGACCCTGGAGGCGCACGCCGACCCTGGTCGTCGCAGTCGGGTATCCAGGGCATCCAGTTCAAGGACGAGGTCGAGACGGCCAACAAGGCCGCCCGCGAACTCCGCCGCCGCGGGCGTGCAGACGATCATCGTGCTGCTGCACGAGGGCGGCTTCCAGACCGGGACCTACGACAAGTGCGTCGGGATCTCCGGGCCGATCGTCGACATCGCGAAGAACCTGCACCCCGAGATCGACCTGGTCGTCACCGGGCACACCCACCTGCCGTACGTCTGCAACATCCCCGATCCGCGCGGCAAGCCGCGGCTGGTGACCTCGGCGTCTTCCTTCGGCCGGGTGGTCACCGAGACCACGCTGACCATCGACAAGCGCACGGGCGACGTCGTGCGCGAACGAAGTCGACCGCGGTCAACCACCTGGTCACCGGACCGAGCCGGATCCGACCCAGACCGAGATCGTCGCCCGCTGGAACGCGGTCGCCGACCCGATCGCCAACCGCGTGATCGGTAGTGCACCGCCGACATCAAACGGTCGCCCAACCGGGATACCGAGGGCCCGCTGGCCAACCTGATCGCCGACGCCCAACTGGCCGCGACGCACCGCCGACGGGGGCCCAGATCGCCTTCATGAACCCCGGCGGCGTGCGGGCGGACCTGACGTACGCGAGCATCTCGGGCGGCGAGCAACCGGGCCAGGTGACCTACGGCGAGGCGTTCGAGGTGCAGCCGTTCGGCAACTTCCTGGTCACGATGGACCTGACCGGCGCCCAGATCGAGCGGCTGCTGGAACAGCAGGCCGATCGACGGCCGGCCCGGGGGTCGCGAGGTGCTGATCCTCGGTGTCTCCCAGGGATTCACCTTCAGCTACGACCCGGCGCGGCGCCTTCGGGAACCGGATCGATCCCGCCAGCATCACGCTGAACGGGACGACGCTCGATCCGGCGGGGACCTACCGGATCGTGACCAACAGCTTCCTCGCCTACGGCGGCGACTCGTTCTCGGTGTTCACCGAGGGCACGAACCGTCGGACGGCGGCGACGACCTCGCCGCTTTCACCGAGCTATCTCGGGACGAAGTCGCCGGTCGCCCCGCCGCCCGATCGGATCACCGGTATCTGAATCCAGTCCAGCCATGTCCCCCGAAGGCTCACCCAGTTCCCCCAACAGAAGGAGTCACATGCGCAAGTTACTGATCGGAGCCGTAGCCACAGCCCTGGCCGCGGTTCTGGTAAGCCCCGGGACGGCTACCGCCGTCGATGAGATAAACACGAAAAAGCTTCGCGACGCCGTGACCGTCAACGGCATCCTGCAACACGAGCGAGCCTTCCAGCGGATCGCCAACAACAACGGCGGGACCCGCGCCTCGGGCACCCCGGGCTACGACGCCTCGGCCGAGCTACGTGTGCCCAGCAGCTGCGCGCCGCCGGCTACACGGTGCGGCTGCAGGAGTTCACCTTCCCGTTCTTCCGCGATCTGGCCCGCGGCGACGGTCGAGCAGGTGAGCCCCGACCCCGACGGACTACGAGACCGCGAACGCTCGAGTACTCCGGCAGCGGTGACGTGACCGGCGCCGATCGTCCCGACCAACGACATCAGTCATTCCGCCGACGCCCGGCGCCGAGCAGCACCTCCGGCTGCGAGGCGTCGCGACTTCTCGCCGGCGCCGGCCGAGCCGGCCGATCGCGCTGATCCAGCGCGGGACATGCACCTTCAGCGTAAGGTCGACAACGCGGACGCCGCCGGCTACGACGCGGTGATGATCTTCAACGAGGGCCAGCCGGGCCGGACCGAGCATGCTCGGCCGTCACCGTTGGGCAATCCGGCCGATATCCCGGTGATCGGGCTGAGCTTCGCGGACGGCGCCGCGCTGTACGCGGCAACCCAGGCCGGTCCGGTGACGGTCGGCGTGTCCGCCTCGACCGAGACCGACCTCGAAGCGAAGACGGTCAACGTGATCGCCGATACGCCCGAAGGCGCGGCCAAGAACAAGGACCAGGTGGTCGTGGTCGGGGCTCATCTCGATTCGGTGGTCGAGGGTCCAGGCATCAACGACAACGGCAGCGGCAGCGTCGACGATCCTGGAGATCGCCGAGGAGATGGCTGAACTGGGCTACACCGAGAAGGGCAAGCTGCAGCGACCGGTCCGCTTCGCCTTCTGGGGCGCGGAGGAGAGCGGCCTGCTCGGCTCGGAGTACTACGTCGACTCAGCTGAGCGACAACCAGCTCGGCAAGATCTACGCCAATCTGAACTTCGACATGCTCGGCTCGCCGAACTACGTTCGCTTCGTCTACGACGGTGACGGATCCGACACCCCGGTGACCGGACCGCCCGGATCGGCGCAGATCGAGGGTGTCTTCAACGACTACTTCGCATAGCCAGGGGCTGGCCACCGAGCCGACCGCCTTCGACGGCCGGTCGGACTACGGCCCGTTCATCGCCGCTGGGCATCCCGGCCGGTGGTCTGTTCAGCGGGGCCGAGGGGATCAAGACCCCGGCGCAGGCGGCGATCTACGGCGGCACCGCGGGCGCGCCGTACGACCCGTGCTACCACCAGGCGTGTGACGACATCAACAACCTGAGCACGAAGGCCTTGTTCGAGATGGGTGACGCGGCGGCGCGACGCCACGTTGACCCTCGCGAAGTCGAAGACGGGCTTCTTCGAGGACGGTAGCCGGGTGGCTCAGCGGAAGGTTGCGAAGTCGTCTCTGGACTACCAGGGGCACGCGGCGATTCGCTGATCGAGTTCCAGTACGAGGGCCGGCCGGGGATTCCCGGCCGGCCTTCGTGTTTGCTCGCGGGAGACTGGGGCGCGTGATCGCGTCGCAGCCGGAGTTCATCGCCGACCACGCCTACCCGGCGGCGGCCACGATCCGCGTCGGCGGCACCGACCAGTCGTACGTGGACCTGGACGACCCGCGCCGGCTCGAGTTCGACTACGTCCAGCGAATCGCCGATCTGCTCGACGTGTGCGCCGAGCCGGGCCGTCCGATCCGGATCGTCCATGTCGGCGGCGGCGGACTGACCCTGCCGCGCTACGTGGCCGCCACCCGTCCTCGGTCGTCTCAGATCGTGCTGGAACCCGACGCGGCGCTGACCGATCTCGTCCGCCGGGAACTGCCGCTGCCCAAGCGCAGCGGGATCCGGGTCCGCGCGGTGGACGGCCGTACCGGGCTGGCGGAGATCGCCGCCGGCCGGACCGAGATCGTGGTCGTCGACGCGTTCGCCGGCGCCCGGGTACCGGCCGAGTTGACCACGATGGAGTTCCTGGCCGACGTCCGGCGCGTGCTGAACCCCACCGGGACCGTCGTGCTGAACATCACCGACCGCGGGCCCTCGACATACGGGCGGCGGGTGCTGGCGGGTCTGGCCGACCGGTTCCCGCACACCATGGTCAGCGCCGAACCGTCGACCTTCAAGGGCCGCCGGTTCGGCAACATCGTCCTGGCCGGCTCGTCCGCACCGCTCCCCATCCGGGAGTACGCCGAGCGTGCCGCCCGCGGCGCGTACCCGTACCGGGTGCTGCACGGGCCGCGACTCGGGCAGCTGATCGCGGGTGTGGGCGGCTTCACCGACGCCGATGCCGAACTCTCCCCGGCGGAACCAGGGTCGCGGCTGCGTTTCCCGCGCTGATCGGTTCCGGCCCGGCTCGTCGTGAATCGGTGCCCGCGACTTCCTTTGGTACCGTCAACGCATGACGGGGCTTCCGAGTCCCCAAGGTTCGGGGGCTTGGCGGTTTTCCACACGTTGGCTGGGTGCAGCGATTTTCGTGCTGCTGATCCTGGTTGTGCTGCTCAGCCCTTTGCCGACCCCTGTGCACCGCGCGGCGAGTGGCATCGGCCTGTTCGTGAGCGGCAGCTCGGCCGCGCTGGCTTGCTATTTCCAGTCCCGGCGGGCGACTGAGAAGCGACGGGTTCGCGCCTGGCGGCTCTTCGGTCTGGCCGGCCTGGTCGGCACCTCCGCCAACATGTGGCTGTTCTTCGCGGGGCCGCCGAACGGTGACGGCACCGGCGGGTCGCCCGCCGACCTGTTCCTGGTCCTCGCCCTGCTGCTCGGCGTAGCCGGCGTCATCACCTTTCCTTCCGTACCGCGCCGCCCGGCGGAGTTGGCCAGGATCGTGATGGACGGCGTGGTCCTGGGTGGATCGCTGCTCTTCTTCGCCAGTGTCACGCTGTTCCCGCAGATCGTCGGGCCTGATGGTGACCTGGCGGCCCGGGCGGTCCCCCTGATGGTCCCTGTCATCGACGTCGTGGTCGCCACCACGGCGCTGCTGCTCTACTTCCGCCGCACCACCGTGGACGGTCGTTTCCTGCTCCTGGTGAGCATTGGCTTCGGACTGTTCGCCGTAGCCGATTTCAGTTCCGCCATCGTGACAGCGACCGGATACTTCGACTTCGGCAGTCCCGTCGACATCTTCTGGATCGCGGGCTACGTGCTCCTCGGCATGGGCGTAAGCTCCTGGCGGATCGGGACCGGCGCACCGGTCGACCATCCTGAGGACGGCTCGGCCGTGGCCGGCACCACCGTCATGTTCACGGTGTTCTTCGTGGGGGCCGCCGCCAGCCTCCGCCAGGATCAGTACGACGCGCTGGGCACGGTCTCGTCGGTGCTGTGGTTCATGGTGCTCATCGGCGTCGTCGCCCGGCAGGTGACCCTGATCATCGACAACGAGCGTCTGCGCCGCGGCCTGCAGCAACGCGTCATCGATCGGAACCGGGATCTGCGCACCTTGACCCAGCGCACCGACCTGCTCGTCAACTCCGTCGGCGACGGGATCTATGGCGTCGATCGCAGCGGGCACGTCACCTTCGCGAACCCGGTCGCGGCGCGCATCCTCGGCTACGAGCCGGACGCGCTGATCGGTCTCAACGCCCACCACACCTTCCACGCCGCACAGGCCGACGGTGCCCCCTTCCCGGAGCACTCCTGCTACATCAGCGAGGCGATCAACAACGGCGCCGTGGCCACGGCCGAAGAGGACACGTATCTGCGGGCCGACGGCCAGAGCATCCCGGTCGAAGTCACCGCGTCGCCGACCACGGACGACGGCAGGTCGATCGGTGCGGTCGTGGTGTTCCGAGACATCACGCAACGGCTCGAGGTCGACCGGATGAAGGACGAGTTCGTCTCCATCGTCTCGCACGAGTTGCGGACCCCGCTGACCTCGATCCGCGGCGCGCTCGGTCTGGTCGAGTCGGGCTCGCTGGGTGAGTTGACCCCGGCGTCGCAACGGATGGTGACGATCGCGTTGGACGGTTCTGTCCGCCTCGGACGACTGATCAACGACATCCTCGACGTCGAGCGCATCCATTCGGGGGTGATGCCGATGAAGACGGCCGAGCACCCGGCCCGCGAGCTCATCGAGTACGCCACCACGCAGGTCAGGGTGCTCGCCGAGCGGGCGCAGATCGAACTGGTGATCGGCCCTGCCGACGGCACGGTCGTCGCCGACAGCGACCGGATCGCGCAGACCCTGATCAATCTCCTCGACAACGCCATCAAGTTCTCCCCGCCCCACTCGACGGTCACCGTCCACACCGAGCGCGTCGGAGCCTTCGTCGAGTTCGTCGTCCGGGACGACGGGCGTGGCGTCCCGCCCGACAAGTTGTCGTCGATCTTTCGCCGGTTCGAACAGGTGGATTCCTCCGACGCCCGCGATCGAGGCGGCACCGGTCTCGGTCTGGCTATCAGCCGCAGCATCATCGAGCGCCACCAGGGGAGGATCTGGGCCGAGAACAATCCCGAGGGGGGTGCCACGTTCCGATTCACCCTGCCGGTCACCTCAGCCGAGTGGGCGGCTCGCCGCCCACCGACGGCCGATTCTTCCGCGTCCGATCCATTCACGGCCGATCCATCCACGGCCGATCCATCTACCTCCGATCCATCCACCGCCGACCTGACCTTGCCCATCCCTCGTGTTCCGGATCCCGCAGTGTCGCGGGCCGCGGAGCCGCCCCTGCCCGTGAGTCCAGTGACGACGCGCTGACATCGCTCGCCGGGCACCCCGGCGCGACGCCGACACCGAACGGACGCAGAGCTTCCCGAGACCCAGGAGGTGCCCGTGACCATCAGCCTCACCCCACGTACCGACCGCGCGAGCCAGGATCGGCCGGCGACGGGATTGACGATCCGGCTCAGCCGGGGTACCGGTTCCGGATCGACCCGGCTCGCGGCATTCGACGCGGCGCTGCGGGCCGCCGGCGTGGCGGACTTCAATCTGGTCCGCCTCAGTTCGGTCATCCCGCCGTTCTCGTCGGTCGTGACCACCGAGGCGGCCGAGCAGATTCCCGGCGACCACGGCGACGTGTTGTTCTGCGTGTACGCCGACGCGTACACGAGCACGCCCGGTGAATCGGCCTGGGCCGGAGTCACCTGGGCCCAGCACCAAGAACCCGCTCGAGGCGGTCTGTTCGCCGAACACAGTGGCTGGTCGAGGAGCTGTGTCGAACGAGAGCTCCAGCACACGATGGAGGAGATGATCGCCGGCCGTCCGCCCGGCTTCAAGGCTCGGGGCACCCTGCTCAGCTCGATCACGTGCGAGGTCCATCCCGTGTGCGCTCTGGTGATCGCCAGCTATCGAAAGGTGTCCTGGAACGGTTGGGGGCACTTGTGACAGCCGAAGCCGCACTGGCCCCGGCGGAGCTGTCGCCGATCGTGGTCGACGACGTGGTCGATGGTCCGCGGTCCGCGTACCTCTACCAGCTCTACCAGGACTCGTTCGGCCCGCTCCGTACCCTGGCGGCCGCTCGGCACGTGATGACCGCCGCCGAGTTCCGGGACGAGATGTGCGATCCGCGGATCCTGAAGTACACGGTCTGGCGGAGCCCGAACGAACCGATAGCGCTGGCTACGATCACCCAGCATCCCGACGCCCTGCCTTGGGTGAGCTCGGACTTCTTCGCTGCCCGCTATCCCGGCCACGCTGCGCGCGGGGCGATCTACTACCTGGGACTTGCGCTGGTCGCCCCGGCGTCGGGCCAGTACCGGCTCATCGAACGCGTGGTGCGGGCGGCGGTTGCGGCCTGTGCGGCCGACCACGGGGTGCTGGCCTATGACGTGTGCGAGTACAACGACACCACCGTGCGGTTCGGTCGTCGCGCGGAGTCGGTGATGCACCGGATCGCTCCCGTCCGGGTGGGCGTGGCCGACGTCCAGACCTACTACGAGGCCGTCTTCGACTGATTGGTCGGATCCGGCCGGCCCGCCGCCTCGGTCTGGCCTCAGAGTCGGACGGTCTCGCTGCGGGACCCGGCCAGCCTCGACCGCCAGGTCGGTGATCGACGGCTGTTCCGGAACCGGGCTATGCGTCGTGAGGACCAATTCAGCCGGACCGGTTCGCCTTGCCAGCGGTACGGGAACCGGGACGAAGTACGCCCCCCAGTGGGTCGCCGACGCCCCGGTGTCGAGGTCGCCTTGGTGGAAGTGGAAGTGGTTGAAGAACTGCAGACCGGCGACCCGCTCGACCTGACCGACCGGGAATCGCAGCGTCGCGGCCGAGCCCAGCATCCCGTCCCCCTCGAAGTCGCACCACTGCCATGCCTGAGCCGGGGCGAGCCGTTGGGCGGCGATCGCGACCATGTCGCCGTGCAAGCTGCTGCTCCGCTCGGCCATGGCGGCGTCGGCTGCCCGTCGAGCGGCGGGCCAGCCCAGCACGAGCCGCTCGGCCACGGTCATCGGTGCGCTGGTCGGAGCGGCCGCCGGCGCAACGAAAGTCGTGAACCCCTTGGAGATCACCACGTCGAAGGACAAACCGCGCCGGCGCAGTGCGGCCACCGTCTCGACCACCTGCTCCTGACTGGCGATGGAGTGATAGCACTCGATGAGCAGCACATCGACGTGGCGCGGTACATCGTCGGCGTCCAGGTCCAGCGCATCGGTGTGACCGATCACGATGCGTACCCGGTCTCCGTACCGCCGCACCCGGCGGCGCGCCTCCGTCGCCGCCCACGCGTTGGCCTCGATCGACAGGATCGACGACGCGCCGGCCTCGGCGGCCAGCACGGTCAGCACGGCCAGCGGGCCGGGCCCGATCTCCAGTACGGTCTTTCCGGCTACCAGGTTCTCGATGTCGTGCCGGTACGCCGCCACCCGGGTCCGGTCGCTGACCATCACCTGGTAAAGAGCCCAGTCGAATCCCGTCGCCCGCAGATCCGGCGTGGCGTGGTTTTGGAGGTAGGCGGTCTGGTCGTAGACCGCATACCGACGCCCGGTCACGTACAGCCGGTCGAATCCGTAGCCGAGTAGGCGTTGTCCGGCCTGCGCGATCATCGCTCGTTCCCGACCTCCGTCTGAACCGCCGTCGCCTCCGTCGTCGCCGACCCATCCTCTCAGTTCGGACGGGTGCCTCGGGCCTCGCGGCCGCCTACGCTGGTAGCCATGTCGCAGCCGTCTTTCACCCCGGCCCCCACGGGCTCGTACGGCGCGCCGCAGTTCCAGCCGCCGCCCGGTTATCCCGCACCGGGGCAGCCCAGTTTCTCCGCACCCGGTCCGCCCATGTCGATCCGACCGCCGCAGCAGCCGCTCCCCGGGGTGGGGTTTCCGTCGCCGATGCTGGCGTTGCAGCGCCCGGCGGTGGTAGCCATCTCGGCGACGATGACGGTGACGGCATCACTGCAGTGGATCTGCACCCTGAGTTTCGCCTGGCTGCTGGCGACGGCGGGGGCGTCGAACCTCGCCCTGCAGGGTAGCGAGGGCAGTCTCTACCACCTCCTGCATCGGTTCCACATCAGCATGGTCGACGGGCTCGCGTGGCCGATGTACGGGATCGCGTTGCTCGCCTTTTTCGCCGGCTTCTTGGTGCTGGCGCCGCGACCGTGGGCGCGCTGGGTGCTGACCGGCACCGGATTGCTCGCGCTCGGCTGGTCGGCGTGGTGGTTGCAGGACAACCTGATCTGGTGGCTGGCCCCCGCGCTCTACATCCTCGTCGCGTGCCTGATCCTGTGGACCCCAGGAGCGAGTCGCTGGTACCGCCAGCATGGACGCGTGGACCCCAGCCGCCCGTTCTGACCTCACCGTGGGAGCCGAGACGTCCGATCTGCCCGCGTCCGAAGTCGCGCTGCTTTAGGCCGCTGTCGCGGGGTCGCTCCAGCCGACAGCTGCTCGGGTTCGCCCACTGCAGCGGGCAGCTGCTCGGGTTCGGGTTACTTGCTCGGGTTCACCCCCGAGCAGATGGCTTGAACCCGAGCAGCTAGGCGGCGGAGGACCTGCGGCGAACCCGAGCCGCTACCCCGAACCCGCTATCGGCGGAGGCGGGCGAGGCGGGTGATGGCCTCGTCGAGCACGCGATCGGTCTTGCAGAAGGCCCAGCGGACGTACGGGCGGCCGGCCTCGATCCGGTCGTAGAACACCTGGTGGGGGATGGCGACCACCCCGCATCGGCGCGGCAGGTCGCGGCAGAACTCGATCCCGTCGGCGTAGCCGAGCGGGCGCACGTCGGTGGTCATGAAGTACGTGCCCTGCGGGATCACCGGGTCCAGCCCGATGCCGCGGAGTCCCTCGGCGAGCCGGTCCCGCTTGCCCTGCAACTCGATGCGCGAGGCGGCGACCCAGTCGTCACCCTCGTCGAGGGCACGAGCGATCGCCGGCTGGAACGGGGCCCCGGAGACGAACGTCAGGAACTGCTTCACCGCCGTGATCTCGGTGATCAACTGCGCCGGCCCCAGCGCCCAGCCGATCTTCCAGCCGGTGGCGGAGAAGGTCTTGCCGGAGGAGGAGATGCGGATCGTACGTTCGGCCATCCCCGGGAACGTGGCCAGCGGCCGGTGCTCGACCCGAGAGAAGAGCAAATGCTCATAGACCTCGTCGCAGATCACCAGCAGGTCGTGGGTGACGGCGAGCTGGGCGATCCGGGCCAACTCGTCGACGGTGAGGACGGTGCCGGTCGGATTGTGCGGGGAGTTGATCAGCAGCGCCTTGGTCCGCGGCCCGATCGACGTCTCCAACTCGGCCAGGTCCGGCCGGAAATCGGGCCCGAAGAGGCCGACCCCCACCCGGTTGCCGCCGGCCAGATCGATCGAGGCGGCGTAGGAGTCGTAGAAGGGTTCCAGCGCGATCACCTCGTCACCCGGTTCGACAAAGGCCAGGATGGCTGCGGCCAGCGCCTCCGTCGCCCCGGTGGTGACGAGGACCTGGGTGTCGGCGTCGTACGCGAGTCCATAGTGCCGCGCGCTGTGCGCCACGATCGCCTGCCGAAGCGGCGCGATGCCGCGGCCGGGCGGGTACTGGTTGATCCCGGCGGCGATGGCGGCCTCCGCCGCCTCGAGCATGAAGTCCGGCCCGTCGTAGTCAGGAAAACCCTGGCCGAGGTTGATCGACTGCGTGGCCAGCGCCAACGCCGACATCTCGGCGAAGATCGTGGTCGTCGCCGATTTGACCCGGGCGGCCTTCCACCGTGACGCGGGAGATGTCGCAACGGGGGACGCCATGGTTGCCCACCCTATTCCGGTGAGCCGACGGTCATCAGGCCGTGGATCCGCTCGGGTTTCACTCATCCGCTCCGGGCCGGCCTAGTGCTGGTTGCTCAAACCCGAGCGGCTGCGGGGGTGGCTGGTGCGAACGCGAGCGGTTGGGGCGAGCGCACGGGCTGAGCCCGAAGTTCTAGGGTCGGAACGTGAGCGAGAAAAGCGAGAACGAGCTACTGGCAAAGGTGCCGGACGGACTGTTCATCAACGGCGTGTGGCGGGCCGCCGACAGCGGGCGGACCTTCGACGTGGTCGACCCGGCGACCGGGCAGACGATCAAGCAGATCGCCGACGCCGGGGTGGACGACGGCCGGGCGGCCCTTGACGCCGCGGTGGGTGCGGCGCCGGCGTGGGCCAAGACGCCGCCCCGGGAGCGGGGTGAACTGCTCCGCCGGACGTTCGATCTCGTCCAGGAACGCAAGGACGAGATCGCGCTGCTGATGACCCTGGAGATGGGCAAGCCACTGGCCGAGGCCGCGGGGGAGGTCACCTACGGCGGGGAGTTTCTGCGCTGGTTCGGTGAGGAGGCGGTGCGGATCACCGGACGGTACGGGACGAACCCGGAGGGCACCGGCCGGATGATCGTCTCCAAGCATCCGGTCGGCCCGTGCTTTCTGATCACGCCGTGGAACTTCCCGTTGGCCATGGCCACCCGCAAGATGGCGCCGGCGCTCGCGGCCGGCTGCACGCTGGTGATCAAGCCCGCCGCGCTGACCCCGCTGACCACCTCGTACGTGGTGCAACTGCTGGTCGAAGCCGGGCTGCCCGACGGCGTGGTGAACGTGGTGAACACGACACACTCCGGTGAGGTGTCGGGACCGATCATCGCCGACCCACGGTTGCGCAAGCTCAGCTTCACCGGCTCCACTCCCGTCGGCCGGACGCTGATCCAGCAGTCTGCCGAGAACGTGCTGCGGACCTCGATGGAGCTGGGGGGCAACGCGCCGTTCCTGGTCTTCGACGACGCCGACCTGGACGCGGCCGTGAAGGGCGCGCTGCTGGCGAAGTTCCGCAACATCGGTCAGGCCTGTACTGCCGCCAACCGGTTCATCGTGCACGCCTCGGTGGCTGAGGAGTTCACCGCACGGATGACCGCCGCCGTCGCAGAGATGAAGATCGGTCGGGGCACCGAGGACGGCGTCCAGATCGGTCCGCTGATCGACGAGTCGGCCGTCGACAAGGCCACTGTGCTGGTCGGCGATGCGGTCGAGCGCGGTGCGACGCTGCGGATCGGCGGGGCGGCTCTGGAGGGCGACGGCACCTTCTTCGCCCCGACCGTGGTGGGCGACGTGCAGCCGGGCAGCCGGATCCTGCGAGAGGAGATCTTCGGGCCCGTCGTCAGCGTGGTGAGCTTCGACTCCGAAGATGAGGGGGTGGCGATCGCCAACGACACCGAGTACGGCCTGGTGGGCTACGCCTACACCGCCAGCCTCGCTCGCGGCCAGCGCCTGATCGAGTCGCTGGACACCGGAATGATGGGTCTCAACGCCGGCGTCATCTCCAACGCCGCGGCGCCGTTCGGCGGGGTGAAGCAGTCCGGCATCGGCCGGGAGGGCGGCTTCGAGGGCATCGGGGAGTACCTGTCGACCAAGTACACGATGACGCCAAGCCCCTGGGGATAGGGCGCCGTAGGGGCTCAATCCGCGCGGGCGGAGCCAGCCATCAGACACGGTCAGTCCACCGATAGAGCGGCGAGCGCCTGGCGCGCCGGGGCGACCAGCTGGGGCGCGTTCTCCGGGATGGAGGCGAAGAACAGGCCACCCGCCCCGTCGCCGGTATCGACGATGACCACGATCAGCAGTTCGTGCTTGGCCTGCAGGTTCGAGACGTCGAATCCGAGGTTGGACTCGATGACCCAGGCGTTCCGGCCGTCCACCTTCGTAGCGGCGTTCACTCCGGTCGTCGCGGGTGACCTCGGTGTCGCCGTAGAAGGTGCCGACCACGCACTTGACCACGATGGCGGCGCCGTCCCGGGGAGTGAAGAAACCGTCGCCGGCCACGAGTTCGCCGACCAGGACGGCCGCACCCCAGCTGGAGAACTGCCCGAAGTCACCGCTCTCGGTCTCCACGTACTGCTTCAGCACGTCGCGCCCGAACGCCACCCGGTACTCCGGTTCGGGCGCCCCCCACGGAGGGCCCAGTCGCGGGTAGGAGAGCCGGCCTCCGTGCACCCGGCCGTCGTTCGGTTGCGGCGATGGCGACCCGGGGTCGGCGGCCGGGCACGCGTTCTCGCTCGGATTCTGCCCGGGGAAGATCGGCTCGCCACTCAAGGCGCTCCCGACCACGCGTACGGCGAGGACGGCGAGGACGACGACGGCCACCAAGACCGCGATCAGGCCGATGATCCAGCCTCTCGAACGCCTGGCCGGAACGGGTCGGCCGGGCGGACCGGGCTGTTGACGGGGTGGCTGACCCGGCGGTCCGGGCTGACCCGGTGCGGGTGGGTAGGGAGCGGTCGGGATCTGGTCCTGGGTCGAGGCCGACCAGCCCCGGCCGTCCCAGTATCGGTACGCGCCGTGGCGGCCGCCCGGATCGGGATACCAGCCGGCCGGCGCGCTCACGGTGCGGATTCTAGGTGTCGTACCGGTTCGGATTTCGGTAGGTGCGGACAGCACCAGAAACCAGCAGGCAGAATATTCGGGTGAGCGAGCGATCCGGCGGATGGGCAAGTGGATCCGTAACCAGCCCCCCGGGCCCGGGCTCGCCCGCGTCCGGACCGGAGCCGTCACCGCCACCAGGGTCCGGAAGTCGCTCGGCCCTCACGGTCGTCGCCGTGGTGTTGTTGGTGGCCGGACTGGGGCTGTTGGGCTGGGTCGCGTTCCAGTACTTCGGTACGAACGTGATCTCCAGACAGGCGTTCGAGCAGGAGAAGACGCAGCTCCGCGACACCTGGCAGCGGGAAGGCTCGGCCAGCGCCCGGGGCGAGAAGGCGACGCCAGGCAAGGAGAAGAAGCTGCCTGGCGAGGCCATCGCGCTGCTGCGCATCCCGGCGTTCGGCGCGGAGTACGAGGTGCCGATCCTCGAGGGCGTGGACCTGGCGGATCTCGACCGCGGCGTCGGTCACTACGGCACGTCGGCGATGCCCGGTCAGGTCGGCAACTTCGCCATCGCCGGTCACCGGATCACCCACGGCGAGCCGTTCGCCAAGCTGCTGGAGCTGAACACCGGTGACGAGATCATCATCGAAACGCGCGACGCGACCTACACGTACGTGATCGACGATCCGCCCCGCGACCTGACCGTGCCCGACACCGCCACGTGGGTGCTCGACCCGGTGCCCGGGAAGCCGGCGGAGAGGCCCACCAAGGCCCTGCTGACCATGACCACCTGCCAGGACCTGTTCCGGTCCCCGGACCGCTCGGTCGGCTTCGGGCACCTGACCGCCACCAAGACCAAGGGCTGAGGGTCAGCTGGCGGATAGGGTGCGGGTCATGTCCGACCAGTCTGACGCTGCCGACCGCGAAACCCTGATCGCCAAGATCAACGAGTTGGCCGTGGTGCGGGGCAAGGTCACGCTCAGCTCGGGGCTGGAGGCGGACTACTACGTGGACATGCGGCGGGTCTCCCTCGACGGTGCCGCCGCCCCGGTCGTCGGCCGGGTGATGCGCCGACTCGTCGCCGATTGGAGTTTCGAGGCCGCCGGCGGCCTGACCCTGGGCGCCGATCCGGTGGCCGTCGCCATGCTGCACGCGGCGTCCGCGGTCGGGGAGCGGTTGGACGCGTTCGTGGTCCGCAAGGCCCAGAAGCAGCACGGCATGCGCCGCCAGATCGAGGGCACCCCGGTGGAGGCTCGCCGGGTGCTCGCGGTTGACGACACCAGCACCACCGGCGGCTCGGTGCTGACCGCGGTCGAGGCGTTGCGGGAGGCGGGTGCCGACGTGGTGGGGGTCGCGGTCATCCTCGACCGCGACACCGGCGCCCGACAGGCGATCGAGGCGGCCGGATTGCAATACCGCTGGGCGATCAGCTCCGCCGACCTGGGTCTGGCCTGACCCGCACCCTGAACAACGCACAACCGATCGCCGGATCGGGGCCGTTTGCGGCCTGTCACCCCTTCGCGCCGCGTCTGTTGCGCGATTTTCAGTGATCGGGTCCGGACACCGCACCTGAGGCTGCGTTCCGGACCGCCGGGCAATACCCTGGACCGGCCGGGTAACGCCGCCGGCTGACACGCAGACGAGGAGCTTCGATGGGGACAACCATCACCGTGATCATCATCTTGTTGGTGATCGTGGGCATCATCGCGCTGGTCGCGGTGAGCGGATACAACGGATTCGTCAAGTCCCGGAACCAGATCCAGGAATCGTGGCGGCAGATCGACGTCGAGCTCAACCGGCGATACGAACTCATCCCCAACCTGGTGGAGACCGTCCGGGCCTACGCCGCACACGAGCGGAACACCCTCGAAGACATCACCCGGCTGCGCAGCCAGGCCCAGCAGCTCTCCCAGCAGGAGGGCTCGATGCCGAGCCAGCAGCGGGCCGACGTCGAGGCCGCCCTCTCCGGTGCGGTGCGGAACCTGATCGTGAGCGTCGAGGCGTACCCGGACCTGAAGAGCAACCAGAACTTCCTCGAACTGCAGCGCCAACTGACCGAGACCGAGGACCGGATTGCCGCCGGCCGGAGGTTCTACAACGCCAACGTGCGGGTCTACAACACCAAGGTCGAGTCCGTGCCGACCAACATCATCGCCAACATCTTCAAGTTCGAGAAGGCGACGTACTTCGAGGTCAACGAGCAGGCGGTCCGGCAGGCGCCCAATGTGAGCTTCGGCGAGATCGCGTACCGCGGCGACGACCCGCAGCAGGCCCAGCAGCCACCGCAACTGCCGGCGCAGTCCGCCTCCTCGGCCAACGACCTGCCCAATCCGCAGGCGTACCAGCCGCAGTACCAGCAGCAACCCCCGCAGCAGCCTCAGTATCAGCAACCCCCGCAGCAGCCCCAGTATCAACAGCCGCAGCAGCCGCAGCAGCCCCAGTATCAGCAGCCCCAGTACCAGGATCCGCAGCCGCCGCAGGGGGGTGGCTACTCTCCGCCGCAGACAGCACCGTCGTGGCCGCCGCAGCCCCAGCAGCCGCAACAGCCTCCGCAGCAGAATCAGGGCGGCTCGCCGCCGAGCCAGCCGCCGCCCTCCCAGGGATACCAGCCGCCCCAGACCTGAGGGAGCGTCGATGGAGTACGGACAACTCGGCACCTCCGGCCTGCCGGTCTCCCTGGTCGGCCTGGGTTGCAACAACTTCGGCGCCCGGATGGCCGACGACGACGTACCGGCGGTGGTGAACGCGGCGATCGAGGCCGGCATCACGCTGTTCGACACCGCGGACGTCTACGGCAACCGCGGCGGGTCGGAGATCCTGCTCGGCCGGGCACTGGGCAACCGCCGCCGAGACGTGGTCCTGGCCACCAAGTTCGGTGCGGACATGGGCGGTCACAACGGCCCCGACTGGGGTGCCCGCGGATCCCGGCGCTACCTCCGGATTGCGGTCGAGGCCAGCCTGCGACGACTCGGTACGGACTGGATCGACCTCTACCAGCTGCACACCCCGGACCCGAACACCCCGATCGAGGAGACGCTGGCGGCGCTCAGCGAACTCGTTGCCGAGGGCAAGGTGCGCTACATCGGCTCGTCGAACCTGACCGGCTGGCAGGTCGTCGACGCCGACTGGACGGCCCGGACCGGCGGCTACGAGGCGTTCATCTCCGCGCAGAACGAGTACTCGTGGCTCAACCGCGACGCCGAGAGTGAGCTCATCCCGGCCGTCGAACACACCGGGCAGAGTCTGCTGCCGTACTTCCCGCTGGCCCGCGGACTGCTGACCGGCAAGTACCGCCGCGGCGAAGGCGCCCCGAAGGGTAGCCGGCTGGCTGGGCAACCCGGACCGCTGGAGTCGGCGGACTTCGACGCCGTCGAGGCACTGGCGCAGTTTGCCGCGGCCCGCGACATCGAACTCATCGACATCGCGATCGGCGGGCTGGCCTGCATGCCGACCGTCGGATCGGTCATCGCCGGCGCCACGTCGGTGGCGCAGGTCGAGCGCAACGTGGCTGCCGGGCAGTGGCGCCCGTCCGGCGCCGACCTCGCCGAGTTGCTGGATCTCACCGGGACCGAATGAGCCCGGCGCCCGGCTGGTATCCCGATCCGGGCGGCCAGCCGGATCTGCTGCGCTTCTGGGACGGCAACGCCTGGACCCCGGCCACCCGGCCGGCCACCCTTCCGGCAGCCCCGAGCCCACAGCCGGCTCCGGTCGTGCCTGACTTCGGGAGGCCGACACGCACGGCCGGGAAATCGCCGCTCGGCTGGATCCTCGCCGGGATCGGCGTCTTGGTGGCGGTAGCCGTCGTGATCGTCCTGATGGTGGTCACCGGCACCCGGCCGGACCGGCCGGGCCCACCGCCAGCGAACCCCTCCCCGGCCCGCCCGGTGTGTCCGGAGGCGGTCCAGCCCTCCGCGACGCCGTCCGCTCAAGCCGGGAGCCGGGTGGTGAGCGGGCGGCTGTCGTACCCGCGGCTACCGGCGCCGTTCGCCGCCCCGGTGTGGGACCGGCGAGTGCCGTTCGGCCGAGACGTCCAGACGCAGCAGGCGACGGTCGAGGTTGACGCGGCCGGCCGTCCGACGTGGGTGAGTGGGATCACCATCGCCCGGCTGCTGGCCGGCGACGGTTTCTTCGGTCCCCAGCAGGGTGCTCAGGTGGTCGCGAGCTGCATCACCGGCCTCTTCTACGGCGAATCGGCGGTGCAGCGCGAGGACTCGCGCAACGAGGCGACCACGGTCGACGGACGTCCGGCCTGGATCATCGTGGCGCACCTCAGCTTCCGGCTGCCCGACATCAGCACGACCGGCGAAACGATGACGGTCCTGGTGGTGGACGTCGGCGACGGTGAAGCGGGCCTCTGCTACACCTCGAACCCGGACACCTCGCCCCAATTCGTGGCCCCGCTGCTCGCCGCCCAGGCCGGCCTGCGGGTCAGCTGAGGTGGCCTCGGCCGGGCCGACGGGTGCGGATGGCCCTCAGACGGAGACGTCGGTGGGTGCGGCGCGCTTGGCCCGCCGCCGGTGGAGCAGGAACTCGACCAGCATCGGCAGCACCGACACCAGCACGATCAGGACGAGAACGACCTCGATGTTGTCGTGGATGAAGGGCACCCGGCCGAGGTAGTAGCCGAGGATCGTCACGCCGCAGGCCCACAGCACCCCGCCGATGGCGGTGTAGGCGATGAAGCGACGGAAGTCCATCTTGCCGACGCCGGCCACGAGGGTGACGAAGGTACGGACGATCGGGACGAAGCGGGCCAGGATGAGCGCGCGGTTGCCGTACTTGTCGAAGAACGCGTGGGTTTTCACCACGTACGACTGCTTGAAGATGCGGCCCATCACGCCCGGCCGCTCCCGGAACAGCGGGGGTCCGATCAACCGGCCCAGGAAGTAGCCGGTGGCGTTGCCGAGCACGGCGGCGAAGGTGAGCACGAGGCAGACGAACCAGAGTGGGTAGTCGATCGCCTCCAGCGCGACGAACAGCCCGACCGTGAAGAGCAGCGAGTCGCCGGGCAGGATCGCGAACAGGCCGCACTCGGCGAAGATGATGAACGCGACACCCCACAGCGCGAAGGGGCCGAAGAAGTGGATCAGGTACTCCGGATCCAGCCACTCGGGCAGGAGCAGCGGCGTCAGGAGTACGGGTGTCACGGGACGAAAGGGTACCGTCGCTGGCCTAATGGATGGGGAGCAAAACGATTCCGGCCGCCGTCCAGCACTGGCGCCGATCCGGAGCGACGACGAGCTGGGCGAGCAGGTCGGGGTCGGTCCGCACCCGGGGCCCTGGCCCGACGATCCGCGACTGGACCCGGAGTTGCTGGCCGCGGGCGACCGTCGCAACGTGGTCGATCGCTACCGCTACTGGCGCCTCGACGCCATCGTCGCCGACCTCGACACCCGCCGGCATCCGCTCCGGATCGCGATCCAGAACTGGGAGCACGACTTCAACATCGGCTCCCTGGTGCGGACCGCGAACGCGTTCAACGTCGCCGGCGTCCACATCCTCGGTCGACGCCGCTGGAATCGGCGTGGCGCCATGGTCACCGATCGCTACCTGCATCTCGAACACCACGCCGGGGTCGCCGAGTTCGCCGGTTGGCTGACCGAACACGACTACGTCGCCGTCGGGGTCGACAACCTTCCCGCTGCGCAGCCCCTCGAGGCCGCCCGACTACCCGAGCGGTGCTGCCTGGTGTTCGGTTCGGAGGGGCCGGGGCTGACCCCTGAACTCGTCACGGTCTGTGCCGCTTTGGTGGGCATCACCCAGTACGGCTCGACCCGCTCGCTGAACGCCGGGGCGGCGGCGGCGATCGCCATGTACGCCTGGGCCCGGCAGTGGGTTGGCTGAGTGGGTTGGCTGAGTGGGTGGGTGACCCCGGCCGATCGCTGGTGAGGGTTGGCAGACTCGGACATACTGGTCTGGGCTGGTATGACTGGGGCCGACCGACAGAGAAGGAGCCCTCGTGGTGGACGAGGAATTCACGGCCGACGTCAGCCTGGGTTACCGCCTGGGGCGCCCGCTGGGAGGGGCCACCACCAAGCGAGCCCAGGTGCGCGGCATCCTGCAGACCCTGATCGACGACGAACTGAGCCCGGGGGACGCCATCCCGTCGGAGCGGGCCCTGGTCGACCGGCTCAGTGTCAGCCGGGTCACCGTCCGCCAGGCCATCGCCGACCTGGTCGACGGCGGAGTGCTGGAGCGGGTGCACGGCAAGGGCACCTACGTCACCGGGCCCCAGGTCGACTCCCAGCTGCATCTCACCTCATTCTCTCGGGAGATGCGGGACCGTGGCCTGCAACCGGCGACCGTGGTGTTGTCCGCGCGGGAGGAACCGGCCGACGACGACGTCGCGTACGCCCTGCGGATCCGGCCCGGCCGGCCGGCCGTCCGGGTCGAACGACTGCGGACCGCCGACGGCACCCCGATGGCGCACGAGGTGGGGTACTACCCGTCGGCGCTGTTCCCGGGCCTGCTGCAACGCGAACTGGGCGCGCTTTACGACGTGTTCGCCAGCGAGTACGGGGTGGTGGTGACCAGCGGCGAGCAGACCGTACGGGCCGAATCCGCCGACGCCAACAAGGCGCGCATCCTCGGTATCGCGAAACGGGCCCCCCTGTTGGTGCAGGAGCGCGTCACCTGCGCCGGGGAGCGCGTCATCGAGTTCTCCACTTCCTGGTACCGCGCCGACCGGTACCGGATCCACATGGCCATCACCCCCCGCGGGGCCCGCGAGAGTTGAGGAACGTGAGTCAGTACTACGACCAGCAGTACGGCACCGGCTACATCGAGGAACTCGCCGTCCCGTACGACCCGACCGAGCCGCTCGCGAAGGTCAAGAAGCGCAAGAGTCGGGTGCGCGGCCGGATCATCAGCCTGGTTTTGACCGTGGTGATCCTGGTGGTGATCTATTTCTGGCAGCAGGCGTCGTTCACGCCGGGGCTGTGGGTGGTCTACGGCATCGTGTTCGGCATCTCGCTGATCTGGCTGTCCTTCTACATCGTCGGCTACGTCCAGGCGAAGCGTGATCTCGGCACCGTCGGCCAGGGCATCGGGCTGCGGATCGGCCGGGCCGGCGTGCACGTGGCGGGGGAGTTCGCCCCCTGGTCGGCGATCACCGCTCTCCGGGTGGTCAACGGCAAGCTCGGCAAGAGCCCGCGCTTTCGGCTGGAACACGCCGGCGGGGTCGCGCAGATCGACATGAACCAGCTACCTGTGCTTCCGGCCACGCTCGACACCACCGCCCGCGCGTACTCCGCCGGCCGCCACGGCGTGGATCTGAGCGCCTTGGATGCCTGATTGTCCGCTCGCTGCGGGATCCGCAGCTGGGACGGTTGGTCAGCGTTAGCGGGTGTTTGGCAGACTGATCGCCGATCACCGTTCTGAGCAGAAAAGAGTCAGCCATGCCCGTCGCCACTCCTGAGGTCTACGCCGCGATGTTGGACAAAGCCAAGGAAGGGTCGTTCGCGTACCCGGCCATCAACGTCAGCTCGTCGCAGACCCTGAACGCGGCCCTGCAGGGTTTCGCCGAGGCGGGGTCCGACGGCATCGTGCAGGTGTCGACCGGTGGTGGCGAGTACGCCTCGGGTCCGACCATCAAGAACATGGTGGCCGGCGCGGTGGCGCTGGCGGCGTACGCGCACGAGGTGGCGAAGAACTACCCGATCACCATCGCGCTGCACACCGACCACTGTCCGAAGAACAACCTGGACAAGTTCGTCCGGCCGCTGCTGGCCATCTCCGAGGAACGGGTGGCCCGCGGCGAGGAGCCGTTGTTCCAGTCGCACATGTGGGACGGCTCCGCCGTACCGGTCGAGGAGAACCTGTCCATCGCCGACGAGTTGCTGTCGCGGACCAGCAAGGCCCGGATCATCCTCGAGATCGAGGTCGGCGTGGTCGGCGGTGAGGAGGACGGGGTCAGCCACGAGATCAACGAGAAGCTCTACACCACCGTGGAGGACGGGCTGCGCACCATCGAGGTGCTCGGTGCGGGGGAGAAGGGCCGCTACCTCACCGCCCTCACCTTCGGCAACGTGCACGGCGTCTACAAGCCGGGCGCGGTGAAGCTGCGGCCCGAGGTGTTGAAGGACATCCAGGAGCAGGTGGGCGCCAAGATCGGCAAGCAGAACCCGTTCGACCTCGTCTTCCACGGCGGCTCCGGCTCGACCCTGGAGGAGATCCGGGCGGCGGTCGACTACGGCGTGATCAAGATGAACATCGACACCGACACCCAGTACGCCTTCTCCCGGCCCGCGGCGGCGCACATGTTCACCAACTACGACGGCGTCCTCAAGGTGGACGGCGAGGTGGGCAACAAGAAGGCGTACGACCCGCGGGCCTGGGGCAAGCTCGCCGAGGCGGGCATGGCCCAGCGGGTCGTCACCGCGTGTGAGGACCTGCGCAGCGCCGGGACCTCGCTCAACGCGTGACCCGTCGACCGGATCAGGCGAGTGCTCGAGTGGCTCACGTTCGTGGCGGCAGTCCTGGCGGCGGCGGGCGCCATCATCGGACCGATCGTGGCCTATCGCAGTGCGACCAACGCCATGTCGCGGCAGGAGGCGCAGGCCACACTCAACCGCCGGCAGACGCAGATCGACCTGGCCACGCGGTATGCGATCAGCGAGGACCTGGTCATCGCCGAGATGGGCATCAAGCAGCTCCAGTACATGCTCGACGTCGGTGAGCTGGCCTCTGAGCAGCGGGTCGCCGTCGTCAGCGCGATCGCGGCCAGCCTCCGCAAGGCTGCTCAGGAACTCGACAGCGAGGTTGACGCTCGAGCTGTCGAGGAAGGTCCGCTCACGACGCCGCCCGAGGCGTAGACTGAGGTCTCGAGGAGGCGAGAGATGAGCAAGGTTGTTCCGGTGACCCGTGCCGACGTGGCCCGCGCCCAGCTCGTCGTGAAGCTGAATGAGTCTCTGGGCCGCACGACGCCGCTCGCCATCCACAAGATCGCTGAGGCCACGCGCGCCGGCGGGTCGGACGAGAACGGCAACGGCGACAGCAACGCTCGCTGAGCAGCGCTGCCTGGTTGTCAGCAGCCGGGAATACTGAATCGATGACCACCACCTCCCTGTCCGGGCCGCTGCCGCTGAGCCGGGTTTGGTCGGGCTCGAAGGTGCTGGCCGAGGACCTGACGGGCGAGGATCTCGGCGACGTCTTGGACCTGCATGCCGACGCGATGGCGTGGTGGGTGCTCGACCGTACGACCGCGTACGGCAAGGACGAGTTGTCCCGGCTCGCTACCACCCTCGATCTCGACCGGCTGGCCGTCGCGGACCTCACGGCGGGCGATCGCCGGGCCAAGTTCGAACAACTGGGCCGGGCGCGGCTCGTCGTGACCAACGCCGTCGGCCCGCCCGGTGCTCGGGGCCACCACCTCCCCGTCCAGCCGGTGTCGATGGTCATCACCGGCCGGGCCCTGATCTGCGTCGCCGACGAGGCCGAGACGCAGACCATCGCCCGGCTCCTCGCCGGCCAGCGTGAGCCGCTGGCGCAGGGGGGCGTCGAAACCGCCGCCCAGTTGGTGATCGCGGCGATCGTGGCCGGGTACGCCGACCAGGTCACCGCCCTGCAGACGGCCAGTGACGACTTGGCGGACATCCTGTTCGAGGAGCGACCACTCGGCAAGGCCGAGCAGCTGCGGGCCTTCCAAGTGCGGCGGCGGATCGCCGAACTCCGGCGGCTGACGGAGCCGATGCGCAGCATCACCGACGGCCTGCGACTCAGTTGCGACGTCCGCGAGCATGGGGTGAAGCGGCATTGGACGCTGCTCACCGAGCAGGCCGAACGGGTCGCCGACGCCGTCGAGCGGCTTCGCGACGAACTCGAAACGGTGTTCCAGACCAGCCTGGCGTTGGCCGACGTGCAGCTCAACGTGATCATGAAGAAGCTCAGCGGCTGGGCCGCCGTGCTGGCCGCGCCGACCCTGGTCGGCACGATCGTCGGGATGAACGTCCGGTTGCCCCTGTACGACACGCCGGAGGGATTCTGGATCTACTTCGGGCTGATGATCGTCCTCTCCGTGGTGCTGTTCGTGATCTTCCGTCGCAAGGACTGGATCTAGCCTCTCGCTAGATTGAGGGGATGACTCATCCCAACCTCATGGCCGGCGGTACGTCCACCTTGCTCCCGGCGGACAGCGCGGCCGGTGAACTCCAGCAGGAGGTGGCCCTGGTGGACGTCGTGGCCGCCCACCCCGAATCGAGCCTGGGTTGGGCGTTGCTGGCCGAGCAGGCCCTCGCCGAGAACACCAAGGCGGGCGACGTGACGGCGTACGCGTACGCGAGGGCCGGCTACCACCGCGGGCTGGACGCACTCCGCCGGTCGGGCTGGCGAGGGGCCGGGCCGGTGCCGTGGGAGCACGAACCCAACCGTGGCTTCCTGCGCGCACTCTGGGCGCTCAGCGTCGCTGCCGGCCGGATCGACGACGATGTCGAGCAGGAGCGCTGTGCCCAGTTCCTCCGCGACTCCTCCGAGACCGCGTACGAGACTCTCGCCGCCGGCTGACTAAACCCGAGCGGCCCCGGATCCGCCTACAGCTGCTCGGGTTTGAGTCAGCTGCTCGGGGGCGAACCCGAGCAGGTGGGCCGAACCCGAGCAGCTGGGCCCGGGGTCCGGGGGTCAGCGTTGCTCGAGGGCGCCGATCAGTCCACGCATGGTGGTCAGGGTCTGCCGCAACGGGTCCGCGCCGATCTCGGAGGCGATCCGGTCCGACCAGGGATGGGTCACGATGCTGATCTGCCGGACGGCCCAATAGCCCGTTTCGGTGCAGGCCAGCAACTTCGCCCGCCGGTGGATGGGATTGGGCTGGTACTGCGCCAGCCCACGATCGACGAGCAGGTCGGCGATCCGCTGGACCCCCTGGCGGCTGACTCCCATCTCCCGTCCGATCTGCGCCACACTCCGCGGCCCGTCCAGGACGCCGCCGAGCACCTGCCACCACGCCGCCGTGATGCCACCCGCCGCCGCGAGGTCCTGGGCCGCCTCCAGCACCCGCGCGTTCAGCCGGAATGTGGCCAGGATGATCTGGGTGAGCAGGGCGCCGGCCTCGGTCTGGGGCGGTGCGGCCGGCCAATTCGCGCGCGGCGGAGCGGCAGCTGGAGACGGAAGGGTCGGGACCTCGCTCACGCAGCCGCTGCCTGCATCAACACCGGGTAACCACTCGGATCGCCGCGGTGGAAGACCGCCTCGTACGCGTCCAGCACCTCCTCGTTCGCCAGCCCGAGACCTTGCAGCGTCGCTCGGGCGAACTGCACCGGCGACTGCGGCCCCGCGGTGATCAGGGCGCCGCGGGATTCCACCACCGAACCGACCGCGCGCTCCTCGCGATAGTGGTCGCTGCCGGCGTAGCCCGACGACGCCAGGTATTCGGCGGCGGCGCTGGTGTGCTCCCGGTCGTCCAACAGGCCGGCTCGAGCGAGTCCGAACGTCGCCCCGCAGATCGCCGCGACCGGCACTCCGGCGTCGAGGAATCGCCCGGCCGCGTCGATGAACTCGGCCCCGCCGCCCGCATCGTAGATCGTGCTCCCCGGCAGGATGAGGAGCGCGCTGACCCCCGGGTCGAGGTCGGCGAGCGGGAGGTCGGGCACGATCCGGACGCCGCCCATGGTCGTGATCGGATCGGGCGTCGCCGCGACCGTACGCACCGCGAAGGGCTTTCCGGTGAAACGACCGGTGCGCAGCTCGGCCAGCAGGTGGCCGACCTCCCAGTCGGCGAGGTCGTCGTACACAGCGCAATGAACGGTAGAAGTCATAGACAACATGCTGTCATATATGACAGTACGCTGTCAACTCGACAGGACATTTGCCCTGATCAGGTCCATAACGATTGCCGCCCTGGCCCTGGTCAGAGCGAGCCCCGCAGGCGCCGATGTGACTAGAGTGGGCTGAGCAAGCGTCCCTGCGGCCTCGAAGACACCCGAGGCCCGGGGACTCACTGCTGAGTAGAGGACGGTGATCCGGATGCCGGGCATCGTGGTGGTCGGAGCCCAGTGGGGCGACGAAGGCAAGGGCAAGGCGACCGATCAGCTCGGTGACCGCGTCGACTTCTGTGTCCGGTACTCCGGCGGGAACAACGCAGGTCACACCGTGGTCGTCAAAGGCGAGCGGTACGCGCTGCACCTGCTCCCTTCGGGCATTCTCAACACCAACTGCACCCCCGTCATCGGCAACGGCGTGGTGGTCGATCTGGACGTGCTGTTCAGCGAGATCGACGGGCTGGCGGCGCGGGGTGTGGACGCGTCCTCGCTGCTGATGTCGGCGAACGCCCACATCATCACCAGCTACCACCAAGTCATCGACAAGGTCACCGAACGGTTCCTCGGCAAGGCGAAGATCGGCACCACCGGTCGTGGCGTCGGACCGGCGTACTCCGACAAGGTGAACCGGATCGGGATCCGGATCCAGGACCTGTTCGACGCCTCGATCCTGCGGCAGAAGGTCGAGGCGAGTCTCGAGCAGAAGAACCACCTGCTGGTGAAGGTGTACAACCGGCGGGCCCTCGACCCCGTCCAGATCACCGAGCACCTGTTGTCCCACGCCGACCGGATCGCGCCCCACGTCACCGACGTCAGCCGGGTGATCAACGGCGCCCTCGACAAGCAGCAGGTCGTGCTGTTCGAGGGTGCGCAGGCGCACCACCTCGACGTCGACCACGGCACCTACCCGTACGTGACGTCGTCCAACCCCATCGCCGCCGGGGCCTGCGTCGGGGCCGGCGTCGGACCGACCCGGATCGATCGGGTGATCGGCATCGCCAAGGCGTACACCACCCGGGTCGGTGAGGGACCGATGCCGACGGAGCTGCTCGATGAGGACGGCGAACGGTTGCGGACGATCGGTGCGGAGTTCGGCACCACCACGGGACGCAAACGCCGCTGCGGCTGGTTCGACGCCCTCGTCGTCGAGGCCGCGGCCAAGGCCAACGCCTTCACCGACGTGTTCTTGACCAAGCTCGACGTGCTGACCGGCTGGGAGCAGATCCCCGTCTGCGTGGGCTACGACGTCCGCGGCACCCGGCACGACGTGCTGCCCGTCTCCCAGACCGACTTCCACCACGCCTCGCCGGTGTATGAGCTGTTGGACGGCTGGGAGGAAGACATCTCCGAGTGTCGTGATTTCGGCGACCTGCCGAAGACCACCCAGCTGTACGTCCAACGGCTCGAGGAACTCTGCGGCGTCCGCATCTCCGGCATCGGCGTCGGCCCCGCCCGCGACCAGGCGATCGTGATCAACGACCTGATCTGACCTCGTGCCCGAGGCCATCCAGTTCGCCCCCTGGGCTTGTCGAAGGGCCGTAACTGTGGGCAACACGCATGCGACACGCCGAAGCACCCCCACCCCGACCGGAAACTGGCGACACTTTCCCGAAATGGGGGCCCGGTCCGCCGCGCGAGGTGCGATTTCCCCACAGTTTCGCGGCTGATAGACAACCTCCATGGACTATCGAACTCTGGGGAACAGCGGCTGTGCCGTGTCGGCGTACTGCTTGGGCACCATGACCTTCGGGGCGGAGACGAATGAGGCGGATTCGCACGTCCAGCTCGACCACTTCATCGAGGCGGGCGGGACGCTCGTCGACACCGCCGACGTCTACTCGGCCGGAGTTTCGGAGGAGATCATCGGGCGCTGGTTCGCGGACCGGCCGGACGACGTCACCGACCGGGTGGTGCTGGCCACCAAGGGCCGCTTCCCGATGGCGGACGAACCCAACGGGGCCGGCCTCTCCGCCCGGCACCTCACCCGCGCGCTGGACGAATCGCTGCGCCGGCTCGGAGTCGACGCGGTCGACCTCTACCAGGTTCACGCCTTCGACCCGTGGACGCCGCTGGAGGAGACCCTGCGGACCCTCGACGGATTCATCCGGGCCGGCAAGATCCGCTACTACGGCCTGTCGAACTACACCGGCTGGCAGCTGACGAAACTGGTCGGCCTCGCCCGAGCGCTGAACGTCTCGGCGCCGATCACCCTGCAGCCGCAATACAGCCTGATCGTCCGGGAGATCGAGTGGGAAATCGTGCCGGCGGCCATCGACGCCGGTCTTGGGCTGTTGCCGTGGAGTCCGCTCGGTGGCGGTTGGCTGTCAGGCAAGTACCGCCGCGGCTCCCGGCCCAGCGGCGCGACCCGGCTCGGCGAGGACCCTGGTCGCGGCATGGAGGCGTGGGATCGCCGGGGTACGGACCGGACCTGGCGGATCATCGATGCCGTCGAGAAGGTCGCCGACGACCGTGGGGTGTCCATGGCCGAGGTGGCGCTGTCGTGGCTCACGGACCGCGCAGGAGTCACCTCCACCATCCTCGGCGCCCGCACGTTGGAGCAGCTTGCGACCAACCTGAAGGCGTCCGGGCTGCACCTCGGTGCCGACGAGACGGCCGCGCTCGACGAGGCCAGCGACCTGGGCGCGAGCGACTACCCGTACGGACAGATGGGGATCGACCAGCGGTCCCGGAACCTCGCCGGCTGACAGGAGCGTTGAGATGGAATTCGGATTGGATGTCGCGCAGCAGCGGATGTCGTTCGACGAGGTGGTGCACCGGACCCGGATGGCCGAGGACCTCGGCTTCACCGGGATGTGGGGCTTCGACCACTTCCAACCGATGTACGGCGACGGCCCCGGGGAGTGTTTCGAGGGCATGACCACCCTCGCGGCGCTGTCCGGCATCACCACCACGATCCGATTGGGGCTGCTGGTGACCGGTGTGACGTACCGGCACCCGTCGGTGCTGGCCGCGCAGGCGATCACGGTGGACCACGCCAGCCACGGTCGGCTGGATCTCACCCTCGGCGCGGCCTGGGCCCAGGCCGAGCACGACCAACTCGGCATCCCGTTCCCGCCGACCGGCGAGCGCTTCGACCTGCTGGAGGACACCTGCGAGATCCTCACCCGGCTTTTCACCGGGGACCGGGTCTCCTACGAGGGCAAGCGGGTGTCGCTGGCCGAGGCGCAGCTGCGGCCGGTGCCGGTGCAGAGCCCGCGACCGCCGCTGTGGATCGGCGGCCGCGGACCGAAGCGGACCCTGCCGATCGTGGCCCGGTACGCCGACATGTGGCACACCTGGCGGACGGCGGACTACGAGGAACTGTCGGCCCGGGTGGACGAGCTGGCTACCGAGGCCGGTCGCGATCCGGCCGCCATCGGTCGCGCCAGTTCGCTGTCGTTGTCGGAGGACTGGCCGGAGGTCGAGGCCTCGCTCGAGTCCGCGATCGCCGCCGGGTTCGGCTACCTGATCTGCGGCTGGCCCGCGCAGGGCGCGGACCGGGTGGCCGAGTTCGCGCAGCGGATCCTGCCTCGATACACCTAACCCAGGTTGGGCACCACGACCGTGTCGACCATCATCCGGAGATCGTCGAAGGTCCGGACTCCGTCGAAGGTGTCGGGACCGCCGGAACCCTGCGAGAAGACCACGACGACCAGCTCGAGATCGGGCACGACCATGATCATCTGCCCGTACAGCCCTTGGGCCATGTACGCCGGGTGGACGGGCAGCGGGGTATCCCACCACAGGTAGCCGTAGCCGGACCGGCTCGGGTCGAGCTCACGCACCTGATTGCGCGTGGCGGCGGCGACGTAGTCGTCGTCCAGCAGCTGCCGGCCCTGCCACGCGCCTCCGTTCCGCCAGAGCTCACCGAGCTTGACCAGGTCGCGGGCGGTGAGCGCGAGTCCGAACGGGCCGCCGTGGACGCCGTCTGCGTCGCGCAGCCAACGGAACTGATTGACCTCGGTGACGGCCGGCTGGCCCGCATCGGCCAGCGGCGACTCCCCGGCCGGGGTGCTGCGGATGGCCAACGGAGCGAACAACTCCTCTCGGGCGTACTCCAGCACAGATTTCCCGGTGGCCTTCACCAGAACGGCCGCGATCACCTGGATCCCGGTGTCGGCGTACTCGAAGACCCCTGTTTCGGCGGTCGGCCCGTGGGTCAGGATCCGCTCGACGAGGCCTTTCCGGGCCGGCTCCGGGTCCCATTCGCCCGTCCATCCCGAGGTCATCGTGAGGAGTTGCCGCAGGGTGACCTGCCCCGACGCCGGTGCCATCGTCTGTCGAAACTGGGGGAGCAGTTCGGCCAGCGTCTGATCCACGCTCCGCAGTTGACCCTTTCGCAGCGCGATGCCGACCAGGGTCGACGTCACACTCTTCGTGACCGACCACACGTCGTGGTACTCGGTCGCAGAAGTCCCGTAGTACCGCTCCGCCACCAGCTCTCCGCGTCGGCTGACGAGCACGGCACGGATGTTGGACAAATTCACCAGACCGGCCCGGTGCTCGTCGATCGCCCCACCCAGATCGGTGGCCGGACTGGCCGCGGACGCACTCGGTGAGGGGTCGGGCGGCGCGGGCGGCTGGCAGCCGGTCGCGCCGATCATGACGGCCGCGAGCACGGCGACCGCCCACCACCGCATTGCGTACATCGCTGCCTCCGAGATGATTGTGCCGCGTCGGCGCCGCGGCGATGAAGGCTTGCGCGGGCGGGTACGCAGATGTACGCAGCCGCGCGGACTCCGCCGAGCACAGCGTGTGTCGAAAATGCCGGGTGTACCGGCAGAGCGCTACCCGATATCGCGATCCTGCGGCAGAGTGGGGAGATGGGGCGGGCCCACTCGACACGCCAGCCCGGGACGAGCGGCCGGCCGGCCGTGTCCTGGGACCACGAGAACCACGACGACCGCATGCTGCGCAGCGTGAGCGCGGTGCCGGCGGAAGTGCGCGCCACGTGGCTCGCCGACGCGCAGCGCCTGGCTGGCAACCGGGCCGTCCTGGCCGGGCTCCCCACCATCCAGCGAGATGAACCTGCTGCGGCGCCGGTGACCGCCCCGGCGCCCGGCGCGACTCAGGACGGCCCGGGCCGGGTGCCGACTCGGGAGGAGCAGGGTGATTGGGACGATGCCTTCCCCGACCAGGACATGGCGACGTTCCGGATCCTGGTGGAACCGGCGCACGGGTACAACTGCTTCGCCTGGGCCGTGGGCATCACGACCATGGACATCACCTCCGAGACCCTCGGCCAAGCCGGCTACGGCTCGAACCTCGACGGCTGGACGAAATACCTGACCGAGCGACACGGCTTCGGCCGTTACGCCGACGGACTGGACCCGAGCGCCGACTCATCCTGTACGGCGGCAGCGCGATCCAGGTGCTGCACGCCGCCCGCAAAGCGGACACGCCCTACGGACGGTTGACCTTCACCAGCAAGCTGGGAGCGCGGAACAAGTCTCCGGTGATCCTGCATGCGCCGGCCGACCTCGAAGGCGGCGGCTACGGTCACGCCCTGCGCTCGTTCTGGCGGGGTGCCCCGGATCCGGCGGCGCCATCCGCGGCACCGGCCACCACTCCCTGAGTCCCGCCCGACGACCACCGCGATCACCCGGCACCGAAGCACACCAATCCGGTGACCGGTTCGTCGGCGGTCGCTGATGCCAGCGCGGCCGCCGGCGACGCACCCGCGAGCAGGTGCCGGTAGTAGCCGCCCATCACGGTCCGCGCAGCCTCGTCGCCGACCTGGCAGACGCTCGCCACCACGTTCGCGGTGCCAGTGGCCAGCAGCGCGCTCGCCATCCCGAGCGACTCATCGCCCGGCCGGACGTCGTGCAGCCCGAGGTCGCAGGCCGACAGCACCACCGAGGGGGGCGTGCGGGCCAGCCGCTGCTGCAGGTCGTACGCCATCAGCGGACCGGCCTGGAGTTCCAGCCCGGAGAACAACACGTTGTCGACCGCGTGCGAACCGTGGCAGGCGAAGTGGGCGAGGTCGGCGCCCGGCAACGCGCCCAGGGCCGCGGCTGGTGTCGCCGCGCTCCCGGTCAGCGAAACGACCTCCACGTGGCGTGCGTCGAGTACCTCGGCCAGCTGCCGGACCTCGTCGGTGGCCCGCGGCACCCGTGGCCCGGCGACCAGCACGGCCCGTCGCGGCGGACCTCCGGCCGAGCGATCATGCGCCCGTGCCCACACGGTCGCCGACGGCGCCACCGTCACCGGCCGGCCGCGACAACTCGGCAGCGCCGACCAGGGCACGGTGATCAACGACCGGGTCGGCACCACGACGAGCGACCGGTCGCCGATCAGGTCGAAGGGCGGGCGTGAGCAGGCTCGCCTCGACCGCGGCGGCGTCGGCGACCGCGGCGGCGCCGATCACGCTCCGCAGCCGGTCGCCCGACGCCCGGCCGGCCAGCGCGTCGAGGTCGGCGCGCAGCCGCGCGACCCGCTCCTCGGCGTCGTTCAGGGAGCCGAGTTCGACGATCAAGGCCCGGCCGCCGGCGCAGACCAGGGCCGAGAGCCGGCCGTCGCCCGGCAGCAGGATCACGGCGGCCGCCTCGCCGAGCCGCTCCCGGAACGCGGTCCAACTCAGCACGCGAGCGGCCTGTCCGGTGCCGCCGACGAGTCGGCTCTGCTCCCGCAACTCCCGCCGCAGCCGCTCCCGCCGGCCCCGCAGCTCCGGCGCCGCCCGCCCGTTCAGCTCGGCCCGGCGCAGTTCCAGTTCCACCCCGCGCAGCTCCTCGATCGCCTCGACCACGGCCGGCTCCAGGGTCGGCGTGGGGCGGTGCGCCAGCAGCGCCTGGGCCCGGGCCCGCTCGCTCCAGCCGTACACCGCCGCCGGTCGCCCCGTGCGCACGGCGTCCGCGAGGCCGGCTTCCGCGAGTTCCCGGCCGAGCGCGGCCGTGCCGGTCTGCAGGTCGAGGGCGCCCAGCAGCGTACGGATCCGGCCGAGGTCGGCCAGCCCCTGTCCCAGCCGTCGTCGGGCGAGACCGAACTCGCCCGCCGCGTACGCCACCTCCGCCGCCGTCAGCCGGGTCAGCAGTCGGGTCTCGGGTCGGTCCGATCGGTGCATCGGGATCGGCGATCCGGTGGCTGCCCCGATCCGCAGCCGACTGCGTACGGCCAGCAACCGCGCGACCCGGGCCTCCTCGGCCAACCCGAGACCGGTCAGTCCCTCGGCTGCCCCATCGAAATCGGCCACCAGGCGGCGCCAACCGGGTCCACGCCCGACATGGTCCCGCCGACTGAATTCCGCGCGCAGGGCCAGCAACTCCGCGCGCGCCGTCCAGCGCGGGTTGCCCCGCCGCCGGAACGTCCGGGCCGCCTGCCGGGCGAAACCGGCCGCCCGCTCGGCCGATCCGGTCGCCCGATCCAGCAGCGCCGCCTCGGCTCGGGCGTACTCCGCCTCAGCCCGGTCCTGGGTGGCCCGTTGGGCGCTCAACTGGGTGACCGACTCGGCGAGTTCGGCGTCCGCCTCCGCGAACAGCCCGGCCGCCAGCAGGGTGCGAGCGCGATCGAGTCGCAGCAGCGGTACCAGTCCGGGCGCGGCCTCCGCGTAGTACCGCTCCGCCTCGGCGAAGCGGCGCAGTGCCTCCGGCAGCCGCCCGGCCAGGTGGTCCAGCAGCCCGAGATTCTGACCGGCCTTGGCGAGCACCAGGCGGTCGTCCGCCTCCCGAGCCAGCGCCTGGCAGCGCTCCAGGTCGGCTCGGGCCTGCGGCAATCGGACACCGGCAAGGAACAGCGCCGAACGGTTCAGCAACAGGCGCAGCCGGGCCCCGGGCAGTTCCCGATCGGCCAATGCGGCGAAGGCGCGGTCGTACTCGGCCAGCGCTTCGCTCTCCCGACCCGCTCGGCGCAACAGGATGGCCCGCTGACCGTGCGCGTCGGCCCGTTCCTCGTAGGGCAAAAGTTCCTGCGCCTGGTCGAGCAACGCCAGGCCTCGCCCGGTCCGGCCGCTCTCGGCTTCGCAGTAGGCGAGGATCAACAAGATCCGGGCCCGCAGTTGTCGTTCGGCGGTCCCGTCGTCCGCACCGGGACCGAGCACCGCCAGCGCCCGTCGCAGTCGGGCGATGGCCCGGGTTTGGTCGTACGCGAACGCCGCCGCCCGGCCCGCCTGGTGCAGCCGGCCGGCCCGCTGGACCCGTGCCGACTCGGCCGGCGGCGTCGTCACGGGGCCGTCACAGAGGCGTGGCGGGAGTGATGACGACCCGCGGTTCCCTCAACACGACCAGTTGCACCGAGCCGCGGGGGACCGCGGGGAAGACGAACCGCCCGGTCGGTTCGGTCTGCGTACGTTCGGTCCGTACCTCGTCGGCGAGCAGCCGTAGTTCGATCTCGACCTCGGCGGCGGGCGCCAGCCAGCCGTCCACCCGGACCTGTTCGCCGGGCAGGTCGACCACGGTCAGCAGCAGGGTCAGCTCAGCGGCCTCGTAGGTCAGCGTCCGGGTTCGGGCCGAGCCGCGCACCGAGGTCACACTGCGGTCTTCTTGCACCAGCCGCGCCAGCTCGTGGTCCAACCGGGCCGGGCCGAGCGCGAACAGCACCAGGTCGTCGAGCATCGGCGGCGGCGGATCCAGCTCGTCGTGGACGGAGCGGACCCGGGCCATGATCTCGGCGTCGACTTCGTCGAGCGCACCGAACTCGTCCGGAGTGTCCGACGCGCTCATGTCGCGAACCCCGGGTCGGCGAGCAGGAGCTCCCGCAGTTTGGCGAGGCAGCGACCGCGGGTGGGCCCGATGCTGCCGACGGGCATCTCCATGGCCTCGGAGATCTGCTGGTAGTCCGGTCGTTCCACGTTCGCCACCACTCGCAACAGCGTCTGACAGCGCTCCGTCAACTGCTGGAAGCATCGCCAGAGGGCCCGGTCGCGCTGGTCGGCCAGCAGTCCCCGGTCGATGACCGCGGCCTCGTCGGGCAGGTCGGGCAGCTCGGTGGCGACCGTACGCCGGCTCAGCCTGCTGACCCGCCAGGCCTCTCGCTTGGTCACGGTGACGAGCCAACCTGACAGGGCCGCGGGCGTACGGATCACCTCGAGGCGCCCGACCAGCTCCAACCAGGCGGTCTGCACCACGTCGGCGGCCTCGGTGACGGTGAGTCCTTGCGAGCGGGCGACGTGCCACAGCAGTGGGTTGAGTTCGCGTACGACCACGTCCAGCGCGCCCGTCTCGCCCTGGCGTGCCCGATCCAGCGCGGCCGAGAGCCGGGCGGTCCGCTCCGCCCGCAGATCCTGGTCGCTGGTCATCTCGTCGGGCTCAGCTGAGTCGGGCGATGGTCCGGCCGGCCCTCGTGACGGCGGCGTCCGGCCGGACATCGTCCAGGGTGGGATCGCCGAACAGGAGGTCCGCCAATTTCGCGGCGACCCGGGTGGCCGCGAAGGATGTTCCTTTGCCGATCGCGTAGCCCTCGGCGGGAGCGGCGACGATGCTGGTGGTCAGGCCGACCTCCCAGTGGGTTACCCAGGGCCCGGAACCGCTGTAGTCCGCCGGTTGGCCCGTGAGGTCCAGAGCGCCGACGCTCAGCATCTGGTGGCCGTCAGCCAGCAGCTCGGGAGCGAAGGCCGCCGGGAAGATCTTGTCGGGGGAACCCTCGTTGCCGGCGGCGGCAACCACCAGGACACCCCGCTGTGCGAGTTCGCCGAGCACCTGCTTCTCCGCCGTCACGTGCTCCGGGCTCGCGTCCGCCTCGGAGTAGCCGAACGGCAGGCAGACGACATCGACGAAGCTCTCGGCCGACCCGCCGGCGACCCGGTCGCGGATCGTGGTGAGCGCGGACAGCACGTCGGCATGAGCGATGGTCTGACCGTCCCGCAGCACCGCGGCGGACACGATTTCCGCCCCCGGTGCCAGCTGGCGGATGATCCCGGCGTCGAATGTCCCGTGCTCGGTGACCGGGGCCTCATGCTCCGCGGGCGGTTCGGCGTGGTCCACCGGCCGACCCGCTTCCGCTGCGCTCGGGAACGACAGGGGCTCGAGCATGATCTGCGCGACGAGCCAGGGATGGCTCCCGACGGCCGCGTCGACCAGCGCGACCACCGGTCGGCGTCCAGCTCGCGGCGGCGGGGGCGGCGGGGCGGTGGGTGGATCCAACGGGTCGATCAGCGTCATCCGACCGTGCGGATGCTTGACGAACAGCGTGATGTGACCCATGGCTGGCCCCTTTCTCCGAAGCGTTCTCCACCTCACCAGTGCTCCGGCCCGGAGTGGAAATACGCCTGACTGCCGCACGACGATCCGGCGCCCCACATTCTGTCGGGGCCTGGACTCAGCGGTCCAGACGCCAGACCTGCGTCTCAGCCGGCGAGCCCTCGATCAGCCAGCCGCTCTCGGCGCTGGGGTACACCCGGGTGGTCGTCGCGGTCCCCTCGGCGAAGGTCTCCACGATGCTGCGGTCCACCAGGATGCGGGCCGGGCCGTCGGTCGCCACCACGAGATCGCCGACGCCGCCCGCCGAGATCCGCAGTCGCACCGGCGCGCTGGCGGCGATCTCGAACGCGGCCGCCCGGAACTCCACTTCCGGCTGCCAGGTGAGTGGCTGCTGGCGAAGCCGGGCCAACTCCGCCGCCGGGCGGCAGCCGAGCGCGCCGTCGTGCAGGTAGAGCTCGCGGGGAAAGGTCAGCACCCCGGCCCAACCGGCGGACTCGATCTCGTCCAGCCCGCGGCCGGCGCCCTCCCAGGCCCAGGCCCAGGCCAGCACCCGGTCCGGTTCGACCAGCACCTGGGTCGCGTAGAAGGTCGGGCCCTGGTCGAGCAGTCCCCCGGCAGTGGCGGTGAACCGTAGTCCCCGCTCGCCGTGGACGAGGTCGCCGACGAGATAGCGGACGCCCATCAGCGGGTACTCACCCTCGCCGCCGCGCCACAGCGACACCAGCAGCACCCACCGGTCCTCGAGCCGGAACAGATTCGGGCATTCCCAGATGTTGGCCGGGGCGACCTGCGCCGCGATCGGGTCCTCGGAACTGAGCAGCGGGTCGAGTTCGGTCCACGCCGTCAGGTCGTTGCAGTCGTACAGCAGGATCTTCGGGTCGCCGGTCATGCTGCCGGAGCCCTGCACCGCGTACCGGCGGCCGTCCAGGGCGAAGACGAAGGGGTCGCGGACCTCGGCGATCACCGGATCGCCGGACTCACCGATCTGGAGCCGGTCCTCCTGCACCCACGTGCGGAGCGTACGGTCGCTGCGCGCGAGCACCACGCCCGCGTCGACCGCGTGACGCGGCACCCCGGTGTAGACCGCGGTCGGCACTCCGGCGTCGTCGACCACGCAACCGGACCAGCAGCCCCCGGCGTCCACCGTGCCCGGCCGCGGCCGCAGCGCGATCGGCTCGTCGACCCAGGTCAGCAGATCGTCCGAACTCGCGTGGCCCCAGTGGATGTCGCCGTGGACCGGCGCCGCCGGGTTGTACTGGAAGAAGACGTGGTAGCGACCGTCGATCCGGCAGATCCCGTTCGGGTCGTTGACCCAACCGCGGGTCGGTCGGATGTGTAGGGCGGGGAAGCAGGGATCATCGGCCATCGCGTCGCGGTCGCTCTCATCGGTCGTCGGGGGTGATCATCGGATGAAGGTGAACAGGGGCCGGCCGCGTACGAGGTCGGCTGGGGCTCCTTCATACCGGACGGCGCCGAGAGCGGCGCCGCGGTGGCTGTCGTAGCCGAGATCGAAGAACCCGCGAGCCGCGAACCGCGCCCGGATCTCGTCGTTGATGTCCCCGTCGGTTACGGCGTCGACCCCGCGAGACCAGATCAGCAACGCACCGGGTCGGCAGAATTGAGGCGTGGTGTCGATCAGCCGGTCGATGTCGGTGCGTGAGACGTTGCCGAGGACGCCGACCAGCAGCACGATGTCGGCGGGTACGGCGTCGTGGTACGCGTCGCTGCGGCCGGCGTCGACGGTGCGCACCTCGATCCAGTCCAAGCCGGCGGCGTGCCCCGCGGTCCGGGCCCGATCGGCGATCCCGGAATGCAACTCCAACAAGATGATCTCGACGCGACCGGCGTCGTTGCGCCCGGCCAGCACCTCGATCACGTCCCGGCCGTCGCCGCTGCACACGCTGAGCAGCCGGATCGGTCCCGGCCGCGCGTCCAGCCCTTCCCGCAGGTAGTCCTGGACCCGCCCGAGCCGCCAGGACAGGCTGGAGTCCGGATCGTCGTACTGCTCGTGCCAGGCCTCGTAGTCGCGCAGGTCGCTCACCGCGCCATTCCATCACCGCCCGCCCGTGAGGCGGATGTCGATAGGCTCCTGGGGTGCCGGAGCCAGCCACGTCGACTCAGAAACCTGCCGCCTGGACGGTGCTCGTAGTCGGCTCCGGCGGACGCGAGCACGCGCTGGCCCGGGCAATAGCGGCGGATCCGTCGGTGGCGGCGGTGCATGCCGCCCCAGGCAATCCCGGCACCGCGGGCTGCGCGACGAATCACCCGCTCGACGCACTCGACGGGGCAGCGGTGGCGGCATTGGCGGCCCGGATCGGCGCGGATCTGGTGGTGGTCGGACCCGAGGCGCCGTTGGTGGCCGGGGTGGCGGATGTCGTACGTGCCGCCGGGATCGCCTGCTTCGGTCCGTCGGCCGCGGCCGCGCAACTCGAGGGCAGCAAGGCGTTCGCCAAGGACGTGATGGCGGCCGCCGGGGTGCCGACGGGGGAGTCCCGGTTGGCGACGACGCCCGAGGAGGCCGCCGCGGCCCTGGACGCCTTCGGTCCGCCGTACGTGGTCAAGGACGACGGGCTCGCCTCCGGCAAGGGGGTCGTGGTGACCGCGGACCGGGACGCGGCGCTCGCCCACGCCGCGCGGTGCGCCCGGGTGGTGATCGAGGAGTACCTCGACGGGCCCGAGGTGAGTCTGTTCGCGATCACCGACGGGACGACGGTGCTGCCGCTGCAACCGGCCCAGGACTTCAAGCGAGCCTGCGACGGCGACACCGGGCCCAACACCGGCGGCATGGGGGCCTACACCCCGTTGCCCTGGGCGCCGCCGGATCTGGTCGAAGCCGTGCGGACCAGCGTGCTGCAGCCGACGGTGGACGAGATGGCGCGGCGCGGCACCCCCTTCTCCGGGCTGCTCTACGCCGGGCTGGCGTTGACCGATCGCGGGGTTCGGGTGGTGGAGTTCAACGCCCGGTTCGGCGATCCGGAGACCCAGGCCCTGCTGCCGCTGCTGCGTACCCCGCTGGGCTCGTTGCTGCGGGCCGCCGCGGTCGGCAATCTGGCCGACCATCCGCCGCTGCAGTGGGACTCCCGCGCGGCGGTCGCGGTGGTGCTGGCTGCGGAGAACTACCCGGTGAGCCCGGTCACCGGCGGGGTGATCAGCGGCGTCGAGGTCGACGAGCCCGACTCGACCATGATCATCCACGCGGGCACCGCCCGAGCCGTGGACGGGCGCTTGATCAGTGCCGGCGGCCGGGTGCTGGCGGTCGTCGGGACCGGCGATGATCTTGCTGCCGCCCGGGCCGCGGCCTATGGAGCCATCGGCGACATCGAACTGAGCGGATCGTTCTACCGCAACGACATCGCGGAGGCGGCGGCTCTATCCTCTGTCGCGCTCCGCGCTCCGCGATCATGAGCTGCGCGGATTCTCGCTCGTTCGTCGCGGTTTCGGACGACGGAAAGGCGTGTCGCCCGAAACCGCTCCTCACTCCCGAGAGGCGCAGCCATGATCGGTAAATCATGATCGGGAACGTGCTGGCGAACCGTTACGCCTCCGCAGCCATGCGCGAGATCTGGTCGCCCGAGAACAAGATCATCGCCGAGCGCCGGTTGTGGCTGGCCGTGCTGGCCGCGCAGCGCGACCTGGGGGTGGACTTCGGCGGCGACGACGCCGATGCGGTGATCGCGGCGTACACCCGGGTGGTCGACCAAGTCGACCTCGAGCGGCTGTCGGCGCGCGAGCGGGTCACCCGGCACGACGTCAAGGCGCGGATCGAGGAGTTCAACGCTCTCGCCGGCTACGAGCACGTGCACAAGGGGATGACCAGTCGAGACCTGACCGAGAACGTGGAGCAACTCCAGATCGTCTCGGCGTTGACGCTGGTCCGGGATCGTTTGGTGACCAGTCTGGTCCGGCTGGCCGGACTCGCCGCCGAGTACGCCACCCGCCCCATCGCCGGGCGCAGTCACAACGTGGCCGCCCAGGTGACGACCCTCGGGAAGCGGTTCGCCACCGCGGCCGACGAGCAGTTGATCGCGTACGCCCGGGTCTCGGAGCTGCTGGCCCGGTACCCGCTGCGCGGACTCAAGGGTCCGGTGGGCACGAGTCAGGACATGCTCGACCTGCTCGGTGGCGACGCCGACCGGCTGGCCGACCTGGAGGGCCGGGTCGCGGCACACCTCGGGATGCCGACGGTGCTCACCAGCACCGGACAGGTCTATCCGCGGTCGCTGGACTACGACGTGGTGACCGCCCTGGCGCAGGCCGCGGCGGCGCCGTCCAACGTGGCCACGAGCATCCGGTTGATGGCCGGCCACGAGTTGGTCACCGAGGGCTTCCGGCCGGGCCAGGTCGGCTCCAGCGCGATGCCACACAAGATGAACACCCGCTCCTGCGAACGGGTGAACGGGCTCGCCGTGGTGGTCCGCGGTTACGTGTCCATGGTCGGCGAACTGGCCGGCGACCAGTGGAACGAGGGCGACGTCTCCGATTCGGTGGTGCGCCGGATCGCGCTGCCCGACGCGTTCTTCGCCCTCGACGGTCTGTTCGAGACATTCCTGACGGTGCTGGCGGATTTCGGCGCGTACCCGGCGGTGATCGACGCCGAACTGCGTCGCTACCTGCCGTTCCTCACCACGACGAAGGTGTTGATGGCCGCGGTCCGACAAGGCCGAGGGCGCGAGGCCGCGCACGAGGCGATCAAGGAGAACGCCGTCGCCGTCGCCCTGGAGCTGCGCGAATCGGGCCGGGCCGAGAACGACCTGTTCGATCGGCTGGCGGCCGATCCGCGGCTGGGACTGACCGTGGCGCAGCTGCGGGCCGCCACCGCCGAGCCGCTGGAACTCACCGGCACCGCCGCCGCCCAGGTCGCCACCGTCGCCGCGTTGGTCGACGCGATCGCGGCCGACCACCCCGAGGCCGCCGCGTACGAGCCCGGCCCCGTCCTCTAGCCCCACCCCCAGGCCCTTCCCAACGGATGCACCACCTTCTTGCAGATGCACCACGTGCACGTGGTGCATCTGCAAGAAGGTGGTGCATCTATGGGTAACGAGTTGCGGGCAAGGGTGCGGCACGCAGGTGCTGGCGCAGGTCTTGGCCCAGGTGGAGGTCCGCGATCTCACCCCGGAGGAGCCCGCCATCGAGGACATCGTCCGAACGCTCTACTCGCGGGACCGCTGACGAGTCGCCCTCTCTCACCCGGCCCTCTGACCCGGCCCTCTGGCCCCGCCTTCGGACCTCGCACTCCCGATCCGACTTTGGCCCCTTTCGCGCTCCTCGGACCCTCTGCAGCGGGGCCGAGGAGCGCGAAAGGGGCCGAAGCTGGAGTCCTGCTCAGCGGGGAGGGGGTCAGGTGCCGGTGCCCCCCTTCGCGAACGCGGCCAGCTCGGCGGCCATCGGCTCCGGCTGCCAGGCGTGCCCGGCGCCAGGCATCTCCTTCTCGGTGCCGTTCGGGACGGCCTCGACGATCAACTTGGCGCCGGCCGGCATCACCGGGAACGTCTCGGTGCCGTACATCGCCAGCACCGGGACCGCGATCCGGTCCAGCGCGCCGGATTCCAACGCGGCCGTCGCCCAGGCCAGGGACTGACCGTCGGCCCGGCTGCTGACCACTCCGGCGGCGATCATCGGCCACTCGGGCGACGCCTCGATGCCGGCGAGCCACTCCGGCGGCATGTCCTTCATGTAGTGCCGCTGAGCGCCCTCGTAGTCACCCGCGTCCATCAGTCGCTCGATCTCGTCCGACCAGGCCTGGGTCTCGTCGGCCGGAGCGGCGACCGGAGCCTCCCAGAGCGCGAGACCGGTCACCGGCAGCCCGGCCGCCGCGGCCCGCAGGGCGATCGAGCAACCCGAGGAGTGACCGCACAACACGGCGCTGCCGCCGGCGACGTCGATCATCGTGGCCACCGCCGCCAGCTCACGCTCGAGGTCCAAGACACCGTCGGCCGGGCTCTCCCCGCGGCCGAGCCGATCGAAGACGACGGTTGTGACACCGAGTGCCTCGAGCCGCTCGGCGGTCTCGGTGGTCCAGGGGTCGATGGCCCGGAACGGACCGGCGCCGGCGATGAAGACCACGGCCGGGTGGCCGGATCCGCGCCGGTCGTAGGCCACGCGATCGCCGCGGGCGGTGCGGATGAAGTCGGTCATGTCTCTCCCCTTTTTGGACTCGTCAGTTTGTTTTCTCTAAAGTAGACTGGAGAGTCCAAAGTGTCAACGGAGGCCAGGATGAGTGAGGCGCTGCGACCGAGCTCGGTACGCAAACGGCAAGCCATCCTCGATGCGGCCGAACAGGTTTTCCTACGCGACGGCTACCTCGGCGCCAACATGGACGAATTGGCTGTCCTGTCCGGTGTCTCCAAGCAGACCGTGTACGCGCACTTCGGCAGCAAGGAAGCCCTGTTCGTCGACCTCGTCGGATCGATGACCCGCGCCGTCGGCGATGAGCTCCATCTGGAGTTGGCCGAACCGACGAACCCGGACGACCTGCGCCAGCACTTGGAGGAGCAGGCCTTCCGTCAGTTGTCGGCCGTCATGGATCCGCGCATCCTCCGGCTCCGGCGACTGGCGATCGCGGAGGCGCTCCGCTTCCCCGACCTGGGTCGGGTGCTCTGGGAGAACGGTCCGCAGCGCGCCGTGGTACGGCTGGGTGCGTACTTCCGCACGGCTCGACGAACGAGGCTGGCTGCACATCGCCGACCCCGAGTTCGCGGCCACCTTCTACAACTGGCTGGTGATGGGGCACTCGGTGAACGAGGCGATGCTGCTCGGCGACGCCACCCGACCGGACGAGGCGGAGCGGCGGCGGCGCTGCGCCGAGGCCGTCCGGATCTTCCTCGCCGCCCACACGTGAATCGCGCCCCCCGCCGGTGTGGCCAGGGGGCGCGCGATCGGGTGCCGAGGCGGACGGCTACCGCTCGTTCGGGATGAGTAGCCAGGCGGCCAGATAGATCAGGATCTGCGGTCCGGGCAGCAGCAGGCTCAACACGAAGACGAGCCGCACGATGCCCGCCGAGATGCCGAACCGGCGGCCGATGCCGGAGCAGACCCCGGCGATCCAGCGGTCTTGGACGGGGCGGACGAGGGTGGACATCGCTTGATGGTCCTTTCGGGAGGTCGAGGAGCAAGACACTCCACTGTGCCGCGTTCCGGCATTCGGCGCCATGTTTGGGCGCTCGGACCCGGGCCCAGTCCGGGGTAGCCCCGGCCCCGCCTCCGGGGCCGCGTTTTCCGACCGAACGCGAGTTCCGCCGTCCCCTCCCGGAGGCAGGGAGCGACCAGTGTCCGGGATCGGGAAGATGACGGCAATGGAGGCACCCACCGCCGGCGCGCCGGTCTACGCCGAGTCTGCTCGGCCTGCCGCTCGTGCACAAGGGCAAGGTCCGCGAGCTGTACGAGCTGGACGCCGACCGGCTGCTGATGGTGGCCACGGACCAGATCTCGGCCTTCGACTTCATTCTCGAACCACCGATCCCCGACAAGGGCGCCGTCCTCACCCGGCTCTCCGGCTGGTGGTTCGAACGGCTGACCGACGAGGCGCCGAACCATCTGCTGCCCGGCGACGTGCCGGCGGCGGTGGCCGGCCGCGCCGTGATCTGCGAGCGGCTCGAGATGATCCCGGTCGAGTGCGTTGCCCGCGGCTACCTGACCGGGTCGGGTTGGCTGGAGTACGCCGAATCGGGCAGCGTCTGCGGCATCCGGCTGCCGGCGGGTCTGCTGGACGGCTCCCGGCTGCCGGAACCGATCTTCACGCCGACGACCAAGGCCGAACTCGGCCAGCACGACGAGAGCATGGGCTTCGCCCAGGTGGTCGAGCAGATCGGATCGGAACTCGCCGACCGGATCCGCTCCCTGACGCTCGCGGTCTATCGCCGGGCGGCGGGCGTCGCCCGCGAGCGGGGCCTGATCCTGGCCGACACCAAGTTCGAGTTCGGCCGTCGCCGCGACGGCACCGTGGTGCTGGCCGACGAGGTTCTGACGCCGGACTCCTCGCGCTACTGGGACGCCACCCGCTGGCGGCCGGGGCAGGACCTGCCGTCGTACGACAAGCAGTTCGTCCGGGACTGGCTGCGGCACGAGTCCGGTTGGGCGCGAGAAACAGGAGAGCCGCCACCCCCGCTCCCGATGGCGGTGGTGACGGCTACCCGGACCCGCTACGTCGCGGCTTTCGAGCAACTCACGGGGAGCGCCTTCCGGTCCTGAGCGAGCGTCAGCGCCCGCAGGTGATGGTGACGCCACCCTCCTGGTGGATGCCCGGGCCGAGCTCGGCGCACTTGGTGGCCGCCGCACCGAGCACGACGACGGAGACGATGATCGCGATGATCACGCCGATCGTGCCGAGGGCGCCGATGATGATGCCGACGAGGGCGGGCGTGTTCTTGAAGCCGGCCTTCTTCGACTTGTTGAGCGCGACCGCACTGATGATGAGGCCGATCAACGCGGTGAAGAACGACAGGATGAGGCCGACGATGCCGAGCGTCTTGCCGGGATCCTCGCCTCCCGGCTGCTGGTAGTAGGTGCCCGGCTGCTGATTCGGGGTGGGCTGCGACATTGGGGACTCCAGTCTCGACGGGGAAAATGTCATCGGTATCGTGCCACAGCGACTCAGCCGATTCTCAGAATGACGACAGTTGCGTTCATCGTGACGGGATTGTGATGACGAACGCCGCCAGCACCTGTATGGCGGCCGGGGTCCGCCGGCCGCCTCGATAGGATCGCCGCATGCCGCGTGTGGTGGTCGACGTGATGCCGAAACCCGAGATCCTCGATCCCCAGGGCAAGGCGGTCACCGGCGCCTTGGCCCGGCTCGGATTCGAGGGCCTGGCCGTCCGGCAGGGCAAGCGATTCGAGTTCGAGGTCGACGGCGACCTGTCCGAGGACCGGCTGGGCGAGATTCACCGGGCCGCGGAGACCCTGCTGGCCAACACCGTGATCGAGACCTTCGCGGTCCGGGTCGAGGACGAGGAGCCCGGTCGCTGATGGCGACCCGGATCGGCGTCGTCACCTTCCCCGGCTCCCTGGACGACCACGACGCGCTGCGTGCGGTGCGACTCGGCGGGGCCGAGCCCGTACCGCTCTGGCACGGCAGTGACGCGCTGACCGGGGTCGACGCGGTCATCCTGCCGGGCGGGTTCTCGTACGGAGACTACCTCCGCTGCGGCGCCATCGCCCGCTTCTCGCCGGTGATGGGCGAGGTGATCCGCCGGGCCGAGGAGGGGATGCCGGTGCTCGGCATCTGCAACGGCTTCCAGGTGCTCTGCGAGGCGCACCTGCTGCCGGGAGCGCTGATCCGCAACGACGTGCAGACGTTCGTCTGCCGCGACCAGCGGATGCGCGTCGAGTCGGTCGACACGGTGTGGACATCGGCGTTCCGGGCCGGGCAGGAGATCTCGATCGTGCTGAAGAACGGCGAGGGCCGCTTCATCGCCGACGAGGACACCCTCGATCGACTCGAGGGCGAGGACCAGGTGGTGTTCCGCTATCTCGACGGCAACCCGAACGGCTCGCTGCGCGACATCGCGGGCGTCTGCAACGAACGCGGCAACGTCGTGGGTCTGATGCCGCACCCGGAGCACAACGTGGATCCGCTGACCGGGCCCTCGCTGGACGGTGTGCCGTTCTTCACCAGCGTGTTGGACTTTCTGACCGCCCGCGTCTGATCCATCTTCCTCGCGAGGGCCGGACGCGAGTAGCGCGAACGATCTGGCTTGGACTACCAGGCCATTTCGTTCACGTTGTGCCCGGGCCGGGAGATGCCGACTGCGCCCGGGGCTAAGAGATGCCGCCGCCGATGAAACCCGAGGTCACCGAGCCCTGCGTGGCCGACTCCGGACCGGTCGGCTTGTAGTGATCGGGGTAGGTTTCCTGCAAGTCCGACTCGCTCTCCCGGATCAGCCGGATCGGCCACGTGATCGCGTTCCAGATCGTCTTCAATACCCGTACGACCGCCTGCATGGCGAGCTCCCTTTCCGAGGTGAGCCACTCTAAGCCGCCAAAGGGGCGACTACCTGGAGGAGACGTTCGGCGTGATCCGGATACATCGCGCTGGACAGTGACCCGGGGGGCTGACCTGCGCCGGTAGCGTCTGCGGTGTGGCCGACACCGTCGAGAACGCCGCCCGCACGCCCGACCAGACCCAGCCGTGGTCCGATCTCGGGCTGAAGGAGGACGAGTACCTCCGGATCCGCGAGATCCTCGGCCGGCGGCCGACGTCGTCGGAGCTGGCCATGTACTCGGTGATGTGGTCCGAGCACTGCTCGTACAAGTCCTCGAAGGTGCACCTGCGCCGGTTCGGTGAGCTGCCCGCGGAGACCCCGATCGGCAAGACCCTGGCCGGCATCGGCGAGAACGCCGGCGTGATCGACATCGGCCAGGGGTACGCGGTCACGTTCAAGATCGAGTCCCACAACCACCCCAGCTACGTCGAGCCGTACCAGGGGGCGGCGACCGGCGTCGGTGGCATCGTCCGCGACATCCTGGCCATGGGCGCCCGGCCGATCGCGGTGATGGACCCGCTGCGCTTCGGGCCGCTGGACGCGCCGGACACGGCTCGGGTGTTGCCGGGCGTGGTGGCCGGCGTCGGCGGCTACGGCAACTGTCTCGGCCTGCCCAACGTCGGCGGCGAGGTGGTCTTCGACCGGACGTACGTGGGGAATCCGCTGGTGAACGCCCTCTGCGTCGGGGTGCTGCGGCACGAGGATCTGCATCTGGCCAAGGCCACCGGGGTCGGCAATCAGGTGATCTTGTACGGCGCCGCGACCGGCGGTGACGGGATCGGTGGGGTGAGCGTGCTGGCCAGTGAGACCTTCGACTCGACCGGTCCGTCGCGGCGGCCGAGCGTGCAGGTCGGCGACCCGTTCATGGAGAAGCTGCTGATCGAGTGCACGCTCGAGGTGTTCGCGGCCGGCATCGTCAGCGGCATCCAGGACCTCGGTGGCGCCGGTCTCTCGTGCGCGACGTCGGAGCTGGCCAGCGCCGGCGACGGCGGCATGCACGTCGATCTCGATCGGGTGCCGCTGCGGGATTCCACCCTCAGCCCCGAAGAGATCTTGATGAGCGAGTCGCAGGAACGGATGATGGCCGTCGTCGAGCCGCAGCACGTCGAGCGCTTCCTGGAGATCTGCGCCAAGTGGGACGTCCTTGCCACGGTCGTGGGCGAGGTCACCGACGGCGACCGGCTGATCATCGACTGGCACGGCGAGACCGTCGTGGACGTGCCGCCGCGGACCGTCGCCCACGAAGGCCCGGTGTACGAGCGACCGCTCGCCCGGCCGGACTGGATCGATGCCGTGCAACAGGGGAGCAGCGCTAGCCTGGCGCGGCCGGCGACCGGCGACGCACTGGCCGAGACCCTGCTGGCGATGGTCGGCTCGCCCAACCTGTGCGACAAGTCCTGGGTGACCGACCAGTACGACCGCTACGTCCGCGGCAACTCGGTGCTGGCCCAGCCGGAGGACGCGGGAGTGCTGCGGGTGGACGAGGACACCAATCTGGGGGTGGCGCTGGCCACCGACGGGAACGGGCGGTTCGTCTACCTGGATCCCTTCGTCGGCGCGCAGATCGCGCTCGCGGAGTCCTTCCGGAACGTGGCCGCCGCCGGGGCCCAACCGGTCGCGATCACCGACTGCCTGAACTTCGGCTCACCGGAGGACCCGGCGGTCATGTGGCAGTTCCGGCAGGTGATCGACGGGCTGGTCGCGGGCTGCCGACAACTCGGTCTGCCGGTGACCGGCGGCAACGTCAGCTTCTACAACCAGACCGGTGAGGTCGCGATCCTGCCGACCCCGGTGATCGGGATGCTCGGCGTGATGAGCGACGTGACGGAACGGATTCCGATCGGATTCGGCGAGCCGGACGAGGAGATCTTCCTGCTGGGCGTCACCCGGGACGAGCTGGACGGCTCGGCCTGGGCCGACGCGATCCACGGTCATCTCGGCGGCCGCCCGCCGGTGGTCGATCTCGATCACGAGCAGCGGCTGGCCGAGGTGATGATCACCGCGGCGCGGCGGCGGCTGCTGACCAGCGCGCATGATCTCGCCGACGGCGGTCTGGCCCAGGCGCTGGTCGAATCCGCCCTTCGGCACGGGATCGGTTGCCGAGCGGACCTGGGTGCGGAGGATCCGTTCGTCGCACTGTTCTCGGAGTCCACGGGTCGGATCCTGGTCTCGCTCCCGTCCGTCGATTCCGCTGCCCTGGAACAACTGTGCGCGGGTCAGGGCGTCGCGCTGCGGCGCCTGGGGATGACCACGGAAGATCCGTCGCTTGACGTCGTCGGCCAGTTCGCGCTGCCGCTCGACACCATCCGGGCCGCCTGGCGGGCGCCGATCCGCGCCGCGCTCGGGGTCAGCTGACGGCGGGTAGCCGGCGCCTCACCGGGTCGAGATGCCATTGAGCATGCCGGAGATGAACCGCCGCTGCAGGCACAGGTACAGCACCACGATGGGCAGCGCCACGATGGTCCCGGCGGCCGCGAGCAGTGAGTACTCCGTGACGTGCTGGCCCTGGAAGAACGCCAACCCGAGCGGGGCGGTGCGCAGGTTCTCCCCGGACACCATGATCAGCGGGATCAGGAACTCGTTCCAGGTCCACATCCCCACCAGCAGGCACATCGTGGCCATCGCCGGCAGCGAAGGCGGCACGATGATCCGCCAGAGCAATCGCCAATCCGTTGCGCCGTCCATCCGGCCGGCCTCGATGATCTCGCTGGGAAAGGTGCGGAACTGGGTCCGCATCCAGAAGATGCCGAAGGCCAGCGACTGGGCGGTCTGCGGCAGGATCAGCGCCCAGTAGGTGTCGGTGAGTCCCGCCGCACGCAGGTTGTAGTACAGCGGGATGATGAAGGCCTCGGCGGGCAGCAGCAAACCCAACAGCAGCAGGTAGAACAGCACCGTCTGGCCCGGGAAGTGCAAGCGTGCGAAGGCAAAACCGGCCAGGGTGGCCAGCAGCACGGTCAGGGCGACGACGCTGACCGTGACGATCACGCTGGACAGCAGATAGCTGGAGAAGTGCCCGCGGTCCCAGGCGTCGGCGAAGTTCTGCCAGGCGAACTGCGACGGCAGTCGAAAGCCGCCCTGGGGGTCACCAGCCGGGGTCACCGCGGAGATCAGCACGCCGATCAGCGGCACCACCGCGATCAGCGCGAAGAGGATCAGCACGAGGTAGCTGACGACCACCCCACCCGCCGAGCGTTTCACGACGTCTCGCGGGGCTGAATGCGTTGGATGAGGACGGTGACGATCAGGATCAACAGCGTCAGGATCACCGCGACGGCCGCGGCGGAGCCGACCTGACCGGTGTTGAACGCGCGGTTGTACGCCTCGAAGGCGGGCAGCGTCGTGGCGGTGCCGGGCCCGCCTCGGGTGGTGATGTAGACCAGGTCGAAGGTCTTGAGGGCCGCGACCACGGTCAGGGTCAAGGCGACGGCGATCTGGCCGCGCAGCGCCGGCAGCGTGATGTAGCGGAACTCCGCCACCGGCCCGGCCCCGTCCATCCGGGCCGACTCGTACAGCTCGGGCTGGACGTTCGCCACTCCGCTGAGGAAGAGAACCAGGCAGAGACCGATCCCCAGCCAGGAACCGATCAGGCCCACCGCCGCGAGGGCCGTGTCGAAATCGCCCAGCCAGGCCCGGGTCAGCGAATCCAGCCCGATCAGTCGCAGCAGCTGGTTACTCAGCCCGTCGGGGGAGTAGATCGCGACCCACGTCGTCGCCACCACGACCGACGCCACGACCTGGGGCAGGAACAACAGGGTCCGAAACAGCGACATCCCGGGCAGCCGGGCCCCCCGGGAGATGATCGCCGTGAGCAGCAGGGCCAGCCCGACTGGGATGACCGAGTAGAAGACCACGAGCACGCCCGCGTGCGCGAACGAGTCCCGCAGCACCTCGTCGTCGAGGATCCCCGCGTAGTTCTGCAATCCGACGAAGGTCGAGGGACCGATGCCGCTCCAGCGGTAGATCGAGTACTGCGCGGTCTGCACGGCCGGCCCCCCGAGGAAGACGGCGAACAAGATCAATGCCGGCAGGATGTAGAGATATCCGTGCCAGTGGATCTTCCGCCGGCGCGACTTCGGGCCAGCCACCTTGGGGCTCCGCGCGGGATCGCGGAGCCGGGACGCGATGGCCATCTACCGCGTCTTCAGGAACGCGCCGTAGTCCTTCTGCAACTGTTCGCCGAACTCCTGCGGCGTCAGCTTCTTCGCCGTCAATTGCTGCACCGCCGCCGACAAGGTGTCGTAGAAGGTCGGCGTCGCGTAGTCCAGATAGGGCACCAACCCGGAGTCGGCATTGACCCGCTTCCACTCGGCGGCGACGTCGGCCTGGGCGCCGCCCTGCTTCGGGGCCCAGTCCTTGGGCGGTACCGCCGGCAGGTTGCCGTTGTCGATCAACACCTGGGCCGCGGCGGCGTTGGTGATGAAGTCGATGTAGGCCGCGGCCACGTCCGGGTGCTTGCTGCCGGAGGTGATCGCCCAAGCCAGACCTTCGCCCCCGGTGGTGACCGGTGCGTTCGAGCCGTCGGGACCGAGGGCGGTGAAGCCGCCGTCGGCGCCGAGTCCCTTGATCACCTTCGGCAGTTCCCAGGTCCCGGTGATCACGTATGCGGACTTGCCGGCGGCGAAGTCGGCCAGCGCGTCGTCGCGGCTGATGCCGTTCGCGCCCGGGGTGATGAAGCCCTGGTCGGCCCAGCCCTGGACGACCTCAGCTGCTTTCACCGACGGCGGATCGGTCCACGCGCCACCCTTGGCCGTGACGAGGTCGTTGACCACCTGCTTGCCGGCGATCGCGGCCTGGGTGATGCCGTAGATGTGGATCCCGGGGCTCTTCTCCACGTCGCCATAGGCGATCGGCAACAAGCCAGACGTCTTGATCTTGGGCAGGCTGGCCTGGAACTCCGAGATGGTCTTCGGCACCTCGATACCGAGCCGGGCGAGGATCTTGCGGTTGTAGTAGACGCCCACGATCTCACCGGTCTGGGAGACGCCGTACAGATTGCCCGTCTGCCAGTCCTTCCCGTCAGCTGAGAATGTGTTCAAGTTCAACAACTGCTTCGGGTAGTAGGAATCCCAGCCGTACAACGTGGCGTAGTCGTTCACCGGACGGAGCAGTTGCCCTTGCACGAACGAGCCCATGTCGGGGTAGCCCTGATTGGCCTGCACGACGTCCGGCGGCGTCTTGGAGGTCAGGGCCAGCTTCAACGTCGTCTTCAGGTCCGAGAAGGAGCGGCTCACCCGTTCGATCTTGACGTTCGGATACTTCTGCGTGAACGCGGTGTTCAACGCGACCTGGGCGTTGTTGATGCCGAGATCGGTGTTCTGGTCCCAGACGGTGAGCGTGACGTCGCCGGCGGCGGCGACATCCTTCGACACCGCGTTGGTGGACCCGCTCGGCTGCGGGTTGTCGGTCGTCGAGCCACCCGGCGGCGCACAGCCGATCAGGCACGAGGACCGCCGTGGTCGCGAGCACGATCGCCCTTCGCTTGGCGTTGATCATGGTTCCTCCCTTGTCATCGGTAGCGGCCATCCGCGGCGGTGGCCCACGACCAGATGGTCGCCCAGTCCCCGGCGGGTCGATCTGGTCCAAGAACTCGAGGATGTCGGCGGGCCGCGGCGCACTGGCCGCTCCGCCCAGCGTGCGCACCGACATGGCACCGCACAGGGCGGCCAGCCGAAGTCGCTCATCGAGCGGCCAGCCCAGCCGCTCGGTGGACATCAAGGACGCCACGAAGATGTCGCCCGCCCCGGTCGGGTCCACCGCCGGCACGCGCACGGCCGGCTCCTCGATCAGGGTGTCGTTCGCGCTGTCGTAGGCGACGACCCCGTGACCGCCCCGAGTGACGACCACGAGTCCGACCAGCTGAGCGAGGGCGCGGGCGGCGGCGCCCACGTCGGTGGCGCCGGTGTACCGCCTGGCCTCGGCCTCGTTGGGCACGAAGACGTCCACCTGCGACAGCCGGTCCAAGGTTGCGCGCTGACCACAATCCGGTGGGGTCCCAGCCGACGCCGCCGTACACGGTCGTTCCGCAGCCGCGGAGCCGACCGACCCAAGCAGGCAGGTCGTGCTCGATGCTCACGTGGGTCGCGGCCACCGGCGGTCGATCGCAGGACCACTCGAGCGGGCCGGCCGGCTCCTGGTACGTGATGAACTGCCGCTCGTGCTGGCCGGTGAGAGAGACGGTCACGGGACTCCGGAAGCCAGGCTGGCGCCGAAGCCAGCCCACGTCCAGGTTCGGCTCGACGGACAGGGCGCCGAACAGGTACTGACCGATGAAGTCATCGCCCAACTGCGAGAGCAAAGCGGTCCGAGACCCCAGCCGCGCGCCCGCCACGGCACGGGTGGCAACACCGCCCGGCGACATCGTGAAGTCCGTGGCGTACACCTCCGCGCCCGGTTCGGGCAACATCACGCCGGCAAACACCAGATCGCAGAACACGGTGCCGGCGAAGAGCAGGTCGACCGGCGTCAGCACGGCCGTTGGGGCAGTCGTCACTCTCCTCCTTGGCGGCCGTGGTGTCTGGTGCCGGGGACCTGCCGAAAGACCGATCCGTGCAACATACCTCAGATGTGCTCACATGTGCGCGGGAATGCACCGGTCGTGACGCACTCAATGCTCGAGTTCGAGCAGAATCATGCGAACTCCGTCACATTGCCGTACCCTGAGGCGCGTGATTCTGCGCGAAAGGCAGGACCAGATCGTCAGGACACTCCGGTCTGGTGGAGCGGCATCGGTGCGCGATCTGTCGCGGTCGCTGCGGGTGAGCGAATCCACCATCCGACGCGACCTCGATCGGCTCGATCGCAACGGCGAACTCACGCGGACCTACGGCGGAGCCGTACTCAGACCGGGCGCCACGGTGCACGAATCGGGCGATCCGGTGGCGGTCGAGCGTGCTTTCGACGAAGCGTCCGGACTCGAGCTCAAGATCAAGGTGGCCGAGCAGGCCGTCCGGTTGGTGTCCGACGACGCCGTCGTGCTGCTCGACATCGGCACCACCACGCCCCTGATCGCCCGGCTGCTGCGCGGTCGTCCGGTCACCGTGATCACCTCCAACCTCGCCGTCCTCGATGAACTGCGGGACGACTCCGCGGTCCGATTGGTGATCTTGGGTGGGGTGTTGCGGCGCAATTTCCGCTCGCTCGTCGGTTCGCTCACCGAGGCCGCCGTGGCCCAGGTGAGTGCTGATCTCGCGTTTCTCAGTTGCACGGGGGTGCGTCCTTCTGGCCACGTCGTCGACAACATGGCCGTCGAAGCGCCGATCAAGAAGGCGATGGCCGCCGCCGCCGATCGGGTCGTGTTGCTCGCTACGGCGGCGAAGTTCCCCGGTACCGGTGCGCTCCGGCTGTGCCGGCTGGCAGAGATCGACACCGTGATCACCACCGAGGGGGCGAACGAGGCCACCCTCGACCTGTGTCGGGAAGCCGGTCGGGAGGTGATCGTCGCGTGAGGCTGTGCATCCTCGGCGGTGGGGGATTCCGGACGCCGTACGTGTATCAGGCCCTGCTCCGCGACCACGGTTCGCCGCGGGTCACCGAGGTTGCGCTGTACGACATCGACCCCGATCGGCTTGACCGCGATGAAGACGATCTTGGACCAACTGGCGGAGGGGTTCGACGACCCGCCACGCCTGGTTCCCACGGGTTCGCTGCGGGAGGCGATCGAAGGCAGCGACTTCGTGTTCGCCGCCATCCGGGTCGGCGGCCTGGAGGGTCGCCTGGCCGACGAGCGGGTTGCTCTCGCCCTCGGCGTGATCGGCCAGGAGACGACCGGGCCCGGCGGTCTCGCGTACGCCATCCGGACCGTGCCGGTGATGATGGAGGTGGCGCACGACCGTCCGCGAACTCGCTCCGGAAGCGTACGTGCTGAACTTCACCAACCCGGCCGGCATCATCACCGAGGCGATGCAGTCGGTGTTGGGGGATCGGGTGCTCGGCATCTGCGACACCCCGTCGGGCCTCGGCCGACGGATCTCCCGGCTGCTCGGGCTGGATCCGCCCCGGGTGCTGTTCGACTACGTCGGGCTCAACCACATGGGGTGGATGCGCCGCATCCTGCACGACGGCCATGACGTCCTGCCGCAGTTGTTGGACGATGACGGGCTGCTGGGCCAGTTGGAGGAGGCCAAGGTGTTCGGAGCGGAGTGGATCCGCGAACTCCGGGCCATCCCCAACGAATACCTGTACTACTACTACTTCCACCGGGACGCGGTCCACAAGATCAACAACTCCGGTCCCACCCGGGGCGAGTTCCTCGCCGAGACGCAGAACCGGTTCTTCATCGAGGTCGGCACCGCCGGCAGCGGCGCGGCGGATCTGTGGCGGCGGACGGTCGAGGCTCGCAGCGCGAGCTACATGGCCGAAGCCAAGGGCGGTGAGCAGGGCGCTCCCGCCACTCACCGGGAACGCGAGAGCGATCCGGCCCATCAGGGCTACGCGGGTGTCGCTCTTGGCGTGATGGCCGCCGTGACGCGGAACGAACAGGCCACGATGATCTTGAACGTGGCCAACGGGACGACGATCGCCGGGTTGCCGACGGACGCGGTGGTGGAGGTCCCCACCCTGGTCGACGCCAACGGGGTGCATCCGCTGGCGACCGCGCCACCGGACCTCCACCAGATTGGCCTGATGCAGCAGGTGAAGGCGGTCGAGCGGCACGCCATTCAGGCGGCGTTCACGGGTTCGCGCACGGATGCGCTGCGGGCTTTCGCCCTGCACCCGCTGGTGGACTCGGTGTCGGTTGCCAGGGAGTTGTTGGCCGGGTACCTGGAGGCCTTGCCCGAGATGGCGGCGGTTCTTCGGTGATCAGCTCGACCGACCGGTCGCGTCAGCCGAGAGCCTCGCGACCCGGCACGCCGATCCAGGCGCCGTCGGAGTGCATCGAGGTGATCACGGCCTGGGCGACGGCGCTGGACTGCCAGCCGTCGTGCAGGGTGGCGAGGTCGCCCGGGTCGGCACCGCCGATGGAATCGATCCAGGTCTGCAGCTCGAGCCGGTACGCGGTGGCGAAGCGTGGCCGCCAGTCCGCGGCGTACCCCGCCGCATGGCTCAGCTCGCTGTCGATGGTCAGCGTGTTGGGCTCGGCCAGTTGCAGCGCGGCGGTCTCGCAGACCACTTCGCAGCGGACGTCGTACCCGTAGCGGGCGTTGAGGAAGATCTCCACCACCGCCAGCACCCCAGCCGTGGAGCGGAGCAGGATGATCTGCGGGTCGGCCCAGCCATCCACCGCACCGCTGGCCGCGGTGTGCTGCCAACTGACCTCGGCGACCGGGGAGTCGAGTAGCCACGGGACGACGTCGAGGTCGTGGATGGCGGAGTTGGTCACCAGGCTCTCCGAGGTGGCTCCGGGCCCGGAGGAAACACCGCGGCCGGTGCTGTGCACGACGAGCGGGCGACCGTACTGGCTGGAGCGCTAGAGCGGTCTTGAGGTCGACGTAGCCGGGATCGAACCGCCGCATGAAGCCCATGCTGATGAGGTCCGCCGCATCGCCGAGATCGGCCGTCAGCCGGGTGGCCTCGCCGAACGTGGGGGCGAGGGGTTTCTCGCACAGCACCGGCTTGCCGGCCGCGACGCAGCGCCGGAGCAGATCGGGGTGGGTGGGGTCCGGTGAGGCGATGACGACCGCATCGACGTCGGCCTCGTCGACCAGTCCCGCCGGATCGGCACTGGCCCGCCCGCCGGCGGCCGCGGCCGCTGTCTCGGCGCGGCCGAGATCCACGTCGGCGATCAGCGACACCTCGGCGCCGCGCACGAAGCGCGCCAGCGTACGGGCGTGATCCGCCCCCATGATCCCGGCCCCGATGACCCCGACCCGTACCGCCACGACTACTCCCCACCGCTCACGCTTTGTCCGTACAAACTCTGCCGGACGACGGGCGTCCCGGTCAATCTGGCCTACGCGGCGAGCAGGGCGCGATGATGCTCGGGCAGGCTCGCCAGGAACCGGGTCCAGAGCGCTCGCGGTCTGCCGCCGACACCGTGCCGAAGCAGCGCAACCGGGTCAGCCCGCCGTCGGGGTACACGTCCAGCCGCAGATGGGTCGCCCGCCGCCTGTCGGAGATCAGGAACCGATGCCTGGTGTCGACCAGCACGTGGCTCCGGGACACCAGGTCCCACCACGCACTCTCGTCCGCGAGCGGAGCCGTGTCGGCGTCGGCGGCGCTGATCCGGACCGCGTCGGGCGCGTTGCCGATGAAGTAGGAGGTGTCAATCTCGACCTGGGTGGGCGTCCCCGGCAGCCCCAGCGCGAACACGGCCCAATCGTTCCCGTCGCCGCGTCGCCGGGCGTTCTCCCAGCCTTCGCCCATCAGCCGGGCCCGGCTGGGCAAGATCAGGTTGACCGGCGAGGAGTAGAACGCGTCCGACGTTCCGAGCAGCCGGCCGCCGTTCTCCAGCGCCACCAGGTCGGTGGACTCGAGCAGATAGCGGGGATCCAGCACGACCTCGCCGTGGACCCGGAAGCGGGCCACGCCGCCGTCGGGATAGATGGTCAGCCGGACGTGGGTCCAGCGCCCGGAGTTGTCCACCGGATAGTGAGTTCTCGGTGTCGCCCTGGGCCGGTGAGTTCGGCACCAACGTCTCCCACGGGAGGCTGGCCAACGAGTCGTCGGCGGGATAGCCCTCGACCGAAGTGGCCTCGACCGAGACGTACGGCGGGTAGTTGCCCGTGAAGAAGGCCGTGTCCACGACCACGCCGCGCACGATCCCGGGCACGCCCAACCGCACGATCACCCAGTCGCAGCCCGGTTCGCGCCGCCGCCGCGTTTCCCAACCGTCGTACACCTTGCCGGTGTGCCCGAAGGAGTCGACCGAGTGCACGGCGTGGGTCGGCATGATCAAGTTCTGCCGGGGGGCGAAGAGTTCGTCGTTGGCGATGACCACACTTCCCGCGAGATCGCGGGAGGCCAGATCGGGGAAGCTGGTGAACGCGGGCATGGCACATTCTGACGGGCACATTCTGACGCAGCCGCAGCACCCGCCTTCCGCCCGACCAGCCAACGGTGGGAGCATCGGGCAATGCCCGACAAGAACGCGCAGACGATCGCCTACCCGGCGCCCGGCGGTCGCCCTCGGCGCGACGGAACGCAGCTGATCCCGCCCCACGTCATCGTCCTGTTCGGGGCGACCGGCGACCTGTCCCGGCGGAAACTGCTGCCCGGTATGGCCCACCTGGCCCTATCGGCCCTGGCCCCGGACATCCAGGTCGTCGGGACCTCTCTGGAGGAGATGGACGACGACGGCTTCCGTACCTATCGCCTTGCAGGCGCTGAGCGAGTTCGGGCACCACGAGCTGTCCGACGACCAGAAGGCCTTGTTCGCCGAGCGACTCAGCTACGTCCCGCAGGGTCAAGGAGCCGACGGCCTGGCGAAGGCGGTGCACCAGGCCGAAGAGCGCAACGGCGGGCCGTGCCCGAAACTGCACTACCTCAGCGTCCCACCCTCGGCCGCGCCGGCGGTGATCAAGACCATCCGCGATGCCGACTTGGTGACCGACGCTCGGGTCGTCATGGAAAAGCCGTTCGGCACCGATCTGGACAGCGCGGTCCGGCTCAACGACTACCTGCACGAGACGTTCCGGGAGCGGCAGATCTTCCGGATCGACCACTTCCTGGGCAAGGAGGCGGCGCAGAACATTCTCGCCTTCCGGTTCGGCAACGGACTCTTCGAGCCGATCTGGAACCGGCAGTTCATCGATCACATCCAGATCGACATCCCCGAGACCCTCGGACTGGACCGGCGGGCCAACTTCTACGAATCCACCGGGGCCTACAAGGACATGGTCGTCACCCACCTGTTCCAGGTACTGGCGTTCGTGGCCATGGAACCGCCGACCGCCCTGGAGCCGCGGGCGATCAGCGAGGAGAAGAACAAGGTCTTCCGTTCGATGCTGCCGATCGACGTCCGCAACGTCGTCCGGGGCCAGTACTCCGGCTACCGCGGGGAGGCCGGGGTCGCCCCGGATTCCGACACCGAGACCTTCATCGCGCTCCGGGCCGACATCGACAACTGGCGCTGGGCGGGGGTGCCGTTCTACTGCCGGACCGGCAAGCGGATGGCCGAGGGCCAGCGGATCATCTCCATCGCCTTCAAGGAGGCGCCGCGGAGCATGTTCCCCACGGGGTCAGGCGTCGGCTCCCAGGGTCCGGACCATCTCACCTTCGACCTCGCGGATGAGTCTAAGGTGTCGCTGTCCTTTTACGGCAAGCGGCCCGGTCCCGGAATGAGGCTGGACAAGTTGAGCATGCAGTTCTCCACTCGGGAGACCGACCGGGCTGGGGACATCCTCGAGGCGTACGAGCGGTTGATCATGGACGCGATGCGGGACGACCACACGTTGTTCACCACCGCGGACGGCATCGAGAGCCTCTGGGAACGCTCGCAAGACCTGCTCGACGACCCGCCGCCGGTGAAGGGCTACCCGGCCGGCACCTGGGGTCCGAACGCCATCCACCAGCTGATCGCCCCGCACGCCTGGCGGCTGCCCTTCGAGCGTGCCTGGCGGGAGAAGAAGTAGCCGTGTCGTCCGCTCGCTGCGAAATCCGCTCCTGACGCCGCGGATTTCTCCACTCGCTCGGGCCCTCCTTCGCCGGCGCGTCGAGCGGTCCGAGCAAGGCCGCGGAACTCGACAGTGGTGGGAAAACGCGGCGCGGGTGGGGCTCGAACGCCGCGAAACTCAACATTGGTTGGAAAACGCGGCGGGGGCGAGGCTGGGGTCAGGGGCGGTTGACGATGGCGCCGGCGACGCGGAGGAACTCGGCCGGGGCGTCGGGGCCGAGTTGTTCGCCGAGGCAGTACGTCCGGTACGCCCGGCGCCGTTCGGCCAGGGTGTCGGTGCCGTGGAGTTCATCCAGCACCCGGCCCAGGGTGCTCAGATCGGGCTCGATCACGTACGCGACGCGGGCCATCGGGAACTCCGCGGTGAACGCCGCACCGGCCGCCGTGACCGCCACCATCGCGAAGGGTTTGCCGGAGGCCAGGTAGTCCGAGGCCACCGAGGACACATCGGTGATCAGCGCGTCGGAGGCGTTGAAGCAGGCCGGGATGTCCCAGTCCCGTTCGGCCTGTCGACCCCACACGTGTTGTCGGCCGGAGGAGTTCCGGTCCGCCTCCAGCAGCGCGTGGATGATCTTGATCCGGGCCGTGTCGGGCTGGTCGGCGTAACTCAGCGGGTGCGGCCGGAAGACCACCGTCGAGCCGCGGTCCAGCAGCGCCCGCACGATCGTCTCGCCCACCGGTAACGACGAGTAGTTCGTGCTCGGCCGGCCGCCTTTCCAGGTCGGGGCGTAGAGCACCGTCCGTGGCGCCTCCGGCGGCAGTGGATGATCACGGACCTGGATGTCCTCGATCTGGGGCCGGCCGACGATGGCGAAGTTGCCCGGCGGCACCTCGATCCCATGGGCGGCGTAGCGGTCCACACCCTGCTGGCCGGAGACGAACAGCTTGGAGAAGGTGGCGTGCCTCGGGTGGTAGTTGGCCTGCTTGTCGGAGTCGCCGTGGTTGAGCCAGACGTGGGTGAGGTGGGCGTACCGCTGGAACGTGCTGTTGGCCGGGCTGCCCTGAACGTAGAACGCGGCCCGCAGAGAATCCACCACCATCGAGTCGAGGTGGGCCGACATGCCGCGGTCGGTGCGCGGCACCAGGATCGGGGCCGAGGTCAGTTCCGCGATCTCCGGCACCGTCGCGGGGTTGCGGGTGATCACGATGAAGGGCACCCCGAGCCGCTCCAGGTACGGCAGCCACATGCCCATCTGGTAGCGGACCCCCTGCACCGCGGCGTAGTAGACGACGAACTTCGGCTGCAGTCGCACCAGGGCCGCGGGGGTGGCCTCCTGCGCGCGCCGGCTGGTGGCGCTCAGCCGCATCCCGTACCGCGCCGTGGTTGCTGTCAGCGGGCACGCTGGCCAGCGCGACGAGGACGAGCAACCAGCCTGGCAGGGCGAACAGCGCCCCGAGCCCGCCCGCAACAATCGCCACCAGGCTGGCGGTCAGCACCCAGCCGGGCGAGAACGGGGCGGTCGGGAGCGTCGGCACCCCGGGCAAATTGGCGACCACGATCCGGGTCGTGCTCAGCAGGCCTTTCACCAGCGGCTCGGCCATGACCAGCACGAGCAGCAGCGCGATTCCCCCGAACGCCCAGCCCGCCGACGCCGGATCGCGAATCAGGTACCCCGCGCCGACGCAGAGCAGCAGCAGCACCCGGACGGTGACGAAGTAGCCGAGCATCCCCTCGTCGGGTACACCGAGGATCTGCCTCGACCGCCGGACCACGATCGCGACCAGTGACGCCAGTGCGGTCAACGCGCCCAGGACCTGCAGCGGCCACCACGGGCCGGCCAGCAGCAGGCAGACCCCGATCACCGGGCCCAGATTGATGAAGTTGCGGACGGCGAAGTCGCCGAGTTCCTTGCGGAATCTCTTCAGCCGGCTGCGCCAGCCGCCGCGGCGGGCGACGGCGGGCTTGGCCACCGGTGCCGCGGCCGTCGCCGGAGCGTCACTCGTCTGCACGTTCTGCGCCTCCACCGTTCATCTCGCAGCAAACCCTAATGCCGTACCGCCAGTCGGCCCGGGAGTGAAAGGAGCGCGCCGCCAGCGGTTACGCTGAGGCAGTGCCACGCGCAGACGGCCGGCTGAACGCCGACCTCGACCCGCAGGACCGGGGACCACAGGACGCTTGCGGAGTCTTCGGGGTCTGGGCGCCGGGCGAAGAGGTCGCCAAGCTCACCTACTTCGGCCTGTACGCCCTGCAACATCGCGGCCAGGAGTCCGCCGGGATCGCGGTCAGCAACGGCAGTCAGATCATGGTCTTCAAGGACATGGGCCTGGTTTCCCAGGTGTTCGACGAGTCCACGCTCAACTCGCTGCGCGGGCCACCTCGCCATCGGCCACAGCCGCTACTCCACAACCGGTGCCAGCGTCTGGAAGAACGCCCAACCGACCTTTCGGCCGACCGCGACCGGCGGCATCGCGCTCGGTCACAACGGAAACCTGACCAATACGTTCGAACTGCAGGCCTGGCTCGCCCAACGCGACCAGCCGGGGGACTCGTTGGTCCCGGGCGTGCTGTCCCATGAGGCCACCAACGACACGTCCCTGATCACCGCGCTGCTCGCGACCTATCCCGGGATGACCACCGAGCAGGCGGCGATCGAGGTGCTGCCGCACCTGCGCGGCGCGTTCAGCCTGGTGTTCATGGACGAGGAGACCCTGTACGCGGCGCGGGACCCCCAAGGCGTCCGGCCGCTGGTGCTCGGCCGTCTCGAACGCGGCTGGGTCGTGGCCAGCGAGACCGCCGCCCTCGACATCGTGGGTGCCTCGTTCATCCGCGAGATCGCGCCGGGCGAACTCATCGCCATCGACGCCGACGGACTCCGGTCGACGACGTTCGCCGAACCCGACCCCAAAGGTTGCCTGTTCGAGTACGTCTACCTCGCCCGGCCCGACACCACCATCAGCGGCCGCCGACTGCACTCGGTCCGGGTCGAGGTCGGCCGGACGCTGGCCAAGGAGTTCCCCGCCGACGCCGACCTGGTCATCCCGGTGCCGGAGTCAGGCACTCCGGCCGCCATCGGCTACGCGGAGGCCTCCGGCATCCCGTACGGGCAGGGCCTGGTCAAGAACTCCTACGTGGGCCGGACCTTCATCCAGCCGAGCCAGACCATTCGCCAACTCGGGATCAGGCTCAAACTCAATCCGCTCCGAGACGTCATTGCCGGCAAGCGCCTGGTGGTGGTGGACGACACGATCGTGCGCGGGAACACCCAGCGGGCCCTGGTCCGGATGCTCCGCGAAGCCGGCGCCGCCGAGGTGCACGTACGCATCTCGGCCCCGCCGGTGAAGTGGCCGTGCTTCTACGGCATCGACTTCGCGAGTCGTGCCGAGTTGATCGCCACCGGGTTGAACAACGACGAGATCTGCCGCTCGATCGGGGCGGACTCGCTCGGCTACGTGAGTCTGGACGGGTTGGTCGCCGCCACCGAGGTGGGCAAGGACCGCCTCTGCCGGGCCTGCTTCGACGGGATCTACCCGATCGAGCTGCCGCTGGCCGAGAACGCCGGCAAGCACGCGCTCGAGCTCGTCGACGGGCCCAATGCTCAGCTGAGGACCGACGTCGACGGCCTAACCACCTCTGTGGCCGGCGTAGGAGCCGCCGACGCCCTGTCGAGGCCGTGATGAGCGGCGCGTACCGAAACTCGCGTTTGGTTGGAAAACGCAGGTCCGGCGGCTGCGAATCTCGCGTTTGGTCGGAAAACGCGGGTCTGGGGCACGCGAAAGTCGCGTTCGGTCGGAAAGTGCGGGTCTGGGGCAAGCAAGGGGTGATCCCGTGACCGTGTACATGGTCGCGCTCCGCGCTCCGCGGTCCCGGGCTTCGCAGCTTCTCGCTCGTTCGTCACGATTGCAGACGACGGAAAAGCGTGTCGTCCGCAATCGCTCCTGCACTCGCGAGAGGCTCCGCCCGTGACCGAGGCCGACAGCGCCCGCGCCGAGTCCGCGTACGCCAGGGCCGGGGTCGACATCGAGGCCGGCGACCGGGCCGTGGAGTTGATGAAGGTCTGGGTCGGCAAGACCCACCGGCCCGAGGTGCTGGGCGGACTCGGCGGGTTCGCCGGGCTGTTCGACGCCTCCGCGCTGGCGAGGATGGAGCACCCGGTGCTGGCCACGTCGACCGACGGGGTCGGCACCAAGGTCGCCATCGCCCAGGCCCTCGACCTGCACCACACCATCGGATTCGACCTGGTCGGGATGGTCGTCGACGATCTGGTGGTGTGCGGCGCAGAGCCGCTGTTCATGACCGACTACATCGCGTGCGGCCGGGTCCGCCCGGAGCGGATCGCGGCCATCGTGCAGGGCATCTCGCAGGCCTGCGTCGAGGCGGGTTGCGCGTTGCTCGGCGGGGAGACTGCCGAACATCCGGGTCTGCTCGGCGCGGAAGAGTACGACCTCGCCGGCGCCGCCACCGGCGTCGTCGAACGCGACCGGTTGCTCGGGTCGAACCGGGTACAGCCGGGGGATGTGCTCGTCGCGATCGCCTCCTCCGGGCTGCACTCCAACGGATACTCCCTGGTCAGGAAGGTGTTCGGGGACGCCGGCTGGGGCCTGGACCGGCACGTGCAGGAGTTTGGTCGGACGCTGGGCGAGGAGTTGCTGGAGCCGACCACGATCTACAGCCGCAGCTGCCTCGACCTGATCGCCGCCGTCGAGGTACACGCCCTGGCGCACGTCACCGGCGGCGGCCTGGCCAACAATCTGGCCCGCGTGCTGCCGGAGGCGGTGACCGCCACGATCGAGCGGTCGAGCTGGTCGCCGGCCCCGATCTTCGAATTGGTTCGCCAGCTCGGCAGGATCAGTCAGCCCGACATCGAAGCCACGCTCAACCAGGGGGTCGGGATGGTGGCGATCACTCCCGCCGAGGCCGCGGCAGACGCCGTCGCCCTGTTCGCCCGGCACGGGCTGCGGGCCTGGGTGTGCGGGAGCGTGAGCGGGGCGGGCGCGGTCGGCGAGCCGCGGGTGCGGATCACGGGAGAACACGCGCCCGGCTAGCCGCCCCTGGACTTGCAGCCTTGCCGACATTGGGTAGCCTTTCCCCCACGACATCATTCAACCTGAGCCGCGGCAGCGCCGCCGGCAGCGACAAGTGCGAGGGGGTCGACCCGACATGGGGCGCGGCCGTGCAAAGGCAAAGCAGACAAAGGTTGCCCGAGAACTGAAATATCGTTCCGTGGACACCGACTTCACCTCCCTCGAGCGGGAGCTCCGCGGGGACGAGGCCGGACACGAAATCCCCTCGGCCTACGCCGATCTCGCCGAGCAGGACGGCGGCGCGGACGCGGACGACGAAAATTATCAGGACCTGCGCAAGTCGGGTTGATGCTTTCTTCAGGGGTCCGACGGCTTTAGCCTTGGGCCCATGAGTGAGAACCCTCCCCAGTCCGCTGGGCAGCCTTCCGACAAGCCTGACGTCGAAACCACCCCGGGGTCTGAGGGAAGCGGCTCGGCCGCGCCGCCGGAGTCCGGCGGATATTCGGCGCCGCCCACGTCCCCGACCGGCTATTCGTCGTCTGAGCACACCAGCCCGTGGGGATCGTCGACGCTGCCGTCGAGCGACCCGTCGAGCGGATCGGGTCAGGCCGCGAGCGGTGCCACCCCCGGCCCGGCGGGTACGGCCAGCTCCGCGGCGTCGGCCGGTGATCCGTACGCCTCCGATCCGTACGCGGCCCCGGCCACCGGATATGGCGCGCCCAGCGCGCAGCCGACGCCGCCGTACACCCAGTCCTCTGCCCCGGAACCGACCCCCGGGTACGGCGATCAGCAGGGCTACGGGCAGCAACCGGGCTACGGCGCCACCGACCCCTCATACGGTCAACAGCCCGGCTACGGACAGCAGCCGGACTACGGCCAGCAGCCCGCCGGCGGCCAGCAGGGTTGGGACCCGGCGTACGGGCAGCAGCCCCCGCCGGCGTACGGGCAGCAGGGCCAGGACCCCAACTACGGCGCCGCGGGCTATCCCCCGCAGGGTGGCTACGACCCCAATCAGCCGGTCCAGCAGCCGGGCTACCCACCGCAGCAGTACGCGGGTCAACCTCCGGTGGCGGGCCAGCAGCCGCTGAGTCCGAGCGACGAGCGACTGTGGGCGACGCTGGCCCACATCTCGATCCCGTTCATCGGCTTCGTCGGCCCGCTGATCGCGTACCTGGTGTTCAAGGACCGCAGTGCGTGGTTGAAGGAGAGTGCCACCGAGGCGCTGAACTTCTCGATCTTGGTCAGCCTCGCCTACATCGTGTCGGGCATTCTGACCGTCGTCATCATCGGCGCCATCCTGCTGCCGCTGATCGCCATCGGCTCGCTGGTCCTCTGCATCCTGGCCGCGATCGCCAGCAACAAGGGTGAGCAGTACCGGTACCCGCTCAACTGGCGCATCATCAAATAGTCTGGCTGTATCTGACTGCTCGCTCCGCTCGCGCTCGGATGCCTCCCCTCCCACCTGTTCTTCGTCGGCTTCGGGCAACGGAAAAGCGTGTTGCCCGAAGCTCTCCTGCAGAACAGGCGGTCCGGCATCCTCGGTAAGTGATCGACAACCTGGCGGAACCTGGGTTGAAGTTCGCAGCGGGTCGGCTGCGGGAAGTCAGCTCCGCTCCCGGCCCGGTAGCGCCGTGATCCGTCGGTGTGGCGTGTCACCCTGGGTACGTGATCTGGAATTCCGACTTCTTGGACGGGTACGAGTCCTTGGATCTGCCGTTGGACGTTCCGCGCGCGGTCGGGGAGCCGGACGGCGTCGAGATGGTGGCCACCCTGGTCCGGAAGTCCCCGGGCAACGAGTCGCGGATCGCGGCGCTGTACCTCCACGGCTGGAACGACTACTTCTTCCAGACCCACGTCGCCGACGTCTTCACCGACGCCGGGATCGACTTCTACGCGCTGGACCTCCGCCGCTACGGCCGGAGTCTGCGCCGCGGGCAGTTCCCGACCTTCATCACCGATCTGGACGACTACGGCGTCGAGATCGGCCAGGCGGTCGACATCATCGCGGCGGCATCACGACCAGCTGGTGCTCGTCGGCCACTCCACCGGCGGTTTGATCGCCTCGCTGTGGGCCGCCAGCCATCCCGACCGGGTCACCGCGCTGGTCCTGAACTCGCCCTGGCTGGACCTGCAGGGCTCGGCGATGGTGCGGGCCCTGGGCACCCCGGTGATCGACGCGGTCGGGCACAGCATGCCCACCAGCGTCTTGCGGCTGCCGGACTCCGGCTTCTACGCCCGGGTACTGCACACGAGCCTCGAGGGCGAGTGGGAGTACGACCTCGACGATGAAGTCCACGCCGTCGCCGCCGATCCGGGTCGGCTGGCTGCGGGCCATCCGGATCGGGCAGCAGCGGGTCGCGGCCGGGCTGAATCTGCCGTGCCCGGTCCTGGTGATGTGCTTCCACCAAGACCGATTTCGGCCGGCGGTGGCGCGAGGAGATGCGGACCGCCGACACCGTGCTGGACGTCGAGCAGATCGTGCAGCCGGGCGACCCGGCTCGGCCGCCTGGTGACCATCGTGCGGGTCGACCAGGGCCTGCACGACGTCTGGTTGTCGGCGCCGGCGGTCCGCAAGCAGGCGCTCGACGAGATGATGCATTGGATCGACGCGTACGTCCTCGACGCGCCGCCTGAGTGCTGGTATCGCGCACAAGCGGTTGCGCGTCGTCTGACCAGGGGGCTCACGGCGCCGAAGACGACCCTGCTTAGATAATTGGGTGACCGAAATGCCGCATGTCGTCGTCGTCGGTGCTGGCTTCGCCGGAATCTCCGCCACCCAGGAGCTGGCCAAGGAGGGATTCCGCGTCACGCTGCTCGACCGGCATCCGTACAACACCTTCCAGCCGCTGCTGTACCAGGTGGCGACCGGGGGCCTGAACGCCGGCGACGTGACCTACTCGTTGCGCTACTTCAGCGCCCGCCACGCCGGCGTCCGGTTCCGCCGCGCCATGGTGACCGGGATCGACCACGATGCGCGCGAGGTGATCTGCGACGACGGGGTGCGGATCGGTTTCGACTACCTGATGATCGGCAACGGGATCACCACCAATCACTTCGGCATCCCGGGCGCGAAGGAGTACTCGATGTCGATGTACACCCGGGCCGAGGCCCTGCGGGTACGCGACACGATCTTCGGCGGGCTGGAGACGATCGCCGGCACGTCCGACCCGAACAGCGGTGGCTTCACGGTCGTCATCGTCGGCGGCGGGGCCACCGGGGTCGAGATGGCCGGCCAGCTGGCGGAGCTGAAGACCAAGGCCATCCCGGAGGTCTATCCCGAGCTCAACCCCGCCCGGGTGCACGTGGTGCTGGTCGAGATGGGTCCGTACCTGTTGGCCCCGTTCGACGACATGCTGCGCAAGTACACGCTGCGTGAGTTGGTCAAACGCGGCGTCGACGTGCGCCTGAAGACCGCGATCTCGGAGGTGCATGCCGACCGGGTGGACTTCAAGGACGGCAGTTCGATGCCCGTCGACCTGGTTGTCTGGGCAGCGGGGGTGTCCGGCAATCCGCACGTGAAGGAGTGGGGGCTGCCGCTCGGCCGCGGTGGGCGGATCGAGGTCAACGACGATCTGACCGTGGTCGGCCACGAACACATCTACGCGATCGGCGACACCAGCCTGATCGTCAACCAGCCGCTGCCGCAACTGGCGCAGCCGGCCATTCAGACGGGGAAGCACGCGGCCAAGCAGATCGCCCGTCGGCACCGCGGCCTGCACACCGAGAAGTTCGCGTACTTCGACAAGGGCACGATGGCGACCATCGGTCGCGGCGACGCCGTGCTGCAGATGCCGAACGGGATCAAGATCAAGGGTGTCATCGCCTGGTTGGGCTGGATCGCCTTGCACCTGCTCTACATTCTCGGCGGCCGCAACCGGCTCCAGACCATGATCAACCTGACGGTGCGTTACGTCGGCGTCCGCCGCTCCGGCGCCATCGTGGGCGACGTGATGGAACCTCCGCGCCTGCGCGCCATCCGGGAGAAGTAACCGACACTCGAGCTAGGAATGCCCTGCAGCCTGCGAAGGGCACGATCGAGTGAGCGGATGCCGCAGCGAGCGGACTACACGTATCGGGCGGCGATCCGGCCGGCCTCCTCGCCGTACCGGGGGCCGTGGGTGACCGCGTGCACCAGCAGCGGATGGAGCTGGTGCAGTCCGAGCAGGTCGCGCCACCCGTCCGGGAGTTCGGCAGCCTCCGCGTAGGCGCCGAGGATGGCGACCAGGCCGGGCGCGCCGAACAGCGCCAGCATCGCCAGGTCGGTGAGCCGGTGGCCGCCGTGGGCCGCCGGGTCGATCAGGACGGCGCCGTCCGCGGTCCACATCACGTTGCCGGACCACAGGTCGCCGTGGATCCGCGCCGGCGGGGCGTGGTCGTCGAACTCGCCGCCCCGCAGGCGTTCGCAGACCCGGTCCACCGTCCGCCGGACGTCGTCGTCGACGGTGCCGATCCGGTGGGCGTCGGCGGCGTAGGGCAGCAGCCGCTGTTCGGCGTAGAACTCGCCCCACCGGGCGGTCGGACGCAGCGGCAGCGGCTGGGTACCGATGAAGCCGTCCTCGTGCCAGCCCTCAGGCGGCGCGCCGAACGCGGTGGCGCCGGCACCGTGGGTGACGGCGAGTTCCCAGCCGAAGGATTCCATGGCGGCTGCCGTCGGTCGCGCGGATTCGAGCCGGACCACGGTGATGTGGTCGCTGTCGACCTCGATCAGGTCCACGACGCGAGCAGCGCCGGTCCCGGAGCTGCCCAGCCAGCTGAGGCCGGCCGCCTCGGCCGGGTAACTGCGTGGGGCGGTGGGGGAGCGCTTGGTGAAGGTGTCCCGCATCAGATGTTCGGTCAAACGTGCAGCGTACCGCGCACGATGCTGTTGCCGGAGTGGGCGGAATTGCCGTCGAACGGTTCGTCGGAGATATCGATCACCGGGAAGCGGGTGAGATCGACGTCGAGCGGCACGGTCCACTCACCCTCCGTGCTGGTGAGGATGCCGACCGCTTGCATCTTGGTGTGCGTCTGGTCCATCAGCCAGACGACCCGGGCCCCGGGAACCGGCCGAGGTGTGCTGAGCCGCACGACGAGAACCTGCTGTCCGCTGGTGTCCCGCTCGAGGGTGGCCTCGCCCGTCGATCCGTCCCAGGCCGGCGCGGCCGGCGTCAGTTGGGCCTCCGCGACAATGGTCGGGGTCGGCCGGGACAGGGAGTTCCAGCCCAGCCCGATGCCGATCCCGGCGATGAGGGCGAGAGCTGCGGCCAGTGCGAGGGCCAGCATCCGCCGGCCCCGGGTCGGGCTTGACGTCGTGTCTGCAAGCCTGCTCGGGGGGTCGGCACCTCGGGTCCCGAACCTGGCGACGGGACGTCAACCGCCGCAGGCACCTCCGCCGGCTCGGGAGATGTCGTGCGGACGACCTCGGACCGCGTGACGCTGAATCCGAGCTCAGCCTGGATCCGCCGCCAGACCTCAGGGCTCGGGCTCTGCAACGGGGTCGCGTCCTCGACCGCTCGGCCGACGCCGGTGAGGTGGGCGAGTTCGGCCACCTCGCGGGTGCAGACGGGGCAGGTCTCCACGTGGGCGCGTTCGTCCGGGGTCGCGCTGTCCTCACCGAGGGCGAGCAGGGCGAGGACCTCAGGATTCGTATGCATCCGGCAGGACCTCCATTCTGCTCCTGATCTTCAGCAGGCTCCGGCGGATATGACTCTTCACCGTGCCAGGTGGCAACTGCAGCCGTTCGGCGATCTGGGCATGCGTCAGGTCTTCGTAGAACGCGAGTTTCAGTACCTGTTGCGGTACGACCCCCAACCGGGCGATCTCGTCGGCGACGATCAGCCGTTCGGCGACGTCGATCGGTTCGATGTCGAAGGGCTGGGTGTTGGCCACGACCTGGTTGTGGATGCGCTTGTCCCGGGAGCGGCGTTCGTGGGTGTCGACGATCTTGTTGCGCGCGATGCCCATCAACCAGGCCGGCAGACTGGCCCGCTCGGGCCGGTAGTTGTGCCGTCCGGTCCAGGCGGCCACGAAGACCTTCTGCGTCACGTCCTCAGCTTCGGTCACATCGCCGAGCGACCGCAGGGAGACGCTGTAAACCAGCGAGGAATAACGTCGGTAGATCTCCGCCAAGGCGTCTTCGTCACCGGCTGTGAAGCCGTCGACCAGGGCGTCGCGGTCGGCGTCCGGCGAGGCCACTGTGATCGTGACCCCCTCGATGGTCGGCATGTCAGGACGCTGGGAACGCGGTAACCAGCACGTTGTCGCGGTAACCGCTGTCCTGATCGTACGCGCCGCCGCAGGTGATCAGCACCAGCCGGGGGTTGCCCCGGCGATCGAATACCTGGTCCCAGTCGATCTTCTTCTTGGCCAGACTCGTGACGGCTGCGACGCGGTAGCGGCGCTCCCGACCCGCCTCGTCGACGATGGTCACCTCGTCGCCCTTCTCGGCTCCGCGCAGGTGGGAGAACGGCCCCAGACCCTCGGCCCGGGTGTCAACGTGAGCCGCCAGCACCGTGGTGCCCGCCGATGATGACGGGAGCGCCCCGAAGCGGTACCAGCCGACCTGCTTGACGGTCTCCGGTAGATCCATCTCGCCATCCTTGGTCACTCCGACAGGCGTCACCGCGACCGAGAGGTCGAGATCCTTGCTCGTCAGCTTCGCCGGGAAGACGCTCTGGTCGACCTTCGACGGGCGTCGGGGCGCGGCGTCCACGACGGGAACCTGCGGTCCCACATCGCGTGGTGTCGGCTTGGGCGGCGTCGGCTTGGGTGGTGTCGGCTTGGTTCGGGGGGTGGGCGTCGGTGCGGGGGCCGCGGAAGCCACGGGGGGAGCAGGTGCCGGCGGTATCTGGGGGACGAGGGGGTCCGCCGGCACCTGGCTCGTCGAGCCCGTGAGGCCGAGCAGCAGCACGACGAGGACCGCGAGAGTGATCTCGCGACTCGTGGTCAGACTCCTCAGCCGCACGGATTCGCCTCTTTCGGGTTGGTTGGTCAGCTTCTGGAGCCGGCTCTGGCGGGCCGGGCGACCCGAACCGCGATCAGCGCCGCGATCAGTGCCACCAGCGCGCCACCGACGAGCGTCAGCGGGGAGCCGTCAGCAGCCAGACCGGCTTCACCGGACGGGACGCCGTTCGGGCCCGAGCCGTCTGCCGCCACCTCTTGGGTCGCCAGCTTCAGGTTGTCGTCGTCCAGGCTGCCCCAGGCGTACACGATCGTGGTCGTGGCGTCCTTGACCGTCACGTCGGCCGGACCGATCACCGGCTTGGTGGTGCCGGCGGCTGCGACCGCGGCCTCGATGGTGCCGGCCTTGAGTTCCAGTGACTTTTCGTCCGGGTTGGTCAATCCCTCGATGACTGGATCGCCGCCGGCCAGGATGTCGACGGCGGGAGCGGCCGCGGTGTGCCGCACCGTCAGGCGTCCCTCGCCGGCCTTGGTCTCGCTGGTGTCGTTCTCGAATGCGGTGGCGGTCGGATCGCCGTTCTCCTCCAGGTGGGCGACGATGGTGTAGTTGCCGCCGTCCGCGACGCTGACGTCGACGGGGCCGATGGCGGGATCGGAGTCGTCATCGGCGTCGGCCGCCGTGATCGCCACCGAGTAGGTGCCGCCGGGGAGTTCGAGCGGACCGGCCAGGGTGCCGGGCTTGAAGTTGTTGATGGTCCTCTTGCCGTCGACGTAGACGTCGACAGTGAGGCCGGGGACGGCGTGCAACACCGAAACCTTGGCGTCGCCTTCCGCGGCCTGGGCGGGTGCGGCGAATGCTCCGGACAGGGCGAGAACCCCGGCTCCGGCGAGCGCTAACGTACGGAACCTCATGAATTGCCTCCTCGACGAGGGGTGGAGTGGATGCTCAGGTGTTCTCGGAGGCGGGCCGGAATAGATGCACTCACCATGCAGTCGTCCGCCGATCGAAGCGGGGGCCTGAGCCAGAATCCGGAATTCTTCTGCTTGATCCCCTGCCGTGCTCGCGCGACGGCGTGTCGGGTGGGTGTGGCGGATCGAGCAGTGAGTTTCCGGAGTCAGTCGGCGGCGAAGTCGGCGTACGCGTCCACGATCGTGTTGAGGAACCGCAGGATGGCGGCGCGCTCGGCGGGGGTGAACGTCCGTGTGGTCTGGTCGATCGCGGTCAGCAGCGGGGTGAGTTGATCGCCGACATCGGCCACCGCGGAACGGGTCGGGATCAGGTGGACCCGGCGCCGGTCTGCGGTGTCGCGGCGGCGTTCCAGGTGACCGGCGCGTTCCAGCCGGTCGACAAGTTCGGTGGCCGCGGCCGGGGTGACACCCAGCCGCTGGCTCAACCAACCCGGTCCGACCGGATCGGTTGCGGCGGACAGGTGAGTCATTGCGGCCAGCTCGGAATGGCCGAGACGCATCCGGCGGCCGACAGCGACTTCGGCGTCGCCCATCGCCGTCTGGAGGCGGCGCAGCGCCTGCGTCTCAGGCTCCACCTGCCACCAGGGTCGGTCTTCGGTTTCCTCGGCCACGGTGTTAGCGTAGTGCACAGTGCTTAGGTGTTTTGATTATCTGGCAATTGAGATACATATTCGAGGTATGGACGTGAGAGTGGCAGTGACGGGCTGGGACGGTGTCCGTGGAGAGCGGGCCGTCATGATCACCACTTTTCGGCGCGACGGCCGGCCCGTCGCGACCCCGGTGGGCTACGGGGTCGAGGGTGACCGGCTGTTCTTCATGACCCAACCCGGCACCGGCAAGGTGAAACGCCTACGACACACGCCGCGGATCACGGTCGCGGCCAGCACGCTGCGCGGCCGGGTCACCGGTCCGGCGTACGAGGGCACCGCCGCCCTGCTGACCGGAGCCGAGGCGCGGCACGCACAGAAACTCATCACGAGCACCAACCGATTGGCCTGGACCATGCTGCTCCGCGGTCCGCGCCGAGACCTCGACAGTTGGGCGGTCTACGAGGTCCGCCCCCTGTCACCGACGATGAGAGAGAACCCCAGATGACCACCGAAACCCGCCCCGCCGCCCGTACCGGCACCGATTCGTCGAGTCTCCCCGCCGTCCTGGTGCTGGTCTTTGCCGTCGGACAGTTCGTGAGCGCGGCCTTCTCGATGACCTTCGGTGGCGCCTTCATGACGCCGGACCGGGCGGGCGAGCCGGCGATCGTGCCGGCCGGCTACACCTTCGCGATCTGGGGTGTGATCGAGTTGCTGAGTCTCGGCTGGGCGATCTGGGCGCTGTGGTGGCGTCGGCGCGGCGGGCTCGACCAGGCTCTCGTCGATCGGTTGAGCGTGCCGCTCGCCGTCGTGTACGCCGGCTTCAGTGCGTGGTTGGTCGCGGCGGAACTGGAACCGTACTGGTCGACGCTGGCCGTCTTCGTCGTGATCTTGCTGGCGCTGCTCAAGACCATGTCGGTCGGCCTGGCCGGGCGAAGCACGATTGCCGGCTGGCCGGCCCTCGGTCGGGTGCTTTTCTGGGTGATGATCGGCCTCTATCTCGGCTGGTGCGGGGCAGCGATCTGGCTCAATCTGACGACCGCGTTGGCCGGCAGCGGGGCCCCGGTCGACGGTGTCGTCGGTGTCGTCGGTCAGCTCGCGATCCTCGCCGGGGTGGCCGGTACGGCGATCGTCATCCTGGTCTGGACCAGGGGCCTGCTGTCGTACGCGGCCGCCGTGGGCTGGGCGCTGGTCGGCGTGATCCTGGGATCGCTGGGCGCCAATCAGCCGGGCCTGGCCCTCGCGGCCGGCATCGGATTGGGCCTGGTGGTGCTCACCACGGCCATGCTGCAGATCCGCCGCCGGCTGGCCTGACGGTCGGTTCGATGCACCGGCACGGAACGGGGTGGCCAGGGCCGGGGTCGAACCGGCGACCTTTCGCTTTTCAGGCGAACGCTGCTACCAACTGAGCTACCTGGCCCGGGACGACGAACAGCCGCCGTACCGGAAAAGCGGTGACCACGCGTCGTGCGTGAACACCGCTCTCGCGACCCCGACGGGACTCGAACCCGCGACCTCCGCCGTGACAGGGCGGCGCGCTAACCAACTGCGCTACGGGGCCTTGCCGGCCCGGGACACCTCCCGGTGCCCGCGAAACTATAGCGCAGCCATCCGGGCCCCGACGAAATCCAGTCAGCGGCTGGGCGGCGGCTCCGGGGATCGATCCAGCGGCTTGGTGAAGCCACCGAGCAGTAGGGCCAGCCCGAGCAGACCGACGGTCACGATCAAGGCTCGCAGGATGCCGAAGTGGTCACCCAGGAAGCCGATCAGCGGCGGTCCGGCGAGGAAGGCGGTGTACCCGATCGAGGCCACCACGCTCACCCTCGCCGCGGCGCGTACGGGGTCGTCGGCGGCGGCACTCATCCCGACCGGGAAGCCGAGGGCGGTGCCCAGCCCGAGCAACAGCGAGCCGAACATGCCGACCGGCAGCCAGTAGCCGAAGATCACCAGCAACAGTCCGGCCAGCGCGACCAGCGCGGACAGCCGCACCATCCGGACCCGGCCGTAGCGGTCGATCAACGGCGGCCCGAACCAGCGTCCGGCCGTCATGGCCGCCAGGAACACGGCCAGAGTCAGCGGACCGAGCACCGGCGCGGCGGCGTAGCCGTCGATCACCGCCAGCGCCAGCCAGTCGTTGCCGGTGCCTTCGGTGAAGGCCATGCAGAGGACGAAGACCCCGATCAGCAAGGTGCGCGGCTCGGTCCAGGCCTGCAGCGGGTGGTGGTTCGGGGCTGGCTCGGCATCCGGGTGCGTTGGCGCGATCGTGACCGGGCCCAGGAAGCGCCGAGTCGACCATGGGACGATCGCCGCCACCGCGACCGCCACGCCGATCAGGTGTGCGGTGACCGGCACGCCGAGCGCGACCATGGCCGCCCCGACGAGCGCGCCGCCGACCGTGCCGACACTGAACCCGGCGTGGAACTTGGGCATGATCGCGTACCCCAGCCGTTGCTCCACGGCGGCGCCCTCGACGTTCATGGCCACGTCCCAGGTCCCGTAGCCGAAGCCGACGAAGAAGAGCCCGATGACGAGCGGCGCCATCCCGAACAAGTAGCCGATGCCGACCACGACGAGGCCGGCGGCCAGAACCAACGAGAAGGCCGTCACGGTACGACCGGGACCGACCCGGGTGACGACGACGCCCGCCAGCGGCATGGCGATCAGAGATCCGGCGGCCATCGCCAGCAGCACCAGACCCAGGGTCGAAGGTGCCGCCTGCAGCTGGTTGCGTACGTCGGGGATCCGCGAGATCCAGCTGGCAGCGGTGAACCCGCTACCGATGAACACGATGAACACGGCGGTGCGGGCGGCGCGGACCGCCGCGACGGGCGTCCGGGTCGCTGGGCTGGTGGCGGGCGGCGAGGGCTGAGTCATGGCGCCCTCGACGCTATCGAGATTCCGGACGACGAAGTACGCCGCGATGCCAGCACCGCGCGTCGTCCGTAAACTCTCCTCACTCCTGAGAGGCTCCGCTCATTACCGGTCGCGGCACGGCGGCGAACCTGGACGGCGGGAACCACACCGGGACCGCCCGCCGCATCTGCTCCGTGCCTTGTACGGTCACCGCCCCAGAGCGCAAGGCGTCGGCCCACGACACGTCGCCGTGCCAGATCTCCACGAGATCGCGCAGCCGGCCGTTGACCCATGCGGCGACCTCGTGACCGGGGTCCACGTCGCACACGTCGACGTCGGTAGGTCCGAGTACGAGCCACCAGGAGCGTTCCCGGGCCGGCACATCCGCGAATTGGAACATCACGACGGTCCGCCGCGACGGCAACAGCCCGGGGTCAACGTTGCGGTGCAGATCCCACATCAACAGCTTCGGGTCGAGGTCGGCGTCTCCGATGCGACCGGTCCAGCGCATTCCCCAGGCTCCGAGGCCTTCGATGACCGGGCGTAACTCCTCCCCGGCGGCGGTCACGGTGTAGCTGACCTCCCGGCCGTCGTCGGTCCGGGCCACGACCCCGGCTCGGACGAGCTGTCCCAACCGCTTGGAGAGCAGGGTCGGCGACATCTTCGGTACGCCCCGGCGCAGGTCGTTGAAGCGGGTGCTGCCGGAGAGCAGCTCCCGGATGACGAGCAGCGTCCAGCGCTCGTCGAGCAGCTCCATCGCCTTCGCGACGGGGCAGAACTGGTGGTAGGAGTTCCCCATGTTCGTCAACCTAGTGGCCAGTACAGATCCAGTACTAGTGCCGGCCCAGTTCCAGTCCGTACGGTTCGAATGACCGCAGAACGCGGCCTGGGAAGAGGAGGAAACGCAGTGACGACGACGACACAGTCGACGAGTGGAAAGACCACCGAGGGGCGCGGCCGGCTGCCGATCGAACTGGGTGATGCCGATCGAGCTCTCAAGCAGAAGCACCGCACGATGTGGGGGTTCGGTGACTACGACGCGGTCGCAACCGAGGCGATCCCGGAGCTGGGGCCCGTCCTGGTCGAGGCGGCCGGGATCCGACCCGGCGATCGGGTACTGGACGTCGCGGCCGGGTCCGGCAACGCGGCGATCCCGGCGGCCCGGCTGGGCGCCGAGGTGGTCGCCTCCGACCTGACCCCGGAGTTGCTGGAGCACGGCCGGCGGCACGCGGCCGACGCCGGGGTCGCGTTGACCTGGGAGGTCGGCGACGCAGAGGCACTGCCGTACGCGGACGGCGAGTTCGACGCCGTGCTCTCCTGCGTCGGGGTGATGTTTGCGCCGCATCACCAGGCGGCGGCGGACGAACTGGTCCGGGTCTGCAGACCGGGCGGCACCATCGGTCTGATCGCGTGGACGCCGGCGGGGTTCATCGGTCAGATGTTCGCCACCATGAAGCCGTACGCGCCGCCGCCGCCTCCCGGAGCGCAGCCGCCGCCGCTGTGGGGCAACGCCGATCACGTCACGGCGCTGCTCGGCGATCGGGTCGAGGATCTGCAGGTGCAGACCCGCAAGCTCGAGGTGACCCGGTTCGCGACACCGGAGGAGTTCCGCGACTTCTTCAAGGCCAACTACGGCCCGACGATCGCGATCTACCGCGCCATCGCGGACGACGCCGATGCGGTGGCGACGCTGGACGAGGCCTTGGCCGAACTCGGGCGGCGGTTCGACCGCGGCGCATCCGAGGCGGTGTTCGACTGGGAGTACCTGCTGGTGACGGCCCGTCGGGTGGGCTGAGCAGCCGGAGAAGAGGGGCCGCCCGGCCGGCTCAGCGCCAGGCGTGCACCCGGACGGTGGTCTCGGTCGGCGTCGACCGCAACTGGACCAGATCGCAGAGCTGATTGGCGAACCAGAGGCCAGCGTGTTCGTCGGCGAGCGGGGTGCGGCGGCCGTGCAGCAGATCGGTGACCACGGTCTGGTCGGAAAGCTCGCAGGTGACGGCGTCGGGTTGGTTCCAGACCCGGACGGTCACGTCACGGGCTCCGCGGTGGAGGCTGCCCTCGGCCAGGTGCCGGGCGGCCTCCGCCAGCTGGGCCGCCTTGTCGGCCGGCAGACCGGCGACATAGCACTCCAGGCGGAGGTAGGCCTCGAGTCGCTCGGCGTTGGCGGCGGTCACCGTGGTCGTGATCGGCTCCGAGGCGAGCGGTGGCAGGTCGCCGCCGAAGATGCTGTCGACGTGCGCGCGACCCGCGTAGCGAGCACTGCCGTGGTACTCGTCGGACTCCACGATCACCGGGTGACTGCGGTGAGCTTCCTCGACGATCTCCGGGCTCAGGTTCTCGGCGTCGTAGGGACACACCAGCCAGAACGGGATCTCGGGATCGACTGCCACGTTCAGCAGCGCCTCGTGCAGCTGGCACTCGGCGAGCTCGGCGGGTCGCCGGCCGGGCCAGATGGGTTCGCCGACGCCGCGGACCGGTCGACCGGCGTGCGCGTCGACGAACTCCTGCCAGGCGGGCAGGATCCGGGCCGGATTTGCGCCTAGCCGGGTCATGTCGACGAAGCCGACCTGACCGGCGTTGTCACCGAGGCCGTCGGACAGCCACGTCCGGTGCTCGGGTCCGACGACAACAAGCACCGGTTCTTCGGCTTCGAGCCCCTCGTTGACGAAGGCGACGAGGCTGCGGGCGTAGTCCTCGGCGGTGTGCCACAAGAAAGCTTCGTGCCGGTAGCTCTGCTGTGCTCGTGCCGGTGATGCCTGGTGGATGATTCCACTCCTCCGAACGACGGCTAACCGATAGTACGCCCGGGAAGGTATCGCCCGCCGCATTTCCGGCAAGGTCGGAACGGTTCCAGATGACGTGCTCGCCGAGCACTGACCGGCGTCGTACCAGTAGGTTTTTGCGGTGGCCGTCCTCCTGCACCTCGATTCATCCGCCGACCTGACGGGCTCGGCGAGCCGTCGGCTGACGGCGCGGTTCGCGACCGGTTGGGAGGCGCGCGGGCACTCGATCGTGCGCCGTGACCTCTTCGTCGAGCAGCCGCCGCACCTGCCGACCAACCAGTTGCACTGGGCGCCGGCCTTGCGCTTCGGCGAGGGTCGGTCCGGACCGGAGGACGAGGCCTATCAGGACGAGCTGATCGGCGAATTGCTGGCCGCCGACGTGGTGCTGCTCGGGCGCCGATGTACAACTGGTCGGTTCCCTCGACGCTGAAGGCGTGGATCGACTGGATCCACGTGCCCGGCAAGTCGGCCCCGGCCGGCCCGGACGCCGCCGTGCCGCTGCAGGGGAAGCCGATCATCGTCGCCTCCGGTCGCGGACTGGCGTACGGGCCGGGCACCGGCAACGACGATCATGAGCTCGCGGCGCTGCGGCAGCTCTTCGAGGGGTCGATGCAGATGGTCGTGTACCCGGTGCTGGCCGAACTCACCCTGGCGACTCGGGTACCCGATCTCGCGCCGTACACCGAGCAGTCGGCCGCCTCGTTGGCCGCCGCGGAGGCCGAGGTCGACCGGCTGCTGGACGAACTGGGCTGACCCCCGGTCAGCGAGCCGGCGGGGCGATGTTCTGGTTCAGGTGGAAGACGTTGTCCGGGTCGTACCGCGCCTTGAGCTCGGTGAGTCTGGCGAACTTCGCCGGCGGGTAGGCCCGCCGGACGCCGTCCGCGCCCTCGTCGGTCAAGACGTTGACGTAGACCCCACTGGCGTAGGGCGCGAGGGCGGCCGCCGCCGTCGGGCCTGCTCGATCCGCTGCTCGTCCTCGGCGGGATCCGTCCAGCGGGCGGCGCCGACGTACTCGAAGGCGGTGCCGCGCTGGCTGAAGGCAGTCGCGTCGTCCGGCGACGTCGGCGATGGCGCCGCCGTAGGTCTGGAGGCTGGCGGCGAACTCGGGCGGCTGCGACAGCATCGACTCGATGGCCGCGTCGGGGAGCTCACGGAGGTAGTGGCCCTTCCAGTAGCGCCGTAGCTCGTGTCCCCGGATGGTGTCGTCGCGGGTCTGCAGCTCCAGGTAACTCAGCTCGACGATCCGTTCGGCTCTACCGGCCGGCCGAGGGCGCGCAGGTTAGGGAGCAAGGCGCGGCCCTCCGCCGGATCGCCCACCCAGACATAACCGAGCGTCGCGAGCCCCCCGCCGACCGATGCGGCGAAGGTCGCCGCCCGAGGGGCGGCCGCAGCGAGCTCGCGCCAGTCGGCCAGCACGCCGGCCGCCTCGGCCACCGGGTAGGTCAGCTCCACGCTCAGCGCAGCAGTGCCGACCTCGTGGAGGGTGAACTCGAACTCGGTGACGACGCCGAAGTTGCCGCCGCCGCCACGCAGGCCCCAGTAGAGCTCCGAGTTCTCCTCGGCACTCGCCCGCAGCACCTCACCGGCGGCCGTGACCACCTCGAAGCCGCGAACGTTGTCGCAGCTGAGGCCGCATCGGCGGGCCAGCCAGCCCATCCCACCGCCGAGCGTCAGTCCGCCGACGCCCGTGTGCGAGACGTTCCCGGCTGTGGTCGCCAGCCCGTACGGTTGCGTGGCCGCGTCCAGGGCCCCGAGCAACGCACCACCCTGGACCCAGGCGCGGCGCCGGTCCGGATCCACCCGAACCCCACCCATGGGTCGCAGGTCGATCATCAGCCCGTCCGGCGGGACCGCCAGACCGAGCACGCTGTGGCCACCGCAGTAGACGCCGATCTCCAGGCCGTGCTCGCGCGCCGCCCGGACCGCACTCACCACGTCGGCGGTGTCGCGGCAGCGGGCGATCACAGCGGGACGGCGGTCCACCATCGCGTTCCACACCCGCCGACTCCGGTCGTAGCCCTCGTCCCCCGGCACCAAGATGTCGCCGCCGAACCCTCGGCGCAACGCGCCGGCAGCGGCGAGGGCCGGTGACGGCCCGACTGCTGATTCGCTCACGGGAGCACAGACTAGGGGTGGCCCCGGGATTCATCGGTGCCGCTGCGATTGGGTAAGTCGCTGCACCGAACTCGAGTTGATGACTTACCCGATGAGGCCGTAGGAGCGCAGGCCCTCGAGGACTTGCTCCACGTCCAGAGGGGACCAGAGCCGGCGGGCCCGGTCGAGACGGGCGAGCGCCGGTCCGTAACGGGCCATGAACGTGATGTCGTGGGGGAACCGACGCCGATCCAGCCCCAGGAAGTCCACCTTCGTCCCGTGCCTGCGCAGCACGCTCGCCCAGGCGTCCGGGCGGGCGATCCCTTCGGAGTCGGCACCGTGCTCGAACAGCATCAGGTGCGCCTCGCGATAGGGCTCGGCGGTGGCCAGGTACTCGGCCAGGGAATCCAGCGCCGGCTGCACGGAGAAGAACGTCCAGAACGGTACGGCCGCGATGTTGACCGTCTGCCACGGGTCGGCCAGGACGAAACAGGGGATCAGGAGCCGTCCGTCGTCCTCGTCGCGGCGTCGATACCACGCCCGGAAGATCTCGGCGACGGCCGCCGCCGGCGTCTGCGGACCGTGGTACCGAATGCGTACCAACGGATGGTCGTGGTCGGCGCACCAGCGCGCAAGGTCCTCGCTCAGGCCCGGCTCGGCGCCCCACTCCGCCTCCGGGGCGACATCGTCGGGGGTCGGGGTGCGGGACCGGATCAGATACTGCTCCGGTTCGATCCCGCCCTGGGCGCCCGGCTGGAACACGTGCCGCTCGGCCACCCGCACCACGGGCCACGTGGAGGTGTCCTCGACCAGCAGGACGGGAGCGCCGGGTAGCAGTCGGTCACCGAGGAAGCGGGCGTACCCGGACGGCAGCGAGCGCCACTTCAGCCGGAAGTACGCCATCCGGGCGGCCATCAATTCGTCCTGTACCTGGTCGTGCATGTGGTGCAGCACGATGTCGGGGTTGCGGTCCAGCAGCGCCGGAGCGGTCCGCCGGCCGAACTCCAGGGCCGCGTCGACGTCGTCGGGATCGTGCCGCCGGGAGACCGGCAGCAGGATCGTGCCCGGCAACCACGGCAGCTGTGCGGCGGCGGCCAGATGCGTGAGCGCGCCGTTGCTGGAGCCGATCAGGGCGGCCGGGTACCGGCGCTCGGGGTAGCCCGCCGCCAGCCAGTCGGCGACCGCGCCGAGATCGACGTCGCCCAGATCGGGAGACCGGGATGCCCTCGGCGGCGCCGATGTTGGCGTAGATCCGGCGCAACACGGGCCAGGGCAGCCGGCCACCCACCCGCGCTCCGGCCGCGGTCACCGACCCCTGACCGATGTGCCAGAAGCTCTGACCGCGTAGCGCGGCGGCGATCGACGCGTGCATCGCCGAGGCGGAATCGAAGGAGGCGACGGTCTCCTCGGGAGCCAGGTCCCGGTCGGGTCGTGTCCGCCGACTCACGAGTCGGACCGCATCAGCTGGTCGACCAGACCGACGAATCGGTCCGGGTCGCCCACCGGCCAGGAGTGCGGCGCATCGGGAACGACGACGAGGTGTCCGCCGAACCGGGTCGCGAGGTCCGCGCCGTACGCGAGCGTGCTCAGTTGATCCGCCTCGGCGTGCACCACGGTCAGGGTCGCCGTCACCGAGGCCAGGATGTCTTCCAGCCGGACCTTCAGCGCCGAGTCGAACACCCGCGCGATCCGCCTTACGCCCGCCCGCCGCCAGTCCGGTACCTGGCTTCGCCACGTGGGCGAGTCCGGATGATCCTCACCGCGCAGGAACCGGGCCGCCAGCCGGGTTCGGGTCCTCAATTCGGGGGGCACCGTCGGGCTGATCAACAGCAGCCGACCGACGAGGCCCGTCCCGGCCGCGACCATCGCGGCCATCGCGGCCGCCTGGGTGCCGACCGACAGGCCGACGAGGACATCGACCCGGCCGTCGGCACCGGTCAGCCGGGTGGCGAGGTCGCGTCCGTACGCCGCCAGGTCGTCGGCGCGATTCGCCCACCCAGGCGGATCCTCCAGCTCGACGGCGTAGCCGGCTTCGGTCAGGGCCCGGGCGGCTCCGACCGCGTAACCGCGGACCGCCAGTCCCGGCACGATCACGACCCTGGCCGCCCTTTCGGCTCTCGGTGCGTCCGGTTCGCTCGTCACCGGGGCGGGTTACCGGTCACGCAGAAGATCATCCCGCTGGGGTCGCGGACCGCCTGCCATCCGTCGCCCGGCCACAGCGCCGTGGCGCCGAGCCCCACCACCCGCGCCACCTCCGCGTCGATGTCGTCGGTGCCGAGATCGATGTGCGCGGAGGTCGCTCGACCGGCGGGCTCGTCCCCGAGCCGCTGGAGCAGGAGCTGGACCGGACCTCGTCCGGGTAGAGCTTGCCGGTGAACTCCGGGCTGTCGCCGGGGACCCACCGGCCGTTCGTGGCCCCTTGCCAGAAGGCGACCTCCCGGTCATGTCGGTCCGGCGGCGAGTCGATGCAGACCTGGACGAGCCGGCTTCGGTGGCCAGGCCACGTCACCGGGCCCGGAATGTCGTGAGTCTGGCGCGCGATCAGGCAGAACGGCAGTCCGCCGGGGGATTGCATCACCTGCCCGTTCGGCACCTGGTCGCCGATCCGTCCGCCCTCGTTGCGCAGCCGGACGGTCTCGGCCGCGATGTCGTCGACCTCCAGGTCCACGTGCACCCGCGGTCCGTGGTCACCGACCTGCCGATGAACGTACGCCTTGCCCGTCGGCGGCTCGAAGCTGCAGAACGCCGGCTGGCCCGGCCACGCCGGTCCCGCCGGCCAGCCGAGTACCGCCGACCAGAACTCCGTGCTGGTGTCGGCCTCATCGGGTGGCACGTCGATGACCACGTGCAGCCACTCCATGGCTGGAGCCCCGTTCACCGCCATCTGTTCCTCCTCGTCGATCAACTACCCGCAGACCGGTGGGACCTACCGAACCGGCTGGATTTGCAGCGTAGGACGAGCCCACGTCTCGAGGTCGACCGGTCTGCCGCCCGCTGGGCACCCGTACGACGGCGAGGCGCTCAGTGCGGGACCGGGTCATCGGGCTGACGCCCCAAGCTGGCGATCGCCGCGATGATCAACAAGCATCCGACGATCCCCGCGGGAGCCAGTCGTTCGTCGAGGAACACGACGGCGATCAGGACGGCCGTGACGGGTTCGAGCAGCGTGGCGATCACCGCGGCGCCACTGGGCGTGCTGCGTAGTCCCGTGAAGAACAGCGCGTACGCGATCGTCATCGTGACGACTCCGAGATAGCCGATGGCGAGCCAGGAGGGGGTGTCGGTGGTTGTCATCGATTCGCCCCGGAGCCGAGCCAGGGTCAAGCCCCCCGGCACCAGCACGACAGCGGCGACGGACATGGTCGCGGTGGTCACGGTCAGCGTGTCGAGGCGCTGGGACAGGGCTCCGGCCAGGTCGGCCGACAGCGCATAGGCGCCCCCGGATCCGAGTGCGGCGAGGATGCCGAGCACTGGGTTCGGCGCGTGGTCGCCAGCACCCCCGGCGAGGCTGACGAGCAGCAGTCCCACGATGGCGATCAACACCGTGACGGCCCGGCCGGCGGCCGGCAGTCGGCGGCGTTGCACGGCGCCGATGACGAGCAGCAGGACCGGGGCGAACCCGAGGCAGACCACCGTCGCCACACTCACGCCGGTGGCGACCACGGCGATGAAGAAGAGCAGCTGGAAGGCCGCGGTCAGGACGCCGACGCCGACCACACGCCGCCACTCGTGCCGGGCCAACGACCACGACGAGCGGAGCCGGCGCGTGAGGAGAGCGATCAGGAGCAGGACGGCGACGGCCGCGATGGCCCGATACGCGCTGATGGTCAGCGGCGAAAGCCCAGACCGGTCGTGCACGATCTTGACCGCGGGACCGATGGTGCCCCAGATCACCCCGGCCAGCGACACCAGCACCAGTCCGCTGGCTCTGCTCGTCACCGCGGAAGTACAGCAGAGACGGCGGCCGCCCCGTTCACTCGGCTTGCCCGGCGGACGGCAGCGGATCAGATCCAGGTGCAACCACGGGACGCTGGACCGAGAACCATGGGCATGACCAACCTCTCAGACCAGGCCGACGCGGTGCTCGATGCGGCCAAATCCGGATCCGGCATCATCAACCGGCTCCATCGGGCCGGCGTTCGCAGCGAATACGCCTACATCGGCGGGTTCGCCTCCATCGTCTTGTCCTACGTGAGCTACTTCGTGAGCCGCGGCAAGAAGGGGGACGACAAGGCCCAGTCCGATCGCTGGGGCATCTTCGTCGGCCACTGGGCGCCGACGTTCTTCGCCCTCGGGATCGCGCTCAAGCTCGAAGAGGACGGCCACTGACCCAGCGCTCGGCAGGCGCCGTCTGCGAAGGCACAGCTTTCAGCGACCCAAGAAGCCGGTGAGGGCCTCCGTCAGGGCCTCCGGGGCCAGTTCGGCCATGTGGTGCCCGGAGTCGATTCCGTGACCCTCGATCCGGTCGGCCCAGGCGCGCCAGATCAGCCGCGGGTCGCCGTACAGGTCTTCGAGATCGTCCCGGGTCGACCAGAGCAGTAGCAGCGGCTGCTCGAGTCGGCGCCCGGCATCCCGGTCGGTGATCTCGTCGCGGTAGTCGATGGTCAGGCCCGCGCGGTAGTCCTCGAGCATGCCGCGCACCACCTCGGGGTCGCGCATCGCCGTGCGCCACTCCCGGTGGTTCTCGGCGCCCATCACCGCCGCATCGCCTCGGTACCAGCGGTCGGGATCGGCGTTGATCACCCGCTCGGGGATCTCCGGCTGGGCGAAGAAGAACCAGTGCCACCACGCCGTGGCGAAGCGGGCGTCGGCCCGGTCGAGGTGTTCGCTCACCGGCAGGCAGTCCAGCAAGGCCACGCCCGGTCGACCGGCCGGGTGGTCCAGCGCCAGCCGGAACGCGTACAGGCTGCCCCGGTCGTGTCCGACCACCGAGAACCGGTCGTGCCCGAGGGACGCCATCGCGGCCAGCAGGTGGCCGGCCCCGACCTTCTTGGAATGCGGTACGTGATCCTCGGTCGGTGCCGGTTTGTCGGATCGGCCGTATCCGGGCAGGTCCAGACAGGCGACGGCGAACCCGGACTCCACGAGCCGGGGCGCGACCCGGTGCCAGGTCGCCGACGTCCGTGGATGGCCGTGGAGCAGCAGCACCGCCGGTCCTGACCCGCCCCAACGCCCGAACAGGCGCAGACCACCGCCGTCGACCATGCCCTCCCGGAAACCTTCGAACACACCGACAGTGTGCCGCCCCGGTCCGTCACCCAGAGTTCACCTCGATCCGATAAAACCACTTGGCAAAATCCTGGAGCGAAAGGCGACTCAGCCATGACGGACGACGCGACGAGTGATGTCACCGACGAGCACGGCGACCCCGGGATCGAGGAGGCTCGCAAGCACCTCGATCCGGTCGTAGACCACCTGAGCGACAAGTACCCCGCCGCGAGTCCCGATCACGTGGCGGAGGTGGTCGAGTCGGTCTTCACCGAGCTCAGCGCGGATGCGACGATCCCCGATCACCTGGCGGCGCTGACCCAGCACCATGCTCAGGAACGGCTGCACGCGGAAACGGCCGAGGACCCCGAGACGTCCTAGACGCACGCCTCTGCGCTCCTGACGCACGTCCCGCCGAGGCACGAGGCGGTTTGTTCATCTTCTCGTGGCATGGTGGTCGCCGCTTGTTCAGATACGAGGAAGGCGGCACGTGGGACAGCATCGGGAACGCGAGATCAGCTTCGAGGTCGACGAGCGGTGGGTGATGCCGGATCTGGACGCTGTGGTGCCCGAGGGAGGCCGCGCCGTCGCCGACCAGGCGGACCTGCACGCGACCTATTCGACACCGACGACCAGGTGTTGCGGCGGCTCGGCGTGACGCTCCGGCGACGGACGGGCGGCGGTGACGCCGGTTGGCATCTGAAGATCCCGAGCGGATCCGCGCGGCTGGAGGTGCAGAGCAAGTCGCGTGGGCGGTGGATCCCGGCCGCGCTGTCCGATCCACTGCGGGGGGTGTTGGACGACCGTCCGCTGCGGCAGCTCGCCACGATCGACACGGATCGGCGGACCGTGTCCGTGCACGACGCGGAGGATCAGCTGATGGCCGAGTTCGCCGACGACCGGGTCAGCGCCTCGGGCCATGACGGCGCGGCCGACAACGGCCAGGCGCGCCGGTGGCGCGAGATCGAGGTGGAGCTGGGCCCGGGCGGCTCGGAGGAGCTGCTGCGCCTTCTGTCCAAGCGGCTGACCCGATCCGGGGCGCGGCTCAGCGCCACGCAGGTGAAGCTGGACCGCGCGCTCGGGCCGGTGAACCAGCCGGCCGACGGGGCACCGTCCGCCTTGGTGGCGAGGTATCTGAGTACGCAGGTGGCCGAGGTGCTGCGCGGCGACATCGGGTTGCGGATGGGCTCCGATCCGGAGCCGGTGCACGACTTGCGAGTGGCCAGCCGGCGGATTCGTAGCATCGTCCGGGAGTACCGCGCCGTCTTGAGTGATCCGGCCTCGGAGATCTCGTCAGAACTGCAATGGCTGGGCGAGATCCTGGGTGAGATCCGTGATCTCGACGTGTTGGCCGACACGGTGAAGGCCGACATCGTCAGCTTGCCGGCCGAGCTGGTCCTCGGACCCGTCGTGACTGACCTGGAGGAGGCGGTCGCGAAGGATCGGGCCGCGGCGATCGAGCGCTGGCAACGGGAGCGGGATGGCGACCGCTACCGCCGGCTGATGGCCACCTGGTCGAGTGGCTGCACGCACCTCCGGTGCTGGACCACGCCAAGCCCCGGATCAAGCGGGTCCTCGATAAGGCGGGCAAGCGCAGTCGTCGGCGGGTCTCGGTGGCCGGGGAGGATCCGAAGGCGTTGCATCGGGCTCGGAAGGCGACGAAACGGCTCCGGTACGCCGCCGAGCTGGCATCACCCGATCAGAAGTCGGCGGCCCGCACGGCGAAGAAGGCCAAGTCGGTGCAGCGGCTGCTCGGGGCCCATCAGGATCAAGTGGTCGCCCAGACCTATCTGCGTGCGCTCGGCGCCCGGTACGGAGACACGTCCGGCCACAACGGGTACACGTTCGGCCTGCTCACTGCTCGCGCCGACCAGCACGCCGCCGAGTTGCGGCGCACGCTGCGGAAACGCTGACGGACGCGATGTGCGCGATCAGGTGCGGTACGTACGCGCCTGGTCGGCGGTGGTCCACGTTGATGGAGGCGAGGGCGTACTTAGGACCGGCACCCGGCTCCCGCGTTGCGTCTTGACGAACAACGCGAGTGATCGGACTTGATCGACACCGCCGGGCGGTGGATGGCTGCAACGTGAACAGATTGCGAACTCTGCTGCGGATCTCGCTATCACTGGGTGGCGGGATGGGGAGTTCGCCGCCGTCGGTGGATCGGAAACCCCTGATCTCAAGATCGGCGCGGGTCGGACGATTTGTCGACCGCGATCGGAGACTGGGTGTGCATGGCAAACTGTTGCTCGGCTCAGATCGGTCGAGGGAAGTTCGGAGTGTGATGACGGCCACAACCCGTGAGAGTCGGACGCAGTCTGCGTACCTGCCGGTCTACAACTGTTACAGCCGGCATCGGGTCGGGCTGCCTCCGCTTGGCACCTACCTCAGGGAGCTCTGGCAGCGTCGGGCCTTCGCTGCGGAGCTGAGCCGGGCCACCATGCGTAGCGACTACACGTCGACGTTCTTCGGCCAAGCCTGGCTGATCCTCAACCCCCTGTTGTTGGCCGGTGTCTACTACTTTCTGATCACGATCATCAGGGGTTCCCACAACCTCGGACTCTTCGTCCACTTGACGCTCGGGCTGTTCGCCTTTTCCTTGGTGTCCACGGCTCTGAGCACCGGTGCGAGCTCGGTGGTCAACTCGGGACGGTTGTTGGTCAACACCGCCTTTCCCCGGTTGCTGCTCCCGCTCTCTGTGGTGCGAACCGCCTTCTTCCGGTTCCTGCCGACGGTGCCGGTCTATCTTGTATTCCATCTCGTCTTCGGACTGCCGTGGCACCCGCGGATGCTGCTCGCGCTGTACTTCTTGGCCACCATGGTGATGTTCGCGACGGGCTTGGCCGCATTCTTCGGCGCGGTGCAGGTCTGGTTCCGGGACACGACGAGCTTCCTGCCCTACTTCGTCAGGGTCTGGATGTACGTGTCGCCGATCCTGTGGATGCCGGAGCGGATCACCCACGTCGGGCACACCCTGTCCATGATCATCCAAGTCAATCCGCTGTACGCGATGCTGGGCGGCTACACCGAACTCATCCAGGAGGGAAGGATCCCGTCGGCCTTTCTCTGGATCTCATCGGCGGCGTGGGGTGCGGGCGTTCTCGTCATCGGTTGCCTGTTCTTCGTCTCCAGGGAGCGCGATTTTGCCATCCAGCTCGACTGACTCGACCCGACGGGGTCGGTCAGCTCGGTTGCTCCAGCAGGTCGGCTGGCGAATTCAGACGAGGAACGCCCCGGGGCAACAGCAGCAGACAGCGCAACGCCTCCCGCGCCTGCACGGCAGCGACGGACCAATCCCGCTTCCGCGCCGACCTGAGCGCAATCCGGGCCGCAAACACCCCCGCGTAGGCGAGTGCTCGGCGAGTGATGAACGCTCGACGCTTCGGCGGGAGGTGGTTGCTCAGCACCCCGATGGCGGTGACCCGCTCCCGAATGTTGTCCCCCGTCCGGACCCGGGTGGACGTGTCCGAGCCGCCGTGGCGCCGATACCGCGCGAGCACCTCGTCGACGAAGATGATCGGCCCGGCGGCGGCGAGCCTGGTCCACATGTCCCAGTCCGCCGCGTGCGGCAGATCGGTGCGGTAGCCGCCGATCGACTCATAGGCCGACGGGCCACCACGATGCCCGGCGCCCGGACCCGGTTCGACACGGCGAATGTCTCGAGCGCGTCCGTCCAGACACCCGTGCCCTGCCGGTAGGAACGGGTGACGTAGAGCGGTGCGTCGTCCCCGTCGATGTCGCGGACGCGGCAGACGGCGGCCACCGCCGAGGTGTTCTCCATCGCTCGCTCCATGGCCGGGTAGAAACCTGTCAGCACGGCGTCGTCGCCGTGCAGCAGGTGGACGAGGTGCCCCCGCGACAGCTCCAGGCAGCGGTTGAACGTGCCGATCGCCCCGAGGTGTGCGGGATTCGGGCTGAACCGGACCCGACCCCGACCGAGCCGCTCGACCACACTGCCCGGGTCGTCGGTGGACGAGTCGTCCACCACGATGATCTCCGCGTCGTCGCGCTCGCCGAGCTGCGCGACCACCTCCGGCAGCGCCCGGGCGAGATAGTCCGCGCAGTTGTGGACCGGGATGACGACACTCCAGCGGGGCCGGTCGGCGGCCGTCACGGCAGGAACACGCACGATTTCGGCCACCGACGCGAGTGTACGGGCCGGTCGGGCGGTCGGATGGCTAGGGTTGCGCTGTGATGACGATCGGCTTGCCGGCAAGGTGTTCGCGCCCGATACTTCCGTCCGGGTTCCCCCGAGATCGCTCCGAGAATCGAGCGGACGAGCGATCCGAGAGGCGGCCATGAGGTTCGGTATCGCCGGCGCCGGGTTCTCGGGTGCGGTCATCGCTCGCGAGCTGGCCGAGGCCGGACACACCATCACCGTCTTCGAGACCCGCGACCACGTCGCGGGCAACTGCTACACCGCGCGAGATCCCGAGACCCAGGTGATGATCCATCGCTACGGGCCGCACATCTTCCACACCGGGAACGAGCGGGTGTGGAGCTACATCAACCGGTTCGGCGTGATGATGCCGTACAACCACCGGGTCCGGACCACTGTCGGCGGCCGGGTCTATCTGCTGCCGGTCAACCTGCTGACCATCAACCAGCTGTTCGAGACCGCCCTGAGTCCGGACGAGGCGCGGGCCTTCATCACCGAGCAGGCCGACTCATCGATCGGCGAGCCCCGCAACTTCGAGGAGCAGGCCCTGAAGTTCATGGGCCGCCGCCTCTACGAGGCGTTCTTCCTCGGCTACACGATGAAGCAGTGGGGACTTCCCCCGACCGAGATCCCGGCGGCCGTGCTCCGCCGTCTGCCGCTGCGGTTCAGCTACGAGGACTCCTACTTCAACCATCCGCACCAGGCCATCCCGCGCGACGGTTACACCGCGATCGTCTCGGCGATCCTGGACCACCCGCAGATCGAGGTCCGGCTGTCGACGCCGTACGGCGAAGCGGACCGGGCCGAGTTCGACCACTCGATCTGGACCGGCCCGCTGGACGCGTGGTTCGGCTTCCGGTTCGGCCGGCTCGGCTACCGCACCCTGGACTTCGAGGAGATCCGCGCCAGCGGCGACCACATCGGCTGCGCAGTGATGAATTACGGCGACGTCGAGGTGCCCTTCACCCGGATCGCCGAGCACAAGCACTTCGCCCCCTGGGAGGAGCACGAGGGCACCGTCTGCTTCCGCGAGACGAGCCGGCTGGCCGGGGACGACGACATCCCCTACTACCCGATCAGGCTGGCGAACGACAAGAGCCTGCTGGGGCAGTACCTCGACGCGGCGCGCGCCGAGACGGGGGTGACCTTCGTCGGCCGGCTGGGGACGTACCGCTACCTGGACATGGACGTCACCATCGGCGAGGCACTAGCCGCGGCCGACGGGATCCTCCAGGCGGTCGGCAGCCGCGGCGCCATACCCTCGTTCTTCGTCGACGCCTGACGCCGCGGCGGCCGGGTCGCCGACCCGCTGCTCGATGCTCGCGAGCCGGCTCTCCAGCGCCCCGAGCCGACGCTCCATCACGCGGAGCTGCTGCTGGATCACCATCAGGCCGAACATGGTGTCCTGCCGGCGCGGTTCGCCGCCGATCCGGGTGGCCCGGCCGACCACCTTGCCGACCCGGTTGCCCTGCATCGCGTTCCGGAGGTACCGGCCGGTCAGCAGCGCCGTGTGCTGGACTCCGGAGTGCCTGAGATGGAACGCCGCGCTGATCACCGGGTTGTTCGAGCCGGGACTGCTGGCCAGGATTCGGACGAAGCTGCCGTACTCCCGCTTGGACACCGCCGAGCTCAACCGCTGCGCGGTCACCCCCTTGTTGCCCTCGCGCAGTGCGCTCGCGATGGCTTCCGGGGTGTACTCGGCGAAGATCGGGACCAGCGTGTCGAACAGCGCCCGGCGCAGCGGCGGTGGGGTGCGGCGCGAGATCCACTCCATCTGCGAGATGACCCAGCCCAGCAGGGTCGTCTCGTAGACGTCGAGCACCCGTCGCTGCTCCAGCCAGGTGTGGATCGTGTCGTGGTGGGAGAAGATCTGGAACAGCCGCTCGTCGGCGGTCGCCATGGTCTGACCGGCCCGGCCCACCCGGTGGAAGCAGAGCACCTCGGGGACGATGGCGATCGAGCGCGCCGAGATCACCGCGAACCAGTGGAACGGGTTGTCCTCGTAGAAGCCGTCGCTGACCGGGAACCTGATCGCGTTGTCCTCCAGCAGGCTCCTCCGGTAGAGCTTGCGCCAGGGGACGGCGATGAAGCGGAGGATCTGGCGGCGGGTCTGCACGTCGAGGGAGTAGCAGGGCGCGCTCAGCTCGGCCCAGCGATGGGCGTCCGCCGGGTCGCGGCGCTCACCCGAACCGTCGACGACCTCCTGGTACTCACACATCGCGAGGTCCGAGTCGCAGACATCCGCGGCCTCCACCAGCCGCTCGAACATCGTCGGTTCGATGTAGTCGTCGCCGTCCACGAACCCGACCCACTCACCGGTCGCCCGGTCGAGGCCGGCGTTCGCGGCGGTCGCCACCCCGCCGGGGCTGTTCTCGGCCAGCAGCACGGGGATGAAGCGCGGGTCGTCCGCGCAGAAGGCCGCGATCTTGTCGGGCGTCGAGTCCGACGAGCCGTCGTCGACCACGAGGACCTCGATGTCGGTCAGTGTCTGGTCCGCCACGCTGGCCAGACACTGGTCGATGTAGCTCTCGATGTTGTACGCCGTCACGATGATGCTGAGCTCAGCCACGGGTCCGCTCCTTCTCGGTCATGCCAGCGCGGTGCGGACGATGCGGCTTGCCAGGCCGGAGTCGCGTCGCAGTCGGATCCTGGTGAAGTCGCCGACGTCGATCCTCAGCAGATGCTGCTGCAGACCGAGGTTGAACTCGTCCATCACGTCGGGGGTCAGCCGCGATCTCGCCCAGCCCGACACCCGCAGCACGAAGTCCCAGTAGTGATGGGAGAACCGGTTCCGCTTCTCCGGACGGGCCTCGAGCTCGGTGTAGGTCTCGTTCAGGGCGTCGATCAGGCTCAGCCGGGCCCGGCTCTCGCGATTGGTCAGGTTGCGTCCGCCGGCGGCCACGATGTGGGTGCACAGCGGCTGGTCGAACAGCAGCAGCGTGTTCGCGTCGAGCAGGGTCAGCCAGTGGCCGAGGACGTCGTTGTGCACCGGCGTGCTGCCGTATCGCAGGCCCGTCGCGCGGTAGTGGTCGGTGCGGGCGAGCTTGTTCCACGGATAGTTGGAGAACCCGAGCAGCCGGGGTACGTCGCTGAGCCGGGTCACTCGCCGCTGTGAGTTCGCGTACTGCGCCCAGACGGACGCGTCGAAGGAGTTCATCCCGTCGAACTGGGTCGAGAGCCCTCGGCGGTAGCGGTACGGCATCATCGCCATGTCCGCGCCGGTGTCGTCCAGAGCGCTGATCGCCGCCGTCAGCGCATCGGCGTGGATCTCGTCGTCGGCGTCGAAGAAGAGCGTGTAGCGCCCGGTGGCCCGCGCGAAGCCGAGGTTCCGCGCGACCCCGGCGCCGCGGTTGGTCTCGAAGCCGTCGATGATCACTTCCGGTCGGCCCAGCGCGGCCACCTGCTCGACCGAGCCGTCGGTCGACGCGTCGTCGACCACGATGACCTCGACCGATGCGTCCTCGATGCCTCAGGAACGACTCGACGACCCCGATGACCGTGGCACTCGCATTGTGCATCGGGATGATCACCGATAGATCTGGCTGGTTCGTCACGCGGCGTCCACTTCCGGGCTCGGTCGAGAATGAAGTTGACGGCCGCACCGACATCGGGGACCGCAGAGCGACAACCATACGATCGGTTGGGCATCTCGGATCCCCACCCCTGTTGACGAACGGGTGAACCGTTACTCCGCATTGCGGCCGCCCGGTCGGGACCCCCTTGACGGACCAGAGCGGTCTCGCGAGACTTCGTGGCATGGTCCCCCCGTCGTGACCGAGCGTTTCCCTGGTGTTCACGGGCTGATCAGCATCTCGGGTCAGACTGACGCTGTCGTCGGTGACATGGTCGTTGCCAAGTCTCGAGGCAGAACGAGAGGGGTGGAGAACTTGTCTGGTTTTGAGCCAACCCGACGCCCCGGGGTCACCGAAGCCCGGGGCGGCGCAGCCGCCACGACCCGGACGCGGCGCTCGCCGAGCCCGGGGACCGCGCAACCGCGGCGGCACGGAACGAGTCGTCCCGGCACCGAACACCGCTGGATCTCGTACTCGCACCTCTCCGACCTGCCGCCCGAAGCCGGAGCCGACTCGGCTCCGACAGCCGTCGTCGAACCCTTGCGCCCGCAGCCGAAACACGACCTCGCGGTCGTGCTCCTAACCCAGGGGAACCGCCCCGTCGCGCTCGCCCGGGCGATCGCGTCGGTTCGGGCCCAGCGGCGCGTCGAGCCTCGGATCGTCCTCGTTGTCAACGGAGCCGCAGCCCCGGAGATCGACCTGTCCGACGTGGTCATCGTGCTGCCCGACAACCACGGCATCCCCGGTGGCCGCAACATCGGCGCTGCAGCCGCCGACGCGGACCTCGTCTTGTTCCTGGACGACGACGCCGAGTTGCTGGATCCGGGCCTGCTCGCGGTCGCCGTCGACAGGTTCGAAGCCGATCCGCGGCTGAGCGCCATGTCCCTTCGACTGGTCGACGAACAGGGCCACACCCAGCAGCGGCACGTGCCCCGACTGGGCTCACGCTCGGCGGACCGGCCCGGTCCGGTGACGCACTTCGTCGGCGGTGCGACAGTCGTTCGCTCGTCCGCGTTCCGGGAGGTCGGCGGCTTCGATCCGCGCTTCTTCTACGCGATGGAAGAGTCCGACCTGTCGTGGCGCCTCCTCGACGCCGGTTGGTCCATCTGGTACTCCGCCGATCTCTTGGTGTTCCACCCGCGGACCTCGCCGTCGCGACACCCCGGGTACGCCTTGCTCACGGCACGGAATCGGATGTGGATGGCTTGGCGCTCGTTGCCGGCTCCGATGCTCGCTGGATATCTCACGGTCTGGCTCATCGCCTCGACGCTGCGCGGCGCTCCCGTCACCGAGGTGATCGCGGGCTACCGCGAGGCGTCGTGAGCTCGACCCGAGCGGCGCCCGATGCGGTGGCGCACCGTGCTCAAGATGACCTTGCTGGGTCGGCCTCCTGTTGTGTGACGCACGGCATCTACTCCGGCCCCGAGGCCGGGCGGCTTCCGCTGGTCTCGACCTCGGCGAGGATGCTGCTCCCGCGGGTTGGCCGGGACGGGGTGAACCCGACGCGGATTGCTACCGTCGGGCGACTCGATCGAGAGGGCTGAAGTGGCCGACGAAACATCCATGACGGATCTGTTGGCGCAGATCCGCAACGAGCTCCGCATCACCCGGACCATTCCTTCGATCGGCGTCGCTCTGCGGCAGCGCGCCGTCGACCAGTCGGTCGAGTACATCTTGTCCGACCCCCACTTCAACGACGTACAAGTCAACCTGGACAAGAGATCCACCATCGCGTCCGCGCTCAAGGCGGTCTCGGTCGACGGCATGGTCGCCGAGTACGGCGTGTACCAGGGGACGTCCCTGACGCAGATCGCTGAGTTCTTCGCCGACCGGACCGTGCACGGTTTCGACAGCTTCGTGGGATTGCCCACCTCCTGGGGTTCGATGGCCGCGGGTGCTTTCGACGTCGGAGCGAAGCCGCCGAAGCTGACGGTGTCCAACGTCGAGTTCCACGTGGGCTGGTTCGACGACACGGTGCCGACGTTCGCGAAGGAGCACTCCGGCCCGTTCGCCTTCGCCCACCTCGACGCGGATCTGTACAGCTCGACCAAAACCGTGTTCGACACACTCAGTGACTGGTTCGTTCCGGGAACGATCGTGGTCTTCGACGAGTATTTCGGCTACCACGGCTGGCAGCACCACGAGCACAAGGCCTTTCAGGAGTTCCTGTCCCGAACCGGCATGTCCTACGAGGCGCTGAGTCTGGGTCACATGAATCTCGCGGTACGCCTCGGTACCGGCTGAGGACTGGTTCGACTGCTCGGATGGACGGTTTGCGCGCCGGCTCAAGCGGCCGGACCTGAATGACAAACTGTGCCCGATGACCTACGCCAGGAGAGGGAGGCACGTGCTGCGATCACTGCGCCGAGCGGCGGTGACCACCGTGAAGCCACGCGTGAGTGAGTCCGCGTGGCAACGGTTGCGTCAGTTCGACCGCCTGATTCGTAAGGGGGTTCCCCTGCCGAGTCCGGCGGTCGGACCCGACTCTGGTGGCGGTCCGTCCGAGGAGTCGTCGGATCCGCCGCCGATGGAGGAGTGGGATCTCGTCAGTCTGGCTCGTCACTTCGGTACCGACAAGTGGGGCGCCCACCGGTACGCGCCGCACTACGAGCACCATTTCCGCAGATTCAAGGACGACAGTTTCACCTTGTTCGAGATCGGCATCGGAGGCTACAGCCGGAGAAGCAGGGCGGCGCCTCGTTGCGGATGTGGAAGGCGTTCTTTCCCAAGGCCCAGATCATCGGGCTGGATCTGGAGGACAAGTCGTTCGTCGAGGAGCCTCGCATCGTCGCCTTCCAGGGCAGCCAGGTCAACGAGCCGCTGCTGCGCACCATCGTCAGCGGTGCCGAGAACCTGCGGATCGTCGTCGACGACGGCAGTCATCGACCCGAACACATCCGCACCACGTTCAACGTCTTGTTCCCGCTGCTGCCCGCCGGTGGCCTCTACGCCATCGAAGACACCCAGACCTCCTACTGGCCCCGCTACGGAGGCAGTCTGGACCTGAACGATCCATTGACCACGATGGGCCTCGTCAAACGGCTGGTCGACGGGCTGAACTACGAGGAATGGCAGGACGCGGAGAACCCCTCGACTCCCATCGACCGCAATCTCGTGGCCATTCACTGCTACCACAACATGGTCGTCCTGGAGAAGGGCCCGAACAACGAGGGCACCAACCGCGGTGCCAGGGAACGTGCGAAGCCTCAGCCTGCGGAGTAGGTGTCTTTTTCAGGCGATCCGGCCCGCCTCGGTGAGGCACCGCTCCTTTTCCGTCGGGTCCGCAAGAGCGGCAGCCAGCGAACGCCCTTCTTGACGTCCGCCCCGGACAGGGCAGCCACGCTCGCCACGCTGGATGGCTGGCCGGCCTTCCGCTGCGCCAGGTAGACGAGCGTCCGCTTGACGAGTAGCCGCTTGCTGGCGAATCCCGGCTGGGTCAGCCGGATCGCGAGGGCCAGCCTCGCACCTAGTTCGCCCCGACCCAGGATCCAGGTCGTACCTTCGTGGGCGATGCGCTGGCTGATGGCGAAGGCCGCCATCACGGACTCGAACTTGGAGCCGGCGACGCGGATGACGTCGAACGGCGGGCGGTCGCCATGGAAGTTGTCGATGTACCGGGCCAGATCCAGTTCGTAGAAGGCGACGCCGGACTCTGCGTAGCTGCGCGGATCGAAGTCGAAGCGCGGACTGACCGCAACGCGGTTCGGCGTCGTCGACCCGACGATCAGAAACGGCGCAACGGCGCCCACCTCGAGGAAGCTGCGTGGCTCCAGGTCGGCGATCACTCGGTCGAGGATGGGGGTACGGTCGGATCTGGCCGGATCGGGGGCCGGGGGAGCCCGGACGCCGAGACGGTCCAAGACTTCGGAGGAGTTGGGTGTCAGCTTCGACACGACCCGGCCCTCGGCCTTCAACACTCGCTCGTTCCCGAGTGAGTAGAAGGTCTGATCGACCTGACGCATCTTCCCGATGGTGTGCAGACTGCCGTGCTCGGCACCGTAGCGGCGGAAGATGCGGAACTTCTTCGCGCTGACATCCTGCAACAGGATCAAGGAGTGGAAGGCCGATCCCTCCTCGCCGGCCACGATCTCCGCCCGCGCGAGGAGATCCAGCTGCTGGCGAACGCTCAGCGTCTCCGGGTAGGCGATCGTCCAGCCCGCAGCGGAGAGTCGTCGTTCGGTCGGGGCGGCGTTCAGGTCGCGGACATCGCCCGCCTTGGCCCGTGACAGCCACAGTCGATGACCGGAGATCTGGGCTGGTCCTGGGTAGCGGCCCAGAAACGCGGCGTGTTCGGGATGGAACCGATCGTCGTAGCGGTAGCCGATGTCGGGGACGTGGAGCTGCTCGACCCGAACGGGATCGGCGACGATCCGGGTGGGGTTCTGGATCCCCAGGACGTCGAGGATCTCCTCCTGCCACGGATCCAGCGGCTTCTGCTGCCAGTTGTGCGCGCCCGCCCAGACGATCGGAACCTCCGGCCGCCGGGCTGCGTACCAGATCCGCGCGAGGCTCTCGAGCAGGAAGTGGCCGTAGTGGAAGTAGAGCGGCCCGAGGTAGATCGCCTCCGGCACGGCAGCATCCGCCGGGGCCGGGAAGAGGTCACGGGGAACCGGGGCTCCCTGCTCCCCGGACCGGCGGTCGAGCACGGAGCCCTGGACGCAGTTCCCATCACCGTCGTACACGCCCATCAGGAGCTTCCCGGGACGGGACGCAACGCGAATCGTCGGGTAGACGACGCAGTTCGTGATCGTTCTCACCGAGAGCGAGTCCATGATCATCTCCTCTTGTCAGCTCCATTCCGCCGGCAGCCGTCGCGTGGTGGCCGGAACGGTTCGAGCGAACGGGATCAGTTCCCGCCGCCACGGATCCGCGACAGCAACGAACCCGCCCGTCGGCGGACCTCGTTCGAGAGCCAGCGGGCCTGACCGACGACGGCCTGGAGCGAACCGGGTGTCGCACCGCCCGGAAGTCCGAAGTTGCTGCCTTGGTAGAGCCCGGCGGACACCACTCCAGCCACGGCCTGGGCGGCGACGTCGACCGGGATCCAGGTGCTCGTCTCCCACTGCCCGACTCCGGTCCGAGGCGGCCGGCTCAGTTCCCCGATCTCACCGACCACCCGGACTCCGGACGCCACGATCGCGTCGGCGTACTCCCGACTGCGGTCCACCGCCGGCCCCACGGCCCACGGCGGCAGAGCCAACTGGGCGTCGGCGCTGGGGGCCTCGCACTCGTCCAGCATGCGTGCGATGGCCCCCTTGAGCAGCGGGTCGGTTTGGTCCTGAGGGGCGCCGTAGCGGGCGAGCAGACGATTCACCGACAGCACCAATGACGCCTCGTGGATCGAGAGGGAGCGGTTCGCCGACTGCCCCCGGGGCTCTGCCTGGTACAACATCCCCGCCGGGAGATCCAGCAATTCCTCGAAGGCGGACGACACGCGGCGTGGTTCGCTCTTGTCCACCACGATCACCGTGACGTTCTCGGATCCGAAGACCGCGGCCCACCGCGAGACCAGAGCCGCCTGATCGTGACGGGCCAGGTCGCGGGACGTACCCGTGTCCGCCGAGAGTCTGCGGGACAAGAACTCGTCGAAGTCGCGCCGATGACCGCTCTTCACGTACTGCTGCCAGAGGGAGGGCAGGATCGAGGCGAAGCTTCGCACCGTGAAGACCACGTGGGTCCGCGGACCGAGCTCGGCCCGGAAGTCGGCGACCACGGATTCCTCCGCGACGGCGATCAGCTCGTTGCTGATCAGGATCCGCCGGGTGCGGTCGGCATCGATCTGGGCCATCAGTCGGTCCCAGTCGTCGGGACGGCGACCGTCGTTGCTCGCGTGGCGCTGGAACAGCGCGTCTGCCGCGTTGCGGTGGTTGTAGTGCCAGCCCGGGTAGCGAACGCCATGGCGAAGCAACGCGCTTCGCCGGTTGCTGGCCGCCGTCTGCAACGCCGTGGTGCCGGTCTTCATCAGGCCTACGTGCAGCAGTCGCGCTCGCGCGGGTAGCGCGTCCATCCTCCCCCCATCCCTTCCCGTGGGCACCGTTGATCTTTCCTGCCGCTTTTGCCCTCGACGTGGCGGCTGAGGACAATCTAGTGGCGTCTGGAGGCGTCGTCGGCGGCGGAGATCTGCGCGTTCAGGACGGCCTCGAGCCGACGTTGTTCGTCCCTCATGAGCTCGACGGTACGGCTCAACCTCGCCAGCTCGTGCACGATCTGGCGGTGCCTGGCGCGGCCTGAGGCGCGGTCGACGAATTGGCGTCCCCGGGCCAGCCACCGCTGCCCCAGCCCCGATCGGGGCCGTTGGTATCCGGGTCGGACGAGGCTCGCCAAGCCGAACCAGTCCGTTTCGGCGATCGCCGACAGGTGCTGCCGGGTCAGCCCTTTCAGGGCGGCCGCGTCGAGGTCGGACGGCTCGAGGTCGACGATCAGCGGATCGCGGAACTCATCGCCGAGGCGTCGCAGAGCTTGCGCTCCGGGCTCGGGCCCGGCATCGACGATCGCTCGGAGGTGCTGCTGGCCGATCAAGACCCTCGGCAGGATGATCTGGGAGAGGATCTCCCGCCGGTCGGACTCAGGCAGGTCGCTCTGCCGTACGGTCGCCAGCATCGAGCGCAGGATGCGTTCGTTCTTCTGGATCCGGGCCGCCGGGGCGTTGGCGCTGGCCGAGAGATGGCCGGGCTCCTGCAGGTTGCCGGCGTGCTGGGTCAGGTAGTAGTAGTCGTAGCCGCCCAGCATCAAGAACCGTTCCGCGTTCAGAATGAAGGAGAAGGCGAAGCTCACGTCCTGACCGGAGGGAAGTCCTTCGTCGAACCGGAGTCGTTGGCGTTCGATCTCCTCGCGGCGGAAGACCTTGTGGATCGTCAGCGTCTTCAGGGCCCGTTCCCGGGAGACCTCGGCGTGCGGCTGGCCGACTCGGAACACCGCGGCTCGACCGTTCACCGGGACCTGGTTGACGGCGACCCAATCGGCGGGGGTGACGGCCAGGGCTGCGGCGATCCGTTCGAGCGCCAGGTTTCCGATGGTGTCGTCGGAGTCGACGAAGAAGACGTAGTCGCCCGCGGCCTCATCGAGGATGCGGTTACGCGGGCGTGCGGCGCCGCCAGAGTTGGTTCCCGACGTCAGCACCCGGAAGAACCCGGCCTGCGCCGCCAACTTCGTCTGGAACTCCGTGAGGATGGCCCGGGTTTCGGGCTCGTAGCTGCCGTCGTCGGCGATCACGATCTCGAAGCGGTCGCGCGGAAACGTGGAGTTGATCACCGACTGGAGGCAGTTGCGCAACAGCGACTTGCCGTTGAACACCGGGATGCCGACGGTGAAGAACCGGCCCGAGGACTCGGGACGGGTGGCCGCACCCACAACTTCCCCCACTGGTCGAACCTCCAGACCGGTATTCAGCCGAACCTCGAGCGAGTCTTTGACCGCCGCGCCGCGGCCGGCGATCTCCGGCACGCTGACCGGCCGGCCGACCTCGCCACGACGACGCGCATGCTACCCGTGGTTCATGTCGGGCCGGCCAACGTCGATCACCAGACCACGATCCGGGCCGCGTCTCGTCGGGCGATCGCGTTTCAGCTCTGCCCGAACAGCCGTCGCGCCGATCCCAGGTCGATGAAGACGGTCTCGCCGGTGGCGTCCTCGACGCCGTCGTTGTCGGTGACCAGGTAGACCCGGCCGTTGCCGCCGATGGTCAGGCCCTCGACCTTCTCCTGCACCCAGCCGTTGGTGGCCTCTCAGGTCGGGCAGCAGATCCCGGGCCAGGTGTCTTGGTCAGCACCGGCAGCGGCGCCGGTCCCGGTGCCTCGTCCAGGTCGACGGTGTAGATCCGCTTGACCGCGGCGGTCGGGCCCGGCAGGTTGTCCCGCTCGATGACCGCGAACCGGTTGTCGCCGAGCGCGACCAGCTCGGACAGCCCGACCGTCGAGCCGGCGTCGAGCCGGTAGCCGAACCAGGTCCAGGTGCCGCTGGCGACCGCGTAGCGGCCGATCCGGGCGATGCCGGCCGGATCGCCGTGTCAGCGGGCTCTGCAGCGCGACGTAGACCTGCTCGCGCGCTGCCGGAACCGGTGACGGCGACGCCTTCGAGACCACGGCTGCCGAGCTGGCGGCCACGTCGGCCGGCAGCGGGATCCGGCGCTGCACCGCCGCTTGCGCGTCGAGCAGCAGGATCTCGTTGGCCGCTGCCGGTGCGTCACCCTCGGCGGCCAGCCAGAATCCGCCCGATCGGCGGGCGGCGAGTGCCTTCGGCGTCGACGCCCAGCGGAACGCCGTTCTCGGTGACGGTGAGGGCGCGGGTGATCAGCGCCGGCGCCCGCGGCGACCGCTTCCGGTGCACTGGTCGATCGCGTACAGCCGGGTCGGGGTGTAGTAGCTGTCGCTGATCGACCACGAGCCGATCGGGCGTCGCGGGTCGGCGGTGAGCGCCGACAGGGCGCCCCAGCCGATCGGGCGCGCCGTCGACGGTCGCGGACGCAGATGGTCGGGAACTCAGCCGGCCCGCCGGCCAGCCGGAACAGCGCGATGGTGGAGCGGACGTTGTCCTCGGGCACGTCGACCTCGCTGGAAGCGACGAACAGCCGTCGGCGCCGGGATGAGCCAGCAAGCCCTCCGGCCCGTTGGTGACCGGCAGGACCTGGCGGAACTTCGGCGCCGTCGGATCGGCTCAGGTCGTAGACGGCGACGAAGTTGCCCCGTTCGGCGCCCACGAAGGCGTACCGGCGGCCGTCGATCGTCGCCGACGGTGATGTTCTCCGGCTCGGTGCCCTTGTTCTCCGATCGGCTCTCCGGGTAGAGGCCGACCGAGATCGCGAGCCGTTCGACCGTGTTGCCGGCGTCCCAGACGACCCGGCCGCTGGCGCGTCGAAGATGCTCCAGCCCGCGGGATCCACCGGCCAGGTCGCCCTCGTTGGCGGTGGCCAGCAGTCCGTTGCCGATCCAGGCGATGCCGTCCGGCTCGCGCGGGACGTCGGCCAGCGACCCGGTGGGATCGATCGTGCCGTCCTCGACGGTGTCGATCCCGGTCAGGTCGACCGGTGCCGGCGGTGAACGCGCGGAGCGACCGTGCTGCGGCGCAGGTCGACGACAGCGATGCCGTTGTTCTCCTGCAGCGTGACGGCGACCTCGTTGCGCTGCGTTGATCGTGACGTACTCCGGTTCCGGGTCGCTCGGGCGCCACGATCCCGGCGACGCCGGTCAGGCTCGGGCGTAGGTCGATCGGGGTCGGCGTCCCAGGTGCTCGGCGCGCCGCTCAGTCGCACGGTGACCAGGAAGCCCGCCGGCAGCTGGGGGATCTCGCCGTCGTTGACGTCCTCGTCGCGCTCGTTCTCGATCGCGATCGCCGCGTACTCGCCGCCGCGGCGCCGGCCGGGCTGATGGCGATCGAGTCGGGCTGGCCGCCCAGGTCGATCCGGTCGGACACGGAGCGGTCCGGCAGTGACAACGACCAGCAGCTCGCCGCTCGGGTCGGTGAAGCTCTCGCTGGTGTTGACCGCGATCAGCGCGTACGAACCGTAAACCGCGACCGAGGTCGGTTCGCCGCCGACGGCCAACGCGCCGGTCGGCTCGCGGCCGGCGCGGGTCGGTGATGTCGGTGAACGTCACCCGCTCGCCCGGGGAGTCGGTGGAGATCAAGGTGCGCCCGTCGGTGCTGGCCGCGGTGATCTCCGCGACCGTCTCGCGGCTCGGATCAGCCGAGTTCAGGTACACCGGGAAGGTCGCCAGCCGTTGGAAGACCGCACCCTGTCCCGAGCCGTGGCTGGGATCCGGATGGCCGCCGGTCGACGCGGCCGTGGCGGAGCCGACGACCAGACCGTTCGTCAACGACAGGGTCAGGCAGGCTCCGACGCCGGCAGCCACGGCGGCGGTGAACGGACGGCGTACGGGCATGCAGGACTCCTCGGATCGGCGATCAGCCAGCGATCCGACCCTGGCAGTTCCGCTGCCGACGCAGAGTGCTCCGGGGTGAAGGATCGGTGAACTTCGGCTTAATCGGTGGTCCCATTGACCGAGGCCTTCAGTCGATGGCCTTGGCCACCGCCACCGGGACCGAGTCGTCCGGTACCGCCACGCTCGCCCCGATGTCGGGGTTGTCGGTGAAGAAGCCGTCCATGCCGGCGGCCAGGAAGACCCTGATCTCGCCCGCCAGGTCACCGGCCGCGGCCGGGTCGGTGCCGACTGCGGAACTCCAGTGGCAGGAACGTGTTCTCCCTGCGGAACGTCCAGCCGATGACGGTCAGGCCCGCCGCGTGGGCGTCGGCGATCACCGGCGTCGGCGTCGAGCAGCCGGCCGGCGGCATCGCGCGGGATCATCACGTCCTTGCAGAAGCCGACGGCGTCGGCGTACGCGCGATCTGTCGCAGTCCCTGCCGCGGTGGCGAGGTCGGCGTACGTCCGCGGGTCGCCGGCGGACGCCAGGTCGTACGGGGGCCCCGGTGCAGTTGATCAGCTGGACCAGCTGGACGTTCGGTGCGGCGGTTGAGCCGCTGCAGGTTGCCGACCTCGAAGCTCTGGATGACCGACCGGCGCGCCGCGGCGGTTGAGATCGGCGGCGGTCAGGGCCCGGAGCAGCGGTCCGTCGAGCGGCAGGCCGAGCGCCGGCGAAGTAGCTCGGGTGCTTGGTCTCCGGCGCGACCCCGACCGGCTGGCCGGCGCAGGTCCGGGAGTGCCGGGCCAGGTCGAGCACCTCGGCCAGGGTGGGGATCGGGTACTTGCCGTCGAACGCGGTGTTGCCCGGGCGGATCAGCGGGCAGCCGCTCCTTGGCTCGTAGGGTGCGGAGCTCGGCCAGGGTGAAGTCCTCGGTGAACCAGCCGGTGACCGGCACGCCGTCGATGGTCTTGGTGGTCCGGCGGCCGGCGAACTCGGTGCGGGTCCCGACGTCGGTGGTGCCGCTGATCTCGTTCTCGTGCCGGGCGACCGGCACGCCGTCCTTGGTCAGCACGACGTCGGGCTCGATGACGTCCGCGCACTGCCGGATCGCCAGGCGTACGCGGCGAGCGTGTGCTCGGGCCGGTAGCCGCTGGCGCCGCGGTGCGCGATCACCAGGCGTCTCGGCCGGCTCGCGTCGCTGGGTGCGCGCGCGGGTCGACGATGATCATCTCGGTGTCGTCGGGGGTGCCCGGGTCGGCGGGCGGCGTTGCCCGGGTAGTTGTTGTCGTTGGCGATCATCAGCTGGCCGTCGGGCAGCGGCACCAGCGTCTCCACCGACTGGAAGCCGAAGCTGAACGGGTTGCCGGTGCCCCAGCCGTCCGCCGGCGCCGATCGCCGCCCGGGTTGTCGAGCTTGAGCAGGTCGACGCACGAGCGTCTTGGCCAGCATGCCGGAGCGGTCGGTGCGGCCGCAGGTTCACCCGGTAGACCCGTTTGGTGACGGCGGTGTCGCCGTCGAAGTCGTCGCGTTCGAGGACCAGCAGCGTGCTGCTGCCGATGAACTGGGCGTCGGCGACCAGGTTGGCGTCGGTGTCGACCCGGTAGTCCCAGGTCCGACCGGTGTAGCGACCGGCCCGGGTGTCGAACTCGGCGATCACCCGGCGACGCGGGTCGGTCTCGCCGACCAGCGCCTTCTCCAGGATCGGGTACAGGTAGCGGCCGTTGCGCGACATCGCCGTCGCCTCGAAGCCGCCGCTCGGCTGGGTGGCCGGGGCGTCGCTGCCCAGCGGCGGGTTCTGCGGCGACTCGCCGAGCGGGAACGGGACCGGGCGCGGACGAGGACGCGGCCGCGTGCGTCGACGTGCAGCAGGAACGGGCCGAACTCCTCGCCGATCCAGAAGCTGCCGTCGGCAGTCCGCTGCAGCGACTCGATGTCGAAGTCGCCGCCGGTCAGCAGCCGCCGCCGGCGTGTCTCGCGACGATCGGGAAGTTGATCTTGTGGTGCGGGTCGGACAAGCGTGATGTAGCGGAGGATCTGGATCGCGCCGGCGCCGCCGGCCGCCCGCTCCCAGCGCGGCCGGACGAGGTAGATCCGGAGCAGGAAGTCGGCCGAGTTCGCCTTGGTGCCGAAGCCGTTGTCGGGCATCGCCCAGAAGGTTCCGTCGCCGTTGGCGACCGCGGCGGAGAAGCCCGGAATGACCTGGCCGTTGAACGGACCGGTACGGCCGTTGGCCGGAGTGGCCATCGCGCCGGAGCGGGGGCCGGGGGCCAGGTAGTCCGCCGAGAGGGTGGCTCGGGCCAGCAGCCGCGGGGTCACGACTCGCTCCGCACGCTGGCCGGAGCCTGGCTCGGCCGACGCCGAGCGCGGCGCAGCCCAGGGCGCGACCAGGGCCAGGGCCACCGAGAGAGGAACGGCGATCAGGATGGCCAGGCGCCTCCAACGCAGCGAGCGGCGTAGCTGACAGCGGGGGCGGGCTGAACGGACATCGCACTCCTGGGGCTGGGCGCTGACCTGCCGGAAAGGTGGTGGCCAGGCCTCCGAGGTGTAGACGCCCGGCCACGCTCGATCCAAGGACCACGAGGCGACATCGGAGGAGCCCTTGTGCGGCCCCTCGGTGAGGAATCGGTGAGCAGTGGGTGAACGAGGCCGCAGAGAGAGCCGCAGAGAAAGCCGGGGCGCGGGACTCTTGGTCGGCCTACCCGATGTAGGAGCCGCCGTTGATGTTGTGCGTGCCACCGGTGATGTAGGAGCTGTCCTCGCTGGAGAGCCAGACGAACAGCGCCGCGATGTCCTCCACCGTGGCCTGCCGGCCGAGCGGGACCGCGGCCGCCAGCCGGGCCTCGTTCTCGTCGTCGGTGGCGCCGGCGCGGATGTCGGTGTCCACCACGCCCGGGCTGACGGCGTTGACCGTGATGCCGTGCACGGCCATCTCCCGGGCCAGCGACCGGGTGAGGCCGATGATGCCCGCCTTGGCCGCCGAGTACGGCGTCTTGGAGAACACCCCGCCGCCCTGCTGGGCCGAGACCGACGACATGTTGACGATCCGCCCGTAGCCGTTCTCGATCATCTGCGGCAGGTAGGCCTGGGACATCAAGAACGTCCCGGTGAGGTTGACGTCGATGCACCTTGTGCCACAGGGCCAGATCGACCTCGAGGAAGGGCACCGGCGACGCCAGCCCGGCGATGTTGGCGAGCGCCCCGACCGGCGGCAGGCCCGCCTCGGCGATCTCGGACACCGACCGCTGGATGCTGTCGGGGTCGGTGACATCAACGGCGAGCCCGACGCTGGGCACGTCGAACTCCTCGCGCAGCCGCTGCGCGGCCACGTTGACGCCGTTCTGGTCGATGTCCAGCAGGGCGACCGCCCAGCCCTCCTGGGCGTAGCGCCGGGCGGTGGCGTAGCCGATGCCGCGGGGCGCGGCCGCCCCGGTCACCACGGCGGTCCGTTGTCCTACTCCGGTCTGGTAGCTCATGTTCGTGTCTTCCTTCGCTTGATCTGGGGTTCGCTAGGGATGGGTTCGGGTTCGCGTCAGCTGGTCCTGGAGCATGGACTGTCCGAGGCGCCAACTCCGCTTCGCGGGTGAGGGCGTCGACCTGGGCCCGACGAGCGGCACCGAAGGTCTCCGGGGTGAGCAGGGCGGCGATCAAGCCGACCGCACCGTAGGCGCTGAACAGGATCGCCGGACCCGTCCAGCCGAACGCCTGGTAGAAGGAGACGGCCCAGAAGGCCGTGAAGCCGGAGACCACCGCCGACAACTGGTAGGCCAGGCCGGCGCCGGACGAGCGGGTGTTGGTGTTGAACAGCTCGGCGAACCAGGCCCCCTGGGTGCCGGCGAGCGAGTTCTGGCAGATGGTGAAGGCGACCACGAAGACGATGATGATCAAGCCGAGGTTGCCGGTGTTGAGCAGCAGGAACATCGGGATGCCGAACAGCACGATCGCGGCGGTGCCGAACAGGTAGACCGGCTTGCGGCCGATCCGGTCGGTCAGCCGGCCCCACAACAGGGTGGCCGGGAAGCCGAACAGAGCGGCGATCACGATGGCCAGGATGGTGTCGGGCCGGGTGGCCAGATCGTTGGAGCGCAGGTAGGACGTCACGTAGGTGATGGCCACGGCGTAGCCGGCGGTCTCGGCCACCCGCAGGCCGAAGGCCCGCAGCAGGTTCCGCCAGTCGTTCTTGATCACGGTGAGCCAGCGGGTTCTTGACCAGCTCGCCCTCTTCCTTGGCCAGCTCGAACTCCGGCGACTCCTCCACCTTCAGCCGGATGTAGAGACCGGCGAAGATCAGGATCGAGCTGAGCAGGAACGGCACCCGCCAGGCCCAGTCCCCGGGCAGCCCGGAGCTGGCGAGGAAGGCCAGGTTGGCCAGCAGCAGACCCGAGCGGGAACCCGGCCTGCGGAATCGCGGTGTAGCTGGCCCTTCTTCTTCCACGGGGCGTGCTCGAAGGTCATCAAGATCGCGCCGCCCCACTCGGCGCCGAACGCCAGGCCCTGGATGACGCGGACCGTGACCAGCAGGATGGGCGCCAGGACACCGACCGAGGCGTACGTCGGCAGGCAGCCGATCAGCACGGTGGCGATAGCCCATGACCAGCAGCGAGGTGATCAGCACCGGGCGGCGGCCGATCTTGTCGCCGAGGTAGCCGCCGATGATGCCGCCCAGCGGCCGGGCGGCGAACCCGATGCCCAGCGTCGCGAACGCCAGCAGGGTTCCCGCGACCGGGTCGGAGTTGGGGAAGAAGCGGTGCCGAAGTACAGGGCCGCGGCGGTTCCGTACCCGATGAAGTCGTAGTTCTCGACCGTCGTGCCGACGGCGCTGCCGATGGCGACGCGCAGCTTGTGCCGGGTGCCGAGGACCGGATCCCCGGCATTCACGTCCTTGACATCAGGGACGTCGTTCATAGCTATCTCCTTCGATAGTGCCCCGCACCGGCGGCTCTTGGTCGACGATCCTACTGTTAACAGTAGAACTGTGCAACTACCTGTCGAATGTTGCAACGCTTAGACGACCTCTGACCGGCTGGCCGCGAGCACGTCACGAGCGCTTGGACCCTCGGCAGCGGTTCGGACCCTGCAGCTCTGGGTCCAAACGGCTGTAGGGGGTCCAAAGGCGGCCAGGACGGCTACCGGTCCCGAGACGGATCAGCTGGCCGCCGGGAGGGCGCAGCTTCATCTGGTCGATGATGCGCTGCGCGGCCTCGTCCATGTGCGTGGGCCAGGAAGGCCTTGCCGCCGGCGACGTCGCCGGCCTCGATCAACTCCACGATCGGGCAGGTGCCGCTCATACGCCATGTTGTGCAGCGCCGTCTCCGGGCCGGCGGCGGTGATCGCCGCTCGGGCCAACCCGCTGACCGCGCGCCAGGTCTGCAGCAGCGTGGCGTTTCCGCTGAGCTCGCACATCCGGGCATGGAAGGCCAGGTCGGCATCGAGCTGAGCGGCGAAGTCGCCTTCGGCGGCCCGCAGTTCGTCGAGCCTGCGGTGGAGATCAGCCACGATGGCCGAACGGTCCTCGAGCTTGCAGATCTGCTGCAGGGCCAGACTCTCCAGAGCGTCGCGCACCGCGAAGATCTCCTCGACCTCGCGCGCGTTCACCACCCGGACCGACAGCCGACCCCGCGAGTCGGCCGTGAGCAGACCCTCCTGCTGAAGATGGCGCAGCGCTTCGCGAAGGGTGCCGCGACTCACCCCCAGGGCCGCGCTGAGCTCGACCTCGGCCAGGTGGGTCCCGGCCGAGAGCTGACCCGAACTGATCGCCTGCCGCAACCGGTCGAGGATCAGTTCCCGCCGGGTCTGGAGCCCGATCGCCCCAATCGCGTTGATCTCCGAGACGGCCATGCCGGATCAGCGTACATCAATGTTGTGCTGCTTGACTGTTAACAGTCCGACACCGTACGGTTACGCCATGACCACAGCCACGGCCACGGGCGCCGAAGCCCTCAACCCCGATCGCGTGATCTGCTCGACGATCACCCTGCGACACCTCCCCCTCGATGATGCGCTGGACGCCATCGCCGGACTCGGGCTTCACCGAGATCGACCTCGGCGCGTTGCCCGGCGTGTGCAACCACGTGCCCGTACGAGCTGACCGCCGATGCGGTACGCGAGGTCGCCGAGGTCGTGCAGCCGCTCGGGTCTCACCGTTCGCTCGGTCAACGCCGACGTCGGCGACCTCAACCGGCCGCTCGATGCGGATGGGGCGGCCGACCGACGCGAGCACGTCCAGCGACTCATCGAGCTGTGCCAGGCCATCGGCAGCACCGGACTGGTGCTGCCCAACGGGGCCCAGCAGCACGAGCCGATCGTGAGCCTCGACGAGGACCTGGCCCTGGTCGCCGACCAGCTGAGCAGCATCCAGGCCGAGTGCGCCGCCGCCGGTCTGGAGCTCTGGGTGGAGGCGCCGCACTTCTTCCGGCTGTGCTACGACCTCGAGCGGACCGCACGCGCTGACCCGGCTCCTGCCCAGCGATATCGGCCTCATCTGCGACGTCAGCCACATCGTCGCCTCCGGGTCCACGCCCGCGCCAGTTCATCGACGACTTCACGCGACCAGATCCGCCACGTCCATCTCCGCGACGCCGAACCCGGCTACATCCACCACAGCATCGGCAACGGCCAGGTCGACTTCGCCGACACCGCCGCGGCGCTCGCCGAGATCGGCTACGCCGGCAAGCTCTCCCTCGAGCTGGAAACCCGCGACATCGAGAACGACGAACGGCCCCAGGCCGCCCTCAAAGCCGGCCGCTACATCAGTTCCCTGCTGTAGCCCGCACGCGAGTGGCCGCCGATCTGCGCCGCCGATCTGCGTCCGCCGGCCTGCCTCGAGGCAACCGCATGATTTCGGTTCAGAGTCCGCGATCGACGGCGTCGGCCCAGCCTGCGGCGTCAGCACCGGCCGGGATCTGACCGAGCCCCCCGGCCAGCACGCCGGCTTCGAACCACTGCTCCTCAGCGGGAGTCAGCCGAGCCACCGACCGGTAGCCGGCCAGGAGGTGATCGCGGGCACCGGGCGGTGGTGGATCCCAGCTGCGGAAGCGGGTGGCGAGTTTCACGGCGCCCGCGGCGAGGTCGAGCACTCGGTGCCCCAGCATCAGGCTGTCGTAGTCCAGCAATGCGGTCACCTGTTGGCTGTCGACGAGCACGTTCGCTCCTCGCACGTCTCCGTGCACGAGGGCCGCGGCGACATCCAGGTCGGGGAGGTCGGCCAGGAGTGCGTCGAGAACGGGCGGCCGCCCGGGGTGCCCGCTTGCGCCCGGCTGTACCTCTTGCGAACAGCAGTCGTGGATTTGCGCTGGAAATCGAAGCGGACTCTGGCAACTCGGGCAGGGGGATCCCCAGTTCCGCGAGGGCCAGGTGGACTCGGGCGCAGGGTCTCGCCTGTTGCGCGGACGGCCGCGGGATCACCGGCATCGAGGAAGTCGCCGGTGATCTCCGGGAGCACGATCACCGACAGAGCCGAGGCATCCTCGGTGACCGCCCGCGCGGCGCCACCGAGCGTGCGGCGCGGGGCCGCGACAGGTAGGTCCAGCGCGCCGAGCTGGGCGACGATCTCTGCGATGGCACCGAGGCGATCGAAGAGCGGCTGCCAAGCGCAAGCCTTCACAACGAGCGGGCCGGTGCGTGTGTGCACCCACGCGAGAAGATTCCGATCACTCAGCACGATCCGTTCGCACGCCGTGACCCGGATCCCCCAGTGCTCAGCAAGCGTGTCCGACACCCGCGTCGCTGCGCTGGTGGCATCCGCGAACCCGAACCGCTCGGGCAAGACCGTCTCCGCGTCGGCTTGTTCCCAGAGCATCGACAACTCGGGCTCTGCCATCGCATCACCGTAAGTGCAGCAGGACCGGTGACACCGCGCCGCCTCGCCGAGCACTTCGGTGATCATGCTCGACCCGTCGCCCGAGCGACGAGGTCAAAGGAATGGCTCTCAGGGTCGGGCGGGCTTTCCCGTGGTGTAGACCCAGGCCCTGAAGAGACCGTCGAGCTGTTGCCCCGAGGTCCGCTCGGCCAGGTGACCAGGTCGGCGGTGGATACGGTCCCGTACCGGTTGCGTTGGGCCCACGCCCGCAGAATGCGGAAGAAGTCCCGGTCCCCGACCTCCAGGCGGAGCGCGTGCAGCGTCATCGCGCCGCGGTCGTAGATGGCGCCGTCGAACAGGCCCGTGGCTCCCGGGTCGCCGATCTTCAGCTGCCAGAACGCGATCGTCGGCCGGACGCGGCGTAGGCGGCGTCGAACTGCGCCTGGACGGAGTCACCGCCGCGGTGCGCGGCCCACAGCCACTCGGCGTAGGTCGCGAAACCCTCGTTGAGCCAGATGTCGCGCCAGCGTTTCGGGGTGACGCTGTCGCCGTACCACTGGTGGGCGAGTTCGTGGGCGCACGGTGCCTTCGCCGGTGCGGAACTCCTGAGTAGATCGGCCGGGTCTGGTTCTCCAGCGCGTAGCCGGCGTCCTCGTCGTCGTCGATGACGCGCACCGAAGGAGCTGAACGGGTACGGCCCGAACAAGCGCGAGAAGTACGCGATCATGTCGGGCTGAAGGCCGAGCACGGTGCGGGCTGCTATCTCGATCCGCGGCACTCAGGTCGGTGTCGACGGCGTTGATGATCGGCAGCCCGGTCGCCGTCCGCGACCTGGTCAGCTCGTAGTCGCCGCTCGCTGCCATGGCCAGGTAGCTGGCCATCGGTTCGTCGGCCGACCAGCGGAACGTCGTCCACCCGTTGGTGGTGCGGCGGCTGATCAGATCGCCGTTGGCGACGGCGACGGTTCCTTTCGGCACGGTGATCCGGAAGTCGTAGGTGGCTTTGTCGTAGGGCGCGTCGTTGACCGGGAACCAGGTCGGCGGCGCCGTCGGGCTCGTTCGCGACAAAGGCGCCGTCGCTGTAGGACACCCAGCCGTAGCAGGCGCCGGTGTCGTCGGTCGGGCTGGCCGGTGGTCCCGCCGTAGCGGACGTCGACGGTGAAGCGGTGTCCGGCCTTCAGTGCGCGGCGCGGGGTGACGACGAGCTCCGGGCCGGTCTTGGTGTAGCCGGCCGGCCGGCCGTCGACGCGGACCGAGAGAAACGGTCAAGTCGCGAAGGTCCAGGCTGAAGCTCGGACAGGTTCTTCCGGCCGACCGTCGCGGCGACGTGTGCTCGGGCTGCGAGGGCCTTCGTCGTCGGGTTGTATCGCAGGTCCAGGTCGTAGTGCCGTACGTCGTACCCGCCGTTGCCGGCCGCCGGGAAGTAGGGATCTCCCGCCGAGGTGCTGCCGGCCACGCCGGACGGCGGATCGGCCACGGCGACGGACGCTGGCCCGAGCAAGCCGACGACAGCGAGAGCGACGGCGGCAGGAAATCCGAGTCGGTGGGGGCGCATGGTCGGAGCCTAGGACAAGCTGCCCTCAGTCGCGCAGGTTGCGTAAATCTGCTTTCCGGTGGAAAGGTGCGGGCTCGGCGGGCCCGAATCGGCGAGCGAAAGAACAGTCGAGAGCGGGTCTGCAGCCCAGGCGGTCGCGCGGCCGCCGCCTCGGGGGATGGCTGGCGGCCGCGCGACGAGCTTGGCAGCGACTACTTCTTGACCTTCACGTAGTCGCCCCGGGCGTTGGCGGCGCTGCCGCAGTTACCGGCGAACTTCATCCGCCAGACGCCCGACTTCTTCGCCGTCACGGTGGTCTGGGCGACTCCGTACTGGCCGGTCTTGGTCGTTTTGATGGTGTGGTAGTGGCCGTTCTTGGTGCGGAACTGCACCCGTACGGTCTGGCCGTTGTAGCCGTCGTAGTCGCCGTTCTTCCAGTCGGCGACGACGAGCTGGCCTATTACGGTGATCTTCTTGCCCTTCGTGATCGGCTCGGGGCCGGCCTTGGTCCGGGTGTTGAACGCGGTCCGGGCCTTGAAGCGGAGCGCGTTCAGGTACGCCTTCTCGGTGCTGCTGCTGCCGGTGCCTCGGCTTCCACGACGACATCCTCCGGGCCTGACAGCTGGCTGGGGTGATCGTCACGGTCGGGTTCGCCTTGGTGGCCATGAACAGGCTGGTGCCCACCGACCAGTTGGTCACGTTGCAGCCGCTGGTCTTCACCTTGAACGTCACCTTCTTCGACGACGCGCCGACCTTCACGGTGGTCGGGCTGAAGCCGGTGATCTTGCAGGCCGGGCGGCCTGCGCAACGGGGGCCGCCTGCGCTGCCGGGGCCGCGAGGGCGAGGCCGGCCGCCGTAAGGCGAGGGTGGCGGTGGCAGCGGCGAGACGGTACTGGAACTTCATGGGGGTCCTCCTGGTTGTGGATGCGTCCTCTTGGACGTGACGAGAACTCTGTCGGAGGGCCCTCAAATTGTGGTCAAACGGAATCCAGCTGGCGTTTGATGCCGTACGGGTGTGGTGCCGAGCATGTCGATCCGATCGCACGATGACGGTCTTTCTAGTCGTCGAAGCCGGCGTGCAGCCGGCTCGAGCTGCTCGGCCGTCAGGAATCGGTGCGCCACTTCGTGGGCCGCGGCTGGCATCGCTCGAGCAAGAAGACCAGGATCTTCCACCGATTCGATCAGGAAGAGTGCAGATGTTCCCGAGATCACCTGTTCACGCGCCGCAGCAGCGAGGGAGGCATCCAGGCCGAGCCGCGCCAATCCGTCCTCCGGCCAGTCGGCGACGCCGGCCTGACCAGCATCTGAGGAAGAACCGGACCGCAAACTGAGCGGCAGCAGGAACAGGGACGCGAAGAGCAGACCCCAGAACGCCCCCGACAGGCGGCGGGTGTCCCCGAGCTCTCGAGCTTGCCACGCCAGAGGGCGATCACGACCAGGCGGCCACGACACCACACCCAGGTCGTCGATCGACAGGCCTCGACCCGCCAGCACACCGAGGCGATGAACACTGCGCTGCGCCGTCGATTCTCCGGCGAAGACCCACACGGACACCCTCGTCGACGCAGTCACCCACCCAATCTGCGACGGGGCGCTCTAAATCTGCTCCAACCACAACTGAGGACTAGTGCAGGGCCACCAGGTCTTTGCGCTCGATCGTCGGCCCGATCGCCCAGGCTGTCGTGAAGTCACTGACTCTCATCGACGACTCGGGAACGCTCCAACAGCTCGAGCGTGATGGGGTTACGAGGCCACGGCTGCCCGACTCGGCGGGCCCGATGGTGAGTCGCAGCGAAGATCCGCACGGCGGGGACGAACTGCCCCTGCAGCGCCAGGAAATCTCCGAAGGTCTCGACTTGCGCCATCACCGTCCGAGCTCCCAACGCACCCTGCTGCTCGACGACCCGACGCGACCACCTGAGCCCCAGCTCCGGGTCACGGCGCACCAACGCCACGCTGGATACGCTGCTGGCCGACAACCATGCCGCCCACAAGTTGCCGTGGGCGGTGGCGCGGTCGAAGTTCGGTCTGCGCCTTGACCAGGACGTCAGAGATCGAGCCCTGGACGACCTCGAGTAGGCAGCTGTTGGCCGCATGGGTCAACGCGAGATCGACATCCGATGAGAGCAGGTCCGCACGGGCGACCAAGTCGAGCGATGCCCGCATCATCTCTGCGTCGCGAACGTTCGAGAAGCTGGATGCGGTACCGATGAGCCATTCCGCCAGCTCGATCTGCTCGGCCTCGGACAGCGCTCGACCCTGACCGGCCAGTCGGAAGCCGCCCTCGGGCTCGATCTCGATCATGGCCAAGGCCTCCGCAGCGAGCTGCCGGCTGCGGTCCGCCCGGTTACGCATCGCCAGCAGACCCACCAGCGTGAGGCGTGCTATCACTCCCGGCAGATCGTGTCCCCGCGATTCGCGCGCGGCGGCCTCCGCCCATCGCGCGCCGTCCTCCAGGAGGTCCAGGTAGTAGCAGAAGCCGGCGATCTGACAGGCGATGCGGCAACCGAGAAGGTCAGGCCGGTCGAGAAGTCGTCGATTGAGAGTGGCGCGGATCGTCGGCAACTCACGCAGCAGGGCGGCATACCAGTCAGCCTCCTCGGGACGACCGAGACGGGGCCGCGCCGCCGCGAGGTTGCTGACCCAGTCGTCGCGGAATCTCTCGGCGAGCTCGACCTCGTGATATCTCTGCAGGGCATGGGCGGCATGACCGCGGATGGGCGCGAGTTGCGTAAAACGTGTCGTGTCACCGGAATGCGACACGTTGAGCATGGATCGATGCACCAATCGGGCCAACAGACCGGCTGACTGCCCGTGCAGATCCGGTCCTGCGACGGATTCAGCGAGATCACGCCCGAAGGATCCCGGGAGAACAGCGAGTCTGCGGTGCATGACCTGTTCCTCCGGACTCAGCAGCCGATGACTTCGTTCGATCGCGGCGATCAGGGTCTGGTGGTGACGGGCCTGACCACGACCCACGGCGGCCAACTGGCCCGGATCGTGTTCGACCAGATCGGCGATCTCGGCCAGGGAGTACGTCGCCGTGAGGGCGGCGGCCAGCTCGATGGCGAGGGGGATGCCGTCGACCGCGCGGCAGATCTGTCGGATCCTGACGCGTTCTGCCACATCCGTGTCGGCGGGCAGCCGAGCGCGGGCGACGAACAGCGCGACAGCGGGCTCTTCCGAGATCGGCGCTTCGCCTGCAGCAGCGTCTCCACCCACGGCCAGCGGCGCCAGTAGGAACGTCGCTTCGGCGGTGACGCCCAGCGGTTCTCGGCTGGTGGCCAGGACGCTCACCTGTCGGCCGGACTCGGTGAGCAGCTCCGTCAGGTCGGCGGCGTCGTCGAGTACGTGCTCGCAGTTGTCCAACACCAGGAGGCACCGGCGGTCGGCACCGAAGTCGGCCAGCGCGGCCCGGGCCGCGGTCGACTCGGGCACGGCGAGATCCAGCGTCGCGCTGATCGTCACGGCCAGGTCGCCGTCGGCCTCGACCGTGCTGAGATCGACGAACCAGACCCCGTCGGGATATTCCTGAGCCGCCGCCCGCGCCGCCTCGGTGGCCAACAAGGTCTTGCCGCAGCCGGCCGCCCCGACGATCGTCACCAACCGGGAGGACCGGACCAGATCCGAGACTGCTCGTAGATCGGCGTCCCGACCCAGCATCAGCCGCCGGCGCGGCAACCGTACTTCGACCGAACGGACCGGCTGCACGGACGGACGAAACACCGATCGGCCCAGTTCCGGATCCTGGTTGAGAATTCGCCGTTCCAGCTCGACCAGCTCGGGTCCGGGCTCGATCCCGACCTCGTCGAGCAGCGTCTGTCGGGCCTGGCGGTACGTGCGCAATGCCTCGTCGGTGCGCCCGGTCCGGTACATGGCGATCATGCGCTGCCGCCAGAACCGTTCCCGGAACGGGTGCTGCGCCAACAAGACCTCCAGCTCCGCCACTGCCTGATCGGCGTTTCCGACACCGAGGAGTGCGTCGATCCGGCGCTCCTGGACCTGAGTCCGCGTCTCGACGAAGCGGTTGATCGGCCCTGTCGCCCAGGCACGGTCGACGAAGAGACCCGTAGGGCTCGCCACGCCACATCGCGAGTGCCTCGTCCGCGCTCTGCAAGGCTCGGTCCGGCTGCCCAGTCGTCAGCAGGTCCAAAACGTCGAGGCTGAGCTGCTCGAACCGCGCCGAATCCACCTGTGCGACAGCCGCCACAAGTCGATACCCGCCGGTGTCGTTCATCAGCACGCTGGCTGGCTGGCCCCGGCTCCGACCCGGCTCCAGCATCCGGCGCAGCCGCCAGACGTGGGTCTCCAACGTGCTGCCGGAACGGCTGCTGACCGCATCAGCCCATACGGCGTCCAGCAGCAGATCCGTCGACACCCGGTGGTTGAGGTGCAGCAACAGTGTTTCCAGGACCGCCGCCAACCGCCCCTTGATCGGCAGGACCTCTTTCTCCATCTCGACCCGCAACGGTCCGAGATCGAAGAAGTGCACGCTGCACGATACTTTCTCGGCGCCTCTGGGCGGCGGCCCGGGCGGGGAGTGCTGCGTCATCCGAGCTGGCGAAAGTTAGACTCTGCGGATGCGTCGAGAGGGCGCTCCGGCCGAGCTGGTCCCAGCGCGATGTTGGTTCATCGCCCTGGCCTCGGGACTGGCTTCCTTCCTGGATGCTGCGACAGTCATCTCGGTATCGGTGTCGCTCGCCATCTGGCGCAGCCACTTCGACTTGAGCAATTGGCAGCTCGGCCTGCTCAGCGGAGGTCTTGCGCTGAGCGTGGCCGCAGGGGCGATCGTCGGGGGCTGGCTCGGTGATCGACTGGGGCGGGCACGCGTCTTCGCGGTGGACCTGGTGGTGTTCCTGGTCGGACTGGTGCTGATGATCAGTGCGTCCAACGCGGCGCTGCTCATCGCCGGGGTCATGATCGCCGGACTGGCCGCTGGTGCCGACATGCCGACGTCACTCGCCGTGATCTCCGACGCCGTCCCGACCGCGGTGCGCGGGCGGTTCATCGCCTTGACCCAGACCCTGTGGATCGCCGGCATTCTCGACGGACTCGCCGTGGGCTTCCTGGTGTCTCGAATGGGCTACGTCGGGACGCAGATCCTGTTCGGTCACTTGATCGTCTTGGTGATCATCACCTTGGCGGCACGATTGGTGATCCACCACCGCTGGGAGATCCGGACGCGGACCGGTCCGACGCCGTCGACCTCGATCGTCCGCGGGCTGCTGACCACCGGATCGCTCCGCCTGGTGCTCGCCACCGCGGCGTTTTTCGCCTTGTGGAACGTCGCCTCTTCGTGCCTGGGCAGCTACGGACCCTACTTCCTGGTAACCAACGGTGACCGGGCTGTCCCGACCCAGGCGACCGGTCTTGCTCTCGGGACGTTCCCCGTCGCCTTGCTCGTCTCGCTCGCTTTCGTGAAACTGGCGGACACGGTGTGGCGGGAACGACTGTTCGTTGTGGCTGCGGTCGTACAGGTGGCCGGGTTCGCCGTGGGCGCCGTCTCCGGCGGCGTCGTCGTGTCAGCGATGATCATCTTGATGGTCTGCTACAGCCTGTCGAACGTGTTCGCCGGCGAGGCGGCCTACAAGGTATGGAGCCAGCTCTTGCTGGACGCCGACACTCGCGCCGCGGCGATGGGGTTGACGTACGGAGCGGCGCGGGCGGTGGCTGCCCTGGCGGTCTTCTTCGTACCCTTCGTTCTGTCCCCAGCCCCCAAGTCCTGCCGTGGGCGCGTCACGCTTCCCGACCGCTCCGCCTCAGGGATCGTCGGTCTCGGAATCGCGCACCACCAGCACCGACAGCGCCAGCAGCAGCTGGTCACCTCCGGCAGTCTCGAACGCAGCGTCTGAATGTGCGGCCTGCCCGACTTGCTGCGCTCCGAAGTCGCTTGAGGACTGTGGACCGGACGGCGTTCTACGCAACGGCATCTCAGCAACAGTTCTACGAGCCGTCAGCACAACGGAAACGTTCCCGCGGGAACGTCAGGACCCCAACACGGGACAGGTATCGCGGGGGCCTGGGGCGAGGCTGGCGGGAGGCAGCCGCTGATCTTGACCGGCCGCCGATTCGCGCGAGCTTGTGGTAGGAATCGCCAGTGCCATTGCTCGATGTCGACGATTGCGTCCTGGTCGTCGTCGACGCCCAGCCCGGCTTCCACCTCGAGCCCGACCCGAGGGCGCAGCAGGCGTTGGCCCGGATCGCCTGGCTCGTCGTCCTGGCCGGTCATCTGGGCGTCCCCGTGGTGGTCACGGAGGAGGACGCGGCCAGGAACGGGCCGACCGACCGAGCGATCATGGCGGCCCTGCCGGCCGGGGCTCCCGTCCTCGAAGAAGCCGACGTTCGCGTTGACCGGCGCGCCACCGATCCTCGAGGCGGTTCGGTCACCTGGCCGCGGCACGGTGGTCTTGGTCGGCTTCGAGACCGACGTCTGCGTCGCCCATTCCGCGGTCGGGCTGGTGGACGCGGGTTTGCGCGTGGTCGTCGTGAGGATGCCGTCCACTCCCGGGCGAGATGCACGCTCGGGGACTGGCCCGAGCGCGGGCAGGCGGCGCCGAGCTCAACCACACCAAGGGCATCGGCTACGAGTGGGTCCGGACCGTCGAGGCGTCCCGACGCATCATCGACGCCGATCCGCAGCTGAATCCGGCGCCCTTCCCGCTGTAGCTCGACCGGATCCGAGGTGTCCCGAACGCGACCGGTTGCGCCACCTGAGCGTCAGTCAATGGCTGTCACCACCGTGGTTGAAACCAATCGGTTTCAGACGCGGCTGTGCGGCTTGTGTCTTGTTGGCACGGCGTTGAGCGCACCTTGTCATCCGTAAGCGAGAGAGTGCCGCACGCCGACCGTGTGCCGAGAACGGCGGCTGGTGGAGTGGGTCGGGCGCACAGCGGGCGTTAGGGCTGAATGGCTGTGGTGGCCTCGAACCAGGTTGTGGTGTTCGTCGGGCGTACAGCGCCCTCAGTAGGCTTCCTGCTGAAGAAACGGAGTGCTGAGTGCGGTGAAGAGACGAGCGGTTCCCAGCGCGGCTGAGGCAGCAGGTCTCGCCGAAGGTCTAGTTGGCCTGACGTTCAGGGCAGCGGTCGACGTGGCCGCCGAGCGCGGTTTCAGGCTTCGTGACGTGACAGTTGAAGGCTGGTACACGGGGTCCACAGGACCTATGGCGCATCAACGTGAGGACCGACAGCGCCGGTCACATCTCGACCGCAACTCCCGACTGAGCCCGCGCGCGCCCGGACCCACGTGCACGTCCTGTACGGAGGGCGCTCCGGGATCTCGAGACGGGTGCAGACCTGGAGCGCCACGGACTTTGGTGCCGGATGCTCGACGGCCGGCTCCAGCTCCTCGAGTACGTGCCCACGGTGCTCGACGGCCCTCCCGGCGTCGACGGCTGAGAGTGCTTACCCGCACGAGGCTCCCGACGCACCCGGCCCGACAGCTGGTGGCCTGGACCTCGCGCCGACAAGTCCTCACCTTGTAAGTTGTGGTGTCAACGTGTCCATCGCGGGTTGCTCTACGGAGAGCGCCGTTGATCACTACTGATTCGTGCCGCCGCTCCCAGGGCGGACCCGCACCGGCGTCTGGTGCTTGCGGTGATCATGGCTGCCGTCATCGGGTTCGGCGTCTTCGTCTCCGCGTGCGCATCTTCGACGCCTAGTTCCGGCGGCTCGGCGACGCCTGCCCCGACGGCCAGCCCCACGGCGAGCCCGTCGACCAGCCCGAGCAAGAAGAAGGCCGAGTGCACGTCGGAGGCGATCCTGGCGGCCCTGCCGGGCGGTGCCACCATGGTGGAGTTCGGCTGCGCCAAGGCCGGCGACGTCGAGTGGGCGGCGGCGCGCACCACCCTGGTAACACGCTCTTCTTCCTGCGGTGGGACGGGCGCCGGTGGAAGGCCGAGGAGTCTAACGCCGTGTGCGGAACCGCATCAGCGGGCATCCCCGAGGCCCTGCTGGACTACTGCCCGGCACCCACACCCTCACCCACACCCTCACCGAAGGCGTGCACGTACCAATCGATTTTGGCCGCGCTCCCGACCGGCGCGACCCTGGTGACATTCACCTGCGCCAACGTCGGCGGCACGAAGTGGGCCGCGGCACAGACCCAGCCCGGAGACACGGGCTTCTTCCTGCAGTGGAACGGAACTCAGTGGAGCGCGCAAGACTCCGACAGTGTCTGCGGCACTGCATCGGCAGGCTTGCCGGAGTCGCTGTTGGCCTACTGCCCGGCACCGACCCCGTCGCCCAGCGCCGACAAGGCTTGCACATCCCAAGCCCTCCTGGCCGCCCTCCCGAATGGCGCGACGCTGGTGAAGTTCACCTGTGCCGACGTCAGCGGCACGAGGTGGGCCGCGGTCCGCGCTGACCCTGGCGACACGGTCTTCTTCCTGCAGTGGAACGGCAGCCAGTGGACTGCTCAGGACTCCGACAGTGTCTGCGGTACTGCGTCGGCCGGGCTGCCCAAGAAGCTGTTGGACTACTGCAAGTAGGCCGATGGGCGAACCCGCCGCCCGACGGGGAGCACCCATGAAGCTGGTCGTTCGCTCACCCGCCACACGATCAGGTGTCCGTTGGCCGTCGTCAGCTGACTCAACCAAATCGTGGCCAACATCGGCCGCGGTTGCCTCTGCGTGATCGCAAGTGGACCGTAAGGGCACCGACCGGCAACGCGGCGGGAGCCTTTGCGGCGTCAGATGCGGCCGGTCTCGTGGGCCCACATGGCGACCTCGACGCGGTTTCGGGCGCCGAGCTTTCGCATGAGGCTGGCGAGGTGGGCTTTGACGGTGCTTGGGGTGATGTAGAGCTCGCTGGCGATCTCATTGTTGGTGCGGCCTTGGGCTACCGGCACGAGGACTTCCTCCTCGCGGGCGGTGAGCGGTTCTATCGGCTGCCTTGGTGGTGAGGTCTGTGCGTGGGCGAACGCTGCGAGCAGTCGGACAGTCACGCTGGGTGCGATCAGTGCGTCTCCGTCGGCGGCGGCGTGGATGGCCTGGGTCAGCAGGGCGGGTCCGGCGTCCTTGAGCAGGAACCCGCGGGCGCCGGCTTTGAGCGCCCCGTGGACATACTCGTCGAGGTCGAAGGTGGTGATGACCACGATCGGCAGGGGGTCGGTGACGTCGGGGCCGGCGAGGCGTCGGGTGGCTTCGATGCCGTCCATCAGCGGCATTCGGATGTCGAACAGGCCGACGTCGGGGCGCAGCTGGAGCGCCAGGCGGACTGCCTCGCGCCCGTCGGCGGCCGCGCCGACCACTTCGATGTCGGGTTGGGCGTCGAGCAGCATCGTCAGCCCGGTGCGCACGATGGGCTGGTCGTCGGCGATGAGGACCCTGATGCTCATCGTGGCGTCCCGGTTCGGGGCAGGACCGCCTCTACCCGCCAGCCCCGCTCGGCGGCGGGGCCTGCGTGGAAGGTGCCGCCGAGCAGTGAGGCGCGTTCCCGCATGCCCACCAGGCCGTAGCCTGCTGGGGCGCGGCCGCCAGCGGCGGAGCCGTCGTCGTCGATGGTCAGCCGTACCTGGTCGGCGTCGCCGGTGACGGCGACGGTGACCTGGGTCGCGTGGCGGGCGTGCCGTCGAGCGTTGGTGATGGACTCCTGGGCCAGGCGGTAGATCGCGGCCCCGACCGCCGGGCTGAGGTCGTCGAACTCGCCGGAGAGCGTCACCTCGACGCAGGGACGCGTCTGGCCATCGGTGGCGAGCTGCTCGACCTCGGCCACGCCGGGCTGCGGCGCGAACTCGGTGTCCTGTGAGGCGCGGAGCACGCCGACGATGGCGCGCAGCTCGGTGAGGGTGCGGGTCGCTGCGTCCTCGATGATGGCCAGGGCCTCGACGGCACGCTCGGGGTGGGAGGCCGCGATGGCACGACCTGCCTGGGCCTGGATGGCGATGCCCGAGACGTGGTGGGCGACGGTGTCGTGGAGTTCACGAGCGAGCTGTTCGCGTTCGCGGGCCTTGGCTTGGTCGATGTCGCGGATGCGGATCTTCGCGCGATAGCGGACCGCGGCGCCGAGCGCGGCGGCGAACAGGAAGAACCGCGTACGCTGCGACCGTCTCCGCACAGGCTGGTGGGGTCGGCGACGGTGGTGATGGCCAGCCAGAGCAGGATGACGCCGAGGCCGCTTGCGGCTTCCCGACCGGAGCCCCACCGGAACAGGGCGTAGGCCAGGATCAGCGCCGCGGAGATGCTGTTCAGCAGGCCGCCTTGCGACCCGGTGAGGATTCTGACGATGTCGACGATCGTCAACGTGCCGAAGGAGACCGCAACCGCGACGAGCGGGTGCGTGCGTCGCCACAGCAGGGGGCCGAGGACCGCGAGCACCGCGAGCAGCAGCAGCGGGCGCGGCGCCAGGTCCTGGCGAAGCACCACTTCCACCACGGACCAGCCGACCAGTACTGCGACCAAGGCCCAGTCCCGCGGCCCCCGGTCCGGGGCATTCGTGGGTCGAGGTTCGGCCCACAGCGAGCGGAGTGCGTCGGTGGCCATCTGATCAGCCTAGGCAGCCCGCGTGCTCGGTGTATCCGCCGAAAGTACAAGAGCTCGGCTGTGCCAACGGCCAGGTCGAATCAGGCTCCGGGGCTGATGTGCCCGCCGCCGGCATCCGTGAAGGTGGAAGCACCCACCCGATCAAGCCAAGGAGCATTGTGATGAGAACGCCTCAATCCCACACCGCACTGGAGAATCCGCCGTCCCAGAGCACGCTGGAAGATCTGCGCATGCCCGTGCAGGCCAAGCTCGCAGCAGCATGGACCAGCTTCATGTTCCTCTACATCTACGTCGACTACCTCGCCCTCTACAAGCCCGGCGTCGTCGACGACATCCTGGCCGGCATCGTCCACGAGTTCGACATCGGCCCGACCTTCGTCGCCACTTGCGCTCACGCTCATGGCCATCCCGATCCTCATGGTCGTGCTGTCCATGACGCTGCCCGCCCGGGTCAACCGCATCACGAACCTCGTCGTGGCAACGCTCTACATCCCCGTCACGATCTACAACGCGGCAGGGGAGTCCTGGACCTACTCCTACTTCTACGGCCTCTCCATCGGACTCGAGGTGCTGCTCCTGGCCTTCATCCTGCGCTCCGCCTGGACCTGGCCACGCCGCACCCAGCGGAATCGAGACCTGGGATAGCGACGGCCTTGGGGCTGCCCGAAGGCGAGCGGTCGTCGCTTCTTCGGGCGGGCTGAACGGACGATGAGACCTCGGCTGGGTCGATACCATCCAGCGATGCAACTGGTCCTGCTGCACGCTCTGCCCCTGGACGGACGGATGTGGGACGCGGTGCGGACGACCTTCAGCGACGCGTTCGCGCCGACCTTGTACGAGCTCGGTGATTCCGTCCAGGAGTGGGCCGACGCCATCGTCGAAGAGTGTCGCGACGAGCTGGTCGTGGTGGGCAACTCGTCGGTGGCTCGTGCGCGCTCGAGATCGCACGTGCCGCCCCGGATCGCGTACGCGTGGTCGTCCTGGTCGGTGCGAAAGTGGATGTTCGTCGTGATCGTCGCCTGCGTGACGAGGCTGTCGGCGTGCTGCATCGAGACGGCATCGCGGCAGCCTGGGACTCGTACTGGAAGCCGGTGTTCGGATCCAACACCGCGGGCGGCCGCCGCCAGCCTCACATCGGCAAGGGGGCAGCAGCTGGTCTTTGATCGCTGCGGCCATTACGTACCGCTGGAACAACCGGAGAAGTTGATCCGGGTCATCAAGGAGCAGTTGCCGTCGCCGTAGAGCGACGGGCTATCGGAGCGGCGCGCTGGCACAATTCGGAGATCGGCAGGTCCTGGCTGCTCGACGAGGTGGCCGAAGCATCAGGATCGCCGGATTTCGACCGTCTGGTGGACGCGGCTAGACCGGCGGTGAGCACCCGATGAATCCGGTGGCCGTCATCAGTCTCACTTGCACAACGCGACGAAAGGCAGGGCGATGACTCAGGACTCCAGCGGTGACAGCGACCGCACTCCGCTATCGGCGCCTGGACCGAACGCGGACCTCGCAACACTGGATCGGTTGGTCGGTACGTGGGAGGTGACTGGCGATGCCGCGGGGAGAGTCACGTACGAGTGGGCCGACGGCGGCTTCTTCCTCTTCCAGCATGTCGAGCTGGGAGGCACCAAAGGACTCGAGATCATCGGCCACACCCACAAGTACGGAGAGGAGCCGAGTGCCGACATCAGATCGCACTACTACGGCTTCGGCGAAGGGGAGACCCTCGACTACACCTACGAGATCAGGGAGGACACCCTCACGATCTGGATGGGCGAACGGGACTCACCGGCCTTTTACGAAGGCACCTTCGATGCGAGTGGAACGGTTCTGACTGGCGCCTGGCACTATCCAGGCGGCGGAGGATACTCGACTGTCTCGACCAAAGTGGCGGCCGGGGCGGTCGTCGCTTGACGTCCGCTCGGTGAAGCGGGGGATTACCGAAACGGACCCTCTTACGGGCCGACGCTGGAAGGCCCCGGCAACTGCCGCTGTCTCACACGGCGTGCTCAACCACCTCTATCGACGAGGAAGCTGTGCGCGCTCGCTGATGGCGTTGGGCAAAGGCGGCGGAAACCTTCACCTACTTGCTGATGAGGTAGAGCCCGGAGACGGATGTCGAAGGTCTACGTAGATTCCCGTATTGGCGGCCACCACCTTTCAGGGCTGTGATGACGGCGTTGCGCAGACCATCTGCAGCGGCGGCGGCCCGGATCGCGGGTGGAGCTTCCGGCGCGCCGAGCCCGTGCCCGGCGGCCCTATTCGAGCATCAGGAGGCGTAGTGGCTAGGTTCATCACCGGCGGCGAGATTGCGAAAGAACAGTGGGTTCTCGGAGTGTGAGTAAGACGTTTGCCTGCCGGCTCGGCCGGCATGACTGGGTAACCGAGATGCGGCGTCTTGACGACGTCGAGGCAGCGCGGCCCATCGACATCTGCCGCCGATGTGGCAGGTCGCGGTCCGGTTTCGGCCAGTTTGACTTCGGCCAGGGTGGCGGTCGTGGCATGGGCGGTGGAGACGTTGCTGACATGGGTGGTGGGGGTGGCGACGCGGGCTGAAGAAGGACAGCCCAACCCCGGGCGGATGGGCGCTGGCTGTAGGTGGCCCAGACGAGCAGCACACCGGTGAGCGCGATGTAGGAGGCGCCGAAGACCGATCCCGCGAGCAGGGCAACAGAGCACCCTACGAGTCGGCCCGGGCAACAGTGTCCGTAAGCCGTTCGTCCAGAGAAGCGGGGAAGGCCTTTGGGTCGACCGCCCACGAAGCAGACCGCCCACGAAGCAGACCGTCGACGAAGCAGACCGTCGACGAAGCCTTGAGCTAACCGGCGTTCGGCGTCAATCTGCGCGAAAGCTGAACTGTTTGCCGCGGGGGTGTGGCACCTCGACGTAGTCCGACGCTCTGGATACAAGGGTCGCTTCGTGAGAGACCAGTCGTTCAGCCTCACTACGGTGTTTCTTCGCAAACAGCTTGCGTGCAGCCGTAAACCCGGTCGACGAGACCGACTATCCCGTCGGCGTGTTCGCGAGTTCGACGGCCCGACCCAACGTCTCACGGTCGACGATGTCGGCGGCATTCATCGGTTGGGTCAGGACGCTCGACTCGGTCGCCATGTCGATCATGAACTTCACGCTGTCGTTGGAGAGTCCGCCGTCGTCCGTCCAGAACGGATACTTCTGGATGAGGGCGAAAAGCTCTTTGAGAGATTCTCGGAGGGGGGTTCTTCGACGTATTCATCGACCGCGGCCTGGAACAGGGCGAAGTCGCTTTTCAGTGTCTTCATCGCGCGCAGTGTGGTGGCGCAGTACCTGGCGGCGAGTTCTCGGTTCTCGTCGAGCCAATCCGCCCGGGCGGCCTGCGCTACCTTGATGAATCCGGGGGCATTTTCGTAGAGGGTGGCGATCAGTACCGGTCGGTTCACCGTCGGTTGGGCGCTGTCGTACTGCGTGTCGTGAATCACCGTGGCATCCAGCTGGCCCGCGGCCCACGCTTCAGTTCGGGCACTCGAGCTTTCGATGATCTGCTGATTCGGGATTTCGTCGACGTCACGGGGCTCGCCGATGCCGCTCAACAGAGCGTTGAGGACGATGGCTCCAGCGCCACCAGGGCTGTCGATGCCCACCCGGGTCGACGGTTCGAACAGCTGACCGGCGGTGTTCACACCGTTGGCGCCGGCCAGGACGAAGTCGTCCAGGCTGACGTACGGGCAGAAGATCTTGAGGTCCTCGCCCTGCTCACGCGCATCCAGGATCGCGGAGAACGACGTCGCCAAGACCTGGGCCTTGCCGTCGAGCAAGGTCTTCACCGGGTCGATGTGGGAATCGAAGATCGTGACGTTCTGCTCGACGCTGATGTCCAGCCCGAAGTCACCTCCGTTGTGCCCGACGCCGTAGACCAGCGGGATCTGCGACGCCTGTGGATGCGAACCCAGCACGATGCGCAGCGACTCCCCGGCGCTTGGAGCGGTTGGCTGGGAGCAGGCCGAGCCGGCGAGTGCCAGAGCACTGATCGCGGCGAGCACGCACGTCGCACGTCTCCGACGACTACTTGTTGACATCTGGTCCCTTTGTTCGCACTGTTCGGTCGCCTGGGCAGGCGAGCGTTTGCTGCGGACTCGCACGTGCTGAGACCGGATTCCTTCGGCCTTCGTTTCAACTCACCTTACGCCGGTTGACCAGGCGAAATAGGGAACGACGAAGACGGGCCGAATGAACGACGCCCGGATGCTCGCTGCGTGCCCAGAAGGGGCCTCCGGATGCAGAGAGCCCTGAGACGTGAGGAATCAGCGGAACGGGTCGGAGGTTGTCGCCTTCATGAAGGCCATCATCTACACCGAGACCGGTGACCCGTCCGTTCTGCAGCTCGTCGATCGTGAGCCCACCTCGCCGGGGTCGGGCGAGGTCCGCGTCCGCGTCATCGTGTCCGGGGTCAACCCGACCGACTGGAAGTCCCGTCGTGGCTCCGGCCCGGGCGAGGCGCCCCCCTTCGCCGAGGTCACGCCCAACCAGGACGGCGCCGGCGTGGTCGATGCCGTGGGTGATGGCGTCACCGATCTCGCGGTCGGCGACCGGGTCTGGACTTACCTGTCCGGCCACCAGCGGCCCACGGGGACAGCACAGGAGTACACCACCTTGCCGGCGGAGCGGGTCGTCCGGCTGCCCGACGGGGTCGGCTTCGACGTCGGCGCCAGCCTCGGGGTGCCGGCGATGACCGCCCATCGGGCGCTGACCGTGGCCGAGGACGGGCCGCGCCGCCTGCAACCCGGTGCCCTCGACGGTCAGGTCGTCCTCGTCTCCGGCGGCGCCGGTGCGGTCGGTCATGCGGCCATCCAGCTGGCTCGCTGGGCCGGGGCCACCGTGATCACCACGATCTCCGGGCCGAGCCAAGGCCGACCTGGCCAGCGCGGCCGGCGCCCACCACGTGGTCAACTACCGCGAGCAGGACGCCGCCGCCGTGATCGCTGAGCTCGCCCCGGACGGGGTCGACCTGATCGTCGAGGTCGCCGTCGGTGCCAACGCCGAGCTCGACCAGGCCGTGGCTCAGGTCACGCACCTCGATCGCCAGCTATGCCGACGACGGCGGTGCCGAGCTGACCCTGGACGTACGACCGAGCATGGTCAAGAACCTGCGTTGGCAGTTCGTCCTGCTCTACACGGTAGGCGACCTGGCCCTCTCCGAAGCGGTGGCCGACATCACCGCGGCGCTGCAGGACGGGGTGCTGCCGGTCGGTGAGGACGCCGGTCTGCCGCTGCACCGGTTTGCGCTTGCCGACACGGGCGCCGCCCATCAGGCAGTCGAGGACGGCGCCGTGGGCAAGGTCCTGATCGACGTCAGCTCGGCCTGATTGAGACCGGGACCAGCCGAACAGCGGTGACGGGCGACAGCCCGGCGGGGGCGGCGCCGGCTCGAAGCCGATGTGACCCAGCACTCGACCGACTCCCGGGGCAGTGTCACAAGCGGACCCACAATCGGACACCTGGTGGGAGCTGGCCGTCGTCTCACACGCCGCGCTCAACCACCGCCCCACGCACTATGGAGCTCTCCCATCCACAGGGCGCCCGGTCGGCTTTCCTACGATGGAGGGATGGTGATCGCGAAACCACAGGTCGTTTCCGCCGCGGACTGGGAAGCCGCGGTGTCCGAGTTGGCGAAGCGGGAAGAGGCGGTTGCCGAGCAAGTCGACCAGCTCGCTGCGGCTCGTAAGCGGATGCCCATGGTTCGGGTCGAGCGCGACTACCGTTTCGAGGGAGTTGACGGTGAGGTCGCGCTGCCGGACCTGTTCGAGGGCCGCAGCCAGCTCATCTTGTACCGGTTCTTCTTCGAAGAAGGGGTCGGTGGTTGGCCTGATGCCGGCTGCGTCGGCTGTTCGTCGTGGGCCGATGGCGTTGCCGATCTGAATCTGTTGCACGCGCACGACATCACCTTCGCCATGGCCTCTCCGGCGCCGCAGGCGAACCTGAGGGCCTATGCGCGACGGATGGGCTGGACCGGCCTGCCCTGGTACACCATCGCGACCCCCTCGTTCACCGAGGATTTCGGCGCCACCGACTGGTTCGCCCTCAACGTCTTCCTTCGAGACGGCGAGAACATCTATCGCACGTACTACTTGCAGAACGGGCCCATGGTGCGTCAGATCGGCAGTGTTGCCAGCCTGCTCGACCTCACTCCGTACGGTGGCCAGATCGAAGGCGAAGATGTACCGAACGGCTGGCCGCAGGACTCCTTCTCGTATTGGCTGCGACGCCACGACGAGTTCGACCAGCCCGCACCGTCGGCCCGTAACTCATGAAATTTCCCAACCGCCGTCGACGCGCGTCGTAAGCCGTCCGCTGATGCGGCAGGGAGTGCCCGCAGGCCGACCGTCAAGCGGGTCGTGCGCAGTGGCCCACCAGCCACTGCGCGCTCCGGCACGACGGCCAGCCGTTGGTGCGACGCGGATGGGTGCCTTCCGCTCGTGACAGCGGGTTCAGCGTTTCTTGCCACCGACACCGGGCACGGACGCGACTTGTTTCATCCACGCTGCGATCTGGATTGCGTCAAGGTCATCCACGGACTCGAGCTCCACACCTCGTGTCGACTTGCCCATCCCGACCGGTGTCACCGGCGGTATCGGTTCGAGCGCCGCGCCGTTGATGAACATGAGCTTGACGTGGCCGGCGAAGCCGCCGCAGCTGAAGCACCACCCGTCGCCGACGCCGTAGTACGACATGCCCCACTTCACGGAACGCCTGAGGTCGGGCAGCGTCTTGGCCGCCAGCGCATCGACGGCTTCGGCGATGCCGCGCTGCGGTTGAGGCAGGCTGGCGATGTAGGCAAATACTGGTTTGTCGCCGACCGCCGCTTTCGCGGGGCTTGCCCTGCCCGTCATGGCTTCTGGCAGCGTTGTGGCGACGCTTCCTGGTGCTGAAGAGCGCGCGGCCGATTCTTGCGGGTCGGTCTTGTCGTGGGGGTTGGAACTCATGACTGCTCCTGAGTCGAGGCGGTTGGGCTTCCAAACCTGTAGACGAGCGAGGCCACGTGAACTCGTCGGTCTGTCTACCAGGTAATGTCGAATCCTCCCAACTGCATCAGACCGGCTCACGCGCCGAGGGTCGACCAGCCGCCGTCGGAGGCGATGACCTGACCTGTCACCCATTCGGCTTCGTCGCTGACCAACCATCCGACAAGCCGAGCGGTGTCCTGCGGCGTGCTGGCGCGGCCGCCCGGGTTGCGCTCGGCGACCCATGCCCAGGAAGCGTCATCGGCGTATCCGGTGTTGTTCGGTCCTGGGTTGACACAGTTGACCGTGATTCCGCGAGGGATGAGGTGGGCGGCAAGCGTGGCGTCAGCTCCCGCAGAGCGGCCTTCGAGGCAATGTACGGCAACTCGCCCGGCATCACCCCGTGGTACTGGCCGGAGGTAAAGAGGATGACGCGTCCTCCGGAACCTGCGTCGAACTGGCCCGCGAACTCCTGGACGAGCAGCAGGGTGGCGCGAGTGTTGACGGCGTAGGCGAGGTCCATCTCAGCGGCGGTGAGTTCCTCGAGCGACTGCCTCGTGCTGCGGGCGTGGTTGGCAATCACCATGTCCAGCCCGCCGAAGTCGTTGCCCAGTTGTATCGATCAGCTGAGCCGGGGTAGCTGGATCAGCGAGGTCGGCGCTGACGTGGGCGAGCCGGCCACCGGCGGCGCATAGTTCGTCGACCAGCTGTTCAGCGCCGCCCGGGTCCGACCGGTCTCCGTCAGCCGGCGCCCAGGAGTGCACCAACACCGCAGCGCCGTCCGCGGTCAGCCGGCGGACGACGGCAGCTCCGATGGCCGAGCGGCGGCTGGCGCCGGTCACTAGCGCGACGCGTCCAGCGAGCGGTGCGGGTGAGATCATTCCGGGACTCTAGGGTCAATCCGCAGGGGCGAAGCGGCGGTGCGGCCCCATTACCTGGGCAAAGTCTGCGGCCATCAGCCGTTCCGATAGCTGTCCGTCCGTCAAACGGAGCACAATTCGGTCGAGTCGGCCGCGCGCGCCGGGAGTAGCTGCTCGATCGTCGGAGGGGGACCCTCTGCGGAACGGCGCCGTCGAGATCTTGGTGAAGCGTTGCAGCGTGCCCGAGAAGAACGTAGCGGACTGTCTTTGGGGCTTCTGCAGCAGTCCCTCAGCTCGGGGGAAGGGAAGTCGTCGTGCGCTGCGAGGGTGTAGGACGAACGGATTTCGGCCGTCCGGGAGGACAGGTCGAGCATCACCCGCGCAGAGTTGTGGCCGGGTTCGAGTTCGAGGAGGGCCTCGGCGGGCACGAGCGCGACCAGCGGCTTGCCATGCCGGGTCAACACGACCCGCCTCTTGCCGTATCCCACGATGTTCACCAGTTCCGCAAACCGCGCCCTTGCCTCAGTAACGGGCACCTCCGCATCCATCAACCAATCGTACGTTATGTACAGTTTGTACATTATGGGCGGAGAAAAACAAGATCCCGCGCATGCGGGTGGAGTAGGAGGGCAGTCGCTGCACTGGAACGCGGATTTCGCCCGGCTGTGGACCGGCGGGGCCGTGTCGGGACTCGGGTCATCGATGACGACGCTGGTTTATCCATTGCTGGCATTGAGCATCACCAGCTCGGCAGCGGCCGCCGGTTTGCTCGGACTGGTTGCCCTGACCGTTGGTGCGGTCACGCGGCTCCCGGCGGGGGTCGCCATTGACCGGGCACCGCTGCGCTGGATGCTGGTCGGCTCCGACCTGATCCGCGTCGTCACGACCTTGGTGGCCGCCACTAGTCTGCTGACCGGTCATCTTGTGCTGTGGCAGCTTGTGGTGGTGGCCGCCGTCAACCTGCTGGAGCGGCCGTCAGCGAGGTGGCCCACTCAGTCGCCCTCCGCCACGTCGTCCCGACAATGCAGCTGCCACGCGCGATCGCCCTCAACGAAGGCCGCGGTCACGCCGTCAGCTTGGCCGGCCAACCGGTCGGTGGCGTGCTTTACGGCATCGCGCCGGAAGCCCCTCGCTCGCGGATCTGTTCTCGTTCACGATCAGCGCCATCCTGTCGGCCACGGTCCGGCATCCCCTCTACCGACCCGCCGCACCTACGCCGCCAACCACATGCTCGGGAGCGGCACACCATCAGCAAGGACTTGTTGACCGGTCTGAACTTCGTGTGGCACCAACCGTTCCTCCGGGCCACCCTGCTCGCCGCCGCCGGCTACCAGTTCGTGTACACCGGCGCCGTCTTCGCCCTGATCGCCACGTACACCGCCGCCGGGGCCAGTCCCACCAGCCTCGGCCTGATGTTCGCGATAGCCGCCATCGCGGGCATCCTCGGCGCGCTCACCGCCCCGCTCATGCAAACCCGACTCAGCCTCAAAACCTTGGTGATCATCATGGGCTGGATGGCCGCGGCCGCGTTCGCCGGCTTCACCTGGATTGATAACCCCATGATCGCCGGCGCCCTCGGCGGGATCTTCTTGTTCTCCGCCCCAGCCAACGCCAGCCTGCTCGCCGCACAAATCCAGCAGACGCCAACACACCTCCAAGGCCGCGTCATGGCCGCCTCTTACCTGATCGCAGGACTTGCCGCACCCCTCGGGCCCCCGATCAGCGGCATCCTCCTCGACACCGGCGGCCAAGCCCCCACCTTCGCTGCTGTCGCCGCGCTCACAGCCATCATCACCGTGGCCATCCACCTCAACCGCGCCATGGCCAAGCCGCCCCACTGAGCGCGCATCCGAGCAGGGATGGTGCACATTCCGTAGGCCGTCCCTGCTACGACCGGAACACCCAGCCTGGTGATCGTCCCCTCTCCGTTCGCTCGTGGTACGTCATCGACCTCGCACCGGTCAGGAGATCAGCGGTTCGAACAGCACCTCGCCCACGATCGGGCAGAGGTCGTCGCAGACCCGATCGGCGTCGTACCCAGCGCTGTCGTCGGCGGTGATCACGCCGACGACGCGGCGCGACGGGATACACGAGCACGAGCTGGCACCACGCGCCGGCGGCGTAGTAGATGGGCATCTCCGGGTCGTCCTCGACCTGCCACAAGTAGCCGTACTGACCATCGGACGCCGCCTGCTCCTTGGTCAGCTGCGGCGCGGTCGAGGCACGCACCCAGTCGGCCGAGACGATCCGCCGGCCGTCCCACACGCCCTCGTCGAGGTAGAGCTCGCCGAGCTTGACCAGGTCCGGCGGGGTGAGCTTCAGCCCGTACGCACCGATGTGCGTCCCCGTGCTGTCGGTCTGCCAGGCGAAGCCGGCGTCGTCGAAACCGTCCTTCAGGTTCGGGTTGACGCCCTCCCAGGCCGGCTGGGTGTCGATGCCGAGCGGGTCGAACAGCTTCTCGCGCGCGTAGTCCAGGAGCGACCGGTCGACCGCCACGTGCAGCACAGCCGCCACCAGGTGGGCGCCGGAGTTGGAGTAGGCGAAGACGTCCCTCGGACCCCCGGACGAGTAGGTCAGCAGCAGAGCGATCGGGTCCTCGGCCTCGGGGTTCAGGCCACCGCCGTCGCCGGCCATCCCGCCGGTCATGGTGAGCAGCTGCCGCAGGGTCGTCGCCTTCTGATCATCGGTCATCACCGACGCGTGCTCCGGCAGCAGCTCGGCCAGGGGCTGGTCGAGGCGCAGCTTGCCCTCGTCGACGGCGATGCCGACCAGGATGCTCAGTACGCTCTTGGTCACCGACCAGACGTGCCGGTGATCGGTGGCCTTGCTGCCCTGGTAGAAGGCCAGCTCGGTCGTGCCGTCGACGCTGATCAGGATCGAGCGCACCTCCTTCACGGTCTCCGGACCGGCCGCCAGCCGTCGTTTCAGCTCGGTCTCCATCGCCGCGTAGTCGACCCCGGTGGGAGGTCTCACCTCGATCGTGGTCGTCGCTGCCGGGTCGGGCTCGGGCGTCGGCGTCGGGGTCGGAGCGGGACCGGGGTCGGTGCCGCCGTGCAGGCGGCAGCGACGCTCACGGCCGCGGTGACCGCAGCGACCAAGATCAGCCGGAGCTGCCCACGACGATCGCTCATGTTCCCTCGAGCTCCCAGTGGAGCCGTCGTCGTCGTGACGCCTTGACGTCAGTCTCTCGCCCGGATCCGCCGCCGAGCACGCAACTACGCAGAACTGCGTACGCCCGCTGAGTAT
>CAWGEY010000004.1:0-378928 GCA_963821695.1 uncultured Actinomycetota bacterium
TAGTCGGCCAGGTACGCCCCCCAGTAGTCGCCCGCGACGTACGGGATCTCCGGCTCTCCAACTCGCTGACCACCCGCTTGGCGTCGGCGTCGGGATCGAGCCACTCCCAGCCGACCTGCTGGTGCATCACCGGCACGCAGCAGCAGGGCACCCACACCGCCGGCACGGTGACCATCAGCCACGGCGAGTCGCGGACCCGCTCAGGAACCAGCAGCAGCCAGGCCCCCAGCCCCAACAGCAGCTGCGGCAGGAACGGCAGCGCGTACCGGGCGTCGGCGACGAAGCCGAGCGGGGCGAACACCGCCAGGAACGGGAACGCCAGCAGACCGGCCACCAGGATCGGCAGGGCCGGGCCCCTTGAGCAGCACCAGCAGCACCATCCCGACCATCGGCGCGTGATCAGCAGCGCCGCCAGGCCGACCGCCAGCGGGTCGGGGCCGACCCAGTGCCCGCGGGGGTGCGAAGGCCGAACGCCCGCGGCAGCAACTCGGTGAAGAAGTTGGTCAGTCGCTCCGGGTAGGTCGTCGACCACCGTGGCGGGGCCGACTCCGGCCGGCCGTTCTGCGCGATGAACAGCAGCCACGGGCTGACACCGAGCACCCCGCCGGCCGCCAGCGGCAGCCACCAGCGGCGCAGCTGCCCGCCAGCGGTACAGCGTCGGCACGATCAGCGCCAACAGCGCGACGATGCCGAAAATCGGATGGCTCCAGAGGCGAACCCCGCCGCCAACCCGGCGAAGACCGCGGTCCGCGCCAGCTGGCGGTCCGACCGCATCGCGTGGCAGGCCAGCGCCAGCGCGGCCACCTGGGCGATGAACCCGGTCGTGTAGCCCATGTACGCCCGCAGGAACAACAGCGCCACCGCGCCGGAGGTGGTCCAGCCGATCAGCGCCAGCGTCGCGGCCGGCACCCGGCCGAAGAACGGCCGCGCCAACCTGTAGAGCGCGTAGCCGGCCACCGCGGACAGCGCGATCGGCAGGATGCGCAGCGGCAACACCCCGGTCCAGAACGCCAGAAACGGCGCGAACAGATAGGTCTCGGTCGTCGCGCCGTAGTCGTTCCCGGCCACGACCATGCGGAAATGCCCGCAGCACCTCGAACGCCTGCAGGCCGGTGATGCCCTCGTCGGCGTTCAACGCGGACAGCGACGTCCGCATCAGCCAGACCCTGATCAGCAGTCCGACCGCGATCGCGGGCAGGCAGGCCAGCAGCAGCGTCCGGGTCGACACCTCGGCCCGGCGGTCCGACTCGGGGTCGGCGATCACCGGCATTCACTGGTCCTTCGGGTAGCGTGCGGCGGCATCAGGCTATCGGCCCACGCGCCGACCCGGCCTTGCCGTGCCAACAGCCGAGCGACGACCCGACAGATCGCTCAGGAGGGCCGGTGGCAGACGGCGCGTCAGCCCCGGTCTCACCGCCACCCGCCGACGGTGAGGTCTCCGCCTACTTCCGCACCCGGCTCGCCCCCAACCCGCACCGCGCGGCCATCTGGAAACACCTGTGTGCCTATCTGCAGCGCTGGATCCCGACCGACGCCGCCGTCTTGGAACTGGGCGCCGGATGGTGCGACTTCGCCAACACCATCGCGGCACGGCGGGTGGTGGCGATGGACCTGGACACCATCGTGCGGCGCGCCGCGGCCCCGCACGTCCAGGCCGAGGTGGGTGACTGCACCGACCTCTCCCGCTTCGACTCCGGCTCGTTCGACGTGGTGTTCGCCTCCAACCTGCTCGAACACCTGGAGCGGCCGGCGACCGCCCAGCTGCTCGCCGAAGCGGCCCGGGTGCTGCGGCCCGGCGGGCGACTGATCCTGCTGCAACCGAACTTTCGGCTGAACCCCGGCGGCTACTTCGACGACTACACCCACGTCGCCATCTACACCGACCGCTCCCTGGCCGACTACCTGCGTTCGGAGGACTGGCGGATCGTCCGGGTGTATCCGCGGTTTCTGCCATTGACGATGAAGAGCAAGGGCTCCGCGCTGACGTTCCTGGTGCCTTGGTATCTGCGCTCCCCGGTCAAGCCGCTGGCCGGTCAGATGCTGCTGATCGCCACGCCCGAACCCGACCACAGGAACGGTGAGCATGTGGAACGGTAGGACGTTGTCGGTGGTGCTGCCGACGTACAACGAGAAGGACAGCATCGCCGAGACGATCAGGGCCTTCGACAAGCTCGGCATCGTCGACGACATCCTGGTGGTCAACAACAACGCGGCGCCGGGCACCTCCGACGAGGTCGCCATGACCTCCGCCCGGGAGGTGCTGGAACCGCGGCAGGGCTACGGTGCGGCGATCCGCCGCGGGCTCGCCGAGGTCGACACCGATCTGATCTGCATCTGCGAACCCGACGGCACGTTCAATCCGCGCGACCTGATGAAGCTGCTGCCCTTCACCGAGGACTGCGACTTCGTGGTCGGGTCGCGTACGGTGTCGAACTTCATCTGGGACGGCGCCAACATGGGCTGGTTCCTGCGGTGGGGCAACTGGGCGGTCGCCAAGATCATCGAGGTGCTGTTCAACACCTCCTACCTCAGCGACGTCGGTTGCACCTTCCGCGTGATCTCCAGGTCCCTGGTCCCCGGGCTGCTGCGCGACGCCCGCGTCTACGGCTCCTCGTTCGGGCTGGAGATGCTGATGCTGGCCGTGGTGGGCCGCGACACCATCGTCCAGGTCCCGGTGAACTACCATCCGCGGGTCGGCACCTCGGCGATCACCGGCGATACCGGAACGCCATCCGCCTCGGGCTGGAGATGCTGCGGATGGTCTTGGCCAAGCGGGTCCGGACGCCCCTTCGCCGGCCTCGACCGGAACATCGCCGCAAGGCCAAGCTCGACTCATCCTGACCGGAGGACGAGGATCAGGTGGTGCTTGGGGCGAGGACGGCTTTGGGTGATGCGTCGGGGGCGTGGAACGGTACGGGGTCCAAGATCTCGCCGACGAAGGTGTTGTCGTGGTGGTCGTGGGCGAAGGTGAGCAGCAACCATTGCCCGGTGTTGCGGTCTTGGATGAGCCGGCCGACGTATTGGGAGCTGTCGGTGACCTGGTGGGCGTTGGCCAGGTCGTACGGCCCGAGCGGCCCGTCGGCGTCGGCCACCCACACTCCGCCGGTCGTGCCGGTGGCCTTGTCGGGATTCGGCGAGGTCCTTGGCGAGGCAGGAGAACATCAGCAGCTTGCGGCCGTCGATCTCTTCGTATTGCACGACCTCGAGCTGGCCGAATCCTTGGCCGGGTTCGCTGAGGGGCTGTTGGAGTGTCCAGTGGCGCAGGTCCGGTGAGGTGGCATGGCCGAGGACGCCGCGGTTGTCGGCCGGGCCGTGGTTGGCGCGGGCGGTGATCAGCATGTGCCAGCCGTCACCGTCTGGATCGGGCATCACCCAGGGGTCGCGGAAGGCCTCGTCGTGCCAGTGGCCGTCTTCGAGTTTTTCGTACCAGCGTGGGTCGGCGACCAGGATCGGGTTGTCGGGGCTTTTGTGCCATGTCATCAGGTCCGGTGAGGTGGCGTAGCCGATGGTTTGGATGTTCGCCGGGCCGCCTAGTGCCTTGGCGCCGGTGTAGAACATGAACCAGGTGCCGTCGGGATGCTGGACGATCGACCCGGTCCAGGTGGCGGCGTCGTCGAACGCCGGTGCGTCGCTGCGCACCAGGGCGTCCTCGACCCGCCGCCAGCCCCGGAGGTCGTCGGACACGGCGTGCCCCACTGAGGCCCGCAGGTGCCGCGCCTGGGGGTCTTTCAGTGCTCGTGAGGCGTAGAGGAAGAAGAGGTGGTACTTCTGGCCGTCGTCGACGAGCCAGAAGTCCCACACCCATGATTCGGGGAGCCGGAGCATCGATCAGCCCTTGACGCCTGAGGAGGCGATCGAGTTGATGAAGGACCGCTGGAAGGCGATGAACATGACCAGCACCGGGACGGTGATGATCGTGGCGTAGGCCATCAGCTGTCCCCAGGACACGTTGAGCTGGAAGAAGTAGTCGATGCCGACCATGGCCGGTCGCAGCTCTTCGCTTTGGACCACCATCAGTGGCCACAGGTACTGGTTCCAGGCGGGCAGGAAGGTGAGGATGGCCACGGTCGCGACCGCCGGCCCGGCCAGCGGCATCACGATGCTGCGGTAGATCCGGAACCAGCCCGCCCCGTCCACGGTGGCCGCCTCGTCCAGCTCCTTGGGGATGGAGTCGAAGTACTGGTAGAAGAGGAAGATCGAGAACGCGTTGGCGACAAATGGCACGATCTGGACCTGGTAGGAGTCCAGCCAGCCCTCGGTGAAGCCGTTGGCGAAGTCGAAGTACGGCAACTTGTTGACCCACCACAGCAGCGGCAGCGCCATGGTCTCGAACGGCACGATCAAGGTGGCCAGGATGACACCCAGGATGATCTGCTGGCCGCGGAACTTGATCCGGGACAGCGCGAACGCCGCCATCGAGTTGACGACCAGGCCGAGCGCCACGGTGGCGACGGTGATGATGATGGAGTTCAGCAGGAACTGGGCGAACGGCACCCGGTCGAACACGCCGAGGTAGTTCTCGAACGACAACGATCCGAGCGGGAGGAACGCCGCGATCGACCCGAGGTCGGAGAAGATCTGGTTGTCGGGTTTGAAGCTGGACACGATCATGAACAGCAACGGCAGTCCGAACACGAGGCACAACACGATCCGCAGGATCATCAACAACACGTCGCGGACGACGTGCTTGCGTTCCCCCGCCTTGTGCACCGCCGGTTCGGCGGTGGCGTCGGCGACGTGTCCGAGGTGGTCGTCGGTGGCGGCCTGCGGTTCCTCGTCGGCGGCCTGCGGCATCAGATTGGTCACTTGCGGGGTTCCTTGTCTCGGGTCAGGATGCGCTGGATGATCGTCACGATCAGCACCAGCACGAAGAACACCAACGAGATCGACGCGGCGTAGCCGGTCTGCTGCTGCTGGAATCCGGCTCGTACCGCCTGGTAGACCAGCGTCGTGGTGGCGTCCAGCGGGCCACCGTCGGTCATGATGTTGACCTGGGCGAACAGCGCGAACGCCGCGATCGTGATCGTGATCAGGATGAAGGTGCGGGTTTGCCGCAGGCCCGGCCAGGTCACGTGGGCAAATTTCTGCCAGGTGTTCGCACCGTCGATCTCGGCCGCCTCGTACAGCTCGGCCGGAATGGTTTGCAGCCCCGACAGCCAGATGACCATGTGGAAGCCGACGGCCTGCCAGATCGACAACACAATGATGGCGAACAGAGCGGTTTGCGGGTTGCCGAGCCAGTCCGGGCCCTGGATGCCGATTTTGGCGAGGGTTGCGTTGATGAGGCCGTTCGGTTGGTAGAGGAACAGCCACAAGATGGACACCACCACGATCGAGGTGACCACCGGCAGGAAGTAGATGGTGCGGAAGAAGTTGATCCCGCGGACCTTCTGGTTGATCAGGATCGCCAGGCCCAGGGCGATCGCGGACTGCACGGGCACGATCACGACCGCGAAGATGACGGTGTTGCGCAGCGAGGCCCAGAAGGTGTCGCTGGCGAAGAGTCGGACGAAGTTGTCGAAGCCGATGAAGCGGGCCGGCTGCGGGGAGATCAGGCGGGCGTTGGTGAACGCGAGTCCGAACGTGAGCAGGATCGGGACGATCAAGAAGACCAGGATCAGTACGGCGGCGGGCAGCAGCATCAGCAGCGCCACGGTGGTGGGGCGCCGACCGGTGGGCTTCGGCCGAGGCGCCGGCGCGGCGACGTCCTTGGGCCCGACCGGCGGCTTGGTGGTGGAAATGCTCATCAACGCTCCCTTTCGGTGGGATGACCGGCCGCACTGACTAACCGCCCTGTCCGGGCGGGGGCCGGGTGGCGGACCGGGTGGGGTGTGACCAGGCGGGTCACGTGGTTGGTGGGTCCAGGAGGCAGCAGGAGGCGCTGCGCCTCCCGGACCCACCAGTTAGGTCACTGGAAGTAGTCGTTGGACTTCTGGTTCTCGTCGATGTCCTTGGTCAACTGGTCCAGCGCCTTCTTCGGATCGGCCCCGTTGATGATGTCCTGGGCCGTCTTGGTGAAGCCGGTCGCGATGAACGGGTAACCCGGGGTGACCGGCCGCAGCACCGCGAACTTCTTGGAGTACTCCCGGAACACCTCGTTGTCCCCGCCCGGGCCGTAACCCGGCACCGACTTGGCCGCCTCGTCGGTGGCCGGGATGTTGGTGGTGGCTTTCGAGACCGAGGCGACGTACTTGTCCTGGGCGGCGAACTTCATGTAGTCCGCGGCGCCGTCGGCGTTCTCGCAGCTGGCCGACATGCCCCACTGCCACGAACCGCCGCCGATCTTCGGGCCCTGGCCCAGATCCACTGTCGGTGCGAAGAGCACGTCGTCGCCGAACTTCTTTCGGGTGTCGACCGCGGTCCAGGTGCCGTTGTAGAGGATGGCGGTCTTGCCGTTGATGAAGTCCTTGGCCGGGTCGGTACCGGACTTCAGCGGCGCGTATTTGCTGGTGATCAGGCCGCGGAACCACTGCGCCCACTCGATCGCCTGCGGGCCGTTCAGCACACCTTCGGCGGTCTTGTAGCCGTCGCGGTTGATCAGGTCACCACCGAAGCTCTGCAGGAACGGTGAGTACGCGTACGGCCACCACTCACCGGTGAAGCTCGTCGCGAGATCGAGCGGCTGGTCGAAGTCGCCGCTGGCCTTGATCTTGTCCAGCGCGGCCGTGAACTCGTCCTTGGTCCACGGCTGATCGACCGAGGGCTGGCGGATGCCGTACTTCTTCAGGATCGACTTGCGGGTGACCATGGTCAGCGCGACGTCGTAGTAGCCGTAGGAGTAGGTCTTGTCATTCCACTTGCCCAGCACCGACGGCAGATACTTCGACAGCGTGTCGTCCATGCCCTCCAGCGGCGCCAGGTAACCGGCCCACGCCCAGTTCGGCACGTTCGGGCCATCGATGTCGAGCACGCACGGCAGCTTCTTCGAAGCTGCTGCTGCCACGACCGACTGGTTGTAGGAGTCCTGCGGGAACGCCTGGACCTCGACCTTGAAGTTGGTCTGGCTGGCGTTGTAGTCCTTCACGATGGCCTCGATGGCGGCCAGTTCGTTCTTGTTGCCGGCGTTGTGGGTCCACATCGAGACGGTCTTCGGGCCGCCGCCGTCGTTGTTGTTGCCCGAGCCACCACTGCCGCCGCCCTTGGCACAGGCGGCGGCGCTCAGCGGCAAGGCGATCGCTAAAGCGGCGGCGGCGATCCGCGTGACGAGGCGAGTACGAGAACTCACGTAATCCTCCGTTGGAGTGAGAAGGGATCAACGAGCATCAAGAGTCAGAGCCGTTGGGCGTGCGGGAGAAACCTCCGGGTCTGTCATGGGCGTCACGCACGCGACCGCATCGGAAGGGTCGCGGCGCCGTGACCAAAGATCAGCCACACATCCGCGTCCGGACTTGTGCTGAATCCATTTAGCACCCGGAACGTAACACAGCCCAAGCCACCAAGGCAAGGGTCTGCTACATCGATTCCATCAGGGGTTATAGAATCAAGTTCCGCTGAGGTATTCATCGTCGAGAACGTTGGAATGGGTGGCTGCCGTGAACGCGAAACCAACCCCGCCGGTCGGTCGGGCAGGCAAGTCCGCCCGCAGCAAACACGTCACCCTGGCCGACGTAGCCCAACGGGCCGGCGTATCGAAGACCGCCGCCAGCCTCATCCTGAACAACCGCGAAGGGTCTCGGCTGTCTGAGGATGCCGCCAACCGCATCCGACGAGCCGCGAAGGAACTTGACTACCGCCCCAACCCCGCCGCCCGCAACCTGCGCCTCGGAACCGTCCGCACCGTCGGATTCATCTCCGACGATGTCATCGTCACCCGATACGCCTCGGCAATGGTGCGCGGCGCCCTCGACATCGCCGCCCAACATGAGCACACCGTGCTGATCACCGAAACCGGTCAAGACACACGACGGGTCGCTGAATCGCTCGACGCCATGCTCGACCACCGCACCGACGGCGTCGTCTTCGCACTGATGGGCGCCAAACAGATCGACCTGCCCCCAGTTCCGACCAACGTTCGCACCATCGTGCTGAACGGCGCAAGCACCGGTCATCCATCGGTGCTGCCGGACGAATATCAAGCTGGGTTTCGTATCGCTGAACTCTTGATCAAGGCCGGCCACCGCGACATCGCCATCATCGGATACCCGCCACCAGAACTTCTCGACCCCGCCCGCTCCGTCACCATCGGATCCCGGCTCCGCGGCATCCTCGACGCCCTAAACGGAGTCAACCTCGTCCCCGCCGCCCAAGTTGACGGCGCCGTCTGGGAACCCCACCTCGGCTACTCCTTCACGACGAGGCTCCTCGACAGCGGGGTGCGTTTCACCGCTCTTCTCTGCCTGAACGACCGGCTCGCGTTTGGCAGCTACCAAGCCCTACGAGACCGCGGATTGCTTATCCCGGATGACGTATCCATCGCCTCCTTCGACGACGACGAAATCGCCAGCTACCTTCGCCCAGGACTCACCACCGCGCGTATTCCATACGAGGAGATGGGCCGACGCGCTATGGAAATGCTCCTCAACCCAACGACACCGCCGAACTCGGTGTTACTCGAGATGCCAATCCAGCAGCGAGGCTCCGTAAGGGTGAACAAGCAGTCTGACTGAGCGGCGCATCAGGTTGTCCAAGAGCGGGCAGACGGCCTTGTTCCAAGGGGACACGCGCCGGTTCTATTCGCGTGGAGGAGCAACGATCGACGCGCCTAGGCCTAGAGCATCCGGGCGCTGGCTAGGGGTGACAGCTGAGAGCCGCCTTGGGGATTTGAACCCCAGACCTACGCATTACGAGTGCGTTGCTCTACCACTGAGCTAAGGCGGCCGGTGCCGGCAGCTGGGAGGTCGCCGGCACGGTCGCCCAGCATATCGACCGACTCCGCAGCCCGCGAAGTCATTCACCCTCACCCCCCAGCCTTTCCGGAGTCGGACGATCAGGGCCAGGATGTCGTCGTGTCGCAATGGGATCCGGAGTCGTACGGGCGCGTCAACACCCTCCAGGAGTACCTCGCCTCGCAGGCACTGACCGGGCTGCGGGTCGGCGGGGACGAGCGGATCCTCGACGTCGGCTGCGGCGACGGCCGGGTGACGGCACTGATCGTCGCCCAGCTGACCACGGGATCGCTGCTGGGCGTCGACCCTTCGGAGGCCATGGTCGCGGCCGCCCGCGCGCGCTTCGCGGGCCGACCGGACGTCGACTTCGCGGTCGGGACCGCCGCGACCCTGCCCTACCGCGACGAGTTCGACCTCGTCACCTCGTTCAACGCGTTGCACTGGGAGTCCCGATGGACGCTGGCCCTGCAGCGGCTGCGGGCCGCGATGAAACCGCGGGGCCGGGCCTTCTTGGTCTTCGTCTGCGAGGGTGAGCGGCCGAGCCTCGAGGACGTCATCACGACCACCACGCGAACCGAACGCTGGCGGGACCGGTTCAGCGAACTCGCGGCACCGTTCGTGCACGTCGATCCGGAGGCCTACGCCCAGGCCGCGACCGCCGCCGGCCTTTCGGTCGACCGGGCCGAGGTCACAGACCTGGAGTGGGACTTCGGCGACCGAGCGGCGTTCGCCGCCTGGATCACCGCCGGCACCTCGGCCTGGACCTCGCTCCTGTCGCCGATGGACCGGGTGGCCTTCGTCGATGACACGCTGACCGCGTACGCGGAGGTGAGCGGCTCCGATTCGCTGTTCAGGTTCCTGCAGTACCGGGTCAGCCTCACGGCTGCAGACAACAGCGGGTAGCAGTTCGCCTGGTAGTCCCGGCAGCAGGCCACCCGCTAATCGTCCGGCGCCCGGACCGGCCCTCTTAGCCTTTTCCGCTGTCGGGCTCAGGCTCATCACAGCTTCGAGGACGAGAATCGAACTCACGATCTGAGGCACTTCCTGTTCGGCTTTCCCCCAAAGACGACAGGACAGATCGACCCCTTGAGAATCGGGGATCCGGGTGTTGCTCCCCGGACCCCCGGTTCCCCCAAAACCTGCCCCGCGTCAGCAGGTCACCCCGTCGGCGGGCACCTTTCCCCTCACCAGGTAGTTACGCACGATCGCCTGGACGCACTCGCTGTCGCCATAGGCGAGGTGACCCTCGCCCCGATACGTCACCAGCACGCCGGAGGTCAATTGCTGGGCCATCCGCTGTGCGTACTCGTACGGTGTCGCCGGATCGCCCGTGGTCCCGATGACGAGGATGGGCGGCGCACCCGCCCCGGTGATCTTCGGGCCCTTCGGCGCCGGGGCCACCGGCCACATCGGACACACGTAGTCGGGCCCGCTCACGTACCCGAGGGTCGGGGCCTTCGCCCGGTCGTTGTCAGCCTCACGTCGAGCCTCCTCCGGATCGGATTGCTGCTTGTCGAGACAGCGCACCGCAGGGAAACCGAAGTTGTCCTGCCCGAAGACCCCCGTCTTGGCATCTCGCCGGTGGTAGGAGTCGGCCAACAGGAGCAGGACGCGCGGATCGTCGCGGAAGACGGCGAGCTCGAGCGCGAAGCGCAGGGACTTCCAGCCCTCCTCGTTCTGGTACAGCACGACCAGCACGCCGACCACCGCCAACTGCTGGGTGAGCGGGCGGCGGCCGCCCTCCATCGGGTCGCTGTCCAGCCTCTTCCACAGGCTCGAGATCGAGCTGAGCACCTTCGCCTTCGTCGACCCGAGGCGGCACCGCTGCTGCGCGCACCAGGTCGCGAAGGCGGTCAGTGCCCGGTCGAAACCTTCGGTCTGGCTGACCGACCGGTCGTCGGAGATGTTGACCGCTCCGTCGAGTACCAGCTTGGCGACCTTCTTGGGGAACAGCTGCGCGTAGGTGGCGCCGATCTGGGTGCCGTAGGAGGAGCCGAAGTAGCGGAGCTTCGCGTCGCCGACCAGCGCGCGCAGGACGTCGAGGTCGCGCGCGGTCTCGGCGGTCGACACGTGCTCCAGGAGTCGTCCGGACCGTTCCAGGCAGGACTTGCCGAACTCCTGCTCATCGTTGCGCAGTTGGGTGTCTTCCTCGGCTGAGTCCGGTGAGGAGTCGCGGGCGAGGTAGGCGTCGAGCCTGGCCCTGTTGAAGCAGGTCACCGGCGTCGACGCGCCGACCCCGCGCGGATCCCAGCCGACGATGTCGTACTGCTCCAGTCCCAAGCTGTCGAAGAACCCGACGTACTGCACGCCGGAACCACCCGGTCCGCCGGGATTGATGAACAGTGACCCGAGCCGGGGCGACTCCGTCGCGGGCTTGCGGGCCAGCGCCAGCGTGATGGCCTGGCCGTCCGGATCCTGGTAGTCCAGAGGCACCAAGGTTTTCGTGCACTGCAACTCTCCGCACTTCGACCAGTCGAGCTGCTGGCCGGTGTAGCGGGCGAGGCCCGATCCGGACGGCGGGCTGGTGAAGCCGTTCGGCCGGACGTCCGGTACGGGTTGCACGGGGCGGCTCGGGGCGGTCGGCGAGCTGCTCCCGCCACCCGGCGAGGGCGCGGTGGTCGCCCGGCTCGGGGCCGGAACGGAGGCGCCGGGGGTCGGACCGGGAGCCTCGGCGCCGCGCTGCCAGATGGGTCGGCCGAAGAGGCACCCGGAGAGCAGCACGGCGACCGAGACGGCCACCGCGAGCGCGCGGACCGCACGAGCCGGTCGCCGAGACATGAGCACGAGCGTACGTGTTGCTCGAAGCCGCCGGGCCCGTGCGCGGAGGGTCGGCAGGGCGTCAGCTCAGCGGCGCCGTCGGGTCCGGATCCGGTCGGGGCGAACCTCGTCGCCGGATCCGCCGGCACCTTCCGCGGGGGTGTCGGGCCGAGACTCATAGGCCGAGCGGGAGCCGCAGACCGACTCCCGGGAGCAACTCGACACCGCTCCGGTGGCACGGACCCGCACCTGCACGGTGTCGGCCGGTACCGAATGGCCGACGACGACCCCCTCGCCCTCCTCGGTCGTGACCGTGCTGCCCACCGCCGGCACCTCCCGCGCGAATTCGGCGTACAGCGGGTGCTCGTACTTCAGGCAGCACATCAGCCGTCCACATGCGCCGGAGATGCGCAGCGGGTTGGGCGGCAGGTCCTGCAGCTTCGCCATCCGGAGGCTGACCGGCTCGAGGTTGGTGAGGAAGGTCGCGCAGCACAGCTCGCGGCCGCAGTTGCCGAGTCCGCTGGTCAGCCGGGCGGCGTCTCGGGCGCCCACCTGGCGCAGGTCGATCCGCGACTGCAGACTGCGGGCCAGCTCCGAGACCAGCGCCCGGAAGTCCACCCGGTGCGGGGCGGTGAAGTAGATGACGACCAACTGGTCGAAGTCGATGCCGGTGTCGACGAAGTCCACGGCGGCCACCTTCATCGGGAGCCCGTGGTTCTTGATCAACCGCTTGGCGACGAGTTTCGCCTGGGCCCGGTTGCGCCGGTTGGCGGCGTCACGGTCGAGGTGGGCCGGTCCAGCCCGACCGGCGCAGCGGGGCAGCTGCGTGTCGGCGAAATCGGCGTCGTCGACGTACTCGGGGGCCCAGACGCACTCGGCGACCTCGGGCCCGTACTCGGTCGGGAAGAGGACCTTGTCGCCCACCCGATACTCCCCCTCGCCCGGATCGAGGTAGTACAGCCGTCCGTAGCGCTCAAACGACACCGCCATCACCCTGGTCACGAGGGACACCATCGGGTGTAGCAGGCAGGCACAGCCATGGGGTCACCCTAGTCCCGAAGTCGGGCAGGCCGTCGTGGTCAGAGGCCACCAACGACCTGCGCAGCTGTCTGGAGAAAGACAGAGGCTCGGCAGATGCGGGTCTGCCGAGCCTCCCCGGGCGGGACATCTGGGGGGCAAAGTCCCGCCCGTGCTCGCGGGTCTACTTCTTGATCCTCACGACCTGGCCGATGAAGATCCGCTTCCCGTGCTTGACCTGATAGTTGAACTTCTTCTCGTTGAGCTGGTAGAGGCCCTTCCAGCCGCCGTTGACGTCGTACCGGCGGGCGATCTTGATCAGATCCTGTCCGCGCTTGACCCGGACGGTCTTCCCCGCGATGTACGCGCGGTTCGACGGCTTCTTGGTCCGCGCATTCTTGTGGGCGAACCTGCGCTCCTTCTTCGTCCACTTCTCAGCGGAGGAGCCGCTGGATGCGCTCGATCCGGAAGAGGCGCTGGCGGCCTTGCCACTGGCCCTGGTCAGGCCGGCGCGTCGACCACAGGTGGGCCACGCTCCGGGACCGACGTCGGCCAGGACGCGACGGGCAACCGCGATCTGCTCGGATCGGCTCGCCTTGTGCGCGTGGGATGCGTACTTCTTGCCGCCGTACGCCCGCCAGGTGCTGCCGAGGAACTGGAGCCCACCGTAGTAGCCGTTGCCCGTGTTGATCTTCCAGTTGCCGCCGCTCTCGCATTGGGCGACCTTGTCCCAGACGTTCTTGGCGCCGTGCGCGGGGGCCGCCGCACCGAAGGACATGCCGACCGCGAGGGCGAGCCCGGCAGCGACGCCGACGACCCGTCTGATGATGGTGGACGTCAAGACGCCATGTCCTTCCTGCGCAACGCCTGTGAAGTGAGCTGACGGGTTAGGGCTGCCAGGTGCCCCGAGACGCCTCCGCCGAGACGACCCTTCACCCCTGCCGGTCCTCCGATCTCCGAACGACCCGCGGTGGTTCCTCCACCTTCGCTGCGCCCGAGACACTCTCGGCTCGGCACCCGTCCAGCGAAGCTCGGCGACGGAGGGCGCGCGCTCTTCCTGCGACACATCTGATGTTGCAGGTTCTACCCCTCGCGCTCGCTCCGCTTAGTTGATAACGAAACGGATACGAACGTGGACACACCGTAAGGGCAAGGCGCTCAGCTTCGCAACTGGTGTAACGGCCGTATCTTTGGCCCCGGTCTCCGTGACCTGACCGCGACCTTGGCTGCCTCAGTTCGTACGAGTTCCGAGACAATCGCTCCGGCGCGGGGCTGCTAGAGCAGGCTGATCAGCATCGACTCGACGGCGAGCAGCGGCGCCACGTTGCCCTCCAGGGCGGTGCGACAGTCGAGCAGGGCCTGGATCTTGCGCAGTGTCGCCTCCGGCGTCGACCGCTGGGCCAGGGTCGTGATCTGGGGCGCCAGGTCGCTGTTGATCAGTTCCGCGCCGGAACCGGTCTGGACACTCAGCAGGTCGCGGTAGAAGCCGGTCAGCTCGGTCAGCGCGCGGTCGATGGCGTCGCGCTGCAGCCGCTTGGCCCGCGCCCGCTGAGAATCGTCCAGGTCCTTCATCGCGGCCTGCGCCTGACGCGGCCGAGCGCCCTTGGTGCCGAAGCCGAGCGCCTCCTCCAGCGTGGCCCGCTCCTGGCCGTCCAACTCACCAGTCGCGGCGGCCGCCTCCTCCGAGGTCGCCTCGATCAGATTCGCGGCCGCGGTCAGGCAGCTGCCGAGATCCCGGAGGCGCAGCGGGATCTGGAGTACCTCGCGGCGGCGGTTCCGGGCGTTCTCGTCCCGGGCCAGGGCGCGGGCCCGGCCGACGTGGCCCTGGGCGATCCGCGCGGCGTACCCGGCCAGGGCCGCGTCCACTCCGTCGCGACTCCGCAACAACTCGGCAACCGCCTCGGACGATGGGGTCTGCAGGTTCAGCAGCCGGCATCGAGACCGGATCGTCATGACGACGTCGTCGGCGGTCGGGGCGCAGAGGATCCAGACCGTACGGCGCGCCGGTTCCTCGATGCTCTTCAACAAGGCGTCGGCTCCGCGTTCGGTGACCCGGTCGGCGTCCTCGACGACGATGACCTGGTGCCGCCCCAGGGTCGGGCTCATGGCGGCCCGGCGGACCAGCTCCCGCACCTCGTCGACACCGATGGACAACTGCTCCGTACGCACCAGCGTCACGTCCGGATGCGCTCCCGTGAGCGAGGTCCGGCAGGCGATGCACTCCCCGCAGCCGCCCCGGTCGCATTGCAGCCCGGCGGCGAACGCGCGCCCGACGTTGGATCGGCCCGAGCCCGGTGGCCCGGTGAACAGCCAGGCGTGACTCATGGCGTGGGCCTCGCCGGCGACCGCCCGCTGCAGGACCACGACGGAGCGCTGCTGGCCGATCAGCTCCGCCCAGACCCCGACCGGACCGACCACCCGAGCCGGACTCGCGACCTGACCGACCGCCCCACCCAACGCCTGACTCACCGGCCCAGTGTCCCCGCCCGCACCGACAGCAGTGCCTCGACCCGGTCGGTGACGGCCGCGGCGATCTCGGCCACACCGCGCCGGGCGTCGAGCACCAGGTAGCGATCGGGTTCGCGCGCCGCGAGGTCCAGGAAGTGTTGCCGGGCCCGCGCGTGGAAGACCTCCCCGGCGGCCTCCACCCGGTCCTTGTCGATGATCACGCTGACCGCGTGGCCCGGTTCGGCGTCCAGCACCACGGTCAGGTCGGGTCGCAGATCCTCGGTGGCCCAGCGGGCAAGTCGCTCCACCTCGGCCGGGCTCAGGGTCCGGCCGGCGCCCTGGTAGGCGATCATCGAGTCCACGTACCGGTCACTGACCACCACCGCGCCCCCGGCCAGCGCCGGCCGGACGAGGGCGTCGACATGCTGCGCCTTGTCGGCGGCGTACAGCAGTGCCTCGGCCCGGGCGCTCAGGTCCCCGGTGGCGGGATCGAGTACGAGCCGGCGGATCTGTCGGCCCACGGCGGTGTCACCCGGCTCGAAGGTGCGGACGACCTGCTCGCCGCGCTCGCTCAGCCAGGTGACGAGCAGGTCGAGCTGGGTGGTTTTCCCGACGCCGTCGCCGCCCTCGAAAACGACGAAGAGGCCCGCGCCGCTGGTCACAGGGCGAGCTTTCGGCGGGTCTTGGCCCAGCTGATCAGGAAGGCCGATCGGGCGGTCTGGGCGACTTCACGGTTTCGCTCGAACTCGCGGCCGAGGGCGAACGCCTCCGCGGGCGGCAACTCGGCTACGCGTTCGAGCAGCTCGTCGGCACCGGAATCGAAGCGGTACACCTGGGCCAGCAGCGGTCGACAGCGGGCCAGCCGCCGGTGCCGTTCGGCCACCTCGTCGGGGTGCAGGAGCGCCACCACGCCGTCCACTACAGTCGTCCGTTCGAGCTCCCGCCAGACCTCGCTCCACGCCCGAGCCGGACCGTCGACCGCCAGCCGCTCGCAGGCCCGGACCACGGCGGCGAGCTGGTCGGCGGCGAGTCCGGCGAGCACCGTGCCCCCGGGTTCGCCGGCCACCTCACCCAACCGCACCCCCCGGGCGGCCACGACCAGCCGGTCGAGCAAAGTCAGGTACCGCTGGCCGCGCAGTCGGGTCGAAACCTGCCGGGTCAGCTCCTCGGAAGTCTCCTCGGCCTCGACCGGGACCGCAGCGAGCCAGTCGAGTTCGTCGATCAGATCCGCGGTCCACTCCTCGTCCAGCGCCCGCCGCAGCCCGTCCAACTCTCGACTCAGGGTCTGCGCGGTCTTGATCAGGTCGATCGCGGCCGGCTGGCCCCGGCGAAGCTGCAGGTCCGCGCTCAGGAGTTGTCGCAGCCGGAGCGCGACCAACGAGGAAACGAAGACGCTGAACGGCGCCTGCGGATCGAACGGCGCGGGCTCGGGAAAGTCGGTCGGTCCGGTGGCCGGCGCGCCGAGCCGGCGGACCAGCCGCGGGAACCGGCTCAGCACCGTCGCTCCGACGTCGGACAGGCACCGGTCCAGCCACTCGGCCTGCGCCTGGTCGAGACCGGGGCCGACCGGGGTCAGCATCACTTCCCGGTAGCGCGCGATGGTCAGGCCGCCGCGGCGGACCGTGACCCGGTCGTCGCGCAGCAGGGCCAGCGTCGGACCGGTCTTGGTCCGCAGCGCGAATTCGCGGCGTTCGCAGCGCAGCGCCGCCACCGGCGACAGCGGGGCCCGGCGTCGAAAGGGCCGGATCAGATCCGTGAGTTCCTCCGTCAGCTCGACCTGACTCATCGACTCGATGAGTTCCTTGGGCAGCAACGGGACCCAATCGGGCGCTCCGAGGTACCACTCCCCCCGGCCGTCGAGCACCCGGTGGGCCAGCAGGACGCCCGACCGCATCAAGCGGTGGTCCGGGGCGTCCAGGAGGGTCAGGTCGATGTCGTAGCCGGCGTTGTGCCCGCCCCGCGCGATCAGGGTGTCGAGTCCGAGTTCGGGATTGACCAGCGCTGGGGCCGGGCTGCCGTACGGCATGTCGTACAGCCGCTGACCGGTTTGCGCCTGGGCCGGGGTTGGCTCGGGGCCGGGACGACTCGAGACCGGTTTCTCGGTCTTGACCCGCTTGCCCTTCTGGGCCTTGGGTCGCCGCTCCTTACTCACGAGCCAAGCCTTTCATGGGCCTCGAAGGTCGCGCCCTGAGATGGCCCAGGGGAAGAACGATTCAGGAGCCGGTGGTCGCCCTGGCCTTGTTGGCCGGCGCCTTCTTGGCGGCCGCCTTTTTCGCCGTGGTCTTCTTGGCTGGTGCCTTCTTCGCCGTCGAGGAGGCCTTCTTGACCGGCCGGCGCTTCGGGGCCGGGCCCTTGGCGCGCTTGTCGGCGAGCAGCTCCGCGGCTCGTTCGGCGGTGATCGTGTCGACCTCGTCGTCGCGGCGGAGGGTGGCGTTGACCTCGCCGTCGGTAACGTACGCGCCGAACCGGCCGTCCTTGATCACCATCGGCTTGCCGGACACCGGATCGTTGCCCAGCTCTTTGAGCGGCGGCTTCGCGGCGGCCCGGCCGCGCTGCTTCGGCTGGGCGTAGATCGCCTCGGCCTCCGCCAACTCGATCCCGAAGATCTGGTCCTCGGTCTCCAGCGAACGGGAGTCGGTGCCCTTCTTCAGGTAGGGCCCGTAGCGGCCGTTCTGCGCGGTGATCTCCACGCCGTCGGCCCCGACCCCGACCACCCGGGGCAAGCTCATCAGCCGCAACGCGGCGTCGAGGGTGACGTCGTCGACGCTCATGGAGGCGAACAGCGACCCGGTCCGCGGCTTGCCGTTCTTGGGGGCGTCCTCACCGAGGACCTCGGTCACGTACGGCCCGAAGCGCCCGTTCTTCGCCACGATCGTCCGGCCGGTCTCGGGATCGACGCCAAGTTCGCGCTCCTCACCCATTGGCTTGCTGAGCAGTTCGCGGGCGAGATCCACTGTCAACTCGTCCGGCGGCAGGTCGTCGGCGACATTGGCCCGGCGGCCCTGACCGTCCTCGACGTAGGTGCCGTAGCGCCCGACCCGCACCACGATCGGTGAGTCGTCGCCGGCGTCGGAGAGATCGCCGAGCTCGAAGGTCGACAACTTCCGGGCGTCGATGTCGCCCAACTCCGACACCAGCCGCTCGAGCCCCTCGCGGTTCTCGTTCCCGAAGTAGAACTCCGTCAGGACGGCGACCCGTTGGGCGTTGCCGCCGGCGATCTCGTCGAGGACGTCCTCCATCTCGGCGGTGAACGCGTAGTCGACGAGCTTGGAGAAGTGCTCCTCCAGCAGCCGGGTGACGGCGAAGGCGAGCCAGGTCGGCACCAGCGCGGTGCCCTTCTTGAACACGTAGTCCCGGCTGGTGATGGTGCGGATGATCGACTCGTACGTGGACGGCCGGCCGATCTCCAGCTCTTCCAGTTTCGCCACCAGCGACGGCTCGGTGTAGCGGGCCGGCGGCCGGGTCTCGTGGCCCGAGGCCAGCACCTGCTCCGGCCGGAGATCTTGACCTTCACGCAGCTGCGGCAACCGGGTCTGGGCGTCGTCGGACTGCCCGCCGGTGGCTTCGTCGACCGCCTCCACGTACGCCTTGAGGAAGCCGGCGAAGGTGATGGTGCGACCGGAGGCGACAAACCTGCATGCGTCGCGATTCGCCGGACGTGCGTCGATGCGGACCGTGATCGTCTGGCCTTCGGCGTCCTTCATCTGGGAGGCGACGGTGCGCATCCAGATCAGCTCGTACATCCGGAACTGGTCGCCGGTCAGTCGGGTCTGGGCCGGGGTCTGGAAGGTCTCGCCCGCCGGCCGGATCGCCTCGTGCGCCTCCTGGGCGTTCTTCACCTTGCTGGTGTAGGTCCGGGGGGAACTGGGCAGGTACTGCGGGCCGAACAACTGGCGCACCTGGTCCCGGGCCGCCGACACGGCCGAGGGGGACATGGTGATCGAGTCGGTACGCATGTAGGTGATGAAGCCGGCCTCGTACAGGTTCTGGGCCACCGACATCGTCCGTTGCGCGGTGAAGCCGAGCTTGCGGCCGGCCTCCTGCTGCAAGGTCGAGGTCCGAAACGGCGGGTACGGCCGGCGGGTGTACGGCTTCGCCTCGATCGAGCGGACCTGGAACGGCGCTTCACGAAGCGCTCCGGCCAGCCCCTCGGCCTGCGTTCGGTCGAGGTGGATCAGGGTCTCGTTGGCTTTGGTCTGCAGATTCCCGCGGCTGTCGAAGTCGCGGCCCTGCGCGACCCGCTGCTCCCCGACGTGGCTGAGCCGGGCCGGGAACAGCGGCGGCGTGGCCTCGGCTCCGGCGTCGAGGGTGGCGTCGATGTCCCAGTAGCCGGCGCTGCGGAACGCGATCCGTTCCCGCTCCCGGTCGACCACCAATCGGGTGGCCACCGACTGGACCCGGCCCGCCGACAGTCGCGGCATGACCTTCTTCCAGAGCACCGGGGAGACCTCGTATCCGTACAGCCGGTCGAGGATGCGCCGGGTCTCCTGGGCGTCGACGAGGTCGGTGTCGAGTTCGCGCGGGTTGGCCACGGCGTCGGCGATGGCGTGCGGGGTGATCTCGTGGAAGACCATCCGGCGGGCCGGCACCTTCGGCTTGAGTTCCTGCAACAGGTGCCAGGCGATGGCCTCGCCCTCGCGGTCGTCATCGGTGGCCAGCAGGAGTTCGTCGGCGCCCGCGAGCGCTTCCTTGAGCAGGCGAAGGGTGGACCGCTTGTCAGGATTGACGACGTAGAGCGGTTCGAACCCGTTCTGGATGTCGACCCCCGTGCGAGCCCACTTCTCCCCCTTGTACTTCGCCGGGACCTCCGCCGCCCCGGTCGGCAGGTCGCGGATGTGACCGCGGCTCGACTCGACGATGTAGCCGTCGCCCAGGAAGCTCGCGATCTTGTTCGCCTTGGTGGGCGACTCGACGATCACCAGCCGTCTGCCCCCTGTGTGCGCTGCCACGTGCATCCTCACCTACGTCTGAATCGGGTCCCGCCCGCACGGGATCCCGTGTGATCAGCCGGAACGCCACTCTACGGGCGGTGTCAATCACTTCTGCGACTCATCGTTCGACACCGCCCGGTGTCACGGCTGGTCGGAATGTACTCCAACCGGACCAATAGCCGGGTGAACGATTCCGTCCACGGACAATGCCCGGACCCGCGGTACGACCTCGGCGGCCAGCTGGACCGGGTCGACGTCCAGCAGCTCGGCGACCGCCGTGATCAGCCGATCGAGGGCCAGCTCGCCGTCGCAGGCGCCCAGCACCGCGCCGAGACCGGTGTCGAGTTCGACCGCCCGGCGGAAGCCGCGATGCTGGCGAAAGATCAGGTGCTCCGGATCGGCCGCCCCGGGCTGGCCGCTCGTTTCGGCGACGACGTCGGACGCGAGCTGCCAGCGGGCGCCGAGCACGTCGGCGTCGCTGAGCCGGATCTCGACGTCGATCGCACGCTGTTCGGCGGCGAAGGCCGGTCCGATCGGTTGCTCGAGCTCGTACGGCCAGTCCTCGATCCGGACCCGCGGGTCGTCGCGGCCGGCACGGCGCAGCACGATCCAGCCCATCCCGACGCTCGGTGATCGCCGAGCCGGTCGAAGTAGTCCAGCCACGCCGTCGTAGCGGTCGAGGTAGTCCGGGGAGCCGACCAGGCCCGCGTCGGCGAGCCACAGTTCGGCGTAGGCGGCCGGATCCATGGCCTCCCGCTGGACCACGTGCGCGTCGCAGCCGGTCGGCGTGATCCAACTCGGCCAGTCGCTCCGTCCAGTCCTGGCCCCGTACGTGGGCCCAGTTGGCTAGGAGTTGCAGGGTGCCGCCATCGGCGAGCACCTCCGGCGCTCGGCGGACCAGGTGCTCGACCAGTCCGTCGGCCTCATGACTGCCCTCCCGGTAGACCAGCCGAACGCCGGTCGGCGGGGACATCACGTACGGAGGATTGGAGACGACCAGGTCGAAACGCTCTCCCGCGACCGGCTCGTAGAGGCTGCCGAGCCTCAGATCGGTCTCGACCCGATTCAGGTCGAGGGTCGCGCGCGCCAGCCGCAGCGCCCGCGGATTGAGGTCGGTGGCCACGATCCGCTCGGCGTGCCGGGACAGGTGGACCGACTGGACGCCACAGCCCGTACCGAGGTCGAGCGCGGAACCGATCGGGTCGCGGACGGTCAGCTGAGCCAGGGTCGCGGAGGCCGACGAGACCCCGAGCACGAAGTCGGGCCGGATCGGCGTGAGCACGCAGTCCAGACCGGGGGTGAGGTCTGCGACAACCCAGATGTTGTCGTCGTCGGCGTCGTACGGCCGGATGTCGATCAGGGCGCGGACCTCGTCCCCGTCGACGGCGAGGACGTCGGCGGCGGCCAGTGACTCGATCAGTCCGGGCAGGGCGCGGTCCGCGGCGGTCCGGGAGATGGGACGTTGGAGAGGCCAGAGCCGGGTCAGCGTGGCGAGCGGATCGTCCCGACCGGCCAGCGCCCGGACGGCCGGCAGGGCGCTGTTGCGACCGAGGGCTTGATGGCCCTGCGATCCGATCGCGTCGACCACGGCGTCGAAGCTGTAGTCGACGGCCGTCAAGGCGTTCCTCAGCCGCTCGCTGACCTCGCTCGACCACATTGCGCTCATGTTGTCAGGCCGTCGGCATATAGAAGCAGGTGTCGGCGATCACCGGCACGCTGTGAAAGCCCAACTTGCGCTGCAGTGCCCAGCCGTCCGGGCTCGGGGCCGACACCGCGATGCGGCAGTAGTGGTTCGCCGCGTGGCGAAGCCGGGCGGCGACGAGGGCGGTCCCGATGCCTCGCCGGCGCCAGGCGGCGGCGACGCCGAGGTTGCAGAGATCCACCACGTCCCGGTCGACGAACGCCGAGGCGAACCCCACCGGCCGGTTCTGCACCAGCGCCAACCAGTGGCTGAGCTGTGGATGATCGAAGCCGAGCCCGGTGTAGAGCCCGCGTCTGACGCCGCGGTCGTCGGCACTCTCCAGCCAGCCGCAGGTCGCGGCCACGTCCAGCCACCGCTCGAGATCGTCCGATGAACTGACCCGGGTGATCTGGACGTCCGAGGTGACCGTGGGGATGGGCCCGATCGCGCGACCGGACCAGTGACCGGTTCGTTCCGGACGGGCCTTCGCGGCTTCCAGGACTCGGGTCCAGCTCGGCTCCGCATGCTCGGTCAACCAGCTGGCGGGGACGTCTGCGGAGGAGAAGTAGGCGGTGAGGTCCGCGACCAGGTCCTCGGTGATCTCGACATCGGCGCCACTCACGACACCGTTCAGGTCGTTGCTCGCCGCGCCGGTTCGCACCGCCAGCCAGTGCGCGCCGCGGCGCACGTCGACGCCGGGCGCACCGGCGAGTGCACCGAGCCGGTTGCAGGCGGCGAAATGGGCGGACCGAGCGATCGACTCGGCGTCATGACCCGGCAACTGGCCCGCCGTCCGCCCGCTGGTCGCCCAGAAATCCAACGCTCGATTCCCAGACACCCCGGGACTCGCGGCGTGTCGGGCCAGCGGCCAAGATCGAGAGTACGAAAACTGGGTTCACTCCGCCTCACCGGCCGCCAGCGACGTCCAGAGTGGTGCCGGTGACGTAAGAGGCCGCGGGCGAGGCGAGCCAGACGATCGCCGCCGCCACCTCCTCCGGGGTGCCAGGTCGGCCGAGTGGCGGACTGCTTCCTACCCGTTCGAGCCGGCCCGGGGCGTGGATCTCGGTGGCGATCAGGCCGGGCCGAACGCCGACGACCCGGACTCCAAGCTCGGCGACTTCCTTGGCCAGGCCCAGAGTCAGCACATCGATCGCGGCCTTGCTGGCGGCGTAGTCGACGTACTCCCCGCTCGCGCCGAGCACGGCCGCCCGGGATGAGACGTTCACGATGACTCCGCCGTCGCCGCCGCGGTCGGTCGCCATCCGGCGGACCGCGGCTCCAGCGGCCAGGATGGCGCTGACGACGTTGATCCGCAGCAGGGTCTCCAGCCGCTCGGCGGTGTACGTGTCGACCCTGGCCGCCGGGGTGACGACGCCCGCGTTGTTGACGAGCAGGTCCAGCCGTCCGTACGCCTCGTCGGTCGCCGCGAACAGCGGCTCGACCGCAGCCGGATCCGCGAGGTCGGCCACAAACGCCACCGCCCGGACGCCCTCCGTTTCGCAGGCGGCGACCACCGCGGCAGCGGCCTCACGCTCGCGGCGGTAACTGATCGCGACGCCGTACCCGGCGCGGGCGAGGGCGACCGCCGTCGCCGCCCCGATGCCCCGACTGCCACCAGTGATGAGAGCGACCCGTTGCGCCATGGCACCAGCCTTCCAGACGCGCTGATAAGGATTGGCCCATGGACGTCCGACAACTCGCTGCTGCGGAAGTCGATGACCTCGCCCCAAGACTGCTGGAGCTCCAGCGGCGCGCGTACGAGATCGAGGCGCACCTCATCGGCGACGACCGGATTCCGCCCCTGCACGAGTCGCTCGACGATCTGCGCTCGACAGGGCTCTCCTGGCTGATCGCCGGGGACGGTTCCCACATCGTGGGCGCGCTCGGCTTCAGGCTCGACTCGGACACGGTTGACATCGACCGGCTCGTGGTGGACCCCGACCACCAGCGGCGCGGCGTCGGACGAGCTCTGGTGCTTGCCGCCCTGGCGCGCGGCCGTCGCGCGACGGTCGCCACGGGGCGGGCGAACGCACCGGCCCGAAGTCTCTACGAGGCGCTGGGCTTCGCCCACCTCGGAGACCGCGAAGTTCTCGACGGGCTCTGGCTGAGCGAGTACGCGACGCCTGCGTCAAGACAACTTGACACCGAACGTCTGTCAACCTAACCTGACACGCATGTCGATCGATGCCGGCGTGACCGCCGGGGTGGACAGCACCGACCCGGCCGAGGGCTTGCGCGCGGTCGCCAGTCTGCGTCGCCTCGTGGAGCAACTCGAACGCCTGCACGTGGGTCGCGCCCGCGGCCAGGGCTGGTCGTGGCAGGAGATCGCCACCGTGCTCGGGGTGTCTCGCCAGGCCGTCCACCAAAAGCACGCGCGCCGGATCCAAGACTAGGGAGGCCCCATGTTCGAGCGCTTCACCGCGGCGGCCCGGCAGAGCGTCGTCAACGCGCAACTCGAAGCGCGGCGACTACATCATCCCCGGATCGGGACCGAACACCTGCTGCTGGCCCTGACGCTTGGACCGGAGTCCGATCCGGCCCGCGTCGTGTTGGGCGAGTTCGGTCTCGACCACGAGGCGACCGAGGCGCAGCTGCTGCACATCACCGGCACCGGCCGGCTCGACGCGGAGGCACTCTCCTCGGTTGGCATCGATCTCGACGAGATCCGAAGGCGGGTCGAAGCCGAATTCGGCCCTGGAGCTCTGGACGAGGTCGACCCGCTACGCAGCAGCCGCCGGCCAGGCCGATTCGGATTGGGTGGTCACATCCCGTTCGGCAACGACGCCAAAGACGCGCTGGAACTCGCCCTGCGGGAGGCGATCGAGCTCGGGCATCGCGAGCTCGGCAGTGCCCACATCCTGCTCGGGGTGCTGCGATCCTCCGGGTTGGCAATCCGGGTCGTCGATGCGTCGGGCGTGTCGACCGGGCTGCTGCGATCACGCCTCGCCCTTCGAATGCGGACCAGCGCCTGAGCTCAGCCTTGGGCGGTGCTCGTCAGGACGGCCGTACGGGCAGCTCCCGGCCGCGACCGAGGCGGGTGCCCAGGAGGCTCAGGCACGCCACGCAGTGGATGGCGGCGAAGAGCAGGATCGCGGGGCGGACGCCGAGTTGGCTGCCGAGCAACCCGGCGGTCAGTCCGGCCAGCGGCATGGTCCCGTAGTTGACCACCTGCAGCGTCGTCACGACCCGCCCCATCAGCGCCTCGGGGACGTAGCGTTGCCGCCACGACCCGCGGATCACATTGCCGGCCACCACGCCGAAGCCCACCAGGAGCAGGCCGACCGCGGTGAGATAGGCCTCCGCCGCCGTCACGGGGAGTCCGATCAGCAGGGCACTCGGGGCGGACAGCAGCAACAGCGCCGTGGAGGCCCGACCGGTCCCGAAGCGACGGGCCAACGCCGGTGCGGCCGTCGCGCCGAGCAGCCCACCGACACTGCCGACCATGAGCACCAGCCCGAGGCTCGCCGAGGACAGCCCGAGCCGGTCGACGAGGAAGAGGACGAGCAGGGCCGCGTATCCGGTCAGGCCGAAGTTCGACGCCCCGCCGATGATCATCAACACTCGCAGGTTGCGATCGCCGAGCACCGTGCGGACACCCTCGGCAATCCGGGACCGGAGCGTTCCCGACACCGACGACCCGGCCGTTCGAGGCCGCAGGGTGATCCGGTGCAGGCAGAGCGCCGAGACGAGGAAGCCGAGCACGTTCAGGACGAGTCCGGCGGCGGCCGTCACGACCTGCGCGAGCAGCCCGGCCAGGCCGGGGCCCGCCACCTGAGCGGCCGATTCGACTCCGAAGATCCGGGCGTTCGCGGTCTCGAGATTCTCGTCGGCCACGATCCGCGGCAGCAGTTTCACGTACGCCGTGCGGAAGAACACCGCCGCTCCGCCGCCGAGCAGGGCGACCACCAGCAGCTGCGGGAGGGTCAGGACGCCGAGCCACCAGGCGAGCGGCACGCTGGCCAGGGAGACCGCGGCCACCAGGTCGGCCGCGATCATCGCGCGCCGCGGGTCCAGCCGGTCGAGCCAGGCTCCGGCAGGCAGCCCGATGACCAGCCAGGGCAGCCACGCCGCGGCCGTGAGCAGGCCCATCCAGCCCGGGCCGGCGCCGAGCTGGGTCACGGCGAGCAATGGGGTGAGGACCGAGGTCGTTGCGCTCCCGAGCAGGCTGGCGGTCTCTCCCAACCAGAGCAGGCGAAACGAGTGGCCCAGCGATCGGCGGGTGCGGTGCGGGTGAGCATGGCAGGACCTCCAGCGGGCGGGCAGATGTACCCGGCGGCGAGGCCGCCGGTCAGGGCTGAAACAGCTAGGTACTAGGTGTTCTGGGCTGCTAGGGCTGGGCCGGGAAGCCCCGGGTGAACACGAGGACGGGTTCGCGCTCGGCGCCGTCGTCGGGGATGTTGCGGTGTCGCCAACGCATCACGAGCGCGACCACTTCCTCGGCGAACTCGGTCAGTTCGTCCGGTGTCACCTTGAGCCAGGTCTGGGTGGCGAACGCCGCGTTCATCCACGGACCACCGGCCTCCTCGGAGTTGGCGAGCCACTCCCGGGCCTGCTCGAACTGGCGTTGCAGTGCGAGCGACTCCGCCGCCATCGCGGCGGTCACCGCTCCGGCATCGGTCGCGAACTCGGCACGGGACCACCGGGTGCTCGGCGAGACGAGCCGCCACCAGCGCTCACGCCGGTCGCGGGCGAGTTCAGGCGCTTCGGCGACCAGTCCGGCCTCCGCGAGCACCTTGAGGTGGTGACTCGCAGACCCGACCGCTTGCCCGGTGCGCTGGGCCAACGCCGACGCGGTGGAGGGCCCGTCCACCGACAGCGCGTCGAGCATCCGGGAGCGGAACGGGTTCGCCATCGCCGACAGCGCCTTCGCGTCGGTGACAGTCTGAACCGGGTGTTCCCGTACGGGCGGAGTCGGTCGGTCATCCTCGGTCACAAGCTAACCGTATATGCACAAGACTCATTGTACAAGTTCTCTTGCGCATTTCGCCAGTAAACGGCCGCACCTCCCCCCATCCCGGAAACTGTGAACAGTTTCCGCAAATTGGCCTGCGGAGATGTCGCCAATTGTGGAAACTGTCAACAGTTTCCGCGTCAGGGGTGGGGGCAGGCTCAGCCCGCCCAGGCCCGCCACAAGGCCGCGTACGGGCCGCCGGCTGCGACCAGGTCGACGTGGCTGCCTTGCTCGACGATCCGGCCGCCGGTCATGACGGCGATCTGATCGCACTCCTGCGCCTGACTCAACCGGTGCGCGACCACCACGGCGGTCCGGCCGGCCAGCACGGCCCGCGCCGACGCCTCCAGCGCCCGCGCACCGGCGCTGCCCGCTTCGGCGGTGGCCTCGTCGAGGATCACCACCGGCGGATCCACCAGGGCGATCCGGGCCAACGCGATCTGTTGGGCCTGCGCCGCGGTCAGCGGCTGCTGGCCCTCCCCTACCCGGGTGTCGAGCCCGTCCGGTAAGGCCGCAACCCACTCGTCGGCCCCGACCAGGTCCAACGCGGCGTGGATCTGCGCGTCGGTCGCGTCCGGTACGGCCATCGTGAGGTCGTCGCGGAGCCGCCCCGAGAACACGTGCACGTCCTGGGTGACCACGCCGACCCGGGTCCGCAGGGCGACGGGGTCGAGATCATCGATCGCCGTCGAGCCCACCGACACCGCGCCCGACGACCCCGGGAACACCCCGCCGAGGATGGCCGCCAGGGTCGTCTTGCCCGCCCCGCTCTCCCCCACGACGGCGAGCGAGCGTCCCGCGGGCACCTCGACGTTCACACCGTGCAACACCTCGGGACCGTCCAGGTAGTGGTGCCGGACCTCCCGCGCCACCAGCCCGGCCTCCGACGGCTTCGGCTGCGCGGGCCCGACCTCCGGCACGGTCAGCTGCGCGACACCCACCAGGCGGGTGAGGGCCGCGCCCGCCGACTGGACCTCGTTGAAGCTGAACAACAACATCCCGAGCGGACCGAACAGCCGTTGGAACAACAACGCGGCCGCCGTCACCGCCCCGACGGTGAGAACCTCCTCGCGGACCAGCACGAACCCGGTGATGATCAGGGCGGACAGCCCTACGGCCTCGGCGATGTTCATGAAGCTGGAGAACGAGAAGAAGTGCCGGTACGCCCGAAGCGATGCCCCGATGGCGCCCGTCGACGCCTCGTCGACCACCCGCCGCTGCCGCGACTCCATCCCGTACGCGTGCACCGTCCGCGCCCCGTGCAGCGCGTTGAGCACCGCCTGCGTCCGGGTCCCGGCGGCGGCACGGTCGGCCGCGTAGATCGCACCGGCTCCGCTCAGGAACCGCCGCAACCCGATGGCGTGCACGACGAACACCGAACAGAACGCCAACGCCAGCCGCCAGTCCAGCGTCACGAATCCGACGACCGTCAGACCCACGGTGACCAGCGCGGTGAAGACGCCGGCCACCACCCGGACCGCCTCGTTGATCAACTCGACGTCCTCGGTGATCCGGGAGGTGACGTCGCCGGTCCCGGCCCGCTCGAGCGTCGCCGCGTCGATCCGCAGGGCCTTGTCCATGGCCGACTCGCGCAGCGCGGCGGCCAGGGTGAGGCCCAGCTGATCACACACCCGGGTGGAGATCGCGGTCAGGACTCCCGTGGCCAACGCGGCCGCAATCAGCAGGCCCACCACCTGGAGCAGCGCCGGATAGCCGGAGCCGGCGACCACGAGATCGACGATCATCCCGAGCAGCAGCGGCACCACCACCCCAGCCCCGCTCGACAGCGTGGTGATCGCGAGTGCTCCGAAGCCCAGCAGCCGGTTCTGCCGCAGGCCCTGAACGAAGGCGCGGAAGGCTGCCCGACCGCTGGCCACCGGCAGGATCGTCCGGGCGGGCCTGCCACTCAGCTCGCTCATCGCCGCACCGCCGCGGCGTAGCCGGGCAGCTCGAGCAGTTCGGCGTGACTGCCGGACCGGACCCCACCGTCGGGATCGCAGAAGAGCACCTGGTGGCAGCGACTGAGCAGCGGCGGACTGGTCGTGATCAACACCGTGCTACGACGTGATCCGTTCGCCCTCGCCCGCAGCGCGGTGAGCCCGTCGGCGATGGCGTTCTCCGTCACGGCGTCGACGGCGGTGGTGGGATCGTGCAACACCAGGGTCGCCCGATCCGCCAGCAGCGCCCGCGCCAACGCGACCCGCTGCCGCTGACCACCGGACAGGTTCTGGCCCTGATCGGTGAGCGGACGATCCAGGGAGTCGGCGAAGTCCCCGACGCAGGCCGCGGCGAGCGCGGCCTGGATCCGCTCGGGGTCGGTCTGGGCCGCTTCGTCACCGGTCCGCAGGGCCTCCCGCAAGGTGCGCCCCGAAGAGATCGACATGGTGCGGCTCGACCAGCAGCCGCTCCCGGACCTCGGCCGGGACGAGGACGCTCAGCGGCCGGCCCCCCAGCCGGACCTCACCAGCCTCGGCCGCCTGGGTACCGGCGAGCAGTCTGGCCAGGCTGTCGGCGGCGGCAACCTGCGGGGCCACCAGGCCCACCAGCTCACCCGGCGGTACCGAGAAGTCGAGCTCCGGCAGTCCCGGTGCCCGGACCCGGCACAGCTCGAGGGGTCCCTCGGCCACCGGTTCCCCGCCCGGCTCGCTTCGCAGCGGGGCGCTCAACAACTCGGCCACCCGGCCGGCACTGGCCCGCGCGACCGCCGCGGCGAACACGCAGGACGCCAGACTCCGTACGGGATCGGCGAGGAATGCCGCCAGGCCGACCACGGTGATCAGCTCTCCGATCCCGATCCGCCCCTGCAGGGCGAACGCACCGGCGACGCCGCCGACGGCCGCGAGCAACAGGCCCGAGGTGAACGTGGTCGCCCCGATGAACGTGGTCTCGGCCCGCAGCGCCCCGATCCCGGCCCGCAGCGACGCCCGGCTGACCGCGCGGTAGCGCCGAGCCGCCTCGGGTACGCCACCGAAGCCGCGCAACGGACGCAGCCCACGCAACAGATCACCGGCCGTCCCGGCGGCCGCCCCCACGGCCTCCTGCTGGTTGGCGGTGCGGCGCTGGACGTACGGGCCGAGGGCGTTCAAGCCCAGGGTCAGCAGCGGCACCAGCACGAGGATGCCGACGCCGAGCACCCAGTCGATGCGGAGCAGCAACACGGCGGTGAGGACCAGCCCGACGACCGCGGCCGTGATCTGACTGCCGAGTTCGAGCGCCTCGGCGGCCGCGTTCGCGTCGGAGGTCGTGATCGAGAGCAACTCACCGCTGGAGCGTTCGGTGGCGATGCCAGAGCCGCTCAGGACCCGTCGCAAGGACTCCGAGCGCAGCCGGTGCGCCTCGGCCAGGGTGGCGCGGACCAGCAGCCACGCTCCGGTCCGCCAGCTGGCCGTCAGGGTGATGAAGACGGCGAAGATCATCACCACGGACCAGATCAGGGCCGTCAGGTCGGAGGTGCTGACCGCCGCGTCGACCGCGATGCCGATGGCGACGGGGACCAGCACCTCACAGGTCTGGTAGCTGATCCAACAGGCCGCGCCCAACAGGACGCGGCGGCGTTGCCGGCGGAAGACGTCGAACAGCAGCCGGCGGGAACCGGCTGGTCCGGCGAAGTCCGTAGGTGCGGACGGCTGTCTCACGAGCGGAGACGGTGTCCTGTCACGAGGCCCGCGGTGCCGATGATGAGGCCGCCGGCGTCGACAGGGGCGGGGCGCAGTGGTGACGTCCGATCGGAATGATCGTCGGCGTCCCCGAGATGGGGTCGTCGACGATCGAGGCGGACAGCCCGAACACCTCGAGCATCGTCTCGGCGGTGATCACCTCGCTCGGACGACCCTGCTGGGTGATCTGACCGTCGCGCATCGCGATCAGGTGGTCGGCGTACCGGCAGGCGAGATTGAGGTCGTGCATCACGATCACGATAGTGGTCCCCCGCCGCCGGTTGAGGTCGGTGAGCAGATCGAGGACCTCGACCTGATGGGTCAGGTCGAGGTAGGTGGTGGGCTCGTCGAGCAGCAGCAGATCGGTCTCCTGGGCCAGTGCCATGGCGATCCAGACCCGCTGTCGTTGACCACCGCTCATCTCGTCGATCGGTCGGTCGGCCAGCTCGGCCGTGCCGGTCGCCCGCAGCGCCTCGCCCACCGCCTGGTCGTCGGCGTGGGACCACCGGCGGAACCAGCCCTGGTGGGGGTAGCGGCCCCGACTGACCAGGTCGGCGACGGTGATGCCCTCCGGGGCGACCGGCGCCTGCGGCAGCAGGCCCATCACCCGCGCGACCTCCTTGCTCGGCATGCTGGCGATGCTCCGGCCGTCGAGCAGCACGGTGCCCGTGATCGGGCTGAGCAGCCGGGCCAGCCCGCGGAGCACCGTGGATTTGCCGCAGCCGTTGGCGCCGATGATCACACTCACCTGACCGGTCGGGACGACCACCGACAGGTCGGTGACGATCCGGCGATCGCCGTAGCCCAGGCTGAGCCGGGAGGCCTCCAGCGTGTGCCCCTGGGGTGTCTGATTCAGCACCGGAATGTCGTGCAGGACCATGTCAGCCTCCCTGACCGATGCGGTTGGAAACGACGAGCAGGTAGAGCAGGTACGGCGCGCCGACGGCCGCGGTGAGGATCCCCACCGGCAGGGCGACCGGGAGCAGGTGCTGTCCGGCGAAATCGGCGGCGATCACCACGAGGGCTCCCACCAGGCCGGCCGGGACCAGCGCGATGCCGGTCCCGTGGGTGAGCCGGCGGGCGATCGGGCCGGCGACGAAGGCGACGAACCCGATCGGGCCGGCCGCTGCCGTCGCAATGGCGTTCAACGCGACGGCGAAGACGATGAGCAGCAGTCGGCTGCGCTCCACCCGGATCCCGATGCCTTTGGCGGTGTCGTCGCCGAGCTGCAGCCCGGAGAGCGAGAGCCCGGCCCACAGGGTCAGCGGCAGCGCGAACGCCATCACGATGAGCAGTGGTTGTAGGTCGGCCGCGGTCGCGCCGTTCAGGCTGCCGGTCAACCAGCGCAGGGCGACCTGGGCGTCCCAGATGCTCGCCCGGGTCATCAGGTAGTCGATCAGCGCGTACATCATGGCGCCGATGCCGATCCCGACGAGCACCAGCCGGTACCCGGAGACGCCTTGTCGCCAGGCCAGCAGGTAGATCGCCAACGCGCTGAGAATGGCACCACCGAACGCGAACGCCGAGACCATGAAGCCGCCGAGCCCGAGGGCGAGGATCGCGATCACCGCGCTGGCACTCGCGCCGGCGCTGATCCCGATGATGTCCGGGCTGGCGAGCGCATTGCGCACCATGGACTGAAAGACCGCGCCGGAGACGCCGAAGCAGACCCCGACGGCGATCCCGGTCAGCACCCGCGGCAGTCGCAACTCGTGCACGATGAAGTCGGTCGCGCGGGTCCCCCGGCCGGTGAGGGAGGAGAACACCTCGCCCACGGTCAGCGGGAAGTCTCCGACCACCAGGGCCGCCGTGAACACCAACAGGATGGCGATGCAGAGGCCCGCGCAGACGACGAGTTCGCGGCGGCGGAGCCGGTGCCGGACCGTACGGACCGCTCGGGTCGCGTCCGCGACCGCAGTGACGCTGCCGGACTCGCTACCCATCGTGTCGGGCAGGACGGCGGTCACAGCTCGGCCAGCTTCCGCCGCCGCACCAACGCGATGAAGACCGGCGCCCCGATGATGGCGGTGACGATGGCGACCTGGACCTCACCGGGCCGGGCGATGACCCGCCCGACGATGTCGGACCCCAGCAGCAGGATCGGGGCCAACACGAGTGAGTACGGCAGGATCCACCGGTAGTCGGGACCGACGATCATCCGGGCCACGTGCGGAATGGTGAGTCCGACGAAGGCGATCGGGCCACAAGCGGCCGTTGCGGCGCCGCACAACACGACCACGGCGGAGGCGGCCAGGACCCGCGCGACCGCGATGTTCGCGCCGAGTCCGCGGGCCACGTCCTCACCGAGGGACAGCGCGTTGAGCATCGGGCCGAGACACAGGGCGAAGACGCTGCCGATGATCAGGAACGGGGCCACCTGGGCCACGATGCTGAGGTCCCGGCCGGCGAGCGCACCCACCTGCCAGAACCGGAACTGGTCGAAGGTGGCCTGGTCCAGTAGCAAGAAGGCGGTGGTCACCGCGGCCAGGGCGGCACTCAGGGCGGCGCCTGCGAGGGCGAGCTTGACCGGGGTGGCGCCCTCCCGGCCGAGCGCGGAGATGCTGTAGACGACCACTGCGGCCGCCGCGGCCCCGGCGAAGGCGAACCAGACGTAACCGACGATCGAGGTGACGCCGAAGATAGTGATCCCGATGACCACGAACAGCGCGGCGCCGCCGTTCACGCCGAGGATCCCGGGATCGGCGAGCGGGTTGCGGGTGACACCCTGCATCACGGCGCCGGAGAGCCCCAGGGCGGCGCCGACCAGGATGCCGATGATCGTCCGGGGCAGCCGGAGTTCGATGATCACGAGGTGATCGGGGTTCGTCGGGTCGTAGCTCGTGACGGCCGACCAGACCGCGTCCAGCGGCGTGACCCGGGCGCCGATGGCGAGACTGAGATAGCAGAGCAGGATCAGGATCGCGGCCCCGACTGCTAGCCCGGCCAGCCGCCCGGGGGTCCGGGTGGTGACGATCCGCCGCGCGGGCTCGGCGGCGTCCGCCGGTCGCGGATCGGCCACCACCGTAGTCATAAGGGCAGCCTAACCTGACCGTCCCTCCGGTGCGACGTCGCTCAGGAGACAGGTCGGTTGCGATACCGCCCCACGAGTTCGCGGGCGGCCACCTGCATCCGGACCGGCGGCAGCCCTTGCAGCAGCTGGCGCAGATCGTCCACGACCATGTCGCCGATCTGCGCGAACGCGGCGGGGATGGCGCCGGCGCGGTGACCGGAGAACACCAGGCCGTCGAGGGCGCGGGCCCGATGGTGTGCCGGGACCGGTTCAATCGGCCAGACGTCGACCGCCGCCATGATCCGCCCGGCCGCGACTCGGTCGAGCAGTGCGTCCAGGTCGACCACCGCCGCCCGGCTGACCAGCACGACGCGGGCCCCCGGCGGCAGCAGGTCCAACTCGGCGGCGCCCAGCAGGTGCTGGCTTTGCGGCGTCACGGTGGCCAGTACGAACACGAACCGACTCTCCCGGCACACCTCGGCCAGCGACGCCGGGATGAGTTGCTGCTCGAGTAGGACCCGATCAGGTAGCCACGGGTCGAAGACCCGGAGCTCGGCTCCGAACGGCCGAAGCAGCGGCAGCAGGGCGCGGCCCAGATTGCCGAAGCCGATCAGCCCGATCCGGGATCGGCTCAGCAGAACGGCGTCCTCGTTGCCGTCGGCGACGTAGCGTTCGGTCCCGGTCCGGAACGCGCGGTCCTCGCGGCTGATGCCCCGGGCGAGGTCGATCGCGAGCCCGAGGGCGTGCTCGGCGACCGCCTGCGCGTACGCCGGACCGCAGCCCAGCACGTAGATCCCGCGGTCGAAACAGGCCCGGTAGTCGATGTTGGGGTAGAAGTTGCCCTCGACGTTGAAGACTGCGCGCAGGCTCCTCGCCCGCCGGAGCCGTTCGGCTCCGAGATCGGGCTGGCCGATGATCGCGTACGCCTCCGGCAGCACCTCGTCGAGCGCCTCCGGCCGGGCGTCCGCCTCGAGGTCGACGATCGAGGCGATCTCCGCCAGCTCCGCCCTGCGCTCCGCCGTGAAGATTCGGTCGCTCCGCTGCGGCGCCGGCATCAGCACGACGAGGGGCCGATCACTCATCCACGCCACCTCTCGGGCTTCGGTCCGGACGTCGCCGGGGATGAGGTCGAGGAAGCCGGTTAGTTGGTCGGCTCGTGCTCGCGCTGGGCCTGACCCTGCGACTGCGCCTGGCTCGGACCGTCGGGGTGGGCCCGGCGCGCTTCGACGACCGGTACGTCCCCACCCTCGGGCACGATGTCGCTGTCTTCGGCGATGCCGACCTGCCGGCGAGAGCTGATCGCCACCGCCACCACGATGACCAACACGGCGGCACCCGCGATCGCGAAGCGGATCGGTGACGCCGTGGTGCTCAGCGGCGACAACGCCACCACGGCGGGGGCGATCAGGAGCGCGACCAGGTTCATCACCTTGATCAGCGGGTTGATGGCCGGGCCGGCGGTGTCCTTGAACGGGTCGCCGACCGTGTCGCCGATGACCGTGGCCTCGTGCGCCGGGGAGCCCTTGCCGCCGTGGTGGCCGTCCTCGACCAACTTCTTCGCGTTGTCCCAGGCGCCGCCGGAGTTGGCCAGGAAGACCGCCATCAGGGTGCCCGTGCCGATCGCCCCGGCCAGATATCCGGCCAGCGCCGGAGCGCCGAGGCCGAACCCGACCGCGATCGGCGCGGCCAGCGCCAGCAGGCCGGGCGTCGCCAGTTCGCGGAGCGAGTCCCGGGTGCAGATGTCGACGACCTTGCCGTATTCGGGCTTGCCGGTGCCCTCCATGATCCCGGGGATCTCGCGGAACTGGCGACGTACCTCGTAGACGACGGCACCCGCGGCGCGGCCGACGGCGCTGATGGTCAGGCCGGAGAAGAGGAAGACGACCGCGGCACCGAGGATGAGACCAACGAGGGTCCCCGGGTCGAAAACCACCGCGGCTTCGGTGAAGCGCGAGTAGTTCTCGCCCAGCACCGCCCGGATGGAGTCGGTGTAGGAGCCGAACAACGCGGTCGCGGCCAGGACGGCGGTCGAGATGGCAATGCCCTTGGTGATGGCCTTGGTGGTGTTGCCGACCGCGTCGAGTTCGGTGAGGATCTTGGCGCCCTCGCCGTCGACGTCGCCGGACATCTCCGCGATGCCCTGGGCGTTGTCCGAGACCGGACCGAAGGTGTCCATGGCCACGATGACGCCGACGGTGGTCAGCAGGCCGCAGCCGGCGAGCGCGATGGCGAACAGGCCGACCACGCCGGGACCGCCGAGCAAGAACGCTCCGAGGACCGCCCCCGCGATCACGAGGGCGGTGTAGACCGCGGATTCGAGACCGAGGGAGATGCCGGCCAGCACGACGGTGGCCGCACCCGTGAGGGAGGTCTTGCCGACGTCCTTGACGGGGCGGTGCTCGGTGCCGGTGTAGTAACCGGTGAGCGAGAGGATGATCGCCGCGAGCACGATGCCGATGATCACCGCGCCCAAGGCCACGATCCGGGGATCGTCGATGGGGCCGGCGAAGACCAGATTCTCCGCGCCGAGGGCGGCGAAGGACGACGGCAGGTACGCGAAGGCCGCGACGGCACACAGCACGGCCGAGATGACCGCCGAGACATAGAAGGAGCGGTTGATGGTCCGCAGCCCGTTCTCGGTCGGCCGGGGCCGGGTCAGGTAGATCCCGATGATGGCGGTGATGACGCCGATGGCCGGCACGATCAGCGGGAAGACGAGACCGTACGCGCCGAACGCCGCCTTGCCCAGGATCAACGACGCGACCAGGGTGACCGCGTAGGACTCGAACAGGTCGGCCGCCATGCCGGCGCAGTCGCCGACGTTGTCACCCACGTTGTCGGCGATGGTGGCCGCGTTGCGGGGATCGTCCTCGGGGATGTTCTGCTCGACCTTGCCGACCAGGTCCGCGCCGACGTCGGCGGCCTTGGTGAAGATGCCGCCGCCGACCCGCATGAACATGGCGAGCATCGCGGCCCCGAAGCCGAAGCCCTCGAGGATCGTCGGGGCGTCGGCACGGAAGATCAACACGACGATCGCGGCCCCCAGCAGGCCCAGGCCGACGGTGGCCATGCCGACGTGTGCACCCGTACGGAAGGCGATCCGCATCGCCGGGTCCCGGCCGTCAGCACGGGCTGCAGCCGCGACGCGCAGGTTGGCCCGAACCGCGAGCCACATCCCGAGGTAGCCGATGAGGCCGGAGAAGACCGCACCGACCAGAAAGGCCACCGAGCGGCCGATCTTGAGGGTCCACTCGCCGAAGCCGGCGTCACCGTAGACCGGCAGGAACAGCAGCAACACGAAAGCAGCGATGGCGAAGACCGCCAACGTGCGGAACTGCCGGGCGAGATAGGCCGCCGCGCCCTCCTGGACGGCGAGGGCGATCCGCTGCATGTTGGCGGTGCCTTCACCGGCAGCCAGGACCTCCCGCCGGAAGACAACCGCCATCACCAGGGCGATCACAGCGATCAGGCCGACGATCGCGACGAAGGTGAGGTTCGTACCCGATAGGTCGATCTGGAGTGGCAATACTTCTTTGAGGACCAAAGGTCCGGACATGCAAGGTCCTCCTGAAACTTCAATGCAGACACACGACAGCGTTGGCGTGACCGCGCGAAGTCTAACCAGATAAGGACAGATTTGCCGGATCGGGTCGAAACCGGCTGAGCCGGTTGCGGTGTCCATCCGGCGTGTCAGGCTGGCCGCGTGAGCGGGCTCCGGGGCGATGACGACGACCGGACCGCCGAGCGCGTTCGGCCGATCGCGCCGGCGGGTCGGATCCGCTACAACCGGTTGTTGCCGGCTCGTGCCGGGGAACCCGCACCGTGGCCGTCGTGGGTCAGCGACGAGGTCAGGACGGCTTGGCAGCAACGAGGAATCGACCGGCCGTGGCGGCATCAGGTGGAGGCAGCCGAGCACATCCGGCGGGGGCGACACGTGGTGCTGAGCACCGGCACCGCGTCCGGCAAGTCCCTCGGCTACCTGTTGCCGATCCTTGCGGCCACCGCTACGAGCGAAGTCTCCGAATTCGGCGGCCCCGAAGTTGTGGGCAGCTCAGCGGTCCTGACCGGCCAGTGGCGCCAACGGCCGCACACGGCTCTCTATCTCGCTCCCACCAAGGCCCTGGCTCATGATCAACTTCGGCGCTGCGGTGAACTCGGGCTAAACCAGTGGCGGATCGCGGCCGTGGACGGCGACACCGGCCTCGACGAACGTGACTGGGCCCGGGACTACGCCACGTTCGTCCTGACCAATCCCGACCTCGTGCATCACTCCCTTCTCCCTGGCCACGCCCGTTGGCGCGGATTGCTGCAGTCCCTGCGCTACGTCGTGGTCGACGAGGCTCACCGCTATCGCGGCGTCTTTGGTGCCCACGTCGCCGCGGTACTGCGGCGGTTGCGTCGACTGGCCGGGCACTACGGCACGCAGCCGACCTTCGTGCTGGCCAGTGCAACGGTGGGAGATGCGGTGGCCACGGCCGCCGCCCTGACCGGACTCGACCCGGCCGAGTTCACTCACGTGCACCGCGATACCTCCATCCGAGGTGCGGTCGCGGTGAGTCTGTGGCAGCCCGACGAGCGAGCCGAGGACCTGACGAGTGACCTGCTGACCGAGGAGGTTGCGCAGGGTCGGCAAGCCATCGCCTTCGTCGCCTCGCGCCGCTCGAGCGAGGCGATCGCCCTTCGGACCCGTGCCGACCTGCAACGCCGGGGGCTGCCGGCCGACACCGTCGAGGCGTACCGCGGGGGCTATCTCGCGATGGACCGACGCCGGATCGAGGCCGACCTGCAGGGCGGGCGGCTGCGGGGGATCGCGGCCACCAATGCCTTGGAACTCGGCGTCGACATCGCCGGCGTCGACACGGTTGTGATCTGTGGCTACCCAGGTACTCGCGCCGCGCTTTGGCAGCAGGCGGGTCGCGCCGGCCGCCGCGGCAACGACGCCTCGGTCCAGATCGTCGCCCGTCGCCAGCCTCTCGACGCCTATCTGCTCGACCATCCCGACGCCCTGCTCGACACCGGCCCCGAGACCACGGTGGTCCACCCCGGCAACCCATACGTGCTGGGACCGCACCTGGCGGCCGCAGCTCAGGAGCTGCCGCTGACCGAAGCCGACCGCGCGTACTTCGGCGACCTGGGGCTCGCCCTGGCCGACCAGCTGGTGACCGCAGGCCGGCTGCGCCGACGGCCGGGCGGCTACTACTGGACCAGTCCCGAGCGGGCCGTCGACACCATTGATCTGCGCTCGGCCCGCGGCGACGCCGTCGATCTGATCGAGCAAGACACGGGCCGGGTCCTCGGTCATGTCGATGCCGGCACGGCCGATCTGGTCGTCCATCCTGGTGCGGTCTACCTACATCTCGGCGAGACGTACCTCTGCGAGGACCGGGATCCAGACGACAGCGAGGCGTTCGTCCGGGCCGCCCGTCCGGGCTACCTCACCCAGCCACAGCAGCAGCGCGAGGTCACGATCCTGAACGCGCGCCTGACTCGCGACGTCGGCCGGGGCCGGATCCACCTGGGCGAAGTTGAGGTCACCTCCCGGGTCACCTCGTATCTGCGCCGCGACCAGTTCACCGGCCAGGTGTGGGACTCGACCCCGCTCGACCTGCCGGAACGGCGCGCCCGAACGAGCGCCGTCTGGTGGACCGTCGACCCGAGCGACCTACCGGACGAGATGCGCGTCGGATCGCCGGTCCGGCTCGACGCCGGCGTGCACGCCGCCGAGCACGTCTGCCTCGCTCTGCTGCCGGCCTTCGCACCCTGCGACCGCTGGGATGTCGGCGCGCACTCCGATCCGCAGCACCGCCAGACCGGCGCCACCACCGTCTTCGTGCACGACCAGCAGGCGGGCGGGACCGGGTTCGCCGACCGCGCGTACGCCGTCGCCGAGGACTGGCTGCGGGCCGCCTTCGAGCGCGTTCGCGACTGCGACTGCGAACTGGGCTGTCCAGCCTGCATCCTGACCACCTGCGGCAGCAACCGGGGCCTCGATCGGGCCGGGGCCACCGAATTGCTGCGTCGACTGCTGTCCTGACTCCGAGTCCGCTCGATCCTTGGACCTAGCGGCCAGACTGGACCCCGAGATGAGTTTCCTGGAGATCTTCGCTCCCAGCCTGCGGCACCTGCGCGAGGAGCGCGCGCGCCAGCGGCACGACGTCGCCCACCCCGCACTCGGCGCACCACCGCTGGGTATCGATCTCGACGCCGGCACGGCCCGTATCACGATCCCCCTTTCCCGGTCCGAGCCGCACCGGCCGACCGAGCCGACGGACCCCCTGCTCAGCGAGGTCGGGGCCAGTGCCCCTGAGGCCGGGCTCGATCGCTCGGCCGACGCTTGAACCAGGTCGCTCACCGATCCCCTGCACTCCCTGGCTCCGGTTGCACCCCGTTTCCGGCGGCGTCACCAGTTGTCGTCGGCCCGGCGTGCCCGACCGCGCTGACCTCACTCGGCAGGATCGGCAGCGGCGCCGGCACCCGCACCGTCGCCGTCACGGTGATGACGAAGTCGATTTCGTCCCCCACCAGCTGGCACCGGGCGGTGGCCTGCTGGCGCTCGGCCATCCGGCGGGCGGTGGCGCAGCCGTCACCCCCGCTCACGTACACCGACGCGCCGCTCACCGCCGCCAGATCGGCGATCGACTTCGCCCGGTGGCCGGCGACCAGATAGCCGGCGATGACGGTGGCCCCCCAGGCCACCGACATCACCACGGCCAGCACTCCGATCATGATCATCGTGCCGCCACCACGCTCGTCCTGGGTCGGCGCGATCACGGGTCCTCCCCCGGCTCCGGCACGACCTCGGCTCGGGCCTGCAGCGGAACGGCGACCAGCCACGCCGCGATCGGCCGCGCCGACAGCCGAACCTCGACCGTCGTCACGGAGCGTCCGCGGTCCACCGAAACGATCGCACCGGGGGGTGCCTCCCGCTCGGCCCGCCGCACCGCCGCCGCGTCCCCCCGCGCCGCCTGCCGGGCCACCTCGGTGGCCACGTCGATGCAGCGCACCTGCATGACCACCAGATAGATCCCCCAACAGAGCATGACCAGCATGGCCATGGCCGCGAGGGTGGAGACAGCCAGTTCGGCCGTCACCATCCCGCGACTCCCTCGACGCCACCAGCTCGGCACGGTGGATCTGCCTACTTGATCATCATGCCGGAGAACGAGTTGATCACGAACAGGATGAACTTCAGCAGCGCATCCTGTACGGGACCGTTGGTCACCACGGCCAGCAGCACACCGGCAATGGCGATGGCGGCGAGGATGCCGACCGCCCACTCCGCGCTGACCATGCCGCGCTCGTCGCGTCGCTGCTCCAGCCGTGCTCCGGCGCTCGTCTCCCGGCACCCGCTGCTGAGCTCTGTGTGGGTGGCGCTCACCGGCACCAGTTCTGCAAGGGACATCGAAACTCCTTCGTTGCTCCACCCATCCGGTGGACATCCACGGTGGATGTACCTGGAGTCTGTGGATCCCGGGCGGAATCGTTCGCGGCCTTTCCGAACCTGTGAACAGCGGGTCCCGGTGGTCCGGAAGGCCTGTGGAAAACCTGTTACGCAATGCCCAGGCGGCGTTCAGTGCGGCGTTCAGTGCGGCGCCAGCGCGGCCAGCACCGCTGACACCAGCGTGGGCACGATCCCGAGCAACAGGAACGACGGGATGAAACAGAGCATCAGGGGCAGCACGCTGCGCACCCCGACCTTGCGGGCCGCGATCTCGACGGCCGCGGTCCGCGCCGCCCGCGCCTCCTCGGCATGCACCGCCAAGGCGTTCCCGAGCATCGTGCCCGACTCGACCGATCGGGCGAGGTCTGCTGCCACTGCTCCCAGTTGCGGGTGCCGGCTGAGACCGCGCCACGCTTCCACCTCGCCGACCCCGAGTTCGACCTGCTTCAGCACCCCGCCCCACACGTCGGAAACCGGGCCCGGGCAGGACCGCACGACCGCCGCGGTGGCCACCCGGAGCGGCAACCCCGCACTCAGGGCGGCTGCGAGCAGATCCAGGGTTTGCGGCGTCTGCAGAATCAGCTCCCGCTCCCGCCGCTTCTCCTGCCCGGACGGGAGCCGGGCGACCACTTCCGTGACCGCCAACGCGACGAGCGCGGCCAGCAGCCATCCTGGCCAGCCGATGCGCCCGACCACCAGGGCTGCAGTCACAGATCCAGCCGCCAGCCCGATCCCGACCCGCGGGGCGAGCGGCACGCTCGGGGGTCCGGTCCGGCCGAGGAGGTGCGGCGCCCGCCGCGCCGACACTGGGTCGGCCGGCCGAAGCTGCGGCGGCGGACGCACCGCCAGCGCGGCCGCCGCCGCGATCAGCGTTACGGTCGCCATTCCGTACGGGTCGAGTGCCATGTCACGCCTCCTCCGCGACCCGGGCCAGCCGGTCGACCCACAGCACCCCGGCGCAGGCCAGCAGGACGCCGCCCAGCAGGCAGGCCCAACCCAGCGGGCCCTCCACCAGGAACTGGATCGGGCTCCCGCCGAGCAGATAGCCCATGCCGATGCCGCCGAGTGGCAGCACCGCCATCACCTTTCCGGTCGCCCGAGGGCCGGCCAACTCGGCCGCGACCGTACGTTGCAGCGACTCGTCGCGGCGGAGCGACAAGGCGACCTGGTCGAGCGCCACGGCCATCGGGGCCCCGGTGTCGAGAGCCAGCTGCCACGCACGGGCGAGGTCGGCGAGCCCGCCGCAACCCGGTTGCCGGGCGTGAGCGAGCAGCGTCTCGGGCACGCCGCCGCCGAGCAGCTGGGATTGGTGCGCCGCGACCAGCACCGGCCAGTCATCCGCGGCTGCTGCCAGCGCCTCACTCGGCACTCGACCGACCCGCACCTGCGACGCGATCGCCGCGCAGGCGCGGGCCACCTCGAGACGACGCCGGGCCGCCACGCGGCGCCCCCGTCGTATCGCCAGCAGCCGAGCCCCGGTCGCGAGAGCCACCCCCGTTGACGCACCGACCACGGCACCTGGCGCACCGGCCAGCAGCGCGCCGCCAATGCTGAGCAACGCGAGGCCGACGCCGATGCCGGCTCGGAACCACCAACGTCGCCGTCCCGGAGTTCGCCCGCGTTCCGCCGCGGCCAACCGAGCCGGGATGGATCGAGACGGCGGCGGCGGAATGGCGAGCAGAATCGCGAGCACCACCGCGACCAGGCACAAGGCGATCATCGGCAGAGCATCCGTTCCAGGGCCTGGGACCCCGGTCCCCGCTCGGCTTGCCGGCGGCCGAAGGACAGGGCCGGTTCGGTCCGGACGAGCCCGGTGCCCGGATCGGCCACCAGCACGTCGATCTCGCTCACCAGACGCCGCCCGGACGCAAGCCGCCGGATGTGGATGACGAGGTCCAGGGCGGCGCCCAGCTGGGCGTGCAAGGCCGCCCGGCCCATCCCGCCCAAGGCGGCCAGCGCCTCGAGCCGGGCCGGGACGTCACCGGCGGAATTGGCGTGCACCGTCCCGCAGCCGCCCTCGTGACCGGTGTTCATCGCGGTGAGCAGGTCGGCGATCTCCGCGCCCCGCACCTCCCCGACGACGAGCCGATCGGGGCGCATCCGCAGCGACTGCCGGACCAGGTCGGTCAAGGTGATCGATCCTCGTTGCTCGGCGTTGACCGGTCGTCCCTCCATCCGCACCACGTGCGGGTGCCGGGGGTTCAGTTCCCGCGAGTCCTCCACGATCACCAGCCGCTGCTGCGGCGGGACCAGGCCGAGCAAGGCGGCCAGGAGGGTGGTCTTCCCCGAGCCGGTGCCTCCGGAGATCAGAAAGGCCAGTCGTTGCTCGATCACCCTCCGCAGCACCTCGGCGGCCACCGGACTCAGCGAGCCGCCGGCCACACAATCGTCCAGCGAGAACGTACGAGCCGCCGGGACGCGCATCGACAGACACGTCCCGGGCGTGGCCACCGATCCGAGCACGGCGTGCACCCGGGTGCCGTCGGCCAGCCGGGCGTCGACGAAAGGGGAGGCATCGTCGAGGCGCCGGCCGACCGCGGCCGCCAGTCGCTGGGCCAGCCGCCGCACGTCGGCGTCCGCAGCGAAGGTGACGTCGACCTGCTCCAGGCCGCAACCGCGATCGACGAAGACCTGATTCGGACCGTTCACCAGCACGTCCGTGACACCGGGCTCCCGCAGCAGCGCCTCCAAGGGGCCGGCGCCGATGCTGTCCTTGCGCAGCCGATCTACAGCCTCCAGCAACGCGGCATCGCTGACCGCATACCCCTCGGCGCGCATGGCCTCCGCCACGTCGGCCGGCGTGTGGGCTCGACCCAACTCGGCGAGCCGGTTGCGAACCGGGTCCAGCTCGCTCGTCCGGACCGTGGCATCCCTCATGCCGCACGCTGCTCTTGCGCCCGCACCCGCTGCAACGCGGCCCGGCAGGTCGGTGCGGCCGCGGCCCGGGCCGAGCGGGACGGCGGATCCCCCCGCTCAGCGGCCAGTCTGACCGCGTTGTCGTCAGCGACGACGCCCAGGAGCGGCATCCCGAGTCCGTCGGCCACGGCAGTGGCGGTGACCACTGCCGTCCGCCGGGTTCGCACGACCACGAGCGGAGTCGGTCCGTCGACCAGAGAATCGAGCACGGCGCGGGCGGCGCTGACCCCCCGGACGTCGGCGCGCGCGAGCATCACGACGAGATCGGCCTGCTGTCCCACCTCGCGCGCGATCCAGTCCGAGGACCGCGGTAGGTCCACCACCGTCAACTCGTGACTGCGGGACAGGGATCCAAGCACCGCCGTCAGCTGCTCCGGGCCCGGCGGGCCAGGGTCTGCCCGCTCACTGCGGCCCACCGACAACACGTCGACCCCGGCCGCCGACGGCAACTGACCGGAGAGGTCCCCCAGGTGTCCGCGGGCGCCGGCGAGCCGGGACCACCGCCATCCGGCCGAGCGCTCCGCCCCCATCAACAGGTCCAGGCCGCCGCCCAACGGGTCGGCGTCGACCAGGGCCGTCCGCATCTCGTGCTGGACGGCGACGACGGCCAAGCCGGCGGCCCAGGTCGACGCCCCCACGCCGCCTGAGCCGCCGACCACGGCCACCAGCCGGCCGCGCCTGCGCAGCCGGGTGGTGTCGGCCATCGAAGCCGTGAGCCATCCGGCGGAGCCCGGGAGGACCACCACCGCCGCTCCGAGCGGCCCGGACCACGAGCACAGGGCCTCGTGGTCGGCCGCGTCGCCGACGACATACACCTCGGGCCTGCGGGCCAGACCCGACGCGGCGACGGCAGCGGCTTGGTCGATGCCGATGACCACGACTGCGGCACTCGCCCAATGAGCCCGCAGCGCGGCCGCTTCGGCGACGACCGTGGGCTCGACCGCGGCTGCCGCCGCCGTCGCGAGGATCTGCTCGAGCAGTTCGGGGTCAGCACTCGCCACGGCGCAGGTCCTCATGTCCGTACTCTGCGGACGCGCGGCCGAATCGTTCACGGGCCCGGCGATCTTGTGGACAACCGCGGCGGACCTGCCCATCGACCTGTGGACGACGCCCCATCCCGGTCGGGCCGCTCGGCCGGAAGTTGATCTTGACGACAAGATTCTCTGTTCAGCAACGAAGTTCTCAGGTTCCAGGGCTTCCCTAGACCATCCCCGAGGAGTACAAAGGACCACAACAGATCAGCTGACTCGGCCGCGTTGAGTACGCAGCACGGAGGTCACTCCGGCGTAGTCGTTGCGCTCCGAGCCTGATGATCTTGAACGGATTCGAAGTACCCACGCGGTGATCACCCATCCGAGACGGGCCGTTGCGTCCCGGGCTTGCCCGGGCCAACAGACACAAGAGCACGCTTGGTCGCTTCGGTATCCGTGACCGGAGCGGCGCCTGCCTCGGCGGGCGCCGTTTCCGCGCCTCCGCCCACGCGTCGCTGATCGTCACCGACCGGCGGCCGCCTGGAGTGCGTTGGCACAGTGCGTCAACCAGCCCTGCACTCCCTCCGGGGTTCCCGTCACATAGCTCTGCAGACCCCGCCGGTAGCCCGCAACCAGGTGCAGGTGACCGGCCTCGACCGGGACGGCACCTTCGGGGTCGACCCCGGTCGCCATCAGCACCAGCCGCTCCACCGCCCGGGCCACCAGATCATCGGCGGAGCCGAACGGGGCAACCGTGGCGATCTCGGCATGCGCAATCGCGGCCACCACCAGCCCCGGCGCCTCCGTCGGCCGGGTGAGCAGCCCCGCCAGCCCGTGCATCCGCTCGGCCACGCCCGGCGCCGCCCGGAGTCGGCCGAGGCCATCGGCCGGAGTCCGCCCCGTGGCGACCAGCACGTGGGCTCGCGCGAGCACCTGCATCGGTGAGGTCAGGATCAGCCGGCTCAACGGTCCCAGCTCGAGCGCGAGCGCCCACGATCCCCAGCGCCAGGAATCGGGATCGCCCGTCAGCTCGGCGCTCGCCTCCGCCCCGGTGCGTCGCGAGGCCGACAACTCGGCATTCGACAGCGTCTGCAACCGACGCCGCCGCCGTCCCGAATCCACTGCGTCACGCGCCGCGGCCAGCAGCGATGGCAAGCCGGCCAGCCGCGCGAGGTCGGCGAGCGGGTCCGGCGTCACAGTCGCCACACCACTAGAGTCTGACCCATGGCGACGGGTCGGCGAACGCTCTACCCGCCGGCCGCCGTGGACTGGCTGGTCGGCGATCAACCGGCACGCCTGCTTGACCTCGGCTCCGGTCATGGCGCCAACGCCCGGTTGCTGGTCGGACGCGGGCACGAGGTCTTCTGCATCGACCGCGACGTCGAGGCGGTCGCCGCACTCCCGGAGCGACTGGGCAGCCGACTCCACGTGGCCGGCCAGGTCGAGTCGCTGCCGTATCTGTCCTGCCACTTCGACGCCGTCACCTCCTCGGCGAACCTGCACCGGTTTGCTCCCGGGCTGGCGCTGTCGGAGATCGCCCGAGTGCTGAAGCCCGGGGGCGTGCTCGCCGTGGCCTACAACGTGCGCGACGACACCGTGCCCTGGGTCCGGCGACTGGCCGAGATCCTGCAGCAGGTGGATCCGAGCGCGATGGCCGGCGCGTACGGGGTGGAATCGGTCCAGGCGGTCATCGACAGCCCGTACTTCCACCCGGTCGAGAAGCGTGCGTTCCGGAACTGGGTCTCGATCGACCGGCCCGGACTCCTCGCCATGGTCGAACGCCGACCCGAGACGGCGGAGCTGGACCCCGACGCCCGGGAACGCCTGAGAGCCGCCGTCGGGGCTGTCTACGACAGTTCCGCCCGCCCGCCGGAACCGCTGCTCCTGCCCTATCAGGCCGCGTGCTGGCGGGCCCATGTCGATCACTCCGCGCTGGCCATCTCCGACGACGACTCCGACGTCGTCCAGATCACGCTGTAAACCCCCACCTCTGGCCCCGGCGGCCCGAACCGGTTAACCTCGTCGCCCAAGAGTTCTCCGGTCACGAGGTCGGACCCATCGGAGGAGGTCGAAGATGACTGATGCGCGTCAATCGGAACCGGGAGCATCGGAATCCGAAGCTGATAACAGCGTCTACGAAGAGATAGCCGGTCGCGACACCTTCGCCGAACTCAAACGTCGCTACTTCGCCTTCACCGTCCCCGCGACGGCCGCCTTCATGATCTGGTACATCGCCTACGTGGTGGCCAACAACTGGGCCCGCGACTTCATGAACACCAAGGTCGTCGGCCACATCAACGTCGCCCTGGTGTGGGGCCTGTTGCAGTTCGTCTCGACCTTTTTGATCGCCTACCTGTACTCACGACACGCCAATAAGGCGCTGGACCCGCTGGCCACCGAACTCCGCGAGGAGTTCGACGAGAGGACCGGTCGATGAGCAACCAGACCCTGACGGTCGGACTGTTCCTGGTCGTCGTCGCCCTGACCCTCTACATCACCTTCTGGGCCTCCCGGCAGACCAAGACCGCGGCCGACTACTACGCCGGCGGACGGTCCTTCTCCGGTCTGCAGAACGGCCTTGCCATCGGTGGCGACTACATGTCGGCGGCCTCCTTCCTCGGCATCTCCGGCTCGATCGCCCTCTACGGCTATGACGGCTTCCTCTATTCGATCGGCTTCCTCGTGGCGTGGCTCGTCGCCTTGCTGCTGGTGGCGGAACTCCTACGCAACTCAGGCCGCTACACGATGGCCGATCAGCTGGCGTACCGGATGCGGCAGACCCCGGTCCGCGGCGCGGCCGCCACGTCGACGATCGTGGTCTCGATCTTCTATCTGCTGGCCCAGATGGTCGGTGCCGGCAGCCTGGTCGCCCTGCTGCTGCAGGTGGACTCGCCGCTGCTGAAGAACCTGGTGATCATCGGCGTCGGCATCCTCATGATCATCTACGTCACGCTCGGCGGCATGAAAGGCACCACCTGGGTGCAGATCGTCAAGGCCGTGCTGCTGATGGGTGGCACGTTGTTGATCACTCTGCTGGTGTTGATCCAGTTCGGCTTCAACCTGTCCGACCTGCTCGGCGCGGCGGCCGAGCGCTCCGGCAAGGGCGAGGCATTCCTCGAGCCCGGCCTGCTGTACGGCAAGGACCTCGTCGGCAAGTTCGACTTCTTGTCTCTCGGCCTGGCCCTGGTGCTGGGCACCGCGGGCCTGCCCCACATCTTGATCAGGTTCTACACGACGCCGACCGCCGCGGCGGCCCGGAAGTCGGTGCTCTGGGCGATCGGGCTGATCGGCAGCTTCTACCTGATGACGCTGGTGCTCGGCTTCGGTGCCGCCGCCCTCGTGGACACCGGTCCGGGCAGCCGGATCGCCACCTCGGCGGGCAACGCCGCTTCGCCGCTGCTGGCCGAAGCGGTCGGCGGTGGTTCTGGTTCGCTGGGTGGCGCGGTGCTGCTCGCCCTGATCTCGGCGGTCGCCTTTGCCACCATTCTCGCGGTGGTCGCAGGCCTGACCCTCACCTCGGCCTCCTCGGTGGCGCACGACCTCTACGCCAACGTGTGGAAGAAGGGCAAGGCCAGCGAGAAGAGCGAGATGATCGTGGTGCGGATCGCCGCTTTGGTGATCGGTGCGCTCGCCATCGCGTTGGCTATCCCGGCGCAGCGGCTCAACATCGCCTTTTTGGTGGCGTTGGCCTTCGCCGTTGCCGCCTCCGCCAACTTGCCGGCCCTGTTGTTCAACCTGTTCTGGAAGCGCTTCAACACCGTGGGGGCGACCGCCAGCATCTACGGTGGCCTGATCGCCGCGGTGCTGTTGGTCTTCTTCTCTCCCGTGGTCTCCGGAACGGCAACCTCGATCCTGCCCAGTGTGAACTTCGCCTGGTTCCCGCTTCGCAATCCCGGTTTGATCTCCATCCCGATCGGGTTCCTCTGCGGCATCTTGGGGACGATCTTGAGCAAGGACGAGACCAGTCAGGACCGCTACGAGGAACTGTCGGTGCGCTCCCTCACCGGCGCGGGCGCCGAGCGGGCGAGCTCGCACTGACAGCAGCCGACGGGTCCGGGGCCGCTCAACCGGGTCCGCTCGGATCGTCCCGCATCCCCCAGGGGCTGCCGTACGCGGTCAGCAGATCGAGGAAGGGATCCGCCGGAAACGCCTCGGGCCCGAGCACCCCGGTGCCCGACCAGTCGCCGCGGGACAGCAGCTCCAACGCCACCACGGGGTTGATCGCGGTCTGCCAGACCACGCACTGATGCCCGTACTCCGCCATCGCCCACTGGTTGTCCACGACGTGATAGAGGTACGTCGACCGCGGTCGGCCGTCCTTGCCGATGCCGCTCACCCAGAGCCCAGCGCAGGTCTTGCCCGTCATCTGTGGCCCGATCGTGGCCGGGTCGGGTAGGCAGGCGGCGACCACGTCCCGCGGGGCGACCTCGACGCCGCGGACGCGCACCGGGGTGGTGGAGTCCAGTCCGAGGGTGTGCAGCGTTCGCAGCACGCCGATGAACTCCTCGCCGAGGCCGTACTTGAAGGTCGCGCGCCGACAGTCGAGGAAGCGCGGCATCAGCAGCACCTCCTCGTGCTCGACGTTGACGCACTCGACCGGGCCGATCCCCTCGGGGAATTCGAAGGTCTCGGGTTCGCTGAACGGGGCGGTGGTGAACCACCCGCCGTCGACTTCCGCGCGCGCCGCCTCGTAGATCACGGGCGGATTGAGGCACTCCTCGATCGTGGTCCAGATCGAGAACGACGGGGCGAAGAGTTCCTGGCCGTCGGCATCGGTCACGACCAGATTCGCGCCGTCCCGGACACCGAACTCCTCGACGTGGCTGAACAGTTCGTCCGCGGCGTAGCGCGCGAACACGTCGGACAGTCCCGGCTCGACACCCATCCCCACCAGGGCCAGCCGGCCCGCGTCGGACCACGCGTCGGCCTTCGCGAACTGCTCGTCGCCCAACTTGACCCCGACCCGCGCGTACGGCTGCTCAGGATGGCGCGTGGACAGGCTCATCGCCATGTCGAGGTAGTCCGCCTCGGCAGCGAACGCGCCGTCGAAGATCGGCATCACGAACCGCGGGTCCACCGCGTTCATCACATGCGTGATCTTGTACTCCCGACAGAGCTGGCTCACCGACTGCGAGGAGGCGGCGTCGAGCCTCGCCGCGGCCTCGAACCGGTCGTCGGTGGCCGCCACCCGGCAGGACCGCTCGTGGTCGTAGTCGGTCACCACGATCGTCTCGAAGAAATCGCGCCGGGCCGCGATCGAGGCGAAGGCGGAGCCGACCCCGCCGGCACCGATCAACAGGATCCGCACGTCACTCCTTCCGGCCACCGAGTCCGGGGGCGGTCGGGCCGAGGGCGGACAGGGCAACCTCCTCCGAGACGTGCTCGCCGCCCTTGCGCTCGAAGAACGCCTTGCCGGGGCCGAGCCGCCAGATGATCATCAACACCACACCCAGGAGAATGAAGAACAGGGCGATCGCCAGCGGGACCCCCATGCCGAGGATCGAGGTTCCGGTGTAGGAGTCTTCCGGATTGGCCAGCTGGATGACCGATTGGACCAGCAGGTACAGCAGAATCGCGGCGCCCACAACCGGCCCGAGGCCGATGAACAGGAACGCCTTCACGGAGTGGAGCAGGCGGCGCCGCCAGTAGATGGCACAGGCGATGCCGGTGAGGGCGTAGTAAAACGCGATCAGCAACGAAAGCGCGGACAGGGAGTCGAAGAGGAAGTTCTCGGAGTAGAGGCTGGCCGCCACATACCAGACGATCGCGGCGATACCGATCACCCAGGTGCCGAAGGCGGGGGTGCCGTACTTCGGGTGCACCTTGGCGAAGGGCTTGGGGAACGCCCCGGCGACGGCCATGGAGAGCGAGGTCCGGGACGCGGGCAGGATCGTCGTCTGAGTCGACGCGAGGCCGGAGGTGATGATGGCAAGCACCAACAAGATGGCCAGCGGCCAGAACACCACCTCTCCGACGGCGCCGAACAACGCGGTGTCGTCGTCGTACTCGGTGACGGTTTCCGGGCCCACCACTGCGATCATGGCGATCGCAACGCCGACGTAGGTGACCAGCAGCACGAGCGTGCTGACCAGTCCGGCCTTACCCGGCGAGGTGGCACTGTCGGTCGACTCCTCGGTGAGGTTGACGGCGCTCTCCCAACCCCAGTAGATGAAGACGGCGAGCAGCACGCCCGAGATCAAGCTCGTGCTGTCCAGTCCGACCGGCGACAGCCAGCTCAACTCCGGGGTGACGGCCCCCTCGGGCGCGTTACCTGTCGCAAACCGGACAACGACCGCCACGACGAAGATCAACAAGATCGCCACCTGGGCCAGCACCAGCACCCGCTGCACCTTGGCCGAGAGTTCGGTGCCGATCACACACAACCAGGTCATCACCAGGATGATCACCACCGCGAAGATCACCACCGCGGGCCGCGACTCCGAGAGCGCCGTCAAGTTGAACAATTCAAACGTGTAGAGGGCCGCCACGTCGGCGAGCGATCCGATCACCAACACGCCCGTGGTGAAGACGGCCCAGCCGCCCAGCCAGCCCATGGTGGGTCCCATGGCGCGCGTCACCCAGGAGAATGTCGTGCCGCAGTCTTGGTCCGCGCGGTTCATGTAGAAGAAGGCGCCCGCGATCAAGAAGATCGGGACGAACGAGACCAGCATGATCGCCGGTGCCTTGGTGCCGGCGATGGCCACCAACGAGCCGAGCACGGCGGCCAACGAATAGGCCGGCGCGGTGGAGTCCAGCCCGATGGCCAGACCGTCCCAGAAGCCGATGGCGTTGGGCTTGAGACCTTTGTCCACGTGCGCCGCGCCGGTATTTCCCGCGTCCACTGTTTCCTTACGCGACATCGGATCCTCCTGACCACGGATTTCGAAGTAATCTTGCGCCCATCCGACGCATCGCGCAACAGAACACGGAAAATTACGCGGTTTCGCTTGTGTTTCGGTCGGGGCCCGTACCAGAATGACCGCCATGTCGGCCATCACATCGCGCCCCGAGGGCGCGCCCGCGGCACTGGAGCCCGAGGCGTACGCCGAACTGCAGAAGTCCGCCCGCGACCACCTGTGGATGCACTTCACCCGGATGTCCGGCTACGCCACGGCCGACGTCCCGATCATCGTCCGCGGCGAGGGCTGCTACATCTACGACGCCCAGGGCCGGCGCTACCTGGACGCCCTGGCGGGCCTGTTCGTCAGCCAGCTGGGCCACGGTCGCCAGGAACTGGTCGACGCCGGAGCCAAGCAGGCTTCCGAACTCGCCTTCTTTCCGCTGTGGTCCTACGCGCACCCCAGCGCGATCCGGCTGGCCGAACGGATCGCCACCATGACCCCGGGCGACCTCAACCGGGTGTTCTTCACCAGTGGCGGCGGCGAGGCCGTCGAGTCGGCCTGGAAGCTCGCCAAGAACTACTTCAAGTTGGTCGGAAAACCGCTGAAGCACAAGGTGATCAGCCGGGCGGTGGCCTACCACGGCACCACCCAGGGCGCGCTGTCGATCACCGGCCTGCCTGCCCTGAAGGCCGTTTTCGAGCCGCTGGTGCCCTCCACGTTCCGGGTGCCGAACACCAACTTCTACCGGGCGCCCGAGCAGTTCCAAACCGGAGGGGGAGACGACCACGAAGCCTTCGGTCGCTGGGCGGCCGACCAGATCGCCGTCGCGATCGAGCAGGAGGGGCCCGACACCGTGGCCGCGGTGTTCCTGGAACCAGTGCAGAACGCGGGCGGCTGTTTCCCGCCCCCGCCCGGCTACTTCGATCGGGTGCGGGAGATCTGCGACGAGCACGACGTGCTGCTGGTGAGCGATGAGGTGATCTGCGCATTCGGCCGGCTCGGACAGATGTTCGGTGCCGAACGGTACGGCTACGTGCCGGACATCATCACCTGCGCCAAGGGGCTCACCTCCGGCTACTCCCCGCTCGGTGCCATGATCGCCAGCGATCGGCTGATCGAGCCGTTCCTGCACGGTCACGAGACCTTCCTGCACGGCTACACCTTCGGCGGCCACCCGGTCTCCACCGCCGTGGCGATCGCCAATCTCGACGTCTTCGAGCGCGACCACATCAACGAACACGTCCGCGCCAACGAAGGCACCTTCCGAACCACCCTCGAGAAGTTGCTGGACCTGCCGATCGTCGGCGACGTGCGCGGCGACGGCTATTTCTACGGGATCGAACTGGTCAAGGACGCCGAGACGAAGCAGACCTTCGACGCCGACGAGTCGGAGCGCCTGCTGCGCGGCTTCTTGTCCAAGGCGCTGTACGACGCGGGACTCTACTGCCGGGCCGACGACCGCGGCGATCCCGTCATCCAGTTGTCGCCGCCGCTGATCTGCGGTCCGGAACACTTCGACGAGATCGAGGCGGCCCTCCGCTCGGTGCTCACTGAAGCCCAGCGACTGCTCTAGCGAGGACCCCGTGCTCCCGCTCGACGACATCAACAAGGCGATCATCTCCCAGCTGCAGGAGGACGGCCGCCGTTCCTACGCCGCCATGGCCAGCTCCGTCGGACTGAGCGAGGCCGCGGTGCGGCAGCGGGTGCAGCGGTTGATCGAGGCCGGCATCATGCAGATCGTCGCCGTCACCGATCCCCTGCAACTGGGCTTCGATCGCCAAGCCATGATCGGGATCAAGGTCCGCGGCCCGATCGAACCGGTGGCCGACCAGCTGGCCGCATTGCCCGAGATCGACTACGTCGTGATCACCGCCGGTAGCTACGACGTGCTCGTGGAGGCCGTGTGCGAGAGCGACGAACACCTGCTCGAGGTGTTGAGCAGCAAGATCCGCCAACTCGACGGCGTCTCCTCCACGGAGACGTTCGTTTACCTTAAGCTGCGCAAGCAGACCTATTCGTGGGGCGTGCGGTAGCGAGCGGAGTATCCCTGTCCAGCCAGAGGTTGCTACGTCGCCGAAGCACCTGGGTATTGATCTTGGCCGCGATCGGACTGATCGCGGGATCGCTGTCCCTCGCACTCGCCATCGCTCCGACCGGTGAACCGGTCGGATCCCGAGAGATCGCTGTCCCAGCAGCGAAACCGAGGCGGGAGCAGCCACCGCCGGGGACGACGCCACCGCGACCCAATTTGGTCTTCGTGCTCGCCGACGACCTGGACACGAGCCTGCTGCGGTTCATGCCCGAGGTTGCCCGGATGCAGGCCGGCGGTGCCGACTTCAGCCACTACTCCGTCGCGAACTCGCTGTGCTGCCCGTCGCGAGCGACGATCCTGACCGGGCGCTATCCGCACAACACCACGATCTTCGCCAATTCCCGCCCCGACGGGGGCTACGCCCGATTCCGCGCCCGTGGCCTCGAACAGCAGACCTACGCGGTGGCGCTGCAGCGAGCCGGCTACCGGACGGGATTCGTGGGCAAGTACCTGAACGGCTATCGGCCCGATCGAGCGGTCCCTCCGGGGTGGGACACGTGGGCCGTGACGGGCGACGGCTACCGGCAGTACGACTACACCCTGAACGTCGACGGTCGTCGGGTCCGTCACGGCCACCGGCCCTTCGACTATCTGACCGACGTCCTGGCCGCCACCGGTGAGGACTTCATCCGGGACGCCGCCGCTGCCCAGCGCCCGTTCGCGCTCGAGGTGTCGACCTTCGCACCGCACGCGCCGTACACGCCGGCGCACCGCGACCGCTTGGCCTACGCCGGACTGAAGGCGCCGCGTGGGGGATCCTTCGACGAGACGAGGATGACCGACAAGCCAAGGTGGCTGCGGCGCCTCCCGCGGTTGTCCGACAGCCAGCTCGAGGCGATCGACCAGACGTTCCGCAAGCGCGCCCAGTCGGTGCGATCCATCGACGCGATGCTGGCCCGGCTGCGCTTCGTCCTCGCCGACACCGGCCAGCTGGCCAACACCTACGTGGTGTTCAGTTCCGACAACGGCTATCACCTGGGTCAACACCGACTGCCGTACGGCAAGCAGTCGGCCTTCGGCACCGATGTGGTGGTCCCGCTGATCATCACCGGGCCGGGGGTGGTCCCTGGCCGGATCGACGCCCTCGCCCAGAATGTCGACCTGGCCCCGACCTTCGCCGAGCTGGCCGGCGCCGCCTTGCCGCGCGCGGATGGACGGTCGCTGCTACCGCTGCTGCGCGGTTCCACCCCGGCCGATTGGCGACGTGCCGCCCTCGTCGAGCACCGGCGACCGAGCGCCGAGCCCGGTGATCCCGACTACCAGCCGCCCAGCTCCGGCAACCCGCCAACGTATGCGGCGCTCTTGACCGGCACGACGACCTACGTCCGCTACGACGACGGCGAGCGCGAGTTCTATCGCAACGACCGAGATCCGGCACAACTCACCAATCGCGCGGACACCCTGAGCCGGCCGGTCCGCCAGCGTCTCGACGCCACCCTCAAACGGCTCACTCGTTGTCGCGGCACCCGGGCGTGCCAGGTCCGGTGACCGGGCGTCGCCGTTGGCCGCGCCGTCACGGCCGGTCGAGCGCGTCGAGCTGGCGCTGCAGCTCGGCGGCCTGTGCCTCGTTCCGGCACCAGCGCAGGGCTTGCCCGTACGCCAGCCGCGCCTCCTCGATGCGCCCGGCGTCGGCCAGCAGCCGGCCTCGTACGCCAGCCAGCTGATGGTGTCGTGGCAATCGCTCGTCGAGACCTTCCAGCAGCGTCAACCCGGCCTGCGGGCCTTCGTCCTGAGCCACGGCCACCGCCCGGTTGAGCCGAACCACGGGCGATCCGGTCAGCCCTTCGAGCTCGGCGTAGTGCTGCGCGATCCGATCCCAGCGGGTCTGCTCGGCCGTGCGGGCGCGGGCGTGCTCCGCGGCGATCCGGGCCTGCAGCGTGTACTCCCCGAGCAGGCCGGTGAGCTCGGCATTGTCGAGGCCGGCCACCAGCGTGAGGCCGTCGGCGATCTCCTCGGACCGCCACCGGGACCGATCCTGGTCCGGTAGTAACACCAGCCGGCCGGCGGCATCGGTCCGCGCATCGCGCCGTGCGTGCTGGAGTACCAGCAACGCCAGCAAGGCGTCGAACTCCGGCCGCGGCAGCAACTCGCGGAGCAGCCTCGCGAGTCGGATCGCCTCCCCGGCCGCATCGACCCGCAACACCTCTGAGCCGGAGGCCGGTGCGTAGCCGGCGGTGAAGGCCAGGTAGATCACGGCGGTGACCGCGCCGAGCCGTTCGGTCAGCTCATCCCCCTCCGGCACCGCGAATGGCACCTCCGAGGCGGCCAGCGTTCGTTTGGCCCGGGTCAGTCGCGCCGCCATCGCGCCCTCGCCGACGAGGAACAGCCGGGCCAGCTCCGCAGTCGGCACGCCCAGCACCAGCCGGAGGGTGAGCGCCGTGGCCGACTCGACCGACAGGCTGGGGTGCGCGCAGACGAAGATCAGCCGCAGCCGGTCATCGGGCACAGGAACTCCAGAGTCAGCAGTCGGATCATCGAGCCGACGCCGTGCTTCGGCCTGGATCTCGGCGTCGACGACCAGCATCGGGACCTTCCGGGCCGCGACGGCCTCGGTCCGCAGCCGGTCGAGAATTCTGCGCCGGGCGGCAGTGATCAGCCACGCCGGCGGATTCGTGGGCGGACCGTCGACGGGCCAGCGGGCGGCCGCGGCCGCGAAGGCCTCGGCCAGGCCGTCCTCGGCGAGATCGAGCCGGCGGAACTGGGCGACGAGCAGGGCCAGGAGCCTCCCCAGTGTTCGGAGAAGGTGGCCTCGATGACCTCGCTGCCGCCGCTCAGTCCTCAGCCGCCGATCGGGGCTGACCGTGGCTAACCGGAGGCCGGAACGCACGCCCGGATCTCGATCGCCTCCGCGCCGGACAACAGCCCGCAGATCTTCGCCAGATCGTCGAGGTCGTCGGATTCGACGAGGTAGAAACCGGTCAGTTGCTCGGCGGCCTCCGCGTACGGGCCATCGGTGACCGTGACGTTGTCGAGCGTGCCGCGGACCACCTTCGCCTCCCGGGAATGGGCCAGTTCCGCCCCGCCGGTGACCTTGTGACCACGTTTTTCCAGGGTGGCGGCGAACTGGCCGTGCCGGGCGTACATCTCGGTTCGTTGCTGGGTGCTGGCGGCAGCCCAACGGTCCTCGTCGCCGGGCAGCAAGATGGCGTACGTCGTCACGATGATCTCCTCTCGGTGGAACGTTAGTCGCTCCTCGCAACGATGACGGGCGAGGGCGGGTGATTTCGACACCGATAGGCTGATCGGCCTAGCCGCACACCATCGAGGGAGGCCGTCGTGAGCGAAGAAGCCCTGTCAAATCTCTCGCACGAGGAGCGTCGCTTCCCGCCGCCGGAGGATCTCGCGGCCGACGCCAACGTCACCGAGCAGACCTACGTCGAGGCCGAGGCCGACCCGGAGGCGTTCTGGGCGGAGCAGGCGAAGCGGATCAGCTGGGAGCACCGAGCCGACCGAGGTGCTGGACTGGTCGAATCCGCCGTTCGCGAAGTGGTTCGCCGACGGCACCCTCAACGCCGCGTACAACTGCTGCGACCGGCACGTCGAGGCCGGTCTCGGTGATCGGGTGGCCTTTCACTTCGAGGGCGAGCCGGGCGACACCCGGACCATCACCTACGCCGAACTGACCAACGAGGTCAAGCAGGCGGCCAACGCGCTGATCGAACTCGGCGTGCAGACCGGCGACCGGGTGGCGATCTACCTGCCGATGATCCCCGAGGCGGTCGTCGCGATGCTGGCCTGCGCCCGGATCGGCGCCCCGCACACCGTCGTCTTCGGCGGCTTCTCCGCCGACGCCTTGTCGTCGCGGATCCTCGACTGCGGGTTCGAGGTGGTGATCACCGCCGACGGCGGCTACCGCAAGGGCAAGCCGTCCGCGCTCAAGCCGTCCGTCGACGAGGCGCTGCTCAAGTGCCCGGACGTTCGCGCGGTGCTGGTGATGCAGCGGACCGAGCAGGACGTCGAGATGGACCCGAGCGGGACCTCTGGTGGCACGACTTCGTCGGGAAGCAGGAGGCTGACCACGAGTGCGGAGGTCTTCCCGGCCGAGCATCCGCTCTACATCATGTACACCTCGGGCAGCACCGGGAAGCCGAAGGGCATCCTGCACACCACCGGCGGCTACCTGGTCGGCACCGCGTACACGCACTGGGCGACCTTCGATCTCAAGCCCGAGACCGACGTCTTCTGGACCGCGGCCGACATCGGCTGGGTGACCGGCCACTCCTACCTGGTCTACGGGCCGCTGGCGAACGGGACCACGAGCGTGATGTACGAGGGGACGCCCGACACCCCGCACAAGGGCCGCTGGTGGGAGATCATCGAGAAGTACCGGGTCACGATCCTCTACTGCGCGCCCGACCGCGATCCGCACGTTCATGAAGTGGGGCGCGGAGATCCCGGAGGAGTTCGATCTCTCGTCGCTGCGGATCCTCGGCTCGGTGGGTGAGCCGATCAATCCGGAGGCCTACATCTGGTACCGGCACCACATCGGGGCGGACCGGACGCCGGTGGTCGACACCTGGTGGCAGACCGAGACCGGCATGCACATGATCTCCCCGATGCCGGGCGTGACCGAGGGCAAGCCAGGTGCGGCGATGCGCGCCGTCCCCGGGGTCGAGGTCGACGTGGTGGACAACGACGCCCAGCCGGTGGGCAACGGGTCCGGCGGCTACCTGGTGATCACCAAGCCGTGGCCGGCCATGCTGCGGACCCTCTGGGGCGACGACCAACGCTTCATCGACACCTACTGGTCCCGCTTCGAGAACCTGTACTTCGCCGGCGACGGGGCGAAGAAGGACGAGGACGGCGATCTCTGGCTGCTGGGCCGGGTCGATGACGTGATGAACGTCTCCGGGCACCGGATGTCCACCACCGAGATCGAGTCGGCCCTGGTCTCCCACGAGTAGGTGGCCGAGGCGGCCGTGGTCGGGCGCGACCGACGAGACCACCGGCCAGGCCATCGTCGCGTTCGTGATCTTGCGGTCGGAGGCCGGCGACGGCGGGCCGGACGTGGTCACGGAGCTGCGGGCCCACGTGGCCAAGGAGATCGGCGCGATCGCCCGGCCCCGGCAGATCATGGTCGTCGAGGAGCTGCCCAAGACCCGCTCCGGCAAGATCATGCGCCGGCTGCTCCGCGACATCGCCGAGAACCGGGAGCTGGGCGACGTGACCACCCTGACCGACTCCTCGGTGATGGACCTGATCAAGGACAACCTGAAGGCGCCCAGCTCCGCGAACCAGGAGTGAGCATGACCCGGGAGCCGACATAGCGGAGGGATTGCGGCGCCGGCTGTTCGACCGTTTCGCCAGCACCGCCGACGCCCGGGCGATTGCCGACATCCTCCGCCAGGAGACGGTCGGCGGTGCGCTGATGTTGGCGGCCGCCGTGGCGGCGGTGCTGTGGGCGAACCTGGGTCACGACAGTTACGAAGCGGTGCGCGACTTCGTGCTGGGACCGATGAATCTCGAGCACTGGGCCGCGGACGGATTGCTGACGATCTTCTTCTTCGTCGCGGGTCTGGAACTCAAACGCGAGTTGACCGTCGGCTCGCTGTCCCGCCCGGCCGAGGCGCTGGTGCCCATCGTGGCCGCCGTCTGCGGCATGGTCGTTCCGGCGTTGATCTACCTGGCCGTCAATCTGAGTGCACCCGGCGGTCGACCCGAGGGCTGGGCCATCCCGATGGCCACCGACATCGCCTTCGCCCTGGCGATCCTGGCCGTGGTCGGTTCCTCCCTGCCGACGAGTCTGCGGGCGTTCCTGTTGACGTTGGCCATCGTGGACGACCTCGGTGCGATCTTGATCATCGCCTTGGTGTTCACCCACGGCTTGTCGCTGCCGTGGTTGGCCGGTGCCGCGGCGGTCGCGGTGCTCTGGGGGCTTCTGCAATGGCGCCGGATCTCCGGCTGGTACCTGTACGTTCCGCTGGCGGTGATCTGCTGGTGGTGCGTCCTGCAGAGCGGGGTGCACGCCACCATCGCCGGCGTGGCTCTCGGTCTGCTCACGCGCTCCTCGCGGGAGGACGGCGGTGCCCTGATCGACCGCTGGGAACATCTGTGGCGGCCGGTCTCGGCCGGCTTCGCCGTACCGGTGTTCGCGCTGCTGGTCGCCGGGATCTCGGTGGCACCGGCCAGCCTGGTCCGGTTGGCGACCGAGCCGGTCGCGATCGGCATCGTGCTCGGTCTGGTGCTCGGCAAGGGCATCGGGGTGTTCGGCGGCTCGTACCTCACCGCCCGCTTCACCCGGGCCGAGTTGGCCTCCGAACTCCGCTGGCGCGAGGTGGCCGCGGTCTCGGTGTTGGCGGGGGTGGGCTTCACCGTCTCGCTGCTGATCGCCGAACTGGCCTTCGAGGACGCCCCGGAGTTGCAGGCCGACGCCAAGGCGGCCGTGCTGGTGGCCTCGCTGATTGCGGCGGTCCTGGGTGCGGTGCTGCTGCGCCGGCGCAACACCGCGCGGCGCTCCGACGTCGGCACCGACGCGGATCCGAGGACTTAGCCAGTGCCCACGATCCTGGTTCGTCGTCCCTCTCCCCGACTCGCCGACGGCGAACTGACCCACCTCCAACGGAAGCCCGTGGACGCGGGACTGGCGCTGTGGCAGTGGCGGGGGTACGTGCGGGCATTCACCGACCACGCCTGGCGCGTGATCGAGATCGATCCGGCCGACGATCATCCGGACGCGGTGTTCGTCGAGGACGCGGTGGTGATCTTCGGTGACCTGGCCGTGCTGACGCATCCGGGCGCGGCGTCTCGCCGGGGCGAGATCGCTACGGTGGCCGATGGGCTGGCCGCCGCCGAGTTGGGTCTGGAGGTGGCGGAGATCGTCGAACCCGGGCATCTCGACGGCGGCGACGTCCTCAAGCTCGGGAGGACCGCCTACGTCGGCCGGTCCACGCGTACCGACGGCGACGGCATCCGGCAACTGAGCGGGTTGATCGAGCCGCGGGGCTGGCGAGTGATCCCGGTGCCGATCAGCCGGGTGCTGCACCTGAAGTCCGGCGTCACTGCGCTGCCGGACGGCACCGTGATCGGCTACCCGCCGCTGGTCGACGATCCGACAATCTATCCGCGCTTCGTCGGGGTACCGGAGGAGCACGGGACCGCCGTCGTGGTGCTCGACGAGCGCACCGTCTTGATGTCGGCCGACGCGCCGCGCAGCGCCGACCTGTTCGCAGGCCGCGGATTGGAGGTCGTGCCCGTGCCGATCAGTGAGTTCGAGCTTCTCGAAGGTTGTGTCACCTGTCTCTCGGTGCGGATTCGCGCCCCGCGGTGAGAAGCGCAAACGGAAGATCGTCGTCGTTGCCACCTCAGCCCCCAGATCTCAGCCCGATTCACCCGGGCATGCCGATAAGGCCGCCGGGTTCGGGCAGCCTCATCGTTCAGCAAGCTAGTCAGACGAAGACGCGGTCTCGTTGTCGATGTCGCTCGCGGATGCGGTGGTTGATCAACGGTTGTCGTTCGCGGTCTTGCCAGCGGGGTGGTCGCCACTCGGGCAGTCCGTCGGCGTTCATGGTGACGGTCCAGCCGGCTTGGACGAAGTAGGCGTGGTGGTAGCCGCAGAGCAGGGTCAGGTTGTCGATGTCGGTGGAGCCGCCGAACGCCCAGCCGATGATGTGGTGCCGTTCGCACCATTGCGGGGGGACGGTGCAGCCGGGGAAGGAGCAGCCGCCGTCGCGGGCGATCAACGCGAAGGTCTGACTGGTCGACTGGCGCACCGCTGGGTCCGGCCCAGGTGCAGCGGGCGTCCCTTGCCGGTCATCACCACGGGGATGATGTCGGCTTCGGCGGCCAGCCGCAACGCTTCGGCGATGGACAGGACGTCACCGGTCGAGGTCTGCACCGTGCCGAACCCGAGACCGAACCCGCAGGCCGCCTCGCTGAGTCCGGTCGGCTGTCGGCCGGCTTGCTTAGTGGCGGCGCGGAGTTGGTCTTCAGTGATGGTGATGATCACCGTCGCCGGGGTCCCGCCCGAGGCGGGCACGTCCCCGGCCCGCAACAGCCGGGTACAGGCCTCGTCCAACCCGTCGTGCAGCCGTTGTTCCCGGCTCCGCGGGTCCGGCACTGCCCGTTCCCCGCCCTGCGGGCCCGGCTCCGCCGTCGGTCGGGGGGCCGCCAACGGCTCCAACACCGCCCGCACCCGGGCGGCAGCCGCCGGGGTGAGCCGGCCCTCCAGCTTGGTCATCCCATCCCGGCACCGGCCGAGGTGCGAGGTTGCGGCGATCCCGTCTGGATCAGCGTCGCGGGGTCGGGATGCCGTCCGGATCGATGTGGTCGACGACCCGGTCACAGATCTTGCCCAGCTCGACCGGTTCGAACACCCGGCCATGCCCGACCAGCACCCGCTCGGTCTCCGCCACCTGATCCGGGGCCAAGATCTCGACCTTGGTCAACGTCCGGTCGATCAGATCCACCGCGAACGGCCCGATCTCACCGGCCGCCTGCGCCGCCGCCAGTGCGGGCCGCACCGCCGGCACCGGCTCCCCCACCATCGAGGTCCGCGGCCCCAGCGCCGCCGCGGCGCGGACCCGCCGCTTCGCGTCCCCGTAGGAGATCCGCAACGCCTGCGCCACCAGCTTCTCCACCGACGACACACAATGCTTCTCGGTCAACCCGCAGCGCTGCACCGCCTGGACCAACAGATGATCCGCCTGCCACAACGAATTCCGGAACCCCTCCAACTGCTGCAACGCCGGCAGGATCTCGTCCTCCGGAAGACCCCTGGGTCAGCGACTCCAGCAGCAGCGCCTTCGCTGCTTCCAGTTCCGCGAACCCGGGGATCACCGACATGACCCACATACTATCAGAACAAGTGTTCGAATACAAGCTCTGGCCATCAATCGAGCAGAACGTCTGCGCCGTCGACGAGTAGTTGGCCCTTCGCCAGGCTTGAAACGAGGTGGACGCGCCGTCCGACCCGCGTTGTCGAGCACATCAGCCCACGAACACGCAAAAGGGGTGTCCAGCCGGGTCGGCGAAGACGTACAGCGGCTCGTCGGGGTCGTCGCTGCGATCGAAGAGCTCCGTCGCCCCCAGGGCCAGCGCCCGCTTCCGTTGCCGCTCCAATTCAGCGACGGAATCAACCGTGGTGTCCAGGTGGAGCATCTGCGGCACGGCGTCATCCGGCCACGTCGACGGCCGGACGCCCTCAGTCTGCTGGAAGGCCAGATCCGGCCCGCCACCCGGAACGCGTAGCACGAGCCAGTCCTCACCTTGCGGATCAGGAGCTCCCGCAGCGGGCGGCTCGTCACCCGGTCGGTAGGTCAGGCCGAACAGCTGTCGGTAGAACTCGGCCAGTTCGCGCGCGTTGGTCGTGTCGAGCGCGACCTGGACAATCGTGGGAAAGGTCTCGGTCATGCCGTCAGGCTCGCACCCGATTCTGACAACCGAGCCCCCGGCCCGGCGTCAGCGGGCGGACGTATCGTCCCCCTCGTGCCCACTGCCGCAGCCACCAGGTCGGCCCGCCGCCCGCCGCCCACGTCGGCCACGGTTCGGCGGACCTACTACGGGCTGACCGCCGGCACGACGTTCGCCGCATCTTTGATCTGGGGCATCAACACGATCTTCCTGCTGGACGCGGGTCTGTCGACCTTCGAGGCGTTCACGGCCAACGCCTTTTTCACCGCCGGCATGGTGCTCTTCGAGATCCCGACCGGGATCGTCGCCGACTCGTGGGGCCGACGCGCCTCGTTCCTGCTCGGCACCGTGACCCTGGCCGTCACCACGGCGCTGTACGTCTGGTTGTGGCAGATCCGCGCCGGCTTCGTCTGGTGGGCGATCGTGTCGGCCCTGCTCGGGCTGGGGTTCACCTTCTTCTCCGGGGCGGTGGAAGCCTGGCTGGTCGACGCCCTGACCGCCACCGGGTTCGACGGCCAACTGGACGGCGTCTTCGCCCGTGGACAGGTCGTGACCGGCGTCATGATGTTGATCGGGTCGGTGGCCGGCGGTTTCCTGGCTCAGCTGACCAATCTCGGTGTCACCTACGTCGCCCGGGCGGTGGTGCTCGGAATCGTGTTCGTCATCGCCATGATTTTCATGCACGATCTCGGCTTCACCCCGGACCGCGGCCGCGGGGTCCGGGCCGAATTGCGCACGATCGTGAACCAGTCGGTGCGCTACGGACTCAAAGTGCCGGCCGTTCGGGCGATGATGCTTGTCCGGGCTCTTCGTCGGTGCGGTCAGCACGTATGTCTTCTATGCCCTCCAGCCCTACCTCCTCGAGCTGTGGGGTGACCCGCGGGCGTACGGGATCGCCGGTCTGGTGGCCGCCATCGCCGCGGGAGCGCAGATCGTCGGCGGCCTTCTGACGCCCGTCGTCAACCGCCTCTTCAGCCGCCGGACCTCCGCGATCCTGCTCCTGACCGGCATCGGCACGCTCGCGCTGCTCGGAATCGGCCTGGTGCCCAACTTCTGGATCGTGGTGAGCCTCGTCGTCGTCTCGTCCATGGCCGACGTCGGCGAGTCGCCCGATTCGGCAGACGTACCTCAACGGCATGATCCCCTCGAGCCAGCGGGCCACGATCTTGTCCTTCGACTCGCTGTTCAGCAACGCGGGCGGCATCGTGGCCCAACCCGCGCTGAGTCGGGCCGTCGACATCTGGGGCTATCCGGTGTCCTTCGTCCTCTCCGCGGCCGCCTCGGCCGTGGCCCTCCCCTTCCTGTGGCAGGCCCGGAGAATTGCCGACCCCGCCGACGTGGTGGCACGCCCGGCGACCGGCCGCCACCGTGATACCCATTAGGCTCGGCCCGGTACGAGAGGAGAACGAGATGGCGGACCGTCCGGTCGGCGAGATCATTCAAGGCATCACCGACGACGCGAAGCTGCTCGTCAACGACACCGTAGAGCTGGCCAAGACCGAGATCATCCCCTCGGCCAAGAACGCAGGCATCGGCGCCGGCATGTTCGGCGCCGCCGGCTACTTCGGCATCAACGCCCTCACCCTGCTCTACATCGCGGCCGCGTTCGGCCTGATCGCCCTGGGCGTCGCTCCCTGGCTGGCGTTCGTGATCGTCGCGGTGGTCCTGCTCGTGATCGCCGGCGTGCTGGCCCTGATCGGCTACACGCGCGTCAAGAAGGTGAAGGCGCCGGAGCGGACCATCGCCCAAGCGCAGGAGTCCGTCGCCGAGATCAGCGGGGCGTTCAAGCGGGCCACCGCGGCCGCCAGGGCTCCGCAGATCGAAGGCCACGTGGTGGAGACCAAAGCACTGCCCTGAGCGCCCGAGTGTCAACCGGGAAGAACGGGCTGGGTCGGATCGGCAGTGATCCGCTGGCGCGACAACAGCCGCCAACCGACGATGAAGGCCACCACAAAGGCCAGCGCGGCGATACCGAAGCCCACCGCCATGGCGAACGCCACCTGGTCAGGTGAGCCGGCTTCGGTGCCCCTGGTCTCGATACCGAGGACGACCGCGCTGATCACGGCGACCCCGATCGTGCCGCCGAGCTGGCGAACGGTCTGGACCATCCCGGAACCCTGGGCGCGGTCGGCACCGGAGACCCGGCTGAGCGCATCGGTGTTGGCCGGTGAGATGGTCAGGCCCAGGCCGAAGCCGGTCAAGATCATGCCCGGCAGCTGCCACGGGTAGCTGATCAGCGGCAACGAGGCCGCCCACAATCCGAGCCCCACCACACAGGCCCCGAGGCCGATCAGCACCGGCGGCCGAACGCCGACCTTGTCGAACATGCGGCCTCCGACCTGCGCGGTGAGGGCGAGGGCGAGGATCACCGGCATGATGCCGACGCCCGCCAGCAACGGTGAGAATTGCAGCACGTCCTGCAGGAACAAGGAGTTGAACAACACCACCGGCAGCAACCCGAACTGCACCAGCCCCATCACGACGTTGTCGGCCAGAAATGCCGGCCGGCCTAACAGGGCCACCTTGACCAGGGGCTGATCGGCCCGCAGTTGCTCCCGGACGAACAGCGCGGACAGCACCAGGCCAGTGATCAACACCGACCAGGTCAGCAGCGACGTCCATTTCCAGACGCTGGCCTGTTGGATCGCCAGGATGGTCAAACCGATCCCCAGCACCAGCAGCGCAACGTCTCGGGCCCTGATGACCCCACCTGGGTTCTTGACGTTGGCCGGCTTCGCCACGTGCACCAGGATCAGCGCACCGATCCCCACCGGCACATTGAGCCAGAAAACCGCCCTCCAGCTGACCGCTTGGGTGAGCACGCCGCCGATCAACGGGCCGACGGCCAGGAAGATCTGGCTGAGCCCGGCGTAGATGGCCATGGCACGGCCCCGTTCGGAGGCCTGGAATTCACCGATCACGATCGCCGCCGATGCCGGCATCATCAGCGCGGCTCCGGCCCCCTGGAGCGCGCGGAAAAAGATGATCACCGGTTCGCCGAGCTCACCCGCGGGCGAAAGACCGCAACCAACCGAGGCGAGGAAGAACAGCGACACCCCGATCCGGAACGTGGTGACGCCGCCGAGCAGATCGCCCAACCGTCCGCCCAGCGCCACCAGCGCAGCGAGAGACAACACGTACGCATTCACGACCCACTGGGTCCCGGTGGGACTCAGCTTCAGATCTTCGGTCATCACCGGCAGCGCCACGCTGACCACCGTCTGGTCGAGCATGATCATCGACAGCGAGCCGGTCATGGAGACCAGCACCAGCCACCGGTTGTCGCCAGGTGCCGAGCCCGGACCCGTCGTCAAGGAGATCAGCCCAGACCGTAGAGCCGGGACTCCCACGGCTGGAGCAATGCGGCCGCCGGGTCGGGATGGGTAGCGAGCAACACCGAGGCCGACCCCAGAGCGGGCAGCTCCGCGGTGGGGATCTCGGCCTCCTCGGCGGAGCAGTTCGCCACCACCAGAAGCATCCGCTCCCCGAGGGTGCGGCTGATGACCCAGAGTTGCGGATGCTCCGGCAACAGCAGGGCGAAGCGGCCGTCCACGACCACCGGGTCGGAGTGCCGCAGGGCGATCAACTTCCGGTAGTGGTGGAACACCGAGTCCGGATCCGCGACCGACGCGGCGGCGTTGATGGTGACGAAGTTCGGGTTGACCGGCAGCCAGGGGATGTTGGTGGTGAACCCCCCGTGCGTGGTGTCGTCCCACTGCATCGGTGATCGCGCGTTGTCCCGGCTCTTGGTGCGAAGCGATTGCAACACCACTTCGGCCTCCATGCCGAGACTCAGGGCCTCCGCGTGGTAGTTCACCGACTCCAGGTCGTGGTACTGCGAGATCTCGGTGTAGTACGTGTTGGTCATCCCGATCTCTTGACCCTGGTAGACGTAGGGCGTGCCCCGGTGGAGGTGGAGCACCGTGGCGAGGGTCTTCGCCGACGCCACCCGATGGGTGGGCCGGTCATCGCCGAACCGAGACACCGCCCGCGGCTGATCGTGGTTGTCCCAGTAGAGGGAGTTCCAGCCGGAATCGGCCAGGCCCTCCTGCCAGGAGGCCAGATTGGTCTTCAACACCGGTAGTGGCAGGTGGGCGAGATCCCACTTCGATCCATCGGGCAGCTGGTCCAGACTCACGTGTTCGAACGTGAACACCATGTTGAGTTCGTGCCGCTGCGGATCGGTGACCGACCGCGCGGTCTCGATCGAGGACCCCGGCATCTCGCCCACCGTCAGCAGGTTGAGTCGATCCAGACCCACGTCGGCGTTCATCTCGGCAAGGAACTCATTCAGCCGGCGACCGTTCGCCACCGCCGAGAAGCTCGGATAGTACGGCTGCCCCACGGGCGGCTCGCCGTCGAGGAACGCGACCGGCTTGGAGATGAGGTTGATCACGTCCATCCGGAAGCCGTCGACGCCACGGTCGACCCACCAGCGCATCATCGCGTAGACGGCGCGGCGGACCTCGGGATTCTCCCAGTTCAGGTCGGGCTGCTTGGGCGAGAACATGTGCAGGTAGTACTCGCCGCTGCGCTCGTCGTACTGCCAGGCCGAGCCGGAGAACGCCGAGCCCCAGTTCGTCGGTTCCGCGCCCTCGGTGCCAGGTTCGAATCCCTCCCGGGCCGGCCGCCAGACGTACCAGTCCCGTTTCGGCGACGCCGGATCGCGGGATTCGGCGAACCACGCGTGTTCGTCTGAGGTGTGATTGACGACCAGGTCCATCACCAGCTTCATACCGCGGTCATGCAGTCCGGCGATGACCTCGTCGAGCTCCTCCAGGGTGCCGAACATCGGGTCGACGTCGGTGTAGTCGCTGATGTCGTACCCGTTGTCATCCATCGGCGACCGGTACACCGGCGACAACCAGATCACGTCGACGCCGAGGTCGCCCAGATAGTCGAGTTTCGACTCGATGCCGGGGAGGTCGCCGGTTCCGTCCCCGTTGCTGTCCGCGAATGATCGGGGATAGATCTGGTAGACGACGGCGGACTTCCACCAGTTGTCGGGTCGGTGCCCGGGCGGGCCTGCGGCCTGACTCAGCTGGGCGGGGGAGGAATTCACCCGTCAGATGATTCCACAACGACCCCCAGCTCAGCGGCCAGCGCTTGGACCTCCGACTCGATGTTCACGCGGGCCCGTTCGTTGAGCGCACGGCCCTTCCCGGTACGGAACAGGTCGCGGTCCCGCAGGTCCAGCAGCACGTCCAGTCGCCCGGCCGCGAACACCTCGCGGGGTAGCGCGACGTACTCCTGCTCGACCGCCGCGACGTAGGCCGCGTACTCCTCGGGAGTGCCGGCCAAGACGGCCAGATCGGCGTCGCAGAGCAGTTCGCCCTCGGGGTCGCGGGATCCGGGCACATGGGTCTCGGTCAGCCGCACCAGCCGGGCCACTCCGTTCAGGTCCTCCTGCTCCAGACCGGCGCGACTCAGCTCCTTCAGGGCCAGCCGCGCCGACGCCTCCTCGTTGCTGACCTGGCCCGGCGGGATCGCGTACACCGCGTCATGGAAGAACGCCGCCAGCCGGACCAGGAACAGGTCGTGATCACCGGCGAGCCGGTCGACCCAGCCCAACACCGACGCGAGGTGTGCGGTGTCGTGGTAGTGCCGGTGCGGCTCGGCGTACCGGGCGATGATCTGCTCGCCCCGCTCGGGCTGATCGGGCAGGCAGGTCAGCCAGATTCGCATCAACTCCGGCGGATGCGGATCGTCAGTGGGCATCGGGGCCTCCCGTGCTGGCTCGGTCGGTCAGATAACGCGGCGGTATCGCGATCATCTTCGTCTGGTCCCACGATCGCTGCCAGCCCGCCAGCTCCAAGAGCCCGTCCACCAGATACGCGGTCAGGCCCCAGATCAGATGCCCGGCCACCTCGAATCCGGGGCCGGCGTAGCCGGACGGGTGGCGGACCGTCGCCCGGTTGGCCGGATCGGTCAGATCGGCCACCCGCACCATCTCCACCGACGCGACCTCGCGCGGGTCGGCGACCCCCACGGGGCTCCGCGACCGCCACCACCCCACCACCGCCGTCACGTCGAAGCCGCTGACGGATACGTGGGCGGCCGGCAACGCCCCAAGCACCGCGATCCCCCGGGGGTCCACGCCCGTCTCCTCCGACGCCTCGCGCAAGGCGGTCGCGGCCAGGTCGGCGTCGCCCGGATCCACGGCTCCGCCGGGCAGGGCGATCTGACCGGCGTGCGTACGCAAGGTCGACGCGCGCTCGACGAACAAGATCTCGGGCCCGTCCACGGCGGTGCCGATCAAGATCAACACAGCCGCCGCCCGGGCGTCCTGAACGGGTCGTAGCAGATCGCTCCAGGCCTGCCGACGACCCTCGGCGAGCACGGTACGCAGCCGCGGCACCCAGTCCGGCTCGGTCACGCCGAGATCTTCAGATGCTCGGCCACCGCATCGGTGATCTCGTCGGTGGAGGTGAACGGGCCCGAGTGCCGATAGACGATCCGGCCGCGGGCGTCGACCAGGAACGTCTGCGGCGGGCCGGCGATCTGCAGGGGCGCTCGCAGGTCGAGATCCGGATCGACGACCTGTGGGTACCGCCACTTCGCGTACGCCGCGAATTCGATCGCGTAGTCGGGTCGCGGATCGGAGTAGTCGACGCCCAGCACGAGCACGCGGCCCTCCAACGCCCGCGCCGCAGCCGACAGGTAGCGTGCCTCGGCCCGGCAGGGCTCGCACCACTGGGCCCAGATGTTGATCAACATGGGCCGGCCCCGAAGGCCCGCCATCCGCACCTGCTGACCGCCGCCGAGGCAGGGCAGGATCACGTCGGGCAAGCCCGCGTCGACGGTCTTCACCGAAGGGTCCGAGGGTGGGCAGTCCGCAATCTTGGCGGCTCTCTTGGCGGCGGCGAGCTCCTGCGGGGAGACCGACGAGGCGGTGGTCGGCGCACCCCCGGCCCCCGGTCCGGCGTCCGGACCGAAGCCGGCACAGCCGGCACAGCCGGCCAGCAGGGCCAGCACGATCACCCCCGCGAGCCGAGCGAGAGGCACGCCCGGCGGTGTCCCACGCTTGATCATCCGCGCGGCTCGCGCACCAATTTCGCCGCCTTCACCGGGTTGGTCTCGCCCTCGCCGAACGAGGGACACCAGTGGGCGATCGGGCAGGCCCCGCACGCAGGGTTGCGGGCGTGACAGCGACGCCGACCGTGCCAGATGACGTGGTGGCAGAGCATCACCCAATCCCGCTTCTCGAACAACGTGCCGACCTCGAACTCGGCCTGGTCGGGCTCGGTGGCGGCGGTCCAACCGAGCCGCCGGGCCAACCGGCCGAAATGCGTGTCAACAGTGATGCCGGGGACTCCGAACGCGTTCCCGAGCACGACATTGGCGGTCTTGCGGCCGACACCGGGAAGCGTCACCAGGTCGGCGAGCCGCCTCGGCACCTCACCGCCGTACCGCTCCACCAGCGCGGCTCCGAGTTTGATCAAGGTGTCCGACTTGGCCCGGAAGAACCCCGTTGGCATGATCATCGCCTCGAGCTCGGCGCGATCGGCGGCGGCGTAGGAGGCGGCGTCTGGGTAGCGCGCGAACAGCGGCACCGTGACGATGTTGACCCGTTTGTCGGTGGACTGAGCGGACAAGATGGTGGCCACCAGCAGTTCCAGCGGACTTCGAAAGTCCAGTTCGCAGCGCGCGTCCGGATACGTCTCGGCGAGGGCTCGGTCGATGGTGCGGGCTCGCCGGACGAGAGCGGTGCGGGACCGGTCGAAGGGGGTCGGCGGGTCGGTCGGCGCCACCTTCACCTTCGCCCGGCCCCTGGCCAGCGGGCCGGCGGCGGATGCTCGGGCGGCCATGCCCTGCAGCCTACGTGCTGGCCGGGGACTGGCGGGCGGGGTCATCTGCCGCTCAGAGCGATTCAACGGTAGCCTGACGAGGAGTTGCCCATACGCACAGGGAGGTCGCGTGGATCCGGAGGTGTTGAAGAGAGCACCACTGTTCGCGGGTCTGGAGGACGAAGCGGCCACGGCGCTCAGCAACGCCATGGGGACGATCAAGCTGACCCGCGGCGAAGTGCTCTTTCACGAGGGTGACGCCGAGGACCGGCTGTACGTGGTCATCGCCGGCAAGATCAAACTGGGCCGCAGTGGCTCGGCGGGTCGGGAGAATTTGCTCGCCATCCTCGGACCGGGACAGATGTTCGGCGAGTTGTCGCTGTTCGACCCTGGGCCGCGGTCCACGACCGCGACCGCGGTGACCGCCTGCGAGCTGCGTACCCTCGAGCACGACGAGCTGACGGGCTGGCTGACCGGCCGGCCGGAAGTGGCTCGCGGCCTTCTCGGCCAACTCGCCGCCCGCCTCCGCCGGGCGAACGACGTGGTCGCCGACCTGGTCTTCTCCGATGTACCGGGCCGGGTGGCCAAGCAGTTGCTGGAACTGGCCCGCCGGTTCGGGGACCGGCGCGAAGACGGTATCCACGTCCATCACGACCTGACTCAGGAAGAGCTGGCCCAGTTGGTCGGGGCCTCCCGAGAGACGGTGAACAAGGCCCTCGCCGACTTCGCCGCTCGCGGCTGGATCCGGCTCGAGCCTCGTTCGGTCACCATCCTCGACGTCGAGCGGGTCGAGCGCCGAGCGCGCTAGTTGTTCTGCACCCTCCGAATTGTGGTCCCTCAGCTGGTGCCGAGAGTGACCTTCACCGTGTGCGACTGCCCGCCGCGCAGGTAGCTGATGTCCACCGTCGTTCCCGGAGCGTAGTAGCGGGTGGCGGCGATCAGGCCGTCGGGCGTGGTCGTCGGGAAGTCGTTCAGCTTGGTGACCACGTCGCCGGTCTCCAGTCCCGCCTTGGCCGCCGCTCCGCCGGCGACCACCTGGTCGAGGGTGACGCCCTGCTCCGGCGCCTGCTCGGTACCGGCGCCCTGCAGATTCACTCCGAGGGTGGCCCGCGGTGCGGTCTGATTCTTGATCAGGTCCGTCGCAACGCGGGTCGCGACGTCGGCCGGGATGGCGAAGCCGATGCCGATGTTGCCGGGCTGGCCACCTTCGGCGCTGCCCGTACTGGCGATCGCGGAGTTGATGCCCACGACCGAGCCGTTGAGGTCGACGAGCGGACCGCCGGAGTTGCCCGGGTTGATCGCCGCGTCGGTCTGAACTGCGAGGTAGACCGCGTCGTTGTTGGCGCCGGATCGGACCGGCCGGGCCGTGTTGGACACGATCCCGCTGGTCACGGTGTCGGACAGCCCGAGCGGCGCGCCGACCGCGACCACGGCCTGACCGACGGTCAACGAGCCGGATCTGGCGAACGAGGCGGGCTTGAGATCCGCCGAGGCCGGCACCTTGATGACGGCGAGATCGTTCTCCGGCGCGGTCCCCACCACGCTCGCCTTGGCGGTGCTGCCGTTGTCGAAGCTGACCTCGATGCTGCCACCCTGACCGGCTCCCGACACCACGTGGTCGTTGGTCAGGATGTGCCCGTCGGTGTCCAGCACGACGCCGGTACCGAGCCCGCCGCCCTGGCTGGTGCGGACGCTGATGGTCACCACCGACGGGTCGATCTTCGCCGCCGCGGCGGCCACGGTCCCGTCGAGTTTCGGCGTCGTCGATGCCGGGGTGTTGGTCACGCTGATCGGCGAGCCGGTCGTCGGGTTGTTGCCGCTGACCCACGCGTACGAGCCGATGCCCGCGCCGGCGCCGATCACCGCGGACAGCGATGCCGCCACGAGCACCGTCGCCAGGCCCCGCTTCGGCCGGGTGGCGGTGGCGATGCCGGTCCCGGTCGAGCCGGCGGGCGGCAGCGGCGGCACGCCGGCCGGCGCCGGGAAGTCGTGGGGCTGGAAGCCGGGCACGCGATCGATCGGCACGGTCGGCTCCGCCCCTCCGTAGCCCCCTCGATACCCAGAGAACGGTGGCGTGTTGAGGCCGTGCTGGCCCTGGGACGGATTCGGATCGTGCGGTTGGCTCATGCCATCGAGATTTGCTCGGGTTCCTGTGGGCGACCTGTGCGATCCGGATGAGCTTGCTAGGAGATCGCACCCAGACCCGACTTGCCCCGGGCCGAGCAAGCTGTGGGGTCAGTCGCCGGTCTGGAGGTATCGCAGCTGCGCCTGGACCGACTGCGCGGCGGCCGGCCAGAGGCTCCGGTCGACGTCCGCGTACACCCTCTGCACCACGTCGTCGGCGGTGACCGCACCCGCGCGGACGGCCTCCCGGACCTGGGCCAACCGCTCGTACCGGTGTCGGCGATAACCCTCGAGCACCTCCCCAGGCCGGTCGACGACGGGTCCGTGGCCGGGCAGCAGCTGGCTCACCTCGCGCCGCTCGACCAGCTCGAGCAACCGATCCAGGGAGCGGAGGTACGCGGCGAGGTCGCCGTCCGGCGCCGCGATCACCGTGGTCCCGCGACCGAGCACCGTGTCACCGGTGAGTAACCGGGACGCCCCCTGCCCGGTCAACAGCAACGACACCGAGTCGTCGGTGTGGCCCGGGGTGACGATCACCTCGAGCCGGTGCTCCCCAGCGTCGATCTGGTCTCCGTCGCTCAGTCCGGCCGCGCCGATCCGAAACACCGGATCCGCGGCCCGCACGGTGCACCCGGAGCTAGCGGCCAGCGCAGCCGCCCCGGCGGTGTGATCGCGGTGCCGGTGGGTGAGGAGGATGACGGCGATCCGCCCCCCGGCCACCTCGAGAATGTCGGCGAGATGGCCGGGATCCGCGGGTCCGGGGTCGACGACGACAGCAGCCGCCGAATACGGGTCGCCGATGATCCAGGTGTTGGTGCCGTCGAGGGTCATCGGTCCCGGGTTCGGGGCCAGCAGGCACTGCACGCCCGGCTCGGCGAAGGTCCTGTTCATGGCCGCTCGTCGGCGCTCGGATAACGGAATCGCCAGCCGTCCGCGTCGCAGACAGGTTCGGGCAGGATCGAGACGATGACCCGATCGACCGCGGCGGCCGAGACGGCGGCGATCGAGCCGAGTGCCGCCAGCTCCATCAAGATGGACTGGGTCGGCGGCATCAGCGCCAGGGCCCCCTCCGCAGCGGCGGCGAGAGCGGCGGCGGGCGCTGTCCACTCCGCCCGATCCGTCTCCCCGGACACGTCCGCCGCCTGCTGCCCGGCGGGCAACGCGGCGACGTAGAACCGGGTCTCGTATCGGCGCGCCTCGAACGCCGGGGTGGTCCAGGCCGCCCAGGCCAGCAGGTCCTCCGGGTGCAGCACGACCCCGGTCTCCTCCGCGGTCTCCCGCACCCCGCACGCCCGCCACGGGTCCCCGGCCGAGTCGTCGGCCGGCTCCATCCCGCCACCGGGGAAGACCACCATCGATGCCGCGAACGCCATCCGCGCATGACGGTGCAACAGGTACGTCTCCAGTTCCGGCGACTCCCGCACCAAGATGACGCTGGCCGCGGGCCTGCGGGGCCACGGCTATCGACCCCGGCACCCAGGCAGCCGCCCGGGCCGTCAAGGCGTCGCTCAACCGTGGCGCGAATCCGCGGAGGACATCGGCGGAATTGGTCGTCATGGCCGGCTCAGAGCGGCTGCACCGACGGCCGGGCGGTGACGGCCGCAATCACCTCGATCTCCACCGGGGCGTTCAACGGCAGCACGGTCAGGCCCACCGCGCTGCGGGCGTGCCGGCCCGCGTCACCGAAGATCTCGGCGAGCAGTTCGCTGGCCCCGTTGGCCACCTGCGGTTGACCGGTGAAGTCGGGCGCACTCGCGACGAACACGGTGACCTTCACGATCCGCTCGATCGCGTCGATCCCGCCCGCCTCCGCGGCGATCACGGCGACGGCGTTCAAGACGGCGGCTCGCGCGCACTCGTAGCCGGTCTCGGGCGACACCTCCGACCCGACCTTGCCGACCGCGATCAGAGTCCCGTCGCGGCTCGGCAACTGACCCGAGGTGTAGACGAGGTTGCCCGAACCGGATCGCCGGCACGTACGCGGCCAGCGGCTTCGGCACTGCCGGCAGCGGTCAACCCCAACTCGGCCAGCCGCTGCGAGGCCAGACCGGGTTCGCTCATGCGGACCGCCTCATTGGGAAAGTGGCCGCTTCAGGTAGGCGACCAGGTTCTCCGGATTCAGACCCGGGACGACCTGCACCAGTTCCCAGCCGTCCTGGCCCCAGTTGTCGAGGATCTGCTTGGTCGCGTGCACCAGCAGCGGAACGGTCACGTACTCCCACTTGGTCATGAGCGACAGCCTAGGGGGCCGCAGCCGAGCGGCTGCACAGGCAGAAGGGGTGACCACTCGGGTCGACGAAGGCCACGGAGTTTCCACCGAGGGCCTCGATCCGCCGCGCACCGAGTGACTCCGCGTACGCCATCGCGACGGCGAGGTCGTCCACCATCAGGTCGAGATGGAACTGCTGGGGGACCTCCGCCGACTGCGACGTCGGCGGCCGGAAGGTGATCGACAACTGGAAGTCCACCAGCCGCCCGTCGGGCAGCTGGATGGTCACCCACCGCTCGTTCTCCTCGACGATCGGCACGTCGAGCAGCGCGGCGTAGAAGCGGGCCAACTCGGCCGGGTCGTCGGTGTCGATGACGAGCGAGCCGAGGGTGATCACCGGCCGGGGTTGATGCGACTCGCTCACGTCCCCAGCATGGCGGATCCCGCTGACACCGGATCGGCTGCTGCGCGAGCGCGGTGGGCCACGACCGCCCGGCGGGCGTCCTCGGCGATCAGGTCGGCGTTGATGCGCGCGCCCGCCATCAGTCCGGCGCCGGCCGAGGTGATGACCTGGGCCGAGACGCTGGCGACGTTTCCGGCCACCCACACCCCGGGCACGCTCGTGGCGCCGGTCGGATCGGCCTCGATCTGGGTACCGAACAAGTGCTCACCCACGAACACGTCCTGCGGCTGCAAGCCGAGCGGGGCGAGCAGGTCCGCGCGGGCCCGGCACACGGTCTGCACCGCCAAGCTGTCCAGCGCCAGGAATCCGTCGGCCAGCCGGACTCCGGTCAGCCCGGACGCGTCGGACTCGATCCTCAGCACCTGCGAGGTGATCACCGCAACGCCGAGGGCAACGAGTTGTTCTCGCTCCTCCGCGGTGGCGATCAGCCCGTTCGGGGCGAGCACCGAGACGTGGTCGCTGAGTTGGGCGAACATCAGCGTCTGGTGCACCGCGTTGGCCGTGGTGGCGAGCACGCCGATCCGGCCGTCCCGGACCTCCCAGCCGTGACAGTACGGGCAGTGCACGACGTCTCGACCCCAATGCTCCGCCAGTCCCGGCACGTCGGGCAGCTCGTCGACCGATCCCGTGGCGACCAGCAACCGCCGCGCCGCCACCGTCCGATCCGCCAGCTCGACCCGGAAGCCGTCGACGTCGCGCACCAGCGCGAGCACCTCGCCCGACTCGACCCGGCCGCCGTAGCCGATCACCTCCGCGCGCCCCAGCGCGACGATTTCCGCCGGGGTTGCGCCGTCCCGGGTCAGGTAGTTGTGGGCGTGCGGCGAGGGTGCGTTCCGCGGCCGGCCGCCATCGACAACCAACACCGAGCGTCGCGATCGCACCAGCGCCAACGCACCCGCCAGCCCGGCCGCTCCCCCACCGACGACCACCACGTCGTACATGCTCTGCTGATCCACCGATTTCCGTCATGTTGTCGAGCCTGCCCCGACGACGTCATTTCAGCAAGTATTGTTGCCAATATGGCAAGTAGCGATCGAAGCCTGCTCGCCGCGGTCGGACCACGGCTGCGCGGCGTCCGCGAGGAGCACGGCGTGACCCTCGCCCAGTTGTCCGCGGCGACCGACATCTCGACGTCGACGCTGTCGCGGCTGGAGGCGGGTGAGCGGCGGCCGACCCTGGAACTGCTGCTCCCGATAGCCCGGGCGCACCAGATGCCGCTCGACGAGTTGATCGGCACCTTGACCACGCCCGATCCGCGGGTGCCGCTGCGTCCGCGCCGGCACCAGGGACGCGTGATGATCCCGCTCACCCGGCGACCAGGGGGGATGAAGGCGTACAAGATGCACATCTCGCCCGAACCGGAGGCTGAACTGCGGTCCCACGAGGGATACGACTGGATCTACGTGCTGTCGGGCCGGCTCCGGCTCCGGCTCGGTGATCTCGATCTCGTCCTGGAGCCCGGCGAGGTGGCCGAATTCGACACCCAGACGCCGCACTGGTTCACCGGTGCCGGCCCGGGACCGGTGGAACTGCTGATCCTCGTCAACGCGCAGGGCGAACGCCTGCACGTCCGCTCGACGGCCTGACGGAGCGAAGCAGGGGCCGCCGAACGCACCACTACCATCGAGCCCATGGTGGGCGGCGAGGCGAGTGGACCGCGACATACGCTGCACATCGTCAGCGGCAAGGGCGGCACCGGCAAGACGACCATCGCGACCGCCCTCGCCTGTGCCCTGGCCTCGGCCGGCCGCCGGGTCCTGGTCTGCGAGGTCGAGGGTCGGCACGGCATTTCCGATCTGGTGGGTCTGCCGCCGTTCCAGGGTGCCGAGGAACCCCGGATCTGCCGTACCCCGATGCGGCGGTGAGGTGCACGGGCTCGCAATCGACGCTGAGGACGCCCTGCTGGAGTACCTCGACACCTTCTATCACCTCGGTTTCGCGGCCAAGGCCCTCGACAGGTTCGGCGCGATCGACTTCGTCACCTCGATCGCGCCGGGACTGCGCGACGTGGTCCTCACCGGCAAGGTGTACGAGGCGGTCCGCCGGCGGGAGAAGAAGCGACCACGCTCCTACGACGCGGTGGTCCTCGACGCCCCGCCGACCGGCCGGATCTCCAGCTTCCTCAACGTGCACGAAGCGGTCTCGGGGCTGGCCAAGGTCGGCCCGATCGCGGGCCAGGCGGAGTCGATCACCCGCCTGCTGCGCAGTGACCGGACCATCGTCCACCTGGTCACCCTGTTGGAAGACATGCCGGTCACCGAGACCGAAGAGGCCATCCAGCACCTCGAACCGACCGGAATCCGGGTGGGGACGGTGATCGCCAACATGGTGACGCCCAACCCGTTGAGTGCCGCCAAACTCAAGGCGGCGGCGAAAGGCACCCTCCCGCTGCAGGTGCCGGGCTTCACCGACGTGATGAACAAGACGCTGGCCGAGGAGTTCGCGGTCGAGGCCGCCCAGGTGCTGGAGCAGCGCCGCCAGCGCGGCATCCTGGCCGGCTTCGGCGTGCCCCTGGCTGAGGTCTCTTTCGACCCGGCCGGCATCGACGAGAGCGCCTTGTTCTCCATCGCCGCGCAGTTGAGCGGCCCGATGAACCTGGACGGAGCCGTGTGAGAGTTTTGGACGTCGAGCGGATCATCGCCGACCGCTTGACGAGCATCGTGGTCTGCTGCGGCTCGGGGGGCGTCGGCAAGACGACGACTTCGGCTGCGCTGGCGGTCCGCGCCGCGGAGGCCGGTCGCAAGGTGGTGGTGCTCACCATCGATCCGGCCCGACGACTGGCCCAGTCCCTGGGCGTGGGTGAACTGGACAACACCCCTCGGCCGGTCTCGGGGATCGACCTGACTGCAGGCGGCAGCCTCGACGCCATGATGCTCGACATGAAGCGCACCTTCGACGAGGTGGTGATTGCCCACTCCTCGCCGCTGAGCGCCCAGGCGATCCTGGAAAACCCCTTCTACCAGGCGCTCTCGTCGTCGTTCTCCGGCACCCAGGAATACATGGCAATGGAGAAGTTGGGTCAACTGCACAGTGAGGCGCAGGCGGGCGGCCGCTGGGACCTGATTGTGGTCGACACGCCGCCGGCCCGTTCGGCGCTGGACTTCCTGGACGCGCCCGAGCACCTCAGTTCATTGCTCGACGGCCGCTTCCTGAAATTGTTGGCCGCGGGGGCCAAGGGACCGTTCCGCCTGGTCAGCGTGGGCTTCAACCTGGTCGCGAGCGCGATGAAGAAGGTCCTCGGCAGCCAGATCATCGAGGACCTGCAGACCTTCATCACGGCGTGCGAGGCGGTGTTCGGCGGATTCCGGGCCCGCGCGACGGCGACATTCCAGCTGCTGGCGTCGACCTCGACCACCTTCTTGGTGGTCGCCACCGCCCAACGCGACGCGCTGCGCGAGGCCGCGTACTTCGTCGACCGGTTGACCGAAGAGGGCATGCCGCTCACCGGGCTGGTGCTCAACCGCACCCACACCAGCCTGTTGGAGGTGTCGGCCGCCCGGGCCCTCGCGTTGGCCGAGGACCTGGATCCGGCGACGGCCTCGATCGAGATCGAGGCGCTGCGACGGCATGCCGCACTCGCCCAGGTGATCGACAACGAGAGGTTGCTGATCAACCGGTTCGCGAAGACTCGGCCTCAGGTGCCGCGGGCATTGGTGCCCGCGCTACCGGCCGACGTCACCGACGTGGCGTCATTGCGCCGCGTTGGCGCGCTCCTTGCCGACCAAGGCTGAGCGCCACGAGCGGACGTCGGTCCGCTGCCGCAGCAGCAGCCGGCGCTCACGCTCGGTCATCCCTCCCCAGACACCCCACTCGATCCGATTGTCCAGCGCTTCGGCCAGACACTCGAGTCGCACCGGGCAGCTCATGCAGACGGCTCGCGCCCGCTTCTGATCTGCCGCTTCTGGAAACAATGCGTCCGCCGTGCCCCGACACTTGGCGCGCATGGTCCAGTCTTCCCCTTGAACCGCCATGACGATCTCTCCCCTTTTCCTGACATCGCCCCCGGATCTTCCCCGGATCCGCGTGGGGGCAACGGCAGTATGGTACGAAGGCTTAGCCCCTGTGGCTAGCTGACACCCGAAATATTTGTGCGATCGTGATTCGAACCTGCCGACCAGATGGTTTGGTTCGTCCTTCCGGCACGCCAAAATTCGGATGTGCTCCGGATCGTCGCGTATCTTGGCCATCATGCCGTTCACCCCTAAGCGCGTTGGGAGCGTGGCCTATGCGCTGGTGATGTTCATCGTCGTCAGCGTGCTGTCCGGCGTCCTGATCGCGGGGTTGTTCGTGCCGATGGCCGGTATCGCCGGGGTCAGCAGCAAGGTCGCGGCGGATGAGTTGGACAACATCGAGGCCGCTCTTGCCACCCCCGCGCCGCCCGTTCGATCCCGGGTGTTGATGGCCGACGGCAAGTTGCTCGCGTACTTCTACGACGAGAACCGGATCTACGTTCCGCTGAGCAAGATCTCACCGATCATGCAGCAGGCTCAGATCGCGATCGAGGACCACCGCTTCTACGAGCACGGCGCGTTGGATGTCAAGGGCACGCTCCGGGCGCTGGTGCGCAACACCTCCGGTGACGGCAACACCCAGGGTGGGTCCTCCATCACCCAGCAGTACGTGAAGATGACGCTGGTCGAGGCCTGCCGTGGTGACAAGGGTTGCGTCGACGACGCGACCGCGCCGACCCTGAGTCGCAAGATCCGTGAGCTGCGCTACGCGATCGCGCTGGAGAAGCGGCTGACGAAGAACCAGATCCTCGAGCGCTACCTGAACATCGCCTACTACGGCGACGGTGCGTACGGGGTCGAGTCCGCGGCCCGCCACTACTACAACAAGAAAGCATCGGAGCTGAATCTCAGCGAGGCGACGATGCTGGCCGGACTGGTGCAGAACCCGCACGCCAGCAACCCGGTGACCAACATGACCGCGGCCCTGGACCGGCGCGACGTCGTCGCCAACCGGATGGCGGAGCTCAAGTTGATCACGGCGGCCCAGGCGCGTGACGCCAAGGCGTCCAAGATCGACATCGACAAGATCAAGCGCACCCCGAACGGCTGCGTCGGCCGCAAGTTCCCGTTCCTGTGCGACTACGTCTACCGCAGCCTGCTGACCGATCCGGCCCTCGGCCGGAACCGCGTCGAGCGGGAGGCGAACGATCAAGCGGGGCGGCCTCACCATCCAGACCAAGATCGATCCGAAGACCCAGCTGCAGGCCGAGCGGTCGGTGGCGAAGGTCGTCGGTCCCACCGACCCGGTGATCTCGACCATGAACATGATCGAGCCGGGGACCGGTTTGATCGTGGCGATGGCGCAGAGCCGGCCCAAGATGGGAAACAACAAGAAGAAGGGCGAGACCTTCTGGAACCTGTCGGTGGAGCCCTCGATGGGTGGCATCCAGGGGTACCAGGCGGGCTCGACCTTCAAGGCGTTCACGGCCGCCGCGGCCCTGGAGAAGGGCATTCCCCTCTCGAAGAAGTACAACGCCAAGCACTCCATGAACTTCGGCGGCAAGACGTACCGATCCTGCCGGGGCCGCGAGTTGCTGCCGAAGTGGAAGGTGACCAACTCCACGACCAGCGGGAACAAGGTCATGGGGATGTACGAGGGAGCGCAGAAGTCGGTCAACACCTACTTCGCCCAGCTCGAATTGGACGTCGGCATGTGTCCGGTGGTGAAGATGGCCGAGAAGCTCGGCGTCAAGCTCGGCACCAAGGACCGCCAATTGGTCGACTACTACCAGTACATCCCCGCGTTCACCCTGGGCTCGGTCGAGGTCAGCCCACTGTCGATGGCCGAGGCGTATGCGACCTTCGCGGCTCGCGGCATCCACTGCGATCCGATCATCATCGAGAAGGTGACCGACCGCAACGGCAAACAGCTCGACATCAAGAAGGGCAACTGCCAGCGGGTGATGAGCGAGGACGTGGCCGACGGCATGAACAAGCTGCTGGCCAGTGTGGTCACCAAGGGCACCGGTGCTCGCGCCCGGACGGCAGACGGCCGGCCGCAGGCGGGCAAGACCGGCACGATCAACAGCAATGAGGCGGTCTGGTACATGGGCTACACCCCGGAGATCGCCGGGGCCGCCATGATCTCCATCGACAACACCCGGAAGCCGTTCATGCGCAAGAAGGCCGGCTTCCGGCGCACCGGTGTCAAGGGTTACCAGGTGCCGTCGACCAACTTCGACCTCGAGGGGTCGGGCAGCGGCGACGCCGGCCAGGACATCTGGAAGCCGACGATGCAGCAGTACCTGAAGGGGATTCCGCGGACCGGCTTCAAGGCACCGCCGCTCAAGATCGAGCGTGGCAAGATCGTCGACATCCCCAGCATCTTCGGTCTGGGCATGCGCGCAGGCACGAAGAAGCTGGAGAAGGCCGGCTTCAACGTGGTGACGACCAGTGTCTACAGCCGACTGCCGGAGGGCACCTTCCTCGGCTTCGAACCGTCGCCGGGCGGCCGGGCGCCGCAGTACAGCACGATCTTCGCCCGCTACTCCAAGGGCCGCGACCCGGAGGCGGTTGCCGAAGAGCGACGGGAGCGCAGGCGCGAGGCTCGCGAGAAGAAGGCCGCGCGCCAAGAAGAAGGCGGCCGCGAAGAAGAAGGCCGCGGCGGACAAACCCGGCGGCTAGCCGAGCTGCCGGCGCACCTCGGCGGCGACCGCTCCACCGTCGGCCTTGCCTCTGGTCTGCGGCGTGACCAGACCCATGACCTTGCCGATGCCCTTCGGGCCCAACTCGGCGGCGCCGCTGGAGGCGATCGCGGCGGCGACGATGGCCGTGATCTCCTCCGCGGTCAACGGCTGCGGTAGGTAGTCGGCCAGGACCGCGGCCTCGGCCTGCTCCTGGGCGGCGAGCTCGTCCCGGCCGGCCGAGGTGTAGGCCTCCTCGGCCTCGCGCCGCTTCTTGGCTTCCCGGATCAGAACGTTCAGAACCTGCTCGTCGGACAGATCAATGGCGGTCTTGCCGGCCACCTCCGCCTCCGTGATCGCCGCCAGGACCATCCGCAGGGTGCCGGAGCGCACCTTGTCGCGACCCTTGATCGCCGCCGTCAGATCGGTACGCAGGCGCTGCTTGAGGGCGGAGTCGGAAGAGGAGCCGGTGGACATGGACCCAGTCTGTCAGTCGCCGCCACTTGTACCCTTCTCCACGTGTCTGGAGCAGTGATCATGCGTCGTGCGGTACAGGTGGCCGCGGGATTGGCCGCGGTCGGCGCCGGCTGCTTCGCGTACGGGGCGCTGTACGAGGTCAATGCCTTCGCGCTGCGTCGGGTGTCGATGCCGCTGCTACCGCCCGGGGCGCTGCCGATCAGGATCCTGCAGATCTCCGATCTCCATCTGACCCCGCGCAATCGGGCCCGGCAGCGCTGGGTCTCACTGCTGGCTGGTCTGGAGCCGGACCTCGTGATCGACACCGGAGACAACCTCGCGCACATGGACGCGGTACCGACCGTTCTGGACGCGCTGGGCAGACTGCTGGACAAGCCCGGCGTGTACGTGTGGGGGTCCAACGACTACTACGCGCCGACGTTCAAGAACCCGATGCGGTACGTGCTGGAGCCGAGTCGGGTCGGGGCCACCCGGCTGGCCGAACTGCCCTGGCGCGAACTGGGCCGCGCCTTCACCGACGCCGGCTGGATCGATCTGACCGAGGAACGGGCCATGATCGAGATCAACGGGGTACGCCTCGGCTTCCGCGGGACGGACGACGCCCATCTGGGACGGGATCGCTACGCGCTGGTAGCGGGCCCGCCGGATCGCTCCGAGGTCGACGTGGCGATCGGGGTGACGCATGCCCCCTATCGCCGCGTGATCGACGCGATGGCCTACGACGGGGTGGACCTGATCGTCGCCGGACACACGCACGGCGGCCAGGTCTGCGTGCCCTTCTACGGGGCGCTGGTGTCCAATTGCGACCTGGACACCCGCCGGGTGAAAGGGCTGTCGCTGCACAGCGCCGGCGGCAAGACGGCGTACCTGCAGGTGTCGGCCGGTCTGGGGACCTCCCCGTACGCCCCCTTCCGCTTCGCCTGTCGCCCCGAGGCCACGCTGATGACCCTCGTGCCGCGCATCGCCTGACATCGCACAACTTGGCCGCGCCGAGGGTTGCCGCAACGATGAAGTGTCCAGAACCGTCGGCGACCCCCTGCCGCTCAACCGTGGGCAAAGGATTCAGAGCGAGCAAAGGTCGTCCGCTAGACTCTCCGAGGCTTCAGGGCCGCGGGGTGTGGCGCAGCTTGGTAGCGCGCTTCGTTCGGGACGAAGAGGTCGCAGGTTCAAATCCTGTCACCCCGACCGCTGTGACACAGGGCGATGCGATCGCCGACGGACTCAGTAGTGGCCCTGCTTGTCTAACTGCTTGTCTTTCCCGTGCCGGACTTCGGCTCAAAAAGCCCACTTTGCTTGCTCTGGTCCGTACGAATTGGTCGCCACTCCTTTCGACGACGAGTAGACCCCGACCGATGATCAACACGATGACGCCGACGACGACGGCAAAGATGATCAGTCACTCACAACAGGACACCGACATGCGATGCTGCGACGTCGACGCCGAGCCGTGAGAACTTTTCCTTACTCGTTCAAGCCGTGACAACTTTCCCTACTCGTTCGAGGCGCAGCTTCGCCGTGCTGGCTCGCTTCGTATCCTCGCTCGCTGGCGCTCGCTGCGGGCTGTGCTCGCCAGCCGGGTATTTCGCAGCCAGGGCCCCGGGTTCAGAGGAGCCACGGTGGTGCAGCTCGTGGCCGCGCCGTCCAACTTTAGCGACGACGATTCGGTGATGGTTGGCAACGAGACGTCGTACGCCGGTCGTCGCCGGTCGCCGGTCGCCGGCGGTTGCGGCGTACTCACCCGGCCACCCCCTAGGGCAGTCCTTCAGCGAGGGCATGTGCGAGCAAAGCCTGCGCGGTCCATCGGAGTTGTCGCGCAGCCTCCTCCCGGGACAGACCAGCGATGTCGGTGAGCCACACAAGTGACTCGATGCCAACCGCGCTGCGGATAGCCACCGCCAGCCGATGGATGTTCGCCTTCCCGAGCCGTGGCTCCAGAGGAGCCAGCGCATCCACGAACCAGCCGATCGCCCGGCCCTGCCGCAGCGGAAGGTCCGTGGCGTCGCTCTCGAGTGAGAGCCGCAGCATCGTCCGTTGCTGCCCCTCGGACTCCAGCACCAGGCCGACGAACTTCTCGATGGCCAAGGCGAGGCGGGTCACGGGGTCGTCGCCCGGCTCGTCGGGCAGCAGCGACGACGTCTGGATCTCGGGGTGTGCGGCGATCAGCAGCGCCTTCTGACTGGGGAAGTAGCGATAGGCGGTGGTGCGCGACACCGAGGCCGCCTCGGCCGCCTGCTCGACGGTCGGCGAGGCCGTCCCTGCCGCGATCAGTGCCCTGTGCGGCGGCGATCAGCTGGCTGCGGGTGCGTGCCTTCTGCCGGGTCCGGCCGAACTCCTCGTACACCGTTGACATGGCGTTCACGGTACCCTAATGTCGTTATGGGACATGAGTCCCATAAACGAAGATGGGGAGACGTCATGGACACGCTGACAGCCACGGTCCGGCAGCAGGGTGAGGGCGAGCAGGCCTGGTTCTGCGGCGGCGGGACGTTCACCTGGAAGGTGACCGGGGCAGAGAGCGGTGCTGCGTTCTTCATGTTCGAGGACCAGCTCGAGCAGGGGAAGGTGACTCCGCTGCACCTCCACCCCAATGCTGATGAGACGTTCTACCTGCTCGAGGGCGAGATCCTGCTGCATATCGACGGCGAGGAAATCACGCTCGGCGCGGGCGGGCTGGCGATGTTCCCACGCCGCGTCCCGCACGCCTTCATGGTCACGTCACCGACCGCCAGGATGCTGGCCTTCCAGAACCCGGCTGCCGGCGAGGCGTTCTACCGGCACGCCAGCGAGGACCACCCCACGCCCGTCGACTTCGACCGGATCCGTGCGGCCGCTGAGGCCACCGGTGCGATCGAGATCCTCGGCCCGCCGCCGTTCTGAGCTGTCGGCGCCGCGACGCATGATCCTGGTGGTGGCGCCGAACGACGATCCCGTGGGAGCCCAGTCACAGTTTGTCGAACCAGGACTCCAACCGGGCGTAGGCCTCCATGAACAGCGCATACTCCCTCCGATAGCGCTCGTGCCGGCCGGCGTCGGGCGCTTGGGAGTCGAGCTCGTGGGAGAACCGCCCGGAGACCGCGAAATCTTCGAAGATGCCCACCCCCACGCCACCCACGATGGCGGCACCGATCGCCGTTGCCTCGTCGACCAGGCTGCGTCTGGACACCGGAACACCCCAGACGTCGGCGAAGACCCGCAGCAGCAGCTCCGAATTGGCCGCACCGCCGATCGCATCCACGGCATCGATCGAGATCCCGTTCTCGGCAAAGGCGAGCAGCCCCGTGTAAAGGTTGAACGCCACCCCCTCGAGGACGGCGCGGGTGAGGTGCGCGGGTCCGTGATGGCGGCCGAGCCCGGCGAAGACCGCGCGGGCCGCGGGATTCCAGTAGGGCGAGCGTTCGCCCAGCAGGTGGGGCAGGAAGTAGAGCCCGTCCTCGCTCGCCGAGACGTCGGCGGCTTCGGCCAGCAGTCGGGTGTACCGGTCGTCCTGGGCCGGCTCGAGGAGGTCGATGACCCACTCCAGCGACGCCCCACCAGCCTGCATCGTCGCGGTCGGCACGTAGCGGCCAGGCAGCACGTGATTGAAGGTCATGCTGCGCATCTGCGGGTCGTGCAGCGGTTCGTCCGCCGCCACGGAGACCCAGGACGAGGAGCCGAGATAGGCGTAGGCACCCGACTCGGGGGCGATGATCCCCGCCCCGAGGGCGCCCATCGGGCCGTCCCCGCCGCCCATCACCACCGGGGTTCCGGCCCGCAGCCCGGTGGCTCGCGCCGCGTCAGCGGTGACCCGGCCGACCACCGCCGTCGACGCCACGACGTCGGGGAACAGTGAGCGCGGCAGGTCGGCGGCTTCGATCAGCTCACTCGACCAGTCCCCCGCCGCCTGGTCGTAGGCGTTGGTGCTCGAGGCGTCGGACGGGTCGGTGGCCAACACCCCGGTCAGCCGGTAGGCGGCGAAGTCCTTGGCCAACACCACGGTGCGTACCCGCGAGAACAGGTCGGGTTCGCTGTCGCGCACCCACATGATCTTGGACAGCGAGTAGGTCGGGTTGAGCCGGTGACCGGTGATGCGGTAGCCCTCGGCCATCCCGACCCGGTCCACCAAGGTGGCGGCCTGGGCCACCGAGCGGGTGTCGGCCCAGATGATCGCCGGCCGCACCGGCGTACCGCGCTCGTCCAGCAGGACGGCACCCATCATCTGGCCCGAGAACGACACCACCTCGACGTCCTCGGCCCGCACCGACGCGCGGTCGAGCAGTTCCTTCGTGGCCGTACACAACGCGATCCACCAGTCCTCGCCGTCCTGCTCGGCCTTGCCGCGTGGACCGAAGTCGGTGTCGTACGGCGACGTGACTGCGGCCAACAGCTTGCCTTCGGTGGCTGACCAGCGTGGCCTTGTCACCGGTGGTTCCGAGATCGTGGGAGATGATCATGAACCGGCCGCCAGTCGGTAGTCACCGGGTCCGCTCACCGGGCGTCTCCCTGTCGCTGTGTGCTCGTGTCCTCGAGCGAGTCGACCACCGTTCGCCCGGATGCTGATGCGGCCATCAGCGCAGCCGAGCGGCGATGTGACCGAGCTCGTCGACGGTCCCCGCCGGCATCGCGACGTCGAAGACCTCCGCGACCGCCTGGGTCCAGCCGTGCACGAAGTAGCGCCAACCATCCTCGACCTGCAGCCGCCGCTCCTGCTGCTGGGCGAGCGCCTGGTGCCAGAAGTCGAGCGGACCCCGGTAGTTGAACTCCCAGACGACGCCGCGTTCGGGAAAGCGGGAGTCCGCCGACAGGGGCGAGCCGGGTCGGTCCTTCCCCATGCCGGTCGCGTTCACGACCAGGCTCGTGGCCGGTAGGGATCCGAGCAACGCATCGACGTCGTCGCTGCCGGCGGTGACGACGTAACGGACGAGTCCGGCCGGCAGCCCCGCCCGCTCGTGGATCAGCCGGGCCTGGTCGAGCGGCTGCTGCGTGAGAGCAGTGCAGATGATCTGCTGGGGGCGGTCAGTACGCACGCCGAGCTGGTGGCTGAGAGCTGTGCCGGCCCCACCGGAGCCGAGGATGAGCGCCGCACCGCCGCTCTGGCCGAAGTGATCACGGGCCAAGAACTCATCCAGCGCAAGACGGGCGGTCACCGGGTCCTTGGCGCTGCCGATGAGTCGCTCACCCCGCTTCGCGATACACGAGATCTCACCGAACGTCTCGGCCAGCTCGTCGCAGTCGTCGAAGAGATCGCGCGCCGCCGCGTGCACCGCCATCTTGTGGGTGGTGACCAGGGCACCCCAGTGCTGCGGGTCGTCCCGGATGGTCTCGACCACCTCGCGATAAACGGGCGCCGGCGAGTCCAGCGCGATGTCGCGGCCGATCAGGGTGCGGGTGGGCAGCTGGAGAGCGTCAGCCCATTCAGGGAACACCTTCTGGATGGAAGAGCCTGCGGTGCTGACCCCGACGAAGCCCATGTACGACTGCGCGCCGCGGGTCACGGATGCTGCTTCCGAGCCAGCCGTGCGGCGGCCGAGAACTCACAGGCGATGGTGGTGATGGCGTCCCAGTCGCCGGCGGCCATGGCCGACGCCGAGCAGAGCTCCCCGCCCGCCCCGACGGCCACCGCTCCGGCGGCCAGCCAGTCGTTGAGATTCCCTGGATTGACGCCGCCGGTCGGCACGAAGGTGACGTGCGGGAACGGGCCGCGCAGCGCTCGGAGGTACGCCGGCCCGCCGAGGGAGGCGGGGAACAGCTTGACGACCTGCACCCCACAGGCGAGGGTCGCCATCACCTCGCTGGGCGTCAACGCGCCGGACAGCACGCTGACACCGGTGGCGAGCATGGCGGCGGCCAACCGCGGCTCGGTGCCAGGGCTGACCAGGAACTGAGCGCCCGCTTGGACTGCCTCGTTCGCCTGAGCCGCCTGGAGCACCGTCCCGGCGCCGAGATAGACGCGGTCGCCGTACCGGGTCCGGACGTCGCGGATGACCGCAGCCGCGTCGGGTGTGCTGTAGGTGATCTCGATGCCCGTGATGCCTCCGGCGATCAACGCGTCGACGGCTCGGCGTCCCGCCTCCGCGGAGGGCGCCCGCAACACCGCGACGACCGTGGTCTCCCGGAGTGCCGCCAGCGGGTCTGATGCGGCGTCGACGACGGTCATGCGGCTCCTCCCGGCAGCGGGGCGGGCACCCGCACGAGGTTGGCTGGCTGTTCGCCGCGCAGTACCGCGAGTACGGCATCGACCGCACCGCGACCCATCCGATCGACGGCCTCGACGGTCTGCGCGCCGGTGTGCGGGGTGAAGAGGGTCCGCTCGATCAGGTCCTCGGCCAGTAGCGGGTTCGGCTCACGCTCACTCTCGCCAAGCCCTGCGGCCGGACCAGCGCCGACCTCGGTGCCGAGGACATCGGTGGCGTAGATCCGGATCGAACCCGCCCGGAGGGCACCTGCGACGGCCGCTTCGTCGACGAGACCCGCCCGGGCGGTGTTGACCAGTACGAGGTGATCCCTGGTCAGCGCGAGGAATGCCTCGTCCACCACGACCGCCGCACCGGGCGCGTGCAGCGTGATCACGTCGCTGCGACGAGCGAGTTCGCTAAGACTCACCGGCGTGATGCCGAGGTCGCCCAGCTGTTTCGGGGCGACCCACGGGTCGTAGCCCAGCAGCGTGCTGCCGAATCCACGGAGCCGGGCGGCGACCCCACGGCCGATGCGACCGAGCCCGACGATCCCGACGCTCAGGTGTCCGAGCTCGCGGCTGCGGCGGACCGTCCACTGCCCCGCCCGGACCCGGCGGTCGCCGGCGGACACGTCGCGCAACGCCGCCAGCATCAGCGCTACCGCAAGATCGGCGACGGCGCCGGTGTTCGCGCCCGGGGTGTTCGTGACCAGCACCCCGCGGTCGGCCGCGGCCGCCAGATCTACGGCCTCGACCCCGACCCCGTATCGCGCCACGAGTCGCAGATCCGGAGCCGCATCGAGGTGGTCGGCGGTCACCGGACCCGTTCCGGCGACCCAGGCCGTGGCCGAGGCCAGCATGGGTCCGAGGACGTCCAGGTCGTGGTCAGCCGGCCCGGTGCGGATCTCGCAGCCTGCTCCCGTCAGCTCTCCGGCGAGATCCACTTCTCCGGAGGAGAATGAACGACTGGTGACGAGCACGACGGCGTTCGTCATGGCACGATGACCGACTTGGTTACGGAGTTGTCGGCCAGCGCTGCCGGCGCTCCGCCGTGCTGTCCGAGGCCGATGTCCGTTGCGCACGGGCCGGCCACGACGACCGTGAGCAACACCTCGTCACGTCCGGGTTCGGGGAGCACGATCTCCCGCACCTCGCAGTGCGCAGGAGGGTCGTAGACGACCGCGCGCATTGTGCTCATCGCTCCTATCCTGGCGCCATCGGCAGGGTTCTCACGCGAGGGAATAGCCGCCGTCCATCAACATCTCGGTACCACAGCAGAAGCCCGCCTCATCACTCAGCAACCAACCGGCCGCCGCCGCGACCTCGGAGGGCTCGGCGAATCGTCGCAACGGGGTGGCGGCCTTCCAGGCCTCGTGGAGATCGTGCTTGCTGCCGAGCAGCGGCGTTTCCACGTACCCGGGGGACAACGCATTCACCCGAACACCGCGTGGGGCCCACTCGTAGGCGAGCGACTTGGTCATCGCGACGAGACCGCCCTTGGAGGCGTTGTACGCGACCTGCTGCTGCGGCACGTTGACGATGTGGGCGCCGGACATCGAGGCGATGGTCACGATCCGTCCGGACTGCTGCTCGAGCATCACCCGGCCGATCCGCTGACAGCTGAGGAAGGCGCCCGTCAGGTTGACCCCGATGGTCCGCTGCCACACGGCCAGACCCAGCTGCTCGGCCGGTGTCGGCTCCTCCGAGATCCCGGCTGCCGCCACCAGGCCATCGATCCGTCCGGCAGCCGCCACGATCAGTTGAACGGCGGCATCGATCGACCTCTCGTCGAGCACGTCGACCTCGACGAACGTGCCCGCGACCGACTCCGGACGCCGCCGGTCCAGGGCGAAGACCCGGGCCCCTCGCTGGGACAGCCACGTTGCCATCCCTTGGCCGACCCCACCGGCGGCTCCGGTGACGGCCACCACGGCGCCGTCGAACCAACTCACGACGTCAGAAGACACTGTTGGGGTCGTAGTACTCCTCGATGTTGTCGCAGCCGATGCCGACGGCCTTGGTGAACGACTCCTTAGGGTAGTCGGCGGGCTTCTTCTTGCCCGTCGCCACATCGATCGAGATCTGCAGCGCCTGCTCCGCGGCCAGCGAGGGTGAGTTCAGGCCGGTGGAGATGTAGCGCCCGTCGCAGCCCCCCTCCTTGATCAGCGCCAACGCCTCCTTCTGCCCGTCGGCGGATGCGGCGACGTAGACGTCCTTGTACTGATCCTTGGCACTGACGACGTTGTAGGCGCCCAGGGCCATCGAGTCGTTCAGGCCGAGGATCAGATCGATGTCGGGGTTGCCGGCCAGCATGTTCTCGGCCGCGACCTGGCCCTTGTCCTGCTGGTAGTCCCCCGACTGTTCGGCCTTGATCTCGAACGGCAGACCACCCTCCTTGAGCCCGTCGAGGAATCCTTGGCGCCGATTGGGTCCGACGAACTCGTCGGTGGCAGGCCCGGTGAGCACCACCATGGTGATGTTCTTCTTGCCCAGGTCGAGGAATCGCTTGGCGGTGAGCTTGCCCGACTCCCGGCCGATCGTCAGGTTGTCGGACTGGACGCTGGTCATCCCGGTGCCCGGGACGCTGGTGTCGATGTAGGTGACCGGGATCTTGGAGGCGATCTGGGTCATCATCGGCTTCTGGCCCTTGACGCTGGTCGCGTTGACGATCAACACGTCGGCACCCTGGGCCATCATCGCCTGCATCTGGTTCATCTGGATGACCGGATCCTTGTTGGCCGCCTGGAACAGCAGGGTGAAGCCCTGGTCCTTGGCGATCTGCTCGGCTTGTACCTGCATCGCCGCGAAGTACGGGGCCTGCAGCTGTTGTTGGGCGAAGCCCACGACGACCTGGTCGGTCGCGGCCTTGACTCCGTTGGCCGGGCCGTTGATCGGCTCCGAGGAGGGATAGATCTGTCCGCAGGCGGTGAGTGCGACGGCGGTGATGGTGGCGGTCAGCGCCAGCGGCAGACGGCTCCTCCAGTTACGGGTTCTGTTCACGATTCTCTCCGTCGAGTGGGTAGTCGTGTCACTTCGTGGCCGGGGTGGACTTGGCCGGTTTACGGGTGAACGAAATCGTCGCCACCGTGACCGCAACCAGGATGAGCGCACCGCGGAAGGCGTCCTGGAGGAAGGTCGACACGTTGAGCAGGGAGAGCAGGTTCGCGATCACCGCGAAGATGATGGTGCCGACCACCGCTCCGAAGACCTTGCCGTAGCCGCCCGCCAGCCGGGCACCGCCGATCACGACGGCGGCGATGGCTTCGAGCTCGAGCAGGTTGCCGGCGGTCGAGGTGCCGCTGGCGAACCGGGCGAGGAACATCCAGCCGCCTAGGCCGACGAGCAGTCCGGCGAGGATGTAGACCGACCACAAGGTGGCCTTGACCGGGATCCCGGAGGCACGCGCGGCTTCCTTGTTCGATCCGATGGCGTACACCCGGCGGCCCCACACGGTGCGGTAGAGCAGAAAGGCGATCAGTGCCACCATTGCGAGCCAGATGATCGCCAGCACCGGGATGCCGATGAACGTGGCCTGTCCCAGGGCGGCGAAGGAATCCGCCGCGATGGGGTTGATCGGGATCCCGTTGCCGTACGCGTACACCAGACCGCGTGCCAGAGCCAGCATGCCCAACGTCACGATGAACGGCTCCAGGCCGCGGAAGGCCACCAGCCAGCCGTTGACCACACCGATGATGCCGCCGATCGCGATGGCCACGACCAGCGCGAGCAGGATCGATGGTCCGCCGAACAGACCGGCTGAGACGACAGCGGCCAGCCCGAGGGCGGATCCGACGCTGATGTCGATACCACCAGTCAGCACGACGATGAGCTCAGCCAGCACGACGACACCGATGATGGACATCTGCAGCAACAGGTTGGTGATGTTGGTGCCACTCCAGAAGACGGTGCCTTTGGTGATGGTCGCGACCAGCAGCAGCACCACCAGGATGTACAGGGCGTATTGACTCCTGAGCCAGGTGACGACCGTCTGGCCGATTGAATGGTTCTCCTCCTCGTAGTGGTGAACCGGAGGCTGGGTCGCAGTGGCAGTCATGGGGAAAGCTCCTTTGCTCGGCAGGGCGATGAAGGCCGTTCGGGGTTGGTCAGTCTTCGTGGGACAGCGCGGTCCGGATCAGGTCGTCGGTGGTGGCTTCCTCGGGATCGAACTCGCCGACGATCTGGCCGTTGCGCATCACCAGGATCCGGTGGCAGAGCGACAGCAGCTCTTCGGCTTCGCTGGAGACCACCAGGACGCCTTTGCCACGGGCGGCGAGGGTGTGGATGATCTCGTAGATGTTGGCGCGGGCACCGACGTCGATGCCCTTGGTGGGCTCGTCCAGCACCACGAATTCGGGGTCGGTCTCCATCCACTTCGCGACCACGACCTTCTGCTGGTTCCCGCCGCTCAGGGTCCGGGTGTAGGTCTGGGGGCCGCCCTTGACCTGGTACTCCCCGATCAGCTCTCGAACGCGCGTCCTCTCCACGGCGGTCTTGACAACCCCGCGGGTGGACATCCTGGGCAGCACGACCAAGCTCATGTTCTCGCCGTTGTCGAAGTCCTTGACGAAGCCCTCCAGCCGGCGGTCCTCGGTCACGTACGCGATGCCCTTCGCCACCCCGGATTGTGGCGTGGGCAGGCTCACCTGCTGACCGTGCAGCTTGATCGAACCGCTGACGGCGGACCGTTGCCCGGTGATGGTTCTGGCGACGGAGGAACGGCCACTTCCCACCAGTCCGTACAGGCCGAGGATCTCGCCCGCATGGACGTCGAGGGACACACCCCGGGCCGCGCCGCCGTACAGGTCCTGCACCGACATCACCGGCGCCTCGCCCGGCGTGGACGTCAACCCGGCCGGGCGCTCGAGCGCTTTGAGCGCCTGTCCGATCATCAAGGTGGTGATCTCGTCCGGATTGGAGTCGGCCGCTGCCAACGTCTCGACCAGTTTGCCGTTGCGGAGGACGGCGATGCGATCACACATGGAGAAGACCTCATTCAGCCGGTGGCTGACGAAGATGATCGAGGTGCCCGCGGCCTTCTCCCGAGCGACCAACTCCAAGATGTCGTTGAAGTGCTCCTCGCTGGTGGAAGCGGTCGTCTCGTCCAAGATCATGATCTTGTGGGTGGTCACCGCGGCCCGGCTGAGCGAGAGCATCTGCCGCTGTCCGGGACCGAGATCACGGGCGAGTTGACGGGTCTTCAGGTGACCCAGACCCACCCCCGCCAGCACCTCGCGGGTCTCGGCGCTGTTCGTGTCGACCTTCTGGGCCCAAGGGCGGATGTCCCTGCCCTCCCGCAGCTTGTAGAGCCAGACGTTCTCCCCGACCGTGAAGTCATCGATGATCAACGGCTCCTGGTGCATCATCAGCACCCCCGCCTGCTCGGCCTGTGCCGCGTTGAGCACCGGATGCGAGTAACCGGTGATCGTGATCTCACCGTCGGTCGGCGTTTCGACGCCGGCCAGCAGCTTCGCGAACGTCGACTTCCCGGCACCGTTCGCGCCGCAGACGCCCAGCACGCTGCCGGCGTATCCCTCGATGTCGACACCATCGAGCGCCTTCACCCCCGGATAGTGCTTCTTCACCCCAACCGCCTTGAACGCCAATTCCCCGGATCGCAGCTGGTGCGCCTGCTCCTCGATATCTCTTGCAGTCGCCATCGGGTTCTTCCCTTCTCGTTGTGCCTGACCTCGCTGTGGACTCTGCCTCAGCCTGGAATACCTCAGCTTGGGACGAGGGACACCATGATCGATTCTGTACCGCTAGCCACACCGCTGGCCACAAGATCAAGACTCTTCTCGGAATCATCGAGGACCTGGACGCTGAGTCACAGGCCTGACTCGTATCCTTACAGCGTGCTGAGCAATTGTCCAGAGCAACCGCTCAACAAGACACTGGCGCAGAGCCGATGCTCAGGCAATACTCGGTAAATGACCCATCGCAGCCGAGACGGACATGGCCAGCGGCCCCGCGGTTGACGCTGACGTCGGCCACTTCGCGCCGGCGCTGCTGTACACGGCGGCAAAGATGTACCACGAGGAAGACGCGACCCAGGCCGAGGTGGCACGCAAGCTCGGTACCAGCCGAGCCACGGTGGGTCGGCTCTTGGCCGAGGCCCGCCGCCGAGGAGTCGTCCGGATCCAGGTCGTGCCCTTGGAATCGGCGGACGACGCCTCACTGGCAGACCAACTCCGCGCGGCTCTCGGGTTGGATCGGGTGTACCTGGCCGCCGGATTCCGCGGCGGCGCAGCCTCCTGGACGCACGAGAACGCGCTTGGCAGTGCCTTGGCGCCCGCGGTCGGCCAGGCGCTCGGCGATGCTGGCCTGCTGGCCGGGGACGTGTTGTTGGTGTCCTCGGGACGGACGATCTATGAGGTGAGCCGGTTCGAGCTGCCACAGTTTCCAGGCGTTGTCGTCGCCCCCACTCTGGGCGGGGTCGATCAACCGGAAGACTGGTACCAGACCAACGAGATCACCCGACAGCTGGCGAACCGCATCAAGGGACGCGCGGTCTCCCTGTTCGCCCCCGCCCTGCCCGGACCCGAGCTCCATCAGATCCTGCGGGACGATCCCGCGATTCAACGGGTGCTGCATTTGTGGCCACATGCTCGATGCGTGCTCACGGGCATCGGGGCGCCGCCGCTGCTGCGTCCCCAGCTTCCTCAGTTCATCACACCCGCCGCACCCGCGCTGATCAACGCGATCGGTGACCTCTGCTCCCGCTTCTACGATCGAGATGGTCAACCCGTGGAGTTCCCGGGCAGCGACCGGCTCATCGCGGTGGAACTGGCCACCCTGCAGACCATCCCGGTCGTGATCGGAGTAGCCACCGGTGCGGACAAGACCGGCTCGATCGAGGTCGGGGCCAAGGCGCGGTACTTCAACCGACTCGTCACCGATTCCGACACGGCTGAGAGAATCCTGGCCAGCATCCGGTCTCAGGCCTTGAAGCCGTCGACCGCGAAAACCACCCTCTCCCAATCCGCCGTCGCCCCACGGAGCGGATAGTCGGGAAGGCAATGGGGCCGGCCGCCCGCCCACCATCTGTCATTGTTTGCGGGGCACTGGCCAATGCCCTGACCCGACCCGGCGGCCCTGACGCAAGACTGGCCCTGGACCAGCGCTTCGTGCCGTCGACACTGATAGGAGGAAGTCCCATGTCCGATCGTCTGAGCGGAAAGACTGCGTTGATCACCGGCGCCGGTTCCGGGATCGGCCGCCATGTTGCCGATCGGTTCGCCGCCGAAGGTGCCCGAGTCGTCTACAGTGACCGCGATCTCGCCGCGGCCCAAGAAGCAGCTGGTGACAGACCTGCCACTCTCGCGGTGCGGATCGACATTTCCGATGAGTCCAGCGTCGAGACCGGATTCGCCGCGGTCAGCGCGGCAGGGTTTCTCCCGAACGTCGTGGTGGCGAACGCCGGCGTGCAGTTGTTTGGTCAGGACGCCCCGATCGCAGATCTGGCACTCAGCGCCTGGCAACGCACCATCGATGTGAACCTCACCGGCACCTTCCTCACCGTCAAGCACGCCGTCCGGGCGCTGCTGGAACAGGGTGGCTCGGTGATCATCACCGGCTCGCCGACCGGGATCAACGGCGAGGGCCGCGACTTCACTGCCTACAGCAGCTCGAAGGCGGGCGTGCACGGACTGGTACGCGCGGTCGCCGCCGCCTACGCCGATCGAGGAATTCGCGTCAATACCGTCGTTCCCGGCTACACCGAGACTCCGCTGGTCACCGCCATTTCAGATCACGCCGGTGATCACGCCGCCATCGTCTCGCGGATACCGCTCGGCAGGGCGGGTCGTCCCGCGGACGTGGAAGGCATCATGGTCTATCTGGCCAGCGACGAGTCCAGCTTCGCCACCGGCGCCATCTTCCAGGTCGACGGCGGTATGACAAGTCTCTAAGGGATCTGGGGACGATTGCCTGGTCAGGGGCTGACGACGGTGTCCAGGTGGGCGACCCCCCAGGGCGCCAGCGCCACCACCGAGACGTTGGAGCCTGGAGTAGCGATCCGCACCTGCCGCGATTGGCCGGTGAGATCGGCGATGATCAGCTCGACCGCCCCGGCCGAAACTTGGATGGCAAGCGCCACGATGTCGGCTGGGGTCTCAACCGCCAGCAACGGCAGACCGCGACGACCAGCCAGATCGTCGAGCACCTCGCCGGCGGGGATGCGGACCCCGAACCGGTCGATGCCGCGGGGGCCGGCGGCCTCGAAGTAGCACAGGCTCGTGATGCCGGGAATGCTGAGTGCCGCGACGCTCCCCAACGTCCATGCCGCGGCGAAACCGGTCTGCAGCAGGGGATCCGTCGCCCGCTGCGCGTCGGTCCCCGGGCCCGGCGGCGGGGTGGTGGCCACGGCATTGAACCGCCGCGCCAGCGTGATCGGACCAATATGGATGGGCCGTCCCTCGGCTAGCCGTACGGCGTTCAGCGCCACGGTGCGCTGGGCGGTCAGGCTGTCGATGATGTGCGGGACCTCGCTCGCGTGCATCTGCGGCGTGAGGGAGAAGGTCAGTTCGTCGATGTCGGGGGGAATGTCGTCGCGGCGCCGGTTCAGTTCGGTGAAGTGGGCCCTCGTGCCGCCGACCAGCTGCGCGTCGATCCGCGCCTGCTGAACGGCATCGCGAAGGGCCTCCCACAGCCGAGCGGTTGTGATGTGACCGGCCGGGTCGAAGATGCCAACCCGGACCACCCGGCCGGGGAGCGAGCCGACCACGCCACGGACCGCTGCCGGGCGGTCCGTGACGATCCGGACATCCAGTCCACAATCCAGGGCGGCAGCCTGGTCGGCCGCGACCGACAACAATGCGGGCCAGCGTTCGTCGCTACCGGTGAGCTCGACCAGAACAGACTCGTAGCGCGGAGCACCAGGCACGAGATTCGCTGGCGGGAACAGCGCCGCGCCGAGACCGATCGGCGGCATCTGGCCGACGACGGTCGGGCTGATCGTGACGGTGTCGGGTGTCGTTGGGGTTGCGGTGCGCTGCCAGGACTGCTTCATCCGAGCAGACACCACGGCCGTCTGCCGGATCGTGTCACCGGGCCGGTAGATCACCGGGAAGGGCTTGCTCAGTGGAGTTCCGTAGGTCTTGAACGATGCGTCGGTCCAGTTGCGCTGGTCCTCGGTCTCGAACACCTCACCGTCCAAGGACAGCACTGCTGCGACACCGTCGCGGGTCCACTCGAAGCCCGCGACGTCGCAGAACGGCTGATGGGGGCTGATGTCGACCGGCCAGGTTCCTGCCTCCTGGGCACCATCGGTATGGATCACGGTGACGGCCGAGCCGGCGTCGTCGGGTCGGTGCAGCACGACCAGGCCGGTGCGGTTGGTCCAGCTCGGCTGCGTCGACGTGGCCTCGAACACGACAGTCAGCCGATGCCGGTCGACGTGCAGTCGAAGCACTGCGTCGAAGGCGATCTCGTCATCGGCGAATGCGAGCGTCGTGGTGAGGCCGTCCGGGGAGTCCGCGATCCCAGCAACGCGGACCGAAACGGTGTTCCAGTCGCGATCCCGGATCACTGGACGGATCGCTCGCAACAGTTTCACCCCGGCGAAACAGATGTCCGCGATCTCGTCTCCGCGGACCTCAGCGGTCCACTCGCCGTGCTGGATCGGGGTGACAGGACCGCCGCTCCGGGCGAGGATCAGCGCCTCGTCCTGGTCTGCGTTCGGCTCAGAAGTGCTGGGCGGCATCGCGGACCTCGATCGGTTTCGGTGGCTGCTGGTGCTGGCGGCAATGTCGAGATCGGTCCCGTCAGGTCCGCCGAGCGGTCCTTCGGACCAGGCCGACCCGGTCGCGACCCGATCGAGGCAGGCCAGCACGACCAGACGTGGGGTCGGCATCGGCACACGGACACCCTACCTGGAATCGGTCAACCGGTTGACGATCCAGGCGAGAGCTCCGGGCATGATCTTCGGCAGATCGACCAGGCACTATCCGGTGCCATGTTTCCGACCAGTGGTCGAGGCTGTCGCCCACCAGATCTGAGACATCGTGGATGTCACAGAGGTGACCGCACCCACGGCGGCCCATCTGGTTTGGGAGGCTTGGGCCACGGGCAGCTCAAAACAGCCCATTGCGAGCCGACGAAATAGCCCGGGCCCGGCACCGCCCAGCCGCTCGGATTCCCAACTCTTTTCAGACATGGAAAGGCCACGATGAGCATCGCGCCGAACGCATCCTCCCAACCAGGGTCGACGGCTACCCCGACTACCGAGCCGGCGCAGCAGGAGGTCGGTACTCGCGTGCCCGAGTTCGCCGCGCAGTGGCTACCGGTCGAACTGGTCTTCACGGCAGAGCCGCTGACCGATCCCGACAGCAACCCCTACACCACAATCGCCGGCGCGGTGGTCTTCACCCACAACAGCAGTCAAGAGATCAGCCGCCCCCTTTTCTACGACGGGGCCGCCGACTCAGTGCCTGGACCCCCGAGCGGCCAATCCAGCCGATGGCTGGTCCGATTTACCTCACCGCTCGGCGAAGGCACCTGGAACTGGCAGGTGCGTCCAGACAATCCCGCGCATCATCTCTCCCCCACCACCGGCACTATCGAGGCGAGGCCGGCCGAGCCGGGCCATGCTCACCCGGCCCTGGCCCGCGGCCTGCCGCGACTCGCCCCCAGCAAAAGGGCCCTGAGCTACGCCGACGGATCTCCGCTCTTCCTGGCGATCGACACTGCATGGGCCCTGCCGTGGCGGGCCACCGTCGACGACGTCGCCGAGTATGCCGCCGATCGCTCAGCGAAGGGTTTCAACGCGGTGCTGCTCATGAGCGTGCAACCCGACATGCGTGCCACCGGGCCAGTCGGCCGCAATGTCGACGAGGGCTTCGAGGTCGGTTTCTGGGACCTGCCCGGCGGGCATCTGAACGAGATCAACATCGACTTCTTCCACTACCTCGACCGGATCCTCTCCGTGCTCATCGATTTCGGCATCACCCCGATCCTGCAGCCGGTCTTCCAAGGCTTCGGCTGGAAGGGACTCGACGTCGCCGGCACCGTCGTGCCGCCGGAGGAATACGCCCGGTACGCCCGTTATCTCGTGGCCCGCTACGGCGCCTCCCCCGTGGTCTACCTGCCGTGTGGCGACGGATCCGGGATGGAGCCGCAGGTAGCGGCGGCTGGGCGAGCCATTCAAGCCAGCGACGCCTACGGTCAGCCGACCGGCATCCACTACCGCCCTCATCACCGCAACGACGTCCACCAGGCTGCGGACTGGTTGGATTTTCAGTCCTGTCAGACCGGCCACATGGGTGACCACGTTCCCGATCGCGTCGCCACCATCTGGATGCAGCAGCCGCCCAAAGCGGTGATGAATGGCGAGCCGAGCTACGAACACACCGGGCGCCGAGGGGTCGCCGAAGGGTGGTGGCAAGGCCACGAAGCCTGGAGCAATGTCTGCGCCGGTGCCCTGATGGGCGTCGCCTACGGTGCGGCCAGCCTTTGGCAGTGGCGACTACATCCGGGCGAGCCTGGACACGAGGCGTACTTTCTCGCCCGCGACGCCGGCTGGCGGGAGGCGCTCGCATTCGAAGGCAGCCGTTACGTTGGTCTCGTTGGTCAGATCCTGGCCGGCCTACCCCTCGCCAACGCGGTCCCGTGCTGGGACGTCTCGACCAACAGCCGCGGTCTTCTCGACCCCGGTTTGCTCTACCTGGGTTATTCCGAACACGGCGGCCCCTGGTCCTTCTTCGATGGCGAGGGACGCGTCCCCTCCCGATTCTGGATGATCGATCCCCGATCCGGCCAGGTTCTGAAATTTGGCGACACCCCTGCGAATCGCGTACCGATCGACAACGACAGCTCCGAGCCCAGCATCCTCATCTGCGCCGAAACCGAACCGCCAATCGCAGCGGCGCAGCCGCGCCGAGACTGACGCGCTCGTCATCGCGTCAACATTCGCGGAGGAGTCGTCAGTCGCCGGTGGAGCGAGCGAGGTCTTCTTCAAGCCGAAGTTCCGCGTCGTCGTCGGCCTGCGCGGTCGGCCGGTCGTAGCTGTTGATGGCGGCGACCTTCGGCGCTGACGACGAAGCCGGGTCGAACTGGTATCCGAGCCACTCCCGGGCCAGCCGGCGGGCCAGCTCGATGCCAACGACGCGCTGTCCGAAGCAGAGAACCTGCGCGTCGTTGCTGAGCACGGACCGCTCCACCGAGAAGCTGTCGTGGGCGGTAACGGCCCGGACGCCGGGCACCTTGTTCGCGCTGATCGCCACTCCGAGCCCGGTGCCGCAGATCAGCAACGCCCGATCGGCGGCACCGGAGGCGACCCGGCGAGCGGCCTCGACGGCGACGTGCGGATAGTCGGTGCTCTGGTCGGCGTTCACGCCGACATCGACCACGTCCGCGACCCGCGGGTCGTTCGCGAGGTCTGCTTTCAGGATTTCCTTGTACTGCAGACCTGCGTCGTCGCAGCCGATCACGACCCGCCACTTCTGTTCACTCATGAGTTTCTCCTTGTTGTCATTGACGTCGGCGGGCGTCGCGGCCTGATCGGCGAGAGGCAGCCGGCGGAGGCCCGGCGCCACCGGGTCAATGCTGGATGTGGTCCAAATGCAGCATCTGCTTCAGCACGTAGTCCAGTTCGTCGTCGTCGAAGATCGACTTCCAGTCGTCCTTGATGATCTTCTCGCGGCCGTAGTCCATGGCGATCAGGCAGGCGTCGGAGAACGGGTTGTCGCCGCGCAGACCGTTGGCCAGGGCGACCTGGACGTGGCCGAACAGCATCGCCTTGGCGGCCGGCTCGGGAACGCCGACCTTGTCCACGGTCTCTCTGCAGGGCGTCGTTGAGCAGGTCGCCGATCATGCACGCGACGACCTCGACCAGCGTCGGTTCGAGGTAGGCCAACTGCTTGACCGTCACCCAGTGCACGTCGACCACCGGGGCGTACATCAGCCGGATCACCTCTTCGGTGATCTTGATCTTCTCCTCGTTGCCCGACTCCAGGGCGGCGACGACGTCCTGCGGCGCCGCGATGCCGCCGAAGGTGTCGGTCGAGCTCTGCCTCGGTCTTGCGCTGCAGGAACACCGACGGATGGCAGGGGTGAGCGACGGCGTACTCGACGTCGTCGCGCTGGAACAGCAGGTTCGCGTACGCGGCGGCGGGGTCGAGGGTGAGCACGACGGTGCCGGTCTGGAGCTGGGGCACCAAGTCCGCCGACACCGGGCCGAGGGCGACATCCGGCACGGCCAGGATCACCACGTCGGCCTCGGCGACGGCGGTGGCGGTGTCGGTGACCGTCGCGGCCGGCGTCGGTGGTGCGCTGCTGACCGGCCGGGGAATTCTCGCTGTAGTAGACGTTGTGGTCGCTGCGCTGCAGGTTGTTCGACACCCGCATGCCCATCTTGCCGCCGGCGCCGATCACGGCGATGTTCAGCTGCTGGGTGGTCGGATCGGGGGTGGTGACGGTCACGATGCTTTGCTCCTTAGGTAGTGAGAGGTTGTTGACGTTCCACTGGTCTCGGTCGAGATGCGTGGTTGCACTGTCGCCTTGCCAGGGCAGCCAGTGCTCGATGATCTGGTTGATGCCCCGCTCGTCGGGTCGGACGGCGTCGATCATGAAGTCGTAGTCGAGCAGGCCCTCGCCGAGCGGGCAGCCGGCGAAGGTGAAACCGACCCAGCCGTCCTTCCGGCTGAAGGCGAAGTCCTTGACGTGCAGGTTCCGCACGTACGGCGCGGTGCGCTCGATCGTGCCGCGTCGGCAGTCTCCAGCGCGGCCACGCAGTTGCCGGGGTCGAGGCAGATGCCGAGAGCCGGCGAGTCGACGGCTGGCACGATGTGGACCAAGCGTGTCCACGGGCACCTGTTCGTAGGTCTCCAGCGCGACGGTCACCCCCGCCGCTCTCGTACGCCGGGACGGCCGCCCGAGCAGCTCGACCGCCTCGTCGGCGCTCGGCCGGTGGTCGGCGGTGTTGATCATGCTGCGGACCAGCGTGACGTCCAGCGCCTGGGCGAGCTCGAGATAGCGGTCGAGCACGGCGCCGGTCACGCCGCGGGTGCCCAGCTCGAGCGCCACGCCGAGCCGCTCGGGCGTGCGCACGCAGCTCGCCGCGAGCTCCGCATCGGCGTAGCCGACTCGATCAGCGGGTAGTCGCAGATCTGGAACAGCTCCACCCCCCAGCTCGGCCGTCTTGTCGATCATCTCCGAGAGGCTCAGCGGGCGGTCGGCGGTTTCGTGCCACTGCCAGAAGAAGGCGTACGTGCTGAGCCCGATCATCATCGCTGTCACCTCCTCCGGGGCGGCGAGTTCGCTCGGCCTCGTCGAGCACCGCATCGAGGGCGGTCAGGTCGTGCGCGAAGCGGCCGAGGAACAGGCCGTCCACGTCGACGGCCGAGCCGGGTGAGCAAGCCCGGTGCCGGCGCTGCCGCCGTAGATGACGGCTGTCCGTTGCGCCTCGGCCGGCGCGCAGCGCCCGCAGACACCGCTGATGTGGTCGTCCTCGGCCGGCTCCGGCGGCGCCGATGGCCCAGTGCGGTTCGTACGCCACGACGAGCCGGCCGTTCGGCCCGGCGTCGCTGCAGGGCCGTCGCGCATTGCCGCAGACGCACTCCGCCGCCGCCTCTTCGACCGAGCCGCGTTCGGCCTCCCCGAGCACAGCACCGGTACGAGTCCGTGCCCGCAGCGCGGCCGCAGCCTTGGCGGCCACCGTCGCCTCGTCGTCGCCGAACAGGGTGCGACGCTCGGCGTGGCCGACCTCGACGTAGCGGCAGCCGACCTCGGCCAACATCGCTGCGCTCACCTCGCCGGTGTGGGCACCGGAATCGTCGGCCGCGAGGTCCTGCGCGCCGACGGCCACCGGCGTGCCGGCGAAGATCTCCACCGCCGCCGGCAGGGCAGGAAACGCCGGAATGACGAATAGCTCCACATCGCTGCTGACGGATGGCGTCGTGGCGGCGCACGAGAGCGGCCGCCTGCCGGCACCAGTCGAGCGTCTGCCGGTACCCGAAGTACATCTTGAGGCTGACGCCGACCCGAGCCTCATGCGGCGGCCCGCGGCTGTGCGTGGCTGGCGCCGACCCCGAACATCCATTCCGTACTCACGACCTCACCCTCTCGGATCGGCGGCCGGCGAAGATGGCGCCGACCGCCTTCACGACCAGGCTCAGGGACACGGCGCCGGCGTCCGGAGTGCCGAGGCTTTCTCGGCGTGTGGCCGGGCGCGGCCCATTCGCGGCAGCAGGTCCTTGGTGTGCCTCGGCCGCCCGCAGCGGCAGCCTCGGCGGCCCGGCCCCAGGCCGCCGCCAGGTCATGCCCCCGACCGTACCGAGTCGGCCAGCGCCTCGTCGAACGGCACCAGGACGTCGACCATGGTCTTGTCGCCGACCTCGGCGCGGCCGAAGTCGCAGATCCCCGTCCGGGCGGCGTGCACCGCCTCGGCCATCGTCGGCCGCGGTCGGCCGGGTCTCGTCGCCGAGGCGGTACGCCGATGCGGCGCAGCCCGACGACCCCACAGGGCGCCCGAGGTGCCAGCCGGCCTGGTCGGCCCAGGCGTCGGCCGCCGAGGTCAGCACTGTACCGGCCCCGGCCCCGAGGCTTCGGCCGCTCGCGGCCGCGGCGATGGCCGCGGCCGGGCACCGCGCTGCATGCCGATGCCGTGGTCGCCGTCGCCGGCGACGGAATCGATCCGGCCGAGCTCGTCGGCGTGCTCGTCGATCGTGGCTGTCGATGGCGCGAAGATCTCGCAGCACGCGGCCGGCCGAGCGCCGCGAGTCCTCGCTGGCCGGTGCGGAACGGATGCGTCGTCGGCCTCCTGTTCGACCTCCGATTCGGTCGGGCTCCACAAGCGCGGTGACTGCGACGGCGCCCTTGCGGAACGCCGGTGCGTCGGCCGGTGCCGCGCCACAGCCGCTCAAGATCGTCGTCGAGCCACAGCAGGGTCAGCGAAACGCCGGCCATGTCGAAGCTGGTGCAGACCTCGCCCACCTCCGGCTCGACGACCTCGACGCCGGCGTCGGCGAGCAGCTCGGCAACGCGGCCGTAGACGACGAACAGCTCCTCGTACTTGACCGAGCCGAGCCCGTTGAGCACCGCCACGACCCGCTGCCCCGGGCGGGCTCGACGTCCGTCGGGCAGCTCGGCCAGCAGCCGCTCGACGAGCAGCTCGGCCAGCCCGTCGGCCGTCGGGACCTCGGTCTCGTCGCAGACCAGGCTCGCCGTGGATGCCGAGACCGATCGCCATCCGGCCCTCGGGCACGATGAACAGCGGCGCGGCCGGCGCCGGGCAAGGTGCAGCCGGAGAAGGCGACGCCCGAACGAGCGGGTCCGGTCGTTCGCCCGGCCGGCCAACGCGGCCACCTCGTCCAGGGTCCGGCCCTCGGCCGCGGCCGCCGCGGCGATCTTGAAGACGACCAGGTCACCGGCGATGCCGCGGCGCTTGTGCCGCTCGGCGGGCGGTGCGCTGGAGATGTCGTCGGTGACCTGCACCGACCGGCAGTCAATGCCCGTCGGCCCGCATCCGCTCCTCGGCCTGGGAGAAGTTGAGGAAGTCGCCGGCGTAGTTGCCGTAGCTCAGCAGCACCCCGCCGCCGTGTTCGGCCGCCTTCGCGACCGAGACGACCTGAGCGGCCGACGGGGAGGCGAAGACGTTGCCCATCACGGCCCCGGTGGCCAGGCCCTGGCCGACCAGGCCGGCGAAGGCCGGGTAGTGCCCCGAGCCACCGCCGACGATGACGGCGACCTGACCCTCGGGGGTCTGCGGTGTCCCGCGCCACCCCGCCCGGCACCCGCCGGACCCAGCGCCGGTGGGCGGCGACGAAGCCCGTCGATGAGTCTCGTCGGCGAAGTCCGCCGGGATCGTTGAACAGCCGCGTCATCGGATTGTGCCCTGGATCGTAGCGTCAGAATCGGTGGCCAGGGCACCGGTCCCGGGTGACCTCGTCGGTTCCGGCGGCTCAGCGCCAGCATCAAGATCGCCGACAGGAGCATGAAGCCGCCGACCACGAACATCGGCACCTTGTAGTCGCCGGTCGCAGTCCTTCAGAGTAAGCCGGTGAGGTACGGGGCCGTGAAGCCGGCGATGTTGCCCATGGTGTTGATCAAGGCGATGCCGGCCGCGGCCGCGACGCCGGTGAGGAACTGGGTCGGGACGGTCCAGAAGTTCGGCAGGGCGGAGAAGATGGCGCAGGCGGTCACGGTGATGATCGCGATGGTCAGGGCCGGGCGATGCCGGCGAACAGCGCCAACGGGATGCTGACCGCGCCGACCAGCGCCGGGATCGCGATGTGCCCGTCGGGTGACCCCGTGCTTGGTGGCGTGCCGGGTGGTGAAGAACAGCGCGACCGCAGCGGGCAGGTACGGGAATGGCGGTGATCAGGCCCTTCTCGACGTAGTCGAACTTGGCGCCGAACTGCGGTCTGGAAGCCGGCGATGATCGTCGGCAGGAAGAACGCCAGCGTGTAGAGGCCGTAGATGAAGCCGAAGTAGATGAAGCCCGAGGACCCAGACGCGGCCGTTGTTGAACGCCGAACAGGATGCTGGGGTGCTTGGCGCCCGGAGTCGGTCTTGGCGGCGTTCTCGGCGGTCAGCTCCGCGGTCAGCCAGGTCCTTCTCGTCCGCGGTCAGCCACTTGGCCTTGGCCGGGCAGTCGGCCAGGTAGAACCAGGCGATGACGCCGACGACGATCGCGGGCAGGCCGACGCCGAGGAACATGAACCGCCAGCCCTCGAGGCCGAAGACCTGCCGTCGCTGGCTGATCAGCCAGCCGGCGAACGGGGCGCCGATCACGGTGGTCAGCGGCTGCGCCAGGTAGAACAGGCCGAGGATCCGGCTGCGGTACGCGGGCCGGGACCCAGAGGCTGAGGAACAGGATCGCGCCGGGGAAGAACCCGGCCTCGGCCACACCGAGCAGGAAGCGCAGGGCGGCCAGCTGGGGGTAGGACTGCACGAAGGTGAACAGCAGCGCGACGATGCCCCAGGTGACCATGATCCGGGCCAGCCAGCGGCGGGCGCCGAACCGGTGGAGGGCGAGGTTGCTCGGAACCTCCAACAGGATGTAGCCGATGAAGAACACGCCCGAGGCGAAGCCGAACTGAGCGGCCGTCAGGGCCAGGCTCGTCGTTCATGCCGTTCGGGGCCGCGAACCCGATCGCGGTGCGGTCGAGGTAGTTGATGAAGAACATCAGCGCCACGAACGGCACCAGCCGCGATGCTGATCTTCTTGATGGCGGACTTCTCCACGCTTGTCGGCACAGCCCGATCGGTGCTGATGCTGGCGTCCACGATGACTCCTTGGGCTAGACGAACGACGAGGGGGATTTAGCGAGTACTTTCCCGAGAATTGGCCAACCTGTCAACTGGTTGGTCACTTTGGTCAACCGGTCATCAGGTAGATTCGTCCGGTGCCCGCAACGAGCTTGGATGCCGCGTCGACCGCCAAGCTGAGCGCTGCCCTCGGAGGGAGCATCGACGGCACGACCGCCGTGGTTGAAGTGACACGACGGCTGCTCGAGCTACTTCACGAGCGGAGACATCGAGCCCGGTACCCGGTTGCCACCCGAGCGCCAACTCGCCTCCTTGCTCGGAGTCGGCCGCTCGGCCATTCGCGAGGCTCTGGCGGCGCTGGAGATCCTCGGTGTGGTGACGGTGCGACCGGGGTCAGGCACGTACCTTCGAGGCAGCGTCTCCGAGCTACTCCCCCAGACTCTGTCCTGGGGGATCCTGCTCGGCGAGCAGAAGACCGAGGAACTGATCGGGTTTCGGCACGGCCTCGAGGTGCAGGCGGCCCGACTGGCGGCCGTGGCGTCGACACCCGAGTCCGATGAACGGATCGCAGCTCACCTCGCGGCGATGGAGCGCACTATCGACGGCGCCTTCGCCGACTTCGTCGCCGCCGACATGCACTTTCATCAAGAGCTGGCCGCCACCGCCGACAACACCCTGCTCGCCGAAATGCTGCAGACCGTGCGGTCCCTGATCCGAGTGTGGATCGAGCGGGCCCTGAACGAGGAGGACCACGCGCAGCTCGCCTACGGCGAGCACGCAGCCATCCTGCAGCGCATCCGCGACCGCGATCCCGCCGCCGCCGCCGAGGCGATGAACCAGCACATGCACAGCGCCGCAGCCCGGCTCCGTCGATCGCTGCCGGAGCGCCGGGAGGCTGGCATCGCAACCAACTTCGAGCTGCGCGCGACACCGTAGCGAGCGACGCTAACCCTCGCCCGGGTGTCGTTCCCTGGTCGATGACTTGTCATCCAAAAGGTCCGCGGGTACCCGAGTCGCATCCGGCCGCCGACATCACCGACCGTGATCCGCACGGGAAGCACACCTCGCAGGTGTCCAACGTCAGCCGTCGCAGAGGGCCTTGCGAATCCTCAGCGCCCGACCAGTTGCCGAACCAGGTCCGACAAGCGACCGAAGCCTTGATCACAATCCGCGTCGTACGGCCGGGTCTTGATCTTGGCGGACTCACAGGAGGAGTCTGCTGCCGCTTGATCGTCCAGGGCCGCGTCCAGCGACGCGATGCTCGCATCGGACAGGACCCACCCCAGCGGGGCACTGATCTCCGGACGGACGGCACGATCCACCACGATCGTCCGGTACTTCGCCGCGTCGGCGACCACCTGCGCACAGTCGAAGGTGGCGGCGGGCACCTCGGGACAGATCTGCGTGGCCTCGACGGTGCCTCTGGCCCGCTCCAGCTGCGCCCTGGTCTGATTGAGCGCGCCCATCCCGCGCAGGACGTTGACCGGCGGCACCGTCAGTTCGCTGGCGGGACCCTTGTCACGGTCGGACGCGTTCACCGCTTGGGTGTCGTTGGTGAGAAAGACGATGATCGGGACGACCAGCGAGCCGGAGTTGTTCTGCAGCACCTGCGCGTTGTGCGCGCGCACGAGCGGCAGCCACTGAGGAGACAGATCGGTGATGGTGGCTAGTCCGGTGTTTTCGATGTAGCCGCCGTCGATCAGCTGGGTGCGGGGCCAATACCCGGCGAAGTTGCCGTCGGATCCTGATCGTCGCTCGGGGCAAGGACCGATCACCCCCGAGGGCGTCACGTACGGAAAGCGGGCCGTCAGCAGCGCGGCCGTCGATGCGCGGAGGTCGCCAAAGCAGCCGGGCTGCTCGGACGCGGTCTCACCCGCAGTTCGCGCGTAGGCGGCCAGCAGGTCGATGGTTCGCGGCGCGACCTGATTGACCACGTCACAGGTCAGCTCGCCCGCCCCAGCCTGACCCGCCAGTGTCGGTCTGTTGGAGAGTTTCACCTGACTCAACCACGCCCGACAGTTGTTCTTGGTGCTCGTCGAATTGAGAATGAGGGCGCCCGGGCCGGGTTCTCCCGCGGAGTCGAGGAAGAACTCCTTGCCCCACGGTGTGGTGTCGCCGCCGACGCCGACGTCCCATCCGTCTTCCATCAACCGGGCGCGATCTCGCCATTGTTGAACCGGCGGGCGATCCAGATCGACGACCGGCACGCCGGTCAATCCGTACGCCGGATCCCGGACGAAGGTTCCGGCCACCACGGCGGACAGCACATCCGGTCTGGCCATCGCCGTCACATCGCGCAACGGATCGTCGCTGAACTTGCTCACCGTGAGGCCGACCGACCCGCCGCTCGCACCCCCGGAGAACAGGGTCGAGAACGCGCCGCAGCCTCGCCCGCGACCGCCGATCACCGTCAGGTCTGCCAACCGGCGCATCGCTGCGACCGCCCAGTACGCGGCGCGGATGCCGCCGCCCTCGGCGGCGACCATGATCATCGGTCGGACGGTGACGTCGGGGTGCCCCGGCACGCGGTGCCGACAAGCCTGGTTGTTCGGAGCGTCAGGTGATCCCACCCACGTTCCGAAGGTCGTCGCCAGGGTCGGCCGATCCTCGGGCCGCCTGGTTGCGCTGTCGTCGGACCGGATGACGTGCAGTGTCCCTTGGCCGGAGACCGCGCTGACCACCAAGACGGTGCACACGAAGAGGGTCACGCCAGGGGTCGAGCGGAAGCCGAACAGCCGGAAAACCTCGGGCGTCGCGCCATGGCGGACCGCCAGGCCCGCGCACGCGGCCAGCACCGCCAGTCCGCCGATGCTGATCGTGGCGACCCCGGCCACGCCCACGATCGCCCCGGCAGTATTCGGAAGGAACGCCAACACCAGCACGGCTGCTCCCGCGAGCACGGCGATGAGGCCATAGCCCGCCAGCCGGGAGCCCATGATGTAGAGCTCGTCGAAGCCCTCCCAGGCGCGCAGCAACAACGCGATCGACCAGGGCAGGATGGTCGCCACCAGCCCGATCACACAGAAGGCCCAAACCCAGAACGCCGGCCACTGAGCCGCCTCCGCGGAGGGTCCGAGCCCGGCCATCGGGACGAAGCTGCGCAGCAGGCTGAGCCCGCCGACCGTCACGACCGAGATGCCGATGGCGTCGCCGACGAAGTACAGCGCGCGCAGCCGGTCCTCGGTCACCCTTTCGGCCGGTCGATACCGGGCCCGCTCCGGATGTCGCGACCATGACCGCTGCAACCACAACGAGACGCCGTACACCCCCCAGCAGACGCCGACCACCACGGCGAATCTTGGCCACAAGAATCCACTGAAGCCGGCGATCGGCAGCCACAGCAAGAGCACAAGCGGGATGAGCAGCCAGCCGAGCAGCGGCGACGGTCCACCGGCGACGTCGTCAGGGGCGTCCGGTCCGGTGGCCAACTCGGTCCGCTGTGAACGCGCCCGACCGAGCCAATACAGCAGAGCGCCCAGACCCATCGTGATGAGCATGCCTGCGACCGCGTGCCCGATCCCGCGGCCTCCGTCGGAGACCCACTCCCGCTGGGCATCCGGCAACTGATCCAGTACCTGGCTCCCGGAGAGTACGGACAGCACGAGCAAGATCAGCACCGGCGTCAGGGTCAGGCGATGCTGAACAACGGCGAATCGCGCGTTGCCCAGCCATCGGCGCGCCCCGGGCGGCTCCGTTCCCGGCGGCGGCCAGGCCAACCGGCGTAACACCTCGACGCCGAACGCCAGCAGGACGAGGAACGCCAGCACCCACTTGACCACCGTGCAGATGCCCAGCACGGTGGCCCAGGTCGGTCCGCTGATGGCCGCACGAATCCAGAGCCAGGCCAGCAGGTCTTCCGTCAGATCGGTCACCGCGAGCACCACGCCGAGGATCTTGACGACCCTTCCGAGCCGTCGCCGCTGGATCCAGACCCGGGCGGCCACGACCCAGATCACGGCGGCGTACAGCAGGATGAAGAAGGAATCGAGGACGAAGTAGAACGTCGACAGCCGCGCCAGCGGGTCGTCGATCAGGGGTCGTGCGGCGACATCGATCCAGCGGGCGATCAACGTGTTCGGCCCGCCCAGTCCCATCAACTGCTCGAACGACCAACTTCGACCCGACTCGGTGGGCATGCGCCCGGACAGTTCCGAGAGTTGATGCATGGCGATCAGCAGCGCGACCGCCAGGCTCAGCAACAGACCCACCAGGTACGGATACGCCGTGGCCGTGCGACTTGGGACCGGCGCCTGGTCCTCGGACGGATCCTCCTCGGGCGAGTCAACCTCGGCGGCTTGCTCGGCAGCCGGCTGCAGCTGCGGCGACGTGGTCTCGCTCACGCCGGAACCCTCTCGGCGACGCGGCAGGTGTACGTCGCCGCCGGCACCCCGCCACGACTGAATCTGCGCAGCAACCGGCGGCCTACCAGCCCCACCACGGGTCGACGGGTGATCTTCAGGGCCCGGCGAAGCAGGCGAGGCAACGGAATCCCGCTGTCTCGGGCCAAGACCGCGTCGATTGCGACGGCGCTCGCATTGGTCACGACCAGGTTCAGCAAGGCCGAGCCGGACTCCGTGGCCAGATTCTCCTCCCCCACCCGCATCGCACACAGCTCCTGCTCGATGTCGAAGTCCGACGGGCGTTCGGAAAGGCCGTTGGCCACGTCGCGGAAGCGTCTCGCCTGCTCGGGCACGGCGACGCCGCGCCGCTTCGGTGTGTCCGGTCCGCCGATCGTCGCCGCGATGTGCGGCAGCTCCTCCCGGGCGATCTCCAGTTGTCGGCGGCGCGCCAGGATCTCGACCAACCAGGGCAGCCGGTGCGGGATACTTCGATCGGTCGAGTCCAGGAACCCGAGCTCCTTGATCAACCGAGCGTCGGGATCGATCTCGAGCGCCGCGCACAACTGTGCGCTGGTGACTCCGACCTGAACCAGCCGCCGGGGATCGGCCAGCAGTTGGAGCAGCCGCGGTGCGGCGTCCATCCGACCCCAGAAGTAGTCGTTGGCTCGCCAGCTGGGCTTGAGGAACGCGCCGAGCCGCGCCGCCTCCGTGCCCACCAACTTCTCCTCCGGTCCGCGCCCGGTCAGGTAGTCCGGGGTGTTCCAACTGACCTGAAGGATCTCGACCCGCTGCTCCCGCCGCTGAACTCTGCCGATCATCATCGTCTGCATCACGTGCAGCCGAAGCAACGCCCAGCAGATCTGGTCGATGTTCCCGCCGGAGCGGAGCGCGGCCAGTTCCATCGCGAGTCCTCTTGCCTCCTGCCGGGTTTCCTCACGTAGTCCCCCGGCGCCGTCGGCAGCGGTCTGGTCTGCGCCGGCTGCCTGCAGGATGATCGACAACGCGGGGTGCACGGCCTGCACGATCCGGGCCACCGTCAAGAAGCCGGATCGCAACTGTTCCAGCACCGCCGTTCTCGTCACGGGTGAGTCGCTTCGGTTCTCTTCGGCAGTCAGTTCCGGCCACTCGGCGAAACCGGATGAAGCGAACCGCTCCAGTTCCTCCGTACTCACTTCGTGTTGCTGCGTCAGCCCGGTCAGTCGAACGGCCCAATACGTGTCGTCGTAGCCACGGATCCTTCGGCAGTCGTCGACAACCTGTTGAAGGTCGGCTCGGTGCGACTGCAAACCGGTAAGCGCGGCCGTGAGATCGCCGTCGCTCGCAGAGCCCGCCCAGTCGGTGATCGGAAGTCCCAACACCCGGTTGAAAATGCTGGTGAGGGTCGAGACCGACTCCTCCACCGGGGCCACACCCCATCGCCACTCCGACTCCGCGACCCGTCCCACCGGCAGCGTGTCGGGAAGCTGCTCCTCGCGGGCCTGGATCAGGCTGGCGCGCACCAGCTTGGGATCGATCGGGCTCTTCGCACCGAGGACCGGGCGCAAGCGTTCGAAGAGCGACTCGATCGAATCTTCGGCCCGCGCCGATCGATAAAGACTCATGAGATCGGTTTCGGCCGCGGTCGTCTGACCCTGGGCCAAGGGGTCGCTGCCTCGGCCCAGCAGCCATCCGAGCGTGCTCCGCGTACTGCGTTGCTGGCGGACGGAGCGATTGTGCTGCTCGATGTCACGGAGATCGGCAGAGATCCCCTCCGCCCTGGGCGCCGTCACAATTGTCGTGAGGGCCTTGCGCAGCTTCGGCGGCGACGAGTCGCCCGCTGGCGAGACAGTCGCCTTGTCCTTGTCGGCCGGGGTGGCTGCCACGTCAACGCAGCGCGCGTGCCGATTCTGCACGTGGGTCCGCAACGGGACCCTGGGGGTGGGGCAGACGTAGACCACCACTCTGCGGACCAGGGTGTCCGCCGGCCGGCTGTAGATGCGATCGAGCGCCTCGGTGAGCGGCATGTTCACCACGACGCCGCCGTCGACCACGGATTGGGAGCCGAAGTCGCTCTTTTCGGCAAGGTTTTGGAACAGGTTGGGCGGCGTCCGCGAATCGGGGTCGGGTGAGTCGTCGCCCCACCAGCCCAACTCGGATGGCTCGAAGACACCCGGCAGGCTGGCCGAGGCCTTGGCCGCGTGGGCGAGCTTCGTCGCAGCGTCTTGACCCTGATGCGAGGCGAGGAAGTCCTCTCTGGTGAACCGCAACGTACCGGCGAAGCTGATCTCCGACATTTCCTCGCCGAAATCGTCGACGTTTGTCTTGTCCCGCGGCTCGATCGAGGTGTAGGTCGTGACGAGGTCGACATCGCCGGGATCGTCCCGAGACGGTTGGGGCGCAGCGTCTCGCCATCGAGTGATCAGCTCTTGGACCGGACGGCGGAACTTCTCCGCCCCGTCGAGCAGTGAGACAGGAGCTGAATCGCTGACCGGATCCCGCATCAGCTCGGTGATGTCGGCGACCTGCATCCAGGTGCTCCGCAGTTCGGAGAACGTGGTCTGATCGACTCGGTAGGCCACGCCTGCCGCGAGGAGGGCACCGTTCAGGCCGCCCGCGCTCGTGCCGGTGATCACGTCGATCACCGGTCTGGTCCTGGTCAGTGCGCACAGCCGGCGATAGATCGATCCGTCGACGTGACCTGCGGCATCCTCACCCTCGCGAAGCATGGAATAGAGCTCGACCGTAGCTCCGCCCATCCACACCGACAGGCTGGTCCCCCCGGTCATCACCGGGGCAATGCGCAACTCACGTTGGTCATGGTCGCCCTCGATCATCATTCTCCCTTCGCGGCTGGCGTGGCTCGCGGTGAACGCGGTCCCGGTTGTCGATGAGCCTCTCATCCATCGCCAGCTCGGGACTTGTCGTCAGGTCCGAGGAGGATCGATGCCGAATTCTGTGGTCCTGGCGTCTAGCAGGAGACACGACGGATCCACCGAAGACGGCCTCTTCACTACCATGATCGAAGAGAGCAGCAGCGAACGCCGGAGATACGACGAATCTCCGAGACCGAGCCCGCTGGTGTATTTATCCGGCGACACCGACGATCTCCTGGTTGAGTTTCCTCAATCGAGCGGGGCGCATGGATGACTCAACCGTCGAGCCGAGCAGACGACTCGTGCAGCCGGGCGACTCGGGTCGTCTGGGTCGCAGATTCGGGCCAACGAGCTGCACCCGACGTCCTCCGGCGCGCGGGCACGATCATCTCGAACCACCACGGACCTGTTCTTCCGGTTCCTGCCGGGCGCTGCTCACTTCCGGGTGCAGCGAGTCGAGAGCGTGGATCATGAGCGTTTCGCAGGTGAGCGTCGTCGGGAAGTTCGCGCCGGATCGATTCGTCCAGGCGTTGACGGACTTCGGACCGGACCGGGCGCGCCTGTGGGGCAATAGCAGTCCAGGGCATCTCGTCGTCCATGATCGAGGTCCCAGCTGGGCGGACGTGACCGAAGGCACCGCCGCCGGTGGGATCTGGCAGCGCTACCGCTACGACTGGAGCGTTCCCGGCGTCGTCCGACTCACCGTGTCCGACAGCAACGCGTTCGGGCGGGGCAGCTTCTGGGAGTACCGGCTGTCGCCCGTCGGTCTCGAGCGGACGCAGATCGACCTCACGATCAGCCGCGCGCCGACAACGATCAAGGGCAAGCTGTTCGATCCGCTGCTGTCCTTGATCGGACATTGGTACTTCCGCCGCGATCTGCGTCGAACCGTGTCCAGGATCGAGGCCGAACCGCCTCGAGGCGAGGACCAGAAACCCCTTGGAGGAAGCGATGGCTGATCACAACGACCCGAACTCGGTGAACTCGATCTTCGCCGATATCGACCCCGATCCCGCTGATCTCTACGACATGTTCGGGTTCCCCGGTTCGGACCCCGACGTGGAAACACTCGTCGTCGCTTCGACCTTCGCCAGTGTGCCCGCACCCGGCGTGCTGGATCCTGACTTGCTCTATCGGTTGCAGATCAGCCCGCGGCAGCGAGTCGCCGGATGGGTGCACGGCTTCGACCTCGGCGGCGTGTTCCGCTACGTCGACGGGGTGCAGGAGCGGTTCAGCAGTCCGTTTCAGGCCGGCGAGGTCCGCGCCTGGGTGGATGAGGAGCAACGCGCTCACGTCACCCTCAGAGGCTTCCCGGGCGGTGACCTCGACGCCACGGTGGTGACGAACACCGCCGAGGAAATCGTCACCCCAGCGGGTTCGATCAAGGTCTTCGTCGGCGGCCGGGACGACGCCTTCTTCAACGACCTGCCCGGCTTCTTCCGTTCGATCAACTACGCGCCGCAGTACTACCACGTACCGCACGGGGCGCCCCCTGAGCTGCGTGAGGTGCCGATACCCAAGACTTTGCTCGAATTGGAGGGCAACCACTACTTCAACTTCGATCCGGACGATCCCGAATGGGGCACCACCGGCAAGCGTGACCTGCCGGCGGGTCCGATGGTCTGGACCGGGGACCGATTCGCCAAGGACGGCGACGGGAACTACCGGTTGGTCTACAGCGGGGAGGACGCCCAGGCAGGTCAGAACGTCAACTGCGTCGTGCTGGAGATACCACTCGGTTACCTGACGTCGGATCCCGCCGAGGATCGTGTCGTCGACGTCTGGGCCGAGAGCTGGGTCCGCAAAGCGACCGGGAAGGTGCCGCTGATCCCCGACGATCCGCTGTGGACGGAGCGCCCGTTGCACTTCTGGAAGAGCGAAGAGGAGCGCGACCCCCAGTTGCAGCAGTACAAGCGGGTCGACACCACCGCGCAGCCATTCGCCGACGCAGCCCTGAACGAACGCGCCGACAGCCGCCAGGTCGGCGGAGTGAACTTCATGCTGGCACCGCACTTCCTCAAGCGCCTCGCCCATCTGGGTTGGGGCTTCGGCCCCTCGATCGTCGCGCTCGGGCTCCCGTGCGCATTCGATCATGACGACGCTGCGGTCTCGGTGCACAAAGAACACCACACCGTGATCTCTGCCTTCCCCCGGGTCAAGAAGGTGATCTTCCAGGAGCTGCGGATGCCCGACGACAGCTGGAACCCCAAAGGCTTGGAGATTCCGCTGCGCCGACCGGTCGAGATCTTCATCCCGAACGTGTGCGCGGTGGACATGGACACGACCGGGACCTGGCCGTACGGGCGCCGCTTGGAGGATCAGGTCGCGACCCGATTCCTCTCGCTGTTCCTCGATCACCGTGCCGCGGTCAACGGTTCGCCGATCCACATCGAGACCCTGAACGACCAGGCGCTCTGGGATTCGGCGCCCGTGGTGCCGAAGACGCCGCCGAACCCCCTCGCCAACGACAAGTCGTTCCTGCCCGAATTTCCCTACCTCGCCGCGCCGTGGTGAGCGGCGCGGCGGCATCCGCCACGCCGAATCGCGAAGCGACACGCATGGACACCGGGCAGCTGCTTCGCTGGTTGGTGATCGGGTATCACGAGGCGGTGGCCTCGGGCCGAGACGACCAACTGCTACGCGTGCAGCAGGAGGCGGCGAAGGCCGTCGACTCCGGCGTAGCCCACGATGATCTGATCTTGTTGCTTGCCCAAGTCCATCTCGACAGTCACGATCTGGCAGCGGCCGAGCAGATCCTCAGCCGGTTCGACCGGGCCGGCCAGAGCGCCGACGGACTGATCCTGCGCAGCGCGCTACTGCGGCAACAAGGACAGCTCGGCGCGGCGGGGCGGGTGTTGTTCGCCGGCAGCCGGCGCAGTCCGCGCAGATCGCTCGGCCTGGCCGGGCTGTACGACGATCTGGGGGTCGACGAGGCGGCGGACGGCTGGTACGCCGCCGCTGCACAGGACCTGGACGCCAAGCAACTCGGATTGTTGACGTGGATCCAGATCCAGCGAGCCCGGCTGCGGCGCCGGCGTGGCGACCTGCCGGCTGCCGGCCGGCATCTCCACGTCGCCGAGTGCGCCGGCGGGGGCTGGGGGACGCTCGTGGAGCGGGCCCGATGGCAGGAGGCGTGCGGGCAGTCGCAGCTGGCCGCCGGCACCTGGCAGGACGTGGTGCGCCGCACGGGCCGGCCCGACCATCGACACGCACTGGCCGGGGCGTTGCGACGCTGCGGCCGGGATCGGGCCGCTGATCACCTCTTCACCGAGGCCGACGAGGGATACCGCCGGCTTTCGGTCCGGCTGCCGTGGCGCTACCTGCACCACCGGGTCCAGTGGCATCTCGACGTCGACGGCGATCTCGACGCGGCGGTCGAACTCGGCTGGCGGGACTTCGCGGCGCGGCCCAACCCGCACACAGGGCGCCGGCTGGTCGGCGTACTGAGCGCCCGCGGGGAGGAGCGGGCGGCGAGCGAACTGTGCGACGACCTGGATCGCCGCCGAGATGCCGCGCTAGCCGAACTCGGCCGAATCGGCTCCGCCGAGCGGTTCTGACCCAGATTCGCATCAACGCCCCCCGGTACCGGCGACGTGCCAGGGTGCGAAAGGATTCTTGACCCCCGTCATCGAAGCACGCAGCTGGGGATAGTGGCGGAGCAGGACGCTGGTGAAGTCGTTCTGCATCACCCACCGGTGCCCTACCTCGCTGTACACCGCCGGGGTGAAGTACTCGGTGAAGAACCGGTCGCTGTTCAGCCGCCGGGACGCCATCAGGATGAAGATGCGGAAGGCCGTGTCGCTGAACCCGAAGCCGTTCGGAGGGACCTCGGCGAACATCCCCACGATCGTGTCGACCTGCTCGATGTCGCCGTCGTAGACCTCACGCAGGGTGCGCTGGGTCGCGAGGTCGGCGGTGAGGTCGGCGAAGTCCCGCGCGGGCCGCAGATGCAACTGGCGGCGGAACTCGTTGTAGCGGGGGACGCCCAGCTCCCTCGTTCGTAGGATGTCGGTGGCCGCAAGGTCGGTGTACTTGCCGTCGGGCCGGATGAACTCCTGGAGGAACTTCGGGAAGTTGTGCAGCGTGATGGCCCCCGGATGCGCGGTACCGAAGGAATAGAGGAAGTCGGCCATGTCGATGCGGGCCAACACCTTTCTGCCCTCGGGCCCGGTCAGATGGCGGAGCGTCAGCGTCTCACGGCACTCATCGTCGGCCCAGTGCCGAAGCTCGTAGTCGTCGGGGATCAACGGGTGCATCCGGTAGACGATCGAGAACTCCTCGGTCAGCGAGTACGGCACTCCGAAGTGGTCCTGACGACCGCCCATGATGCCGCTGATGATCTCGTTTTGGCTGATCCGGCCCACCGTGTCGCGCAGCCGCTGTCCCGCGATGCCGTACCAGTTGATCCGCAGTGCGGCGACGGTGGTGGGGTGGGCGAGGATCGCCGGGGTCCACTCGATGGTGTGGATCTTGGCGATCAGCGCCGAGATCACCAATCGGCTCCGCTGGAAGATCTCCTCGTCCGCCCAGCTCGGGTTGGCGGCGGCAATCGCGTCGGCGATGGCGTTGTGCTCCAGACAGAACAGGGCGCCCATCGACCCGAGGCCGGCCCAGAAGCCGGGCTCGCTCACCGGATCCGGGCCGACTTCGACTGGGCGCGGGAAGCCGATCTTGTCGACGTCGAGCCGACCGCCCTCGTGCGCCCGTACGTGAGCCTGGGCCTCGGGGGTTGCCCCGTAGATCGACGAGGCGTCCCACCAGGCGGTGTTGATGTTGGTGAAGGCGACGAGTCCGTCGGCGCGCGCGGGATTCGGGCGGGTGGACGGGATGATCATGGGGCGCTGGTCGGTGGGCCAGCCGTCGTCCTCATCGAGATCGACGGTGACGCCTTGGTGCGGGTCACCCTGGCCGTGGCTGAACCAATCCTTGACCATGAATTGGATCCAGGTGGCGGCCAGCAGGTTCATCGTGGTCGCCGGCTGAAATGTGGTGCGGGTCATCAGCCGCCGGCTCACCGTCCGCGGGTTCGGCTGCCGCAGGGTCGTCGTCTCTGGCTTGGCCGCCTGCAAGGAGATGTTGCGGCCGAAGGGACGGCCGGCCATTCCCATGGTGGGATCCAAGAGATCGTTGTACGAGCCGTCGATGGTGCGGCGCGTGAGCACACTCTTGTCGTAGGGCGGCGGGGTCGGATCCGTGTCCGGGTTGGTGTTGAGCAGGTTCTGATCGCGGAGGGTGTCGCGCAGCCCGATCAACGCCAAGATCCCGATCGGCAGCGGGAACCGGTGCCAACCCCTCAAGGTGTCGGCCCAGTAGGCCGCCCGCTCAAAGGCGTGGCGGCCAAGCGAGGCCAGTGGGGACCGAGGCGTGCTCGTCATGTCGAAGTCCTTTGCAGCGAGGCCGGGAGCTGGGTCGGGGCGGGGTCGGAGGCGGACGGTGGGGCGGTCGGCCACGTCGTCCCGGTGAGCGTACGGGCATCGGCGAGGATCGTGTCCGCGGCCTTTTCGCCGATCATGTAGACCGACGTCACGATGAAGTAGCCAGGGATCGTGGGAAAGATCGACGCATCGACGACCCGCAGGCCGGGGACACCACGGACTCGGAAGTCACTGTCGAGTACCGCCCGGGGATCGCCGTCTGGCCCAATGGCGCAGGTGCCGCACGCGTGGTGACCCCAAGCACCGTCACGGACCCACTGGGCGATCTCGTCATCGGACCGGATCTCCGGGCCCGGCCAGACCTCATGAGAACGCTTCGGCTTGAGGCGGGACGTGACACCTCGGGCGAACCGGACACCCTGCACCATCGCGACGAGGTCGGAGCCGTCTGCATCAGATCCCTCCTCGAAGTAGCGGAACGCGATGTCTGGCGGCTCCAGCGGATCGGCGGATCGCAGCGTGACGGTCCCGGCCCGGTTGTGGGTGTGCGCCTTCAAGACAGCCCAGGTGAGATGGTCGGGAGTCAGTTCCAGATCGCGGGAGTAGCCGGGGTAGTAGCCCCGGAAGTTGGCGGGCAACGCGAACATGAAGAGATCCGGAACCGTCAACTCCGGCGAGGACTTCACCATCACGGCGAGCACGCCGCCGTTCGTGCGGTACGGGCCTTTGCCCCTCCGCCAGTCGGCCAGCGCTCGATCCGGCGGCTCGCCGGGCTGCGGCGGATGGAACGGCAGGCCCTTGATGAGAGAGAAGGGCCGGTTGAGCTTCGTGACGACGCCGACCTCGTACCGGTCCTGGAGGTTGGCGCCGACTCCGGGCGAGTCCACTCGCACCTCGATGTCCAGCGCACCCAGTTCCTCGGCCGGTCCGATGCCGGACAGTTTCAGCAGCTGGGGGGTGTTGAAGGCGCCGCCCGCGACGATCACCTCGCGGCGCGCGTGGATCTCGATCGGCTCGCCGCTCGATGACGTGCTCGCCTGCGGGTCGGCTCCGTAGAGGTGCGCACCACGTAGGGCCCGTACACCGGTGCAGCGGCCGGCCTCGTCGATGATCAACTTCGTGGCCAGGGTGTGGTGCAGAATACGCACCGCATGGTCGACCCGACTGTCTTGTAGGAGTTCGCGGGTTCCGGAGCGTCGACCCTTGTCGACCGACAGCGGGATCAACCAGGCGCCCAGCATCGAGTTGGTCTGGGCCGTGTTGCGATTGGGGTCGACAAACGACGGCAGACTCTCGCTCCACCGCAGCCGACGGCCAAGGGTCTGCTTGAGCTGGCTGAGGACGGCGAGCAGCACGACACCCAGCAGCATCAGGTCGCGGGTCAACAGCAGCGGATTCGCAAAGGCGGTCGGCAGCCACCCGCCGAAGCCGTGCCCGTCGGGGTCGAAGCGCTTGCCGAGTATCGGAATGGCCCGAACGATGCGCTGCAGCCTCGGCTTGGTGGCCAGCCAGCGGGTCGAGGGCCGGTACGCACATCGCTCGAGCCGCTCGAAGTAGCGGACCATCTTCTCGTGCGTCCAACTCCGATCCCCGGTGAGATCGGCGATCCGGTCCCAGTCGGCGTCGTTGGGACGGACAATGATCATGGCGTTGTGCGCGGTGCAGCCGCCCACGGCCGCGCACCGCGGATAGAGCACGCCCAAGCGATCGGCCTGGTAGTTCTTATCACGGACGGCCTGGCCGGGGTTCTCGTAGTGACGGACGTAGAAGTTCCACGCCATCTCCTTCGACTCCGAGGCGTGGGCGTGGAAGGCGGGCACCGAATACGCCAGGTCCTTGCTCCCGGTCCCGGCCGATCCGGCTTCGACGATGATCACCGAGAAACCCGCTTCGGCGAGTCGCGCGGCGACCGGGCCGCCTCCGGCGCCCGAGCCCACGACCACATAGTCGGCGGTCAGTTCCTCGGCACTCGTCATCGGTGCTTCCTCAGCGTCCAGTTGAGCAACACCGCCAGGGCCGTATTGAAGGCCGAGATGGCGACCGCGATCACGGCTCCCTTGCGGGGCAGTTCCCCCCGTGCCAGCACCACCACGGCGGCAGCGGTGTCCGCGGCGTGCACGAAGACTGTCTCGGCGACGTCTGCGTCGTCGGCACGTCTGGGCGCCCGCCACAACCGGATTCCCAGCAGCACGGTACGGACGCCGAACAGTCGCAGGCCGTAGCCCAGACCGGGACTCGTGGCCGTGTCGACACCGAGTCGGCGGGCGAGTACGTCCGGCGCCAACAAGGCCACCCCGCCGTTGACGACCCGAATGGTCGCCAAGGTCTTCTGCAGCGCTGCTGGACCGATCATCGATCCGGGGGACGAGCGCTGGCGTCCTGAGCTGGTCGATGGGCCGATGGTCATGCTTCTCCTATCTGGGCCGCACGGCGGTCCACCTGGACGGCTGCCGTCGCCATGAGCTGCGGATGCTCGGCCTCCTGGTCGGCGGCCTGCCGGCGCAGCACCCCCCACACGATGAGCAACTGGGCCACCAGGTAGGTGCTCATGATCAACAACCCCGCCTGCTCCAGCTGCCCGGGGATGACGAAGACGGTCACGGCGATCGAGAGGTCCGACACCACGAAGATGATCGATCCGATCCCAGCGGTCCAGTTCAGCCCGGTTGCCGTAACCGCCATCAGGCCCAGCAGGATGCCGTAGCCGATGACGGCCGGTGCGATGATCCCCGCGGACATGGAGATCCAGATCAGCAAGGCGCCGATGATCACGACGTACGGCAGCAGCGCCAGCGGGCGCGTGAGAACGCTGTTGCGACGGTAGGGCCAGAACGCGACGACGAAGAAGATGTGTCCGACGAAGAACAGGACCAGCTTGGTGACCACGTGCGGAGCAATCAGATCTCCCACCCAGTCTCCGAGCCAGGAGAAGATCAACGCAATAGTGACCAATCGGGTCAGCCGGTCGCTGCGAGTCCGCGTCGTCCAGAGGTAGCCGATCAGTGCCGGCATGGCCAACACCACCCCGATGAAGGCCGGCACGGTGGCGTGCAGCCCCTCCGCGATGAGGTCGGCGACCGACACCACCAGATAGCCGATCAGCCAGGATCTGGACGCCGTCCGCGACGTGGCTTTCATCACGAGCGGAAGAGCACGTAGACCCGTCGTCGGATACATCGGGGCGAGGATGAGCTCGGAGTGCGGGAAATACGCATAGCCCAATGTGGTCCCGCGCGAAATAATGACGTGCATGGGGCTGATCGGTCGCGAGCGCGAGCAGGCCGCTCTCGTAGACCTGTTGGCGGAGGCAAGCGGCGGCGGGAGCAGCGTGATCGTCCTCGTCGGGGACCCCGGGATAGGCAAGAGCGCCCTGTTGGCCGACACCCGCCGGAGGGCGAACAGGACGGTGTTGTCGACGGTGGGGTTGGAGGGTGAGACCGGGATCGCGTACGTGAACCTGGCCGATCTGTTCCGCCACCAGCTCGACGCCTTGGACCGTATCCCGGACCGACAGGCGGCGGCGCTCGCCAGCGTCATGGCGGTCGGACCCTCCAGCCCGGCGGATCGTTTCAGCGTATCGGCGGCCACGATGAATCTGCTGGCCGCGATCGCTGAGGACGGACCGGTCCTGGTCACGATCGACGACGCACAGTGGCTGGACTCGGCCTCCTTCGACGCGCTGTTGTTCGTCGCGCATCGGCTCGAGGCTGAGGGTGTGCTGCTCGCCTTTGCGGTTCGGGCCGGCCACGACGCGACCAACCGGCTGAGCCGCTTCCGCCGACTCCAGCTCAACGGTCTCGACACCGCATCCGCCCGCGCCCTGCTGTCCGGGGACGGCAACGACGCCATCTCCGACCCGTCGCTGGCCCGGCTGGTCGAGGAGTCCGGTGGCAATCCGCTGGCGCTGCTGACCCTGCCGACAATGTTGGGGCCGGACGACCTGGCTCTGTGGGCACTCGGCTCTGACCCGCTGCCGATCGGATCGGTGTTGCAGGACGCCTTCACCGAAAGCATCCGCGGACTACCCGATGCGACCAGACGAGCCCTGCTCATGCTGGCCGTGATCGGCTCCGATGCCGCCCACCAGCTGCGTCCGACGCTGGAGACCGAAGGACTGCGGCTGGAGGACTTGGACTTCGCCGAAGATGTCGGACTCGTGAGCTACCACCACGGCCGACCCGAGTTCAGGCATCCCCTCATCCGTTCCGCGGTCTATCAGTCCGCGACGTCGCGCGAACGCCGGTCGGCCCACCGTCGCGCCGCACAACTGCTGGAGCACGCCGGTCCCGCGATGCTCGAGCGCCGGGGCTGGCATCTGGTGGCCGGGGGCGCCGCCGCCGACGATGCGATCGCGGACACGTTTGCCGCGGCCGCCGAGCAGGAACTGAACGCGGCCAACTTCACCGTGGCCGGCAAGCTGTTCGAACGCAGCGCTCAGCTCACTCCGGATTCGCGTACGGCGATGGGTCGGATGCTGTTGGCGGCGAACGCGCTGCGGTTGTCCGGTGCCATCGACGAGTGCCGCACGCTCATGCAGGACGCCTTGGAGCTGAACTCGGATCCGCGCCTGACGGTGGCCGTGAGCCACGCCTTCTGCCGCCTCGAAGTCTGGCGCGGATCGATGGTGGCCGGCCGCGACGGTCTCTTGGAGACCGCCCGCAAGGCCGAAGCCGTGGGCGTCCCCGAGACGGCGGACGTATTCGGCGACACCGCGCTGGCCAGCATGGTGATCGGGGATATGGCGACGGCACGAGCGGCGGCCGAGCGATCCCTAGAGGTCGCGCTTGGTGACGTACCGCCGCTCCAGGTCGCGGCCATCGCGGCGATGGTGAATGCGTTGTCCGGACGACCGGTCGAGGCGCGGCGACTGCTCGCCAACCGCGTGCGAGAGATCGATGGCATCGACCCGCTGGGAGTCGAGTTCCACTATCAGTTGACCCTGGCGCTGAGCATCACCTACCAGTGCCTGGAAGAACTGGACCGAGCGGCGGAACTGTTGGAACGGGCGGTCGACGGCGCGCGCGCCTGCAGTGCGCTCGGTGTCCTGCCGTTTCGGCTCGGCAACCTGGCCCGGATCGAGTTCTGGCGCGGCCAGTGGACTCGGAGCCGAGCTCTGGTGCACGAGGCGCTGCGATTGGCGTCGGCCACGGGGTGGGTCAGCGAGCGTCCGAGCAGCCTGAGCACCTTGGCCCGGCTCGAGGCAGTCGCCGGCCAGTGGGACGAGGGTCGCGCGCACGCACTGGAGGCGATCACCGCCGCGACCGCTGCGGGCGCACACACCTACCGCTGTCTCGGTCTGAGTGCCCTCGGACTGGTCGAGTTGAGCGCCGGCCGGCCGGCGCAGGCCATCGAGCACTTCGTGCAGATCGGTCAGTTCGCAGACCAGGAGGGATTCACGAACTCCCCGGTTCTGTGGTGGTCCAGCGACCTGATCGAATGCCTGGTCCTCGACGGTCGCGGCGAGGAGGCCGACCACGAACTCCGGCGATTGGATCGAGAAGCTGCCGTCTCCGGACTGCCCACCGTGGCCGCCGTGGCCGAGAGATGTCACGCTCTGGTCCAGCCGTCCGCTTTCGCCGACCACATCTTCCGGTCGCTGAGTCTGCACAAGTTGGCCGGTACGCCGTTCGAGACGGCCCGGACCGAACTGCACGCCGGCGGCTACCTGCGGCGCCATGGCCAACCTCGGCAGGCCCGCCAGTTCCTCACCTCCGCGCTGTCCGTCTTCGACCGCCTCGGTGCTGTGGCCTGGGCCGAACGTGCCCGACATGAGCTCGAAGCCGCCGGCGTGCGGGCCCGTGAGCCCCAGGCCGGACTGACGGCGTTGTCACCGCAAGAACTCCAGGTCGCATTGGTCGTGGCCCGCGGGCTTTCGAACCGCGAAGTCGCCGCCCAGCTGTTTCTCAGCACGAAGACCATCGAGTTCCATCTGCGCAATACGTACTCCAAGCTCGGTATCGGACGCCGCGCTCAACTGGCGGCGCTGGTCGCGCGGCATGACCGCCCGACCAACAGTTCGGTCGCCGGAAAGACACCCCAGGTCCGGGAACCCGCGGCAACTAGGGCAGCGACCTAGGGTTTCTCCTGGTCTTGGACGACTCGCTTTTCACCAGGGTGGTTCTTGGCCCGTGCCGACGGCGCGGAGACAGGGGATCGACCGTGTTGGACGAGCAGGTGCTGAGTGACAAGGAACTCGTGGCTCGCGCGCGAACAGGGGACCAGGAAGCCTGGGAACTGATTGTGCGCCGGTACCAACCGCTGATCAACGGCATCGGCCGACGTCATCGGCTGGACGACGCCGATGCAGCAGACGTGGGCCAGCAGGTGTGGATCCGGCTGATCGAGTACGCCGACAAACTCCACACTCCGGCGGCCCTACCCGGCTGGATCGCCACCACTGCCACTCGCGCTTGCCTGAAGGTCGTGAATCACCGGCGGCGCCACGTGGTCGTCAACCTGGCGGAGGGGCGGGTACTCGATCGCCAGGCGACGGGCAGTGTCTCGGGGAGCAGCAACATCAGTGACGAAGTCGCTGACAAGCTGCTGCGCGCCGAGCAGTGCATGGCGGTCCGGCGCGGTCTCGCGGAGCTGACCGGACGGCAACGCGAGCTGTTGCTCCTCCTCGTCGCCGACCCGCCGGTTCCGTACCGACAGATCAGCCGTCAGACCGGCATGCCGCTCGGCAGCATCGGCCCCACCCGGGCTCGGTTGCTCAAACGTCTCCGCGATACCAGCGCGCTGCGTCGGCTGACCGAACCGCACGCCGCGGCGGCCAGCTGTGTCGCCTAGCGTGCGCGCGGACCGCACGACAGCGGCCGCTGCGCCCGATGATCACCAGGTATTTCACCGCTGGCGACGGCTCGCGGGCGTGGTCGGACTTGTCGTCGGAGTCGGACTTGCGGTCACGTTCATGGGCTTCACCTGGCCGGAGTCCGGCGGCGGGTCTGCCGGCATTGCCGCTCTCAAATTGATCGGCAGTGCCGCGGGCGCGCAACGACTTCTCGATCAAACTGGTGAGCCGTGGACCACCCTGTTGTGGGATTCCGCATTGATCGTGGTCTATTCGCTCGGTTTGGTTGCCGCCGTGCACCTGGTCTTTCCGCTCTTCCGACTGCGATCGCTACGCAAAGCGGCCCGGCCGGCGTCCGCTGCCGCATTGGCTCCAGGCGTACTCGACCTGGTGGCCAACGTGCTGCTGGTGGTCGCCATCACCAGACCGACGTGGACCGACGGGTGGTTCCTCGCCGTGGCCACCCTTGCGTTCGCCAAGTTCCTCCTGACCGCGGTCCTGCTCGGCGCCATTCTCGTCGGGGTGGCATCCGGTCTCACGACCCATGATGAGCACTACCATCGCCTCGCCAAGGAGAACGAGGCGGCCGCCGTCCCGTCGGCAGCCATGCCGGCCGGTCGCCGATTGGGCATCGCCTTGTCGGGTGGAGGGGTGCGGGCAGCGTCACTATCGCTGGGTGCCCTCCAAGAACTTGAACGCGCGGATCGGCTCGGCTGGGACGACGCCGAGGTGATCACCGCCGTGTCCGGCGGCGCCTACATGGGTGGCGCCTGGCAGCTCGGTCGCCATGGTTGCGACAGCGGCAACGCCAACGCCTGGCGCAGAGAGTGGCTGGACGCCGACGGCATCCCGAATCGGACCGGAACCCCGGGGGCCGAAGAACAACACCTGCTCAACAACCTCGGCTATCTGACCTCACCCTGGCCGCGGGGACAACACAACGACACCGGGGCGGGCAACGCGCACAGTGGCGCGGAGGATCCGGTCGCCACGCGGATGCGCAACAGTGCCTCGTTCTGGGTGACCCTGTTGGTCGGGTTCGGGGTGAATCTGGTCGTGCTGTCCGCGGCCGTGGTTGCAGCCGTGATCCCCGTTGCTTTGGCCCTGGAGTGGTTGATCGGCCTGGCCGGTCGCTGTGCGACCACAGCCTCCGGCGCCACCCAAGGGCTGTGTTTGGTCCAGCAGCCCGGCGTTTGGGTGCCACCGGTCGGCTGGCTGGCGATGGGGCTGATCCTCGCCTTCGGGTGGGTCACCGCCGGGAAGCTGCCGGGAATCCGCACCCGGACATCCCTGCTCGCAGCCCTTCGGGTGATGACCTTCGCCTCGTTCGGGCTGGCCGGCGCCCAGGCCTTTGTCCTCGTCGGCTTCCCGCTGATCGTGGTCGCCGTCGACGCCGCAAGTCCAGGGGCGATCGCGGCGATGGCCGCCGCGTTGGTCACGATGGCCGGCTCGGTCGTCAGGATTCTGCAGAAACAGGTACTCGCCCTGGCTCCGAAGCTCGGTGGCGTCGCCTTCGTCGTCCTCTTCCTGGCCGGAGCCGGACTTGTTGCCGGCGTCGTGTGGACGCGTTGGCCGGTGACGACCAGCTGGAGCGTCTTCGGCGGCTTGACGCTCTTCCTGGTCCTGATCTGGTACTGCTGCAGTCCCGAACTCTGGTCCATGTTCGCGTTCTACCGAGGCAAGTTGCGTTCGGCCTACGCGCTGCATCGAGACAAGAACATCAAGAACCGGGCCCGTCCGTACGTCAACGACGCCGACCGGGATCCCGCCCTCGATTATCGGCAGGAGCCACAGCTGTCGGAGATCGCGGACTCGCGATTGACCATCTGTTCGGCAGTTCACGCCAGCACGAAGGCGGTCCGGACGCACTACCGGATCCCGGCGATGAGTCTGACCTGGTCCCCGCGGGAGTTGTCGATGTTCGTCCCGCAGGATGACCAGGGACGAGCCAGTCGCTACGCCTGCAGCATGACGGCGCTCGAGAACGTCTACCAGGGGGCGGGTCTGGGTCTCACGACGCGACGACTCACCACGATGTTCGCGGTGGCGCTTTCTGCGGCTGCCGTGTCGCCGGCCATGGGGCGTTTCCGCATCGGACCGACGAGCTTGCTGATCACCTTCGCCAACGTCCGGTTGGGGAGTTGGCTCCCGAATCCGCGGTACATCACCGACGCAGACAGCCTTCCGCGTCCGGTGCGGAGGTTCCCGGTCGTGCGGTTGGGCTACCTCTTCAAGGAATTCTTCGGGATCCACGACCCGACCGACCTGTTCGTCTACGTCAGCGACGGCGGACACTGGGAGAATTCGGGCCTGGTCGAACTCCTGCGCGGTCAGCCGGTCGCCGAGCCCGCAGCAGCCGGGAACGGGAACGGGCAACACAAGTCCGAACCGGCGTATCAGGTGCCGAACGAGATCATTCTCGTCGACGCGGACGCGGGCCATGCGGTCTCGGTGCTGCAACTGGCCCAGGCCATCGACCTCGCCAAGCTGGAGTGCGACGTCGACATCTTCGTCGACCTGGAGAAGTTGCGGGCGTTCCCCTCCGGTGAGGGCGGGCCGTGTTTCGCCGAGCGCTCGGTAGCACTCGGTGTCGTGCGCAAACAGGATCGGTGGGGCCTGCTCTGGTACGCCAAGCCCGCCTTGACCATGGATTCGCCGGCTCCCTTGCTCTCCCATCGCGAGTTCGACAGCGAGTTTCCGGCCACCACGACCCTCAATCAGTTCTTCGACACGGCGACGTATTTCGCCTATCGGGATCTGGGTCGCCACAACGCGGCGCTGATCAAGACCGCGCGACGCGAGCTGCGGGCCTACTTCGCCTCGACGCCACGACTCGAGAATTGGCTGGAGCGTGATGGCAACGGTCAGCTCGAGAGCGAGCACTGGGCGATCCGGGAGTTCGCCCGGCTGTTGCGCCATCAGTCGAATCAGTTGAACGGTCGGTCCATGTCCGGCCAGCAGGCGTTGTTCGATGATGTGCAGGCGATGCTGTTCGATGCACCGAAGCAGCCACCCAGGGTGCAGTTCGCCATGCCCGTCACGGTTTCGTAGGTCCCATCATGCGCGTCGGAGGCTCCCGGTGGCCAGCACAGGTCTCAACCCCTTCGAACTCAAAGGTTGAGACATTCTCCCTTGTCAGGCTCCTGTTGAGTCGTCGACATGGCTCGCTGGCTCGGGTCGAGGAAGCGGAGCGATCCACAGGTTGAGGGGGACGCTCCCCTGGTTGCGGGGCTGATGTCGTCGCCAGAGCAGGTCGCCGCTGCGACGAGGTGAGCCCCAACCCGGGGTGGTTTGACCGGCCTGGATCTGAAAGACTTCTCATGTTTTCGACTTCAAGGTTGCCGCATGCTGCGCTTAGCACCGAAGGTTGACCGCGTCGATACAGCGAGTCACCCTTCCTCCATCCCGCGGATCGCGAGCGGCGTCATCGACCGGCCCCGCTTGCACGCCCTCCTCGACGACGGTCGGGACTATCCCGTCACCTTGATCTGCGCGCCGGCCGGCTCGGGCAAATCGGTGGCGGCGAGTTCGTGGGTGCGCCATCGAGGGGACCCTGGCCTGTTCGCCTGGCTGCAGTGCAGTTCGCTGGCCGACGAGCCACAGATCTTCTGGTCATCGGCAATCGACGCCTTGAGCGAGGTCGTCGGTCCGGATCCGGCGCCCCCCGCCAGATCCCGGGCACCGGCCTCGAGTGATCGCCTGGAGTCGCTGCTGGAGATCCTCCGGTGGCTGGCCCAGCTGCCCGACGGGACCACCCTGGTCTGTGACGACTTCGGCGAGATCGGCACCGCGGCGACCCAGCGAGAAGTGCAATTCGTCATCGACCGGCTCCCCGATCACGTCTCATTGCTGATCATCACCCGGACGTACCCCCCGCTCGCCTTGCACCGAGCACGGATCGAAGGGCGGCTCCTCGACATTCGGGCCAGCGACTTGGCCTTCACTCTCGAGGAATCCGGGGAACTCCTGGGCGCACATCATCTGGACGTGGGCGCGGCGGATCTGGCTCTGCTGCAGCGGCGCACCGAAGGCTGGGCGGCCGGACTTCGGCTGGCCGTCATGTCGATGACTCGGGCCCCCGATCCGTCCGACGTGATCTCCCGCCTCGCGGACTCCGCTGACGTGGTGAGTGGCTACCTCACCGAGCAGGTACTGGCCCAGCTGAGTTCCGACGATCGGGATTTCCTGCTCGACACCTGCGTCGTCGACGGGCTGCCGCCTGAACTGGCCGGCGAACTCACGATGCGGTGCTTGAGCCGGGTCGATCTCGGGCAGATCGCCGACCGAATCGGCTTTCTGAGCCAGCCGGCGACGGACGGCGATCTCTTTCGGTACCATCCGCTGTTCGCCGAGCTGGTCCGTACGGAACTGAGTCATTCCGAACCCGAGCGCTTTCGTCGCCAGCACGGCCGTGCCGCCCGGTGGCATGAGACGCGTGGCCAGACGGTGGCAGCGGTTCGCCACGCTCTGGCGGCCGAGGACTGGGACCGAGCAGCGCGGCTGCTGGCACCGGAGACCCTCTCGCTGGTGCTGCGCGGTCGAATGCGTGACCTGCTCGAACTGCTGGCTCACTTTCCGCAAGACGTCGGGGCCGAGGATCCGAGATTGGCGCTGGCCCACGCCATCGCCGTGGACTGGGACCACGACGCCCGGCGCGCACAGGTGCTCCTGGATCGAGCCCGGGCCGGCTTGGCGCAGGGTAGCGACCTCGCGTCGAGACGACTGGCTGCTCTCACGCAGTACGTCTCCGCCGCACTCGACCGCTACGACGGCGACAGCGCGGCCGTTTTGTCCGCCCTCGATCCGGAAGGTCCGAACGTTCCTGGGCCGGACGACACGGGCTTCGTTGGCAGCGACCTCGATCTCCGGGCCATGTGGCGAGCGACCCGCGCCGTGGACCTCATGTGGGCAGATCAGGTAACCGAGGCCCGAGCCGAAGGACGCTACGTCGCCAGCGATGTCCGAGCCGGAGCAGCCTCCTGGCCGATGGTCGCCGTACTCGGCATGCGAGCGTGGTCGACCGCACTGGACGGTGACCTGCAGGGTGCGGGCGAACTGATGAAGGAGCTGACCCCCTTCCTGGTCGCTGACGCCTCCGAGCTCCCGCATCTCGGACCAACCGACTTCGCCGAGGCCTGGATCGCCATGGAACGAGGTCAGCTCGACGACGCCGAGGCGGTTCTGGCCAGTTCCCGGCCGAACCTCGGCCCGAGCGACGCCCGGGCGACCAGAAGGATTCTGCAAGCTCGGCTCATGCTGCTCAACGGCCGACCCGTGTCCGCAACCGACCTGCTGGACTCCGCCTTCGAGGACGAGCCGCAGTTGCACAGCGGACTGCTGCGCCGATTGGCAGCCTGGGTCCGGGTAGAGATCTTGTTGAGCCGTGGGGAACTGGGGTCCGCTACCGAGGCCGCTCGGGACGGCAGTGCGGAGCTGCAGGCCTACGTTGGTGCACGAGCCGGCAGCCCACCGTGTCCCGAGATGGTCTGGGACGGCCACGAGCTCGGGCTGCAGCTGAGAACCCTCCTCGCCCACGCGATCAAGCTGCACCAGTCCAGACGATGGGAGGGAGCCGACCAGTGTCTCGACGCAGCGCTCGATCTGACCGAGCTGCACGGCTACCGTCTTCCGTTCGTGCAGCTCGGGGTGCCCGCTCACGCGCTGTTGGTCGACGCCCGAGTGGCGGCTGCGCGCCACGGAAGCCTGGTGGCACAGCTGCTGGGTGTGACCGCCTCCGCCCATCGGGGCGTCGAGCTGACCGACCCGCTCTCACCCCGCGAGCTGGAGGTGCTACGACACCTGGTCGCCGGACTGGACACCGATGAGATCGCGGGTGATCTGTTCGTCAGTCGGAACACCGTCCGGACCCACACCAAGAGCATCTACCGGAAGCTGGCGGTGCAGAACAAGCGTCAGGCGCTGCTGCGGGCGGCCGCGTTGGGCATCGTCTGAGTTCGAGCAGACCGCGCGGCGGGCGACGATCTCCTCCTGTCGGGATGATGACGCAGATCGGATCCCGAAGCCACGATGGAGCATCGGCTCAGAGGGGCTCTGGCCCCGTCCGTGGAGGCAAGTCCAGTGGTTTTCCCACAGAGGTACGAGATCAAGCTGCGCGGCACCCTGCCCGCCTCGATGCGGACGGCGTTCGTTCCGCTGACGAGCTCGGTCGAGGCCGGCGGCGCCGTGACCGTGCTCACCGGGGTCGTCCGCGACCAGTCCGAGCTGACCGGCATCTTGCAAAGCCTCGACAGTCTGGGTCTGGTCCTGCTCGAAGTGGGGCCTGATCGTCCAGTCATCCCGGATGGGTGATGCCGCGAAGAGGGGATGAGCGAGAGGTTTGGTTCATGCCCGACTCCCAGCCCAACATCCTGGTCATTTGGGGCGATGACATCGGCATCACGAACCTGAGCTGCTACAGCGACGGTCTGATGGGTTATCGCACGCCCAACATCGACCGCTTGGCCGACGAGGGGATGCGCTTCACCGACTCCTACGGCGAGCAGAGCTGCACCGCGGGTCGGTCGTCGTTCATCACTGGTCAGAGTGTGTACCGGACCGGTTTGAGCAAGGTCGGCATGCCGGCCGCGCCGGTCGGCCTGCAGGCCGAAGACCCCACCATTGCCGAGTTGCTGAAGCCGCTCGGGTACGCCACCGGTCAGTTCGGCAAGAACCATCTGGGCGACATGAACGAGTACCTGCCCACGGTGCACGGGTTCGACGAGTTCTTCGGGAATCTCTACCACCTCAACGCCGAGGAAGATCCGGAGTCACCGAACTATCCACCGCCGGAGGACTTCCCGCACTTCCGGGAGCGCTTCGGACCGCGAGGGGTGCTGCACTCGTGGGCGACCGAGGACGACGACGCCACCGAGCAGCCCCGATGGGGACGGGTCGGTAAACAGCGCATCGAGGACACGGGGCCGCTCAACAAGTTGCGGATGGAGACGATCGACGACGAGGTGCTGGAGCACGGCTTGGACTTCCTCGAACGACAGCACCAGGCGGACACCCCGTTCTTCCTGTGGTTCAACACCACGCACATGCACTTCCGGACCCACCCCAAACCGGAGAGCGTCGGACAAGCCGGCCGCTGGCAGTCCCCCTACCACGACACGATGATCGATCATGACCTTGTGGTGGGGGCGCTCCTGGACAAGCTGGACGAGCTCGGCATCGCCGACAACACCATCGTCATCTACTCCACCGACAACGGGCCCCACATGAACTCCTGGCCCGACGCCGGTATGACGCCCTTCCGGAACGAGAAGAACAGCAACTGGGAAGGGGCCTTCCGGATCCCCGAACTCATCCGTTGGCCCGGGCAGATACCCGCCGGGGTTGTGTCAAACGAGATCGTCCAACACCACGACTGGTTGCCGACGTTCCTGGCGGCGGCGGGAGATCCCGACGTAGTCGAGGATCTGAAAGCCGGCAAGACGATCGGCGAAACGACCTACAAGGTGCACATCGACGGCTACAACCTGCTGCCCTACCTCACCGGGGCGGAGGAGAAAAGCCCGCGCCAGGGCCTTGTCTACTTCTCCGACGACGGCGACGTGCTGGGCCTCCGCTTCGACAACTGGAAGGTCGTCTTCATGGAGCAGCGGCAGCAGGGGACGCTGCAGATCTGGGCCGAACCATTCGTGCCGCTCCGCGTGCCCAAGTTGTTCAACCTACGCACCGACCCGTTCGAGCGGGCCGACATCACGTCAAACACCTACTACGACTGGTTGCTGGACAACGCGATCCTGCTCTTGACCGCCTCCGCCATCGTCATCCAGTTCCTGGAGACCTTCAAGGAGTTCCCGCCGCGTCAGAAGGCGGCCAGCTTCACCATCGACCAAGCGGTGGCCAAACTCGAGTCCGCACTCGCCGCGAGCCAATGACCGTCCGGCGGAAGTGAGGACGAGTGAGCATGGAACTCGATTCCTGGCGTGACGGCCCGACCAAGTCCGCAGTCGTCGACTTCGTCGCCCGGGTGAGCGAGGACGGGGGGCCCGACTTCGTCGAGCCCGCGGCCCGGGTCGCCGTCTTCGACAACGACGGAACACTGTGGTGTGAGAAGCCGATGCCGATCCAGCTCGACTTCACCGTGCGACGGCTCGCCGAGTTGGCCCGCGCGGATCCCACTTTGCAGGATCGACAACCGTACAAGGCGGCGTACGAGAACGACCTGCACTGGATGGGCGCCGCGATGGTCAAGCACTACCACGGCGACGACAGCGACCTGAAGCTGCTGATGGGCGCGATCACCTCGGCGTTCGAGACGGTGACTGTGACCGAGTACGACGCTGAGGTCAAGGACTTCTTCGCCGCGGCCAGCCACCCGACCTTGCAGAAGTCGTACCGAGATTGCGGCTACGCCCCCATGGTGGATCTGCTTCGCTACCTGGAGGACCACGGTTTCACCACCTACATCGCCTCCGGCGGCGATCGAGATTTCATGCGGCCGGTTGCCGGTGATCTCTACGGCATACCGCCGGAACGGGTCATCGGCAGCGCGCTAGGACTCAGCTACCGGGCCGAAGGCGGCCGCACGAGTTTGCTCTACAAGGCGGCGATGGACTTCTTCGACGACGGTCCCGAGAAGCCGGTGCGGATCTGGAGTCGCATCGGTCGGCGGCCCATCCTGTCCTGCGGGAACTCCAACGGAGATGTGCCCATGTTGGCGTACTCACAACTCGACGACCGACCCGCCTTGCGGCTGCTGATTCTGCACGACGACGCCGAGCGTGAGTTCGACTACGTGGCCGGGGCCGAACAGGCATTGGAAACGGCCCGTGGCGAGAATTGGACCGTGGTGAGTATGAAGAACGACTGGGACACCGTCTTCGCCTCAGCAGGTCCATGATCGACTCCCGGACCGATGCGACTGCAGATCTGGTCGACTTGCAGGCGATTCCATCGCAGACGTTCTGGATGGGCTCTGACCGGCACTACCCGGAGGAGAGTCCCTCGCATCGGGTGGCGGTCGACGGGCTCTGGATGGAGTCCCATCAGGTCACCAACCGCCAGTTCGCGCGTTTCGTGCAGGAGACCGGGTACCGCACCGTGGCCGAACGGCCGCTGGATCCGGCGGACTTCCCGGGCGCTCCGGCCGAGAATCTGCAACCTGGGTCGATGGTGTTCACGCCCACCCGGGGGCCCGTCGATCTTCGCCATCTGAACCTGTGGTGGACCTGGACGCCTGGTGCGTCGTGGCGGCACCCGGAGGGCCGAGATTCCTCCGCCGTCGGCCGCGAAGATCATCCCGTCGTGCACGTGGCCTACGAGGACGCCGAGGCCTACGCCGGCTGGGCCGGACGATCCTTGCCGACGGAGGCGGAGTGGGAGGCCGCGGCCCGCGGTGGTCTCGAGCAGAAGCCGTTCACGTGGGGGGACAACGCGGAGGAAGCCGACCAACAACTCGCCAACTACTGGCACGGTGACTTCCCGTGGCGCGCCGCTTCGGGCTACGGGTCGACCTCCGCCGTCGGGTCCTATCCGGCCAATGCGTACGGCCTGTTCGACATGGCCGGCAACGTGTGGGAGTGGACCTCCGACTGGTACGCCGACCGGCACCCAGAAAGCGCGGACACACCGTGCTGCCTGCCCCGCAACCCACGCGGCCCGGGCGTCGAGGCGAGCTTCGACCCTCGGCAGCCCCAGTTCCCGGTGCCGAGAAAGGTGATCAAGGGCGGCTCCTTCCTCTGCGCCGACAGCTACTGCCGGCGATACCGACCAGCGGCCCGGCGACCGCAGATGATCGACACCGGGATGAGCCACATCGGCTTCCGCTGCGTCGCCAGGTCGTGAGAGGTCCCGCCGCGGCGAGCTGGCTGCGGTCCTACGACCGGTCGCTACTCGGCCGCGACATCCTCGGCGGGGTGACCGCCGGGACGGTGGTGGTGCCGCAGGCCATGGCGTACGCGACGATTGCGGGACTGCCCGTTCAGGTCGGGCTGTACACGTGCATGGTGCCGATGGTGGTGTACGCGTTGCTCGGCGGGTCCCGCACCCTGTCGGTCAGTACGACCTCGACCGTCGCCGCCCTGACAGCCTCGTCGCTGCTCGCGGCGGGGATCGCGGTCGACACCAACGGCTCACCCGGGGCGCTGGCGACGTTGACGGTGCTCGTCGGATTGATCTTGCTCGCGGCCCGGTTGTTGCGGCTGGGTTCGATCATCGACAACATCTCCGACGCCACGCTCAGCGGGATCAAGGTCGGGGTCGGCTTGACCGTGGCCGTCGGTCAGCTGCCGAAGATCTTGGGGTTCCCGGCCGATCCGACGGTCAGTGGCTTCTTCCCGGAGCTGCAGAGTGTGCTGACGAACCTGGGACGCACCAATCCGGTGACGCTGATCTTCTCGATCGCCACCATCGTCGCGCTGGTGGCGATCAACAGGTTCGCGCCACGAGTTCCCGGGCCACTGGTGGCCGTCGCGGCCGGCATCGTGCTGGTCGCCGTGGGCCACCTCGACCGGTTCGGCCTGGTCCTCGTCGACCCGGTCCCCTCCGGTCTGCCGACGCCCGTCCTGCCGTCGCTCAGTGCGGTGCCGGGCCTGCTCCCCGGCGCGTTCGCCATCGCGATCATGGTCTTCCTGGAGACCGCCGCGGTCGCGGCCACCGTACGTCGATCGGGCGAGCCGGCGATCGACAACAACCAGGAGCTGGGCGCCATCGCCGTGGCCAACGTCCTGGGTGGGTTCTTCCGGGCGATGCCGGCCGCCGGAGGCTTCTCCCAGACCGCGATCAACCAGCGTGCGGGCGCCCGCACCCAGCTCAGCGAACTGCTGGGCAGCCGCGGCATCTGGCACGAGGGCTGGAAGGCCGTCACCGAACACGGACCGATGGCCGGCATCAGCGGCTTCGAGGCCGACACCTGGCAGCTGTTCCACACCGACGAGGACCGCTCCGAGGCGCACGACCTGGCCGCCGAGCAGCCCGACAAGGTCCAGGAGCTGGCCGATCTGTGGCTGGTCGAAGCCAAGGCCAACAACGTGCTACCGCTGAATGATTTGCAGATCATCGGCAATCCGAAGGACTTCGAGACCTTCGTCGCGATGGAGTTCCACCTCCCGGTGTCACCCAGCGGTCAATACACCTACTACCCCGGCACCAGCGAGATTCCGGAACGTTCGGCCGCCAATGTGCACAATGTGTCCTACAAGGTGCTGGCCGAGGTCGACCTGACGCCCGAAACGCAGGGGGTGATCTTCGCCCACGGGTCACGGTTCGGGGGGCACGCCCTGTTCGTCAAGGACGGCCAGGTGACCTACGCGTACAACTTCCTCGGCATCCCTCCCGAGGACCGGATCTCCGCCCCGGTGCCGGCATCGGGCAAGCACATCCTCGGGGTGGAGTTCACCAAGGAGCGAATGGGAGAGTTTCGCGAGGGTATCGGGCCGGTGAAGCTGTACGTCGACGACGAGATGGTGGCCGAGCAGGAGATCCGCACCGTGATGGGTCACTTCTCATTGTGTGGCGAGGGCCTGTGCATCGGCTACGACAGCGGCGACGCGGTGTCGAGTGCCTACGCCGGCTCGCGGTTCGACTTCACCGGCGGCGAGATCGTCAAGGTCGTCTTCGACATCGCCGACGACGCCTACGTCGACGTCGAGGCACACCTGGCGGCGGCGATGGCGCGCGACTGACCGATCCGGCGGGCCTCAGTCGTCATTGGCGTCGGTCCGGTCCTCGAACGCGACAACGGCCTCGGCCAGCGAGTCGAAAGCCCTGATCTGCTCGGTGATCGGAACGACGTTACTGGCGGTGGCGTATCGCCGGATGGCGTTCAGGACCTCCTCCGAGGGGAAAACGGCCCAGACGTCGATCCCCTCGGCGCGTAGTTCGTCAAGCAACGCCCGCACGGCCTGATGGGCGGTGTACTCGAAGATCAAGATATCCGCGGCGTCGAGCAGCAGCACGGATGGCGGCTCGGGTGCATTCGAAATGGCGGTCCGGACCTCGCGACGGAAGCGTTGCGCGTTGGCGAAGTAGAGTTGGCTGCGCGGCTTGAGCACGATCATGCCGGCCGGTACTCGGCGGTGCCGCGGCGCTTCCGCCGGCACGATCTCCAGCACGGCGACCGGCTGTCGACTTCCCTCGTACAACAGGGTCAAGCTGCTGATCAGCACCGCGACCAAGATGCCGTCCAGCGCACCGAGGGACACAACGGCCAGCGCGGCGATCAGACAGAGGACCCCGTCACGGCGTTGCACCGTGAAGATGGTGCGCACCGACGCGACGTCGACGAGGCCGATGGCCGCGACGAACACCAAGGCGCCGAGCGCGGCCTGGGGGAGCTGGCTGAAGAGCGGGGCGAGGAACACGAGCGTGACGATCACCGTGGCCGCGGTGGCGATCGCGGCCATGGGACTCTTGGCCCCGGCTCCGTCGTTGACGGCGGTCTGCGACATTCCGCCTCCGGCCGGCATGCCGCGCAGCAGGGACGCGACGACATTGGCCAGCCCGAGCGCGCCGAGCTCCCGGTCGGCCTGCACGGGTGGATCCGCCCTGGCCTGGAAAGCGCGCGCGGCAGCGATCGACTCGACGAAGGTGATCAGGGCCACGCCGAGCGCAGGCGCGATCAGTCCGCCGACGCCGGCGAGGGAGGGCAGGGCCGGCACCGGGAGGCCCGGCGGGACCGGGTCGATGAGGGTCACGCCGTAGGTGTCGAGCTGCGCCGCCCAGGTGACGGTGATGGCCAGGACGACCACGATCAGGGAAGCCGGCACCTTGCGCAGCCAGCGTTTCCCGGCCAGCAGGATGGCGATGCAGCCCAGCGAGACGACCACCGTCGGCACGCTGGCCGATCCCAGTGACGTGACCGCCTGCCAGATCTGACCCACAAAACGATCACTGTCGATCTGGACGCCGAGCAGCGAGTCGAGCTGGCCGGCGGCGATCGACAAGCCGATGCCGACCTTGAACCCGGCGAGCACGGGGGCGGAGATCAAGTCCGCGACGAAGCCCAGTCGCAGGATCCAGGCCAAAATGAGGAACGCCCCGGAGCAGAGTGCCATGGTTGCGGCGGCCGCCCGCGGATCTGGGGTGCTCGCCACGGCGACCGCGGTGACCGCGGCAATCGACGAGCTGACGCTCACGCTCAGCGCCCGGGAGGTGCCCGCGAGCGCGTAGGCCGCCATGGGCACCGAGGCCGAGTAGAGACCCACCTCGACCGGCAGGCCGGCGATGGCCGCGTAGGCCATCGACTGCGGGATGACCACCGCAGCCGTGGACAAGCCGGCCACCAGGTCCCCGCGCAGCCAGGAGGGTGGGTAGCGACGTGGCCACCAGGCGGCGGCAACGAGGGCAACCGGTGACCGAGGTGTCTGGCTGGCCATCCTCCACACCCCTTTCGTCACCCGACACATTGCCGGGCGCTGCCCTGATTACACCTCACCCTCGCAGAGTGAGGCGCCGTCGATGGGCGGCGTCATAGCCTGCGAGATGACCGTCCGGTCGACAGCGAGCGGGCGGCGGCCTCCTGCGTTGCGAAGGAACGTGATGGGCACAGTCATTGGTGAGGTACTTCCGTTCGCGGTCGGGATCGCGATCAGTCCGATTCCCATCATCGCCGCCATCTTGATGCTGCTCTCACCGCGGGCTCGAAGCACCAGCCTCGGCTTCCTGATCGGGTGGGTGGCTGGGATCGTGGTCGATGTCGTGCTTTTCACCGTTTTGTCCTCGGTGCTTCCCGGCACCGATGACAGCCAACCGGCCCCGATCGCGGGCGTCATCAAGCTCATCCTGGGAGCGCTGCTGGTCCTGCTCGCTGTCCGTCAGTGGCGCAGCCGACCCAAGGCCGGAGAAACCGGCGAACTGCCCAAGTGGATGTCCGCCATCGATTCGATGACCTTCGGCAAGGCGTTGGGTCTGGGCTTCCTGCTGTCGGCGGTCAACCCGAAGAACCTGCTGATGGCGGCGTCGGCGGGTGTCTTCATCGGTGGAGCAGCGTTGGCCCTGGGACAGATCGTCGTGGTGGTGATCATCTTCACCCTGATCGCCGGCTGCACGGTGCTGGTGCCGGTGGTGGCCTATCTGGTGGCCAGTGACCGGATGACCGCGCCGCTGCGGAGTCTGAGGGAGTGGCTCGGTGATCACAACGCCGCCATCATGGCGGTGCTGCTGTTGGTGATCGGGGTCTCGATGGTCGGCAAGGGCCTGGGTAGCTTCTGATCTCACCGATCTGGTCCTGCTGGCGGGCGGCGCTCAGCCGATCAGTGCCGACAGACCCTTTTGCAGTTGAAGCGCCCCGATCACCAGCAGCAGGCCGGCGTTGAGCACCCCGCTGTGGCCGCCGATGTAGCCTCGGGTCCGCTCCAGGAAGGGCGCCGCGCGGTCACCCATGATCAGCATCAGGATCACGGGTACGGCTATGGCAGCAAGCCGACGACGCCGAAGATCACCAGCACCGTCGAGGCGGTGGTCGGCGGCAGCCCGGCCGCGCGGATCTCGATGCCGGCGATCACGGCGCAGGACAGATCCACCGGGTTGAGGGCGAAGATGCCGAATCCGAGCAACAACGAGCGGCCGGCGGTGAAGGTCTCCACCGCGTGCAGCCAACCCGGCAGCTGCGGCGCGGCGGCCGTCAGCTCCTCGGGGGTCGACGCCGCGGCCATCTCCTTGATCTTGGTCCGACCCTTGCGGTATCCCCAGACGCCGCCGCCGAGGAGCACGAGTCCCAGGACGATCTTCAACACCGACAGCCAGACGGGGGTGCTGCCCGGCGGTCCCAGGTCGAGGGCGCCGAGCAGTCCGTAACTCAGGGCGAGCACGACCGTGATCGCCAGACCCCATCCCAGCAAGTACATGACGCCGTTGATCCGGGCGCGTTTGGAGAGCAACACCGCGACGAGCGCCATGATGGCGAGTGGGCTGAGAACGATGCCCAGCGCCAGGGGCACCAGACTCAGGACCAGCTGACCGAGATTCATGTCAACCCGCAGGGGGGTCCAGGGCAGCCAAGGCCTCGCGGTTGGTCGGATAGAGCGTGGCGCCCTCGAGCAGGCCGAGTTGGCTGAGTCGAGCCTTGATCTCAGGCCGAACCCGGCTGAAGCCCAGCGAGACACCGCGGCCGGTCAGCCAGCTGCGCAGGGCCTCCACGTTCTCGGCTCCGGTGACATCGACGTCGGTGACGGCTTCCAGGTCCAGAACCAGATGGGTGACGCCGGTTCCCGAAGTCCGGATGGCCTGCCGCGCGGCATCGCCCAGACCGGTGCTGTTCGCGAAGAAGATGGGCGCCGAGAACCGCATGATCACCAGGCCCGGCGCGGTGAGCGGATGCTCCGTCGTCACTGCGCCGAAGGTGCCGTCTTCGATGCCCGCACGGCTGAGGACCGTGATCGGCGGGCTGGCCGCGCGGGCGGCCAGCACGATCAGGGACAAGATGAAGGCCAGCGCGATGCCGGCAATCGGTCCCAGCAGCAGCGCGCCGAGGAAGCAGACGGCGCCCACCGCGAATTCGCCGCGATCCAGCGGCCAGAGGCGGCGGAACTCGGCAATCCCGAGCAACGGCAGAACCGCGACGCCGACGATGGCGCCGATGGCCGGGGAGGGGATGTGCTCCAGCAGCGCGGTGCCGAAGATCACGAGGGCAAGCGTGCCGACGGCGGTGACGAGAGAGGGCAACTGGGTCCTGGAGCCGGCCTGATCCAGCGCCGCCGTACGAGACGTCGAGGAGCCTACGGCGAACCCGCCGGTCAGGCCGGCGGCGATGTTGGCGCCGCCGAAGGCCAGCAGGTCCTGGTCGGGCTTGGTGGGGTAGTTGCGCTTCTCCCCGTAGCTCCGAGCGACCAGCAACCCCTCCGCCGTAGTCACCAGGGTGAGAGCCAACGCCGATGGGATCAGCGCCGCCCAGGTACCGAGGTCGATGCTCGGCCAGGTCAGCGACGGCGGTCCGGCGTCTACCTTGCCGAGGACCTTGACGCCGTAGCGTTCCAGTCCCACGACCACGGTGATCACGGTGGTGAGGACGAGCACGATCAGGGCCCACGGGACGGCTCGGGCCAGCCGGCGGCCACCGATCAACAGCGCCAGCGAGCCGGCCGTGATCGCCACCGACCACCAGTTGAGGGTCGGGAGTCCGGTGATCAGCTGTGCGAGCTTTTCACCGAACTCGCCGCCGGAGTCGATGCTGACGCCGAGCATCTTTGCCACCTGGGAGACCAAGATGTCGAGGGCGAGCCCGCCGACGAAGCCGACGAGAATCGGCTTGGACAAGAAGTTGGCCAGGAACCCGAGTTTGAAGACCGAGAACAAGACGAAGAACACGCCGCACAGGATCGCCTGGGCGAAGGCCAGCGTGAGGTAGTCGGCGCTGCCGACGGCCGCCAGCGCGCCCAAGGAGGAGGCGACCAGCGCCGCGGCCGCCGCGTCGGGTGAGGCAACCACCTGCCGGGTGGAGGCCAGCAAGGCGTAGACCACGCCCGGCACGATCAAGGCGTAGAGACCGGCGGTCGGCGGAAGCCCCGCGATCTGGGCATAGCCGATGTTGAGCGGGACGGCGATGGCCAACAGCGTCACGCCGGCCACCAGTTCAGTCCCCAGGTTGCGACGCGACAGCCCCTCGAGCGGACGCCAGCCCCGCTGCTCGGTAGCCGGCTCGGTCATGCTGCGCCTGTACTCCCGGTGGAACAGGCGCAGCATCGGAGGCTTCGGCCGCCGACCGAGTCGATCACTCCTCGGCGAAGACCTCGCGCAGCTTCTCTTCCTGCTCTTTGGAGAGGTTGCTGGCGATCAGCTCGGCGTTGCTCCCCTGGAAGGCTTCCTTGACCCGGTCGGTCACGGCATCCGAACTCAGCAGGAAGAGGGCCGACGTGCCGGGGGTCACCCGCTGCTTGACTCCGTTGATGAAGTTGTCGTCGATTCCCACGTCCGCCATCGATCCGGTGATCGCGCCCATCGCGGCACCCACGGCCAGCCCGAGGATCGGGATGAAGAAGATCAGCCCGAAGAGCATGCCCCAGAAGGCACCGCCCAGTGCGCCGGCACCGGCCAGGTTGTTCAGCTGACGCGTCTTCGGCTTCTTCTTGCCGGCTTCCCAGGACACGACGGCCGCGTCCTGGATGTTGATCAGTTGTTGACTCTGCAATCCCTTGAGCTTCGCGATTGCCTCGTCTGCATCGTTGACGCCCGGGAATGCCCATGCGGTCAAGGTGGCCATGCGTGTTCCTTTCGTAGCTGAGTGTGTGCCTAACCCGCCAGAATCTTGGCCTTCTGAGCCGCGAATTCCTCCGGAGTGAGAATGCCTTGCTGTTGCAGCGCAGCCAGCCGTTCCAATTGGCTGACCACGTCGTCGGCCGCCGGCGCGACGGCCATCGGTCGGTATTGCGCCGCTACGGCCGCCTGCTGGGCCGCCGCCTCGGTGGCGGCCTGTTGTTGTTGCTGTTCGTACGGCTGGGCCTGCGCGGCCTCCTGGGCTCGACCGGCCTGATGTCTGCTCATCGCGCCGCTCACCGCACCCACCGTTCCGGCCACGACGGCGGTACGAGCCGCCAATCCGAGCAACCCGGGGCGGCCGAATCTTCTCATCAACATGGCTCGACTACCCCTCCTCGACCAGGACCAAGGACTCGACGGCTGACGTGATGCCCGCGGGTTCGATTCGCTGGTGCAACGCCACCACGCCTCCCGAGGAGGCCAGGGCCTGTTGTAGCCGAACCGCCCAGATGTTCTCCCAGGCGATGATGACCGCCGACGTACCGACGGGAAGCTCGGCGGCCACCTGGGCCGCATCCTCCTCGCTGAGCAGCCCGGGAAGATCGGCGGGAAAACCAAGCAGATCCAAGGCGTCGTCGACATCGTCGACGTCCACCACGGTGACGGTGCCGTCGGCCGACTTCTCCACCACCAAGGCGTCGAGAACCCGGATGGCGCCCGAGACGACCGCTTCGGCGACGGCCGCGGTGACCCGCTTGTCGGGCGCCTGCTCGGGAAAGCCGACTACCGCGATGTCCACCGGACCGACCGGCGCAATCAGCTCAGCCACTTCCACCCCCTTCCGCTGCCCCGTGACCTCTAGCCATCGCTCACTCTGTCAACGCCGACGGGCGAGAGGATCACCCTGCCGGGGTGAGCTGCCCGACGGCCTGGGGCGCCTGAGCGCGACGATTCGCTCGACTGGGATGACCCGACGTGACATGCGTCGGCTGGCTCATCCGTGGCGGATGATGCCACGGCAGGCCGATCGGCGCTAGGACTTGGACCAGTCATCGCCGGCTCAGCACGGCAGCTCGGAAAAGGAGGCACTGTGGCCACACTTTCGGTTTGGAAGTTCAGTCGCCCCGACGGCGCATCGTCGGTTCTGCGGACGTTGAAGGAGTTGCAGGACGAGGGGCTGATCGTGCTGCACGATGCCGCCATCGTCGAATGGCCGGCAGGACGACGGAAACCTGCGACTCGCCAGCTCACCGATCTCGTAGGCCCGGCGGCCCTCGGCGGGGCCTTCTGGGGGTTCTTGTTCGGACTCTTGTTCTTCGTTCCGTTGCTCGGCCTCGCGCTGGGCGCGGGCGGCGGAGCGCTGCTCGGAACGCTCAAGGACGTCGGCATCGATGACGAATTCATCGCCAAGGTGAAGAAGTCGGTCACCCCCGGCACGTCGGCACTCTTCGTCCTTTCGTCGTCGGCGGTAACCGATCGGGTCCGGCAACGATTCATCGGCACCCAGGCGGAATTGATTCACACCAATCTGGAGCCGCAGGAGGAAGCCAAACTCCGAGAGGTTTTCGCCGAGCAGGATTAAGCTGCAAGACTGCTCAGCCGCTGGGACCGTCCACGTACCCACCAGGGAGCCGTCTTGTACACCGCCACGCCACTCGGAGCCGAGTTGTACTACGTCTTCTGGTTCTTCTTCATCTACTGCTTCTTGGGCGTGATCGTGGAGATGGTCTTCTGCTATGCCCGAGAAGGCGTCATCGAGTCGCGCGTGGGCCTGCTCTACCTCCCGCTCAGCCCGATCTACGGCTTCGGCGGCGTCCTGCTGACATTGTTCCTGCTCCCGTACATCAAAGAACCGGTGTTGATGTTCTTCGTCGGCATTCTCGTCGGGACGGTGCTGGAGTACGTGGCGAGTTTCGTGATGGAGAAGTTGTTCCACACCGTCTTCTGGGACTACAGCGACAAGCCACTCAACCTGCATGGTCGGGTCTGCCTCCAGTACTCCTTCTACTGGGGCCTGCTGTCCATCTTGTTGCTCTACGTGCTCGGCGACTGGACGAAGGCCTTCGTCGATCTGTTCCCTCGTTCGACCGGGGTCGCGATCGTGACGATCATGCTCGTGTTGGCGGTTCTTTCGACGGTGTTGACGTTGGCCGCGTTCACTCGGCTGCGACAGCGGGTGGCGGCGCTGCATGCCGCATCCGGGGGGACACCCTCGGCAGTCAGTGCCAGTCGTTTCTGGCGGTTGGTCGATCGGCTGGTCCCGGACCCGGTGCTGATCAACACGTTCCCTCGGATGAGTTTGGTCACCGAGTACTGCGAGCTCGCTGGTCTGCAGCGCAAGTGGATCCGCATCGATGCACATCTGGGCCGGCCGTCGGCGCTGCATCGGCGCATGCGGGCTCGGGCGCTGGGTGAGACTGGCACTAATGGAGCATGAACTTGAAGGCGATGACGACGAGCCCCATCGCGCCTGCCAGCGTGGTCTCCCCGATCAACGGCCAACCCTCGCGCCGCCGAGGTAACCGGCAATCGCGCCGGTCACCGCCAGCATGATCGTGATGAAGACGAGAGCGATCAGGGCCGAGGGGCCGAGGTCGAGATGTCGGCGCTGAAGAGCCGGCACAGCAATAAGACCAGCACCGGCGGCAGCTGGCCGAGCAGGATCTCGGTGTTGTCACGCATGGCCTCCAGCGACCACGCCGCCGTAGAGCAGGTCAGCGATCGTCGACCGGACCAAGGTTTCTCGAACCCGTCGGCTCGGGTTCATGCCGGCCGGGCCGCCGTAACTGCGCCACGACGCTCGAAGGTCTCTCCGGCCACACTGGCCATGGCGTATCTCCCTCGGTAACCAACCCAGCTCTGGTGGATCCGGTCGGGTCCGGTAGCTCATCCACCGCCCCGGCGAGCTGGCGGGACATAGGGTAGTGCCTTCGCGAACGAGACGGGAGCGGGCAGATGCTGTCGGCGCTGGGCCAAGTCCTGCCTATCGCTTTCGCGATGGCACTCAGTACCGTGCCGATCACCGCGACAATTCTGTTCCTGCTCTCCCCGCGCAGCGGTTGGTCGGCGGTCCCGTTCGGGGTCGGTTGGGTGGTCGGCCTGGCTGTCGTCTCGCTGGGCGCGCTGCTGTTCGGGCGCAGCCTTCCCCTGTCGCCGACCCGTGGTCCACAGACCGCGGTGGGCATTGCCGAGGTCGTGATCGGACTCGCTCTGATCGTTGTCGCTTTCGTTTCCTGGCGTCGCGGTCCAAGACGCAAGAAGGGTGGTAGCGACCGGGACTGGCTGGCCGGCGTCGCCTCACTGCATCCGGTGACCTGTTTCGGCCTAGGTCTGGTCCTCAACATCCGCCCCAAGGGACTCCTGCTCGGACTCGCCGCTGGGCTGGCGGTGGCCGGTGATGCCAACGGACTCACGGACAGTGCCTTCGTCCTCACCACCTACGTCGTGATCTCGGCATCGACCGTGGTCGTCCCGATCGTGCTCACGTTGCTGGCACCTAACCGGATGCAGCCGCGCCTACAGCGTGCGCGCGACTGGCTGACCGACAACCGACGCCTCCTCATGACGGCGATCACGTTGCTGATGGGAATCGTGATCATCGGTGCCGGCTTGACCCGCCTGTAGCGCACAGGGTCGCACCGCGGTGCGCGGGCTCCCGCTCGGCGGTCCGCGTCCGCCTCACCTCACCTCGGCGGCCCAGACGGATCGGGGCTGAGAGGCCAGGCATCCAGCTCGATCACCGGGTACCCGGTGCCGGTGACGGCTGCCATCGCCGTGAGCACTGCGACCCAGAGATCGCCGGCCGTGATGGTCAGTGAGAGTTCGAGTTCCGCCTGTTTTCGCAAGAGTTGCGGCTCGTAGTCGTCGAGGCGGCGGCCGATTTCCTGGCGCACGTCGTTCACGTTTGCCGGAACCGGACCGAGACCGAGTCGGAGGGCGAAGACCTGCGCGCCGGTCATGGGGCCCTGCGGCGAGGTCGCCCTGTCCGCCGCGCTGGTAGGGCGCTCAATTCGCCGCCGCTACGGATTCGCACGCTGACTCATGGCGTGAGGGCGATCTTGCCGGAGCGTCCCGCGTCGGCGAGCTGATAGGCCTCGGCAGCTTGGGCGAGCGGAAAGGAGTCCGAGACGATGACCTCGGGGTGCAGGTTCCAGTACGGCAGCCGAGCGACGAGCTCCCGCATGTGCTCGATGCTCGTCACCCACGATCCGATGATCGTGATCGACGGGTGGATCAGGGCGGGACTGACGTCAGACACCTTCAGTCCCGTTGCCTTCGCCGACCAGCACCACCCGGCCGCGTTCACGTACCAAACCGATCGCGGCGCCGCGGCCGGGCTCGCTGCCGGAGCAATCGATCGCAACGTCGGCGCCACCGCCGCTCACGGCACGCGCCGCCCCCACCTCGTCCGGTGCGAACGCGGCGTCGACGGCACCGAGCCGTAGCGCGAGCTCGCGACGCTCGGGGCTGGGATCCAGCCCGACCCGGGGGACGGCGCCGAGCTTGCCCCCGAGCAGACCGGCCGCCAGTCCGACAGGACCGAGTCCGACCACGGCCAGGGCGTCGCGGCCACTGACCTGGGCCCGGATCAGGCCCTCGTAGGCGGTGCCGAAGCCGCAGGCCACGCAGGCACCGTCAAGAAAGCTGACGGAGTCGGGGAGCACGATGCAATCCCGCTCCTCGGCGAGGATCAGGTCGGCGTGGCCACCGTCTCGCTGCCAGCCGTACGCGGCCCGGCGAGGCGAGGAGCAGCTGATCTGGTAGCCGCGGACGCAGGAGTCGCACTGCCCGCAGCCGCTGATGTGGTACACGCAGACCCGGTCACCGACCGACAGCCGTACGGCAGCTGGGCCGACCGCTACGACCTCACCCGCGGGCTCGTGCCCCGCGACCACGCCCTGGTAGGTCTCTGCCGGGTCGCCCTGGTGGTGCTCGCGATAGATGGCGCGAATGTCGGAGCCGCAGATGGTGGAGGCCCGCATGGTGAGCAGCACCTGCCCGGGGCCGGGCTCGGGATCGGGAAGCTCACGGATGTCCGTGGTGGAGTTGCCTGGCAGGATCACGCCGCGCATGAATATGTCTCCGTTCGTCAGGTCAGGATCTGTGATCACCACGGGGGTGTCGGTGTCGATAGGTTACGCGCGTTACCGACGCATCCGCAAGCCCGAGTTACCTCTCTCCGTACACCTAACGGTGGCAACCACGCCAGGACGGTTAACACGGATTACTGATAGTGTCGGCAACACTTAACGAAGAAACAGATCGCTACGGGGGGTGGGGCGGACCATGACGGAGAAACCGGCGGCCGCGACCAGACGCAGCGGTGCCGTCACGCGAGCCGTCACGCGAGCCGACGTCGCACGCTACGCCGGCGTGAGCGACGCCGTCGTGAGCTGGGTCGTCAACGGTGGACCGAAGTCCGTGTCCGAGACCACGGCCGCCCGCGTGCGAAACGCCATCGAGCAACTGGGCTATCGACCCAACAGCACCGCCCGCGCCCTCGCGCTCGGCACCACGAAGACTCTCGGTCTCGTCGTCCCGGACAGCACGAATCCCTTCTACGCCGAGTACTCCGTGGCGATCCAGCGGGCGGCCGCGGATCTCGGCTACGCGCTGTTGACCATCAGCGCGGGGAGCGATCCGACCATCGCGCTGCGCGCCGTGCTCGATCTCTGCGACCGCCAGATCGACGGGCTCATTCTTGCGCGCGGCACTGGAACCGGTGGGATCGGCGAGCTCGCTCGGCGCGGCGTACGCACCCCCGTCGTGCTGATCGACTCCGCCGCTGCGTACCCGGGACACCTCACCATCGGCCCCAACGCTGCCGCCGGGATCGAGGCGGCGACCGACCATCTCTTGCGCATCCACGGCCACGCGGCAATCTCCTTGATCATCGGCGACACCGCTGAGATCGACATCGACGGCCGCGAATCGGGATGGCTCAAGGCCCATGCCCGCAATCGACGGGCCCCCGGCGTCGTCGAGCGGGCGCCCTTCACCCGGGTTGGCGGCTACGAAGCCGGACTTCGGCTGCTGCGGATGTCGGAGCGGCCGACAGCAGTGGTCACCGGCTCTGATCTGCAGGCTGTCGGGATGCTCCGCGCCGCCCACGAACAGGGACTGCGTGTACCCCAGGACCTGGCGCTGGCGAGCTTCGACGGAACCGAGGAAGCCAGCTTCACCTGGCCCCCCCTGACCACCAGCCGCCAACCGATCGACGAGATGGCCGAGGCTGCCGTCACGGCCTTGTTGCGACCCGAACAGCCGACCGGTCACCAGGTGTTTGCCACAGCCCTCGTCACCGCAGGATCCTGCGGCTGTTGACGGTGCAATCGTCGTGGTCACCAGGTGTAGGCCTCGGGGGCTTCGCCGGGGCCGGGGAAGAGGTCGTCGAGCCGGGCCAGTGTCGGCTGATCGAGCGTGAGATCGAGGGCGGGGAAGGAGCCGGTGAGCTGCTCCAGGGTGCGGGGGCCGAGGACGGGGGCGGTGACCCCGGGTCGAGACAGCAGCCAGGCCAAAGCCAGGGCTGTCGGGGTCGTTTGCAGGTGGGCGGCGAGCGTCTCGTAGGCCTCCAGGCTGAGGCGGTGCTCGGCGATCCGCTGCTCACGGGCGCTGTGGCCGAGGAGAGCACTGTCGTCGCCGCGGCGGCCACGGGTGGCATCGGCCGCACTGGCCATGGCACCGGCCAGCAAGCCCCCGGCGAGCGGGCTCCACGGCAGCAAGCCGATGCCGTAGTGGCGGGCGGCGGGCAACACCTCGAGCTCGATGGTGCGTTCCATCAGGTTGTAGATCGACTGTTCTGACACCAATCCGAGGAAATGGCGCGCCGTCGCGGCTTCCTGGGCGGCGGCGAGATGCCAGCCGGCGAAGTTGCTGCTGCCGACGTAGAGCACCTTCCCGTCGCGAACCAGCCGCTCGGTCGCCTCCCAGATCTCCTCCCACGGAGTGTTCCGGTCGATGTGGTGGAACTGGTATAGGTCGATGTGATCGGTGCCGAGGCGGCGGAGGCTTTCCTCGACGGCCCGGCGGATGTGCAGCGCGGATAGTCCGCCGTTGTTTGGGCCCTCGGTAAGCGGGATGAACAGCTTGGTGGCCAGGACGATCTTGTCGCGGCGGGACGGGTCCGCGGCGAACCAGCGACCCAGGATCTGCTCGGAGGCTCCGACGCCGTAGATGTCGGCCGTGTCGAAGAAGTTGACCCCAGCATCGACGGCGGCGTCCATGATCATTCGGCTGGCCTGCTCGTCGGTGTGCCAACCGAAGTTCATCGTGCCGAGGGCGAGGCGGCTTACCTTGGCGCCGGTCCGGCCGAGGTGAACGTAGTGCATCGAAGACTCCTATCGGTGGCCCAGAGACGAATGGCCCGAGGCGAGGTGTACTGCGTTGTCTTGGGAAGCTCGTCCCCCAGTCAACTGGCGCCACCGGCGTGAAAAGGGCACGTAGCCGGGCGGGCCGTTCCTAGGAACGCCAGACCCCCGCACCGGCCCCGCTGGCGCCGTTCGGTGCACTGATACTGGCTGCATGGCGTTGATGACCGAGTTCGGGGAATACCTGCGCCGCCGCCGAGCCGAGCTCCGGCCGAGCGATGTCGGCCTGCCCGACACGGCGTTCCGCCGGGTCCAGGGGCTGCGGCGTGAGGAGGTGGCTCAGCTGGCCGGCGTCAGCACCGACTACTACACCCGGCTGGAGCAAGGCCGCGACCTCTCACCGTCCGACGCCGTTCTCGACGCGCTCGCTCGTGCGCTCGAGCTCGACGACGCAGGCCGGGCGCACCTGCAACATCTCGCCCATCCGGCCCGACCCTCGCGTCGGCAGACCCGGGCGGTTCAACGAGTCCGGTCCACTGTGCAGTCGATGCTCGACGCCTGGACCGGCCAACCGGCGTTCGTCCTCGGGCGCCGCGGTGATGTTCTCGCGACCAACGCGCTGGCCCGGGCGCTGCTCGTCGACTTCGACGCCATGCCCTACCGCGACCGCAACCTCACCCGATGGATCCTGCTCGACCCCGCCGCCCGCGAGCTGTACGTCGACTGGGCCCAGATCGCCTCGGAAATGGTCGCCATCCTCCGCCTCGACGCCGGCGCTCATCCCGACGACCCGCGGACCACCGAGCTGGTCGGAGAGCTCACTCTCAAGAGCCCCGAGTTCTCCCGTTGGTGGTCCCAGCACAAGGTCCTCGACCGGACCTGGGGTCACAAACGCTTCAACCACCCCGTCGTCGGTCCGTTGGAGATCGACTACGAGGCCCTGCATTTGCCCGGCGATCCGAACCAGACCCTGTTCGTCTACCGCGTCCCCGACGGAGACACCCCCTCCGCCGAGGCCCTAGCCCTCCTCGCCAGTTGGTATGCCCGGATCACCACCAGCGCGACGGGGCCCCGGGTGTCGGCCGATCACTCAGAGAGCTGAACAGAGCGCCATGGTTTATGTCTCTGCCTCGACCGGCCAGCAGATCAAGGCGGTCTTGTTCGACACCTTCGGGACGGTGGTGGACTGGCGCTCCGGGGTGTCGCGTGAGATCGCCGCCTTTGCTGCGCGGCATCGGCGCGTCGATGTCGACGCCTCGGCGTTCGCCGATGCGTGGCGGGCGAAGTACGAGCCTTCGATGGAGCCGATCCGTGACGGTACCCGCAGCTTCGTCCCGCTCGATCAGCTGCACCGGGAAAACCTGATCAGCACCATGCCCGAGTTCGGCCTCGACCCGGACGACTACCTCGACGAGCTGGACGATCTCACCGCCGCCTGGGAGCGGCTCGACCCGTGGGCGGACACTGTGGCCGGTCTGGCGGCGCTCGGCCGGCACGTGATCGTCGGACCGTTGTCGAACGCCAATCTGGCCCTGCTGCTGCGAATGGCGTTACGCGCCGGCTTGCCGTGGACGGTGATCTTGGGATCTGACTTGACCGGGGCCTACAAACCAACCCCGCAGGCCTACCGCAACGCCGCCCACCTGCTGCGGCTCGACCCCGGTGAGGTGATGCTCGCCGCGGCCCACAACTGTGACCTGGCCGCCGCGCAGCGGGCCGGGCTCGGAACCGCATTCATCCCACGCGCAACCGAGTTCGGGCCGGGTCAGACCAACGACCTAGCCGCGGAAGGTGACTGGGATCTGATCTGCCAGGACATCGTCGATTTGGGTAGCCGCATCGGCGCGCAGTGACGATTGGGAATCTCCACAATCTTCTTGGTCGGCGACCACATCACCCGCAGAACGGAGCACAAGAGCCGTGAAGTACATCCGTCTTGGCCGCACAGGGTTGGAGATCTCCCGCCTTGTCCTGGGCTGCATGAGCTTCGGCGAGCCCACCCGAGGCCCGCATCCGTGGACGCTCGACGAAGACACGAGCAGGCCCTTGATCCGGCAAGCCGTCGAAGCCGGGATCAACTTCTTCGACACCGCCAACGTCTACTCCGCCGGCAGCAGTGAGGAGATCGTCGGGCGGGCGCTCAAGGAGTTCGGACGCCGCGACGAGTTGGTCATCGCGACCAAGGTCCACGGCCGTATGCACGACGGACCGAACGGTGCCGGTCTCTCCCGCAAGGCGATCATGAGCCAGATCGATGCGTCTCTGACCCGACTCCGGACCGATTACGTCGACCTATACCAGATCCACCGATGGGACACGCCACCCCGATCGAGGAGACGCTGGAAGCCCTGCACGACATCGTGAAGGCCGGCAAGGTCCGCTATCTCGGCGCCTCGTCGATGAGCGCCTGGCAGTTCTCAAAGGCCCACTACCTGGCGGTGGCCGCGAGATATACCCCATTCGTGTCGATGCAGAACCACTACAACCTCCTGACCGTGAGGAGCAACGCGAGATGCTGCCGCTCTGCGCGGACCTCGGCGTCGCCGTCATCCCGTGGAGTCCACTGGCGCGCGGCCGGCTCACCCGGGACTGGGACGAACAGACCGCCCGCAGCCAGACCGACCAATTCGGCAGCGAGCTCTACGATCCAGGTGATCGTCCGATCGTCGAAGAGGTGGCGAGAATTGCGAGCCAGCGCGGAATCCCCCGGGCTCAGGTCGCACTCGCCTGGGTGGCCGGCCGACCGATCGTGACCGCGCCCATCATCGGCGCCACCTAGCCCCACCACATCAGCGACGCAGTCGCCGCCCTCGACCTCGTCCTCACCGAGGACGAGGTGCAGCGAGCCGCAGTCCGCCTACGTGCCGCACGACCCTGCCGGCAACTGAGCGCCAGTCCAAACTGCCGTTATGGCGCGGCACAACCAAGGAGAACAGGACCAATGGATCGCACCGTCGCCGTAACCGGTGGTAGCGGAAAACTCGGCCGCGCCGTCGTTGCAGCTTTGATCGAGCAGGGCTGGACGGTGGTCAACCTTGATCGCGTCCCTTCCCAGGACACTCGCGCGCGCTTTGTCCACACCGACCTCACCGACTACGGGCAAGTCGTAGAAGCCTTCTCCGGGATCGACATCGCCCATGTCGGGGTCGACGCGGTCGTCCATCTCGCCGCCATTCCTGGCGCCGGTGGCTTCCCCAACGTCACCATCTTCGAGAACAACGTGCTGTCGACTTTTCACGTCTTCCAAGCGGCCAGGCTGCTGAAGATCCGCAATGTGATCTGGGCGTCGAGCGAGACGCTGCTCGGTTATCCGTTCGAGCACTCGCCCGCCTACGTGCCACTCGACGAAGAGGTCCCCGCTACACCCGAGGTCGTCTATGCCCTCGCCAAGGACCTCGAAGAGCGGATGGCGCTCCACTACTGCCGCTGGGACCCGGAACTCAAGATGATCGGACTCCGCTTTTCCAACGTCATCGACACTAACGAGTACGGCACGTTTCCCGTCCTTCGAAGACGATCCGGCCTCGCGGAAATGGAATCTCTGGTCCTACATCGACGCCCGCGACGGCGCCCAGGCCGTCGTCCGGGCCCTCGACTACCAGACGCCCGGATTCGACAAGTTCGTGATCGCCAACACCGACAGCGTGATGACGCATCGAACCTCCGCGGACCTGATGGCTGAGTTCTTTCCCGACGCCGAGTTCCATTCGCCGGTCGAAGGAACACAATCGCTCATCTCTACCGACAAGGCACAGCGGGTGCTCGGCTGGATGCCGGAACACTCCTGGCGCAACCACGTCTGAGAGCGCGGGCTCCGTCGACTCGCTGTCCACGCACCGGGTGTGCGATCGTGTGCCATGGCCGATGATGCCGAACCCGAGCTGCCCGAGAGACTGCGCGATGCCGCCCTCGTCGAGGCGGAGTACCAGAAGACGGAAACGGAACGCAAGATCAAACTTGCCGAGGCCGCGGAACACGATGCCGCTGGGGAGAGCGCCGACGCGAACGAGTCGGATGAGAAGGAGCGCTCGGAGCAGGTCGCGGAAGCCGACGACGCGAACACATGACGCGCTGGGTCTGATTTGCTCAACCGACTTCGGTCGAGGCTCCCAGGTGCCGAGCAAGGCTCATGGCGCTGGGCGCGGCGGGCGTGCGCGGTTCCACCACAGCGAGAGTCCGACGGCGAGCGCAACCAGCAAACCCCCGGCGCCGGCGAACCATGACGCGATGTCGACGTGCTTCGTCACCACCGTCAGCTGGCTGGGCAGATCACCCAAGGCTTCCTGCAGCTGGTCGGCGTTCTCGGCCTTGTAGTACTGCCCGCCGGTGGTCTCGGCCACGGCTTGGAGGCTCGGCTCGTCGATGACCCGCGGGTTACGCCCACCGCCCCCACCGAAGCCGCCGCCCGCCGCCGAAACCGCCGCCGCCCGGTCCCCCGCCGCCGGCCCACCCTCCGGCCTGCTGGCCGGTGCAGGCCATCCGCGACGGGGTGGTGGTGCCGAACCCGATGGTGAACACCCGGACGCCGCGGACGGCCGCCGCCTCGGCCGCCTCCTCCGGCTCGACGCCCTGGGTGTTCGCCCCGTCGGTGAGCAACACGATCACGTCCGACGCGTAACCGGAGCGCTGAGCCGACTCGGCATCGACCCCGGTGGGGGCCACGGTCGGGTTGATCGCCGCGATGCCGTCGATGGAGGTGAGGATCGCCGAACCGATCGCCGTGCCCCGGGCCGTGGTGAAGTTGTCGATCGCCTTGATCAACGCATCCTTATCGGTGGTCGGCGGCACCTGCAGGCCCGCCACGCCCGCGAAGGCCACGAGGCCGATCTTGGTGCCGGCGCCCTGGGACCGGATGAAGGTGGTCGCCGCCTGCTGAGCGACCGTGAGCCGGTTGGGTTCGACGTCGGTGGAGCACATCGACCCGGAGACGTCCATCGCCAGCATGATCGTCGTGGAGTCGGATGCGACCGGAACGGTCGCCTGCGGGCGCGCCGCCCCGAAGCCGAGCGTGGCGAAGCCGAGGAGCAGCAGCAGCGTCGGGATGAGCCTGCTCCATCGCGTGCGGGCGGGCAGCGCGGCCCGCACCAGGGCGATCGAGGTGACCCGCACCGCCGCCCGCCGCCGACGCCGGCGCAACCACCAGACGACCCCCGCCACGATCGGGATGATCAGCAGTGACAACAGCGCCCACGGCCAGCTGAACGCCATCACACGAGCCTTCCGGTGCGTACGCCCGTGATCAGCGCGCCGGCCGCCAGCAGCGCGAGCGCCACCGCGATGAAGCCGCCGGCCAGCGGTACGTCCTGCTCGGCCACGGTCAGTCGGAGGTCGATGGTGGACGCGATGTCGTCGAGCTCGTTCGCGTCGGAGGCGGCGTGGTAGCGGCCGCCGGTGGTCTGCGCGATGGCGGTCAGTCGCTCGGCATCGAGGGCCGTGTGCAGCTGGTATCCGTCGATCTCGACGGTCGCCCCGTTCGCCGTACCGACGCCGACCGTTTCGATGTGCACGCCCGCGTTCTGGGCGATCGTGGCTGCGGCCGTCACCGCGTCGTCCGCGCCGCCCTGGTCCTCGCCGTCGGAGATCAGCACGATGGTCGCCGAGCCCCAGTGACCGAGGTCGGGCAGCTCACCGTCCTCGCCGATCGTGACCGACCTGCTCCGTGATCGCGCTCAGCGACCCGAGGATGGCCGCAGCCAGCGACGTCCCACCGGAGGTCCGCAGGTTCTGCACCGCCGCCTTCGCCGCGGCGCGGTCCGCGCCGGGCAGGGACGTGGTCAGCGCCCCCTGGTCGAAGCCGACCACGCCGATGTCGACCGTGTCGGGCTGGGCGTCGATGAACGCGGACGCGGTCTGCTTCGCGACCGCCAGCCGGTCGGGAGCGACGTCGCCGGCGGTCATGCTGTTGGACACGTCCACCGCCAGGATGACCGTCCCGGCGCTGCGGCCGACCGGAAGCGCAGCGGCCGGCCCAGCCACGGCGACCGCCAACACCACCACCCCGCCCAGGCAGAGCCACAGCCCGAGCAGCCGTTGGCGCCGGCCGGCGACCGAGATCCCCGCTGCGGCCAGGGCAGCCGACCGGCGCCGGTCCGCGAGCACGGCGCCGACGACCAGCGCCGCGGCGACCAGCAGGCCGACGACGAGCAGCGGCGGATAGGCCAGGGTCATCGGCGCCTCCGCTGGGTCTCGGTGACGACGGCCAGCAGCGTCTCGACGAGATCGCTGCCGGTGTCGACCCGGTGCAGCGGCACCCCGGCCCGGCGCATGCCCGACGAAAGTCCGGCCTCGCGCTCGTCGACGCCGTCGCGGAACCGGGCGCGGAACCATGGGTCGGCGGAGTCGACGAGAAGTTGCTCGCCGGTCTCGGCGTCCTCGACCACGATCAGGCCGACCTCGGGGAGCGCGTCGTCGACGGCGTCGACCACCCGCAGTGCCACGACATCGTTGCGGTGTGTGAGTCGGAAGAGGGGGCGTTGCCACTCTCCCGTGCCGATGAAGTCCGAGATCACCACGACCAGGCAGCGCCGGGCCAGTGACGCGACCGTTTCGAGCATGGCGGCGAGATCGGTGGTGGCCGCGGACCGGGATTCGGCGGGACGCTCGAGCTCGCGGCCGATCCGCAGCGCGTGGCCGCGGCCGGTGCCCGGCGGCACGATCCGGGTGGTGCCGGTGTCGTACAAGACGGCGCCGACCCGATTGCCGTTTCGGCCGAGCACCCGGGACAGGATGAGTGCGAGTTCGGCCAGTACGTCCTGCTTGTCCCGGCCCGGGCCGCCGACCCCCATGGACGCCGATCGGTCGAGGACCAGCCAGCTGGTCAGCTCCCGGTCCTCGTTGTATTCGCGGACCTGCGGCTCATCGAGGCGGGCGGTGACATTCCAGTCGATGTGCCGCGCGTCATCGCCTTCCTCGTACGGGCGAAGGCCCGCGAAGTCGAGCCCACTGCCCCGCCGTGGAGTGCGATAGCCGCCCTGGATGCGCCCGTCGAGCCGACGCACGACCCGCCACTCGAGCCGATGCAGCAGCCGGTCGGGCGCGGTGATCATGGTTGCAGGACCACGTCCGGCATAGCTACGGCGCGCAGTACCCGGGTGAGGATGGTGTCGGCATCGAGATCGTCGGCCAGCGCCTCGTACGACAGCACGATCCGGTGCCGCAGCACGTCGAGGGCCACCTCGTCGACGTCGGTGGGCAGCACGTAATCCCGGCCGCGCAGAAATGCGAGCGCGCGGCCGCCCAGCACGAGTGCGATCGTGGCCCGCGGGCTCGCGCCGTAGGTCACGTACCGCTCGAGGTCGCCCTGGCCGACTGCTGCCGGTGACCGGGTGGCTGCCACGAGGCGTACTGAGTAGTCGACAACACCGGGGTCGACGTAGACCTGCGCGACGCTCCCCCGCATCCGGATCAGATCAGCCGGAGTCAGCATCACCTGCGGCGGGCCGGGCGGCAGCAATGCCCGCCCGACGATCGCGTGCTCCTCCGGCGAGGTCGGATAGCCGACCAGGACCTTCATCATGAAACGGTCGACCTGTGCTTCGGGCAACGGATAGGTGCCATCGGACTCGATCGGGTTCTGGGTCGCCATCACCAGGAACGGTTCGGGGACGGCAAAGGTCTCTCGCCCGATCGTCACCTGCCGCTCCTGCATCACCTCCAGCAGCGCGCTCTGCACCTTGGCCGGAGCGCGGTTGATCTCGTCCGCCAACAGCAGGTTGGTGAACACCGGCCCCAGTGACACCTCGAACTCGCCGGACCGCTGGTGGTACACCCTCGTTCCGACGAGGTCGGCCGGCACCAGGTCGGGGGTGAACTGGATCCGCTGGAACTCGCCCCCGATTGCGCCCGCCAACGACTTGACCGCCAGGGTCTTGGCCAGGCCCGGGACACCCTCGACGAGCAGGTGACCGCCCGCCAGCATGGCGATCGCCATCCGTTCGAGCAGCACATCCTGGCCGACTATCGTTCGCTTCACCTCGAACAGCACCCGCTCGAGCGGGTTCGGCGTCATGACATCACCTCCCTGAATTGTTCGCTGGATCGTTTGGCATCAGGCCAGATTCGGTTCACAGCCGCGGGCCTCCACCCGGTCCCGGCCCGGTGTCCCCGCCGAGCGCGGCGCCGATCGGCACGGCGAAACCGATTCCGGCGAACGCCTCGTCGTGCCCGGGGTCGGCGATCGACACGACGACGCCGACGACAAGGCCCTGGGCATTCAGCAGCGGACCGCCCGAGCTCCCCGGGTTCACGGCGGCGTCGAACTGGATCAGCCCGGAGAGCTCGCCCACCTTGGCCTTGGTCGTACGGTTCAGACCCGATACGACGCCGGTGGTCGTGCTGGCCCGAAGCCCCAACGGGTTGCCGATGGCCACCACTTCGGAGCCGACGGCGACACCGCCGCCCAGGGTCGCCGGCACGACGACCTCCGGGAGCTTCTTCGGAGTCAACGTGGCGATGTCGATCTTCGGATTCGTGGCGGCGATCGTCGCGGCGGACTTGGTGCCGTCGGCGAACAGGATCGAGATGTCGCCGCCGCCGGAGATGACGTGATGGGCGGTGAGCACCGATCCGGTGTCGGTCGCGATCACTCCGGATCCGAGCGATCCCTTGGAGGTCGTGATCAGTACCACCGACGGTACGACCCGGCGATACATCTCGGTGACCGGCAGTGGGGTCGCCGTCGCCGCCGGCGTGGGGGTTGAGGCCAGCGATGCCCGGTCGGCCGACGTGCCGCTGCTCGAACCGAGCCTGAACGCCAAGGCAGCAACCACCAGGGCGACGGCGAGCACACCGGCCGCAACCACCAGCCGGCGCCGGCCGACAAAGTAGCCGCGCTTTCGGGGCGGTTGGGCCGGTCCGGTCTGCGCGGACGTTCCACGAGGTGCCGAAGCATCGGGTTCGGCGGAGTCGGCGCTGGCAGCACGGAACCCACGCACTCGTCCAGCCCCGGTGGGGTCCACCTGGACAGCCTAAGGACGGTTCCTGTGAATACGCCATCAGACTGAATTGCGCGGTCTCCCGCGAGGTCAGACCGGTCTGCTCCCACCGGCCACCCGCTACCGCATGCTCTGAATGGTGGCGAGCGTCTTCGTCGCCGCTTCGGCTGAGCTGCTGCGGCCGAACAACGCATCCGTGCCGATGGTGCTGAACTCGGTGGAGAACCCCGATGAGTTGGCGGGCGTGACCTGCGGCGGTGCGACGAGCTCGGGGGCAATCGCCAGGGAGAATTCCAGCGCGACCTTTCCCTGCGGGTCGAGGAGGGGTGCGACGTCCTTTTGGACCTGGGGGATCGCGGGGATGCCGCGTTCGGTGGTGAGGATCTTGGTCGCGGCCGGGTCGGTCATCATGAAGTCGACCAGCTTGGCGGCGGCCTCGGTGTTCTTGCTGCGGGCCGAGATCGACCAGTACATGGATGCCTTGTTGACCATGTTGGGGGACTCGCCGGGCTCTTGGGCAGGAAGGCGAAGCAACTTCAACTCCGTACCACTCGCGGTGCCGAAGGCCGAGATCTGGGTGTGGAACAGCAGGTGGAAGGCGGCCTTGTTGGTCGCGAACAGGGAGGCGTCGAGGGACGCGGTGCTGTTCTCCACCTGAAGCGCCGGCTTGGGAGCGGCCGTCGAGGCGACGAGCTTGTTGGCGTAGTCGAAGAAGCTCGTGATGGTGGCCGCGCTGACCGCGGTCTGGCCCTCGGTCGGCCAGACCTCTTCGCCGCGCTGCCGTGCCCAGGCGCCGAGCTCGGCGGTGCCCACGCCGAACCCGTCGAAGCCGTACACGCCCTTGGAGCCGAGCTTGGCGGTGACCTGCGCCGACATCTCGGCCAGGTCGTCCCACGTCCAGGTCTTGTCATCCGGCAGTGTCAGGCCTGCCTCCTGGAGCACCTTGGGATTGACGGCGACCGAGAAGTTGGCGGTGCCGACCGGGGCGCCGACGAGGGCACCGTCGACCTTGCCGGTGTCCAACACCTTGGCGTCCATCGCGGACACGTCGAGGTCGTCCTTGACGGTGTCCAGGCCGAGCAGGGCATCCCGGCTCCCGTACGCCGCGATATAGGACTCGTCCATCTGGATCACGTCGGGGGAGTTGTTCCCGGCCGTGGCGGTCGCGAGCTTGTCCCAGTACGAGCTCCACTCGCTGTTCTCGATGGTCACCTTGATTCCGGGGTTCGCCGCCGTGAAGACGTCGACCGCTTCCTGGGTGATCTTGAGCCGCGAGTCGTTGCCCCAGGTCGACATGCGCAGATTTGTGGAGCCGTCGGAGGATGACCGGCCCTGGCTGCCGGGGGCGCAGGCCGCGGCGATCAGCAGACAGGCGAGCGCGATGACAGCGGTGATCGCGCGGCGCCCGGAGCAGGACGCGCCGCGAGCCGGCGATCCCGTTGCGGGTGTCGGGGTCCGGGAAGATCCGTACGGGATCGGGTGAGGGCGGACGGTTGACATGTGCACGAGGCCTTTCTCGGTTGGGCGGAGCGCTCTGCGCGAGGCTGGACGAGATGCTGCGATGACGGCTACCGGGTGCTCAGCCGCGCGGAGACCAGGTCGGCGGGAAGCCCTCCGTCGAGTCGGTGGTAGAAGCCGCGGTCAGGGGTGAGATCACCCCGGCGGACGGTCTCGCCTTCGATGGAGGACGCGTACAGCGCCGTGACGAACTCCATCGTCTGCCGGGCGCTGCCCAGCGTGGTGTCATGGGGTCGGCCGGCCAGCAGGTCATCGATCAGCCGGTTGATCTGAGCGGCATGGCTGGAAGGCAGATCCGCTCCGGCCGAGGCCTGCCAGACGTCGGTGCCGCCGTCGAGGCCGGTCGAGACGAGGCCGTTACCGCCGGCCAGGCCAGGATCGCGACCGTTCCCGGCGGCGGCGGCTTCTGATGGGGTGGGAAACCACGACCAGTCGGCGTCGCGATATCCGTAGAGATGGGCGACCTCGAGGCTGCCTCGAGTGGTGTCGATCCGGATTCGGCTGAGTTCTCGCGGGGAGAGCAAGCTCGTCACCACCGAGGCGACGGCGCCGCTGGCGAAGGTGACGATAGCCATCGAGACATCCTCGAATTCGACATGTCGGGCGATCCTGGCCGCCTTCGCGTCGACGCTCTCCCACTCCCCCATCAGGTGCAGCAGCAGATCGATCTGGTGGATGGCGTGACCGAGGGTGGGACCGCCGCCCTCGCCGGCCCAGTTGCCGCGCCAATCGGGCAGGAAGTAGCTGTCCGGTCGGTACCAGAGGGTTTCGCAGACGGCGACCTGTGGCGCGCCGAGCGCACCCGCGGAGAGCAACCGGTGCGCTCGCCGGGCGCCGGATCCATGCCGGTGCTGGAACACCACGTAGACCGATCCCGCGCTGGCCGCCTCAGCCGAGGCGAGCATGTCCATGTCCGCCAGATTGCTGGTCGGCGGCTTCTCCAGCAGCACCGAGCAGCCGGCCTCCAGCAGCTCGACCGTCACGGGGGTGTGACTGCCGGGCGGGGTGGCGACCGACACCAGGTGTGCCTGGTCGGCGAGCTCGCCGAGGGTGCGGTACGCGGTCGTACCGTGCTCCGCAGCGAACGCCGAGGCCCGGCCGGCATCGACGTCGAAGACGCCCGCCAGCTCAGCACCCGGATGGCCGAGGTAGGCGAGGACGTGGGAGCGCGCGATCGATCCGCAGCCGACGATGCCGATCCGCAGCTTCTGGTCGGGAGCCGAGGCATTCACTCGGCATACCCCCGCATCGTCGCCTGCTGCTGGGCGGTGATGGCCAGGCGCATGACCTCGAAGGTGTGTTGCTGCGGGCACGCGGTCTCGGTGCGATTGATCACGTCATGCACCAGGTCGGGGTAGTAGGCCAGCTCGACGTCGGAGCAGTCGAGGTATTCGGTGCCGTCGGCATCGACCACGAACAGGTGGTCCCGACCGGGCCGACCGGCGATGTCGATGTACTTGCGCAGCTCGACGTAGCCCTCGGTGCCCAAGATCAGCAATCGGCCGTCGCCCCAGGTCGGCAGGCCCTGGGGCGTGTACCAGTCGACGCGGACGTAGCCGTGGGCGGACTCCGAACGTAGGGTCGCCTCGCCGAAGTCCTGCATCGCCGGGGCGTCCGGATGGGTGTAGTTGGCGACCGCGCTCGAGACGATCTCGGCCGTTACAGAGCCGGTGTAGAAGAGGAACTGGTCGATCTGGTGGCTGGCGATGTCGGTGATGATGCCGCCGGTCCGCTCCCGGTCGTAGAACCAATCCGGTCGTCCCTGCCCTCCGGCGAGATGGGCTCGATCACCCTCGCGATGCGGGCCGAGGCCGAGCGTTTGGACGACCTGACCGATCCGGCCGGCGCGGACGAGCTCGCCGGCCTTGATCGCACAGCGCACCTCGAACCGTTCGGAGAAGGTGACCGACCAGAACCGGCCGGTTTCGGCAACCGCTGCCTCCAGGTCGGAGAGCTCGTCCAGCGTGATGCAGCCGGGCTTGTCGGCCACCACGTCCTTGCCGTTGCGCAAGGCGGCAAGTGCGATGGCGGCGCGCCGATCGGGAACGGCCGCCGTGACGATCAGGGCGATCGACGGGTCGCCGAGGAGAACCTCAGGGTCGTCGCGCCACTCGACGTCGGGCCACCTCTCGCAGCACGCCTGCGCGATCGCTGCGGTCTTGTCATCGGAGGAGAACCCCACGAGTTCGCAACCCTGACCCAGCAGTCCCTCGATCTGCCCGAAGGCGTGGGCGTGGTCCAGACCGACGGCGGCGAACCGTATCGGCCGATCTCCGAGGTGTGCTGATGTCACCGTTGATCAGTCCTTCGTGAGACTCTGAACAATGAAAAGTGATCGATCACTTTCAGGTTTTCGTACTATAGTGATCGATCACTATTCTTGTCAACGAGTCAGTCGGGTCGCTAAGGGAAGGCACTGATGGCACCGAAACGGGCGACCATCTACGAGGTGGCGGCGCGGGCCGGCGTGTCCCACCAGACCGTCTCGCGGTACCTCCGCAACAACGGAGGGCTCAAGCCGGCGACGCTGGCCAGGGTGCAGACGGCGATCGAGGAACTGAGCTACCGGCCCAACCTGATCGCCCGCTCGATGCGGACCCGCCGCACCGGCCGGATCGCCATCCTGCTTCCCGCGGCGCTCACCAGCCTGCCGCTGCGGGTCATGTCCGCGGCAGCGGGGACCGCCCATGCCGCCGGGTACGCCATCGACATCCTGGGTCTCGAGGGCCCGGGAAGCGACCGGATCCTCCGGGCCCACGAGCTCGCCGAATCGGGAGAGTTCGAAGGGATCCTGGCCCTGGCCTCGCTCGGCGACCGGCCGCCCTCGGGCTCGACCACCTCGATCGTGGTCGTCTCCGACTACGACGACGAGCTGCGAGGACTCGGCGCGCTTGCCGACGGCGCGGCGTGCGGGGAGGTTGTGCAACTGCTGGTCGAGCTCGGGCACACCGAGTTCCTCCATCTCGCCGGCCCGCAGGACTACGCCTCGGCCCGCAACCGGCGCAAGACGTTCGTCGACACCACCGCCCGGCTCGGAGTCTCCGGCAGCGTGGCGTACGGCGAATGGAACGCACAGGCCGGTCACGACCTGGTGACCGCTCTCCCCGTCGACACGTTGATCACGGCCGTCGTCGCCGCCAACGACCTCGTGGCCACCGGGGCCATCCGGGCCGCCCTGAGTCGCGGTTGGCGAGTGCCGCAAGACCTCAGTGTGTTCGGCTGGGACGACAACGAGCTCTGCCGGTTCACCACACCGTCGCTGTCCACCGTCGCCATCGACCGCGAACGCCAGGGCCGCGAGGCCATGGAACGATTGATAGCTCGGATCCGCGGCGTGGCGCCACCGCTACCCGACGCCTCTTCCTTGCACACGGTCATTCCGCGCGAATCGATCGGACCGGTGCCCGCGGAGCGGAAGCGGCTGCGCGCTGCACCTCGGCCCTCACTCTCCGCACCCGACGGAAAGGTCCAGCACCCGTGAAGATCATCGACGCCAGGGTGGTCGTCTCCTCCCCGGGCCGCAACTACGTCACCTTGATCATCGAGACCGACGGCGGGGTGGCCGGGATCGGAGACGCCACCCTCAACGGCCGCGAGCTTGCGGTGGCCTCGTACCTTCGTGATCATGTCTGCCCGCTGCTGATCGGCCGGGATGCCCGGCGAATCGAGGACACCTGGCAGTACCTGTACCGGGGTGCCTACTGGCGCCGTGGGCCCGTGACCATGACCGCCATCGCCGCCGTCGACGTCGCCTTGTGGGACATCTTGGGCAAGGTCGCCGGCCTGCCCGTCTACCAGTTGCTCGGCGGCGCGGCCCGGGACGGGGTGCTGGCCTACTGCCACGCCAGCGGGGCCACGTTGGACGCGCTCAGCCAGGACATCCACGATCATCTAGCATTCGGCTACCTCGCGATCAGGGTCCAGGCGGCCATCCCGGGCCTGGAGAAGACGTACGGCATCGCCCCCACCGACGGGATGATCTACGAGCCTGCGAGTGGACAGCTGCCCCAGGAGGACATCTGGGAGACGAGTGCCTACCTGGACTTCGCCCCGACGGTGATGGCCCACGTCCGCCAGGAATTCGGCTACGACCTGCACCTGCTGCACGACGTCCACCACCGGCTGAGTCCGATCGAGGCCGCCCGACTCGGGGTCGCACTGGAGCCGTACCGGATGTTCTGGATCGAGGACCCGACGCCGGCCGAGGACCAGAGCGCGTTCCGGTTGATCCGGCAACACACGACCACCCCGCTGGCGGTCGGCGAGGTCTTCAACAGCATCTGGGACTGTCAGCAGTTGATCACCGAGCGGTTGATCGACTACATCCGCACCTCGGTCTCCCACGCCGGCGGCATCACTCATCTGCGGCGGATCTTCGCCCTGGCCGACCTGTACGGGGTCCGTTCCGGCTCCCACGGTCCCGGTGACCTGTCGCCGATCGCCACGGCCGCCGCCCTGCACGTGGATCTGTCGATCCCGAACTTCGGCATCCAGGAGTACATGGGCCATCGCGAGGAGGCGCGCGAGGTGTTCGGCACGAACTACACGTTCCGGGACGGGTACCTGCATCCTGGTGATCAGCCCGGGCTGGGCGTGACGTTCGACGAAGGGGCCGCGGGCCGGTTCCCGTACAACCCGAAGTATCTACCGGTGAACCGGCGCCGGGACGGCTCAATCCACGACTGGTGACGGGCGGTCTCTCCCCAGTCCGGTCAGCTCGACCGCCCCGCACACGGCAGACTAGGGCCAGTGCGTATCCGGGGACTGCTGGCCGACACCCGGCCGTTGCGGGTTCCGGCGTTTCGACGGTTGTGGCTGGCCAACATCGTCACCGTCGTCGGCGCGCAACTCACCGTGGTCGCCGTACCGGCCCAGATCTACGCGGAGACTGGCTCGTCGGCGTACGTCGGGCTGACCGGGCTGTTCGGTCTGGTGCCGCTGATCATCTTCGGTCTGTACGGCGGCGCGCTGGCCGACGTCTTCGACCGGCGAACCATCCTGCTCGTGACCACCACCGGGTTGATCATCACCAGTGCCTTGTTCTCGTTGCAGGCGTTCATCGGTGGGTTCGGCGTCTGGGGTCTGTTGAGCCTGTTCGCCGTCCAGCAGGCGTTCTTCGCCGTCAACCAGCCCACCCGAACCGCGGTGCTGCCGAAGCTGATCCCGCTCGACCTGCTGCCCGCCGCGAATTCGCTCAACATGACCGTGATGCAGGCCGGGGCCATCGCCGGACCGCTGGTCGCGGGCATCCTGATTCCGCTGATCGGGCTGCAGTGGCTGTACCTGATCGACACCATCACGTTGTTCGCCACCCTCGGCGCCGTGATCGCGCTGCCCCCGCTGCCCGTGCTGGAGGTGGCCACCGTACCGGGGATCAAGGCGGTGATCGACGGATTCACTTATCTGCGACACCAGCCGGTACTGCTGATGTCCTTCCTGGTCGACCTGATCGCAATGATCTTCGGGATGCCGCGCGCGCTCTTTCCCGAGATCGCCCACATCAACTTCGGCGGACCGTCGGAGGGCGGCTTGGTGTTCGCGCTGCTGTTCGCGGCCATCCCCGCGGGTGCGGTGATCGGCGGCGTGCTGAGCGGCTGGGTGTCCCGGGTGGACGCCCAGGGCCGCGCCGTCATCGCCTGCATCCTGGTCTGGGGCCTGGCCATGACCGGGTTCGGCCTGGCCGTCGGGCTCGCCCACCTCCAGGCTGGCCGCTGGCAGACCACCATGCTGGTGGCGGCCCTGCTGATGCTCATGATCGGCGGCGCAGCCGACATGGCCTCGGCCGCCTTCCGCCAGGCGATGTTGCTCAGCGTGGCCGCAGACGAAAACCGCGGTCGGCTGCAGGGGGTCTTCATCGTCGTCGTCGCCGGCGGCCCACGGGTCGCCGATGTGGTTCACGGAGCCGCGGCCGCCGCGGTCGGAACCGCCGTCGCCGCCGGTGGCGGGGGGATCCTGGTCATCGTCGGCACCGTGCTCGCCGCCCTGGCCGTACCGTCCTTCGTGCGCTACCGGATCAACCGCCGGGCACTACCCTGAACCGATGCGCGAACTGGTCTACTTCGTGGCCGTCACTTTGGACGGCAAGATCGCCGGGCCGGACGGAAGCTTCGACTTCTTCCCGATGGACGAGGACTATTCCCGCCAGATGAACGAGGAGTGGGGCGACGGCCTGCCCACCGCATGGCACGAGGCGCTGGGCAGCACACCTCCGCTGAGGAAGTGGGACACCGTGATCATGGGTCGCGGCACGTTCCAGCCTGCCCTCGACATCGGAGTCGCGAGTCCCTATGCGCACCTGGACCAGTACGTCTTCTCCTCGACCCTGGTGCCCGCCGAACATCCCGGCGTCACGGTGATCGACGGCGATCCGGTGGCGTTCGTGGCCGATCTCAAGCAGCAACCCGGTGGCAACATCTGGTTGTGCGGCGGCGGGAAGCTGGCCGGCACTCTCACCCCGCTGATCGACCGCCTCGTCCTGAAGCTCAATCCGGTCGTCGCCGGGGCCGGAGTCGCGTTGTTCGAGGGGCGATTCGCACCGTCACATTGGCGACTGGTCGAGCAGCGTACGTTCGATCTCGGCGTGGTGCTCCTGACGTACGTACCTCAGGTGTAGTCCTCGGCCACGTCGTCCGGGGTGTCCGGGACCGCGTCCGCGCCGCCGCCCGAGGTCTCCGCGTTCTCGAACGAGGAGCTGCCGGAAGAGACTTGACCGTCGGTTGACGAGTCGTCCCGGTTCGACTCTTCGGGATCGGGCTTGCCGTTGGCCATGTCGCCAACCTACCCGGGGTGCTGCCAGAACTGCAGCCAGGTGACATTCGCGAACAGGGTCAAGGTGGCCAGGTAGACCACCACGATGATCCCCACTCCGATCAGTGTGATCCCCAGACTCGAGCCCTGCACCGGGTCCAACCACCGCCGGAAGAGTCCCGTCACGAACGGCATGAACAGGAACGTCATCAACCCCACACTGACGATCTGGCTCAGCCACATGGACAGCCACGGCTCGGCCCCCCAGCCGTCCAGCACCGGGCCGAGGAAGCGGGACAGCGTCATCACCGTCGGGTAGAGCACCAGCAGCACGAGCATGGCCGACTTCCAGTTCGGCGTCACCAACGTCTCGCCGTCCTCGACCCGCAGGATGGAGCCGTAGGCTGTGCGCCGCGTGATCACCGTGAAGTCGCGGCTCAGCTGGGATCGCAACGTCGGCAGGGCCCGTTGCCGCTCGGCGGACTCCATCCAGCCGGCGAGTTGCCGGTCGGTCCGAAAGCGCAGCACCGACAGCCACTCTCCGCCGGGGTCGACGGGCGGCAGGACCGCAACGCCCTCGAAGCCGGAGAAGGCCCGACTCGCGCGCACCATCTCCTTCTCGGCGACGACGAACTCGTCCTCCTTACCGGGCAGCACGGCATGTCGGAAGACCTCGATCCCCGTGCCTGAGGGGTGACCGTCGACCACGACGAGGTCGGGGTGCAAGCGATGGAATCCGGCGCGGCCACCCTCAGCCAGCAGGTCCCGACGCTCGGGACTGTCGAGCCAGGCGTCCAGCCGCTCCACAGTCTCGAACGTCACCGCCAGCGACCAGTCGAACTCGGCCGCGTCGATCACGCCCAACCGATCGGAGACGAAGCCGGGAGTCGCCCTGGCCGCACCGTGTAGCCGGCCGGCCCACTCGCGAAAGGCGTCCTGGCCGCCGGCGTGGGAGAAGTCGGCGACAGCCGTCACGCCGGTCGTCGCCGCTGCCCCGTTGCCCTCGACGTCGGCGCCGGCGCCGGGTGTGGCCATGATCAGGAACGGTCGAGGAGACGGCCCTGCACGTACACCTCCGAGATCGCCGGTTCCCGCATCGTCATCAGCAGCCCGAACAGGGTCTGGTCCCGCGCCAGCAGCGGATCGTCGGACCTCGTTCCCTGTTCGATGAGCGCCTGCAAGGGTGGCCAGCCCGCCGGATCCACGACCAGGAAGTCCGCTTCCTTGCCCTCGTCGAAGTTGCCGATCCGGTCTTCGAGGTCGAGCGCCCGGGCCCCAGCGAGGGTGCCGGTGAAGAGCAGTTCGGCCGGGTGCAGCGAGACCCCGGCGTCGCCGGCCTCGGAGATGTGGACCTTGAAAGAGTCGGCCAGCACCTGCGCGATCAGCCACTCGTCGCCGCCGCCGAAGTCGGTGCCGGCCGCGACGTTGACCCCGGACGCGATAGTGCGCTTCCACGGCAACGTCCCCGATCCCAGGAACTGCTGGGACGTCGGGCAGTGTGCGATCGAGGTGCCGGTCTCGGCCATCCGGAACAGTTCGCTGTCCTCGCAGTGCACGGCGTGGGCCATGATGCTGCGCCGTCCCAGGAAACTCTTGCCGCCGACGCCGGAGCCGGGCAGGAACTTCCCGTCGTAGGTGTCGAGGTAGGTGTCCACCTGGTAGGAGCTCAAGACGCTGGCCACCTCGCCGGTCCCCGGCCGGTTGTTCTCGTTCAGGTGAGTGTGGAAGTAGACCCCACGGTCGCGCACCGACTCGTACAGTTCGCCAAGAGCGGCCAGGGTTTCGGTCGTGACCGAGAGCGAGAAGCGCGGTACGACGGCCGCGTGCAGCCGGGCGGTCTTGACGTCGCCAGTGTCGGCGGCATGCCACTTCTCGATCTCGGCGCTGGTCAACTCGAGCGCCTCGGCCTCACCGGTGATGAGGGCGGCGGCCGACGGAGGTCCAACGGTCTGGATGCCTCGCCCGGACACGATCCGAAGCCCTCGCCGATCGGTCTCGCCGAAAAGGGCGTCCTGGGCGTGCGGGAAGGCCGACCCGAACACCATCGCGGCCGTGGTACCGGCGGCGATCCGGCGATCGCAGAACTCAGTTGCCGCTCGTTCGGCGAACGCCGGATCCCCGAACCGCGACTCCGAGGGAAACATGCAGGCGTTCAGCCATTCGAGCAACTGCCCGCCGCCGTAGGCGTCGCCGCTGTAGGTCTGCGGGAAATGAATGTGGGTGTCGATGAAGCCGGGGATCAAGAAGCCGGGTCGGTGATCCACGACTTCCGCGTGCTGATGTTCGGCCGGCAGGTCGGCGTACGAACCGCAGAACACGATCCGCCCGGTGTCGTCGACCGCCAGCGCGCCATCCGGAATCGAGACCAGCGCCCCAGGACTCTCGGTCACGGTGGGGGACCCGGCGATGTGGAAGATGTGGCCCCTGTGCAGGGTGGGATTCAGCGTCACGGGATGAGGGAATCACACCCCGGGCCAGCGTGGCGCATTTGTCTTGGACTTTGAACGAATTACTCTCGGCGAGCCCGCCGCAGGTCCTATGCGGCGGCCACGGCCTCGATCTCGACCTTCTGCTCCGGGCTGGACAAGAACGGGACCACCAGACCGGTCACCGCGGCGGTCGGCTTGGCCATGAGTTCGCCGGCTACCCCCATGAAGGGGCCGTAGTCGGCCGGGTCGGTCAGATAGATCGTCAACTTGACCACGTCCTCCATGGTCAGGTCCGCGGCCGCGAGCACGGCGCTCACCCTGGCGATCACCTGCCGGGTCTGGGCCTCGATCCCCTCGAGCCAGTTGCCGTCGTCGTCGGTCCCGATCTGCCCGGACACGAAGACGAGTCGCTGGACGTTGCCGACCTCGACACCCTGCGCGTACGGGACCTCGGGCACGCCGGCCGGCTGGTGGACGGTGCGGGTGATGGAGCTCATGATGGTGTTTCCTCTCGGGTACGGCGCCGCTCTCGCAGCCGGCGCAACTGGTCGAACTCGCGGTGGATGGCCGCGCGGTGGGCGTCGGAGATGAGTCCGGCACGGATGCTGACAAGCAGGCCTTCGTAGATCAAGAACAGCGCGGTCCCGTCGTCGGCATCGCCGAGTTCGCGGACCAGGACGGTGTCGATGTGATCGGCCACCCGCTGCAGGCCGGCCGGCACCTCCGCCATGACCTTGCGTCCGCCGAACTCGGTGGCGGTGTTGATCAACAAGCAGCCGTAGCCGTCGTCGAGGGGCGGGTCGAGCAGGGAGGTGAAGAGTTCCTCGAGGTCGTCCAGGGTCGCCTCGGGGCCGGCGTACCGCTCCAGGCGGGGGGCGATGTAGGCCTCGTTGTAGTGCGTGATCGCCCGCCGGTGCAGTCCGGCCTTGTCGCCGAACGCGTTGTAGATGCTGCTGGCCGCCAGCCCCGTGGCCCGTTCGAGCTGGGTGACGCTGAGGCCCGCGTAGCCCTCCCGGCGAAACGCATCCAACGCCGCCCACAAGACGGCGTCTTCGTCGAACTCGCGTGGTCGGGGTGCCATGCCGCAATTATGGAACGTTCACTACAAAACTGTCAAGGAGGCACTTCGAACTCGCGTGATCGCACCCTGTGATTGCGTCCGCACCCGATGCAGAGGGTGCGCCTGCAAGCAAGCGGTGCGCCTAGGCGTGGGCGAGCTCTAGAGCCGGCCGGTACGGGCCGCGGCGAGCAGGGCGCGGGCGGCGTTGGCCCCGCAGGCTCCGTGGACGGCCCCGCCCGGGTGAGCAGACGCCGATCCGAGAAAGAGCCCAGCGATCGGCGTCTCGGCCCGGCCCAACCCGGGGATCGGACGGAAGATCAACTCCTGGTGCAGATTGGCACTGCCACCGGCCAGCGCTCCGTTGACCAGGTTCTCGTTGCGGGCCTCGAGCTGCCTCGGGCCGAGCACCCGTCGCGCCGTCACCCGCGACCCGAACCCGGGTGCGTAGCGCTCCAATCGGGCCTGCATGCGGTCAGCCAGCACCTCGATCTCCCGCGCGTCCCAGCTTCCGGTGATCCCGTCCGGGCCGGCGTCGCGGTGCACGACCTGAGGCAGGTGGGTGTAGGCCCACAGGGACTCCGTACCCGCCGGCGAGCGGGTCGAATCGGTCGTGGTCATCTGGCCCACGAGCATGAACGGGCTCGCGGGAACCGTGTGGTTGTCGATCTCGCCGTGGGTGTGACTGAGCTGGTCGAGCGAATCGGCGATGTGTACGGTGCCCGGCGCGGCTGCCGGCGCGTCCTGCCACGGCACCGGACCGGACAGCGCCCAGTCGACCTTGATCGTCGCCGGATCCCACTCGAAGCGCCGCATCGCCCGTTCGACCCGCGTCGGCAGTTCCTCCCAGGGCACCAACCGGCCATACAGGGCTGGTGCGGACACGTCGGCCACCACCGCACGAGTCGGGATCGACTCACCACTCTGCAGGATCACTCCCGTCACCCGCCGGCCGGACGTGGTGACGCGTTGCACCCGACACCCGGTCCGGATTCGGCCGCCGCGACGCTCCAGCCGGGCGACCAGTGCGCGGGCAAGCTCCCCGGCGCCCCCGCGCGGCGCCGGGAAGCCCTGCTCCTGTCCGATCATGGTCAACAGCAGACCGATAACGCCAGACCCCGCCGCCGTCATCGGGATGTCGGCGTGCAGAGCGTTGCTGGCCAGCAACAGCCGCGCCTCCTCCGAGCCGAAGCGGGAGGACGCCAGACTCGCGGCCGGCTCGAGCAGGGTCCGGGCGAACTGCAGCCCGCCGACCGACGGCAGCCGCGCCAGCATGCCCAAGCCGCCCCGTACCGGAGGGAAGGGCGTCAGCAGCGACCGGATCAGCGACGGTCCGATCCGGCTCCATTCCCGGCACAGGTCCAGCCAGGCCTCGCCGTCACCGCGGTGGCGCTCCTCCAGGCCGGCGGCGGTCCGCTCGGGCTCGGAGTGCAGCAGGGCCCAGCCACCCTCCGGTCGTGGGATCCCGAGCACCGCGGGGGCTCGGGACCAGACGAGTCCGTACTCCTCGAGCCGGAGCTTGGTGATCACCGGCGACGCCGCCGCCAACGGGTAGAACGAACTGAAGGTGTCGTGGAGGAAGCCGTCCGCCACCTCACTGTCACTGGCCACCGCGCCACCGCACTGGGCTTGCGCCTCCAACACGACCACGTCCCAGCCGGCGTCGGCGAGCACGTTCGCGGCGACGAGACCGTTCGGGCCGGAGCCGATCACGATCACATCCCGAGTGCGGCTCACCTTGTGCACGCTACTGCCCGCGGATTCGGCGAATCACACGCTCCAGAAGTTCACGCCCCGACCACCGGAGGCCTACCTCGATTTCACCTTTCCACACGAGGCTTCGGAGGCGTCGGACGCCGGAACCACCTTGCTCTCGGAGGACTTACATGCCCACGGACATCACCTTGCTTCCCATGTACGGAAAGACGTGCGGCAACCGCAGCCCCGTCACCTGCCACCTGCGCTGCGACAGCGCCTGCGCCCGTGAAGTGCCGAACGAGAGCACTGCCCCGACGTTCCGGGAGGTCGCGACCCGGCAGTTGAATCGCCGCCAGATCCTGGTGGCCGAGTGGCGCCCTCGCGGCCGCGGCCGCCGTACCCGCCTGGCTCACCGACCAGGCCGCCGCCGCACCGACCGAACGCGGCCCGACCGGCCGGCGCGCTCGCCTTCACCCCGATCAAGCCGGTCGAGTCGAACGTGGACGCGATGACGGTGCCGCCGGGCTACGATTGGAACACGATCCTGCGCTGGGGTGACCCGTTGTTCTGGAACTCCCCGCGCGTTCGACCCGACGCAGCCCAACGCCGGCGCGCAGGAACTGCAGTTCGGTTACAACAACGACTACCTCGACATCCTCGTCCAGGACCGTCGCGGCCGTCGGGCCCTGCTCTGCTGCAATCACGAGTACGTGAACCGCGCCGATCATGTTCCCGCCGCCGGCGGCCGCGCGAAGAACTCGAGGTGATCAAGACGACGATCGCCGCCCACGGGCTGAGCGTGGTGGAACTGGAACGCAACGGTCGCGGCCGGCCGTGGCGCTACATCCGGGGGGCGCGGAAGAACCGCCGGATCACCGCGGCCACGCCGTTCCGGCTGACCGGACCGGCGGCCGGCAGCGCGTACGTCAGGACCGCCGCCGATCCGTCCGGCACCAAGGTCTACGGGACCTTCGGCAACTGCTCCGGCGGCACCACCCCCTGGGGCACGATCTTGTCGGGTGAGGAGAACTTCAACGGCTACTTCATCGCCAACCCGAACGGCGTGGGCAGCAAACGCTACGGGCTGAGCAAGCCGAGCCGAGCGGCGAGACCACCAACAAGTGGGAGAAGGTCGATCCGCGCTTCGACGCCACCAAGCCCGGCTACGAGAACGAGCCGAACCGGTTCGGCTACATCGTCGAGGTCGACCCCCAGGATCCGACGTCGACCCCGCGCAAGCACTCGGCGATGGGGCGGTTCAAGCACGAGGGCGCCAACGTCCGGGTCGACCGGCACGGCACCGTGGTGGCCTACATGGGTGACGACGAGCGGTTCGACTACCTGTACAAGTTCGTGGCCCGGCGGAAGTTCACGCCCGGCAATTCCGCCCGGGCCCGGCGCCGGAACCTGCGGTCTGCTGGAGCAGGGCGACCTGTACGTCGCCAAGTTCAGCGGCGAGCAGCAGCCGGACGACGGCGACAACCTCGGCACGGGGGAGTGGGCCCACTGACGCCGCAACGGGCAGTCGATGGTGCCGGGGATGAGCATCGAGGAGGTGCTGGTCTTCACCCGGCTCGCCGCCGACGCCGCTCGACGCGACCCCGATGGACCGGCCCGAGGACGTCGAGCCCAGCCTCAAGACCGGCAAGGTGTACGTCGCCTGCACCAACAACACCAAGCGCGGCAAGCGCCGACGATCCGGTCACCACGCCAGGTGGACGAAAGCCTGACCGACGCGGCCAACCCACGCAAGAACAACAAGGACGGGCACGTCATCGAGATCACCGAGCGCGGCAACCGCGGCGACGCGACCACATTCGACTGGAACCTGCTGCTGGTCTGCGGCGATCCCGCGGATCCGACCGGTGCAAGACGTACTTCGGCGGCTACCCGACCCCGGTCACGCCGATCTCCTGCCCGGACAACGTCGCCTTCGACTCCGACGGCACACCTCTGGATCGCCACCGACGGCCAGCCGAGTTCGATCAACAAGGCCGACGGGCTGTTCAAGGTCGGGCTGACCGGCGCGAACCGGGGCAAGGTGGAGCAGTTCCTCGCCGTCCCGAGGGAGGCGGAGACCTGCGGCCCGGTCATCCACGACCGGGACGGATCGGTCTTCGTGGCCGTCCAGCATCCCGGCGAGGACGGGACCTGGGCCGCGCAGACCTCCTTCTTCCCCGACTACGTGGCGGCCGGCAGCAGCCCCAGCGCGGCGACTGGCGGGGTCCGCGGCCCGCCGTCATCCAGGTGACCAAGAAGCGCTGATCGGGAGCGACCCCGAGCGAACTTCCAACCCGACCAGCTGTCGCCGGACCGGGAGCTGCTCGGGTTCAAGCCAGGTGCTCGGGGGCGAACCCGAGCAGCTCGACTCCAACCCGAGCAGCTTGTCGCCCGCGCACTAGGGTCGGGGGATGGCGAAGAAGCGGAAGATCTCCGACGAGGCGTACGAGGCCGAGGTCTTCCGGCTGCAGACCGAGCTCGTCAAGCTTCAGGAATGGACGCGCGCCGACCGGCGCCCGGATCGCGGTGATCTTCGAGGGTCGCGACGCCGCCGGCAAGGGCGGCACGATCAAGCGGATCACCGAGTACCTGAGTCCGCGGGTCGCCCGTATCGCCGCCCTGCCGACGCCGACCGATCGCGAGCGCGGCCAGTGGTACTACCAGCGCTACGTCGCCCACCTACCGGCGAAGGGCGAGATCGTGCTCTTCGACCGATCCTGGTACAACCGCGCCGGCGTCGAGACGAGTGATGGGCTACTGCACCGACGACCAGTACGACCGCTTCATGCAGCAGACCCCGCAGTTCGAGAAGATGCTGATCGACGACGGCCTGATCCTGCGTAAGTACTGGTTCTCGGTGTCCGACGCCGAGCAGCTGAAGCGGTTCCGGTCCCGAGCGCAGGACCCCGTACGCCGCTGGAAGCTGTCCCCCATGGACCTGGAGTCGATCAACCGGTGGGAGGACTACTCCCGGGCCAAGGACGCCATGATGGTGCACACCGACACCGACCTCAGCCCGTGGTTCGTGGTCGAGTCCGACATCAAGAAGCACGCCCGGTTGAACATGATGGCCCACCTGATCGGCTCGATTCCCTACACGGAGGTGCCGGCTCCTCAGGTGGATCTGCCCGATCGACTGACCTCGACCACGGGCTACACCCGACCGCCCCGGGAGCAGTACCACTACGTCCCCGACCACGCCGCCGCGTTGATCGGAACGCTGAACACTTTGACGTCCGTAGTCGGCGCCGAAGTGTTCACGCTGGTGGGCCGAGACCTCAACGTGGCGGCTGCTGAGATGGGGTTTGTGGGTACGGATTCTGCGAGTACGCGATTGGCGGTATCGGCTGCGGGCCGACCCGGCCGGCGATGACGGCGCCGATCACCAAGGCGAGCCCGACCGCGGAGGCGAAGGAGAAGACCGCGTTGACGGCGCGCGTAGGTGGTCACCCCACCGATCGATCGGATCAGCTGCGGCGCGGCGAGGACCCAGAGGCCCTGCATAAGGGCAATCCCGGCGATGACCGCGCAGCCGGCGACACCGAACCGACGGGCTAACCCGCGTACCTTGACGGCAATGACGATCAACCCCACCAGGGGTACCAGGAAGTGCAGGCCGAAGGTCAGCGTGCCGAACAGCGCAGCGAGAGTGCCCACCGACGATCAGCGACCGGTGCCGGCGTAGACGACGGCCTCTTCGGCGGCGTCCAGGCCGAACGCGGTGTGCGCGGCCACCACCGCCCGGTCCACGTCGTCCTGGTCCAGCACGACCGAGATCCGGATCTCGGAGGTGGAGATCATCTCGATGTTGACCCCGGCCGCGGCCAGCGCGGAGAAGAACTTCGCCGTGACGCCCGGGTGGGAGCGCATCCCGACCCCGACCACCGACACCTTGCCGATCTGGTCGTCGTAGAGCAGGTCGGCGAAGCCCACGTCCCCGCGAAGCCCTTCCAGGGTGGCGATCGCGGCCGCTCCGTCGGTCTTCGGCAGGGTGAAGGAGATGTCGGTGCGAGCGGTCTCGACGCGCGGACACGTTCTGCACGATCATGTCGATGTTGATCTCGGTCAGCGCGATGGCCTCGAAGATCCGGGCCGCCACCCCCACCCGGTCGGGCACGCCGACGATCGTGATCTTGGCCTCGCTGCGGTCGTGCGCGACGCCGGAAATGATGGCCTGTTCCATCTCACCGCTCTCTTCTTGATCTTCGATCCAGGTGCCGGGCTTCTCGGAGAAGGACGACCGGACATGCACCCGGACGTTCTCCCGGCGGGCGTACTCGACGCAGCGCAGATGCAGGATCTTCGCCCCGCAGGCCGCCATCTCGAGCATCTCCTCGTAGCTGATGTGCGGGATCTGCCGGGCGGACGCGACGATCCGCGGGTCGGCGGTGAAGACGCCGTCGACGTCGGAGTAGATCTCGCAGTAGTCCGCACCCAGGGAGGCGGCCAGCGCCACCGCCGTGGTGTCGGAGGCTCCCCGGCCCAGCGTGGTGACGTCCTTGGTGTCCTGCGCGACGCCCTGGAAGCCGGCCACGATCACGATGTCGCCCTGGTCCAGCGCGCGTGGTGATGCGGCCGGGGGTGATGTCGATGATCCGCGCGTTCCCGTGGGTGCCGGTGGTGATGATGCCCGCCTGCGAGCCGGTCAGCGACCTGGCGTGCATCCCCTGGTCGTGGATGGCCATCGCCAGCAGGGCGGCGCTCATCCGCTCGCCGGCGGTCAGCAGCATGTCGAGCTCCCGCGGCGGCGGCAGCGGCGACACCTGCAGCGCGAGATCCATCAGTTCGTCGGTGGTGTCACCCATCGCCGAGATGACGACGACGACGTCGTGACCGAGTTGGCGGGTCGCGACGATCCGCTTCGCCACCCGCTTGATGCTCTCGGCATCCGCGACCGACGAGCCACCGTACTTCTGCACTACGCGGCCCACGCCGCATCCTCCTGCCCTCGCCTTCGGTACCTCTCAGCGCCCCCGCCACTCTAATCGCCGAGGGTGGCCCGTCCGATTTCTCCGGCCACGGCGATACTGGGCCATGTGACTCTGCTTGATGTCGCGCTCCGCGCTCCGGGTCCTGGGCTTCGCCGCATCTCGCTCGTTCGTCCGTCCCTCACTCGCAAGAGGCTCCGCCCATGACCGAGCACCCACCTCAGCGCATCGGAGACGCCGACCGCGATCAGGCCGCGGACTGCCTGCGGGAGCACCTGGCACAGGGGCGGCTCTCCCAGGACGAGTTCGACGAACGGCTCGGCACCGCGCTGGCCGCCAAGACGTCGGCCGACATCGAGCCGTTGTTCGCCGATCTGCCCGATCCGCGGCCGGCGTCCATGAAGAGCGTCGAACCGATGTCGACGCCCTGGCCCACCTATCCGCAGCAGTCCGCCGCCCGGGTCCCGGCCCCCGGCCGCAGGCACCGGTGCCCGCCGTCAACACCGGATTGCGCACCGCGATGGCGGTCGCGACCGCCGTGGCCTGGCCCGCCTGGTTGCTCCTCTCGTTCGCCACCAACTGGAGGATCTGGTGGCTGATCTGGATCCCGATCATCATCTCGATCGCGGCCGGCGCCGTGCGCCGCCAGTCCGACCAGTAGTGGATGAGGAGGTACTGCAAGATCGCGCCGATCGGGTCGTGCGCCGGATCGGGCTCGGTGGTCCGCTACGGGCGCGAGCCGTGGACCGAGTCCGTGCACGTGCTGCTGGCGTACCTGGCCGAGCGGGGCTTCACCGAGGCGCCTCGGCCGCTCGCGCTGACCGAGGAGTACGAGGACCTCAGCTTCATCGACGGCGCGTCCGGCGACGACGCCTGCCGGCTGGTCGCCTCGGATTCGGCCGTGGCGGCGGTCGCGCAGTTGCTCCGGCGCTACCACGACGCCGTCGCGGACTGGTCGCCGGGGTGGCACCGCACTGGTACGACGGGCAGATCGGCACCGGCGGTCCCGACGAACTCGTCTGCCACGGCGACCCGGGTCCCTGGAACTTCGTCTGGCGCGACGGCGATCTCGTGGGCCTGATCGACTGGGAGTACGCGACGGTCGGCACCCGGCGCAGCGACATCGCGTACGCGCTGCATTTCCTCGCGCCGTTCCGGGACCGGAGCTACTGGCAGGGTGTGCTGGGTTTGTCCCGGCGGCCGCGGCGTCGGCACCGGATGGCGGTCTTCGCCGACGCGTACGGGATCGCCGTGGACGAGGACCTGGTCGACGCGGTGCTGGCCTCGCAACGCGCCGGCGTGCAGAAGATGCTCGATCTCGCCGAGCGCGGGCGGCGTGCGGCAGCGCGACCTCATCGACGGCGGGCGAACTCGAGCGCGAGAACCACGCGCGGTGGCCTGGAGCGCCGACCGCCGTCGCAAGTTCCTGCCCCGCCCACGGCTAGCGTCCCAACCGATCGCTAGCCGGCCAGCCCATCTCGAGGGCGATCCGCGTCGAGCGCGAGTCGACCCAGCAGATCACCCAGACCACCACGGGCTCGGGCCGAGCGTCCGGGCCGAGGTGCGGGTCCGCCAGTCGGAGGTCGTGAGCACGCGGCAGCCGGCGGCGCGCGCCCGGTTCAGCAGGGCCCGTTCCTCGCCGGTGACCACCGCCGGAAAGCCCCCCAGATCGAGGTAGGCGTCCAACCGGATCGCCAGGTTCGCGGCGTAGACGTGATCATGAGAGCCGTCGGCGAACAGCCCGGCGCGAATCAGCCGATCATGCGCGAGCCGCACCGGCAGCGACACCTCGTGCTCGTCCAGGTCCACGAGGCCCGACCACCATCACCGAGCGGCTCTCGGCGGCCAGCCGGAGGCCGGAGGTGATCCACGATGCCGGCACCGTCGTGTCGGCGTCGGTGCTGAACAGCCACGTCCGGTCCGGTCGCCGGGTCGAGCCGGCGAGCGTGCGGCGGATCAGCTCGGACCGGACCGCGCCGACCGGTGCCGGGTCGGCCGACTCCCACACCGTGCCGGCGACTCGGGACGCTGCTCCCAGCCTGCTGCGAGCCCGCCGAGCGGTGTGGTCGCGGCAGCAGTGGGCCGCGACGGCGACCGAGGCGTCGCCGATCACACCCGCGGATCGGGCGACGTCGGATGGCCGCGAGCACCGACGACAGGCACCCGTCGATCCGCGCCTCCTCGTCCCGGGCCGGCACGGCGACCACGACGTCGAACGGCTCTACCATCACGCGCGGAGCCCGCCGAGGAAGAGCTCGTCGGCGTCGGCGTTCTGCTGCAGCACGTACAGCCGCAGATCGTGGACGGCCCGAGTCAGATTCTCGTCGAACGCCAGGCCCGCGGGTCCGGCCACTCGATGGGCCTCCTCGAGCACGGCGTGCACGGCGGCGGCCACTCCGGCCCGGGTCTCGGTGCTCAGCGCCCGCAGCGCGGCCAGGTCGGGCTCGTTGCCTTCCAGCAGGTCGATCCAATCGGCGGGCGGCGGTGTCGACGAGCGCGGCCGCCGTCGCCAGCTGGACGCGGATCCGGCCGAGCCGGGCCTGGATCGCCGCAGACGGTTCCGGCACCCGGGCCTGGGTCAGATCGGCGACCCGGGCCGCACCGCCCGCCCAGCACGCCGCAACCCCGACACCGCCGGGAAAGAAAGCCGGTCGGGCCAGATAGAAGTTCGTCGGTCCGATCTGGTCCTCGGCCGCGACCGTGATCTGTGCGACCGGGATCGTGTGCGACCGGCTCACCTCCATCGCGGTGGTCACCCAGTCCCCGTCCTCGACCGGCAGTCCGGCGACGGCCAGGTCGACGAGGAGATGCTCGTCGCCCGAGAGCCAGACGGGAACGAGAGCACGATCCAGGATCCCGGCTCCGGAAGCGAACCGGATCGTGCCGTCCAGGACGAGGCGGCCGCTGACCCAGCGGCCCTGGACCCCGGTCCGCTGCGAGCGCGAGGCCCAGACTCCGTAGAGCGCATCCGGCCTCGGCGATGCTCCTGCCTGCGCGATGATCCGGAGGGCGTCGACGTGTCCTTCCGCCAGCCGCGACAGCGGGATGTCGGTGCGCCCCAGAGCTAGTAGTGCGGTGATCAGTTCGGGCCAGGAAACTCCGGCCCAGTCTCGGCTGCTGCCGACCCCGGTGAGAGTCGCCCGCAACTGCTCGGGTGTCGGCGCCTGCCGGTCGTAGTCGGGAGGCAACGGTAGTGGCGCGGGATAGGGTGCCAGCGCACTGAGCGGCCCGTCAGTCATCCGTCGTCTCCGTCCGGGCCACGTCGCCAGCCGGCGAGATCGAATTCGATGTCCTCGACGCGGTAGGTCAGGCGCCAGCCCTGCTCACCAAGCACGTCGGCCAGTTCCTGCTGGACCGCGGCACCACTGAGCCAGGCGTCGTGCGGCTCCGGCCGCCAGTGCACCGCCAGCACCTCGGCCTGCGCAGCGGTGACCCGATCGATCAGCGGTCCGACGGCGGCGCGCTCGGCGGCGTCCAGGTAGTAGAGGAACTCACTCAGTACCAGCAGGTCGAAGGGCGTCGCCGGCTCGGGGTCGCCGTCCTGCGGGAACGCCCACTGCTGCAGCCGAACGTTGTCATGGCCCGCGCAGGTCGCGCCGGTGAGGCGGAGCGCCGCGGGTACGAGGTCGGTGGCCAGGACCGAGTCGCAGCGTGACGCGAGCCGGGCGGCGAGATGGCCCGTGCCGCAGGCGGGATCCCAGGCGCTCCCGAAATGCGGTCGGCTCAAGGCCGCGAGCACCAGATCGAGCTTGCGCCGTTCGTAGAAGCTCGAACCGACCTGCCAGGGATCGGGCTGCTCCTGGTAGAGCGCTTCGAAGTCCGGGACGCCCATCATGACGGCTCCGGCACGATCAAAAGCTGTTGCTCGTGGTGCCGCAGCATCTCCGACGGCAGTACCGGGGCCAGCTCCGGAGACAGGGGTGAGAGCTGGCTGACGAATTCGCCTCGGGCGAGTCGGCACGCGCGGTCGGACTCGGCGTCGGTCCGCAACCGGATCAGCTGCAGACCCCGGGCCGGCGCCGACGTGACATCGGTCCAATACGTCATCCAGATCGGGTACTCGACCAGCGGAATCCGTCGCCGGGCCGCGACCAGAGCCGCCACCCGGCCGCACGCCGCATGATCGGGGTGGGGGTCGTGTCGCCAGGGCGCGGCGAGCACCACATCGGCCGCGGACTCCTCGTCCAGCCACCGGTCCAGTTCGACGACGAGCTCGCCCACGTGGCGGGCGAGGCCGCCGTCGGGAAGTCGCGGGCACGACCGGGCGCGGGCCCCCAGCGCCTGCAGCGCACGCCGCCACTCCAGCAGCCGCCGGGCCCCAAGGCCGTCGGGCCGCGAGGCCACGTGGTCGACGCAGGCCTCGCCGGCGGTGGCCGTCAGCGCGGTCACCTGACCTCGCCGGCTCCAGGTGTGCATCAGCCGACCACAACCGAGAGTCTCGTCGTCGGGATGGGCGCCGAGAACCAGCAGACGCGAACGTAGCGACCAGCCGAGCTCTGCTGAGACCTCCTCGAGCGTCCGCCGCGGCGACGCCGCAATCCGGTCCGCCCAGACCTCGACCCCGTGCCCGGCCGGGGTGACCACGATGGCAACGGGTGCACTCATGTCGGCGACTTCTGCTCCGCCAACGCCTCGGCAAGGTTCGCTCCGCGCTCGACCAGTTCCTGGCCACGCTCGTAGGCCTCGTCCCAGTCGGAACACAACAGTCCGACGACTATCGAGTCCTGCGCGTACCAGACGGCCCAGCCGCCGCCGTTCTCGACGAGTTCGGCCTGGTCGTACCCGTCGCCCCAGGCGGTGTACTTGAGCGTGTGCCGACCGATGGTGGACCAGAAGCCAGGCGCCTGCTCCCAGCGGCGCCTCTCTCCGTCCGCGCCGGCTGCGGCGATGTTCGCCCCGGCGATCTCGCCCATGGCCTCGGCCTCGCCCCAGTGCTCGACCCGAAGGGGCCGTCCCGCGGCGGGATTGTGGGCACAGGCGACGTCCCCGGCGGCCCAGATCGAGGTGTCCGAGGTCAGCAAATACGCGTCGGTGGCGATGCCACCGCCCCGGAGCTGCAGTCCGGCGGCTTCGGCCAGTCCCAGATCGGGCCGCGCCCCGCTGCCGCTGACCACCGCATCCGCCGTCAGGGAGCGGCCGCTGACCAGATCCACCCGCCAGCCCCCGTCGTCCGTCCGGTTGATCCCAGCGACACCGTCACCCAGGACCAGGTCGACGCCCACCTCCTCCAGCCAGGACGCGATGCGCTCGCCCGCGGCCGGACCCAACCGACCGGCATGCGGGCTCTCCTCGTCGGTGACCAGCACCACGCTGACGTCGCGGAGCGCGAAACTCGCCGCCGCCTCGCAGCCGATGAATCCGGATCCGATCACGACGACGTTGCCGGTTCGCTCGGCGATCCCGCGCAAGGCTTCCCCGCTGTGCCGGTCACGCACGTAGATCAGACCCGGATCATCGCCCCCCGGCAGATCGAGTGGGACGGGCGATGAACCGGTTGCGAGAGCCAGCCGGCGATAGCTGACGGTAGTGCCGTCGGTCAACGTCAGCTGCCGGTCCGTGCGCCGCAGCTCGGTCACGGGTGATCCCAGCCGGAGGGTGACCTGCTGCTCGGCGTACCAGCTGGCGGGCGCCAGGGGCAGCTCGTCGGCTTCGGTCTCGCCGCGCAGATACTCCTTGGTCAGCGGAGGTCGGGCGTACGGAGCGTGCTCGTCCGCGCTGATCAACACCACGGTTCCGGCACCACCGGCCTCCCGGTAGCCACGGGCGACGCCGAGACCAGCCGGACCGCCGCCCACGATGACCAGATCGACCGTTGGATCAGCCACCGTTCCGGCCGCTACGACGGGATCCTCGCTCACAGCTCCACGGTCTCGTTCTCCCCGCCGGAGTACGGCTCGCCGGTCGCCTTCGCCTTGACGAAGCTGATCACCGAGGCGATCCGCCCACCGGGGGTGTCCCAGTACTCGGCACTGTCGGCGTGGAATTTGATCAGTACCGTGTTCGGGTCGTCACTCCCCTGCGGCATCCACGCCTCCACCACGGGATTCCACAGTTCGCGTGCCAGGGCGTCGTCGGTGACGACCTCGGCCGTGCCGTTCAAAGAGATCCAGGTCGCCCCGGAGGCCAGGGTCACGCCGACGTGCGGATTCCGGGCCAGGTGGGTCACCTTCCGCGAGTTCCGCTCGGCGAAGAACCAGAGGTCGCCGTCGAACTCCACGTTCTGCTGGGCCATCGGACGGCTGATGAACGTGCCGTCGGCGTCCACCGTCGTGAACATCGAAGTGTGGATCCCCTTGATGAGCTCGGCCACCTTTGCCGCCCCTGTGGTGTCGGTCACTGTCGTCTCCCTTTCGTCGGTGTCTTCGGCGTACCCATACCCAACAGACGCTGCGGCACGCACGAGGGTGATTGAATTCAGCGCAGACCGGTGGTGGCGAAGCCCTGCACGAAGAAGCGCTGGAAGACCAGGAACAGCACCACCAGAGGCGCCACCGAGACCAGCGTCATGGCCATCAGCGCGCCGTAGTCGGTGAGGTACTGGCCCTGCAGGAACGACAGCCCGATCGGCAGTGTGTAGAGCTCGGGCTCACGCAGCACGATCAGCGGCCAGAGGAAGTCGTTCCACTGGTAGAGCAGACTGAGCAGAGTGAGGACGGCGAGCAGTGGCTTGCACAGCGGCAGCACCACCGACCAGAACATCCGGACCGTTCCCGCGCCGTCGATCCGGGCCGCCTCCAGCAACTCGCTGGGAATCGCGAGCATGAACTGCCTGGACAAGAAGATGCCGAAGGTCGCTGCCGCGCCGGGAATGATCACGGCCCAGAAGGTGCCGATCAGACCCATGGCGTTCACGATCCGGAACTGCGAAACCAAGATCGCCTGGGTCGGGATCATCATCGTGGCGAGCAGCAGCAGGAACAGTGGCTCCTTCGCCGGGAACCGCAGTTTCGCGAAGGCGAACCCCGCGAGCACGCTCACCACCACGGTGAGCACCGTGGTGATCAGGGTGACCGTGACGGAGTTGCCGAACCAAGCCCCCACCGGCCAGGACTCGAACACCCGGGTGAAGTTGTCCAGTGACACGGTCGTTGGCCAGAACTGAAGCTGACCGATGGCGCCCGCACCGGCGAACGCGGTGACCAGCATGATCCACAGCGGGAACAGCATCACCAGGCAGACCACGACGGCGATGATCAGGCGCAGCACCAGCGAGAAGCGCCGGCTGCGTCGCGGCGTCGGACGCGGACGGACGGCGTCGATCGGAGCTGCGGGTCCGAGTGAGCGTTCGGCGGCGACCGACATCAGGCCACCTCGTCGCGGCGACGGTTGGTCCGCCACTGCACGATCGTGAAGACCAGTGTCAGGAAGAAGATGACGACCCCGATCGCCGCCCCGTAGCCCTGGTCCCGGGCGGGGCCAAAGGCCGTCTTGTAAGCGTACGTTCCGAGCACCTCGGTCGCCGAACCCGGTCCGCCGTTGGTCAGCACGAAAATGGTGTCGAAGACCTGAAACGAGTAGATCACGTTCATGATCAACAGGAAGAAGGTCGCCGGCCCGAGCAGCGGCAGGGTGATCCACCGGAACCGCTGCCAGCCGGAAGCGCCCTCCACCTGGGCCGCCTCGTGCAGCTCGACCGGCACCCCCTGCAGACCAGCCAGGTAGATGATCATCGTGAAGCCGACTCGGATCCACAGCGTCATCAAGATCACTGAGGTGAACGCGGCCGGACCGTTGGACTGCCAGGGAATCGACGGCAGACCGAGACCGCTCAGGATGCCGTCCAGCACGCCGATTGTCTCGTTGAAGAGGAAGGTGCCCATCAGGCCGACGGCGACACCCGAGATCACCAGCGGTAGGTAGATGATCGTTCGGAACACCTTGCGGCCAGGCAATACGGAGTTCAGCAGGACCGCCAACGCCAGTCCGATGATCATGCTCAGCGGGACGGTCAGAACGATGAACAGCGCGGTGTTGATCAACGCCCGCCAGAACGTGGGATCGACAACCATCGTGGTGTAGTTCTCGAAGCCGACCCAGTTGACCCGACCACTGAGGGGAGCCACCTCGGCGAAGCTGAAGGCGAAAGCCAGCACCAGCGGCAGGATCAAGAACAGCCCGGCCAGCAGCACCGCGGGGGCGACAAACCCCCATGCAGCCGCGTCCCAGCGGCGCCGTCGCCGACCGGGCGGAGCCCTCGTGATCACCGCAGCGGTCATGCGCCTGCCTTCTGCACCGCCGCGGCCAGGGCGGTGGCGGTTGCGGCCGCGTCCCGGCCGCCGAGGAAGGCCTGCTCGAGCTCGTTCTGCAGGGCGGTGTTGAGCTTGGCGAACTGGGGCACGGTCACCTGGCGCACCTGCTCCGGGGTGAGGGTGGTGGCCTGCTCGACGAAGACCGGCATCAGGTCCGGCCGGATCTGGAAGTCGAGCTTGGTCTCGGTGAGGGACTTCAGGGTGGGCAACTGGCCGGTCGCGACACAGTAGTTCCGCATCTGCTCCTCCGAAGCCGCGAACTCGAGGAACTTCAGTGCCGCCTCCGCGTTGGCGCCGTCCTTGGCGGCGACGATCGCATTGCCACCGAGGTCCGACGCGGCGAGCTTGTCCTTGGGCATCGGCAGGGCGCCGTACTCGAACTTCGTGCCCACGGCGCTGTCGATCGCCGGGAGCAGGAAGTCGCCGCCGAACGCCATCGCGACCGAACCGGCGATGAAGGCACTGTCGGGATACGTGGCGCTCTTGACTGAGGTGTTTCGGGCCACCCACTTGTTGGTGAAGAAGCTGCTCGTGAACTCGATGGCCCGGCGAGCCTCCGGGGAGTCCACGGCGGACGACTTCAGGTCCGGACCGAGCAGGTTGCCGCCGGCCTGGAAGAGCCAGTTCAGCCACCGGTAGGCCCCGGCCTGCTGCCAGTCGTAGATGAAGGGCGTCTGTTTCCCCTTCACGACCGTCAGCAACTTGTCGGCCACGCCGGCGAATTGTTCCCAGCTCCAGGCCTGATCCAGGCTGGTCGGGACGTCGGTGATCCCGGCCGCCTCGAAGGAATCCTTGCGATAGAGGATCGCCGTGGTGTCGATCTGATGCGGGATGCCGTACGGCTTGCCGTCGTAGACCACTCCCTCCCAGAGGCCGGGCACGAACGCGGCGATCTTGGCGGCGTCGAAAGCCGGTGACACGTCGAGCAGCACGTCCTGGCTCGTGTACTGGCCGATGTCGATGTAGGACACCCGGAACAGGTCCGGCGGCTTCCCCGACTGGAAGCGAGAGTCGATGTTGGTCTGGACGCTTTCGTACGGCACCGTGTCGGTCTTGATCGTGATGTCGGGGTTGGCCTTCGTGAAGGCAGCAATGACCGCGTCGAAGGCCTTCTTCTCGGTGTCGGCCGCCCAGTTGACGAAGGTGAGCTGGGCCTTGCCGCCCCCTCCGCCGCCAGCGCTGGATGGCGCCTGGCCGCCACCGCCACGGCTGGTGAGACCGGCGCAGGAACTCAAGGCTCCGGCCGCCGCGACTCCGAGTCCGGCCTGCAGGATCTGGCGACGGTTCAGGGTCATCGGATTCACTCCTCCACTCAAGCCACGACGTCGTGGGCCACAGACGAAATACTGCCTTACGGTGTACGCGGATCTCGGCAACGGTCCCCACGGTCGGCGCAGGCCTGCCAGAGATTGTTCGCCGTCCGTCGAGGTCTGGATGCGCGCGCTGACCCGGTGCGCGCACCGCCCTACAGTGAGGCGCGTGAGCGAAGAGCAGACCGTCAACTGGGGCATCGTGGGACCCGGCCGGATCGCCAGCCTGTTGGTCGGGGACTTCCAGCATGTGCCTGGGGCACGAGCGGTGGCCGTTGCCTCGCGCAGCGCCGAGCGGGCCGCGACGTTCGCGGAGCAGCACGGACTCGATCGGTCGTACGGGTCCTACGGAGAGCTGATCGCCGACCCCGACATCGACGTGCTCTACATCGCGACGCCGCACCCTCAGCATCAACGGATCGCCCTGGCCGCGATCGCGGCCGGCAAGGCCGTGCTGGTCGAGAAGACCTTCACGGCGACCGTCGCCGGCGCAGCCGAGATCGTGGGGGCCGCGCGGGCGGCGGGGGTCTTCGCCATGGAGGCGATGTGGACCCGGTTCCAACCAGCGATCGTCGCAGCCCGCGCCCTGATCGACGACGGGGCCATCGGCGAGGTCCGCCAGATCCAGGCCGATCTGGGCGTCGATCGGCCGTACGACGAGTCGGACCGGCTCTTCGACCCCGCGCAGGGCGGCGGTGCGCTGCTCGACCTCGGGGTCTATCCGGTGTCGTTCGCGCAGTACTTCCTCGGCGTACCCGATCGGGTGTCGGTGACGGGCTCGCTCGCCCCGACCGGTGTGGAGTGGGAGGTCGGGCTGCTGTTGCGGTACGCGGACGGAAGGGCCGCCACCGTGCTGGGGTCGTTGCGGCATCAGACCCCGGGCGCGGCGCGGATCTTCGGCACCGAAGGCTGGATCGAGGTGCCGCCACGATTCCACCACCCGAAACGGATCGTGCTGCACCGCAAAGGCACCGAACCGGAGGAGATCGTGCGACCGCCGCTCGGGGACGGGTACGCACACGAGTTGATCGAGGTCACCGAGTGCGTGCGCGAAGGACGCACCGAGAGCACCGTGATGCCGCTGGACGACACGCTGGCCGTGCAACGGATCCTCAACGGCGCTTGCGAGGAACTCGGTGTCCACCACTCGGAAGACAGCGGCGTCGACGTCTCCTAGTCGCGACGGGAGCGCATCGAAGGCTTCGTTTCGACACGTTGCGTGAACGATTCGGCCTGGTAGTCCAAGCCGAATCGTTCACGCTGGGAGCGGATCAGGGTTCTCGACGGAGCAGCTCGAGGCCGCACAGTTCCCTGCCGAGGCCGACATTTCCAACCAAGGTCGTGTTCCGCGGCCGCCTGGCCCCGACCCAGCCGCCTTTTCCAACCAAGGTCGAGTTCCGCGGCCGCCTGGCCCGACCCAGCCGCGTTTTCCAACCAAGGTCGAGTTCCGCGGCCGCCCGGCCCCGACCCAGCCGCGTTTTCCGACCAAGGTCGAGTTCCGCGGCTGAACCGCCCCGACCGAGCCGCCATTTCCAACCAAGGTCGAGTTCCGCGGCCGCCTGGCCCCGACCCAGCCGCCGTTTCCAACCAAAGTCGAGTTCCGCAACCCCAACGCGTGCGCGGAGCCAGCATGACGGAACGGTCAGGCGTCGACGTACCGCCGACCCTCGAAGGCTCGACCGAGGGTGACCTCGTCGGCGTACTCCAGATCACCACCGACCGGCAGGCCACTTGCCAGCCGACTGACCCGGACCCCCATCGGGAGCAGCAACCGGCTGAGATACGTGGCCGTGGCCTCGCCCTCGAGGTTGGGGTCGGTGGCCAGGATGACCTCGGTCACAGTGCCGTCGGCCAGCCGGACGCAGAGTTCACGGATCTTGAGCTCGTTGGGCCCGATCCCGTCGATCGGGCTGATCGCCCCGCCGAGCACGTGGTACCGGCCGCGGAATTCTCGGGTCCGCTCCACCGCCACGACATCCTTGGACTCCTCGACGACGCAGATCAGGCTGACATCCCGGCGCGGATCCCGGCAGATCCGGCATTGGGTCTCTTCGGCGACGTTGAAGCAGATCTCGCAGAACTTCACGGTCTCCTTCACCAGTTTCAACACGTCGGCGAGGCGGATGACGTCGTCGTGATCGGCGGCGAGGATGTGGAACGCGAGGCGCTGGGCGCTCTTCGGACCGATCCCGGGCAGCCGCCCGAGTTCGTCGATCAGGTCTTGGACCGGGCCCTCGTACACCTCAGTGACACCTGGTCGTTGCGGCGCTCAGAATCCGAACCCACCGCCACCGAGGCCGCCCGCCAACGGCCCCATTCTGGCCGCGGCCAGGGCCTGCGCCTTGGTGTTGGCGTCACGGATGGCGGCCACGACCAGGTCAGCGAGGGTTTCGGTGTCGTCGGGGTCCAGGGCTTCGGGCTTGATCGTCAGTCCCACCAGTTCGTTGGTACCCGTGACGGTCGCGATCACCAAGTCGCCGCCGGCGGAGCCCTCCACCGTGGTCTCGGCCAGTTCCCGCTGGGCGTCGAGGAGTTGCTGCTGCATCGCCTGGGCCTGGGCCAGGAGGCCGGACATGTCGCCTTCAGTGGGAATCACGATGGTGCTCCGGTCTGTGGGACGGGTGGAGGGTCGCTGCGGCAGCAAGCCTATGTGGCGCGCTCTTCCTCGGCGATGACCTCTGCGCCGAGTTGCCGGGCCAGCAGCTCGGTGGTGGACTCGCCGGACTGTTCGATCTCGGCGTCGTCGGGGTGCACGGCGGCGTCGCGATCGTCGACCGCGGCCGGATCGGGTGCGGCCCCGCGGCGGGTTGGGCGGACCTGCTGCCGGGCCTGGTCGCGGACCTCGGGCGCGACAGCGGGTGGCGTTTCCGGAGGCGCGGGCGCCGGGTCGGCCAGCCGCTCGGCGTCGTGGTCGGACGGGCTTCCTGGCACCGGCTGACCGCTCCCGGGATCGACCATGGTCTCGATCCGGAGGTCGACACCGAACACCTCGATCAACGCTTCGTGCAGGACGTCCTGACTGCCGCCCTTCGCGAAACTGTCTCGAGGTCCGATCCCGGCCATCGCGAGCATGATCACCCCGTCGCGGACGTCGACCACATGCGCGTTCTGGCTGAGCAGGATCCAGGTGAACCGGCGCCGGCCCTTCACCTCGTTCAGCACCTCGGGCCACAACCGGCGGACGTCGGTGACATTGAGCGTCGGCCCTGAGCCTGGCTTTTCGTGCCCCGAGCCTGGTTTTCGTGCCCGAGCCTGTCTGTTCGTGCCCCGAGCCTGTCGGTTCGTGCCCTGAGCCTGTCGGCGCTTCGACAGAGCCTGTCCCGAGCTTGTCGACGGGCTCAGCGATAGGTGGTGGTGCTTCGATCGGCTCCGCGCGGACCGCCGCCGCTTCGACCGAGCCTGTGCTGAGCTGGTCGGAGGGCTCACCGCGCGGCGATGCAGCTGCTGCCGGTTCGGCCGCCGACATCATCCCCATCCGACGCTCGAGCCGATCGAGTCGGGCGTGGATGCCGCGGTCGTCGACGTCCGCACCGGGGAGCATGGCGCGCGCGCACATGAGTTCGAGATGCAGCCGGGGCGCGGTCGTGCCACGCATCTCGGTCAACCCGACCGCGATGACCTCGGCGGCCCGGGTCAACTCTCCGGGTCCCAGGGCCGCCGCTTGCGATCCGAACCGTTCGGCCTGGTCGGCGGCCACGTCTACCAACCCGGAGGTGAGCGCGTCGGGCACCGCCGCCACGATGACGAGGTCACGGAGCCGGCGCAGCAGGTCCTCGGCGAACCGGCGCGGATCCTGGCCGACCTCGATCACCTTGTCCACACAGGCGAAGACGCCACCGGCATCCCCGGCGGCGAACGCGTCCACGAACTCGTCCAACAACGAATCGGGCGTGTAGCCGAGGAGGGCGGCCGCGCGTTGGTACTGCAGCCCGTGCTCGTCCGCCCCGCCGAGCAGCTGGTCGAGCACCGAGAGCGAATCGCGGACCGAGCCCGCCCCCGCCCGGACAACCAGCGGCAGGACTGCGGGCTCGACCTGGATCCCTTCCGCTTCACAAAGCTTCGCCAGGTAGTCCCCGAGGATTCGCGGGGGCACCAGGCGGAAGGGGTAGTGGTGGGTACGAGAGCGGATGGTGCCGATGACCTTGTCCGGCTCGGTCGTCGCGAAGATGAACTTGACGTGCGCCGGCGGCTCCTCGACCAGCTTCAGCAAGGCGTTGAAACCCTGGGTCGAGACCATGTGGGCCTCGTCGACGATGTAGATCTTGTAGCGACTCGCCACCGGGGAGAAGAAGGCCCGTTCGCGCAGGTCACGAGCATCGTCCACACCGCCGTGACTGGCCGCGTCGATCTCGATCACGTCGATGCTGCCCGGGCCGCCGCGGGCCAGGTCCCGGCAGGACCGACAGGTCCCGCAGGGCTCGGCGATCGGGCCCTGCTCGCAGTTCAGTGCGCGAGCGAGAATCCGGGCCGAGGTCGTCTTGCCGCAGCCGCGGGGACCAGAGAACAGGTAGGCGTGGTTGACCCGGTTGTTGGTCAGCGCCCGCTGCAACGGCTCGGTGACGTGGGACTGGCCGATGACGTCGGCGAAGACGTCTGGGCGGTAGCGCCGGTAGAGCGCAAGAGGGGCCGCGGACGGTTCGTCCGGCACCCCGAACAGCTCCTCGGTCTGGGTGTGGGTGTCGGGCTCGTCGACGAGGTCGTCCCCGGTGGGCGGCCGGTCGAACTCGACGTCCAGATCTCCCACGTCCTGCACCTTATGCCCTGCCCCCGACAGGTCCCACCGCTGCGACCGGCCTGGGCCCGGGGGTGGGCCCGACGGATGTCGTGAACATGACCGAACTCGCCGAAAACGGTCCGAATCGGATCGATTTTCGGGAATCGGGGCAGATCGGCGACATGCGTCGTTTGGTCTTCGTGACCAGAATCGGGGGATGACGTCTCGGCGAGTGTTCCTGAGCCTGTCCGCCGCAGCGGTGGCCGGAGTCATGGCCGGCTGCACTGCGGGCGAGACACCACCGGCGCTCACCAGCCCCAGCAGCACGCCCAGCCCGACACCATCACCGACCCAGACCCCCAGCACGACCCCAACTCCCACCCGCGCTCCGACCTCTCCCTCCCCCAGCCCGAGCCGGCCCCCAACCCCGACGACTGTCGAACCTCGGGTGGACCGTGTCATCGCCCGCAATCTGGACGTGCCGTGGGGATTCGCGTTCTTGAGCTCCGGGCAGGCTCTGGTGTCGGAGCGCAACTCCGGCCGGATCCTGCGGATCAGCCAGGACGGCAAGAAGACCGCCCTCGGTGAGATCGATGGCGTCGTAGGCCCGTCCGGGGCGGGCGAGGGCGGCCTGATGGGGATCGCCCTGGCCCCGGGTGACGAGGAGACGTTGTACGCCTACCTCACGACCAACTCCGACGACCGGCTGGTGCGGGTCAGTCTTGCGAACGGCCGCGTCGGGAAACCGAAGGCCCTGCTCACCGACATCCCAACCAGCGTCCATCACCACGGCGGCCGGCTGCTGTTCGGGCCGGACAAGACCTTGTACCTGTCCACCGGCGATGCCGAACAGGCCGACTCCGCGCAGGACCGGGATGCGCTGACCGGCAAGATCCTCCGGCTCACCGCCGACGGCAAGGCCGCGCCCGGAAACCCGTACGACAACCGCACCTGGAGTTACGGCCACCGCAACATCGAAGGACTCGCGTTCGACGCACGCGGGCGACTGTGGGCTTCGGAATTCGGGGACAAGTCGGCTGACGAGCTGAACCTCATCGTCAAGGGCGGCAATTACGGCTGGCCGGACGTCGAGGGGCCGTCGTCCAACGACCGGTTCGTCGATCCGGCCTACGCCTGGAACGACGTCGCCGAGGCTTCCCCGGCCGGGCTCGCCATCACCCGTTCGACGGCCTTCGTCGGTGCGTTGCGTGGCCGTTGTCTGTACGCGGTCCCGCTGGACGGTCGGCAGGCCGGCAGGCCGACCCGCCACTTCACCGGCGACTACGGTCGGATCCGCAACGCGGTCGTAGCGCCCGACGGCAACCTCTGGATGACGACGAGCAACACCGACGGCCGGACCGATCCCGGCCGCAGCGACGACCAGATCCTGCGGGTCACGCTCTGAGCGCGCGTCAGTCGCTGACGTCGACGTTCTGGTCGATGAAGGCCTGGCGGCGCGGCCCGATCACCAGGATCACCCGCTCGGACTTGATCGCTTCATCCGGGAAGTCGGACCCGCCGTACTTGCGGGCCAGTTCGCTGATGTGGTCGCGCGCCTCCGGGCCGGTGATCGTCTCAGTCACTTCGCCGCGGACCTCGGCGTAGCGATGCGGATCCGCCTCGTCGCGGATCAGCACAGTGATCCGCGTATCCTCGGCCAGGTTGCGAAACCGCTTGCGGTGGGTCTCGGTGTTGAGCACGATCTTGCCGTCACGCAGTCCGACCCACATCATCTGGTTCTGGATCAGCCCACTCGGAAAGACCGTGGCGACGGCCGCGAAGTTCTTGCCGTCCGCCAGTTCGGCGATCTCGGGGAGCAGGGTCTCCTCATCCGACGTCTTTGCCATGGCTACCCCCCCATCGTGTACGTGAGTGACACGACATCCGACCCGTCCCAGCGCCGTACGTCTTGCAGCCGCAGGTTAGTCGCGGGCACGCCCTCGAAAGCATGGTGGTCCCCGGCGACGATCTTGGGGCCGACCATCAGGTGCAGCTCATCAACGAGACCCTGGGCGAGCAGAGCGGCCCAGAGCGTCCGGCTGCCGAAGATCAGCGCGTCACCCTCGCGGTCCCGCAGCCGCGCGACCGCCTGATGCGCTTCCGCCCGGGGAACGATGGTGGTCTGCTCGCGGAACACGCCCGTGTCCGCGACGGTGAGCGAGTCGGAGACGACGGTGATCGGAATGCCGTCGGCATACCGCTGGGCGATGTAGCGGTCATCGGGCGAGGCGTCGGGGTTGTCGACCTGTGCCGGCCAGTACTGCAGCATGCCGCGGTACGTCGTCCCACCGAACAGGAGCGAACTGGCCGCCCGGACTCGTTCGACGTTGTTCTCGGAGAATCCGTGATCCATCGGCATCGCCATGACGTTGCCATCGCGACCCTCGGTGTAGCCGTCCACACTGATCATGCTGCTCACCACGATCTTGCCCATCAGGACCTACCTCCGTTCCTGTCGGATCCTCAACCGTTTGGTTGACGATCTCAGAGCCAGACCATACGCTCAACCACATGGTTGTGCAACCCGATGAGCTGGACGCGGTGTTTCACGCGTTGTCCAACGAGACCCGTCGCTCGGTGCTCCATCGCCTCGTCGACGCCGAGTTGACCGTGAGTGAGCTGGCCGCGCCGCTGCCCATGTCGCTGGCCGCCGCGTCGAAGCACGTCCAGGTGCTCGAACGGGCCGGGATCGTCCGCCGGACGGTGAGCGGCCGACGGCATCTGATGCGGCTGGAGCCCCAACCACTAGCCGGGGCCGACCGCTGGCTCCGGTACTACGAGCGCACCTGGCACGAGCAGCTCAGCGCCCTCGACGCGATGTTCCAGGCGGACCGAGCATGACGCTGCTCTCTGTGGCGCTTCGCGCATGACCGGGGTCCGAGTCCAACAGACCATCGCCGCGACGCCCGACCGGGTCTACCGTGCGTGGCTGGATCCCGTTCTGATGCGGCGCTGGCTCGCGCCTCGTGGCCTCCGGGCCGATCGCGTCGAAGTGGACGAGCGCATCGGCGGTGCGGTCCGCGTCTGGCACCGCGACGACGACCAGGATGTCGGCGGCGCCGAGGCTGAGATCGTCGAACTGGTTCCCGGCCGCAGGATCGTCTTGCGCTGGTGGTTCGTCGGACCCGGCCGAGTCGTCGATCCGGATCTCGAAACCCGTCTCACCGTCACCTTCGATGCGGCGGGCAGCGAGGCGACCCTGCTCACCCTGGAGCACGATCGCCTGGAGGGGCTGGCCATCGGCTGGCCGGACGTGGCCGACAACGTTGCACCCGGTTGGCGCGGCACGCTGGAGGTCCTCGCGTCCGCCCTGGTCGAGCAAGTGGAAGGATGATCGGATGTCCTCCAAGCGCATCCTGTTCATCGGCGGCAGTGGCGTGATCAGCGCCGCCAGCGTGCGGCTGGCGGTGGCCCGGGGGCACCAGGTGACCGTGATGAACCGCGGCAAGTCGTCGAACCGCCCGCTGCCCGAGGAGGTCGAGACGCTGGTCGCGGACGCGAGCGATGCGGCGGCGGTGGCCTCCGCAATCGGTCGAGCGGGAGTTCGACACCGTGGCCCAGTTCCGCGCGTTCCTCCCCGATCAGGTCGGCTGCCGACATCGCGCTGTTCGCCGGGCGGGTCGGGCAGTACGTGTTCATCAGCTCCGCGTCGGCGTACCAGAAGCCGCCCACCCGGGTGCCGGTCACCGAGTCGACGCCGCTGCGCAACCCGTTCTGGCAGTACTCCCGGGACAAGATCGCCGGCGAGGACCTGCTGGTCGCCGCCTACCGCGACTCGGGCTTCCCGGCCACGATCGTGCGGCCCGTCGCACACCTACGACAAGACGCTGCTGCCGACCATGGGGCACTGGACCGACGTCGCGCGGATGCGGGCCGGGAAGCCGGTGGTGGTGCACGGCGACGGCACCACGCAGTGGACGCTGACCCACGCCGACGACTTCGCGGTGGCGTTCGTCGGGCTGTTCGGTCACCCGGCGGCGATCGGTGAGGACTTCACCATCACCGGGACCCACGCGCCGACCTGGAACCAGATCTACACCTGGCTCGGGCAGGCGGCCGGGGTCGAGCCGGAGCTCGTGCACGTGGCGAGGGAGACGATCGCGGTGGTCGCCCCGGACATCGGGCCCGGCCTGGTCGGCGACAAGGCGCACTCGATGGTGTTCGACTGCAGAAGGTGCCGCGCTGGTGCCGGACTTTCCACGACCATCACAGTACCACGACGCGGCGCAGAGCAGATCGCCTGGTACGACGCCCATCCCGGATCAGCAGGAGGTCGACAAGCGAGCTGGACGCGGTGTTCGACGGGCTGGTCGAGAACGTGCGGTCCCCTGAGCCGTTCGGCAAGCTCGGGACAGGCTCTGACGACGGGATCGCTGTGGTGACCTCTGCCGTGCGCATCGGCATCTCGGGCTGGACCTATCCGCCGTGGCGCGGCACGTTCTACCCGCCGGGCTGCCGCAGAAGCGTGAGCTGGCGTACGCCGCCTCGCGGCTCGGCTCGGTCGAGGTCAACGGGACCTTCTACGGGCTGCAACGCCCGACGCGTTTCGCCGGCTGGGCCGCAGAGACCCCGGCGGACTTCGCCTTCGCCGTCAAGGGCAGCCGGTTCATCACCCACATGAAGAAGCTGGCCGACGTCGAGACCACGCTGGCCAACTTCTTCGCCTCGGGGGTGCTGGCCCTGGGTAGGAGGCTCGGGCCGCTGCTGTGGCAGCTGCCACCGACCATGGCCTTCGACGCCGAACGGTTGGCCGACTTCTTCGGCCACCTGCCGAGAACCCTCGGCGCGGCCGCCGAACTGGCCGCGCGGCATGATCACCGGATCACCGCCGATCGCGCGCTGGTGACGACCGACCGTCCCTGATCATCCGGTCCGGCACGCGCTCGAGGTCCGGCACGACAGCTTCCGTACGACCGAATTGCTCGGCATCTGCTCCGCGAGCACGACATCGCCCTGGTACTGGGCCGACAACCCGGGCACCTGGCCGGTGCTGGACGAGACCACACCGACTTCCGCTACGTCCGGCTGCACGGCGACACCGAGCTGTACGCCAGCGGCTACAGCGACGAGGCCCTCGACCGTGGGCGACCCGGATCAGGGCTGGGCGCAGCCGGTCAGGACGTGTACGTCTACTGCGACAACGACGCGAAGGTGCGGGCGCCGTACGACGCGATGGGGCTGATGGAGCGGCTCGGACGCCAGGCGCCCTGAGCGGCCGACGGACATGACTGGATGAAGGCATGAACGTCCCCCGCGCACCCGAAAGAGCTCACTTACCCTTGCTGTCTTCCGACCCTGGGGGAGTTGGGTGAGGTATCGCCACGCGGGGGACCGGCGACCAGTGTACGGGATGGCGTCACCTGCTCCGGCCGGTCGCCGACTAGTTCGCTCGGCGCTGAGCGACCGGGTAACCTCCTCCGCGGAGGATTCGCCTAGTGGCCTATGGCGCTCGCTTGGAAAGCGGGTTGGGTGCAAGCCCTCGCGGGTTCGAATCCCGCATCCTCCGCTGCGTTGACCAAGGGAAACACCGAGCGACGCTGTGCGACTCCCGATCGGGGATTCGCGCCTCAGAAGTTCAGCTTGTCGATCTGTCGGTGAGTGTCGAGGCTGTTGGCCTGGAGAGCCTGGTCCGAGAGCAGGTAGACCGTGTCGCCGATGACCAGGGAACGGTTGACATTGCCGTCAGCGTCCGCGGTCGCCAGACGGCCGAGCTCGGTGAGCCCGTTCTCGGTCGCTCGCAGGAGCACAACACCGCTGAACGCATCCCTTGCCCTTCTGTCGTCGCCGTACAGGTCGTCGGAGCGATGATCAGATTGCGCGGCTGCCAGTACAGGAACGCCTTGGGGTCGAACTCGGCCGCCGCAGCCCCGCCACCGTAGGTCTGCTTGTCGATCCGGCGGGGGACGCGGGGTCGCTGATGTCGAACAACGAGAACTGCACGCCGGCCTGGCCGCCACGAGTCTGGTTCCGGGGCAGCCGCTCTGCCCGACACCGAGCAGCAGGTTTTCACCGACCGGATGCAGGTAGCCCGAGTAGCCAGGGATCTTCAGCTCGCCCAGGACCTTCGGGGCTGCAGCATCGCGAAGGTCGAGCACGTAGAGCGGATCGGTCTGGCGGAACGTCACGACATATCCGCGATCCTCGATGAATCGCACCGCCCGGATCGACTCGTTGTCCTGCCTGCCGAGCCCGCCGACCTGTCCCAGTTGGCGCAGCGCTCCGTCCTGCTCGTGCAGTGTGGTGACCATACCCTCGGTGACCTGACGAGCATTGACCCAGCCCCGGCGTTCGGAGACCGTGCTCGCGACCCGCAACACGCCGTCGTACTCCGACATCGCGTACTGGTTCAGCAGGGTTCCGGGAACCTCGCCCGACCCTTGTAGGTGCTTGCGCCCGATTGCGCGGTGACGAACTTGTGCAGACTCGTCGTGGCGGGTGAGCCGTCGCGGCTCCAGTCGGTCGTCGAGACGTAGGTCGAGGTGTTGCTCGCATAGATCTGCTGACCGCCGGCGATCACGCCCACGGTCTTGCGGGACTGCAGCGCCGACCCCATGTCGAACGACGACACCGCCACCGTGTCGAGCCCCGAGAACATCTCGGGACGAGCCAGATCGGCGCAATCCACCAGACGTCCCTTGCTCACCTGCGTGCCCGCACCGTCTGCGCAGCGTGTAGGCCGGGATCCAGTCGTCAACAGTCGAATTCGCGACCGCCGCCCGCAGTTGGTGCTTGGACTCTCGGTGAGATACGACCGTTTCGGTGCGTAGACCGGCGACGGAGCGTCGACGTCGGGCGACGAAACCGTCGCCACGCGTACCTGCGTTCCCACGAGTCGTGCGTCGAGCACCTCGCCGTCGATCGTCAACGTGGCGATGAGCTTTGGATCGCTGAGGTTCGAGATGTCGTACATCGTCAGCACGGCCCGCTGATCCGCCCAGCGCCGTCCGGGCTCGGCGCTCCGACGCTTGCGGGCCGCTGAACACCAGCAGTCGGTCGCCGGAGAGGAACACGTTGCGAACCATCCGTGTCCGGAAGGGTCTTGCGCAGCGTCATCTTGCCGCCGTTGACGCCGACCAGGTGCACGCGCTCCTGCGCGACCGCGACGATGCGATTGCCGTCGGTCTTGACGATGTCCGGCTCGTCGACGCCTGCCTCTTGGACGTTCGTCTTCGAGTACGCCGGGGCACTGCCTGCCTCAGCGCTGCCGCCGAGCGCGCCGCATCTGGTCGGCGCCGCCGGCTTCGCGCCGCCGACTGGCGGCCGCCGCCGTCGCGCTGCGCGTTCGATCAGGTACTCGGGAGCCTGGTCCTTGAAGTACTGGAGCGCGGTGTCACAGGTGTCGAACGGCTTCAACGGCCCGGTCATCGCGACGGCCCCGCCCCCACGTACTGCGGTCCCGCCGCCGCCACCTCGCGGACAAGGCCGACGATGACGGCACCGATGAGCACCGCCGCGGCGACCGCGCTCGGAATGGCGACGCGGGCGCGGTGAGCGCTGCGCCCGCCGGATTCCCATCTCGTGGTGTGCGGTGTTCTCGGCGATCTGGCGCCGGACCGCGTCGGCGGCTTTTCGGGCCCGGGAATCGAAGTCGCTCATTGTGGATCCTCCAACCGCAGGTGACGCGCGACTGCAGCGCGCGCCCGGCTCAGGTGGGTTTTGACGGTGCCTTCGCTGCAGTCGAGAACCGCGGAGATCTCCCGCACGCTGTAGTCCTCCAGGTAATAGAGCGCGACCGCCTGCGCTTGCCGGGGTGGCAGACGACGAACCGCCTGCCAGAACGCCTCATCGCCTTCATCCAGTTCGATGGATGTCTGCGTCCGCCTGGCCAGCCGCACCAGAGCCTTCGCCTCGCGCACCCGCCGCCGCAGCACCGACGCCGCGCGATTGCAGGTGACTCGTCGAACCCAAGCGCCCGGCGAGTCGTAGGCCGCGACGGATCGGCCAATGCCGGAAGGCCGCGGTGAACGCATCCTGGGCGACGTCCTCGGCCACCGACTGGTTGCCGGTGAGCACGAACGCCAGTCCCAGCACGTGCCGATGCTCCCGACGGTAGAAGTCCTCGAACGACAGCAACTCGCCCGACACCTCGACCGGAGGTTGGACGGCGGCGAGCACGGGCCGCCGCCGCCCCGAAGGGGGGACGCTGCTCGCTGTCGCTGCTCCTTGGCTCTCCATCACTGAGTCACTCGCCGCAAGGGGCTCTTCGGTTGACACGATGGATGACTTTTTTTCCGAGGTTCGCTTCGCACGGATGCTTGGTGCGGGGTTCGGCGCTAGGTGTCCGTTCTCAACTCACCATCGGCGTGATGACAGGGCTGAGACTTCGAGCGGAGGTGGAGCCGGTCTCGGTTGACTGCGTAGCTTGCCGTTCGCCAACGCCCGAAGGGTTCTCGGCGTGGCCCGGCACAACTTCGGTCCGGCTGACTAGGTCGTATTTGCCGAACCCCTGGGTCCCTCCTCACCTTCGACCAAGCAGTTCCCGAGCTGAGGAGACAATCATGGGGTTCTTCAACGGCGGCCGGTTCAACCTGACCGTCTCGCTGCGCTACACCCCGCAGCCGAGTGAGATCGCGTTCTTGTGCGATCTGTTCAACCGCACGTCGCGGATCCTGCACGACGCCACCGACGGAGCCCACTCGATCGGCACCGTGCTCTACGCCGCCAACAGCTTCGGCGGAGCCGACGCCACGGTCTGGGTGCATCCCAACAGCGATGTCTGGCCCAATTCCTCATCCGCCCGGCTCTGGTTCCCGACCGAGTCCATGGACATCTCGCAGGACTTCTTGATGTGGCCGACGATCATGGCGCACGAACTCTCCCACTACCTCTACGACCTGCGTGATGAGTACAACAACAGCACCAGCTGTCAGGGCAACATCGCCAGCGAGGCATCGATGATGGAGGGCTACGGCTGGACCAACTACACCCGCTGGACCAACGCCGGCGGCACCGACTACAGCACCTTCGCCACGTTCTTTCCGGACTACACCGGCGGCGTCGCGGCGCTGCAACAGGGCCAGCCGAGTGAGTACTGCCACGCCGGCAATCACAACGCGACCGCGAACAACAACCAGAACAACATCAACGGCAACCAGTCCTGCTGGACGTACCTGGCCGCAGATGCCAACCACGACAACATCGCGTACGGGCTCAGCGCCCCGGGGGCCGGGGGCCCTGCTGCCGCTGCCCCGGCGGCACCGGCGCGGTCACCTGCTCCACGCTGATCCCGGTGCAACGCTTCGAACTCGTCCTCGATCGTTCGGGAAGCATGGCCGGGGCCAAGTTCGACCAGCTGAAGATCGGCGCGAACTTCTGGGTCGACTACGTGAATCCCCTCGAGGAACTCGGACTCGTCACCTACTCCAGCGGTGTGACCATCGACGTCCCGCGGACCGAGGTGCCCATCGCCGGGCCGACCCAGACCACGTGGCGCGACGATCGGCACACGATCGTCGAACAACCTCGTGGACGGCGGTGCCACCGCCATCGGCGACGCCCTCCGCCAAGGTCTGGGAGCCATCGTCGCGGGCGGCCGCGCCGCCAGCCAGGTCATGATCCTGTTCACCGACGGCCTGCAGAACGCCGGATCCGAGACCGCACAGCAAGTGTTGCCGGATCTGCGAGCCAACGGGGTCCGGGTGTACACCATCGGGCTTGGCGGCGACCAGGATGCTGCGTTGCTCGAGTCGGTGGCCACAACCACAGGCGCGAGCTACTTCCCCATCGCCGGAAGCCTGCCGGCCGCCCAGGCCGAGGCCGCGATCACAGCCGCCCTGGTGCAGATCGCCGGCGAGAGCCGGGAGAATGGCGGCGTGGTCGCATTCGACGACATCGACGGCGCCGGCCAGCCCATCGACGACAACACGCCGTTCTTCGGCCCGACCGGCGAGAGCTTCGGCGAGACCGGCGGACGCACGCTGCGGTTCCCCGTGACCATCAGCGAGGGCAGTACGCACGCCACCCTCGGCGCGATGTGGCGCGCCGACAAGAAGGGCATCCGCGTCCGGATCTTCGACCCGAACGGCGGGCAGGTGACCGCAGGACCGCAGGTCCGCGCGGTCCGGGGTCCGAACCCGTACGCCTTCTTCGAGGTCGATGCACCGTTGCCCGGGACCTGGGAAGTCGAGGTGCTCGGTTCCGCGCTCGGCTCCGCCGGACTGCGCAGCATCGGTTTCGAGGTCAACGGAGCTATTCGGCTCGAGGCCACGGCCACCCCGCACCATCCGGTACGCGGCCAGGCATTCCGGATCCGGGCCCGATTGCTGAGCCCGCACCCGGTCCCGGACGCCGAGATCGGCGCCCGCATCTTTTCCCCGCTCGACACGTGGTCGCAGGTACCGCTGATCCCAGGCGCGGCCGGCACCGCCGACGAAGGGTCTCTACGTCGCCGACGTGACCACAGAGCCGGCTGTGCCTGGGCTGTACCTGATCGTGGTCGACGCATTCCGCAAGGCCGGCACCTTCACGCAGGTGATCGACGAGCTCTACACGCTGCGCGACGGCTTCCAGCCTCAGGACGAGGAAGCGTGACGTCTCCACGCCCGAGATCCGCCGGCAGGCCATCTTGAGCGTGGTGACCACCAAGGAGGAGCCCGACCCCGACGATCCGCGGCCCGGCTCCAACGACGTGGATCCGGTGATCCCGAAGGGCCAGGACCGGTTCCTGGCGCGGTGGCTGCGCTCACACCCGCAGTCCCGGCCGGCCAAACCGCGACGGCGTCCCAAGGGGATCGCCGGGCTCGACACCGCGGGTCTCGCCTGAGGCAACAGCGTGCGGCTGCGCCTTCGGCCGGATCGGCATCGCGGATCACAGGAGGCGTTCCGACACAGGCATCTTGTCCGATTCCCACGTTGTTCAGTTCGGGGTGAGGACGACCTTCCCGATGTTGCGCCGATCGGCCAGATAGCGATGGGCGTCGCCGGCTCGCGCGAACGGAAACGACGCCCCGACGACAGGTTCGAGACGTCCCTCGTCGAGATCGGCCAGAAGAGGGCGGGTGATCCGGTCCATCCCGCCCTCGCGACGCCACCAGCTGAGCAGGTTCAGCCCGAAGACTCCGCGGTTCTGGTTCAGCATCCGGCCCGCGTGCCACCACGGCATGGTGGAGGTCGGCAGGCGGACCACGGCCGCCAGCGCGGTCCGGAGGCTGCGGCCCCTCTCGTTGAAGGCCTCGGAGAGTCCGCACATGATCAGGCGTCCGCCCGGCCGCAGAATGCGGTAGTCCTTGCGGAACGACGTTGGTCCCATCGCGTCGATCACGACGTCGACGCCCTCACCGTCGGTGAGCCGCCGAACCTCCGTGCTGAAGTCCTGGGTGCGGTAATCGATCGGATGGTGCACGCCGTGGGCGCGGAGAGTCTCGTGCTTGGCCGCCGAGGCGGTACCGAAGATCTCGGCGCCGACGTTGCGGGCGACCTGGGTGGCCGCGAGGCCGACACCGCCCGCTGCCGAATGGATCAGCACGCGGTTCTGCGCCCGGAGCCCACCCATGATGATCAAGGCCGCGTACGCCGTCGCGTAGTTGACGCAGAACGCCGCGCCCTGCTCGAAGCTCAGTCCGTCCGGTAGCGGCATCACGTCCCGGCGATTCGCCGTCGCCAGCTCCGCCTGGCCGCCGAACCGGACGCCGGCCATCACCCGCTGTCCGACGACCAGCCCACTCACCCCGTCCCCGATGGATTCGATCTCACCGGCCACCTCATACCCCAGGACGAACGGTGGTTCGGGCGCCGCCGGATACAGGCCCGTACGGGCCATGATGTCGGCGAAGTTGAGGCCCGCCGCGCGCACGGTGATGCGCACCTCGTCGGGCCCGACCGGGGGCTCCGGCCAGTCCTGGACCTGCAACACGTCGGGACTTCCGGTCCGGGTCAGTACCACTGCCCTCATGGAGGGAACCTACTCGGCCACTCCGTCGTGACGCGATAACACGAGCCGATGACGGGCGCGTGCGGGTGTGACCACCATCCGTCGGCGGCCTGGGCCGGCGTTCGTCTCGCGTTCGGTCGGCCCGGGCGTACTGTGGCGGTGTGAGGGGTTTCTCCGCCGACAACTGATCGGTGGTCCCTCGTGATCGGCATCCGGCCCTATTGACGGGCCTTGACGGACTCGGCCATGAACAACGTTCCCCCCGCCCTTCTTGTGAACGACCCTTCAGCACCGGATCTCTGCCTCGCCTGCCGGCATCCGTTGTCGGTCCACGACGCGGTCAGTCGGCGCTGGTGCGGCGCGACCCAACTCGGCATCGGCTCCAGAGCGTGCATCTGCTCCGGCGTCGTGTCGGACGCCAGAATCCTCGCTCACTACTGACTCACCCCGCTGGGCCGAATCGCCACCAGAGCCTCGGCGTGCCGCGCTGGGTGGTTCGGGGCTCCTGCCCGGTTGCCGACCACTCATCGGTAAAGGCGATGCGGCTCCTTCGACTAGAGTGAGGGGGAGGCGAGGCGGTGATGCGTACATGTCGGACGACGAGTGCATCCATGGAATGAATCCGGTGTGGTGCGCGAATTGCGCGGAGCGTCGCCGAGCGGCTGCCCCACCGAGCGGCAAGCCCAGCGACGGCCGCACCCGCTCCAAGCAGGATCTCGTCAACGACCTGTGCGACGTGCTCGGTGTGGCCCGGCACAATTTCGGTCCGGGCAGCACCCTCCCGCCGCGGATCTTCAGGGCTGCCGCGACCCGGGCGAAGGTTCGCCACGGGACGATGCCCAAGGTGGGTAAGGCCATCGCCGCCAAAGCGGGTCTCCTCTGGGGGCCGGACTGTGCGAGTTCTGGCACAGTTACCGGAGACCCGACCGTGACCCGGGCAGGGCTCGACGTCATGGTCAAGGCGCTCGGCATCCTCGCCCATCCACCAAAGGTGGGGGCGACCGCCGAGCCGCGGGTGGGCTAGTCCCGTTCCCACCACTGGTCAACCGTTGGTCAGGCCGGGCGAATGCGATTGTTCGGTTGCCGGTCGGGCGCCCCGGGCAGCAACGGCGTGAGTCGCAGCATCGCCACCGCCCCCAACAGCGGTCCGACAGCCAGGAGGGCCACGGCAAGTGGCCAGCCGGCCGACTCGGCGACGAGCGGTACACCCTGGATGGTGACGACGGTGATCAAGAACCCGACCGCGGTCTGAAAGGTCAGGGCGGTTCCGGTGTACGCCGGGTCGACCACCGACGTCGTACAGGCGGAGAACATCGCTGAGTCGGCGATCACCGCGGTCCCCCAGACGGCCAACAGCGGCAGGACGAGCCAGAGCGGGCGACCGAACAGGAGCGCCGCGAGCAGGCAGCACGAGCCGCTGATGATCATGGCCGCCGCCGCCACCTTGGCCCGACCCCAGCGATCACCGATCCACCCCGCGACCAGGCAACCGAGCGCGCCGCAGCCGCCGACGACCACGAAGATCGCGGCGCCGCGAACCGAGGACGGCAGCGGCGAGCCGGCCGCCTGCGCCGAGGCGGCGAGGTACGCGGGCAGCCAGGTCCAGACCGCGTACAGCTCCCACATGTGACCGAAGTAGCCGAGGTTCGCCAACCGCGGCCCGCGCCGACGGAGCAGGTCGATCATGATGCTGGGTTGGAAGGTCGTGGCTGGGGCGACGTAGGGACCGACGCGAGCCAGCGCAGCGAGTAGGGCGGCGACGGCACTCAGACCGGCGGCGATCAGCAAGCCGATCCGCCATTGGGCACCGAGGGACCCGCCGATGACCTGCGGCAACGCCGAACCCAAAGTCAGCGCCCCGACGAGAACGCCCAGGGCGAACCCCCGCCGGGCCCGGAACCAGCTGCTGGCCAGCTTCAGCCCGACCGGATAGACGGCGGCGAGGCTGACTCCGGTGAGGAAGCGCACCGGTACCGCCGTCCAGAGACCCTGAGCCAGGACCGCCACACCGGCGGTGCCGACGGCAGCGCCGACGGCGCCGACCGTCATCAGCCGCGGCGGGTGCACGCGATCAGGCAGGTTGAGGGCCGCCGAGACCAGGGCTCCGACGACGAATCCGACCTGCACCGCCACCGTCAGCAGCGGGACCTCGGCACCGCTCAGCCCCCATTCGAGCCGCAGCGCCGGAGCGGCAGCCGAGGCGGCGAACCAGGTGCTCAGCGCGAGGACCTGAGCCGTGGCGATGAGAAGGAGCTGACCGGCGGCCACCCGCGATCCGGGATCACCCTCGGCCGGCACCACGACCCGACTCTAGAGTGCGACCCCCGGACTCAGAAGTTGTCCGATACCGCTCGATCGATTACGTAGCTCTGCTCGCCAGATCTGCGTGGTTTCCCGTAACCGAGTGGGCACCGCCAGCACCACGCTAGGGGCGTGACAGATCGTCACCACACAGAGCAAAGGGGTAACCGACATGACACTGTTCATGGACATCCACGAGAAGGTCGAGGGCCTCACCGCCGAGGCCGTCGCCAACGCCCACCAGGCCGACCTCAAGGTGCAGGGCGGCTACGGGGTCGACTACCAGAAGTACTGGTTCGACGAGGGTTCGGGCCAGGTTTTCTGCCTCGTCGAAGCCCCGGATGCCGAGGCAGCCGCACAAGTGCACCGCGAGGCTCACGGACTGGTCGCCGACCGGCTCGTGCCGGTGCACGAGGGGAGCTGACGACCGCTACCGCCGACGCCGACCACGGTTCATACTCAACTGTTGTGAGTGCCGTGGTCGGTGTCGGCAGCCGTCGGTCCCGGAGTCGTCGCCTGGTCGGCCGCGACGCGGTCCTGGTCCGCCTCGAGTCGCTGGTCGAGGAGAGCGCAGCTGCACACCAGCCCGTCACGGTGCTGATCGAAGGCCCCGCGGGCATCGGCAAGACCCGGGTCCTCGACGAGCTGACCGCCCGCCTCGGCGAGCGTGCCGACGTTCTCGTCGGACACTGCGTGGCCCTCGGTGTCCAGACCCTCCCGTTCGCACCACTCGTCGACCTCCTCGGCGAGCTGGTCCGGCGCGAGGGTGCCGCCGCCGTGCGCCGCTGGGCGGGTCCCGCCGCCGACGAACTCGGCCGATTGGCACCTGCCCTGAGCGGAGAGCTTGCCCCGTTGGACAGCGGGGCATCCAGCTCGACCCGGCTCTACCAGGCCCTGGCGAGTCTGTTTCGCGCCTTGGCCGATCGGCGGCCACTGGTGTTGGTCCTCGAGGACATGCACTGGGCTGACCGGTCCACGCGCGAGCTGGTCGCCCTGCTCGCGCGCCAGCAGCACGCGGACATCGTGCTCGTGGTGTCCGTACGCACCGACGAGTCCCCGGTTCCGCCCGGTCTGGCGGGCTACCTCGCGGAGCTCGTACGGCGCACGGACCACCGCGTGGTCATCCAGCCGCTGACCCGCGAGGAGCAGGCCCGCCAGGTGAGCGACATCCTCGGCGTCCCGCCGCGGACCCAGCTGCTGGACCAGATCTACGCCCGCGCCGAGGGCAATCCGTTCTTCGCCGAGGAACTGCTCGCACTGGGCGTGGACGACCAACTGCCCAGCACGGTCCGCGATCTCCTGCTCGCCCGCCTCGAGTCCTTGCCACCCGCCACTCGCCAGGTGCTGCGCACCGCCTGCCTGGTCGGCCGGGAGGTCCCCTTCCCGTTGCTGGAGGCCGTGGTGGACGTCAAGGACGAACGCCTCGAAGTCGCACTGCGCGAAGCCGTCGAGGCCCACGTGCTGCAACCGGACGGGAACATCCTCGTCTTTCGGCACGCGCTGCTGCAGGAGGCCATCGCCGCCAGCCTGCTCCCGAGCGAGGCGGCCAGGGCTCATCGCCGACTGGCCGAAACCCTGACCAGGTCACCCGAGCTGGCCGGGCGACGCTACGGCGGGGTGGCCGGACGGCTGGCCCGGCATTGGGACGCGGCCGGTGAGTCCGCGCAGGCCCTGGTCGCATCCGTGGCGGCGGGCCGCGAGGCCAGCAACGCTTTGGCCTTCGCCGAGTCCCTGGACCACTACCAGCGCGCGCTGGAGTTGATCCAGGTCGTACCGGACGCCGAACGACTGCTCGACATACCTCGGGCTCGGCTGCTGCGTTGGATCGCCGAGGTCGCGCACCTGGCCGCCCACCCGGACCAGGCCACCGCGCTGATCAGGGAAGCCATCGAGTGCGTAGACCCGGACGACGAACATCTCCGTGGCTGGCTGCACGAGCGGCTCGGCCGCTATCTCTGGATGTCCGGGGATGGCCAGGGCGCGCTGGTCGCCTACCAGCAGGCCGTGGATCTCGTGCCGGCCGAACCTGCCACCCGAGCCCGCGCGGCCGTGCTGAGCGGGCTGTCCCAGATCCTGATGCTGGCCGACCGCAACGCCGAATCCGAGGAGCGCGCCCGGCAGGCGATCGCGGTCGCGCAACAGATTCCTGACGGCCGGTCCATCGAAGGCCACGCCCGGTGCAACCTGGGCGTCGACCTCGCCATGACCGGGCGCGTCGAGGAGGGCATCGCCGAGCTACGCACGGCTATCCGCATCGCGGACGAGGAGCTCGACGACGTCGACGAGAACGCACGCGCCCTGGTCAACCTCGGCACTGCACTCTGGGTTGCCGGCCGAGTGAGCGAGGCGGCGGAGGTCGCACTCGAGAGCGTGCGGGTCGGCGACGAGCTGGGCCTGCGCCGACGCAAGGGCGTCTGGTGCCGTTGCGACGCCGCGCTCATGCTGGCGCTGGTCGGCCGTTCGGACGGGATCGGGCCCCTGGTCGAGGAGATCCGCGAGTTGAACCCCCAGGGGATCGACGCGATCCGCGTCGACCTGGTCGAGGGACTCATCCGACTGCGGCAGGGAGACCTCGAGCGCGCCCGCCTACTCCTCGAGCGGGCCCGGGCCGCCGGCCACCGACTGCTGGATCCCCAGCTCCTCGGACCCTTGTACGCCGGGCTGGCCGAGACGGCTCTCGGTCAGGGCGACGTCGCCGGGGCGAGCGCGGTCCTCGCTGACGCATGGGCGTTGGAACCCGAAACCTGGCACCCGGTCTTCGCCGTGCCACTGCTCGCCGTCGGGGTCGCGGTCGCGCTCCGCGATGCCCCACCGCGGCCGGAAGAGGCTCGAGAGTTGCTCCGCCGCGCCACGGCCCTTGCCGCGGGCCTCGGCTGGTCACCGCCGCTCGTCGAGGCCGAGCTGGCCGGCGCGCGGGCCGAACTCGCCGACGACCTCGGGTCCTGGGAGGCGGCGGCCGGGCACTGGGACCGCCTCGGCGACCGCTACCGGGCGGCCGCGGCCCGCATCCGGGCCGCGCAGGCCGTGCTGGCCCGCGGCGGCGACCGCCAGACCGCAGCCGCGCTGCTCGAGTCGGCCGTGGCCGAGGCGCGCGCGATCGATGCGCTCGGCCTCGTCGTCCTCGCCGACGACCTGGGCCGCCGGTCCCGGCTGCGGCTCGTCACCGACGACACCCGCGACAACCCACACCGACTCACCGCGCGCGAGTCCGAAGTGCTCGCCCTGGTCTCCCAGGGTCTGACCGACCGGCAGATCGGCGCCCGGCTGTTCATCAGCCACCGCACCGCCGAGCGCCACGTGTCGAATCTGCTGGCCAAACTCGGGGTCGAGCGCCGTTCCGAACTCGTCGCCGCGGCCCATCGTGAGGGACTGGCCGGCCGGTGACCTAGTTGCCCGGTCCCATTCCGGCTGCGGCCCGCGCCGCCAGCGCGTCCAGCACCTCGACCTGAGCCGCCGGTACCCGGACGTCGAGCTGCAACCCGCCGGCTGTCCGGGTGAACTCGAAGGTGAAGAACGAGCAGCACTGCGACTCGCGTGCCGCCAGGTCCCGCGCGACGTTTTCGACCCCGGGCGCCAGCGACCACCGCAAGACCGACCGACTGATCCGCGCCTGCCCGCGCAGCGCCGTAGCGAACAGCTCGTCGAACTCGATCCGCCGCAGCGGTTGCTCCACCGTCGGCAGGGTGCATGCCTCGGGCAGCCACCCACCTTCGACACCCGTCATGTGGACCTCACGTCCGTACCTCGGTCGTGCTGGCCACCCCGGAGTCCGCCGTACGGTCGGCGCAGCAGACCCCGGCACAGTCCGGCGCGCAACCGCTGCAACCGGCTGGCGTGACATTCGAAGCCGAGACTGCGGGCGAGGGGCAGCAGAGATCTCCCCGCCAGGCGTTGATCCCTTCCCTGACCGCAATACCGGCGATTGCGAGGCCAGCGATGGGGTCCGCCCAGGACCAGCCGAACAGGCTGTTGAGGCCGAGCCCGACCAGCAGCACGGCGGACAGGTAGGTGCACAACAACGTCTGCTTGGAGTCGGCCACGGCGGATGCGGAGCCCAGCTCGCGGCCGGCGCGACGCTGGCCCCACGAGAGCACGGGCATGATCGCCAGGCTGACCGCCGCGAGCACGAGGCCGACGGTCGACGGTGCCGCTTCCCCGCCCGCAGCCAGACTGCGGATGGAATCGACTGTGACAAAGGCCGCGAGGCCGAAGAAAGAGCAGGCGATGAACTTCAGCGCGATCTTTTCCCGCGCGTGCGGATCCCGCCCGGCGAACTGCCAGGCCACCGCGGCGGCCGAGGACACCTCGATCACCGAGTCCAGCCCGAATCCGATCAGCGCGGTCGACGACGCCGCAACCCCAGCGGTCAACGCCACGGCGGCCTCGATCACGTTGTAGGAGATCGTCGCCGCCACGAACCAGCGGATCCGGCGGCTGAGCGTGGCCCGTCGAGCCGGCGAGGGTCCTAGCATCAGCAGGCTCACCGTGCCGCCTCCTGCTGGGGAACGATCTCGCCCCCGCAACAGTCCGGGTCCACGACCAGGACGAGTTCGAGCAGATCTACCAGTGCGTGCCGGACCCGGGGATCCGCCAGCTCGTACCGGGTGCGACGGCCGTCCGGGTTCGCGACGACCAGGCCACATCCCCGCAGGCAGGCCAGGTGATTGGACATGAGCTGGCGCGACACCCCGATCGAGTCGGCCAGCTCCGCTGGATAGGCCGGACCGTCCCGGAGGGCCAGCAGCACCCGCGTCCGGGTCGGATCCGACAGCGCATGCCCGAACCGGGCGAGCGCGTCGGTGGCCGTGGAGACGATCACCCCGCCGACGGTACACGCTCTGCTGTATTCAGTGAAGAGTGAACAATCCGGTCGATCTGAGTACCCCGGGTCGTGGTGGCGCTGCCCCGAACAGAAGCTGACGGACGACGCACGGCGCGCCCGATCTTCGCTAGCCTGCTGGAAGCCGACCTCACCGCTGTTAAGGAGCAGTCCTATGGCCTCTCGTCTCAATCCGTATCTCATGTTCAACGGCAACGCGCGAGAGGCGATGGAGGCCTACCAGCGCATCTTCGGCGGCGAACTGACCGTGTCCACGTTCGGCGAGTACGAGGTGCCCGACCCCGCCTTCGCCGACAAGATCATGCACGCGCAACTGGAGACCGACGCCGGCTACACCCTGATGGCATCCGACCCCCCGCCGGGGGCCGATTTCACTCCCGGTGGCAGCACCATCACGATCAGCCTGAGCGGCGACAACGGGGCGGATCTGCACCAGTACTGGGACGCCCTGTCGGAGGGCGGCACCGTGACCGTCCCCTTGGAGAAGCAGATGTGGGGTGACGAGTTCGGGCAGTGCGTCGACCGGTTCGGGATCGGCTGGCTGGTCAACATCTCATCGCCAACGGACTGAGCGCACGGTGACGGCCAACGTCTGACCGGATGGTTTAACGCGTAGCTCGCCGACGAAAGTCGAGCCACAGCGCCCAGGTCTCGATCGAGCCGACTTCGAGGTGAGCGCTATCGGCCCACGGGTCGGCCGCGAACCGCCGACGGATGTCGGCCTCGCTCGCCGCCTCCACGGCGTGCAGGGTCCGTTGCCCGTCGCCAAGAGGCCCGCCGATCAGGAGGAATCCGTCCTCGACGAGCCCGTCCATGAAGGCGGCGTGCGCGGTCCAGCCGCGCTGCTGACGGATGCCGCGGGACGAATCCCAGCCCGGGCCGTGGATCAGTACGACGGCGAAGGTGGCCATCACCCCATCCTGCGCGCTGCTTCGGATCGGGGGGTCGGACCGGGGTCAGGGGCGGAGCTGTCGGCGCGGCTCAGGCGCATCAGCACAGCGCCTTGCGCATCACCCACCGCGGTTTGCCACCGCTGCGACCTGTGGTCTTCGACTCCCTGGTGAAGCCGGCTTGCTCGAACAACGACACGGTCCCGACGTAGCCCGATGTCACGTCGACCCGACCGGTCGTGGTGTCTGCCGGGTAGCCCTCGACCACCTCGGCCCCATGCGCTGCGGCGTGCTGCACGGCGCCGCGGAGCAGCACATGCATCAGCCCGTGCTTGCGGTACCCGGCCCGTACCACGAAACAGACCGCGCACCAGGCGTCGGCGTCGTCGACGATCGGAATCGTGCGCGAGTTCAGCAGCCGCCGGTAGCTCGACCGCGGCGCTATCGAACACCAGCCCGCCACCACCTCGTCGACGTAGACCAGCACACCGGGACCGGGCTCGGTGCTGCACGTCCGCTGCATGTAGCCAGACCGCTCGTCGACCGGCACCCGGCTGTCGCGGTAGGCCATGCACCAGCACGCGCCGACGCCGGGACGGTCCGGACCCACGACCGTGGCGAAGTCGTCAAAGCGACCCAGGGCGGGCCGGACCTCGAGGGCAGGCTCGCGGTCGGTGGGGTACTTCGGCTTCGCGGCCATCGGCTCGACGCTACGCCGAGCCGGCGTGCAGCCGGCTCGAGAGTTCCTCGATCCCGTCGATCAGGCGCGGACCGGGCCGGGCCCACGATGCGTTCGCGTCCACCGGGATCACCCGGACACCGACGGGCAGCACCCGCCGGCTCAGCAGATCTGCGGTCAGCTGCTCTGCCCCGGAAAGATCGAAGCCGCACGGGGCCACCACGACGACGTCGGGCCGCGCGGCCCGGACGTCGGCCCAGGAGATCCGGCGGGACGGCTCGCCGGCCGCGCCGAGCACCGACACACCACCCGCCGCGGTGATCATCTCGGGTACCCAATGACCGGGGGCGAACGGCGGGTCGGTCCACTCCAGGGCCGCCACCCGGGGTCGTTCGCGGCGGCTCGAGACCCTTGCCCGAACCACGGCCAGCCGCTCCCGCAACGACTCCACCAGTTCCGCCGCTCGCTGCTGGCAACCGGCCACCCAGCCCAACTGGAGGATCGAATCGAGGACCTCGTCGAGAGTATGGGGGTCGATCGTGACCACCTCGGCGCGGCAGCCGAGGAAGCCGAGGGCCTCGTCGACCACGCTGACGTCCACTGCACAGACCGCGCACAGGTCCTGCGTCACCACGACGTCAGCGTCGAGCCCGGCCAGCGCGTCCCGGTCGAGGTGATAGAGGTCCTCACCTCGGGCCAGCGCCGCGGAGACGTGTCGATCGATCTCCGCCGCGGTGAGGTCGGGCGGGAGAGCCGAGGAGGAGACGACCGTCCTACTCCTGGCCTCGGCCGGATAGTCGCATTCGAACGTCACGCCGACCACGTCGGAGCCGGCCCCGATCGCGAAGAGGATCTCCGTCGTCGACGGCAACAGCGACACAATCCGCACCCCCCGGACGCTACCCCGTGTTGAATCGGCAGGGTCCGATCACGAACGCCCGTCATACTGGATGCTTTGCTGGGGTTGGGCCATGGGTCCATGACCGATGCCGAGGACCGCGCGTGTGAGCAAGCTGAGACGCAATCTCATCGTGGTGCTCGCACTCGGGCTCGGTCTGACCGGCGGTGGCGCGTTGGCTCTGTGGACGACCACCCGTCCGATCACGTCCCCACCGACACCTTCGGCGCCGCCAGGGGCGCAACGCGGCCCCTCGAATGCTCCCGGACCCAGCGTCCCGGCGACCGCGAATCCCACCATGGCGCCGACCCCCGCCCCGCCGTCGCCTCCGATCCCGCCCAAGATCGTCCGGCCACCCATGCACTCCGTCCACGTCGCCGGGCGCCTTCTGCGTGCCAACCAGGCCGAGCGCTCGACCTGGGATGACGTCCTCGACGCGGGACGGGCCATCCCCGGGATCAACAGCCGCTGCGCCACGGCTTGGCGGTCATCCGGCAAGGACCGCAAGATCGACTGGAGTACGGCCGACTACCGCTGCCTGAACCGGTTGCCCGGCACCAGCTTCAAGCCGCAGGGCGTGGCCGGCTCGGGCACCGCCGAGGCGGTACACGATCGGGAATGTGGCCGCCAACGAGCGCAACATCATCATCACGAGCTGGTACTCCAACGCCCTCGAGAGGGACCTGATCGCCCCCAACCGGACGGGCGAGAGTGTCACCCGCCTCGTTGTGCTGGACCTCGACCGTGGCCGCTACAACACTGTCGAACTCGTCAAGACCGACGGCCTTGGCCGGTTTCGCAATCTCAACTCCCACGGCAGCGGACTGGTCTGGGCGGGCCAGTACATCTACTCCTCGAGCCTGTCGGCGCTGTGGATGTACAACGCCGACGACATCCTCCGGATCAGGGGCAGGTTCGTCCTGCCTGCCGTGTCCGGCTGGTCCGTGAGCGGTAGCGGCGGCCTCTCCAGCATCTCCATCGACCGCTCGACGACACCGAGCCAGTTGACCGCCATCAACTACTCCAAGGACGACCGGGCCTACATCCAGAACTTCGATTTGGAGACCGACGGTCGGCTGGCGGCGAACTCCGACCAGAGCCGACACAGCCTGAGCCTGCGCAACATGTTCGGTCAGGGCGGACGGGTCGTCCGGAGTGCGGACTCCGACGTCCTCGACGGTTCGAGTTTCCAGGGCGTAGCCACCATCGGCGATTTCTCGCTCGCCAACTCCTCTGCGTTGCGGTTCGGCGACGGCGGTCCCGTCGACGCGACGGTCGTGCTCGAGGACGGCAAGGTCAAGGACCGGTTCCAGATGCCGCGTGGAAACGTGGAGTCGATCTACATCGACCACCGGCGGGGTACGTACACCACGGTGACCGAGAACCTCAGTCAGTTCCTGTTCACCCTGCCGCTTCGCGAACTCATCGGCACGTGACGGAACAAAAGATCGTGCGCGAAGCGCCCCACGCGCTTGCGTCGGCGCAGCCGACTGAACGTCCGTTTCGGACGTTCGATGTCCAGCAACGGGGACGCTTGGGTGGACGAGATGAGTCAGTGAGTCTTGAATCTCGCGGTCCAGTCGGCGTTCACGCGATCGGCCTGTCGACGGTGTCCGATCACCAGTTGCCGGTCCGGCGGTACCTGCAGGCCGAGATAGTCGAGCACCTTGTGTGCCGTGCGTGGCGGGTCTGCCGCCAACTCCTCATAGGCAACCTCACAAGGGACGACGCTGTGGGTGGCGAACCAGAGGGTCCAGGCCACCTCGTACTTCTCGATCCGGGCGACCAGCCGAGCAATCAGTTCTTCGTCATAGTGAGGATCTTGACCTCCGGGTTCGACGGCCTCACCCGGGTGCCAAAAGTGGGTTTGCAGCGCCTTCGCCCACGACACCGCCTGGGCCACGACATCACGTCGACGCAGGTGAACAAATCTGAGCCGACCCAATTGGGCGCTCAACAGCTCCACATCGGTCATCGCCGGTGCAGGATCGGCGGCGGCAAGGTCACCGATCAGTTCCGGCAGGGTCTCCGCCATGATCCTTCCGCCGAAGACACCGTTCGAGGTCTTCCCGGCGGTCAGCGCCGCTCGAACGTACGCTTCGTCGATCCGTCCATCACGGGGCCGAGCTATCTGCCAGTCATCGGCGTAGTCATGCAGACCCGCACGGTTGAAGTACGAGGCTGGGTGGCCGGCAACTCCAGACGACTCCAGCAGACCGCACAGCAGGGTACTTCCCGAGCGTGGCGTCGCGCAGATCAGGTACGAGTCGAAGGCTGAGCAGCTCACAGTGGCCGACGGTAACCAAGCGCCGAGTCTCGTCCAACCGAATTCCCGCGGGAGGATGGTTGAGCGCCCATCCGCACCCCCCTCACACCCCCAGGCAGGGTCAACGCGAAAGCTCCGGTTTCGACCACGCGCGGACCCCGCCCGCGGATGCACTGCGGCCTCGGAGCGCCTCGATGTACGGACGCACGTGCGGCTAGGAGATCACCGGTGCCTCGGCACCGGTGTGGCCGGGAAAGGCTCGCCTCCTGCGCCCTTCATCACCGGGCAGCGACTCGTCGTCGATGGCGGCCGCTGTCTTGATTCGTGCGCGCGGACGACACGAGGCGAGTGCCGTTGGTGCTCAGCAGCGATGCGCCGGTCTCTTTGAACCAACGTCCGACCAGAGCCAGGTCGCCGTCGTCTTGCCATCCGTCGAACAGCGACGGAGCGCCCCAGTTCTCCCAGAAGCGCACCGCGGCGGGCGGTCCGCCCTTGGAGAAGTCAGCGATCATCAACCGGCCTCCGCTGCCGCCACGGTTGACCGAAAGCAGCTGGTCGTAGCCGCGGTGCATGAAGTCCCCGACCAACGCCAGATCGCCATCGTCCTGCCAACCGTCGAACAGCGACGGAGCGCCCCAGTTCTCCCAGTAGCGCACCGCGGCGGGCGGTCCGCCCTTGGAGAAGTCAGCGATCATCAACCGGCCACCGCTGCCGCCACGGTTGACCGAAAGCAGCTGGTCGTAGCCGCGGTGCATGAAGTCCCCGACCAACGCCAGATCGCCATCATCCTGCCAACCGTCGAACAGCGACGGAGCGCCCCAGTTCTCCCAGAAGCGCACCGCGGCGGGCGGTCCGCCCTTGGAGAAGTCAGCGATCATCAACCGGCCTCCGCTGCCGCCACGGTTGACCGAAAGCAGCTGGTCGTAGCCGCGGTGCATGAAGTCCCCGACCAACGCCAGATCGCCATCGTCCTGCCAACCGTCGAACAGCGACGGAGCGCCCCAGTTCTCCCAGAAGCGCACCGCGGCGGGCGGTCCGCCCTTGGAGAAGTCAGCGATCATCAACCGGCCTCCGCTGCCGCCACGGTTGACCGAAAGCAGCTGGTCGTAGCCGCGGTGCATGAAGTCCCCGACCAACGCCAGATCGCCATCGTCCTGCCACCCGTCGAACAGCGACGGACCACCCCAGTTCTCCCGATACAGCGCGGTGGGCGGACTCTCAGCAGAGAAGTCTGCGATCATCAGCCGCTCGCCGGTGCCGCCGCGGTTGACCGAGAGCAGTTGGTCGTGGCCGCGGTGCATGAAGTCCCCGACCAGAGCCAGGTCGCCGTCGTCTTGCAAACCGTCGAACAGCGACGGTGTGCCCCAGTTCTCCCAGTACCGCACCGCCGCCGGTGGCGCCCCGCCGGACAAGTCGGCGATCATGAGCCGGCCGCCGGTCGGGTACAGGGCGTTTACGGCGGAGATGTCTCCGACGGAGAGTCCGTTCCGCTGGCCGATTTGCGCAGCGGGGTCTTTGGGGACGATGGTGTCGAGACCATTCGCGGAGTACGCGTTTCGGGCGTAGTGCATGATCGACCCGTAGTCGTAGGGACCGATGTCGTCGCCGTCCACAATGTGCTGGTCAAACTGGATCTCGCTGCCCGCCATGATGTTGGCGTACTGGATGGTGATGAAGCTGTCCCGGTCCTCCCGACTCTGCTCGTGCCACAACCCGATGGCATGACCGATCTCATGGATGGCATTCCCGACGGTGCACTCGGCGGCGAGACTGATGGTCTGCGCGCCGCCCTGCATGCCGAGAAATGAGGAACACCCGGATCCCGCCTTGAACTCGACATAGTTCGGGTACCTGGCCGCGTTCTGTGTCGTTCGCTCGACGAACTTCATCGGCGTGTACTGCTCCCAATGCGCGATCGCGTCCCGGACCCGTTGCTGATTCGGGAGGGCGTCGTCAATCTGGAACGGGACCGTCTTGTCCGGCCAGCGGAAGCTTACGTCGGGAATTCCAACCGCTGATGGATGGTGGCCGTCGTGGTCGTCGTGGCTGCCTCGGGTCCTGGCGCGGTGCTTCTTGAGGGCCCGTTCCAGCTCGTCGGCGACGCCAAGGACGATGTCGCCCTCGAAGATCGCCAGGCCGTCAACGCGGTTGTAGATCACCTCGCGCGGCCCGAACGTGACTCCGGAAATGACCGCGACACCCGGCTCGCCGCCGCGGTACTCGCCTTGACCCCACTGGGCCCCTCCGTTGCTCTTCGACATTGTGCTTCCTTTCGATCTTCTTGACACCAATTCCGTTCCTGGATTACAGAAGAGCTGCCAGCCCGGCGTAGCGCATCGGGAGTTCTACCTAGGTTGGTAGAGCGTTGCTCGTGCCGGCGGATCAGAGCTGCGGCAAACGAGGGCCGGGTGAAGCGGGTCGCCGGGGACTGATGCATCGCCACGGTGACACGGTGCGACCAGCCTTCAAGACGCCTGGCACCGGTCCAATATGGGCAGAACTCCCGATGGCGCGAGCTCGGTTGCGGGCTTTCCTGGAATGACATCAACAGAGCCTCTTCAGGAGTTACCCATGCCGTTGTTCATGGACGTGCACCGCGCCAACGACCCAATCGACTTCCAACAGGTCGCCGAGGACCACGCAGCCGACCTGAGATTTCAGGGCAGCGAGAACGTTCGCTACCTGCGCTACTGGGTCGACGAGACCTGCGGCCGAATCTTCTGTCTGGTCGACGCGCCGTACGCAGAAGCCGCCAAAGCGGTACACCGCCGTGCCCGCGGACGCCCGGCAGACGAGATCTATCAGGTCCGCGAAGGAGCGTAGCTGCGACCTGCGGCACGACGCCCGCACAGATCCACCAAATCCATCACCCGCACCACCATCAAGGAGATCCCATGCCCACCTTTCCCGCTATCGCCCATGTCGCCGTGACGGTTACCGATCTTGATCGCAGCACACGGTGGTACAACGACCTGTTCGGGTCCGAACCGGTGCTCGACGAAGACGAACTGGCCGGAGGCTTTCATCACACCGTCTACCTGCTGGGTGGTGGTCAGCTCTTCGGCCTCCACACCCACCCGGATGCCTCACCCGACCGGTTCGACGAACACCGGCCCGGACTCGACCACGTCGCCTTCGGGTGCCGGGACCGAAACGAACTGCAGACCTGGGTGACCCGGTTGGACGAGTTGGGCATCGACCATGGAGAAATCAAGGATGCTGACTACGGATCTGGCCTGTCGTTCCGTGACCCCGATGGCATCGCGCTCGAATTCTTCGCCCCGCCCGCCGCTGCTTGACGGTCTGAAATCAGGCGGGATGCAGCATGACCCCACCCATGCTCGCGTTGACAGCAAGCGCACTCGCGCTGGCCCTGGCCGGCTGGGTGCCTCGTCAGCTCCGTCCAGCTCCCACGATCCTCGCCACGGTGCTCGTCCTGGCCAGCGGTGCGATCGCGGTGTCTCTGGAGGGTTACAGCTGGCGGTTCGCACTCGTCTTGCTCGGTGCGGCCACGGCAATCGGATTCGCGATCGGCAACCGCGTCCCGACGACTGAGAGCGGGCCCGGACGCGGGGCGCGCTGGGCTCTCGCTCTGATCGTCACCGCGGCGTCGATCGGACTCGTGTGGGCCGGGGCAGGTGCCTCGGCCCAGGCGCACCCTGGCTTCACGGTGCCGGCGCCATCAGAGTTGGCACCGCTCGGCAAGACGCTCACCCGGTAGGTCAAACCAAGCCCCCAACTTGTCGACGAACGTAGCACTGAGATCGAGCAAGAATCAGTACCCGATACCGATGCCATTTCTGCCACCCTGGTCTGCAATAGATGCACCATCGTCTGCTGTTCAGGGGACACACCATCGACGATCACGTCGTCTCGACCGGTCAGAGGTTAGAACCGCCCAGCCTGTTGCGTTCCGGAGGTACACCGTCACCTGGGGCTGCACCTGACGGATCGGGGCGAGGGTCCGAACCCACGCTACTGCTGGAGCGGGAACCGGCGCTGACTGCGCTTGGCTCGTACTGGGCCGAGGCGATGGCTGGACGCGGTCGCCTGGTGTTCCTCGGCGGCGAGGGAGGCGCCGGTAAGACGTCAGTCGCGCTGGAGTTCGCGCGCCGCATCGCTCGTCGGGCACGGTTTCTGGTGGGCATCTGTGACGGCGAGGCGACACCGCGGGCGCTTGGACCCCTCTTCGATGTCGCCGGCACGCTCGGCGTACGATCCGAGCTCGAAACTCCCGGCGCGCGCCACAGTTCCCTGTTCCCCGTCGTGCGCTCTGCCCTCGGCCGCTCCCCCACTCTGCTGCTGCTCGAGGATGTCCACTGGGCCGACGAGGCCACGTTGGATCTGATCCGCTATCTCGGACGACGGATGAACGGACTGCCGGTGCTGGCGGTCGCCACCTTCCGTGACGACGAGGTGGCCGGAACTCATCCGCTGGCCGCCATCATGGGCGATCTCGCCACCGCCGGGGGAGTCAGCCGGATGCAGTTGCCGCTGCTCAGCTCCGGAGCGGTCGCCGAGCTGGCCCGCCTGTTAGATCGCGACCTCGACGTGGCCGCTCTGTACCGCAGCACCGACGGCAATCCGTTCTTCGTCACCGAGGTGCTGGCCGGGAACGCCGAAGAACTGCCGACAACGATCCGTGACGCCGTGATGGCCCGGACCAGACGATTGTCGGCGACAGCCAGAAGGGTGCTGGAAGCTGCGTCGGTTGTCGGGTTCACGGCCGAAATCGAAGTCGTCCTCGACGTGTCCGGGCAGGCCGCCGCCGCGCTGGACGAATGCGTCGACGGCGGGGTTCTGCTCGACCGTGGACCATCGGTCGCGTTCCGGCACGAGTTCGCCCGCCAAGCCATTCTCGACTCGCTCCTTCCCGCGGCACGGGTTGATCTGCACCGACAGGTGCTGGACCGGCTGGTCGCCGGCGGTAGCCAGGACGACCGCAGATTGGCCCTGCACGCCGTCGCGAGCGGCAACGCCGCTGCCGTTGTCATGCACGCTCCGCGAGCGGCGGAATTGGCCGCCGGCCTGGGATCTCACCGCGAAGCGGCCGAGCACCTGCGGACGGCACTTCGCTACACCGAGGCCATGCCCCCGGTTCAGCGTGCCGAGGTGCTCGAGCGGCTCTCGTACGAGTGCTACCTGACGGCGAAGCAACTCGAGGCGCTCGACGCCCGGCGGGCCGCTGTCGCCCTGCACGAGGCGACGGGAAACCGCCGCGGCGTGGGCGTGGGCCAGCGCTGGCTGTCACGGTTCTCCTGGTACCTCGGACGCAACGCCGAAGCCCATCGGTATGCCGCGGCAGCCGTCGACAGCCTGGAGCCGCTCGGGTCGAGCGCTGACCTCGCCATGGCGTACAGCAATCTGGCGCAGTTGCAGATGCTCGGCGGCGTCACGGGCGAGGCACTCGCCTGGGGCCAGCGAGCGCTCGACGCGGCCCTGGCCGCAGGCGATCGGGAGGTCGAGGCGCACGCGTTGAACACCATGGGCAGCGCGCTGCTGCTCCGTGGCGACGTGGTCGAGGGGCGGGCTCGACTCGAGCGGTCCCTGGACATCGCCATGACCGACGGCCTCTTCGAACATGCCACCCGGGCTTGGATCAACATCGGCACCTTGGAGGCCAGCAAGCGGATGCTCGGCGAGGCTGAGCACACCCTGCGCATCGGCATCGCCTACTGCGCAGAGCGGGATCTCGTCTCGGCATCGCTCTACCTGCAGGCCCGACTCTCCCAGGTGCTGCTCGAGCAGGGCAACCGCGACGAGGCCTTGCGGTTGGCCGGCGAGACTCTGCGACATCCTCACGGGTCTGCAGTGAGCCGAGTCCCCGCGCTGCTCACGACGGCCACCGTCAACGTCCGGACGGGAGATCCGGAGGCAGCGGTCCAGTTGAGTGAGTTGCAACTGCTGGCCCGCCGGACTGCTGAGCCGCAGCGGTTGATGCCCGTGGGCTTGCTGATGGCCGAGTCGGCGTGGACGACCGGTCGGACCGCGGACATCATCGCCCTCACCGAAGAGGTCTGGGTGGCCTTCCAGGACTGGGAGCCGTGGCTCCTCGCCGAATTGGCGTGGTGGCGGCAGCTCGGCGGCGCGGAGGATGACGTCCCCTTCGAGCTGCCCGAGCCGTTCGCGCTCATGCGCGCCGGCCGGGCGCGGGCCGCCAGCGTTGCCTGGACCGCGATCGGACGGCCGTTCTGGGCTGCCCTTGCGCTCGCCAGCGGCACCGTGGCGGAGGCCTCCGAAGCGATCGCGATCCTCTCGCGCCTAGGAGCCTCGGCCAGCGCCCAGGCTGTGCGGCGTGACCGGGCGCTACGCGGATTGCCGGTGCCACGGGGTCCGAGAGGCGCAGCTCGGAGCAATTCCGCGGGTCTCACCGCCCGCGAAATCGACATCCTCGGCTACCTCACCCAGGGACTGTCCGACGCCGAGATAGCCGGCCGACTCACCCTGTCGGAGCGAACGGTCGGCCATCACGTCTCGGCCGTCCTCCGCAAGCTGGGGGTGCCGTCCAGATCGAGGGCCGCCGCTGCGGCCGGCGCGATCCTTGGGCCCAGCGGCCAACATAGGTAGAACTCACGATGCCAGGCAACCGGATCCGGCGTCTCCTGAAGGAGTCCGCAGATCCGCAGATCCGAGTGACTCCTCAGGAGCTTCCATGCCTCTCTTCATGGATGTGCATACCCTCGGCGACCCAGTTGCTCTGAACGACGTCGCCCACGCCCACGCCGCCGACCTCCGCTACCAAGACGGCCACGACGTGCACTATCTCCGCTACTGGGTCGACGGGCCTCGGGGCAAGATCTTCTGCCTCGTCGAAGCCCCCGACGCCGACGCCGCGGCCACCGTCCACCGCGAAGCCCACGGCTTGGTGGCGGACGAGATCTACCAAGTGCAGGAGGGAGCGTAGTTGGCAGCAATCGTCGACGGCGAACGTGATGCCCTCGCTACCGGACCCCCCTGATCAAGTTCACCAGGACCGCGCTGATCAAGGTCACGACCGCAGCCGTGGCGAACAACGGCGGGTACCCACCGAGCCGCGTCACAAACAGTGCAGCCACGGCGGGCGCGAACGTTTGGGGCACGGTCAGGGCGATGTTGACGATGCCGAGATCGCGTCCAGCATCTTCGGCGCTGGGAAGCACCTCGGTGATCAAGGCCAGATCAACGGCGAGGTACACACCGAAGCCACCGCCGAGCAGCGCCGCTGCCGTCAGGGTTCCTGGCCAGGTCGGCGCCAACGCCAGCGTCGACAGGCCGGCCGCGATCACGAGCGTGCTGACGGTCACGAAAGACTTGCGCTTCCCGGTGCGATCGCTCAACAATCCGCCGATGAACACGGTGACCAGCAGGGCCCCGGCCGCGACGAGGTTGGCGGTGAACACGCCGCCCGCTGGGTTGGCAATCCTGACGCGGTCGCGGAGGAAGAAGAGCAGGTACGTCGTCCCTAGCGTGTACCCCAGTGTGACCAGGCCCCGGGTCAGGCAGGCCAGCGCAAAATCCCGCGATTGGAGCGAGGAGAAGAATTCGGTGAAGCTCGGCCACACCGGTCGGTCACCGCTTCGGGCAGGGTCCCGATAGCTCAGGTAGAGCCCCAGCATCGCCAGTCCAAGCACCGCGGCCAACAAGGCGTACTTGGCCACCGTCGTCGGCATGGCGTTGGTGAGGCCGACGCCGACGACGATGCCCACCACCTGCGACAACCCGGCGAGCCCGCTGATCGTCGCGCGTTGAGCGGTGGGTACGCGGTCGGGGATGATCGCCGTAATCGCTGCTTGGTAACAATTCAAGGAGAACTGGACGAGCGCCCAGCCAAGCACCAGCAGAGCAGACGCTCGAAGCGACGGCGAGCACAGCGAGACCGATGCAGGCGCCAATCGCCCCGCCAAGCAAGAACGGTCGACGTCGCCCGCGTCGCCCGCGAGAGCGGTCACTCAACATGCCGAAGAGGGGATTGGCCACGAGGCTGATCACCGCACCCATCCCGAGCACGATCGCCAGATTGCGCTCCTTGTTCGCCTCGTCGACGACAATCAACTGCTGACCGATCAGCACCTGCGCGGGTGCATTCAGCGACATCCACATCGCGACCGTCGCGACCACGTAGGGCAGCATGAATCGCCAGCCCACCCGCGGTTGGGCAACGGCAGCCGCAGCGGGGACCGGTGAGATCATGGGCTCATGCTGCCTCTCGCGTTGGCGGCCGCTGCGCGGAGTCGGACCTCTCGCACATACCACAATGGCCCTCGAGTCAGCTCAGCTCAGGACAAGGAGAATCCGACCATCCTGCCGACAGTGTCGTTGGCCTGGTCAAGGCCGCAAGACGAGGACAGGTTCGTCGAGTTCTTCCACTCACATCGCCCAGCGACTGGGCTACTTGTTCTCGATCGTGGTCTGGTAGCCCATGGATTGGTGCGACAGCACCTTGACCGCGGTGGCCTCGGCCCCCTGTCGGAGGCTGCGCAGTCGAGTAGCCCGCGGTGATTCGATGCGGAGGTCGACCACCTCACGCGGCTCCGCACCCAGGGATCGCTTGTAGCGCAGGAGATCCTCGACCCCGCCCGACTGGCCGAGGTCGAACCAACGACAGCCGGACTCGGCGGCGTCCTTGATCGCCATGGCCTGGGTGAAGCTGTTGGCGCCGAGTCGCAGCCCGGTGTCGCGCAGGCTGTAGCTGCGCCAGCCGATGGCGTGCTCGCCGTACACGAACGTGATCGCGCTGGCGACCGGCACCCCCTCATGCCGGGCCACGAAGATCCGGCACAGATCACCCAACCGCGCGGTCACGGTCGCGAACTTCTGCCATCGCTCCTCGCGCTTGGCCTGGAACCGGGCCAGCCGGTCCGGCAGTTTCGATCTCGTCACCCAGTGCTCGACCCAGGCCAGATAGATGTCGTAGAACGTGCCGGCGAGCCGGCCGGTGGTGTCCACCTCGACCTCGACACCCATCCGCGCGGACCGATTGACGCTCTGGCGCACCTTGCGGCTGAACCGCTGCGCCATGACCGCCTCGAATCCGCCGTCCAAGTCGACGACGTCGACCCGGCGGCGGGACTCGACCACTCCAGACCCGCCGCCGGACGCCCACTGGTCGGCGGTGTGATGCGCGCCGCCGATCCGGATGCTGGACGCACTGCCGCGCAGGTTGGCGACCACGGCCGCGACGTCGGACCTGCGCAGCCCACCGGTCGCGATCATGCCGCCGTGCCCGTAGCCGCCCGGAAAATCAGCCTCCAGTCGCACGCCGGGGATTGTTCGTTGCCGGATCATCGGTAACACCAGCCGCCGCCCGTCGGCCAGCACGTACAGCCGACTGACATCGCGACCGCGGGTTCCGGTGAGCGCCGCCGAGAAGTACTCCGGGGTCTGCAACGCCGTCGCTCCGGGGTCGCCGGCCAGCACCTCCCGCCAGGCCGCCCGCGGGGCGGGGCTCATCAGATCCACGATCGGAACGGTCCCCGTCCGAGAATTCTGAGTCGAAACTTGCACCATCGGCTCCCCCGAGTTCGTCGACTTCCAGGCACAGCCAACGCTCAGCGAACGCACAGCCAGTGCACATAAGGTCCGCTCGTGTTTCGGAGGCGGTCCGATGTCGGATTGGGCTGGACGGTCCGGAAAGCTCGGGCATCTCCCGCCGGCAACTCCGCGCCACCCGCCGGGCTGCCGTGGCGGCATGGGAATCTGAAGCGGTGACCTCGCGGGGTCGACTCGCTGCCGACGGCTTCGAGCAATGGGTTAGTCGAGGTGAGCCATGGACGAACGGCCGACAGCGGTGCTGGAGTGGCCCGGGCTGCGCAGCGAGTACGCCGAGCTTCCGCCCGGGACCCAGCCGACCCTCACGAGAGCCGGGCAGGTCGGGGTGGCCTTCAGCGGGCATGCACGTACGGTTCGGGAATCCGATGGGCGCACGGAACGGGTGGATGTGCCGCCCGGAGTGGTTTACGTGACCGGCGCGGCGCCCGTGCGGTGGCTGGAGGTACCCGACCCGACGGAGGCCCTGGAGATGTATCCGGACCCCCGGCTGATCGAGCAGGTCGCGGGCGGCCGAGTCGATGTCCGACCGGCACTCGGGGTGATCGATGGCGTGGTGTTCGCGGCCGCCGCTCGGGTACGCCGGGCCCATCGCGGTCAGCAATCCATGAGCGAGGTCGAGGGCAGCAGCTTGGCCCACCACCTGGTGCACCACCTGCTCCGCGAGTACGCGGGTCGTCGGGGCGGCTTCGCACCGGCCGGCCGGCTCAGTTGGCGGCAGGTCCAGGCCGTGAACGACTATGTCCTCGACCATCGCGGAGCGCGGATCAGCCTGGACGATCTCGCCGCCACGGCGCGGCTCAGCCCGTATCACTTCGCCCGGTGCTTCACGGCCACCACCGGCCTCAGCCCCCACGCCTTCACGACGCTGCACCGGCTGACCGCGGCCAAGGATGGGCTGTTACGCACCGAGGTTTCGGTGGTCGACGTCGCCCACGGAGTCGGGTACACCAATGTCGCGCACTTCCGTCGCGCCTTCGTCCGGGAGTTCGGGGTCACCCCCGGCATGATGCGAGCCCACCAGGACCGCAAGATCCGACCCTCCCGCGGCGCCCGTTTGTTGACACCGTGGGGCAGGTGACCTTCAGCTACGAGCACGCCTTCGCCACGACCTCCGGTCTGCTGGCGGCACGGATCCATCGCGATGTCGACGACCTGTCCACTCCCCGGCCGACGGTCGTGGTCACGGGCTCTTGGCTCACGGTCAAGGAACAGATGGCCGATCGCTACGCCGCGGCGCTGGCGGAGCGCGGCTACACCGCCGTCACCTTCGACTTCTCCGGATTCGGGGCCAGTCCGGGCACGCCCGCCCAGGCGGAACTGCCTGAGCAGAAGATCGCCGAAATCACCCAGGTGGCCCACGCCGTCGGGGCGTCATCGTTCGCCGCGTCCGGCGGCGTGGGCCACCTGGCGGTATGTGCGAGCGCGCAGTACACGCTCCAGGCGATGCGGCGTGGGGCGCCGATTGCCGCGCTGGCCGCCGTCGCGGGCTGGTTTCACGACACCGCCACCGTTGCCCCGTTCTACGGCGGCGACAGCGGGGTCCGGGAACGCCTCGCAAGGGCCACCGAGGCACTGGCCGGATACCGAGCGGGCGGGCAGCTGGCGATGGTGCCCGCCTACCACGAGGGCGACGACCGGGCCGCGATGGCACTGCCACTCGCCTACTACGCGTCGCCGGACCGGGGCGCCATCGCAGCCTGGCGCAACGAGATGGCCGAGCTCAGCTGGCCGTTCTGGTTGACCTTCGACGGACTCGCCGACGTCGAGGACGTGACGGCCCCGTGCCTGTTCGTGCACAGCGACGACTGCGTACTGCCCGACAACGTCCGGGCGATCACCCAGCGGCTGCCGAAGGCCGAGCTCGTCTGGTCCGAGGGTTCACAGATCGACTTCTACGACCAGCCGGCGCAGGTCGAGCTCGCTGTCGAGGCGGCCGACCGGCACTTCCGCGCCCATCTCCAGCGCTGACCCGCGCGACACCCTCAGGGGACGCATCGTCAGTCTCGGCAGCCGCGATCAGGGGTAGCCCAGGATCTGCTGCCGCTTCGCCACCCACGCGAAGGTCGACGCCACCGCCTCCGTGAGGGACGACTGGGCCGACCAGCCCAGCCAGTCGCGGGCGCGGTCCACGTTGGCGAACGCTCCGGTCGCGTCGCCGTCGCGGCGTGGCGCTTCGCGCACCGGAACGGGCTGGCCGAGTACGGCCTCGACGGCGGCGACCAACTCGCGGACGGTGACACCACGACCCGTCCCCAGATTGACGATCGTGCTCGGTGCCGCAGCCCGGTCCAGCGCCCGCCCGAAGCCCTCGACCGCGGCGACGTGGGCCAGCGCCAGGTCCCACACGTGGATGTAGTCGCGCAGCCCCGTCCCGTCGCGGGTGGGGTAGTCGGTGCCGGTGATCTGGAACGCGTCCCGCCGGCCCTGCGCCGCCAGCACCAATTGGCCGAGGACGTGGCTGGGCTCACGTACGTACATCCCGTACCGCAGGTCCGGGTCGGAGCCGATCGGATTGAAGTAGCGCAGGATGACGGCCCGCAGGTCGCTCGCCCGCGCCAGGTCCTGCAGCATCACCTCCATCATCAGCTTCGTTCGTGCGTACGGGGAGGTGGGCGCGGTCGGGGAATCCTCGAAGACCTCGAAGTCCTCGACCTCGGCGTAGACCGACGCCGAGGAGGAGAACACCACCCGAGGCTTGCCCAGCTGCGTCAACTCATCGAACAATTCCAGCGACTTCGCCACGTTCTCGCGGTAGTACGTGTACGGCATCGACACCGACTCGGTGACCACGATCCGGGCGGCCAGATGGATCGTGCAGTCGATGTCGGGGTGTTCCTCGACGATGCGCCGCAGCAGACCCCGATCGGCGATGTCGCCGCGGTAGAAGGTCCGGCCGCTGGCGAACACCTCCGGGCCACTCAGCAGCGAATCGAGGATGACCGGCTGGTGACCAGCATTTTCGAGCGCTGTGGCCGTAATGGAGCCGATGTATCCGGCGCCGCCGGTGAGGAGGACCTTCATCCAGCGAAGGCTAGAGGAACGGACTCCTGCCGGTGGCCGGCAAGCCGACGCAAGTTCATCTGTATTTCGACCCAATCCGGCACGGGTGCCGTCCCGAACACCTGGTAAGCCACATTTCCATACTGAACCTCGGGGGGTACCAGCGTGGTCGTCTTAACGACGGAAACGAAGTTCGAAACGACAAAGCGGAGCCGACTGGCATCCGTGGCGGACGAGGTCCGCCGCGAGCCGACGGTGAGCGTCATCATCCCGACCCTCAACGAAGCCGAGAACTTACGACACGTCTTGCCCACGCTTCCCGATCTGATCGATGAGCTGGTGATCGTCGACGGCGGGTCGGCCGACGGAACGGTCGATGTCGTCGAGGAGCTGTACCCGGACGCGAAGGTCGTGATCGACGAGCGGCACGGCAAGGGCCATGCGCTGCAGACGGGTTTCGCCACCGCCACCGGCGACATCATCGTGATGATGGACGCCGACGGTTCGATGGATCCGCTGGACATCGCCACCTTCGTGGCCGCCCTGAACGCCGGTGCGGACATCGCCAAGGGTTCGCGATTCCTGCAGGGCGGCGGCAGCAGCGATCTCACCGTGCTCCGGACCTTCGGCAACTTCGTCCTGACCCAGACGGTGCGGCTGGCCTTCGGCGGCCGCTACTCCGATCTCTGCTACGGCTACATGGCGTTCTGGCGCGATGTGCTGCCCACCTTCGACGGCGGCGTCGCCGGGTTCGAGGTGGAGACCTTCCTGAACGTCAGAGCCCTCGCGGCCGGCCTCCGGATCGTCGAGGTCGCCTCGTTCGAGAGCCCCCGGATCCACGGCGACAGCCACCTGCGGACCTTCCGGGACGGAACCCGCGTGCTGCGCACCATCGCGCGTGAGCGGCATCGGCTGCGCCGCGCCCGGGCCGGTTTGGGTGTTCCCCGCCCGATCGTCCGCCAGGTGAGCGTCCAGATCGTCGAGCCCGACGCGACGGTGCCGCGGCTCTTCGTCACCCCCCCGACCCAGCCGATGTTGGACGGGGCCGACGGGCGATGACCTGCACGACTTCGGTCGTGATCTGTGCCTACACCGAACAACGGTGGAATCAGCTTCTTGGCGCCGTGGCGTCGGTGCGGGCCCAGCACGTACCGGTTGACGAGATCGTCGTGGTCATCGACCACCACGAGATGCTGCGGCGCCGACTGCAGGCGGCCCGGCCCGAGCTGACGGTCCTGGCGAACGAGGGCCCGCGTGGCCTGTCCGGCGCCCGCAACACCGGGATCGCCCACACCAGCGGCGAAATCGTGTTGTTCCTGGACGACGACGCCACGGCCGAGCCGGACTGGAGCCGGCGGCTGCTCGACGGCTACGCCGACGCGGCAGTCCTCGGTGTCGGCGGCGCTGCGTGGCCGCAGTGGGAGACCGCTGCGCCGACCTGGTGGCCGCCCGAGTTCGGCTGGGTCGTCGGCTGCAGCTTTCGCGGCCAGCCGACCGAGACCGCGCAGGTCCGCAATCTGATGGGTTGCAACATGTCGCTGCGCCGGGAAGTGCTCGACGCCGTCGGCGGGTTCGACGCCGGCCTCGGCCGCACCGCCGACGCGCCGCTCGGGTGCGAAGAGACCGAACTCTGCATCCAGGCCAGCGCGCTCTTCCCGGGCGGGCGATTCCTGTTCGAACCGCGTGCGATCGTCCGGCACCAGGTGCCGCGGGCCCGCGGCACCTGGACGTACTTCCGCGACCGCTGCCGGGCCGAAGGGATGTCGAAGGCCTGGGTGGCGGAGCGGGTCGGCCGCGGCCCGGCCCTGGCCAGCGAGCGCTCCTACGTCACCCGCGTACTGCCCACCGGCGTGCTGCGCCATCTCGCGTCCGCTGTTGGCGGCGATGTCTCGGGGTTCGGCCGGGCGAGCGCCGTTGTGGCCGGCCTCGCCCTGACCACCTCGAGTTTCCTCCGGACCCGGTACGGCCGTCGGCCGGAGGAAACGGGCGCGGCTCGCCCGGAACCGGTGTTGCCCCTCGTCATCGATCTGAGCGAGCCGCCGCCCACCCTCGACGGCCGCCGCGACGACGCCCCGGCCTATCGCAGCGCCCTCTGCCTCGTCACCGACGGCGGAGAACCGATCGGCAAGGTGCGCGTGGACCTGAACGGCGAACCGCTGTCCGGCGACCGATTCCTCGCCCGGCTCCGCGGCAGCCTCGACCACGATCGGGTCGTCCCGCTCAAGCCTCGCGGTGCGGCGATCGATCCGGCCGTGACCGTCGTGGTCGCCACCCGCGATCGGCCGCAACTGCTCCAGGAGTGCCTGGATTCGATCTTCGCCGGGACGCTCGCACCGCAGCAGGTGATCGTGGTCGACAACGCCCCGTCGGACGATCGGACCAAACTGGTCGTCACCCGGCTGGCTGAGGCCGAGCCCCGGCTGGCGTACGTGCGCGAGTCGCGCCCCGGCCTGGCCCGCGCCCACAACGCGGCGCTGCCCTACCTGACCTCAGCGCTGGTGGCGTTCACCGACGACGACGTGCTCGTCGACCGCCGGTGGCTGGAGCGGTTGGTTCGCGCGTTCGGCGCCGACGAGCAGATCGCCTGCGTCACCGGAATGATCGCTCCACGCGAGCTGGAGACCCTGCCCCAGCAGTGGATCGAGGGCAACACCACCTACGACAAGGGCCTGCGCCGGCGCGTCTTCGACGACGCCGACCACCGGCCGAGCGACCCCCTGTTCCCCTACAGCTCCGGTGTCTTCGGGTCGGGTGCCAACATGGGATTCCGGACCGCGTACCTGCTCCGCCACGGTGGCTTCGACGTCGCCCTCGGCACCGGCACGTACGCCATGGGCGGCGACGATCTGGCCGCCTTCTACGACGTGGTCGCCGCCGGGTACCGACTGGTCTACGAGCCGGCCGCGATCGTGCTGCACCGCCACCACCGGGAGTACGCCGGGCTGCGGCGGCAGACCTACGGCTACGGCGCCGGCCTCGGTGCGCACCTGATGCGATGCTTCCTGCGCGATCCGCGGATGGTCCGGGTGCTGCTCCGGCACGCGGTCACCGCCGGTCGGCGCGCGAGCGAGATCGTGGCCCCGCCCGCCGTCGCCGGCCTGCCCGCCTACCCCGCCGAGCTGAGCCGGACCCAGTTCCGTGGACTCGTCTCGGGTCCATGGCGTTACCTGGTCAGCAGGCACCGCGTTCTCAAGGAAGTCGCATGATCACGACCCAGACATCCGTGCCGATCCTCCTCTACCACTCGGTTCATGATCAGCCGTTGGGTGAATTCGGCCCGTTCACGGTAGGCCGGGACCAGTTCGCCGCGCACCTGGATCGCGTGCAGGAGCTGGGCTTCCAGGCGTTGACGGTCGCCGAGTTGCTCGCGTGCCGAGCCGCCGGCACCTCGCTGCCCGCTCGGACCACGGTGATCACCTTCGACGATGGCTTCGCCGACTTCGCCGACCACGCGTGGCCGCAGCTGCAGCGCCGTTCCCTGGCCGCGACGCTGTACGTGACGGCCGGCACCGTCGGCGGTCACAGCGACTGGCTCGCGCCGGTCGGAGCGGCCGCGACCCCCATGCTCGCTCCGGGTCAGGTGCAGGAGTTGGCCGCAGCCGGCTGCGACATCGGCGCGCACAGCATGACCCATCCCGAACTGGACTGCCTGGATCGCGGCCGCGCGGCCGAAGAGATCCGGCAGAGCAAGGACGTGCTGGAGCAGCTGCTGGGCCGGCCGGTGGAGAGCTTCGCCTACCCGCACGGCTACCACGACCGGGACACCAAACGGCAGGTGGCCGAGGCCGGCTACGGCAGCGCCGCCGCCGTCCGCAACGCACTCAGCCCGGCCGACGATGACCCGTACGCGCTGGCCCGGGTGACGATCATGTCCGACACCGACGAGGACCGGATCGAGGAGATCCTCCTCGGCCGGCGGGTGCCCACCGCCCGGCCCCGGGAACGGTTCCGCACCACCGCGTGGCGGCAGGTCCGCCGGTTGCGGCACGGTCGGCGACACGGTCTGCGGGCCGGTCGCCGATCCGACCACCCGAGCGAGGTAGCGGCCCGGTGATGCAGGTGATCACGCCGGCCCCGCGCGAGGAATGGCGCGCGGTGGTCGCCCTCGATCCGATGGCGCTGCCCGAGCACGCCCCCGAGTGGGTGGACGCGCTGTGCGCGGCCGGCCCGTACGCCGACGCCAGCCGGCTCTACCTCGCCGACGACGGCCAGCAGTTCGTGCTGCCTCTCGTGCGCCGCACCGGCCCGCTCGGGCTGGGCGGCTGGTGGCAGTCCTATCCTCCGAGCTGGGGCATGGGCGGGGTCGTCGGTGCCGGGCTCGACGCCGCCCGGCTCGGCGAGATCCTGCGGGACCTCGCCTCCCAAGGCCTGCAGCGGTTCGGCGTTCGGCCGGACCCGCTGCGGTACGGCATCTGGGCGGAGGCCGTCGAGGCATCCGCGATCGCGGTGACCCGGATACCCCGGAGGGCGCATGTGATCGATCTCGAGGGCGGCGCCGACGCGGTCTTCGCCCGGATGTCCAAGTCGTCGCGCCGCGGCGTCCGGGTCGCCGAACGGTCCGGAGTTCGCATCGAGCTCGACCGGGGGGGCGCCCTGCTCGACGACTACTACGGCCTGTACCTGACGTCGGTGGACCGCTGGGCCGCTCGCCAGCACGAGCCTCGGCCCCTTGCGCAGGCCAGGGCCCGGCGGCGCGATCCGCTGCGCAAGCTGCGCGCCATGTCGGACCAGCTGGGCAAGGCGTTCATGATCACGCTGGCCTACGTCGACGACCGGCCGGCGTTCGGCTCGATCACGCTGCTCGGACAGACCGCCCACGACACCCGAGCCGCGATGGATGTCGAACTGGTCGGCAAGACGTACGCGGGAGATCTCGTCCAGTGGCGCAGTCTGCAGGTCGCGTGCGATCTCGGCTGCCCCACCTTCCACCTCGGCGAGTCCGGCCAGTCCGCCTCGCTGGCGCTGTACAAGGAGAAGTTCGGCGCCCGGGCCTACGACTACGCAGAGTTCCGGATCGAACGGCTGCCGTACACCCGCAGCGACACCGCACTACGATCCGCGGTCAAGAAGGCGCTGAGGTTCTCCGATGTCTAGGTCCCCCGAGCCGCGTCGGGCGCTGCGCCCACCGCGCCGGACCGGGGCCGCGGTGTCGGCCCTGGTCGCCGGAGTCGCCGCGGTCATCTTGTTGCTGGCCTTCGTCTGGTCGTCCGGGCGGCCGGACACGCCGGCCGCGGCACCGAGTCCGACGGCGACCGCGACCAGCCCCGCCAGCCCCGCGAGCCCGTCCCCGCCGGCCAGCCCAAGCCCGTCCCCGACGCCGACCGGTCCCCGGGTGATCTTGGATGAGTCGTTCGACAGCAGCCTGCTGGACCAGTCGGTCTGGAACACCTGCCACTGGTGGAACGACGACGGCTGCACGATCTCCTCGAACGAGGAGCTGCAGTGGTACCGCGACGACCAGGTCCGCATCCGCGATGGTGCCCTGCAACTGACTGCCGTACCAGAAGCCACCACCGGCTCCGACGGCAAGGATTACGACTTCCGTTCCGGCATGGTGACCACCGGCCCGGAGCGCCACGACGGCCAGCCGAAGCTCGCCTTCACCTACGGCACCGTCGAGGCGCGGCTGCGCGCCCCGGCCGGCAAGGGGCTGTGGTCGGCCATGTGGCTGCTGCCCGCCAATGAGGAGTCGCGGCCCGAGATCGACGTGCTCGAGGTGCTGGGTCAGGATCCGGACAAGTTGATCATGCACCTGCACCCGGCCGACCGTTCGGCGGAGTCACCCCGCAAGGACTACAAGCTGCCAGGATCCGACCTCTCGCAGGGATGGCACGACATCTTGCTCGACTGGGCACCCGGCGCGTTGTCGTTCTACGCCGACGGCAAGCTGATGTGGCGCCTCACCGGTGATCAGGTGCCCGACGAGCCGATGTACCTGATCTTCAATCTCGCCGTCGGTGGGGTCTACCCCGGCGACCCCGACGAGAAGACCCCGTTCCCCGCCACGTTCGCGATCGACCGCGTCAAGATCACGGCGGCCGAGTCGTGAGTATCCGGCCCTTGGACAAGCCCGCGATGTCCGCGGCCGTCGAGGCGTCCGAGGCAGGTCCGGGTCGAACCGGCCTGCTCGGTGCGGTCGGCGAACACCTCCGGGATCCGATGCGGCGCAACTCGTACGCGCTGATCCTCGGCACCGGCCTGACGTCGGGTCTCGGACTGCTGTTCTGGGCGCTCGCCGCCCGCTGGTTGCCGGAGTCCACGGTGGGGGTGGGCGCCGCGCTGGTCTCGGCCGTCACGTTGTTGGCCAACTTCTCGACCCTCGGGCTGCGCAATGGGCTGGTCCGCTTCCTGCCTGCGGCGGGGGCCGGCGCACGACGGCTGGTGGCGGCCAGCTACGCCCTGTGCGCCGGCACAGCCGTGATCTTGGCCGCCGTCTTCCTGATCGGGCAACCCGTGTGGGCCCAGAAGCTGAGCTTCATCCGCAGCAGTCCGCTGTCGGCGATCGTCTTCGTCGCCGCTGTCGTCGCCTGGGTGATCTTCATCCTGCAGGACCACGTCCTGCTGGCGCAGCGCCGGGCGACATGGGTGCCCGTGGCCAACGGCCTGTGCTCGGCGGCCAAGATCGCGCTGCTTCCCGTGCTGGCCTTCAGCGCCGTGTGGGCGATCTTCGCGGCCACCTTGCTGCCGGCCGTCGCCGCCGTGGTCTTGATCACCGCCCTCGTCCTGCGCCGGCCGCGGATCGCACCGGAGCCGAGCGAGCCGGTGTCGGTCGTCCGGCTGGTTCGCTTCGCCGCCACCGACCACCTTTCGGCCCTGCTCTGGCTCGGCACGGCGGACATCTTGACCCTGGTGATCCTGCAGGCGATCGGGCCCGAGGCCAGTGCCTACTACTTCATCGCCACCACGATCGGCTACTCCCTCTACCTGATCACCAGCAACATCGGCAGCGCGCTGGTGGCGGAGGGTGCGCGGCATCCGGACCGCACCGTCGCCCTAGCCCGCCAGGCAGCCGTCAACTCGGCCCGGCTGGTGATCCCGCTGGCGCTGCTCGGCTCGCTGCTCGCGCCGTTCGTACTCGGGCTGCTCGGCCCTTCGTACGCGACGAACGGCACCCTGCTGCTGCAGCTGATCCTGGCCTCGGCCGTACCCCAGGTCATCGTCGCCGTGGCCATGAGCACCGCCCGGCTGCGGCACGACCTGAGGCTGATCTTCCTCATCTACACCGCGCAATCGGTGGGCATGCTGGGTGGCAGCTGGCTCCTGATCGGGGTGTGGGGCCTGCCCGGCGTCGGTGTCGCCTGCCTCGCGACCGCGAGCCTCATCGCCGCCGGCCTGCTGATCTCCGGGCGCACCGGGTTGTTGCTCGGCGATCGGGTCCGCCCCACCCTGCTCACCCGGGTGCTCCGACTCGGAACGCTCCGACGCCGCTGGCTCGCCCGCCTGGAGCTCAAGCGCCGGCTGCCGGCCGTGCTGACCGCGTGTGACCTGCCGGCCGGCACCACGGGGAGGCTGCTCACCTCCGACTGCGACACCTTGATCTACGCCCTCGACGAGCCGCGCCAGATTATCAAGATCGCGACGTCACCATCCGCATCGGCGGGACTCGTCCGGCACGCCGAGGCGGTGGATCGACTGTCCCGGTTCGGGCCGCCGGCGGACTGGCACGCTCTGCTGCCGGAGCAGCACCGACGGGTCACCGTCGACGACCGGCACGTGGTGCTGGAGTCGCGGCTGCCCGGGCAGCCGGCGACCGATCGGGCGCATAGCCTCGCGGTCACCGCGGCCGCCATGGCCGCCCTGACCCAGGTACACGCCGCGACGGCCGGCCAACGCAGCGTCGACGTGGCGATCGTCCAGGACTGGATCACCGAGCCGCTCGCCCAGCTGCGGAACCACCCGGCGCTCGCCCGGCAGCAGGGCTCGCTCGACCGGATCGAGTCGACCCTGACCCGGGCGCTGGCTGGTCGAACTGTCCGTACCGCCGGCACCCACGGGGACTTCTGGCCGGGCAACGCCTTGATCACCGACGGCTCCTCGGCGCCGCGGATCACGGGCCTCGTGGACTGGGAGAACGCCCGGGCGGTGGGCCTGCCGGACGCGGACCTGCTGCACTGGTGGCTCAGCACCGAGCCCGGCGAGCTCGGCGCGGTGGTCCGTGCCATGCTCCTCGACCCCCGGTCCGCCGAGGCTCGCGTCGCCAAGCTGCCCTTGCTGCTGGTCAACCACGAGATCGCGATCGAGCACCTCGTCCTGCTCAGCTGGCTCTGGCACGTCAGCGACGGCCTCCGCCGCGCCAGCCGCAACGCGGTCGGCCGGGTGTGGGTGGCCCGCAACGTCAAGCCCGTGCTGGACGTCTTTCGCGGGGAGCCGACGTGAGCGCCGACACCATCGAAGCCCCCGAAGCCCTCGTTGCCCCCGTGGCCCCCGACGTTCGCGCCGACACCGAGGTCGCCGGGCGGACCGCCAAGGCGACGGAGCCGAAGCGGGCCGCCGACGAGGTCGGGCGTCGCGACCCACGCGGCCCGATCACCCGCGCCGACCTGCTGTTGGCTCTCGTACCGGTGCTGACCGCCGCGATCTGGTGGCTGAGTCTCGCGCGCGCAGATCCGCGCGACATGGGCCAGCTCGGCCTGGTCTCCCTGCTGAGCGTTGGCAGCCTCAGCGCGCTGGCCCTGCTGGCCGTCAGTTTCCTGCTGGGCTTGAGCTGGAAGGCGCCGGAGTGGGTGCTGGGGGTGCACCTGGTCACGTTCATCGCGGTGATCCACGCGACGCCCGCCTTCTTGTACGGCACCCTCCGCTACTCCTGGGCGTTCAAGCACGTCGGGATCGTGGACTACATCCTCCGCAACGGCTCGGTCGATCCGAGCCTGCCGGTCGGCGGGATCTACCACAACTGGCCGGGCTTCTTCGCCGGCAGCGCGTTGCTGACCTCGATCTCCGGCCAGCCCGATGCCCTGAAGATCGCGATGTGGGCGCCGCTGGTTTTCAATCTGATGAACCTGATCGTGCTCCGCTACGTGTTCCGCGGCCTGACCCGCAACCGGCGGCTGATCTGGCTCGGGCTGTGGTTCTTCTTCGTCATCAACTGGGTCGGCCAGGACTACTTCTCACCGCAGGCCATGGTGTACGTGCTGTACCTGGCCCTGATCGGCCTGCTGGTCCGCCGCTCCATCAACCCCAAGGTGCTGGCGACGTTCGTACTGCTGGTCGCGGTGGTCGGCGCGAGTCACCAGATCACTCCGATGATGCTGGTGCTCGCCGTCAGCGCCCTGGTCGCGCTGCGCCGCACGCCCGGCTGGTATCTGCCTCTCATCGCCGGTGTGATCGTCGCCGCCTGGGCGTTCACCGGCGCAGGGACCTACACGCTGCCTAATCTCTACGAGCTCGTCAGCACCTTCGGCCGGCCCGTGGCCAATGCCACCGAGACGCTCGAAAAGACCGGGGACATCATCACCGGCAGTGAGGCCCTGGTCGTCTGGGGGGGCCGCTCGGTGGTCGCCATCTCCACCGTCGCGGCGCTGGTCGGCGCGTGGCGGAGTTGGCGGGTGCGAGGTCTGCGGATCACGGCCGTGTTGTTGATGGTGCTGCCCGCCACGCTGGTGCTGGTGACCGGGTTCGGCGGGGAGGTGTTGTTCCGCTCGTTCCTGTTCGCGGCTCCGTTCATCGCGTTCATGGCGGCGGCTGCCTGCCTGCCGGCCGACGGCCGCGGATTTCCGCTTCGCAACCTGGTCGCTGCCATCACCTTGACCGCGGTGCTGTTGCCCGGCTTCCTGCTGAGCTACTACGGCAAGGAGCGCTCGAACTACTTCACCGCCGACGAGATCGCCGCCGCCGCCTGGGTCGATACCCACGCGCCGCCGAACTCCCTGCTGATCGAGGGCAGCCGCAACTACCCGACGCAGTTCAAGAACTACGAGCGGTTCACGTACGTGCCGATCGACCGGGAGCCATCGCCGTCGTGGCGAGCGGTGCTGGCCGATCCGAGCGGACGGCTGGAGCGCTGGATGAGCAATCCCAAGTACGCGAGGTCGTACCTGTTGCTGACCCGGTCGCAGAACAACGCGGTGAACAGCGACGGGGTGATGCCGGGCGGGTCGCTCTACGAGATCGAGAGTTCGCTGCGCCGGTCACCGGACTTCACGGTCGCGTACGAGAACCGGGACGCGACGGTGTTCACCCTCTCCGCCAGGGCACGACGATGAGCCCGCGCTGGCTGGCCCCGACCATCACGCTGAGCGCCGTCCTCGTCGGTCTGGCGGTCGTCTTCGACCTGGCCGCGCTCCGCATGGTCCTTGCTGTGCTGATCTGCCTGCTGCTGCCCGGCTGGGGTTGGGCGCGGCGGTTCCGTACCCGGGATCGGGTGGACACCCTCGCACTCGCCGTGGTGCTGAGCATCTGCTTCACCGTGACCGTGTCCACCACGATGGTGATGGCGGCTCGCTGGTCGACGCTGGGTGGGCTGGCGGCCCTCGTCGTCATCGGAGTCGTGGGATTCGTGCCCACCCAGCAGGTGCTCCTGCGCCTGCAGACGGCCGCCGCGGTGCGGCCGGCCTTCGCGGGCGGCCACCACGACCACGAATGGGTCGATTGGTACCGACGGCGGCAGGCGGAGACCGAGAAGCAGCAGTCCGAGGTCGACTGGGTGGACTGGTACGCCGGTGCCCGTCGCCGGGCCGCGGAGGAACGCGCCCGAACTCGGGCGCTGCAGCGGCAGGCGGACGATCAGTGGGCGGAGTGGTTCCGCAACGCCCATCCCGAACGATCGGGAAAGCGGCGCTGAAGACGCCGACTCATGACTCCTCGTCGTCGAGGACGACCTCGAGGTCTTGTTCGGCCAGATCGGCGGTATCGGCCTCGGCGGTGCTCGGGTGCCGGAACGAGACCGTCGGGGTGCTGTCCGGGTCCTGCTGGGCGACCACCTGCTGCTCCGCCCAGTCCGCCTCCGGCACGTCGTCGTGCGGTGGGGCGGCAGCCCGGTCTGCGGCGTTGTTCATGATCAGTCTCCTGTGGGTGTCCAACGACGGTGCGTGAGCCCGAGATTTCGACCCTAACGCCTCGCGGAAAATAGGTTGCGGCCGCTCCGTCGCGGTTCCTATCCTGATCCAGGCCGCCGAACCGCGGCCCCGAACAGCGAGAGGAGGTGCTTCGTTAAATGATCTTGAATCCGGCCTTCGGTACGACCGATGATCCGACCCACGTCATGGTCGCCACGAGCACCCTCGCTGTCGATCTGATCTTGGTCTGAACACTTCTCGACTCGTGCCCGGCTGACGGCCTCGCGGCCGTCTTCCCGCGCTTGGCTTGCCAATACGTGTCGACGCTGCGCGGGCAGATCCCTTACCCAGCAAAGAAGAATCAGAAGGAAATCCATCATGTACGCATCGAATCAGCACGTCTACGGCTCCTATGCCGTGAACGATCAGCGGGCGGTCAGCCAGCAGGCGGCCGAGCGCTACAGCCAGGTCTCGGCCACCGCCGAGGCTCGGCGCCAGCAGGTCAGCGACCGGCGCGAGGCTCGCGCCCGGCGACGCAACCACTCCGTCGCCGTCGCCTGACGTGACGGAGCCCACCAGGCCGACCGAGACGGTCGGCGCTCCCCCCTCGACATCCCCGGCGACCAGTCCTGGTCCCGGGGATGTCGCCCCTCTCGGGCCTCGACTCGCGAGCTTCGAGCGGGCAGGATCGGCACGGTGACCACTGCCGCCCCGACCAGGCCGTCCCTCGGCATCACGTTCGTGCCCACGTTGCCGCCCGAGCGGCTGATCGGTCTGGCCCAGTCCGCCGAACGGGCCGGACTCGACATGTTGTGGGTCTGGGAGGACTGCTTCAAGGAAACCGGGGTGACCACGGCCGCCGTCGCGCTCGCCAGCACCACGCGGATCCAGGTCGGCATCGCGCTGCTGCCGGTGCCGCTGCGCAACGTCGCCGTCACCGCGATGGAATTCGCGACCCTGGAACGGCTGTTCCCCGGTCGGCTGATCGCGGGCGTCGGCCACGGGGTCCAGGACTGGATGAGCCAGGTGGGAGCCCGGGCCCGGTCGCCGCTCAGCCTGCTCCGGGAGTACACGGTCGCGCTGCGGGCGCTGCTCGACGGTGAGCGCGTGACCACCCACGGCTCCTACGTCCAACTCAGCGACGTCGCCCTCGACTGGCCACCTCAGCCCGCGCCGCCGTTGATGGTCGGCGGGACCGGACCCAAGTCGCTCCGGCTGGCGTCCGAGCTCGGCGACGGGCTCTTGCTGGGTGGCGGGACGACCGATCAGCAGACCGCCGAAGCCGTTGCGGTTGCGACCGAGGTGCGGGGGGCGGGGTTCCCTGTTGCCACCAACCTGATGGCGACCACCGGACCCGACGCCCGGGCGTTGCTCGACCGCGAACTCGGGGTCTGGAATCTGCCCACCGACCAGGGCATCGGCGTCGCCGGGGACGCGGGAGAGATCGCCGAGTCGATGCAGCGGCTGGCGGACATCGGTGTCACCCACATCGCGGTGCAGCCGGTGGCCGACGAACCCGACCTCGACGGGCTGGTGCAGCTGATCGGCCGCGAGGTCGCCCCGCAACTCGGCTGATCGCCACCCTGAAAGCCGCACAACCGATCCGGCGCCACGGTCGAAATCCGGGCGTGTCGCGGACCTGGCCAGCATCTGTTGGTCGCTTCTCAGGGTGAGTGTCGACTCACCCGCGGCGGGTGAAACCACCGTGTGCTCTGTCCGACGGCGATGAAGTCGGGCATCCTTCGGTTGTGGAGACAGTGGCAGCTGATGTCCCGGCGGAGGGCCCCGGCGCGCCTCCGGTCCCGACGCAGGCCCCGATTGCGAAGCCATCCCGGGCCCGACGCATCATCGCCACCGTCCTGATCGTCCTCACGGCGCTGATGAGCATCGTCACCCTGATTTCCGGGTACGTCCGCGCCGACCTGCTGACCACCGACGGGTACGTGCAGATCGTCGGCCCGCTGGCCCGCGACCCGGCGGTCCAGGCCCAGGTGATCGACGCCACCACCGCCGCAGTGGTCGACAACATCCCGGTCGACGACCTGACGGCCGATGCGCTGGAGGTCCTCCGGGCCGGCGACGGCCGGTTGGCCCAGTTGCTCAACAGCGACCGGCGCGTCGCGGAGGCCCTGAACGGGCTGCTGTCCGGCCTCGGACCCTTGCTGCAGAACCAGCTGGAGACCGTCACCCGCCGCGCCGCCGAGCGAGTCGTGCACAGCGACCGCTTCGCCGATCTATGGGTGGAGGCCAACCGGCGCGCCCACGCCGCCGCGCTGGCCGCCCTCCGGGACGAGGGATCTGTCTTGCGGACCGACGGCGGCGAAGTCCGCATCGACATCACAGTGATCGTCGAGGCGGTGAAGCAGCGCCTGGTGGACAACGGATTCACGCTGGCCGAGCGCATCCCCGTCGCCGACCGGGAGATCGTGCTGGTCAGCAGTGCCGAGTTGGCGAAGGCCCAAGAGGTGCTGCGGATCTTCGACCAGATCGCGCCGTGGGTTCCGTGGCTGACCCTCGCCCTCGCGGTCGCCGCGGTGCTCGTGGCTCCTCGCCGTCGCCGGGCCCTGCAATGGCTCGGCGTTGCGCTTGCCGTGGCCGCTGGTGCGAGCGCCGTCGCGTTGGTCGTCGGCCGGGCACAGTTTCTCGCGCAGGTGGCAACCACCAGCGTCGATCCGGCGGCGGCCGCCGCCATCGCCGACGCCGCGCTGGCACCGCTGTGGTCGCGGCTGGTCTTCGCCTTCGTCGTCTCGATCCTGATCGCTGTGGTCGCCTGGCTGTCCGGACCGCCCAGCGCTCGGATCCGGACCTGGGTGCTCGACCGAGCGAAGAAGTCCGGCCCCGATGAACTAAATCCCTGACTCGTCCCTCTTCTCAGCCAGTGGCGCCCAGCCCGGGTGCGCAGATGAGGAGTCCGTCATCGTGTCATTCGTTGTCTCCCGGCTGGCTCGCGGTCTGTCCGCGCTGGTTACGGGACTGGTCATGCTTGTTGGATTCGGCCTTCTCGCGCTGCCCGCCCAGGCGGCCCCGGTGAGTCGCCATATCGGGTGGTCGAGCCACTCGTTCACCCACTTCTCCGTCCGGGTCGGCGATGTCATCTACAGCCCGGCGCACGGCACCCTCGTCTACACGTTGATCTGCGTCCGTTCCCTGCCGGCCGGGTCGGTCGGCGGCAAGACCCGGATCAGCTGGGATCCGTGGCGGGTCACGACCACGAAGGGCAGCTATGCACCGAAGGTCTACGACGCCTCCCATCCGCCGGACCAGATGCTCGCCTCGTCCGGCTACTACCGGCCGGGTGAGTGTGCCGGCGGCTGGATCCCGTACGCCACCGCCCAGGGCGCAGTGACCAAGATCAGCTACTCCAACAGCCTGGGCAACCAGGCCACCTGGTCGATGCCGCCGCAGAGCCCCACCACCAACCTCGGCGTCACCCGCACCTTCGCCCGCTTCACGGTCCGGGTGCATCAGACCGCGCTGGAGCCGGATGGCGCCTGGGCGGGCGCGCGCATCACCGTCTGCGTGACGTCTGCCACCGGCTACCCGGCGGGGATCCCGATCGACCAGACCTCGTGGACCCTCAGCACCAACCGTGGGGTGTTCACCACGATGGTCATGCAGGAAGGCCTGCCGAGCTTCGGACCGGATTTTCCGTGGCGCACCAAGCTCCACGCCGGTCAGTGCGCCACCGGCTGGATCGCGTTTGCCCTCGTGGGGTACGGCGAGGACCTCCAGCTCAAGCAGGTCAACTACCGCAACGGCTTCGCCAACGCGGCGTCCTGGAGGGCGACCTGAGCAGCAGCACCGGTTGAGCCTGTCGTAGCCGACTGGGATCCCCAGCTCCCCTTCGGCAGGCTCAGGGCGCGGTAACCGACCTGGCGCTCATCGACGCCGGGCGTTCCCGAAGATGCTCCGGACGATCTCCTTCGCGACCGAGGAACGCAGCACCTGACCGATGGTGTCCGTGGCGGACTTGCGGCTGCGGGCCGCCTGGCGGGCCTCGGCGGCGGCCTGCCGTTCGGCCTCCGCGCGTTCCTTCACGGCCCGGCGCTCCGCCTCGGCCCGCTCCTTGGCGGCCTGCTTCTCCGCGGCGATCCGCTCCTTCTCCGCCTGGGTCGCCGCGGCCGCTTGCTGCTTGGCGTACTCGGCCTGTTCGCGCGCCTGCTCGACCGCCATCCGCTCCTGCTCCGCGGCCTGGGCACCGGCCTCCATCTTGCGGCTGAGCATCTCGTACGCGGAGTCCCGGTCGACCGCCGGGCCGTACTTGCCCATCATCGCCGACTGCGCGATCCCGGGACGGAGCGCGTCGGGTGGAATGGCATCCATCAAGGACTCTGGCGCGAGCATCCGGGTCCACGCGACCGGCGTCGGCGCTCCGTCGGGGTCCATCACCGTGACGACCGCCTCACCGATGCCCAGCGACTGCAGCGCTTCGGCGAGGTCGTAGTGCGACTTGGGGAAGGTGGCGACCGTCTGCTTGAGCGCCTTGGCGTCGTTGGGGGTGTGAGCGCGGAGTTGGTGCTGGACCCGCGAACCGAGTTGGCCCAACACGTCGTCGGGTACGTCCTTCGGGGTCTGGGTGACGAAGAAGATGCCGACGCCCTTCGACCGGATGAGCCGAACGGTCTGGGTGATGGCCTGCAGGAACGCCGGCGAGGCGTTGGTGAACAGCAGGTGCGCCTCGTCGAAGAAGAAGACGAGCTTCGGTTTCTCGACATCACCCACCTCGGGCAGATCGGTGAACAGGTCGGCAAGCAGCCACATCAGGAACGTCGAGAACATGGCGGGCTGGTTGATCATGCTGGGCAGCTCGAGCAGCGAGACCACGCCCCTGCCGTCGGCGGTCACGCGCAACAGATCGGCCGTGTCGTACTCGGTTTCGCCGAAGAAGTCCTCCGCGCCCTGGTCGGACAGGGTGATCAGGGAGCGCAGGATGACCCCGACGGTGGTGCTGCTGAGGCCACCGATGCCCTTCAGTTGCTCTTTGCCCTCGTCTCCTGTGAGGTAGGTGAGCAGCGTCCGCAGATCGTTCAGATCCAGCAGCGGCAGGCCGGCGGTGTCGGCGTAGTGGAAGATCAGCCCCAGCGACGATTCCTGGGTCTTGTTGAGTCCGAGGACCTTCGACAACAGGATCGGTCCGAAGGAGGTAACCGTCGCCCGGATGGGGACCCCGACGTCGCCGCGGCCGAGGGAGTAGAACTCGACCGGGCTGGCCGTCGGCTGCCAGTCCTGGCCGATCTTGGCGGTCCGGGCGGTGAGCTTGTCGCTCACCGCTCCCGGGGCGGCGATGCCCGACAGGTCGCCCTTGACATCGGCGGCGAAGACCGGCACGCCGGCCTTCGACATCGCCTCCGCCAGGACCTGCAAGGTCTTGGTCTTGCCGGTGCCGGTGGCGCCCGCCACCAGGCCGTGCCGGTTCAACATGGACAGGGGGATCCGGACCCGGACCGAGGGCATCGGGGCGTCGTTCTCCATCAGCACACCGAGATCGATGGCCGGCTCCTCGAAGGTGTATCCGTCCTTGATCTGCTGGACGTATTCGGGCAGGGATGCGGCGACCGGTGCCGGTGCGGACTCCGGTGCGGACTCGGGTGCGGACTCGGGTGCGGGTTCCGGTGCGGAGTACGGTGCCGGCTCTGCTGCAGACTCTGACTTCGGTGCTGGGTCTGATTCACTCACGGTGGGCTCGGTCACGTACGAAATCGTAACGATGTCGTGTCAGGGGCCCCGATCAGCTGTGTCTTAGAGTGATGCAGTGATCTTCAAGCGCGTGGGTGACGTACGCCCGTACCCAGACCACGGCTACGTGCAGAAGCAGTGGGCGGCGATCGCTCCGCACCAAGTGCGCTTGGACCAGCTGGTGACGACGAAGCGGACGCTCGACCTCGAGGCGCTGCTCGAGGAGGACTCGACGTTCTACGGCGACCTGTTCGCTCACGTGGTGTCGTGGCGCGGCGAGCTGTACCTCGAGGATGGCCTGCACCGGGCTCTCCGCGCGGCCCTACAGCAACGCCAGACCATGCACGCCCGGGTCTTGGACCTCAAGTAGGAGATCGGAATCGAGCCTCCGCTCCAGGTAAGCTGCGCGGACAGTTCGGGGCGGACCACAGGAGGGATCGACGGTGATCGGACGCGTGTTCCGGATCGTCCGCGTCCCGCTGACCCTGCTCGTGCTGTTGGGGGTCCTCGCGTACGGGGCCTGGTGGGGCTACACCAACGTGCTCAAGCCGTTGCCCGCACCTGCGCCGGATCCCTGTGTGGAGACGTCGGTGGCGAAGGGACAGCTGACCGCGAACCAGGTCACGGTCAGCGTCTTCAACGGCGGCAACCGGCGTGGCCTGGCCGGAGACGTCGGCCGTTCGCTGCGGGAGCGCGGATTCCGCGTCCAGCGCACGACCAACACCCAGGAGAAGGTCGGGGTCACGGTCATCATCGGCGCCGGCGCGAAGAACCCCGAGGTGCTGCTGGTCGGCGGCTTCTTCCGGGGTGCGGTCATCAAGACCGACAAGCGCAAGGACCGCTCGGTGGACGTCCTGGTCGGTGACCGGTACGGCGGCTTCAACAAGAGCGCCAAGACTTCCATCTCGGTCAAGGCCCCCACGGTGTGCCTGCCGTCGGTGCGCACCGCGTCGCCGGTCCTCGGCGGCTGATCCACCTCGCTTCCGGCTAGCTCGGTTCCGGACGACGCCAGCGGGCGAGGCGGCCGCCGCGACCGAGGGCTCGGAGGCGCTCTTCCGTTTCGTCCCGCCTGTCGGTCGGAGTGACGACGAGCAGTTCGTCACCGACCTTGATCCGATCCCGCGCCGACGGGGTGAAGGGCGATTCGTCGCGGATGATCAGCGACACGACCGCCTGCTTGGGCAGCCGGAGCTCGGAGATCTCCAATCCGCTGAGCCGAGATCCGGGTGGGATCCGGACCTGCAACAGATCGGCCGAGATCTTGTCGAGCGGCGCCACCTCGACCTCCACCTCGCGCGCGGTTTCGTCATTGATGAGACCGAGCAGGCGACCGACGAACGGCAGCGTGGGACCCTGCAACACCGTGAAGATCACGACGAAGATCAGCACCACGTCGAACAGGAACGTGGCATTCGGTACGCCGGCAGCCAGCGGCACGGTGGCGAGCACGATCGGCACCGCGCCGCGCAGCCCGGCCCAGGAGAGGAACAGCTGTTGTCGGGCCGGTACCTTGAACGGGCCGACCGACGCCAGCACCGAGACGGGTCGCGCCACGAGGGTGAGGAACAGGCCGGCCACGAGCGCGATGACCGCATTGCTCCAAGTCAGCCGGCTCGGCACGGACAGCAGTCCGAGCATCACGAAGAGCCCGATCTGCGCAATCCAGCCGACGCCCTCGACGAAGGACCGGGTTGCCCCGCGGTGCGGCAGGTTCGCGTTGCCCAGGATGACCGCGCAGGCGTAGACCGCGGCGAAACCGCTGGTGTGGGCGAGGTCGGCGAGACCGTACGCGAGAACGGTCCAGGCCAGCGTCGCCAGTGGGTACAGACCCGAGGACGGCAGTGCCACTCGGCGCAGGATCTGGGTGCCCAGCCAGCCGAGGGCGACGCCGATCACGAGGCCGGCCACCAGCTCGAGGATGATCAGGCCACCCAGCAGGACCTGGTTCTGCTCGGAGGATCCGCTGAGTGCGGCGGCACTGGCGACGCCGACGATGAGGACCGTCGGGGCGTCGTTGAGGCCGGACTCTGCCTCGAGGATGCCGCGGAGACGACTCGGGATGGGGACGTTGCGCAGCACCGAGAAGACAGCGGCCGCATCGGTCGGAGCGGTGACCGCGCCGAGCAGGACGGCAAGCCAGATACCGAGGCCGAGCACGAAGTAGCCGAAGAGCGTCATCAGCCCGATGCTCACCGCGATACCGACCGTGGCCAGCATGATCGCCGGCCCGAGGGATCGTCGGATGTCGCGCCACTTGGTCGTGAGGCCACCTTCGGCGAGGATCAGGACGAGGGCGGCGAAGCCGAGGGACTTGGCGAGTTCGGCGTCGTTGAAGGTGACCCCGAGGCCGTCCTCGCCGATGACCATACCGAGCACCAGGAACACCAGCAGGGCGGGCAATCCGACCCGAGAGCCGATCCGCGCAGCGATGATCGCGACGATCAAGATGATCGCGCCGAACAGCATCAGGGTGTCGATGTCGATCATCTCGCCGCCTCGGGAGGCACGCCAACGATGTTGATCAACGTGCCCTCCTTCCCCCAGAGGGAGCACCCCGTCTCCGGCTGAGGCCGCTTCGATGGAAGACGGGGTGCTGTGGCGGTGGCGGCGGGATTTGAACCCGCGGAGGCTTTCACCTCACGCGCTTTCGAGGCGCGCTCTTTCGGCCGCTCAGACACGCCACCGCCGGGAAGACTACTGCATTGTTCGTTCGCTGCGAGATCCGCTTCAGACGCCGGCCGTCGTTCTCCTCGGCGACGAAAAGCGGGTCACCTAGATGGTCCTCCGACCACCGCGCCGGATCACTTCGCTCACTCGAGGCGGTCGAAGAAGTCGCTGAGCAGGCGGCCGCACTCCTGCTCCAAGACGCCGCCACGGACGTCGACCCGGTGGTTCAACCGGGGGTCGCGGACGAGGTCGAACAGCGAGGCCACGGCCCCGGCCTTCGGGTCGTACGCGCCGAACACCAGCCGGTCGATCCGCGCCAGCACGAGCGCACCGGCGCACATCGCGCACGGCTCGAGCGTGACCACCACGGTGTAGCCGCTCAGCCGCCAGTCGCCCCGGGCCCGGGCCCCGGCGCGGAGCACCAGCACCTCGGCGTGGGCCGTCGGGTCATGGCTTTGTTCGCGCCGGTTGCCGGCGGCAGCGACCACCGAGCCGGCGTCGTCGAGGAGCACCGCGCCGACCGGGGTGTCACCGGCCGCACCAGCTCTGCGGGCCTCGTCGAGAGCCAGCCGCATGGGCGCGTCCCAACGGCCGGCCACGGCAGCGTCCGGTTCGGTCAGGACGGCTGATCGGACTCGGCGACCCGGCGGAACTGCGGACCGAGTCTGATCTTCTCGGCCACCTCGATCAGGATCTGGTCGCTGCCGCGCTCGAGATCGTCGACCAGGTTCTCCATGTCGAATTCGCTGACCCCGAGGTCGGCGAAGATCCCCAGGTCGCCCATCGGCTCGCCCTCGTCGTCGGGGTCCGGTAGCTCCTCGCCGAGCAGGTCGGCCACGTCCCGGGCGATCGGGAAGTCCGCCACGGCGCTGCCGTCGTTGAGGAGTACCTGGACGTGGCGGCCGCGGACCCGGACGATGACGAACACCTCTTCGACGAGGCTGACGAAGCCGAGGGCGCCGCCCTCGCCGGGGAATCGGCGGAGCTGACCGATCAGCTCCTCCAAGTCGTTGGCGAGGTCCGCCTTCAGGGCCTGGACCTGCGGTTGGCCATCCTCCCGGTACGCGGCGACCACGAAGTCGATCTCGTCCGGCCCCGCATCCTCCGGTTCGTCGTCGTCATCGTCATCGTCGTCGTCATCGGTGTCGGGGACGAAACCGTCGGCGGTGGACTCTGCCTGCGGCTGGTCGTCGTCATCGTCGTCATCATCATCATCGTCGTCGTCGTCGTCATCGTCGTCATCGTCGTCATCGTCGTCATCGGAGTCGTCGTCGGAGTCGATGTCGTCGATGTCGTCACTGAGCACGGCGGGATTGCGACCGCGGGAGCTGCTGCGGGCATCGACGGGGCCGTCCAGATCCAGCGACTCGTAGTCCTCGTCGTCGTAGTCCGGCATGCTCCCCTCCTCCGTTCGCGCCACCGTGGCGATCGACCCGCGCAGGCCGGAGCCCATCGTGTCAGATGAGCGCAACCCCGCCTAGCTGTGTGGGCCTTCGGCCGCTACCGTGCACGCGTGGACCTCTGCGTCGTCGAACATCCGCTGGTGTCGCACAAGCTGACGGCCTTGCGGGACGAACGGACCGATTCGCCGACGTTCCGGCGGCTGACCGAGGAGCTGGTGACGCTGCTCGCGTACGAGGCGACCCGGGAGGTGCGGGTGAGCCCGTACGAGGTCACCACCCCCGTCGGGCCCGCCCATGGCGTCAAACTGAGCGCCCCGCGTCCGCTCGTCGTGCCCATCCTGAGGGCCGGGCTCGGCATGTTGGAGGGGATGACCCGGCTGATGCCGACCGCCGAGGTCGGCTTCGTCGGCATGGTGCGTGACGAGGAGACGCTGCAGGCCACGTCGTATGCGGAGCGGCTGCCAGACGACCTGTCGGGCCGGCAGTGCTACGTGCTGGATCCGATGTTGGCCACCGGCGGCACCCTGGCGGCGGCCGTACGGTTTCTCGTCGACCGCGGCGCCGACCACATCACCTGCATCTGCCTGCTGGCCGCTCCGGAGGGGATCGCGCGCATCACCGAACTGCTCGACGGACTCGGCGTGCCGTGCATGCTGGTGACCGCCTCGGTGGACGAGAGGCTGAACGACCAGGGCTACATCGTCCCCGGCCTCGGCGACGCCGGCGATCGGCTGTACGGGGTGGTCTGACCCCGAACTGTGCGCCTCATGCTGTTCTGCGGCGGGCGCAACAGCCGCAAGTGCACTCTTCGCTCGCACGTCTTCACGCTCGCCGCCTGACCAGCCAGTCGGCCGCCTCGGCCCGATCCTCGGCCGCCTCCTCGTCGCGACCCAGCCGGCTCCGACCCTCGGCACGGATGCCGAGCGCCGCCACGCCATCGAGCCGATTGCGCATCAGTCGCGCCCGGGCGACGGCACGATCGGCGACGACCTCGGCTTCGCCGGGCCGATCGGTTTCGAGCAACGCGGTCGCGTGCACGGTCAGCAGGATGACGTCGTACCAGAAGGTCGTACCGGTCAGGTCAGGGTCCAGCCCAATCCGGTCGATCACGCTGCGGGCCCGTCCTCGGAGCACGTCCAGCCGCAACAACTGGGTGCGGGCGTAGCCGCGTACCTCGCGATTACCGGCTTCGTGCGCCTGGTCGGCGGCTTGGATCAGAAGCTCCTGGGCTTCCTCGAGTCGTCCCTGGTCGAGTCTCAGCACCCCGAGGTAGGCCGACGGCAAGGGGGTGAAGTACGACGTCGGGATGTCAGCGGCGAGGTTGACGGCGTGCCGCAGATCGCCCTCCGCGCCGGTCCACTCGCCGGTGTACACCTGTTGGACGCCGCGGTTGGCCACGTGCATGGCAAGCAGCGCCAGGTCGCCGGTACGTTCGGCCGCGGCGATCCCGCGCTCTGCGTACTGGTGGCTGCGCCGGAACTCGCCGCGGAGCGCGTACGCCAGGTGCAACGGCAGACACGCGAGGCCCACGACATCGAGCAACTGGTGGCTGTCCGCCAACCCCAGGGCATGGGTCAGGGCGGTCACCCCACCGTCGGGTGCATCCGACCAGAGCAGGCCGATCCCCCGCCACAACTCGATCTCCGCCAACAGCCGGACGTCGTCGTTCGCCCGACACAGGGCCGCCCCGCGCTCGGCCGCAGCCCGGCACTCCCGGTACTGCGCGTTGGCGTAGTAGAGGCGGGCCAGCGCGAGCTGGAGAGCAGCCCGGCCGCTCCGACGCTGCTGATCGTCGATCGGTGCGAGGGAGTCCAGGTGCGCGGCAAGCCGGGCGATTCCCTGCACCGGCGCACCGCAGCGGAAGTACGCCATGGCGATGTCGGCCTCGGTCCGGTCGACGCCGGCGGGGTCTGGCCACGACGCGTAGCCCAGGACCGCCCGCTCCAGCGCCTCGAACGCCTCGTCGTAGCGAGCCTGAGCGGTGAGGACGACGCCCAGCCGCTCCCAGACCTCGGCTTCGACGGCCTGGGCACCGTCTCCCGTGGCGACGTCGAGGGCCTGGGCACCGTCTCCCGTGGCGACGTCGAGGGCCTGACGGTATTGCTGCTCCGCCTCGGCGTACGCGAAGACCGATTCCGCCTGGCGGCCGGCCCCGACGGCGTGCGGCAGGGATCGGGCAGCCGCGCCGCCGAGTCGGAAGTGCCTCGCGATGTCGGCCGCACGACCCGGTTGCGCGCGGTCTCCGCGTCGCTCCAACGCGGCACCGACCTGATGGTGGAGGCGGCGCCGACGGGTGGCCGACAGGTCCGCGTACACCGCCTCCTGGGTGAGGCTGTGGTCGAAGACGTACCGGTCGCCGACGATCCGCAGCAGGCCCGCGTCTTCGACCTGTTCCAACGTCGTCTCGATCTGCACCGACCCCAGACCGGCGACGACGAGCAGTTCGTCGACGTCGCAGGGCCCGAGCACGCTCATCACGTCGAGCAGGTGCCGAGTCGCCGGCCCCAGCCGCGCGGCCCGGCCGAGGATCGCCTCGGTGACGGTGACCGGCGGATCCAGGAGGCTGACGTCCTCCGCGTCGGCCAATTGCGTGTCCCGTTCGACGAGGTCGGTGAGGGTCTCGACGACGAAGAACGGGTTCCCGTCGGTGCGGCGGTAGACCTGTGACGCCAACTCCGAGGGTGGCGATGCGGCCGACGGCCAATACCCGCGGACCAACGTCGCCGTCTCGTCCTCCGACAGGTTCCCGAGCCGGATCCGGACCGTCGTCTCCTCGCGGTCGAGTTCGCGCAGTACCGCGCGCAGCGGGTGTCGCCGGCCCACCTCGACGTCGCGATAGGTGGCGATGATCAGGATCGGGTCGGCGCGGGTGTTGCGGACCAGGTGCAGGAGGAGGTCGAGGCTGGCGCGGTCGGCCCAATGCAGGTCGTCGAGGACCAGGACCACGGGGCGATCCGCCGCCGAAGACCGGAGGAACCCCGTCACCGCCCGGAACAGGCGCAGCACCTCGGTCGGACCGTCGCTCGCACCCCACGGGTCGTCCGGCCCACCCAGCTCGTCCGGCAGCAGCCGGACCAGATGCGGCCAACGGTCGGCGGCGGCGGCCCGGAGCTCCGGCGGCGACACCGCGGACAGCGCGGACAGCGCCTCCACGAAGGGCGTGAACGGCACCCCAAACTGTGCGTCGTAGCAGCGCCCGAACACGACCTGGTCACGCCGGTCCGACGCCCGGCGACACACCTCGAGCGCCAGCCGAGTCTTGCCGACGCCGGCCTCCCCCGCCACCAACACGGCGTAACCCTGACCCCGCTCGGCGTGCCCCAACAGGTCGACCACCCGCTCGAGTTCCGCGTCGCGCGCCACGAGCTCGCCAAGTGACGCCGCCTCGAGCAGACGCACGGCGACCGTCGCCGCGGCGCCGGTTCCCGACAACGGACGGGCCGCCACACGCAACTCGGAGGACTGCGTGGCGGTCAGCTCCAGCGCCGAGGCAAGCCGCCGCACGGTGTCGTCGTACGGTGCGGCGGCAACGCCGCGTTCCAGATCACTCACCGTCCGCTCACCCAACGCCGCCCGCAGGGCAAGGTCGCGCTGCGTGAGGCCGGCGGCCCGGCGGTACTGCCGAAGCAGTCGGGCGAACTGACCCCTGCGGCGCTCGGTCATGACGCAGACATTGTTCAACAGCCCGGATCCGACGCATCCGGGCGGGCCCGGGCAACTCCGTGGGCGGTCCGTGGGTCCGTACCCCTGGCTCCACGCCCTGCCCACCGGGCAGGGTTCGACGAGAGGTTCACCCGTCTGGAGGAAGGAGGCCCGCGGTGTCAGACCTGATGAGCGGAGCTGCGCGCACACCGGCAGAGCGGTTGGAGTCCGGCGATCGGTTCACGCCCCTGGTGGCGACGCAGGTCGGACCCGATCCGATTCCGGTCCGCGGCACCGACGGACGAGACCATCTCATCTACGAGCTGTCGATCCTGAACTGCTCGGCCCGCCCCGCCACGATCACCTCGATCACGACGCGGGCCGATCATCCCGACGGCGACCGGCTCGCCGGACTGCAGGCGGAGGACGTGATCGGCTCGAGTCTGCTGGTCGGGGAGTATCCGGCCTCGCCGGAGCCCGTCCGAAGCATCCCGTCGGGCCGGACCGTGCTCGTGATCATGGACGCCGTGTTGCCCGGGGATCGACGCCGCCCCGGCCGGCTGGTCCACGAGATCGGGGCCGACTTCGCTCAGCTCCAGCCTGGCCAGGCCGCGTACGCCGAGAACTTCCCCACGGCCGTGACGCAGCTCGGTGGGATCGTCGGCGTCGACCTGCAGACGCCCATCGAGATCGGCGCACCCCTCGAGGGCGCGAACTGGTGGGCCGCCAACGCGTGCGGATCGATGAACGCGCACCGGGCCGCCCTGATCCCGGTCGGCGGTCGCGTGAACCCCGCCGAGCGGTACGCCATCGACTGGGTCCGCGTCGACCCCGACGCCCGCAGCATGTTCGATCCCGACACCGGCTTGGCGGCCACGCTCTCGGGGCCGCCGGACGCCAACTCGAGCTACTACACCTGGGATCAGCCGATCCTCGCGGTCGCTGACGGTGAGGTGGTGACCGTCCTGGACGCGCTTCCCGACGCCACCCCGCAGGCCATCATGGCCGGCCTGCCGTTGGACCAGCTCGGCGGCAACCACGTCGTGCTCGCCATCGCCGACCAGGTGTACGCCTTCTACGCCCACCTCAGACCTGGGTCGGTCGCTGTATCCGTCGGCGACCGGGTCCGCCGCGGAGAGCAGATCGCGCGGTGCGGCAACAGCGGCAGTTCTACCGAGGCCCATCTGCACTTCCACGTGATGGACTCCCCGTTCCCGCTCGACGCCGACAACCTCCCGTTCGTCATCGACCGCTTCCACTTCGACGGAACCATCACCCCTGACGGGATCGTCGCCGAGGCCGGCGAACGGCGAGCCGAGTTACCGTTCGTCAACAGCGTCATCAGCTTCCCCCTGATGGGCTGAGGACGAGACCGAGAAGCCACCTGTGTGCACCCCGAGCGCGGTCCGGCGGCTCCGGCCATGGTGAGCAGCCACCGCAGCGTCGAATTGCGAAGGTCAGTCCTCGACAAGCTCGACGGATTCCTTTTCGCCTTCGCCGGCCTGGCCACGTTGTGGCTGGCGTACCTGATCGTCCAGGAAGGAGTGCGGCCAGGATGGCCCTGGTTGCTGCTCGTGGTCTTCTGGGCCGTCCTCACCTATCTGCTGCTGCCCCGGCTGCACCGGATCCTGACCCACATCTACGTCCCGAACTACTTCATCGGCCGCACCCGTACCAGCGACGGACTCCTCGGGGACCCCATCAATGTGGCGCTGCTGGGCACCGAGGCCCAACTCCACGCCGCCATGACCCGGGCCAGGTGGACGCGCGCCGACGACCTCGGCTTTCGGAGCACCCTCGCCATGATCAGGTCGACCCTGACCCGCCGCAGCTATCCGGAGGCGCCGGTCAGCCCGCTGCACCTGTTCGACCGCATCCAGGACTTCGCCTATCAGCAGGAGGTCGACGGGAATCCGGCCAAGCGGCACCACGTCCGGTTCTGGCGGACCCCGAGCGGCTGGCCGCTGCCGGGTGGGGCCGCCGTGGACTGGTTGGCCGCCGGCACCTACGACCGCAGTGTCGGTTTGTCCCTGTTCACTCTGCAGATCACCCACAAGATCGAGCAGGACACCGACATCGAGCGCGATTTCCTGGTCACGTCTCTCGCCGACCACAACGCCGAGGCCTCGGTCGAGGTCATCGAGGACTTCTCCACCAGCTACCACTCCCGCAACGGCGGCGGTGACCTCATCCGGACCGACGGCAACCTGCCCGTCGTGGACCTGACGTCCTTGGCCGCACCGTCCGCGGCCGCAGCCGAACGCACCGACAGTCGAGACAAGCGCCCGTTCCAGACCGTCTTCGGTGCCCTGATGGCTCTTGTGCAGGGGCTGCTCTATCTGACCGCAGCGGTCATCGTGTTCATCAACTCCGGTGACGTCGCCGCCGCCCTCGACACCGACGGGAGCATGACGGTCATCGCCGTCATCGAGGTCGCACTCGTCCTGGCCGCTGCCTGGGACGTCGTCCTCGCCGTATTCACCTTCCTCGGCCGGAACTGGGCCCGGATCCTGCTGATGCTGACCGCCGTGCTCGCGGTCGTCTCTGCGTTCATCGGCAACGCCCAACAGAGCTCTGTCATCACGTTGGCCAGTCTGCCGACGATCGCCGACAGCATCTTGTTGCTCCTGGCCCTGTCGAGTCACCGCGCCCGGGAGTACGCGGCCCGCGGCCGGCGCACTCCGCGCCGGTTGACCCGGCGCCGCGCGTCGGAATCGGCCGCGGTCAGGGCTCAGTAGGAGTCGGGGCTCAGTAGTAGTAGGGGAAACTCGACCAGTCCGGAACGCGGCGTTCCAGGAAGGCGTCGCGGCCCTCGACCGCCTCGTCGGTCATGTACGCGAGTCGGGTGGCTTCGCCGGCGAAGACTTGTTGCCCCACCAGTCCGTCGTCGATTGCGTTGAAGGCGAACTTCAGCATCCGCTGGGCCGTGGGGCTCTTGCCACAGATCCGCTTCCCCCAGTCGAGTCCGACCCGTTCCAGGTCATCGTGCGGCACGATCCGGTTCACCATGCCCATCCGGTGGGCCTCCTCGGCGCCGTAGGTCTCGCCGAGGAAGAAGATCTCCCGGGCGAATTTCTGCCCGACCTGCCGAGCCAGGTACGCCGACCCGAAGCCGCCGTCGAACGACCCGACGTCGGCGTCGGTCTGCTTGAACCGGGCGTGCTCGGAGCTGGCCAGGGTGAGGTCGCAAACCACGTGCAGGCTGTGGCCCCCGCCAGCAGCCCAGCCGTTGACCAAGGCGATGACCACCTTCGGCATCATCCGGATCAGCCGCTGCACCTCGAGGATGTGCAGCCGACCCATCGCGGCGGGGTCGACCGTCGCGGGGGCTTCCCCTCGGCGTACGTGTAGCCCGAGCGGCCTCGGATCCGCTGGTCACCGCCGCTGCAGAAGGCCCAGCCACCGTCCTTGGGCGACGGTCCGTTGCCGGTCAGCAGCACCGCGCCGACGTCGGCCGACCGCCGTGCGTGGTCGAGTGCGGAGTACAACTCGTCCACCGTGTGCGGACGGAAGGCGTTGCGCACCTCCGGCCGGTCGAAGGCGATCCGCACCACCGGTGCCCCGACGGCGCGGTGGTAGGTGATGTCGGTGAAGGCGAACTCCGCAACCGGAGCCCAGAGCTCGGCGTCGATGGGCACGGGCCCACGCTAACGGGCAGGAGTCACTGCACGCAGAACTCGTTGCCCTCCGGATCCTGCATGACCACATGGAACTGGCCCCACTCCTCGACCTCACCTACCTTGGTGGCCCCCAGTGACGCGATTCGGGTGACTTCGGCCGGCACCTGCTCGCGGCCGACGTTGAGGTCGATGTGCACCCGGTTCTTCCCGGACTTCTCCTCGGGCACTCGAACGAACAGGATCCGCCGGTCGCCGCCGCGCAGCGCGGACCCGATGATCCACGACAGCCGATCGTGGTGCCGAACGGTCAGACTCTCATCGACCTGCCCGGCGTCGAGCAGCCCCTGGATCTGATCGTGATGGTCCTCCAGCTCGTACCCGAGCGCGCCGGCCCAGAAGTCCGACAGCGTGTGCGGGTCACGGGCGTCGATCGTGAGCTGCCAGTCGACCGTCTTCGGAGTCTGTGGTTGGTTCATCGCCGTCCTTGCTGCTGATGTGGCTACGGAGCCGAATCACCACGAACGCCGTCACGGCGGCTGCGATGCCGACCGCCACCAGAATGGCAGCGACCGGTGACAACGCGTATAGCAGAAGTGAAACCGGCCACGCCGAGGACACCGACGGTCGCGTACAGGAAGGCCCAGGCCAGGCCGCCGATCCCCAGCGCCGGCAGATAACGGCGCAGTGGCATCCGGGCGACGCCGGCCGCCACGTTCGCCACGGTCTGGAATCCGATGGTCAGGAACGACAGGGCGACGATCGGGGCACCCCAGCGGTCGACCAGGGCCCGGGCCCGGCGGAAGCGCTCCCCCTCGAGCACGCGCCGCATCCGCGTACGGCTCGCGCCCGCCTCGACCCCCCGACCGATTGCATACGTCGCGCCGGCGCGGAGCACGACGATGACGAACAGAGCTGCCACGGCGAGCGGGTACGGCAGACCCTGGAAATACTCGATCACCGGGTCCGCCCGAAGATCACGTCGAGGCGGCGCATCGGCTCAGCATAGCCGCGCTAAGTGAGGCTTGCCTTACCTGAAGGCGGGTGCATGCCACCCGTCCAGATGGCCCAGCAGTTCACCGAGGTTGTCGATGATCGCGTCCGGGCTGCCCTGCACCCCGGTGGTCTGCCACTCCGGAATCACGCTGTGGGGGACCAGCACCGCTCGCATGCCGGCGGACTTGGCGCCGTGGATGTCGTCGAAGAGCCGATCGCCCACGAACACCGCGGTGGCCGGATCGCTCCCTCCGACCGCCTGCAGGGCAGCCCAGAACGCCTGCGGGTGCGGCTTGGTCCATTCGATCTCGCTGCTGTAGACGGCCCCGTCGATGTGCTCGAGCACCCCGTCCCGCCGAAATATCTCCTCGTGCCTCTCACGCGGCCAGATGGTGTTGGACAGCACGCCGACCCGGTAGCCGCGGTCGGCCAGCGCGGCGAACAGCGGCGCCACCAGCGGATCGGTGTAGGTGTGCTCTTCCCACCAGTCGAAGTAGGCGTCCCACTGGGCGGTCGTGACCACGACCTCGGCGAGTGCCGCCACCTCCTCGAGGCTGCCGCTGCGGTGCTCGTCGCGGCAGCGGATCCAAATCGCCTCCTCGGCCGTCCGCAACAGCTCCGCCGCCGGTCCCGGGCCGATCGCCGCCACCCAGGCATCGGCCGGCTCGATCGGGTGCCAGGGCGTCAGGGTGCCGGCCCAGTCGAAGATCACCGATTCGATGGCGGACATGGCGTCTGTCTACCAGAGCAGGCCGACAGAGCCACCCGATTTCCGCAGGGGCATCGGCGGCTCCTCGACCCGCGGTTTCCGACCAAACGCGACTTCCGCAGCCCCAGCCGGGCCCAGCTCGTCAGTCGTGGTTCCTGACCGGCGTGTCCTCGATTTCAACCGTCTCGTTCTCGCCGATGTCCGGCTGGTCCCCGGTGATCAGAGCGGTGGCGTACTTGGCGGCGGCGACGATCTTGGGCGAACCGAACTTCCAGTACTCCGCCGTGTCGACGCTCACGTGCAGGAGGGCCACGCTCGGGTCGTCGATGCCCTTCTCGAACCAGGCCTCGGCGTGCCGGTTCCACAACGCCTCGATCATGGTGCGATCGCGAGACACCGTGGCCGTACCGGACAACGAGACGTAGTCGTCGTTGGACTCGACGGCGACGTTGACTTCCGGGTTGGCGCGGACCTCGTCGGTCTTCGTCGACGGATCAGGGGTGAAGAACCACAACTCGCCGTCGAACACCCGGTCCTGCAGGGCGAGCGGTCGGGAGACCAGGTGCCCTTCGGCTGACACGGTCGTCACCAGGGCCACCCGGGCGCCCTGCACGATCTTGGCGATCAGGTCGAACTGCTCAGGAGACGCGGTCATGTTTACAACGTACAAGCGTGCGCACGGCGGGGAGCCCGGCCCCCGGACCCGGGGCGGGCCTCCCTAGACTCATCGGCACCGAAGGGAGCACGCCATGAAACTCAGAACAGTCGTTGTGATCGCCGGCGCCGCCGCCGTGGGATACCTGCTGGGAACCAAGGCCGGACGCGAGCAGTTCGAGCAGATCAAGGCTCGGGCCGGGGAGCTGGCCCAGGACCCGCGCGTCCAGTCCGGTGTCGCCACCGCTGCCGGCGAGGTACGCAAGAACGCCCACCTGCTGCCGGAGCCGGTGGCCGGCGTCGTGCGCATCGCCGCCGAGAAGGTGGAGACAGCGGCCAAGCCCGGCACCGACCCCATCCCGCCTGCCTCGACCGACCCGCTTCCCTGACCCCTCGGCGGGAGCCACCCGTCGCCTACCGAGGAGCGGGAATACTCGGGGCATGAGACGGCTCCTCGCGTTGACCTCGGCCGCCACCGCGTTCGCGCTTGCCGCCTGCAGTGGGGCCGGACCGTCCACTCCCCCGGCCGCCGGTTCGCCGCCGAGTGCGTCCACCAGCGCGCCGCCGGGCCAGGGCACCCCGGCCGCGAGCCCACCCGGGGCGAGCACCGCGTCCCCGGCGCGACCGTCCACCGAACCGCCCGCGTCGAGTCCGTCGAAGTCTCCTTCATCCGAGCCGAGCAGCCCTGCCCGCAGGCCCAATCCGATCTCCGTCGCGGCATTGATCACCAAGACCTACAACGGCGACGACCTGAAACTAGGCCGCCTGCTGGAGGACCGCGGGGCATACAAGCGCTATCTGATCACCTACACCAGCGAGAAGCTCACGGTCTCCGGCATCATGCACGTCCCCGACGGCAAGGGACCGTTCCCGGTCGTCGTGCTCAACCACGGCTATATCGATCCCGACCTCTACCGGCCGGGACAGGGGATGCCGCGCGAGCAGGACTATCTGGCTCGCAACGGCTACGTCGTGCTGCACACCGACTATCGCGGACACGCCTCGGGCGATGACTACGACGACGCCGACTACGAACTGCGGCTGCCCTACTCCGTCGACACCATCAACGCCGTGTACGCCGTGAAGCGGTCGAAGCTGGACTTCCTCGACGGGGACCGAGTTGGCTGGCTCGGTCGCTCGATGGGCGGCAACGTCACGCTGACGGCGCTGGCGGCCAAGCCCGGTCTGGTCGACGCGGCCGTGGTCTACGCCTCCACGAGTTCGTTGGCCGCCGACAACTGGCGGCAGTTCTCCAGCGACAACGAGGACCAGGCGACCAATCGGCGGATCGCCCGGACCTACGGCCTACCCAACGACAACCCACGCTTGTGGTCGGCAGCCTCCTCGCGGCCGTACTTCAGTCGGATCACCGAACCGGTCTTGTTCCAGCACGGCAATCAGGACGACACCTGCCCGATCTCGTGGGCCCGGGAGAGCATCAGAGAGCTGCGGGCGCAAGGCAAGGACGTCAGCTACTACTTCTATCCGAACGAGGGGCACACGTTCGAAGACGCGTTCGCTCAATCGATCCGCCGCACCCGCACCTTTTTCGACCGCGAGTTGTCTTAGCCGCGACCCACGTACGGCATCTTGCTCGCCAGCACGGTGAGGGTCGCGACATTGGCCGACGATGGCAGCGACGCCATGTAGACGATCGCGCGGCCGACGTCGGCGACGTCCATGGTCGGCTCGGGGCGTACCGATCCGTCCGCCTGCAGGACGCCCGCCGTCATCGCGTCGGTCATCGACGTCGCGGCGTTGCCGATGTCGATCTGACCGCAACTGATGTCGTACGGCCGGCCGTCGAGGTCGGTCGCCTTGGTCAGGCCGGTGACCGCGTGCTTGGTGGCGGTGTACGCGATCGACCGGGGCCGCGGTGCGTGAGCGGAGATCGAACCGTTGTTGATGATCCGGCCACCGCGCGGCCGCTGGTCACGCATGATCCGGAACGCCTCCCGGGTGCACAAGAAGGTGCCGGTGACGTTCAGGTCGACCACGGCCCGCCATTCGACCGGGTCGACGTCGCCGACCTCGGCCGGGGTCCCGCCGCGACCGGCGTTGTTGAACAGCAGATCCAGCCGCCCGTAGCGCTGCAGTACCGCGGCGAAGAGGTCCCGCACCGAGTCCTCGTCCGTGACGTCGGCAGCGATCGGATCGAGTCTGCGGATGTTGCCCGGCGAGAGCGTTCAGTGGTTCGGGTCGGCGGCCGACGATCACCACCGTCCAGCCGTCGTCGGCCAAGGCGACGGCCGCGGCCGCGCCGATGCCGGTTCCGCCACCGGTGACCATCGCGATCCGCGTCGATGTTTCGGGCACGGAGCCACCGTAGTGAGGTCGTCAGGGACGGTGTATACCCATGCCATGACGAGCGAGAGTCCCGCCAGCCCGGACAGTCCCGAGAGTCCCGAGAGTCCCGCCAGCCCGGCCACCCCCTCGGAGGTGGACGAGACGACAGAAGCGGATTCGGACGATCTCGCTGAACGGGCAGCTGCCGAGCCGGTCGACACCGAGCAACTGGAGCGCTCGCAGGAAGCGATCGACGAGGGCCACGACGCGGCGGCCAAGGCGTTGGATCCGCCGCCGGACGAGGAGGATCTGGACTTCGCCAACGTCAAGCAGAACGACGATCCGGACTCGAGCGAGAACGCGGTCCCTCGCCCCAACTAAAGCGGCGCCCCTTCCGAGACCGTCGAGTCGGTCTTGCGCATCATGAAGGCCAGCACGACCGCGGCGCACGAGATCCCGGCGGCCACCAGGAACGCGGTGTGCAGACCGCCCACCAGCGCCTGGTCGGCGGGTACGCCGACAGCCTCGAGGCTCGCCTGGCGGAAGGCCATGATGCCCACCAGCAGGGCGGCACCAGCCGCACCGGCCACCTGCTGGAACGTGGTCAGGATCGCGCTGCCGTGGGAGTACAGATGCGGCGGTAGCGGATTGAGCGCCGTGGTGAACGCCGGGGTGAACAGGAACGCCAGTCCGCCCGTGAACAGGATGTGCAGCCCGAGCAGCAGCGGAATCGGCGTCTTGGGGCCCGACCTGGCTGAACCCGAGGGTGCACAGCACCAGAGCCACCGTGCCGGGTACGGCGAGCACCCGCGGACCGAACCTGTCGAAGAGCCGACCCACGATCGGACCCAGCAGACCCATCAGCAGACCGCCCGGCAACAGCAGCAGCCCGGTCGGTAACGACGAGAGCCCGCGCACGGTCTGCAGGTAGATCGGCAGCAACAGGATCAGGCTGAACAGCGCCGCCATGGCGATGCACAGCAGGGCCAGGCTGACCCGGAACATCGGGTAGCGGAAGGCTCGTAGGTCCAGCAGCGGGCCGCGGCCGGTCTCCAGCGCCTTCTGCCGGCGCAGGAACACCAGCAGACAGACCACGCCGACGACGAGCGCGGCCGGGGCGAGCCAGGGCAGGGCGCCGCCACCCTCGCTGAGGCGGCTGATTCCGAACACGAGGCCGCCGAAGGCCGGCACGGTGAGCACGACCGAGATCAGATCGAGCTTCTGGTTGGAGCGCTCGTTGATGTTCGTCAGCAGCCGCAGCCCGATCACCAACGTGAGCACCGCGATCGGCAGCACGAGCCCGAACATGAAGCGCCACGACAGGAACTGCAGGATGATTCCCGAGATCGTCGGCCCGATCGCCGGCGCCACCGAGATGACGATGCTGACGTTGCCCATCATGACCCCACGCCGCTCGATCGGCACCAGGGTGAGGATGGTGGTCATCAGCAGCGGGATCATGATCGCGGTGCCCGACGCCTGCACGATGCGGGCGCCGAGGAGCACCCAGAATCCCGGCGCCAGGGTCGCGATCAAGGTGCCGGCGCAGAACAGGCCCATCGCGGCCCCGAACACCATCCGGGTCGACAACCGCTGGAGCAGGAAACCGGTCGTGGGGATGACCACCGCCATGGTGAGCATGAACGCCGTGGTGAGCCACTGACCGAGTCCAGGGCCGACGCCGAGTTCGGCCATCAGCCGCGGCAGCGCGACCCCCATGATCGTCTCGTTGAGGATCACCACGAAGGCCGCCACCAGCAGGGTCGCGATGATCGTGCGGTCGCGCCGGCGCGTGCTGACCGCAAGTTCAGCCGGTGCCGTTGCCGTCATGACAGGGTTCCTCCGATTCGACGTGGTGCTGGGCCCTGCGCCATCGCCTGGGTTATGTTGACTCGACCCGGCAGCGGCGGTGGAATCATCGGCTACCGGAACTGCCACGGTACGGGAGGGCGCCGACAGTGGCGAACTGGATTTACCTCCGTTCGCGGGTAGCGTAGATGGCCCGATCGAGACCGGAGTCATGAGCTACTACCACCCGTCCGGCCCGGTCCCGCCGGACCAGCCCACCGCTCCTGCCCCCGCCTACCCGGCCTACACCCCTGGGTCCGGCGTCCCGTACCCGCCGCCCTCGTCGAATTGGCCTTCACCTCCGGTGGGGTACGGCTACCCGACCCCGCTGCCGACCCGTCCGGACCCGCTGCCGGCGGCCGGTACCGAGTTCCACCAGTTCCTGCGTACGGGTCGGAACCGCTGGTGGAAGGGCGCGCTGGCGATCGGGTTGCTCGTGGTCGGCTACCTGCTGGTGTCGACCGTCCTCGGCCTCGTGGCGTACGTATTCGAGACCGCGACCGGACGAATCGACCCTGCGACATTGGCCGAGAATCCGCTCGTCGTCACGCCGCTGGTGCTGCTGGCCATCAACCTGAGCACCGCGAGCATGATCCCGCTCTCGATGCTCCTGCAGTGGGCCTTCTACGGCCAGCCGATCCGCTTTCTGCACTCGGTCCGTGGCTTCTTTCGCCTCGACCTGCTGAAGCGGATGGCGCTGATCATCGTGCCGATCCTCGTGATCTACGTGCTGGCCTCGAGCTTCCTGCTTCCGAGCCCGCCGGCTGGACCCTTCACCGCCGAGTCGGTCGGCCTGCTGGTCGTCGTGCTGCTGACCACGCCGCTGCAGGCTGCCGGCGAGGAGTACGGAGCCCGCGGTCTCATCGCCCGGGCATCCGGCAGCTGGGTGGCCAACCCGCGGATCGCCCTGATCGTGAGCACGGTGGTCTCGGCGACGCTGTTCATGCTGGCCCACGGCGCCGGCGATCCCTGGCTGATCGTCTACTACTTCTTCTTCGGGGTCGCCATGTCGGTCGTCGTCTGGCGGACGGGCGGACTCGAGGTGGCCACCCTCATCCACACCGTGTACAACATGCTGCTCTTCGGTGTCGCGATCGCCATGGGCCAGGACCTCGGTGCCGGTCTGGACCGCAGCGACGGCTCCGCTGGACCGTGGATTCTGTTCCCGATGGTCGTCGTGGCCGCCATCACCGTTCTGGTCTGCTGGTGGGCCCAGCGCCATCGGGTCGACCGCACGTACCTGCCAAGCTCCTGACCCGACGAGCAGCGCGTGTCGGGTGATGCTCCGATGAAGGGGCGGGTCAGGTGCGCAAAACGGCCATCCGCGCCCTCGGCCGGATAGTTTGACCGGGACATGTTCGAACCGCTCACGCCCCCGGCCGACGGGGATCGAAGTCTGCGGCGGTGCCCCCGGGCGCCGCCGTCGCGGAGCGGGCCAAGCGCGCCGTAGCCACGGCCTTCATCTGCAGCGGATTCGGGTTCGCCAGCTGGGCCTCCCGGCTGCCGGCTATCCGCGACCAGTTGCAGGCCAGCCCCTCGACCATGGGGCTGATCCTGCTCGCAGGAGGGCTCGGCGCCGTCGTCGCCGTACCACTGTCGGGGATCATCGTCGCCAAACTGGGCGCCGCCCGCAGCGTGGCCTTCATGTCCCTCGCCCTCGCGGCCGGACTGGTGGTCCTCGCCTTCGGGGTGCTGATCGGGGCGATCCCGGCTGTCATGCGGCATCGCCATCGTCGGTTTCGGCAACGGCACCTGGAACGTCGCCATGAACGTCGAGGGTGCCGCGGTCGAGCAGCGCCTGAAGCGCGCGGTCATGCCCAAATTCCACGCCGGCTTCAGCATCGGTACGGTCGGCGGCGCCCTGACCGGCACGCTGATGGTGGCGTTCGGGGTACCCGTCACCGTGCACCTGGTGGCGGTGGCGGTCGCCTTCGGCACGGTCGTACCGCTGGCCACCCGACGGTTCCTGCCGCCCGACGAGGTCGACTCGGCTCACTCCGGGGAACGGCCGCACAGCCCGCTCCGCGCCTGGACCGAGCCCCGCACGCTGCTGCTCGGCGTGTTCGTGATGTGCCTGGCCTTCACCGAGGGTACGGGCAACGACTGGCTCGCCATCGCGATGATCGACGGGCACCACGCGCCGCCGGCGCTGGGTCCGCTGACGCTGGCGATCTTCCTGGCCTCGATGACGGCCGGGCGCTGGTTCGGCCCGCGGCTGATCGACCGGTACGGGCGGGTCCGGCTGCTCCGCGTCTGCGCGCTGGTCGCGCTGGTCGGACTGGTGTTGATCGTCTTCAGCCAGGCGCTGGTGCTGGGCATCGTCGGAGCGGTGCTGCTCGGTCTCGGGGCGTCTCTCGGCTTCCCGGTCGGCCTGAGTGCCGCCGCCGACGACCCGAAGTACGCGGCCGGCCGGGTCGCCGTCGTCGCCGCCGTCGGATACTCCGCGTTCCTGATCGGGCCGCCGGTGATCGGCTTCCTCGGCGACTCCGTCGGCGTGCTCCGGGCGTTGAGCCTCACCGGCGTGCTGCTGCTGGTGGCCCTGCTCCTGGCCGGGGTGACCAGGCCACCGGCCGTCGAGCCGCCGACCGACGAGCCCTCGACCAGCCACGATGCGCCGACCGATGCGCCGACCGACGAGCGACCGGCGAACGCCTAGCCCAGCTTCTCCCAGCGACCGGACTGCGCCGAGGCCTCCACGGCCGCGACGAAGGAGGCGGCCGCCACCGCGTCGGCGATGGTCGAGTTCTCCTGCGGGTCCACCGGCGACGGCGGCCAGGAACTTCTTGGCCTCGATGGTCTTCAGGTCGTCGTAACCCATCCCGATGCCGGCACCCGGCTGGAACCGGGCGAAGTCGCCGAACTCGGCGTTGGCGTTGACGCGCACGTATCCCGCCTCGGCGCTTCCCCGGCCGGTCGAGAGGACGAGTTCGTTCATCCGCTCGAACTCCCAGCTCGCCGAACCCTCGGTGCCGAACACCTCGATCGCCGTAGCCGCAGTCGGGTCCGACCGCGACCCGGGACGACTCGACCGTGCCCACCGCCCCGTTCGCGAACCGGACCAGCGCGGCGGCGTAGTCCTCGTTCTCCACCGTCGCCAGCTCGCCGCCCTCGATCACCGCGAAGTGGGTCCCGCTGCCCATGGGCAGCACCGGACGCTGCGCGTGCACGATGCTGGTCAGCGCCGTCAGCTCGTCGATCGGCCCGATCAGGTAGGTGGCCAGGTCGGCGGCGTGGGTCGCGAGGTCACCGAGGACGCCGCTGCCGGCCAGCTTGCGCTGGAACCGCCACGACAGCGCGCCGCGCGGATCGGCGGAGTACCCGGCGAAGAATCGGACCCGGAGGTTGGTGATCCGGCCCAGCCGGCCCGCCGCGATCAAGCTCCGTAGGTGCTCCACGGCCGGCGCGTGCCGGTAGTTGAAGCCCACCGTGCTGATCACGCCGGCCTGGGTCGGTCGCCGCGGCGAGGGCCGTGGTGTCGGCCAGGTTCCGACCCGCCGGCTTCTCTATCCAGTAGTGCTTTCCGGCCTCGGCCGCCGCGATCCCGATCTCGGCGTGCAGGAAGTTCGGGGCGCAGATCGAGACGACCTCGACGCGCGGGTCGGCCAGCACCTCCCGGTAGTCGGTGGTGCCGGCGGCGTACCCGAGGGTCGAGGTGGCGAAGTCGACCCGGGCCGGGGCGGTGTCGGCCGCCATGATCAACTTCGGCGCGACGCCGAGCTCGGGATAGATCGCCGGTACCGCCGCGTACGCCCGGGTGTGCGCCGTGCCCATCCAGCCGACACTGATCAGGCCGACACCGACCGGACGGGCGGTCGCCTGACGTCGCTTCGTCGCTCACGCCCCGCATTGTCGTCCTACGACGTCGGGCGACCCCGACCACTGCCCGCCATGGCCGTGCCGCTGCTCCAACCTGATCACGTGCATCACCGCGTTGATCAGAGCCAGGTGGGTGAAGGCCTGCGGGAAGTTCCCCAGCTGCTGCCCGGTGTGCGGGTCGATCTCCTCCCCGTACAGGTCCAAGGGTCCGGCGAACGACAGCAGCTTGGCGCACAGCTTCCGGGCCTTGTGGTACTCCCCGATCTCGCACAGCGCGGAGACCAGCCAGAACGAGCAGATGGTGAAACTGCCTTCCTCGCCGCTGAAGCCGTCGTCGGTCTCCTCGACCTTGTAGCGCAGCACCAGTCCGTGCACGGTGAGCTCTTCGTAGATCGCCATCACCGTCGCCTTGATCCGCGGATCGTCGGGCGGCAGGAAGCGCAGCAGCGGCGCCAGCAGCAGGGAGGCGTCCAGAGCGGTACCGCCGTAGTACTGGGTGAAGACGCCGCGGTCGTCCAGCCCGTTGGCCAGGATGTCATCCTTGATCTCCTCCGCGGCGAGTTCCCACTCGGCGGCCTTGCCCATCTCCCCGGCCACCCGGGCCAGCTTCGAGCCCCGGTCGGCGGCGACCCAGCACATGATCTTGGAGGAGGTGAAGTGCTTCAGCTCGCCGCGCACCTCCCAGATGCCGGCGTCCGGCTCCCGCCAGTGCTTCAGGGCCTGGGCCACCTGCTTCTCCAGGATCGGCCACACCCGGCTGTCCAGATGGTTGGCCGCCTTGGCGTGCAGGTAGACCGAGTCCAGCAACGCGCCCCAGACGTCGTGCTGCTGCTGGCTGTAGGCGGCGTTGCCGACCCGGACCGGACGCGAGTCCGCGTAACCCTGCAGATGATCGAGCTCGTACTCCTCCAACTCAGCCTCGCCGCCGATGCCGTACATGATCTGGATCTGATCGTCTCGATCGGCGACGTCGGCGATGAAGGCGAAGAAGTCCAGGGCCTCCCAGTCGAACCCCAACGAGTAGAGGCCCCAGAGCGCGAACGTCGCGTCGCGGATCCAGGTGTAGCGGTAGTCGTAGTTCCGCTCCCCGCCCGGCGTCTCCGGCAGCGAGGTCGTGCCGGCGGCCGCGATCGCGCCGGTCGGCGCGTAGGTCAGGCCCTTGAGGGTGAGCGCGCTGCGCTGCAGGTAGGCGCGCCACGGGTGATCCGGGAACTTGCCGCGGGCCAGCCAGTGCTGCCAGTGGTGGGCGGTCCAGACCTGCTTGGCGTACGCCTCGTCGAACGTCATCGGCGGCGGCGCCCCGCCCCAGGAAAGCGCCACGTAGCGGGTGTCGCCCTGCTTGAGCAGGGTCCGCGCGCTGGCCTGGCCGCCCTCGAAGCCGAGCCGGAGATTGCCGGTCAGCACGAGTTCGAGATCGGAGTTCGCGGACTTGGCGACGGCCTGTCGGTAGCCGTGCTCGGTGTAGGTCCAGCGGACGTGCTCGCGGCCGTAGTCCAGGACCGGTTCGCAGTCCATCACCACCTGCACCTCGCCGGAGACGCACCGGATCGTGCGCAGCAGGATGTGCTCGGCGGCGTAGTCGTTGGGGGTCCGGCGGTGGTTGCGGGACCGGGTTTCGTCGTCGTGGTGCCACGGGCCCATCAGCAACGCGTCCCGGACGACGATCCAGCCCGTCGGGGTACCCCAACTGGTCTCGATGATCATCGTGCCCGGGACGTACCGGCTGTCGACCGGGACCTCGACATCGGCGGGTGAGATCCGGAAGCTGCCGGCGTGCCGACCGAGCAGGCCACCGAACACGCTCGGGGAGTCGAACCGGGGGACGCACATCCAGTCGACCGACCCGCCCGGGGCGAGCAGGGCCAGCACCTCGCCGTCACTCAGGAACCCGTACTCCCCGATGGGGACGAGCGTCGCGTTCGGCGGTCCCGTGCTGGTTGTTGATCGCTTTGCTGCTCGGCATGGGATGAGCATCGTTGGCGCGGCGGTTTCTGGCAAGGGTTCGGCGATGACTGAGAAGGCTCACCCGACGAACGGGCGGGGCGGCTGCCGCCCGGGCGTGACAACATGGTGGGGTACGTCTGGCCGGACGAGGGCCAGATCTGCTCGGCACCTGGGATCGGAGTCCCTGGGGAAGGGACTCGAATGGGCGGCAACGCAAGCTTCCGGCAGGCCAACACGGCGATGCTCTCGGTCTGCGCCGTCGAGGCGCCGCTGGTCGTGACATCGGCGGCGCTCGACGAGCGGCTGGCCGGCACCTACGACCGGCTGGGGATGAAGCCCGGCATGATCGAGAAGCTGGCCGGGGTGGTCGAGCGGCGCTGGTGGCCGGAGGACGTGAGCTTCGCCGACGCCGCGGCCATGGCGGGCGCGAAGGCCCTCGCCGAGGCAGGCATCACCCCCGCCCAGATCGGGGTGATGATCAATACCGCGGTCTGCCGGGACTATCTGGAGCCCGCCACCTCGGTCGCCGTGCACCATCAGCTGGGGCTGCCGACGAGTTGCCTGAATTTCGACGTGGCCAACGCCTGTCTCGGCTTCGTGAACGGCATCCAGCTGGCCAGCACGATGATCGATTCCGGTCAGGCCGACTACGCGCTGATCGTCGACGCCGAAGGTTCCCGCCAGCTCCACGAAGCGACACTGGAGCGGTTGGCGCGCCCGGACGCGACGGTGGCGGACGTCCGGTCCCAGTTCGCCACCTTGACCATCGGCTCCGGCTCTGCCGCCATGGTGTTGGGCCGGGCGGACCGGCACCCGGAAGGACACCGGATCGTCGGCGGCGTCAGCCGGGCCGGCACCGAACACCACGACCTGTGTGTCGGCGACCTGGACGGGATGCGGACCGACAGCAAGAGGCTGTTCGACGCGGGTCTCGCGCTGGCCCTCGACACCTGGAACGACGCCAAGGACGAGTTCGGCTGGGACGGGGTCGACTGGTTCGTCGCCCACCAGACCTCGGTGGTGCACATCCGGGCGATGGCGTCCGCCCTCGGGGTGGATCCGTCGCGCTTCCCGGTCACGCTGCCCCACTACGGCAACATGGGTCCGGCCGCGGTGCCGTTCACCCTGGCCAAGAACGTCGACCACTTCCGGCCCGGCGAGCGGGTGCTGCTGCTCGGTATCGGTTCCGGCCTGAACACCTCGTACGCCGAGATCGTCTGGTAGGTGACCGGCCCCGACGCCGCGGTTTCACTCGACCAGCTGCTCGCTCGACCGCCGGTGGGTCTGCCCGGTCTCGATCCGGCCTGGTCCCGGCGGGTGCTGGTGCCCGACGCCGACGGGACTCCCCGCCGCTGGCATCTCCTCGACAACGGCGCGGATCCAACGGTCGGGACGATGCTCTGTCTGCACGGGAACCCCACCTGGTCGTACCTGTGGCGGCGATTCCTCGCCGCGGCGCCCCCGGGGTGGCGCGTGGTCGCGCCCGATCAGCTCGGCATGGGCTGGTCGGAGCGCCCGGCGGAGAAGGGGTCCGGCCCGCGCCGGCTGGCGGCACGGATCGACGATCTTGAGCGGTTGACCGCAGTGCTGGGCATTTCCGACTCAGACGACGGCGCCCCGTTGGTGCTGGTCGCCCACGACTGGGGTGGGCCGATCGGCCTCGGCTGGGCGCTCCGCCTCCACGAACGACAACCCGGCCGGCTCGCCGGGGTCGTGCTGACCAACACCGGGGTGGCGCTCGCCGGTCCCGCGGCGCCCGGGGTGATCCGGCTGGCCCGATCCTCCGCACTGCGGCAGATGGTGTGCGTGACCACGCCCGCATTCGTCCGCGGCGCGACCGCGGTGTCCAGGCCGACCCTGCCGCGGGAGCTGCGAGACGCGCTGGCGTCGCCGTACGCGACCGCCCTGCGGAGGCAGGCGATCGGCGACTTCGTCGCCGACATCCCGATCGAGGACGACCACCCGAGCAAGCCCGCGCTGGACAGCGGTCGCGGCCAGCCTGCCCGCGCTCGCCGACGTTCCGGCGTTGCTGTTGTGGGGGCCCCGGGATCCCGTCTTCTCCGAGGAGTACCTGAACGACCTCCTGCGCCGGATCCCGCACGCCGACGTGCACCGCTACGCCCGCGCCTCCCATCTGGTCACCGAAGACGCACCAGTGACCGCCGAGCACGCCTGGCGCTGGATCGGCGACCAGCAGGATGGGCGAGCACGGCCCGCGGCGACGGCCTCCCCTGCGGAGGACGGCCCAGCGTTCTGGGCGGCCCTGACCGAAAAGGCTGACGACTCCGGGGTGGCGACCGTCGAACTGTCGGCGCAGGGCACCGTCGTCACCTCTTTCGCCGAGCTCGAAGGCCGGGTGGCCACCCTCGCGGCTGGTCTGGCCGACGCCGGGGTCCAACCCGGCGATCGGGTCGCCCTGTTGATCCGACCGGGTCTGGACCTCACCGCGACGGTGTATGCCTGCTGGCGAGCCGGAGCGTCGATCGTCCTGGCCGACGCCGGCCTCGGTCTGCGCAACCTCGGCGCGGCCCTGCGCAGCGCGAACCCGGACCACCTGATCGCCATCCCGGTCGGGCTCGTCGCGGCCGCAGCGCTCGGGGTGCCCGGACAGCGGATCGTGGCCGGCTCGATGCCCGCGGCCCTGCGCCGCCGCCTTGGCGTCCGCTGGTCGCTGAGCGAACTGACCGCCCGCGGCCCCGAGCGAGTGGAGGGATCCGCGGCGGGCCTCGGAGGATCGATGAGGGCAACACGCTTTTCGTTGCCCGAAGAGGACGACGAGGAGCGTCAGAAGCGGATCCCGAAGCGAGCGGACAACACCGCGGCGGTGTTGTTCACCTCGGGGGCGACAGGGCCGGCGAAGGGGGTCGTCTACCGGCACGACCAGCTTCGAGGCCAACTGGACCGGGTCCGACAGGTGATGCGGATCGGGCCGGACGACCGGCTGGTGGCGGCGTTCGCGCCGTTCGCGCTGTACGGGCCGGCGATGGGGATCGCCGCCGCCGTTCCTGACATGGATGTCACAAAGCCCGGCACGTTGACCGCAAGCGCACTGGCCGCGGCGGTCCAGGCGGTCGACGCGACCGTCCTGTTCGCCTCCCCCGCCGCCCTGCTCAACGTGGCCGAAACCGCCGGCGAGCTCAGCATCGACCAGCGGGCCGCGCTGGCCGGGGTACGCACCGTCCTGTCCGCCGGTGCGCCGGTGTCGCTCCCGTTGCTGCGCCGGGTGCAGGCGGTGCTGCCGGCGGCGGAACTCCACACCCCGTACGGCATGACCGAGGCCCTGCCGGTCAGCGACGTCTCGCTGGCCCAGATCGAGGAGGCCGGACCGGGCAACGGGGTCTGCGTCGGCTGGGCTGTGCCCGGCGTCCAGATCCGGATCAGTGCGCTCGACGCCGCCGGTGCCGCCGCCGGGCCACTGAGCACCGAGGTGGGCGTAACGGGGGAGATCTGCGTGTCCGGTGGCCACGTCAAGGACCACTACGACCGCCTCTGGGCGACCGAGCGGCAGAGTTCGCGTGACCCGGGCTGGCACCGGACGGGCGACGTCGGACATGTCGACGAGGCCGGCCGGCTGTGGGTCGAGGGTCGGCTGGTGCACGTGATCACCGCTCCGGACGGCCCGCTGACCCCAGTCGGGATCGAGCAGCGAGTCGAGGCGCTCGACGGGGTCCGGGCCGCGGCCGCCGTCGGAGTCGGCCCGGCCGGTACCCAGCAGCTGATCCTGGTCGTCGTCCCGAGAGACCGGTCACGCGGCCCGCTCGCGCCCCCCGACCTCGCCGCCGAGATCCGCGCCGCCGCGGGGGCGCCGGTCGCCGCCGTACTGATCGTCGATGCGTTGCCGGTCGACATCCGGCACGCGTCGAAGGTCGACCGACTGCGGCTGGGCCGTTGGGCAGATCGCGTCCTGCGCGGCGGCCGGGTGGGCCGGCCGTGAAGGTCCTGGTCACCGGGGCCAGCGGCATGCTGGGCGCCGCTACCGCCCGGGCCTTGGCGACTCGGGGCGACGACGTGACCGTGCTCCAGCGCCGTCCCGCCGGGCTCGGCCTGCGCGAGGTCCTGGGCGACGTCGCCGATTCCGCGGCGGTCCGCCGGGCGGTCGAGGGGCAGGATGCCGTGCTGCATCTCGCCGCCAAGGTCAACGTGACCGGCCCCTGGTCGCAGTACGAACGGATCAACGTCGGCGGCACCCGGGCCGTCGTGGCGGCCTGCCGGGCGTCCGGCGTCGAGCGCCTCGTGTACGTCTCCTCCCCCTCCGTCGCCCACGGCGGCTCATCGCTGTTCGGGGTCGGCGCGGAGCCGGCGGACCCGGCCGGCGCCCGCGGCCCGTACGCGCGCAGCAAGGCGATGGCCGAACTGCTCGCCCTCGCCGCCGACGATGAGCGGTTCCACGTCCTGGCCATCCGGCCGCACCTGGTCTGGGGACCGGGCGACACCCAGTTGGTGGCCCGGATCGTGGCCCGATCGCAGCAGGGTCGACTGCCGCTGATCGGTTCTGGGGCGGCGCTGGTGGACAGCACCTACGTGGACAACGCCGTGGACGCGCTGGTTGCGGGCGTCGACAAGGTTTCGGAGGTGCACGGCCGAGCGCTGGTCGTCAGCAACGGCGAACCCCTGCCGATCGCCGAGTTGCTGGGCGAGATGTGCGCCGCAGCGGGCGCTCCGCGGCCCCACCGGCGGCTGCCGGCCGGGCTGGCCGCCACAGCGGGCCTGGCGGCCGAGGCGGTCTGGTGGTTGCGCCGCCGGATGTCGGGGACCGAGAGCGATCCGCCGATCACCCGATTCGTCGCGGAGCAGCTCGCGACCGCGCACTGGTTCGACCAGCGCCAGACCCGGGAGCTGTTGGACTGGCGACCGAGAGTCGCTCTGGCCGAGGGTTTCGCGGCGCTGTCGCGGTATCAGGCAGCCATCCGGCCTAGAGTCGATCCTGTCGCTTGATCATCGAGGAGTGCCATGGATCCCGTCGAACTGATTCTGATCCTTGCCCTGGTGGGCTACTCGGTGTGGAAGCAGACCCAGAAGAACGAGGTGATCGGCAACCGGCGGTTCAAGCTGGCGATCATCTACGCCATCATCGGCCTGCTGGTCGGCGGCTTCCGGCCACCCGACAGTCTGTGGCCGATCGTGGTGCTCCTGATCAGCCTCGGCCTGAGCTTCCTGGTCGGCTGGCTCCGCGGGAAGTACGCCAAGTTGTGGGTCGAGAACGGCCGGGTCTACTCGCAGGGGACCCCGCTCACCATCGGCCTGTTCATCGGACTGATCGTGATGAAGTTCGTCATCGGATTCCTGGTGGTGATCCTCAACATCAACGACGACGCCGGAATGGGTGAGATCATGATCATGATCGCCATCATGATCGCCTTCTACGCCGAGGTGCTGTGGCGGCGAGCCCAGCCCCTGGGCGCGCGTCGGTCGACCACGCAGGGAGAACCCGCGCACCCGCTCTGAGGATTCGACTCAGCGGGTCGCCAGGTACTCCTCGACCAGAGCCTTGGGCGCCCGCGCCAACCAGGCGTCGATGATCGCGGCCGCCAGCGTCTCGGCTCCAACCGGGTCCAGCAAGATCAACACCGCCGGGAAGCCGTTGAAGTGCTCGATCGTGAACATCGTGTCCGGATTGGCGGCGATGACGGCCGCCTTCTCTGCGAGATCGTCCACGTAGGCCGCGAGAATCGGCCCCTCCGGTCCGGTGCCGCCCAGGCGTTTCAGGTCAGCCTTGCTGAACGGTCGCTCCCAGACGAAACTCTTGCCCCGCACCTTCCAGGCGGTGTTGCCGTACGAGGTCGACTCCTCGGTGTCCGGCAGCGCGAGCGCCATCGCGGCCACGTCATCCCAACTCGGCATGTCGAAAGCATAGGAGGTCGCCGAGGGCACGATCAGCCGAACAGGTCGAGATCCTGCCTCCGGTCGAACTCCGAACCGGGAACCCGCGGCAGGTCGAGCAGATCGGTCGCCAGATTGGCGAGGTCGGCGTTGCGGATCGGCTGGGCGCCGGAGTAGTCCGAGCGCGCGGAGCCGGGGTCTCGATAGTCCGGGTTCATCCGGTAGAGATCCCCGCCCGCCTCCACTCCGGGACCCCAGGTTAGGAACGGAATCCGGTAGTTGTCGCGCGCGCCCGCCTCGTCGTGATCTTGGCCCCGACCGCCGTGATCGGCAGTGATGATCATGACCGTGTGGTCGCGCAAGGTCGGATTGTTCTCGATGGCCCGGATGATCTGAGCGATCATCTCGTCGGTACGCGTCACGGCCTGCAGATACCGGGTACCCATGAAGCCGTCGGCGTGGCCGGCTTCGTCCGGGGCCGCAATGTGCACGAAGGTGAACTCCGCCGGTCGGCGGCCGAGGTCGACTGTGACCCGCCTGACCAGGCGATCGTCATCGGTATCCACCACGAACCGGTCGATCTTGGCCGTACCGTCGTCGCGGCCGGTCCGATCTTCGGCACCGTCGCCGTTCCAGGTCCGTTGGTAGACGGCGAACTTCTCCTTCGCCGAGTACAGCGCGGTCGATCCACCCCGGTCGTGGACCACGTCGAACACCGACGGTATGTAGCGTCCGGCCTCCTGCTCCACCGTCGATCCCGGATCGGTGTTGATCGTGTAGCCATGTCCACCCTGCTGGCCTGGCGACCCGACGTCCGGTCAGCATCCCGGTGTGGTTGGGGAGCGTCCGCGTCTGTTCCCGCGCGGTCCGGGCGTTCAAGGTGCCGGCGCCCTCGCGCAACAGGCGGTGGAAGGTCGGCGTGCCGGCCGGGCCCAGGTCCGTGATCGAGTCCGGATTCAAACCGTCGACCGAGATCGCCACCACATGGTCGATCGCGGATCCAGCCGGACGACTCGGAGTGGACGTCGGCCTGGTGGTGCCGGGCGGGCCGGTCGACGGGCCTGCTGCGGTGGATTCGGACGAACTGGGCGACGGATCGCTCGACCCGCTGCCGGAATCGCTCGGGGCGGTCTCCGTCGGCCGCGCCGAGACTGGCGAGGCGCTCGGCACTGCCGTCGACCCGGGCAGCGTGATGACCCGGGACGGCGTCGACTGACAACCAGCGAGTACGGTCGCGGCACTGACCGCGGCCAGAGCGGCGGCTGCGGCGCGAGCAGCCAGTAGGCGGAGCACCAGGGAAACATAGCCCCGGACGGGCCGCTCTCCGCCCGTTCGGGAATCAGCGGAAGACGTTGAGCTTTCGCTGGCTGTCGAATTGCGCCCCCGGTACGCGCGGCAGATCGAGGACGTCCGTGGCCAGGTTGGCCAGGTCGCCGTTGCGGACCGGCTGCTTTCCGCGATAGGTCGTCCGCGTGGAGCCGGGGCTGGCGTAGGTCGGGCTGAGACTGTAGACGTTGCGGCCGATGGCGACTCCGGCGCCCGGTCCCCAGGCCAGGAAGGGCACCCGGTAGTTGGCCAGCTCGGCGGCGTTCGAGTGCGTGGCGCCCTGACCTCCGTGATCGGCGGTCAAGATCACCATCGTCTGTCCCCGGAGCGTCGATCGGCCGGCGATCGTGGTGAGGATCTGGCCGAGCAGCCGATCGGTCTCGCGGACGGCGGCCCGATAGTGGATGCCCATGAAGGTCTGCGCGTGGCCGGCCTCGTCCGGCAGCGAGATGTGGACAAACGTGAAGGCCCGCGGGGTCGCCCGGAGGTCGGCGATCACCTGGGTGACCAGTCGGGCATTGCTCTCGTCCACCACGAAGCGGTCGATCTTGGCCCGGCCGTTGTCCCGGCCGATCCGATCGACGGCGCCGTCGCGGTTCCAGGTCCTGGCGAAGAGGGCGAACTTCGCCTTGGCCGTGAAGAGCGCGGTCGATCCGCCGTGATCGTGCACGACGTCGAACGCCGAGGACACGTAGTGGCCGGCGGCGCCGTGCACCGTCGAACCGTCGTCGGTGTTGTGGGTCCAGCCGTGCCCGCCGGTGAGTCGGTCGACCCCACGACCGGTGAGCATCCCGGTGTGGTTGGGCAGCGTGCGGGTCTGCTCGTACTCGGTGCGGGCGTTCAGCGTGCCCGTACCCTCGCTCATCATCCGGTAGAAGTTCGGTGCGCCGGAGCGGCCCAGTTCCCGGATCATCTTCGGGTTGAGCCCGTCGATCGAGATGGCGACCACCTTGTTGACCCGGTCGTCGGCCGTGCCGGCCGAGGCCCGAGCCACGGTCACCGCCTGGACTACCGGCGCCGGGCCGTTCACCGTCGACGGCGCGGCTTCGTCGGGCCTCGGCGTGCAGCCGACCAGGAGGGCGACGATGGCGATCGTTGCGAGCGGAACGCGGGCATGGGCGGCCCGGGGGAAGCGAACCATCGTCCGACCATAGACCCATAGCTCGCAAATGTCTCCTGGTCCAGCTGGGGCGGCACGACGCGCCAGCCGCCGCAGATCCGCCGCTCGATCGCGGCGTCACGCCCTGACCGTCACCCAATGGGTTGCGCTCGATTCAGACGTGTGTTCGAATCATTGGATGAGGTGGGCATCGCAGACCTTGACGGCGGAGGATGGCGCGGCGCTTCCCGGGCTGGGGCGACTCGGCGGGCTGGTCCGGAGCGTGCGGACGCCCGATTTCGTCGACGTCACCTGCCACGAGGTCCAGTGCCGATCCGCCCTCAACCGGGTCCCCGCGACCTCGCCCGTCCCCTTCCGCTGGACGATCAATCCGTACCGCGGCTGCACCCACGGCTGCGTCTACTGCTTCGCCCGGCAGACCCACACCTACCTCGACCTGGACGCCGGTCACGACTTCGACAGTCAGCTCGTCGTCAAGATCAACATTGCGGAGGTGCTGCGGCGAGAGCTGGCCCGACCCGGGTGGTCCCGAGAGCACGTCGCGATGGGCACGAACACCGACCCGTACCAACGGGCCGAGGGGCGCTACCGACTGATGCCCGAGGTGATCGACGCCCTGGCCGGGAGCCGGACGCCCTTCTCCGTGCTCACCAAGGGCACCGTCTTGAGCCGTGATCTGCCGCTGCTCGCCGAGGCCGCGACCCTGGTCCCCGTCGCCGTGTCGATCTCCTTGGCTCTGCTCGATCCGGAACTCCAGCCGGCGCTCGAACCCGGCACGCCGACCCCACGCGCGCGCCTCGAACTGATCAGGCGGGTGCGGAGCGCAGGACTGCCCTGCGGCGTCCTCGTGGCGCCGATCCTGCCTCATCTGAGCGACTCGATCGAGCGACTGGAGGAGGTGGTGACGGCGGTGGCCGCGGCCGGGGCCACGAGCATCGGCGGGGTCGTACTGCACCTGCGGCCGGGAGCCCGCGAATGGTTCTTCGGCTGGCTCGGCCGAACACGACCCGACCTGGTGCCGCCGTACGAGCGGCTGTACGCCCGTGGCGCCAACGCGCCGTCGTCGTATCGGCGCCTCATCCAGCAGCGGCTGAGCCGCATCGTCGACCGGACGCCTCTCGATCGCGTCGAGTGGCCTCGGGCCAAGCCAGCGACCGAGCGGAGCCGGCCGACGCGATCCGAGTCGCAGCCAGAGCTCTTCTGACCGGGGGCACTCAGCCGGTGACCAGCACGACCTCTTGGGTGATGTTCCCGCGGGTGGCCTTCGAGTACGGGCACCCGGCGTGCGCCTGATCCACGAGCTGCTGGGCGATTTCGCGGTCGACGCCATCGACCTCGGCCTCGATCCGGCCACTGAGCTGAACTCCGCCGTCGGCTTTCACCAGTCCGACCGTGACCGTCACGGCTGACTCCGTCACGTCGACCTTCGCGCGACGCGCCGCGCTCTTCAACGCGCTGTGGAAGCACGCCGCCCAGCCGGTCGCGAACAGTTGCTCGGGGTTCGTACCGGGCCCGTCGTCGCCGCCCATCGCGCGGGGCACCGACAACTGGAGATCGAGACGCTCGTCGGTCGAGGCCACATGTCCGTCGCGGCCACCCCAAGCGGTGGAGGTCGCCGTGTAGATCGTTTCCGTCATGGATAGGTCAGCTAACGAATGTCGACGACTATTCCCCCCTCGGCGAGACGACTCGGGAACGAGTAACTGGGGATGCTTGCAAAGGGGCAGCACGGGCATCACCGGCTTCGTTCCTACGTTTGGCGCGAGGTCCGCGGATGATCGTGGACTCGTCGCGATGCGCCGCCGTCGCTGTTGCTTCACACCTGCATTTGCCTGGCGGTCGTCGGTCTATGTTCGGGGACCGGGCGAGAGCTGGGATGACATGGAGACTGCTCTGCGCATGCGTTAGATCGCTCGATGGGTGACCGCTGTCGGGTCGGGTTTTAGACGCGCTGTCGTGATCGCATCGGTGTCAAACAGGTGGTGGTCGATCTCGTAGCCTGTCGGCATGGGAACCGACATTTCGAGCACGAGTAGGCCAGATTCAGGGTTGTCGCCGGAGCAGATGAATGAGGCAATCGCCTCTTTGTCATCCCCTGCTGCGGTGGAGTCGCCCTTCGGTCAACTCGAGTTCTTCGATGGTATGCCTCGACCGGAGACAGTAGCTACTGCCTACGATGCACTCGACCTCATTCGCGGTATTGAAGTGTTTCTCAACGCGATCCCCGGAGCGTCGTTGGTGGCGATGCGCCGTGGTCTGCGCTCGGCGGGTGTGAAGTCGGCCAACATCATTGGCATCACTGAGCCGCGGGCCAACTCGAACAGCTTGTTCCTCACCCCGAATACCGAGACCACATACGGGACGACGTTCCTGAATCTCAAGGCGTGGGGTCCGACCGTGATCGAAGCACCCCCGCAGTCGCTCTGTGTGGTCGATGACTTCTGGTTCCGCTACGTCGCCGACATGGGAATCGCCGGACCTGACCGTGGCGAAGGCGGAAAGTACTTGTTTGTGCCGCCGGGCTACGACGGTGATCTTCACGATGGGTACTTCACCTACCAATGCGCGACGTTCACCAACTGGGTGGTGCTGCGCGCCCTCGGGGGAGTTCCAGCCATGAAGCAGACCCGGATCTATCCTCTGTCGCAGGTCTCGGCACCAGAGGACAACGAGTTCATCAACGTCGCGGACTTAGTCTTCAACACGGTGCACTCCAACGACTTCTCCTTCTTCGAGGAGCTCAACGAGCTGATCCAAGAAGAGCCGACGGAGGCACTGGATGCAGAGCGCGCCGGTCAGCTGGCCGCTATCGGGCTTGCCCACGGGCGCCCGTTCGCGCCCGACGACCGGATGCGGTCAATCCTCTCCCAAGCGGCGCATATCGGCGCCGGCCTCTCGCGCGTCCTCGCGTACGCACCCAGGGATCCCGATGCGGCGCTGTACGGGTCGTGGAAGAACGCGTTCGTGGGCGGGAGCCACGAATTCCTCCGCGACGGCGCTCGGCTGCTGGACGCGCGAACCCAGTTCCACTACCTCGCCACCGTCATCACCCCCGCCATGGCCCATGCTCAGGTCGGTGCTGGCTCGGCGTACGCCTACACGGTCCATGACAGCAACGGCGACCTCCTGGACGGGGCCCGAACCTACCGGCTCCATATCGACCCGAATCCGCCGGCGAAGAACTTTTGGGCCGTTGATCTGTACGACGCGCAGACCCGGTCCCTGCTGCAGGTGCCCTCGACCATCTGGCCCGCCCTCGCCAGCAACACCGGAACCCTTCAAGCCAATGACGATGGATCTTATGACCTCTATTTCGGCCCCGTCGCCCCCGACGGCAAGGAGACCAACTGGGTGGAGACCGTGCCCGGCAAATCCTGGTTCCAGCTGTTCAGGCTCTACGGCCCCCTCGCGCCATGGTTCGACCAGACGTGGAAACTGAACGAGTTCGAGCCGATCGACTAGGCGAACCTGCTTCGACAAGGGCTGCGGGGTTGCGCGGCGCCGCCGACGCAATCGATGGGTTCTCGGCCAGTCGCGGTCAGCCCGTTGCTGTCAGCGTTGCTGTCAGCGTTGCTGTCAATCGGTAGGGACGACGTGCGACCTGTCGTGGGCTCCAGGGCTCGGATGCTCGCTGTGACAAGGGAAGATATTGGCGCACCCGGAGAGATTCGAACTCCCAACCTTCTGATCCGTAGTCAGATGCTCTATCCGTTGAGCTACGGGTGCCCGTCGGCCCGGCGGGACCGCCGGAACAACGACAGGTCAGTGTAGCGGGAGCGGGTCGGGGGCCCCAATCGCGATCTGCGCCGGCCGACACGACTGCGCAGGTCGCGTTGACAAGCCACTCCGTTCACCTATTGTTCAACTGGCGTACGTCCAGCGCCGAGGGCTCGACGCAGCCTCGCCGAACCCTGACCTCCACCCAGACGGGGACTCGCGTGACAGTGCTGTTCGTGGTCATCGTGGTGGTTCTGGTCGCGCTGATCTTCGACTTCACCAACGGCTTCCACGACAGCGCGAACGCCATGGCGGGACCGATCGCGACGGGCGCCCTCCGTCCCCGCACGGCCGTGATCCTGGCCGCCGTCCTCAACGTGGTCGGCGCTTTCCTGTCGACCGAGGTGGCCAAGACCATTTCGGGAGGATTCTTCGACGAGTCACTGGTCACCGCCCCTCTGGTGCTGGCCGGCCTGTGCGGCGCCATCATCTGGAACCTGCTGACCTGGCTGCTCGGCCTGCCCTCCAGTTCCTCGCACGCGCTCTTCGGCGGCTTGATCGGCGCCGTCGTCGCCGGCGCAGGTCTGGCCTCGGTCGATTTCGGTGTGGTGATCAGCAAGGTGCTGCTGCCGGCGATCGTGGCGCCCCTGGTCGCGGGACTCGCCGCCGCGCTGGCCACCCGGCTCGCGTACCGCATCACCGCGCCCACGACCAAGGGCGATCGCGACACCGGGTTCAAGTACGGCCAAGCCTTCACGGCCTCGCTGCTCGCGCTCGCCCATGGCACGTCCGATGGCCAGAAGACGATGGGTGTCATCACGCTCGTGCTGATCGCCACGGGCTACCAGGCGGCCGGCAGCGGACCGCACTGGTGGGTGGTGCTGACCGCCGGGTTGGCCATCGGCCTGGGTACCTACGCAGGCGGCTGGCGGATCATGCGCACGATGGGTAAGGGCATCGTCGAGATCAAGACACCCCAGGGAGCGGCTTCGGGTGCCGCCTCGACGGCGACGATCCTGGCCTCCGCACACGTCGGCTTCGGCCTCTCCACCACCCACGTCTGCACCGGCGGAATTCTCGGCTCGGGCGTCGGACGCAAGGGCGCCGAGGTTCGCTGGAGCGTGGCCCGTCGGATGCTGGTCGCCTGGCTGCTGACGCTGCCCGGCGCCGCCGTGGTCGGCGGCCTGGCCGCCCTGCTCGCCCAGGCGGGCACCTGGGGTGTGGTGGTGCTGTTGTTGCTGCTGGCCGCCGGGAGTGCGGTGATCTACGCACTGTCCCGCCGGCACCAGGTCACCCATGAGAACGTCACCGACAGCACCGAGGTCCTGGTGCTGAACTCGGCCTCGGCCAAGTCCCTACGCCGTGCCTCCGAACACAACCCGCACGCGAAGGACCTGGTGCCGTGAAGATCGACTGGGCGGCCCTGGGGATCGTTGCCGTGGTGTCGGTGGCGATGACCCTGGTCTTCGTCCTGCTGCTGGCGGGCGGGATCCGCTTCCTGTCGGCCGGCCAGGTCCGCGCCGGCACCGATCCGAACCGCGGGGTGGTGCGGACCGCCGGCAGCCGTCCGATCGGCTATCTGCTCCTGGGTCTCGCCGGGCTGCTCGTCTTGCTGGGCATCTACCTGATCATGCCGTTCTCCCGCTGAACCACGGCCGCAGGCTTCAGGACGCGCCCATGGCCGGGGTGAAGTCCTGATACTTTCCGCACCGCGAGCAGGTCTTGTACGACTGACCTTCGTCGTTCTTGTGCCACACCCAGTCGTGCATCATCAGGTAACACCGCAACGGCTTCTTCATCGCCGCACGGTACAACCCCGGTGCTGGATCGCAGCGCCGATTACGTGAAGTCACGTTCAGCGGGCCGAAAGTCACGCGCCCGCGGCCGCCCTCGTCGGGCGGCCGGAGCGGTGATCGCGGAGAGCGCGGAGGCGGCGGGATTTGAACCCGCGAGAGGGTTGAAGCCCTCAACCCGCTTAGCAGGCGGGCGCCATAGACCGGACTAGGCGACGCCTCCCCGTGGTGCATCCCGCCCCGCGCAGGCCGGACGGGCGAGGAGCAACCCTACCGATCCGACTCCGGCCGAGCAAAGCGATGGGAGGGACGGGACCGACCCCGTTACCGTCCCGAGACCCGGAGTGGTTAGGTCACAAATGGATTGACTCACCCCCCAGCACGTACAGTAGTCAAAATTCTGTCGTCTCTTGGGAGTGTTTCCTTGACAACGTCGCGTGATCAGTGGGGGTGGGACCTGCCCGACCCCCCGCCGCGACGTGCCCTGGTGGAGCCGGAACCGCAATTCTCCTTCGGCAAGGTCGTGCTGTTCACCATCCTCGGCACCATCGTTCCGGGGCTGGGTCTGCTGCTCGCGCGCAAGCGGGTCATCGGTGGCGTGATCATGGCGGTCTTCCTGACCACCCTCGTCGTACTCGGCATCTGGGTCGCTCGTGATCCGGCCGGAGCCGCTTCGATCGTCGTCCGGCCCGCGATGCTCACCGCGCTGAGCGCGATCCTGGTGATCGTGGGCCTGCTGTGGGTCGGAGTCGTCGTCGCCACCTATCTGGCGTTGAGCAACACGTCGATCGGCGGCGTCCAGCGGGTGCTGGGTGGCCTTCTCGTCGGAGTTCTCGCCTTCGCGGTCGGCGCGCCCATGGCCGTCGGCGCCCGCTACAGCCTGGATTCGGCCAGCGTGGTCGAGAGCGTGTTCAAGAGCGAGAGCCAGACGAAGTCCGCCACCCGGCCGAACCTCAATCCGACTCAGCCGAACGGCCAGCCCGCGCCCGACCCGTGGGAGACCAAGCCCCGGCTGAACATCCTGCTGCTCGGTGGCGACGCCGGCAAGGGACGGGTCGGCACCCGGACCGACACGGTCATCTTGGCCAGCATCGACACCAAGACCGGCAACACCACGATGTTCAGCCTGCCGCGCAACACCGCGAAGATGCCGTTCCCGACCGACTCCCCGCTGCACCGGTACTACCCCAACGGGTACTACAACGGCGACAGCCAGGACGCCGAGCACTTCCTCAACTCCATGTACGAGAACGTGCCGTCCAACGTGCCGAAGGACATCCTCGGCCCGACCGACAATCTCGGTGCCGACGTGCTCAAGCTCTCGGTCGGCGAGGCCCTGGGACTCAAGATCGACTACTACGTGCTGGTGAACCTGCGCGGCTTCCAGACCCTGGTGGACGCGCTCGGCGGCATCACGGTGAACGTCAACAGCTACGTCCCGATCGGCGGCGTCAGCGAGGAGAACCGCACGGTGCTGCCGTCCGGCTACATCGAGCCCGGCCCCAATCGCCACCTCGACGGTCGGCTGGCACTGTGGTTCGCCCGCGGCCGGTACGGCAGCGACGATTTCGTCCGGATGGGCCGCCAGCGCTGCGTGATCAACGCGATCATCCAGCAGGCGAACCCCGGAAACCTGCTGTCCCGCTACGAGAAGATCGCCAAGGCCGGCAAGCAGATCGTCATCACCGACATCCCCCAGGAAGTGTTGCCGCTGCTGGTGCAGTTGAGCCTCAAGGTGAAGGACGGCCAGGTCCGCAGCGTCTTGTTCCAGCAGGGCACCGCGAACTTCCGGAGCTTCAACCCCGACTTCCCGGCGATGCGTAAGCGGGTGAAGCAGGCGATCGAGGAGAACGACCGGACCGCCCCGTCCGCGAAGCCCTCGTCCCCGGACTCGCCGTCCGCTTCCCCGAGCGCGAAGAAGAAAAAGAAGAAGGACACGAAGTCCCCTTCGCCATCCACCAGCGCCACGCCGAAGAGCGATCCGTTGGACGACACCTGCGCCTTCGACCCGGAGAAGGCCGCCGCGGCCACTCGCCCGAGCTAGGGCGCGTACGGGGGGCGGTCGCCGCTGCTCGCCGGAATCACCGAGAGCTGAGTTCGTGCTCATTCGCGGCGCCGGAAACAGCACGTACACAACTCTCGACGTCGCGCCGTGCGAGCAAACAACGCTTCACCGTTTGCGAACGAGGGAGGAAGACCGAGTCTGAAGGCGCGTAGCGAGCGCGAGCTGGATAACACAGCTAGGATCGCAGACGCTCGCGACCGAGCGGGCCTCGGCGAGGTCGCATAGTGGACTAGTGCAGGCGCCTTGAAAGCGCCCGAGCGGCTCAAACCGTTCCGTGGGTTCGAATCCCACCCTCGCCGCCCGACCGGCGGCCACAACGAGAGGTGCCCATGAGCAATCCGGCCTACGCGCCGCAGGATCGCCAGCGGTTCTTCCTGCAGGCCCGGACCCCCGTGCGGGCGTACGTGATCTCGGCCTTCGGCTCCATCGTCGGCGCGGTGCTGCTGGTGGCGGGGCTGTCGCTGCGTTGGCCCCCCGGCATCGTGATCCTTTCCATCATCTTGATGACCTTCGGCCTCGGGCTCAGCACGGCGGCATTGCTCGCCAACAGTCGCTACCAGACCACGCTGCTGATCGAGCGTGACACCGTCACCTTGATCAACGGGAGGCGCCGCCGGGTGCTCAACTGGACCGAGGTCGCCGACGTGTCCGTCCACGGACCGCACCTGATCTTCAGTCCCAAGGTCGAGGGCGGCCGCCGTGAGATCGTGCTCTTCGATCCCCGCCAGACCAGCAGCGGACTCTTCACCGATCTGGTGGCCGCTCTCCGGCACCGCCTCGACGTGAGCCGGGGCTACAAGCCACTCTGAACCCATGCAGGCGATCACTGTCTCCAGCCCCGGTGGGCCCGAGGTCCTGGAACTCCGCAACCAATCCGATCTCGATCCTGGGCTCGGCGAGGTCCGGATCGACGTCCGCGCCGCCGGGGTCAACCGGGCCGACCTGTTGCAACGTCAGGGGCACTATCCGCCCCCGCTCGGCGCCAGCGACATCATCGGGCTGGAGTGTTCCGGGGTGGTGGCTGCCGTCGGCGATGGCGTCGGTCGCTGGCAGGTCGGCGACGAGGTCGTCGCCCTGCTGGCGGGCGGCGGATACGCGAGCCAGGTGGTCGCACCCGCGGGTCAGGTCGTGCCCGTACCGGACGGTTTTGATCTCGTCACCGCGGCGGGTGTCATCGAGGTGGCCGCGACCGTGGTCTCCAATCTGAGCCTCGCCCGCCTGTCCAGCGGCGACCGGTTCCTCGTCCACGGTGGCGCGGGCGGGATCGGCACGTTCGCGATCCAGTACGCCAAGGCGCTCGGCGCCAGCGTGGCCGCCACCGCGGGCAGCGACGCGAAACTCGAGCACTGCCGCTCGGTCGGGGCTGATTTCGCCGTGTCCTACCGCGGCGACTGGCCGGCAGCGATGCAGGAGTTCACCGAGGGACGCGGAGTCGACGTGATCCTGGACGTGGTCGGGGCCAAGTACCTCGAACCGAATGTCGCCTCGCTCGCCACCGGAGGCCGGCTCGTGGTGATCGGCCTCCAAGGCGGCGGTCGCGGGACGCTCGACCTGGGTCTGCTGTTGCGCAAGCGCGGACACGTGATCGCCACGAATCTCCGGGGCCGGCCCGTCGCGGAGAAGAGCGAGATCTGCGCCCTGGTCGAGTCGACCGTCTGGCCGCTGCTGGCCACCGGTGCCATCCGACCCGCGCCGCAGACGACGTTCCCGCTGGCCGACGCCGCCGCGGCCCACCGACACCTCGAGTCGGGCGACAACCTCGGCAAGGTCGTTCTCACCCTCGACTGAGCAGGCGCACCCCCTGCTCTCATCGGCACCCGATGCTGAGGGTGGCGATGGGAGGAAAGGGTGCCGATCGGTCTCAGGCCGTCCAGGCGCGCCAGAGGGAGGCGTACTCGCCGCCGGCGGCAACCAGCTCGTGATGGCTGCCGAGTTCGACCACCCGACCGTCGATCACCACCGCAATCCGGTCCGCGTCGTGGGCGGTGTGCAGTCGATGCGCGATGGCGACGACGGTACGACCCTCGAGGACGGCCGCCATCGAGCCTTCCAAGTGCCGCGCCGTCCGCGGATCGATCAGGGACGTGGCCTCGTCCAGGACCAGCGTGTGCGGGTCGGCCAGCACGAGCCGGGCCAAGGCGATCTGCTGGGCCTGCGCCGGGGTCAGCCGATTCTGACCAGAACCGATCATGGTGTCGAGCCGCTGCGGCAGCCGGTCGATCCAACTCCAGGCGTCGACGGTCCGAAGTGCATCGATGACCTCCGGATCGGCGGCGCCTTCCCGGGCCAGGACCACGTTGTCGCGGATCGTACCGACGAATACGTGGTGTTCCTGGGTCACCAGCGCGACCTCGGTCCGCAGCACGTCCAAGGGCAGCGCCGTCAGTTCGACCCCGCCGACCGCCGCCGATCCCGTCCGCGGCGCGTTGATGCCCGACAGCAGCCGGCCCAGCGTGGACTTGCCCGAACCGCTCGGCCCGACGATCGCCAGCCGCTCCCCAGGCGTCAGCGCCAGGTCGACGCCGTGCAGCACGTCGTGATCCTCCCGGTACGCGAATCGCAGTCGGCGACCGACGATCTGGGTACCTTTCGGCCGCGCGTCCCCGGCCACCCGGTCGGGCGGCACCTCGGCGACGCCGAGTAATCGGGTGGTCGAAGCGATGCCGACCTGCAGCCGATCCAGGTTGCGGATCAGCCGGTCGAGGGGCTCGATCAGCGCCTGGACGTACAGGATCGCCGCGGTGATCTGGCCGAGCGTCACCCACCCGTTGACGTAACCCCACCCACCGAGCAGCAGGACCAGCACCTGCGGGGTGTCGTAGGCCAGGCCGATGAAGCCGAACAAGATGTTGCGCAGACTCATCGTGTAGCGCTCGGCCTGGGACGACACCGCGATGTCGTCGTCGCTCAGGGCGATCCGGCGTCCCTGCAGCCCCAACGCCTCGACGGTCCGTGCGCCCTCCACGGTTTCGGTCAGGGTGGTGTTGATCATCGAGTACGTACCGCCCTCGGTGATGTAACCGCGCGGCGCCCGAGCCAAGTAACGGCGGACACTGATCACCAGCAGCGGTGAGGTGATGATCAGCGGCAGCGTCAGCAGCGGGGAGTTGATCAACATGGCCACCAGGGTCAGCACCGCGGTGACGCCGGCGATCACGGCTTCGGGCAGCCCGAAGCGCACGCTCTCGCTCATCGTGCTCACGTCCCGGGTCACCCGGGTGACGAGATCGCCGGAGCTGGCGCTCTCCACCCGACTGAGTGGCAGCCGGAGCACGACCGCGACGACGTACTCCCGCGCCGCGGCCAACAGGTCCTGACCGAAGATCGTCGAGGTCAGCAGCGCGAAGAAGGTCAGCAGCGCCTGCATCACGATGATGCCGCCGACAGCGATGGCGAAGCCGGTCAGCACGTCGGCGGTGCCGCCCGGCGCCGCGGCCTGGTCGACCATCGCACCCAGCACCTGGGGCACGGCCAACCCAGTGAGCGCGGCCAGGGCGTGCAGCACCAGCAGCGCGACGACGATCCCGCGCCGGGTCTGCAGCATCTCGCGCAGGAACGCGACCACGGCCGGCCGATCCGCAACCGGCAGCCCGCGCTCGGGCTGCCGGGACGAGGCGTAGTAGTCACGGGCCCGCCGCTCGCGCAGCAGGTGCCGGCGTCGCCACGCCTGCAGCCGGAAGACGGGCGAACCAGAGGTCGGCGGGATCAGGTCGGGCGGCACGACCGGTGCCGCCGGCCCGTTCTGCCAGGTCTCCTCGGAATTCCGCAACGGATTGGGAGCCGAGGTGGTCAGCCACTGCTGGGTGGTCTCACTCATGGCTCACCTCCTCGTGGTCAGCGAGCGATTCCGGGTCGTCGAGATTGCGGTCGACCACCCGGCGGTAGTCGGGATTGCCGCGCAGCAGGTCTTCGTGCCGACCGCTGGCGGTCACGACCCGGTCCTGCAAGAAGGCGACCCGGTCGGCGCTGTGCAACAGCAGCGGGGAGACCCCCATCGTGATGGTGGTCCGGCCCTGTCGATGTTCGCCGAGCCGGGACGCGATCAGCGCCTCGGTGTGGGCGTCGACCGCCGAGGTCGGCTCGACCAGCACCAAGATCTCCGGGTCGGCGGCCAGCGCCCGAGCCAGTACGAGCCGTTGCCGCTGGCCGCCGGACAGTCCGCGGCCCTTTTCGTCGATCCGGCCCTGCCAACCGCCCGGCATCAGCTCGAACACGTCGTCCGCCGCGGCGGTCCGCAGCGCCCGCTCGGCGCTCTGTCGGTCGAGCCGGCCGTGCGGGTCGACGGCGGACTGTAGCGTGCCGGCGAACACCGCGCTCGAGGTGTCGCTGACCAGGATCTTCTCTCGGACCGCGTCGATCGAGACCGCGGCCAGGTCGACGTCGCCGACCCGGACGCCCCAGGCCCGGTCGGCCAATTCGGCGTCCCGGCGGAGCAGCTCGGCGCGCTCGGATTCCTGCTTCCGCCGCGCCTCCCGGCGGGCGGTGCGACCCTTGACCTCCTTGGCCACATCGAGACTGACCGGGTCGTGATCGCTCGGCAGGTAGCGGCCGAGTCGGTCGGCCAGCGCCGCCGAGTCCTCCGGTACGGCCGACACGACGACCGTCCACTCGCCGGGCTCGGCCCGAAAGCCCGACTCGTCATCGATGATCGCGGCCTCGGACGGCAGCTGGTCGGTGGCCTCGGGCGTCCGCCACGGCGGCTGCTGCTCCATCACCGCGACGGCTCGCCGGGCGGACACCATCGTGCGTACCCACTCCTGGGCCAGTTCGAAGAAGGTCTGGATGGGCCAGACCATGAAGACCGCGTACCCGAACAGGGCGATCAGGTCGCCGATCGTGAGCGCCCCGGAGCTGACCTGTTGGGCACCCAGATACGTCAGCGCGACCAGGAACAGCCCCGAGAACAGCACACTGGCCGCGTCGACGGCCGCCTGCCAGCGACCGGCGTCCACACTGGCGCGCCGGGTGCGCTGCGACTGCTCGGCATAGTTGCGGGAGAATGTCCGCTCGCCGCCGATGCCGCGCAGGATCCGCAGTCCCGCCACGATGTCGGTGGCCAACGAGGTCAGGTCCGAGACCCGGCTCCGCTCGACGTCCTGGCGACGTTCCAGCGGCCGCAACAGCGGCACCGCCGCCAGCACCAGGAGCGGGGCGGTGACGAGCACGACGAGGCCGAGCGGCACCGACATGGAAAGCACGAGAAAGGCGATCAGCAGGTACGCGATCAGGGCGCCGGCCGCCCGGGTCGTCACCTCGGTGACGCCCCCGAACTGGTCGGAGTCGCTGTCGGAGATGCTCAGCACCTCACCGGTCGGCACCCGCTGGGGCAGCACGTGTCCCATCTGCGCCGTCTTCCGGGTGACGAGCTTCATCGACCCGTACATCGCGACGAGCCACGACCGGACGATCAGGGTGTGCCGCAGGACGCCCGCGACCACCCCGGCCAGCGAGATGCCGAGCAGGATCAGGGCCAGCCGGCCCACTTCGGCGAGGTCCTTCGGCAGGATGCCCTGGTCGACGATCTGGCCGACGAGATAGGGACCGAGCGAACCGGGTAGCCATTCGACCACTCCGACCAACGAGCCGACGATCAAGACACCGCGCTGCTGGCGCAGCATCCAGAACAGGTACCGCCGCGCGCTACCGGTCTCCGGGTACGCGAAACTCGCCGCCGGATCGCTGAGCTGGGTCGCGCCCGGCCCAGGGGTGGCGGAAAGGCTCGGGACGACCGGTGGAAAGTCGCGCATGACCGACCAACTCTAGGAAATGTGGGCGGCTGGCTCCACCGCTTTTCCGACACCGTAGGGTCGCTTCGTATGACCGAGGAACAGCCGACAACAGAGGGCATGCCGTCCGGTGTCGCGGGGGCCACCGAGGACGGCCGGGTCTATGTGGTCACGCCCAACGCGATGGCCGTCGAGGGTCCACCGAACGCCGAGCAGGCCGGCGAATCCGAGGGTTCCCGGTCCGTGACCGACATGGTGGAGCAGCCCGCCAAGGTGATGCGGATCGCGAACATGATCCGGCAGCTCCTCGACGAGGTGAAGTCCGCGCCGCTCGACGAGGCGAGCCGGCAGCGGCTCCGGACCATCCACCAGGCCTCCATCCGGGAGTTGAAGGAGGGCCTGGCGCCGGAGTTGGTCGAGGAGCTGGAGCGGATCACGCTGCCGTTCAGTGAGGACGCCACGCCCAGCGACGCGGAACTGCGGATCGCTCAGGCCCAGCTGGTCGGCTGGTTGGAAGGGCTCTTCCACGGCATCCAGACGGCGCTGTTCGCCCAGCAGATGGCCGCCCGGGCGCAACTGGAACAGATGCGCCGGGCGCTGCCTGCCGGCGCTTTGCCGGGGCCACCAGGTCAGGGCCAACCGCCGACGCGCAGTGGGAGCGAGGGCATGTACCTGTAGGTCGCACGCCGAGCCGAGAGCGCCGTTCGATCGTCAATCCTGGACGATGTGGACGGGTGAGCGCCCGTGCCTGCGGTGCAGGTCCATCTCCAGCGTGAGATGTGACTGCCGGGCCATGGCCAGCGCGGAGGCGAAGGCCACGAGGGCGATGAGACCGCCGCACAGGAACACGCTCGGTCGGGCGCCGAAGTGGTCGATCAGCCAGCCGACCACCGGTCCGCCGACGGCCTGACCACCGAGCAGGACGAGGATGTAGACGCTCATCACCCGGCCGCGGACGTCGGCCGCGGAGCTCATCTGGACCAGCGCGTTGGCGCCGGTCAGGAGCGACAGGGTGAGCAACCCGAAGGCCACCAGCACGACGCCGAACAGCCAGACGTACGGATGACCGACGCCAGCATCAAGACAGCCGGCGATCCCGCCGAGGATGCTCACCAGGACCCGGAGCCGCAGGGTGGCGGTCCGCCGGGCGGACATGATCGCGCCGAGCAGCGCGCCGACGGCGGTCAGCGAGTTGAACAGGCTGTAGCCGCCGATCCCGGCGTCGAACTCCGTGGTCGGCGAACGCCGCCAGGATGACCGGCATGTTCAGACCGAGCACGCCCATCGTGGCGACGAGGACGATGGTCCAGCCGACCTCGGAAGTGTGCGCGATGTAGCGCAGGCCTTCGGTCAGCTGGCCTTTGGCACGACGTCCCGTCCGGCGGATCGCGGTCGGCACCCGGATGATCACCAGCATCGTGACCACCAGCAGGCAGGCCGCCGCGTTGATCAGGAACGACCAGCCCTGGCCGACGGCGTGGATGAGCAGGCCGGACAGCGCCGGTCCGACCAGCGCACCGAACTGGAACACCGAGGAGTTGAGGCTGACCGCGTTGCCGATGTGGCGGGGCGCCGACCAGTTCGGAGACGAACACCTGCCGGGTCGGGTTGTCCACGGCGGTGACCAGACCCGAGTCCGAAGGCGACCAGGTAGACGTGCCAGACCTGGACCGTGTCCGGTCAGCGCGAGCACGCCGAGGGTGAGCGCGAGGAGCGCCGCCGTGGACTGGGTGACGATCAGGATCAGCCGCTTCGGATAGCGGTCGGCGATCACCCCGCCGAACAGGCCGAACAACAGCACCGGCAGGAACTGCAGGGCGACCGCGATGCCGACGGCCGTGATGCTCCCGGTCAGCTCCAGCACCAGCCAGTCCTGGGCGATCCGCTGCATCCACAGTCCGGTGGTCGCCACGATCTGCGACGCTCAGATAGAGCCGGTAGTTGCCGATCTCGAGCGAGGCGAGGGTCCGCGGCCAACGCGGCGGACGGCGCGGGTTGGGGCGACGGCGGACGAGACTGGACTGCGGGCGGACTGGAGCTGGCCGCGGACAACGGAGGGTCACCAAGTTTCTGGGAAGCGGTGGCGTCGCGGGCCGATCGGGCGGCCCGCAGCAGAGGCGGTCCGGCTCTGCGTCGAACCGACCGTTCCACCATAAGGTGGGACTGTCCTATTCAGCGTCAGGATTGTGGCTATATGTTCCATTGGGAATCCAATAGGAGGCGGCGTGCCGGAGACCAGCTTCGACCCGGTGCTGCTGCGGACCTTCCTGGCCGTGGCGAACGGGCTGAGCTTCACCCGGGCGGCGCAGGAGCTCGGGATCAGCCAGCCGACGGTGTCCCAGCACGTCCGCCGGCTGGAGGAGTGCCGCCGGTCGGCAGCTGGTGCGCCGCGACACCCGTACGGTCTCGCTGACCGACAACGGGGAGGCGATGGCGGGTTTCGCCCGGACGATCCTGGCGGCCAACGACGAGGCGGTCGCGTACTTCACCGGATCGGCGATGCGGGGCCGGCTGCGGTTCGGCGCGGCCGACGAGCTGGCGCTGAGCGAGCTGCCGACCATCCTGCGGGAGTTCCGCCAGCTCTACCCGCGGATCAACCTCGAGCTGACGGTGACCCAGAGCGGCACCCTGCTGCGCCGGCTCGCGGCCAACCACCTCGATCTGATCTTCATCAACCAGGCGGCCGACTCCGGCCGTGGCCGGCTGGTGCGCCGGGACCGGCTGGTCTGGGTCGGGCCTCGAACGGACCCAGATCGACCCTGCGCCAGCCGGTGCCGGTGATCACCTACCACGCGCCGAGTCTCAGCCGGTCCGCCGCGATCAACGCGCTGGAGAGCGCGCAGCGGACCTGGCGGATCACCTGCAACACCCGGGAGATCAACGGCGTGCTGGCCGCCACCCGGGCCGGCATCGGCATCTGCGTGCTGGCCCAGAGCCGGGTGCCGGGGGACCTGCGGATCCTCAGCGGCCGGTTCGACCTGCCCGCCCTGCCCGACGTCGAGATGGCGCTGGTCGCCAACCCGCGGTCGCCCGGCGCCCCGATCGAGGCGCTGAGCAAGGCGATCCTCAACCTGCCGCTGAAGCCCATCCGCCGCGCCTGACCCGGCGCCGGCCAGCCGGCTCCGACGAGGTCGATTACGCGGCCTGCCGGTCTCCGACGCCACTTCCGACCAGTGTCGAGTTACGCGGCCTGCCGCTCTCCAACGCCACGCTTTCCAACCGGCGAGACCGGCCTCCGGCTCCCCACGCCGCGTTTTCCAACCAGTGTCGAGTTCCGCGACCCCTCCGGGAGGAATCCGGAATTCGAAGGGAACCGGACGGCCTGCGGCTGCGTCTCATCCGCCCCTATCCCGACCAACCCTGACCCTGGAGGCCCGGATGATCTCTGTCGCCACCCGTACCCCCCGCACCGACGCGACCGCCACCCCCACCGCACCGGAGTGCATTCGGCTCGCCTCGGTCTTCCAGGACGAATTGGTGGAGCAGCCGCCGACCGCCAGCGCACCGGTTGCCGTACGCCAGCGGGCGGCCTCCCTCACCGCCCAGGCTCGGACGGCCTGCCACGGCTGCCCGTTGCTGGTCGACTGCCTCTACCGCGCGGTCGTGGACTACGACGTCGCCGGGTTCGTGGCCGGTACCACCGAGCGGCAGCGGACCGAGATCCGGCGGCGGCTCAACGTCCGGGTCGGCCCCGGAGGACTTCGACGGCCTGGCTGGGGTGACCGGCGGTCATCGGCCCGTCGACCACGCCGAGATCCTGCGCCTGCGCCGCGCGTACCCCGACGAGAGCCTGGAGAAGCTCGCGCGCCGCCTCGGCTGTTCGCTGTCCACGGTGAAGCGACACCTGCGCCAGGAGCGGCGCCAGCCCAGCCGACCCGCGGCGCCGACGCGCAAGCCGTCGATCAACGCGGTGCTGGCGGCCACGGGCGACGTGCTCGGCCGCCACACGGAACGCTCGGCGGCCTGACTCGGAGCCCGATCCGGCGCGTTTGCGTGGAGACTTCCGGTGGGTAGTCGAACCGAAGTCTCCACGCAACGCGCGTGAGATGGGGCATGGCGAAATACGAGGTGAACGACGAGGCGGTGGCCTACGTCCGCGGGCTCATCGACCGACGGCAGTACGTGCTGGACAGCGACTGGGGTGACGCCCAGCCCAACGCCGAGATCCAGAACGGCTATCTCGACCGGCACTCCTGGACCGACTACGCCAACTGGCATCTCGGCCTGACCGTCGGCGCCACCGACGAGACGAAGGCCCGCTACGCCTTCGTGGTCGGCGACTTCCGGCGGGTGCACCGCACCGGGCTCATCGCCTGCGTCTACCGGGCCTCGGAGTGGCGGCACAAGGCCGTGGAACTCGCCGCGCACGATCTGCTGCAGCACCTGGACGAGATGTCGGGCTGACCAGCGCGGGCGCCGACGAGCCGGCGGCCTTCAGAACCAGCGTCGTAGTTCCTTGATCAGCCCGCCGCGGTCGATGCTGTCGGTGACGTCGTCGGCAGCCGCGGCGACCTCGGCCGGCGCCTGACCCATCGCCACCCCGCGCCCCGCCCACCGCAGCATCTCGATGTCGTTGCGGCCGTCGCCGATGGCCAGCACGTCCGCGGCGGCCACCCCGAGTTCGGCGGCGACCTCGGCCAGCCCGGACGCCTTGGTCACGCCGATCGGCGCGATGTCCAGCCACGCCGACCAGCCGACGTAGTACGCGACCCCGTGCAGACCGAACTGTTCGGCCAGCGCGATGAACTCCGCGTCGGAGCGCTCCGGGTCCCGGACGATCACCCGGGTCACGGGCCGGGCGCCGAGCTGCTGCCGCGTCCTCCACGACCATCTGTCCGGTCAGGTCACCCTCCGGGAAGTCCCCGCTCACCCGATAGCCGATCCCGATCTCCTCCACCGCGATCAGCGCTTCCGGCGCCAGCGCGCCGACCCGCTCGATCACCCGGCGCGGGTCGAAGGTGACGGCCTTCACGATCCGTTCCGGCGGGAAGCTCACCACCACCGCGCCGTTCGAGGCGACCGCCCAGCCGGGTGGCAGTTCCAGTTCCGTCGACCAGCGGCCGGACCCCGTGCCAGGAGCGGCCCGTGGCGGGCACCACCGGGACTCCGGCCGCGAGCACGGCTGAGATCGCCTCCGGTACGTCGGCGGGCAGGCTGCCGTCGTGGTTCAGCACGGTGCCGTCGATGTCGAGGGCGACCAGGCGCGGCCGCCAACCGGCGGGACGATCGATGCACGGACGTCAGCGATCGCTGACCGGGGTGAGGGCCTCGCGGCCACCCAGGTACGGCCGCAGCGCCGCCGGGAGTCGTACCGATCCGTCGGCCTGCTGATGGTTCTCCAAGATCATGATGATGGTCCGGGTCATGGCGCAGAGGGTCCCGTTCAAGGTGGCGACCGGGGCGATGCCGTCGGCGAAGCGCGCCCGGATGTTCAGCCGGCGGGCCTGGAAGTCGGTGCAGTTCGAGGTGGACGTGATCTCCCGGTAGCGCTGCTGGGTCGGCAGCCAGCCGTAGCAGTCGTACTTGCGGGCCGCGCTCAGCCCCAGGTCGCCACCCGCCAGCTCCAGCACCTGGTACGGGATCTCGAGGAAGTCGATGAACTCCTTCTCCCAGCCGAGCAACCGCTGGTGCTCGGCGGCCGCCTCCGCGGGCGCGCAGAAGCTGAACATCTCGACCTTGTCGAACCAGTGCACCCGGAAGATGCCACGGGTGTCCTTGCCGTGCGATCCGGCCTCCCGGCGGAAGCTCGGGCTGAAGCCGGCGTAGCGCAGCGGCAGCCGGGCCGGATCGAGGATCTCGTCGCTGTGGTACGCCGCCAGCGGCACCTCCGCCGTCCCGACCAGATAGAGATCGTCGGCCGGGAGGTGGTAGACGTCCTGCGCGGCCTGGCCGAGGAACCCGGTGCCCTCCATCGCGTCCGACTTCACCAGGGCCGGCGGGATCATCGCGCTGAACCCGTTGCCGAGGGCGGTGGCCATGGCCAGGTTGATCAACGCCAGCTCCAGCTCCGCGCCCTGACCGGTCAGGTAGTAGAACCGGGAGCCGGACACCTTCGCGCCGCGCTCGACGTCGATGGCGCCCAGCAGCTGGCCGAGCTCGAGGTGGTCCCGCGGCTGCGAAGCCCTCGGCCTCGAAGTCGCGCGGGGTGCCGCGGGTCTCCAGCACCACGTAGTCGTCCTCGCCGCCCTCGGGCACGCCGTCGCCGACGATGTTGCCCACCCGCTGTGCAGATCATCGAACGCCGCGCTCGCCTGGGCCGCATCGGCGTCGGCCTTCTTCACCAGATCGGCGAGCTCCTTGGTCCGGGCGAGCAGGGCGGCCCGCTCGTCGCCGCTCGCCTGCGCGATCTGCTTGCCGAGCTTCTTCTGCTCCGACCGGTACTGCTCGAATTCCGCGATCGCGGCTCGGCGGGCACCGTCGGCGGCCAACAGCGCATCGACCACGCCGTCGGCGTCACCGCGGGCACGCTGCGAGGCGCGCACCCGGTCGGGGTCGCTGCGGAGGAGCTGCGGATCGATCACGGAGTCACCCTACCGAGCGGATCTGCACCGGGCGTCGGCGTTTTACGTTGCTGTAGGAGGACGGTGCAAGGATGAACGCGTGGGCCGCCCGACACCGTCGAGGAGCTCCCTGATCATCTTGGGGTCACTCGTCCTCGCCATGGTGCTGTGGACTGTGCTGGTCCTCACCTGGCCACCGCTCGCGGCCGTCGATCGCCGGCTCGCCGCGCCGCCCCTCGACCCCGGGTTCACCGCTCGCCGAGGTGGCGACCGCGTTCGCGCTTGCTGACCTGGCCCGGGATCCCGTACGCGGTCGCTCGCGGCGCTCGCCTTCTGGGCGTTCCGCCGCCGGCTGCGCGACCTCGCGCTCGCCCTGGTGATCGTCGTGGTCGGCGGGTTGGGCCGGCTCGGAGGTGATGCGCCTGGTCGTCGCCCGGCCGCGACCGGCGACCGCGCTGGACGTGCTGGCCGCGCAGGGGTACGCCTACCCCGCCGGTCATCTGGTCGCGGTGGTGGCGTGCTGCATCTCGATCGGGGCCGTCTTCGCCGTCACCCGCCGCAGCCCGCGGCGGAAGCTGGTCTGGCAGGTCGGCGCGATCGGGCTCGTGCTGGCCGTGGCCTTCGACCTGTGGCTGCTGGGAGCGCAATCCCTGTCCGATCTCCTCGGCGGGGCGATCTTCGGCGCCCTGGTCGCGGTGGCGGCTCTGATCGTCACCGGGGTCACCGTCCCGGTGACCCACGAGATCGTCCAGGAGCTGGTCCGCGACTTCCAGACCCGGCAGGTGCGGGTGCCGGATCCCGCCGGCCGCCGGTGTGCGGTGATCTACAACCCGATCAAGATCACCGACTGGAACACCTTTCGCCGCCGGGTCGAGTACGAACTGCGCTCGCGCGGCTGGCAGCCCGCCATCTGGCTCGAGACCTCCCCCGCCGATTCCGGCAGGGCGGCGACCGAACGGGCGGTGGCCGAGGGCGTCGATCTGGTCCTCGGAGCGGGCGGCGACGGCACCATCCGGGTGGTCAGCGCCGGGCTTGGCCGGGAGCGGCATCCCGTTCGGGTTGATCCCGGCCGGCACCGGCAATCTCCTGGCCCGGAACCTCGGCATCCCCCTCGACGAGGGGCTGGCGCTGACGTGTCGCGTTCGACGGGCGGTGAAACCCATCGACCTGATCCGGGTCCAGGTCGACGCCGAGCCGCCCGACTACTTCGCGGTGATGGCCGGCATCGGGATCGACGCGGTGATCATGCAGGGCGCCAACCCCGACCTGAAGAAGGCGGTTGGCTCGGCGGCTTACTTCGTGTCCGCCGCCCAGTACGCCAACCACCCGCCGGTGCACATCTCACCGTCCGGATCGACGACCGGCCGCCGATCCGCCGCCGCGCCCACCTCGCGATGATCGGCAACGTCGGAGTGTTGAGCGGCAACATCCCGCTCATCCCGGACGCGCGCGCCAACGACGGACTGCTGGACGTGCTGATCGCGTCGCCGCGGTCCTCCCGGGACTTGTTGGGCCTCATCCTCCACGTGATCACCCGCAGCCAGCGCCGGCCGGACGAGCAGCTGACCCGGCTGCAGGGCCGCCGGGTCACGCTGACCGTCGACGAACCGGACCACTATCAACTCGACGGTGACACCGCCGGCTCGTGCCGGCGGATGACCGCCGAGGTGCACCCCGACGCGCTGCTGCTGCGGGTACCCGAGACCCGGCTGACGCTGGAAGCGGCCGAGGAAGGCACGCTGGCCGCGGCCGAAGAGTGCGCCGCGAAGATGGCGCCGAGGAACTGCCCGGCGAGCGGGTGGACGAGCCGGTCAGCCGGCGGAGAGAGTCGCGATCGACCGGTTGAGTGCGTCGAGGGTCGACTCGGGCGTGTCGTCGGGCCGGACCGAGAAGAACGCGACATGCCGGCCGCTGGGCAGTTCGAGGGCGCCGACGACCATCCGGTCGTACCGGCTGGAGAGGCCCTTGATCGCGTAGTGCACCTCGCCCGCCACGAAGACCCCGCGGTCCCGGCCGGGCGCGTTCTGGATGCGGGTCAGCTTCTGCACGGTCGTTCGCTGCCCGGCGAAGTACTCGCGGCGCAGGCTGCGCGAACACGCTGCGGGCCGTGCCGGCGAGGTCACCCTTCGCCACGAGGGAGTCCTCGATCAGTCCCGAGACCGGTGTTCGCGTACCAGTCGTCGGTACCCGCGTAGTCGGTGTGGACGCGCGCGTCACACGAGAGCGCCGACGTGAACGACGGCGCCATCACGCGCGGTTCGCGGTCGCACGTGTACGGCGGGCCGGGCAGCACGAGACGTACGTTCTCGATCTTGAGGGTCCGGGTCGACGCGTCGAGCAGCAGTCCCGAGGGCGGGGCCGCGCTCGGGGGTGCGACCGCAGGCCCGGTGCGGATCCGGTCCTGGGTGAGGACGACCGTGAGACCGACCGCAACCAGGGCCAGGGCCAGCACGCCGACGAGCAGGGCCACCGCGAGCGGGATCCGGATGGCGCCGCCCGGCGGCGCGCACCTCGGTCGGTGCAGCTGTTGGTAAAGCGACCGGGGCGGGGGCACCACTCGGCACCGGCTCGGAGACGAGCACCGCGGCCGGTTCCGTCCGGGGCGGCGGCGCCGCGGAATCGTCGTGTGAGCCAGCGGGTCCAGCCCTGCCCGTCCCACCAGCGGAAGGTGTCGCGAGTACCGGCGGGGTCTGAGAACCAACCGGCCGGAGCGCTCACAGCCGACAGGATAGGCGGCGCGCAGGGTCCCGCCAGGGTTGCGCCGCCCGGGCCCGGCCGGCGGCAACGGTCCCGGCCGGAGTCGACGCTGCGCGCGGGAGATCAGGCCGCGGCGCCGCTGGCCGCGGGATTGACGGCGGCGGTACGCCCCGCCGCATACCGCGCCCGGGCTCGTTCGCCGTGCGAGCCCACCGGTACGGAGCTGGTGGCCTTCGCCAGTCCGGTCACGGGCATGAAGTGGTAGATCGACTCCGCGCGCTCGACCTGGAAGGTCTCGTGCCAGATGCCGACCGCGCCGGACGCCTTCCGGGCCCGCCGATTGAAGGCCGTCCATGCGGGCCGGTGTTGGGCGTCGGGGGAGCTGGCGTAGTCGTACAGCGCTTCGTGACTGCTCCAGTACTGCACCACCATCGGACCGCCCTGCCCCGAGCACCAGCCGGTACCCGAGCAGCCCCGAGCCCTCCTCCCGGGACAACTCGGCGAGCATCTTCGGCATCGCGGCGAAGACCGGCAGCCACTGGTCGAGCCGCCACCAGCGGTTGATCCGCATTCCGATCAGGAAGACGACCAACTCGCCCGCGTGGTCGTGGGTCATCCGTTGATTGATCACGTCCGTCATGCTGTACTCCTTGTGTGGTCGTATTGGACACCACTGGTATCCAGTAATAGATATTAGAGATGACCAATATCCAGATATGTCAAGGAGGACGAGTGCGGATCTCCGAACTGTCGGGCGGCGAGCGGCGTGCCGGTCGCGACGATCAAGTTCTACCTCCGCGAGCGGCTGCTGCCCGAAGGTCGGCTGACGTCGGCCACCCAGGCGCAGTACGACGACGCGCACCTACACCGGCTCCGGCTGATCCGCGCGCTGCTCGGCCCGGGCGGGCTGTCCGTCGCCCGTGCCCGCGACGTGATCGGGCATCTGGAGGACCCGCCGGAGGCGACCCACGACCTGCTCGGCGTCGCCCACGCAACCGTGACGCCGATCGCTCCGGCCGACCTCGATCTGGCCGAGGTGCACGCGCTGATGCGGCGGTGGGGCTGGCGCGTCGAGGCCAAGGACTGCGACACCCAGGCGATGCTCGCCCGATCCCTGGCGGCGGTCCGCGACGCGGGTCTGGAACTGCCCGAGGAGGCGCTCGACCGCTACGCCGAGCAGATGCTCGAGGTCGCCACCGACGAAGTGGCCAGCATCCCGTGGGGCTCGCTCGAGGAGGCGGTCCGCTACGTCGTGCTGGGTACGGTCCTGCTCGAGCCGGTGCTGCTGGCCATGCGCCGGATGGCGCAGCAGGAGGCATCGGGGCGGCGGTTCGGGACCGGGTCCACGCCCGTGCCGGCCCGCGCGGGAGAATCCTTCGGTGGTCGCCCCCGCCCCTGATCTGAACGCCTTCATCGCCGGCCTGCCCAAGGCCGAACTGCACGTGCACCACGTCGGTTCGGCCTCGCCGGCGATCGTGGCTCAACTCGCCGAACGCCACCCCGGCGTCGTGCCGGCCGACCCGGCCGAGCTGGCCGGTACTTCCGGTTCTCCGACTTCGCCCACTTCGTCGAGGTCTATCTCTCGGTCGTCGATCTCATCCGGACCGGTGAGGACGTCCGGCTGCTGACGTACGAGGTGGCGGCCGAGATGGCGGCCCAGCAGATCCGGTACGCGGAGCTGACCGCGACCCCCTACACGTCCGTGGTCCGCGGGATCGCGGCCGAGGAGTTCGTGGAGGCCATCGAGGACGCCCGCGTCGCCGCGGAACGCGACTTCGGCCTGGTGCTGCGCTGGATCTTCGACATTCCCGGTGAGTTGGGGTCTGGCAGGCGCGGCCGGCACGCTGGCCGTCGCGCTCGAGCACGGCCCGTCGACCCTCGTCGGGTTCGGGCTGGGCGGCCCCGAGATCGGGGTGCCACGACCGCAGTTCACGCCCTACTTCGACCAGGCCCGGGCGGCCGGGCTGCACAGCGTCCCGCACGCCGGCGAGACCACCGGTCCGCAGACGATCTGGGACGCGGTCCGAGAGCTCAAGGCGGAGCGGATCGGTCACGGGACCTCGGCCGTCCAGGATCCGGCGCTGCTCGCCCATCTGGCCGAGCACCGGATCCCCCTCGAGGTCTGCCCGACGTCCAACATCGCGACCGGGGCGGTCGACTCGACTGGAGGAGCACCCGATCATCGAGATGGTGCGGGCCGGCGTGGTCGTCACCGTGAACAGCGACGATCCGCCGATGTTCGCGACCTCACTCAACCAGGAGTACGAGGTCGCGGCCCGGCTGCTGGAGCTGGACGAGGCCGGCGTGGCCGAACTGGCCAGGACGGCGGTGCGGGCGTCGTTCCTCGATCCCACCGGACAGGCGATCCTGCTCGCCGAGATCGACGCCTATTCTTAGGAGCTGCTCGCGCGTCTCACGCACTCAAGACTGATGCCTTCCTTCTCGCTCGTCGTCAGTCCCCAGCCGCGCGCGAGACAGCCGACACTCGCAGCTCGCTGCTCAACTCCTGACCTGCATGGGCTCTTGTGCGGGTTCGACCACATTGCGGAACGGGAAGAGCTCCTCGCGGTCCGGCTTCTTCCACCACATGACGATGGAGATGATCACCCCGATCTGGACGATCGGCGACACCGTGTCGTACAGCCGGGTGGCGACCCACTCCAGCGGTTCGCTGATGTCGACGACCCGGCCGGGGACGAACGCCAGCGACAGCAGGGTGATCCGCAGCAGCATGATGCGGTCGAGCTTGCTGGCGACGGCGAGCGCGAGCGGCATCCAGGCGAGCATGTCGTACCAGGCGAGGGTGTACATGGCGGTGACCAGCCAGGCCACCGACAAGATCAGCGATGTCCGGAGCGCGATGGTCAGCGGATCCAGCCGCGGATCGGCACCGCGGGGCAGCCCCGGGGCGGCCGTCCAGGGGATCACCTTGGTCAGCATCCAGGCGATCACGACCAGACCGCCGTACGCGAGCACGCCGACGATGGCCTTGGCCCCCACGTCACCGAGAAACACCTCGAGCAGGCGGTAGACAGGGTTGGCCCAGGAGCCGACGGACACGTACGTCGCCGTTGCGCAGCACCTGACCGAACGCCGTCGGCTGCCAGAGGACGTAGGCCAATCCCATCGGGACGATCGTGCCCAGGCAGAGCAGGCCGGCCTTCTTCAGGTCGCGGCGGTACGCCCAGAGCATGGCCAGGCCCCAGAGCCCGATGCTGAGTTTCGTGCAGCCGGCGAGGCCGATCCCGATCCCGGCCAGGAAAGGATTCCGGCGGATGAACCACAAGCCGGCCAGGGCGAACATGACGGCGAGGGCTTCGTTGTGGGCGCCGGCGACCACGGCCCAGATGAGCATCGGGTTGGCCACGCTGAGCAGGGTGGCGCGGGCCTGCCGGGCGGGGTCGCCGGAGGCCATCTTCACCACGATCGCGCTGGCCACGATGAAGGGCACCACCGAGGCGACCTGGAGCCAGAACACGATGTCGTGCATGTTCTCCCCGCCGAGCCAGTTGGCGGTGAGCTGGACCTGGGTCATGATCGGCCCGTAGACACTGGGCGTGTCGTACCAGGGCTGCTCCACCCACTCCATCACCGGATCGAACTGGCTCCGGATCACCTCGCCGATGGTGATGTCGTACGGGTCGCGCCCGATGGCCATCAGTCGCCCGTACCCGGCGTAGATCAACACGTCGGCCGAGGTGAGCGGTGGCACCAGGACCGTGATCAGGCTCAGGCCGGTGCCGAGGCCGAAAAGCCTGCGTACGTTGGGCTGCCAACCGCCGGCGATCGCCCGCAGACCCACGAACAGACCGAGGGCGCCGAGCAGGATCACGATGATCACGAGGCCGGAGACCACCCACTCGTTGGGGGTCAGGACGCCACTGGGCAGATACCAGGGAGGCAAGATCGAATTCCGCGGACCGAGGGTCAAGGTGACCGCCGACGGGCCGAGGAATCCGGTGAACAGCGTCAGCCCCGTGGCGGCGATGATCGCGGCGAGGGCGTAGCGGTGATCGCGATGCCAGGCACTCGGGGCGTACCGCCGGATGGGCGGATGGGCCGGGCTCCGACTCACCCGGTGATGGTGATGGTGGTGGTCTGACTTGTCTGCGTTGATCTTGGCGTGCTTGTCGGTCTTGGCCGGCTTCACGATCTTGTCTTCGGCACCGGCGCTCATCGGCGGAACCGGCCCAGCAGACCCCGTACGCCGCCGGCCCGGAACTCGGCCTGGAACTCCTTCAGCTTGTCCTGGACCAGCCCCCGAGCGGCCAGCGCACGGGTGACGTCGCGCAGCTGCGCCGCTTGTTCGATTCGGCCGGCCAATCCCGGATCGGTGACAGCGACGTCGACATCCACCTCCAGCTCGACGACGCGCAGGCCTGCCTTGACGATGTCGATGCTCATCCCGAGCTCCGCACCCCAGCCGGCAGCGAGCGGACTGGCCAACTCGAAGGCGCGCCGGGTCAGGCAGCGCGGGCCCGACACCGGGGCCCGGGTGGTCCAGCCGCCGGTGAGTTCGGTGATGCCGCGACCGGCCGTGGTGGCGACGCGCCCGGCGTCGGCGTCCGGCGGTACCCCGATGACGAGATCGGCGGCCCCGTCGCGGACCGGGGCGAGCAGCCGGGCGCAGCGGGCGGCGGACGCCCCCAGCCCGGCGTCGAGGATGAGCAGGGTCCCGCATTCGGGGCGCCGGTCGCGTTGCTCCAGCACACCGAGGGCGTTGACGGCGGATTCGATGGCTGCGGCCCGGCCTCGGGTGCGCACGTGGCTGACCACGACGGCACCGGCTGCACCGGCCAGCTGTGCGGTGGCGTCGGTGCTGCCGTCGTCGGTGACGATGACGATGTCGACTCCGGGCAGGGCCGCGGCCGCAGTCACCGTGGCGGCCACCCGTTGCGCCTCGTCTGTGGCCGGCAGGACACAGGCGACGCGGGCGAGACTCACAAGAGTGAGGGTAGAGGATCCGTCCGAGCGAGCCGGAGCCTTATTGGGCCCGCCGAGCCCGGCGGAGCACTGTCGCCACTCGGTCGGGGTGATCGCTGGTGAGGTAGTGCACGCCGAGCCGGAGGCAGAAGTCGATGTCGTCGGCGGTGTTGGCGGTCCAGGCGTTGATCTGCCCGCCGCGCTCGACGACCCGAGTCACATAGCCCGGGTCGTCACGCAGCAGCCGCAGATCGACCCCGGCCGCCACCGCCCCGAACGGCAGGTGCCCGTCGGCCCACGGGCCGAAAGTCTTCTCGATCAACAACGTCCGTTCCAAACCGGGCAGCAGGGCGGCCATCCGCTCCAACGCCGCGGGTTCGAAAGACAGCAGGCGGACGGGCGAGCCGGCCGCCGTCCAGCCGTACGGTTCGAGCATCCGCGGCAGGCGATCCTCCAGGTCCAGGCCGCGGGGATTGGGATGCTTGGTCTCGATCGCGAGCTCGACCGGCACGCCGCGCTGGCGGGCGTCCTGGACCATGATCAGCAACTCGTCCAGGGTGATCAGCCGGCGCTGTTCGGCACTACCGGCCGGCAGCATCCAGGATCCGAAGTCCAGCTGCTGCAGCTCGGCCAAGGTCCGGGCGAAGGCAGGCCCTGCGCTGTCGGACGTACGGTCCAGCGTCAGGTCGTGCAGGCAGATGACCTCGTCGTCGGCGGTGAACTGGACGTCGCACTCCACCAGCAACGGAATACGGGTCTGCTCGGCCCAGGCGATGGCGTCGGCGTACGCAGCCACGGTCGCCTCCGGTTGCCGGCCGGCGAAGCCGCGGTGCGCGACAATCAGCGGATCGGGCACTAGTCAATCCGGGGCCGGCTGAGCCGGCCCAGGATGAACATCAGCGCGCCGCCGATACCGATCGCGGCCACCGAGGACCCCAGCCAGCTCGGCGGGGTGAAGCCGATCGCCGCGGCGGCCGCGAGCCAGAAGTCGGACCAGCCGGGCACCGTGCCGGGGTAGACCAGCTGGTACGCGACGAAGCCGCAGGCCCAGGCGATCACCGGCACCACCCGGAGACGGGAGGTCGCCGAGACGTCCCAGCGCTGCCGGCTGACGGCGAAGAAGTCGACCGCCGCGACCGCGAACAGCGGCACGAACACCGAGCCGATCAGGAACAGGAACGACTGGTACTGGCCGAAGTCGAGGAAGCCGGCGAGCAAGGTCGCGAGCACCCCGATGACCACCGCGACGATCCGGCGGTCGAGGTCGGGCGAACAGGTTCTGCACCGACATGGTGGTCGAGTAGATGTTGGCGAAGGCCTCGTCCACCTCGTCGACCAGCAGGATGCCGAGGGCGATGGCGCCGGCGGGCAGGGTGACCAGCGCGGCGATCACGTCGCCGGCCCCGAGGTTGGCGACGGCGAGCACGCCGAGGGTGTAGTAGCGCGACCGCGGCGAGCCCGTAGCCGAGCGAAGCGCCCCAGAAGGCGGCCTTCCGGGTCCGGGAATGCCGGCTGTAGTCGGCGGCCAGCGGGCGCGAAGGAGATCACCCCGGCGACGGCCAGGTCGACCCCCGGCCAGAAGCCGAGCACGCCGTCCTGCGGGATCGGCTGCGCCGGGCGGCCCAGGACCTGGACGAACAGGAAGACCGACGCGGCCAGCACCAGCCAGACCATCACCTTGCGCAGCAGCCGGACGCTGCCGAGCGGGCGGACGGCCATCGCGGTGGCGGCGGCGCCGGCGAGGAGCACGAACGGCCACCGCCACTGCGTCGCCGAGCACGGCGACGGCCGCGGTGGAGATGACGATGATCTCCATCGTCGCCCAGCCGACGTTCTGGGCGATGTTGAGCAGCGTCGGCGCGACGGAACCGCGGCGGCCGAGCAGGCCACGGAGCGACACCATGGCCGGCGCCCCGGTGGTGGCGCCGAACACCGCCGAGGCGCCGAGCAGCAGGGCCCCGATGCCGCAGCCGACCACGATGGCGGCGATGGCGAGGCCGACCGAGCCGGTGGTGAGTGGCGACCAGGCCGCCGGTGAGCGGGCCGAACAGGCTGATGCCGAGATTCCCCCACATCGCCAGCTGGTCGGCGAACCGCAGCGGCCGCGGCGGCTCGGTGGTCAGGGTGAGCGGCGCCTCTTCGCGGCCCGACCCGGTCGTTGCCGAGGCGGCCGGCGTGGCGGTGGATCGGAGGTGAAACGGACATGCGATCGACTCCCTACGCCGGCATTACCCGGTCAGGTTCGGTCGGTCGGCGGACCCGCGCGCTGTCGCCTGCACTCCGCCCTCTCAGCCCACCATCGTGGTGTGAGCTCCCGAATCGGTTGATTTGGCGCCCACGCTACACCCGGGCGCACCGGCGAGCCGTGGATCAGCTGACGGGGCGACCGTCGGCAAGCCAGGCCCGGATCCCACCGTCGAGGTTGACCGCCTCACGACCCTGGGCGCAGAGGTAGTCCGCCACCTGCGCCGAGCGAGCGCCGACGGCGCAGACGCAGATGACCCGATCCGGAATCTCCTCCAGCCGGGCCACGATCTCCTGCATCGGCAGATGGGTGGAGTCAGCCAGATGGACTTGCTCCCACTCGTCCGGCGTACGGACGTCGAGCAGGGTCCAGCCGTCGGCCAGCTTGGTGGCCACGTCCGCGGGGTCGATGCCTGCAGTCACCGCCGCAGGTTACCCGGTTCGGCGCAGCTGCTCGGGTTCGGCGCAGCTGCTCGGGTTCGGCGCAGCTGCTCGGGTTCGCGCGAGCCCACACCACAGCAAGCACCGGGGCAAATCCGAGCACCTGCCGACCGGGAGCGACCAGAGTGGCCAGCTTCGCTACTTGAGCAGGCGGGAGAGCCGCCGGTCGGCGAGCTTCTTGCCGCCGGTCTGGCAGGTCGGGCAGTACTGCAGGGAGGAGTCGGCGAAGGACACCTCGGCCACGGTGTCGCCGCAGATCGGGCAGGGCAGTCCCTTCCGGCCGTGCACCCGCATGCCGGACTTCTTCTCCCCCTTCAGGTCGGAGGCCGCGAGGCCCTTGGCCCGCTCGATCGCTCCGGCCAGTTCGCCCTGGATCGCGCCGTACAGCGTGGCCAACTCGGCGTCGGTCAGGCTGTTGGCCGGCTTGAACGGGCTCATTTTCGCCACGTGCAGGATCTCGTCGGAGTACGCGTTGCCGATCCCGGCGATGTTGCGCTGGTCCTTCAGCACGCCCTTGAGCTGGGCCCGACCGGATCGTTGCAGCAGCGTCCCCAGCGCGGCCGCGTCGAAGCCGGGTGCCAGCGGGTCGGGCCCCAGCGTGGCCACGTGCGGGATCGATTCGGGATCGCTCACCACGTAGACGGCCAGTTTCCGCTGGGTGCCCGCCTCGGTCAGGTCGAAGCCGGAATCGTCGTCCAGTCGTACCCGCAGGGCGAGCGGGTCCCCGGCCCGGCTTCACCGGAGTGGACGGCAGCTCGTCCTTCCAGCGCAGCCAACCGGCCCGGGCCAGGTGGAAGACCAGATGCAGACCCTGCGCCGAGACGTCCAGGAACTTGCCGTGGCGAGAGACCGCATCGATCTCGAGCCCGTGCATGGCAGTGAGCGGCGGATCGTAGGTCTTCAGCGCGCTGAACGCCGCGAGATCGATCCGGGCGATCGCGTGCCCGACGCATCTTCTCGGTCAGGAAGCGGGCGAGAGACTCGACCTCGGGCATCTCCGGCATGCGCCCATTATCGACCCGTCCCGCAGCGTTCGGTCAGGACGAAGACCAGTTCGGCGTCGGCAGGGCCAAGGCGACCTCGAGGCGCTGCAGGTACTGGTTCCGGGGCAGGTCTATCGCCCCGAGCGAGGCCAGGTGGGGGGTCACCCACTGCACGTCGAGCAACCGGCCGGCTCCGCCCGCGCAGCGCAACCGATCCGCCAGGGCCACGAGTGCCACCTTGGAGGAGTCCCGCCCGAACGGCTCGTGGAACATCGACTCCCCCGCAAAGAGCCCGCCGACGCTGACTCCGTACAGGCCGCCGGCCAGCCGGTCGTCGTCGGTCCACGCTTCGATTGAGTGGACGACGCCATGCGCGTGCAGGTCGCGGTAGACGGTCTTGATCCGGCCGTCGATCCAGCCACCCGGGCGGCTGGGATCCGCGCAGGCTTGGAGCACCCGCTCGAAGGCGGTGTCGACCGTGATCCGGTAGCGGGGAATCATCCGCCGCAGCGAACGGGAGACGCGCAACCCGTCGATCGGCAGCACGCCGCGTTCCACGGGCGAGAACCACCCCATCACGGCACGCCGAACCGGCATCGGAAAGACCCCGCTGCGGTAGGCCTGCAGCACCAACCCCGAATCGAAGCCGCGAGAAGCCGCGATCAGGTCTCGCGCTGGCCAACTCTGCGGCGGCCCGAACGGATCCTCCACGAGCACGCAGTCTGCCGGTACCAGGCGTCAGGGGTCGGTCGGGGTCGAGCCGGGGTGCCGACGGCGGACACTCGTCACCGCGCGCACATAGGCTGACGATCGAGTGCGTCAGTCGAGTACGCCGTGCCTTGGACTCGCCCAGGCCCGGAAACGCGGAGGGAAGCCATGCCGTCAGCGCAGGACGTCGGCCGGTTCTTCGCCCGCGGCAGCGAGTTGGCGACCCGGTACGCCCCCGGCGCCGCCGGCGGCGTCCTACGGCGGGTACTGGAACTGGCGATCGACGGCTCCGGTTGGCTGCCGAGCGCCAAGGCCAGCGCCGCCCGGCAACTGCAACGACGCGGCGGGTCCGCCGATGGCGCGATCGACGGGCTGATCGACTTCCACGTCGGGCTGGCGTCGGCGCAGGGATTCGTCACCAACATCGGCGGGATCGCGGCCCTGCCCGTCACACTGCCGGCCAACGTCACCGGCGTCGCCGTCGTGCAGACCCGGATGGTGGCCGCCATGGCCCATCTTCGCGGGTACGACCTGGACGATGGCCGGGTCCGGACCGCCTTGATCATGTGCCTGCTCGGCGGCGAGCAGGTGGCGAAGCGGATCGTGCAGGGCAGGCTGCCGACCTCGCCGCTGGCGGTGGCCACCGCACCGGTGTTCGATCCGGCGCTGGATCAGACCGTGTCCGAGGAGGTGCTGGCCGACCTGTTCGCCCGGATCGGCGGCAAGAACTTCGCCCTCGCCCTGACCCGGCGGGTGCCGCTGCTCGGCGGCGGTGTCGGCGCGGTGATGGACGGCATCGCCACCCACGAGATCGGCCGGTACGCCCGCGGCGAACTCGTCACCCGCCGCATCCTGCGTTCCTGACGCGTCCCGAACCGTCCCGAACGCGTCCCGAACGCGTCGTAGCCCGTCCGGTAGCCCGTCGTCCCGCACCGTGACCTGACGCTCGGACAACACCTGCCGGGTTTCGCCAACACCGACCGTGTGTCGGACAACAAGCTGGCCAACACCGCCCCGACAGGCTCGTCGCGACCCCCGATGCGAGGAGATGCAGGTGGCGGAGCAGAGGATCCGGCGCTACGCGCTGATCACGGAACTGAACGAGGAGTGGGCACGGCTGGTTGCCCGGCACCGGGACCGCCTCCCCTGGGACGGCCAGCCCGCGCTCAGCGGCTGCCGCGATCTGGCCGACGTGATCGCGGCGATCCGGTACCGGCCCGACCCCATTCTCGGCGCACTGCTGGGGGAGGCCACGGCGGGTGATGTCCTCGCCGGGCGTGCGGTTCTGCAGGCCATGCTCGGCAAGGTCGTGCGGCTCGCCCAGGCCAATCCCGATCTCGGCGTCGATGATTTCGTCTCGGCGCTGTGGTGCCGGATCCGGACGTACCCGATCCAGCGTCGGCCGACGAAGATCGCGGCCAACCTGACTCTGGACACCCGCAAGGATGTCGTCGGCGCGACCCGGACAGCACGGCTCGAGCGGGCCTCCGGAACGCTGAGCGGGGCCGACGGAGAGCGGCTGCTTCGCCGTCGCGCCGACCGCGAGTCCACCCCGGACGAGCCCGCCGACATCCGGGCCCAACACGTCATCGAACTGGCCGAGGCCCTCGGCGTGATCGACGCCGCCACGTCCTCGGTGCTGCGTACCGTCTATCTGGACGGTGCCAGCAGCCGAACCGCGGCGGCCCGACTCGGGACGAGTCCAGGGATGATCCGCTATCGCTGCAGCCGGGGGCTTCGCGAACTCGCCCGGCACGCCGTGACGCTGGGCGAGGCCGCTTGATGTCCTCTATTTCTTCGGGTCCCAACCGTTGTTGTCCAATGTGGTCATGTCCTAAAGAGGCCACGCCGGGACCTACCGCTGAGATCGGTGCTTGTGGAATTCTGCACCCCACCAAAGCGCAGGTCATCACCGAGTCGAACCCCAGAGGACACGAAACATGAGTCGCATCCTTCACACCGTTATCGGTGTTGTCGTCTTCTTTCGCGACCCACACCACCGAAATGAACGCGGGTTGAGTCAATCGGCCGAGAACGCAATCCTGTTGGCCGGCGCGGTGGCCATCGCCACGGGCATCATCGTCGCCATTACCGCCTTCGTACAGAGTCACCTGCCGAGGTGAGCTCCCCGGTCACCCGCGTGGACCAGCGAGGGATGACCGAGTCGGTGCAGCTGGCCCTCATCTGGCCGCTGTTGCTGTTGGTCACACTCGGGGTCATTCAAGCGGGTCTGTGGATCCATGGTCGCCAGGTCGCGCTGCGGGCGGCGACGGCCGCCGCCGACGTGGCCAGCGGCCGGGACGGCTCCGCGGGTGCGGCTCACGATGTGGCCGGCGGGATCGCCCGATCGGCGGGGCTCGCCGGCGTGGACGTGGACGTCCAGACGTCTGCGACCCAGGTCCGGGTCGTCGTCTCGGGTCGGATGCCGGCCCTGCTCGATCTGCCGTTGGGGCAGATCCGTGAGTCCGCTGCCGCTCCCCGTGAGCTGGTCAGCACCCCGTGAGGCCACCGCGTACCGAACGCGGCTCCGCCGCCGTCGAGCTCACCCTGGCGGTGCCCGCCCTCATGATCGTCTTGGCCCTGCTGGTCGCCGGCGGCCGACTCTGGTACGCCCGGGCCACGATCTCCGACTCGGCCTACGCCGCCGCGCGGGCAGGATCCCTGGCCCGTACGGCGGGTGAGGCCAGCGCCGACGGCAGCCAGGCCGCCCGCCGGTCGATGGCCACCGCCGGCCTGCGCTGCGCCAGTCAGAGCACCTCGCTGGACACCGCGGCATTCTCCGTACCGGTGGGCACCCCGGCCACCGTCCGGGCCGTCGTGACCTGCATCGTGCCGTTCGGGGATCTGGCGCTGCCGGGGATGCCGGGCAGCATCACCGTCAAGGCCACGGGTTCCGCGGCCCTCGACACCTACCGAGGTCGCAACTGATGCGCGGCCAGCTGCGGAGAAACCAACGCGGCCAGGCGGTCAGCGTCTTCATCTGCGTGGTGATCGCCGCCATGATCATCACCGCCGGCCTCGTGGTCGACGGCGGGCAGCAGATCGCCGCCGCCACCCGCGCCGAGGTCGCGGCGGCCGGCGCCGCCCGGGCCGCGACCGACGCGAGTGCGACCAACGCGCTGGCCGGCCAGAGTGGCGCCGGACCGGCGGTGCTGGCGGCGCGCTCGTACCTGGCCGGCCAACCCGGTGTCACCGGTTCGGTCGAGGTGTCCGGCGGTGTCGTCACCGTACGCACGGCGGCGAGCGAGCCCACCGTCTTCCTGTCCGCCATCGGCATCGGCTCGGTGCAGGCCCGCGGCGCGGCCAGCGCCGTCCTCGTCGCCACCGGAGATCGCTGATGAACCACCTGCTACGCGAGGAAGCCACGTGAGCACACCATGAGCGTCGAGACCGATTCCCGGACCCAGCCGGGCCGAATGACCGTCGCACTGCAGCGCCTCCGGGCTCGCGGCAAGCCGAACGGCGACGATCCACCCCCGGCCACGCCGGAGCCCCGGCTGCCCGGGCGCCGCAATCCGAAGTGGATCGCCTTGGGCATCGCTGCGATCTGCATCGGCGGCCTGCTCTCGTACCTGATCTACGCGCGGGTGGCCACCGAGACGACCGTGCTGGCCCTGACCCACACCGTCTACCGGGGGCAGACCGTCGCGGCGTCCGATCTGACCAGCGTCACGTTGAGCGGCGATCCCAGCATGCCGACCGTACCGGCCGGGCAGCGCGACGAGCTGGTCGGGCAGCGCGCGGTCTACGACCTCATCGAGGGCTCCATCCTCGCTCCCGGAGCCATCGCCTCGGTCAAACTGCCCGCCGACCGCCGCGCCCTGGTGGGGATCAAGGTGACCGCGGGCCGGGCACCGAGCAACCACCTGGTGCCGGGATCGGCGGTCCGGCTGATCGCGGTGCCGCCGCCCAACGCCGAGGCCGGGTTCAAAGACGAGTACACCGGCAAGACCTTCACCGCCCGGGTCGTCGATCAACAGCCCGGAGCCGATGCGGCGTCGACGCTGGTCAACGTCGATGTGGGGAGCGATCAGGCGCCGGTCGTCGCCCTGCTCGCCGCCCAGGACCGGCTGTCCCTCGTCCGCGACGCGGATCGGTAGCCGAGATGGCGATTCTCGTCCTCGGATCGGTGTCCGGCTCGCCGGGAGCGACTACCCTGGCCGTCGGCCTCGCCCTCGCCTGGCCGCGGCAGGTCCTGTTGGCCGATTGCGACCCGGGAGCGCACCAGGCGGTGCTGGCCGGGTTCCTCGCCGGCCAACGCTCCGGTGGCAAAGGATTGCTGCGCATCGCGGAGGCACATCGGGACCGGCGCCCACTGCGCGAGGTGATCTTGGACCAGACGCTCGTGCTCGCGGCAGACGAAGATCATCCGCGCCGTTTCCTGCCCGGCTTCACCCGGCCGGGCAGCGCCGCCATCTTCGGCGGGGTCTGGTCGGACCTGGTCGAGGCCTTTGACGATCTGGGCGGTCTCGACATCGACGTGATCGTCGACGCCGGCCGAATCGGTCCGTCCGGGCTGCCCGGCCCGCTAGCGGAGATGGCGGCCTATACCGCGTTGGTCACCCGCTCCGATCTGCGCTCCGTGGTCTCGGCGCAGGTGCACCTGCCAGTCCTGATCGAGCGCACCAGTCACCAGGGCGACGACTCCCGGCTGGGCTTGATCGTGATCGGTGCGGGACGGCCGTACCACGCCAAGGAGATCGGTCGCGCGGTCGGGCTGCGGCCGGCGGCCACGATCCCGTACGACCCCGTGGCTGCCGCGCACCTCTCCGACGGCAAGGAACGCAGCCGCCGCTTCACCGGCTCGACGTTCAACCGGTCGCTGCACACCGCCGCCACCGATTTGGCTCGTCGCCTCGACGCCCATCACGAACTGATCGGAACGCGTTCCGGATCGAGAGGGTTCCCCCATGACCAATCTTGATCACGAAGCCGTCGACGAGGAGTTGCCGGAGTCGAAGCCGGAGGAGACCGGCCCGACCTTGATCGCCGTACCGCTGATCAGCGAGCTGGGCGACCCCCGGCCCGATCCGTCGACCGACGTCGGGCCGCGACACACCTTCGGAATGAACGACGTCGCGGAGTTCGCGGTAGGGCTCGCACCCGCGATGATCGAGTGGTCCACCGTCGTGGAGTTGCGTCGACGCGCATCAGCAATCATCACCGAGGAGAGTGCGGCGGAGACGGCGCGGACCGGGCACCCCGTCCAGGGCGACGACCGCCTCCTGCTCGGACGGTCCGTCATCCGGCGGGTGGTCGGTGATCATGTCCGGACGTTGCATCGTGACGGGGCGAGCCTGTGGTCGCGGGCGCAGGAGGAGCAGTACGTCGAGGCCGTCGAGGACGCCGTCTTCGGCTACGGCCGGTTGCAACCGCTGCTGGAACTGCCCGACGTGGAGAACATCGAGATCTCCGGCTGCGACACGGTCACGGTGCAGTACGGCGACGGCCGGCGGGAACGGCGGCCGCCGATCGCCGACAGCGACGAGGAGCTGATCGACGCCATCCGCTTCCTCGGCCAGAACAGCGAGCCGTCCCGGCCTTTCGACGACTCGCATCCGACGATCACCCTGGCCCTGGGTGAGCGTTTTCGCCTGCACGCCATCGGTTTCGGGCTCTCGTTCCGGCCGAGTGTGGTGATCCGGCAGCACATCCTCACCGACGTGTCGCTCACCGACCTGGTGGGTGGTCAGATGATGCCGCGGGAGGTCGCCGACTTCCTCGACGCGGCGATCCTGGCCCGCAAGTCGATGGTGATCTCCGGCGATCAAGGGGCGGGCAAGACCACGCTGCTGCGCGCCTTGATCAACTCGATCCCGCGGACCGAGCGATTCGGCACGCTGGAGACCGACTACGAACTGATGACACATCTGCAGCCCGGCCGGGAGAACATCCTCGCGCTGCAGTCCCGGGTCGGGCACGGCGAGACCGCCGCCGGCGGCACCCGGGTGGGCGAGTTCACCATCGCCGACCTGATGCCCGAAGCCTTGCGGCAGAACCTGTCCCGGCTGATCGTCGGCGAGGTCCGGGGCGGGGAGGCGGCGGCCATGTTCGAGGCGATGCAGGCCGGTACCGGCACCTTGTCGACGACGCACTCGCACTCGGCCGACTCCACCATCGACCGGTTGGCGTCGCGGGTCGCCCAGGGCGGCGTGCTCACCATCGACGAGGCGTACCGGCAGATCGCCCACAACATCGCCCTCTTCATCTTCGTCAGGCTCGAGGACGACACCTGGAAGGGCGGCGGGCGGCGCCGCTTCGTGGCCGAGATCCGCCAGGCCACCGGGGCGATCGAGAACGGACGGCCGGTCACCCATCTCACCTACTCCGCCACCGGCACCCGGACCTCGCCGGCCGGCTTCACTCCGGACGCGGACTTCGAGGCGGAGTTGCTGCCGTTCGCGCGACCGCTGCCCTCCCGACGCGACGGGTTGCCGCTATGACGGGGGCGGCGGCGCTGGCCGGTGTGCTCCTGGTCGGCGGGGTGGTGCTGGCCTGGGCGGGTTGGTCCCGCAGCTGGCCGGAGCGGCGGGGAAAGCCCGAGACGCTCGCCGACCGGTGGGCGCGGATGTCCCGGCGGCCACCGGGTCCAGCCGGCACCCGTCGTGACCTGATCCTGGTCGGAAGTCTTGTGGCGGGCCTGGTGATCTCCGTCCTCTCCGGCTGGGCCATGGTGATCGTGGTCGCGCCCCTGTTGGCGTTGGGTCTGCCGTATCTGTTGGTGTTGCCGAAGGCCCGCGACGTCGAATTGCTCGAGGCCTTGGATCGATGGGTACGGGCCCTCGTGGCCTCGATGAGTACCGGCCGCTCGGTGAGCGACGCGATCCGGGTCTCCCGGCGGACCGCGCCGCCGGTTCTGACCGCCGAGGTCGCCCGACTGGTCGACCGGCTCAACAACCGGTGGGACAGCCACGACGCGCTGCGCAGCTTCGCGGATGCGTTGGACTCCCCCGATGCGGATGGGGTGGTCGCGGCCCTGATGCTCGCCGCCCGGCGGGGTGCGAACGGCGCCTCGCAGACCCTGGCCGCCCTGGCCGATTCGATCCAAGATCAACTCAAGGGCCGGCGGCAGATCGAGACGGAACGGGCGAAGCCGTACGTGGTGGTCCGGCAGGTCACGATCATCAGCCTGGTGACGCTGGCCGGCATGTTCGTGCTCTCGCCGAACTTCTTTGCCGGGTACGCCACGCCGCTCGGGCAGGTGATCTTGTCGGTGCTGGTGGTCGCGTACCTCGGCTCACTCATCCTGCTGCGGCGACGGGCCCAGCAGCCTCCGCGGGAGCGGCTGCTGGTCGGAGCGCGCTCGTGACACCCGTCCTGGTCATGATCACCGGAATGCTGGTCGTCGGGGGGCTGGTGGCCATCGCCGCCTCGCTGCTACCGAACGCGCCGCGGCTGCAGCCGGCCCTGGAGCGAGTGTCCGGGGAGGCGGCGATCCCCGTGGCCGGTGCCGACGTCACGGCGTCGAGTCGGCCCTCCGAACGGCTGGGCGGTTGGCTGTTTCGGCACTCGCCGATCCCGTTGGGCGAACGGCAGCGGCAGAGTCTGCGGCTGCAGGGCAAGTCGATCGCGGAGTTCTACGCCGACAAGTTCGTCTGGGCGATCGTCGGTGCGGCGGTGCCGATCGTGCTGACATTCGCGCAGGTGTTGATCAGCGGCCGGTCATCGCCCTGGGTGGCCGCGGCGGTCCTGGTGGGTGTGCTGCTGGGCTTCTTCGTCCCGGACCTGCAGTTGCGGCGGCAGGCGCGGGCCACCCGGTCCAACGCGGTCGAAGCCTTGCTGGTCTATCTGGATCTGGTCACCCTGGAGCGGCTCGCGAACGCATCGGCGACGTCGGCCCTGCAGCGCTCCGCTGAGCTCAGCGACGCACCCTTGTTCCGACAGATCCGGACGGCCCTGGAGCGGGCTCGGTTGGAGCAGCAGCCGCCGTACGCGGAGCTGCGCCGGCTGGCCGACCGCCTCGACCTGGCCGAGCTCAACGACGTGGCCGACGTGATGCAACTGGACGAGACCGGCGCCGCCTTGTCGGGAACCTTGCGGGCGCGGGTGAAGGAGTTGCGGGACGCCCATCTCACCAAGGAGCGACTGCAGGCCAGCGCGGCCGCCGAGGGCATGACGATCTACATGACGTTGCCGGCGTTGATCTTCGGGTTGATCTTCCTGGTCGCGGCGCTGCTGACCCTGCTGGTCGGACCGACCTCGTGAGCGGACAACACCGGCCACGAAAGCGACAACACCGGCCACGAAAGCGACAACACCTCAGTGCTAGCGGGTGGAGCGGCCGGCCCGACATCGTGGAGGCAGACCGATGAAGGAGGGCAGCATGTCGCGACGCCCGGGGGATCCCCCATGCGGGTGATGCGTGGATTGGCCGCCCTCGTGGTGTTGTTGGCCGGCCTGGTCGGGCTGCCCTGGTTGCTGGTCGTGCTCACCGCGGCGTTGGCGCCGGCGCTGGCGGCGTGGTCGAACCCTGCCGCGCTGTTGAGCGGAGCGGACCCGGTCGCGATCCTGCTCGCGCTGCTCCTGCTCGGTGCCTGGTTGGCGTGGTCGGTGTTCCTGGTCAGCGTGATCGGTGAATTGATCGCGCTGGTCTCCGGGCATCGGATCGAGATCCGGCTACCCGGCGGGGAGTCGATGCGGCGGCTGGCGGCCGGACTGCTGATCTCGGTGGTCGCCCTGGTGAGTACGACGCAGGCCAGTTCGGCCGACCCGGCACCTCCGACCCTGACCGCTGCCCTCCCGTCGGTGGAGGAGGCGGCGCAGGCCGAGCTCCCTCCGCGAGCGGTGGTGGATACGACCCGTACGGAGGAGCTGGCCCCGGCCAAGGCGGAGGAGAAGTCCCATCTGCACGTCGTCGAACGCGGGGACGATCTGTGGTCGCTGGCCCAGCAGTACTACGGCAGCGGCAGCGACTGGCGGCGGATCGCCGCAGCGAATCCACACCGACTGACCGGCGGGCCGGATCGACTGCAGGTCGGCTGGCGGCTGGTCATTCCTGGGATCGAGAAGGAGCAGCGCGCGGCGGGTGCGAAGGACAGTCGACCGCTCCGCCAGGACCGGACCGTCGTGGTTCGTCGCGACGACACGCTGTCGGCGATCGCCGAGCGGGAGTACGGCGCGCAGCGGCGCTGGCCGATCATCTGGAACGCCAACCGGCACCAGTTGGAGGATCCCGACGAACTCACGATCGGCATGCGATTGGTCGTTCCCCATCGCGAGCGCTGGAACTCCGACGACGAGTCGGACGGGAAGGCCGAGGAAGGCAAGGCTCAGACAGCGGACGAGAAGCATTCGGACGAGAAGCAATCCGCCGATCGGCAGTTGGACGAGAAGAAGGCTCACAAGACGGAGGCCGACGACCAGCAGGCGAGCGCGGAGACGAAAGAAAGGCGTGCGGCGGCCAACGAGAGGCGAGCGGAGCCGGCGGCACGGCCATCGGCCGGACAGTCCGACCCCGGCGCGTCGACGTGCGCGGACCGTGGCGCCGTGCCGACTCCCCGCCCGACGCCCTCCGCCACGAGCACCCCCGCGAGTCCGACGTCCACGAGTCCGACGTCCGCGAGTCCGACACCGATGGCGCCGGCGCCGATCGACCCGGCGCCACCCGCCCATCCACCGCACAACCCGCCCCCGCCGGATCCGCCGCCGGGATCGACGATCGCGCCCGTAGATCCGGCGGTCATCGCCGCCGGGGTCGGATCCGCCGGATCGCTGTTGGCTGCTGCGTTGATCACGGGACTGGCCCTCCGGCGCCGCCAGCAGTTGCAGACGCGCCCGGTGGGTCGACGGATCCTGCATCCGAGCGGCCCGACCCAGCAGGTCGAGACCGCCCTCGGTCACCGCGCCCGTCCGATCGGCCTCCGGACGCTCGACCTGGCGACCCGCGCCATCTCGGCGCATTGCCACCACACGGCATCGGCGCTACCCGCGCTCACCGTGGCGACGGTCGCCGACGATCGCCTCGACCTGCGCTGGTCCGGCGCACCGGCGATCCCGCTCCCTCCCGGATTCCAGGTACAGAGCGAGCGCTGGGTGCTCGACGCCGGCGACGTCGACGAGCTGAAATCGGTGCCCGGGCTGAGCGAGGCGGTGCGCCCGTACCCGGCGCTGGTGACCCTCGGCCTGGATGCCCAGGGCCGCCCTGTGGTCGCGGATCTGGAGACCCTCGGGCTGCTCCGGCTCGACGCCGAGGATCCGCTCCTGGTCGGGGCCGCCCTGACGGCGATGGCCCTGGAACTCTCCTTCTCGCCCTGGGCGGAGGAGATGATCTTGACATTGGTCGGACCACTGGACGAGTTGCCCGACGCACTGGGCCGGCACAACGTCAGCTACGCCGACGACGTGGATGCCCTGCTGGCCCGCCTGGAGTCACGCGCGGTGGTCCAACGAGAGCTTCTGGCGTCAGCGCGGCCGGGACAGCAGCGGGTCGATCCCGATCTCGCCGACCCGTGGGCACCCGAGATCATCTTGATCAACCAGGCTCTCGATCATGATCACGAAGTCCGGCTGCATCGGTTGCTGACCACCGAACCCCGGGTGACAATGGCGGCGGTGCTGCCCCGGACCGCCACCGCTCCCCCGGGCTGGACGCTGCGGCTCGACCGGTCGGGATCGAGATCCACCCGGGCATCGCTCGAGCCGCTCGGGTTGGCGCTGACGCCCCAACTCATCGAGACACCCGCCGCCGCCGCCATCCTCGAGCTGGTGCGGGTGACGGGTAGCGAACTCACCACGCCCGCGCCCTGGTGGTCGAGCAGTACCGCCGGCGGGGCCGCCGACCCGGATCCACCGCCCGACAACGTGAGCTATCTCGAGCTCAGCCATCCCCGGCGATTCGGCGGTTGGGCCGAGCGAGCAGATGAGCCAGACGGACCAGCGGACAGCGAGGGAGAGGCACCGGAGATGAGCAGCGGACGAGGGGAAGGTGCCGGGGTCGCGGCACTGCACCCGACGCTGCTGATCCTCGGACCGGTCGAGTTGCTCGGCGCGACCGGGCCGGTCCCCCCGCGGGCGGCCAAGCAGTGTCTGGAGTACTGCGGCTGGCTGCTGGAACATCCCGGAGCCACCGCCCAGGCGATGGCGTCCGCCCTGGTGGTTGCCGAGGGGACCCGCCGGTCGAACATGAGTCGGCTGCGCAGTTGGCTCGGTCAGGACGAATCCGGCAGACCGTATCTGCCGGACGCCTATTCCGGCCGGATCGTGCTGCAGGACAGCGTCAGCTCCGACTGGCAGCGGTTCCAGATCCTCACCGCCCGTGGGGTCGACCGGGCCAGCACCGCGGCGCTACGCACCGCACTGGAGCTGGTTCGGGGAGCCCCGCTCGCCGACGCGGCTCCGGGACAGTGGCACTGGGCCGAAGAACTGCGGACCGACATGATCTCCGCCGTCCGTGATCTCGGGGTCGAGCTGGCCGATCGGGCGCTGGCGGACCACGACATCGACCTGGCTCGCTGGGCCGCCTCCCGGGCGCTGGCCGCCGCGCCGGGCGACGAGTTGCTGCTCGTCGCCCGGATCCGGACCGAGCACCAGGCCGGACACCGCGGCGAGGTGGAGCGACTCACCCTCCAGATCGCCGCCCAGGCGCGGCACCTGGGCGTCGATCTGGCCCCGGAGACGGTTTCGGTTCTGCAGCAGGTGATGGAGGGTCGGGTACGGGCGCGGATGGCCTGATCGCATTGTCGAGGCCTCGAGTCGACTAAACGCTAGATTGCCGAAGGTCCCAATCGCTATGACGTTTTCCCCAGGTGGGAATGAATCCATGCGCACAAGGCCACTGTTGTCAACCCCTCAACCACCTTTCCTGAGACTGCCGAGATTGGTCTCTCAGGAATTCTTGTCCACCTATGGCGGTGGCGTTCTCCCTTGTCAGACCGGTAAAGCGGGTAGGTCGCCAGACCTGTCCCCAGGCCCGTACCCAGGCGGTACACAGCCTGTTCGCGTGTCCCCCACACGCAATCCCCAGTTGTCCACAGAGGCTGTGGATGACGCAGTTCTCGTGGCTCCTGGATCGGCGTAACGTCCTCCGAGGTTGCTCCGATCCGGGTTCGCGAGTTCGTCCCGACCGACCAGCCTCCGCTCGTCCGCACGCCGTCGTGATGGTGTCAGTGGCTCGATCTACTGTGCGAACAGAGTTTCGAAAGTCGCCTCCGACGCGTCGGCAGGCCGAGGACGAGGAAGTGAGGACGCCGGTGAGCCTGGTCGAGGTGATGCCTCCGTATCGGGAGGAAGCTCCCGTGAGCCGGGCCAGCGACCGTACTCCGCCGCAGGACATGGTCGCCGAGCAGTGCGTGCTCGGCGCCATGATGATGAGCAAGGACGCGATCGCCGACGTCGTCGAGGTCCTGCGCGGGATGGACTTCTACCGGCCGGCGCACGAGCAGATCTACGACGCGATCATCGACCTCTACGGGCGGGGTGAGCCCGCCGACGCCGTCACGGTGTCGGCCGAGCTGGGCAAGCGGGGCGAACTGCTCCGGGTCGGCGGCGGGGTGTACCTGCACGATCTGCTGCAGAGCGTGCCGGTCGCCGCGAACGCCGGCTTCTACGCCGAGATCGTGGCGGAGAAGGCCATCCTGCGCCGGTTGGTCGACGCCTCGATCCGGATCGGCCAGATGAGTTACGCGGCCGAGGGGGAAGTGGTCGACATCGTCGACCGGGCCCAGGCCGAGGTGTACGGGGTGACCGAGCGGCGGGCCAGCGAGGATTACAAGTCGCTGTCCGAGCTGATGCAGGTGACCTTGGACGAGATGGAGGCGATCGAGTCCCGCGGCGCCGGCCTGTCGGGGGTCCCCACCGGGTTCGCCGATCTTGACGACCTGACCAACGGTCTGCATCCCGGGCAGATGATCATCGTGGCCGCGAGACCCGGCGTGGGCAAGTCGACCATGGCGCTGGACCTGGCGCGGTCCTGCTCCATCAAGAACAACCTGGCCTCGGTCATCTTCAGCCTGGAGATGAGCCAGATCGAGATCACCATGCGGCTGCTGTCCGCCGAGGCCGCGATCCCGCTCGCCCACATCCGCGGCGGCAAGATGAACGAGCAGGACTGGTCACGGGTGTCGACCAAGATGGGTCAGGTGTCGGAGGCGCCGATGTTCATCGACGACTCCCCGAACCTCACCATGATGGAGATCCGGGCCAAGGCCCGGCGGCTGAAGCAGCGGCACGACCTGAAGCTGGTCGTCATCGACTACATCCAGTTGATGACGTCCGGCAAGAAGGTCGAGTCCCGCCAGCTCGAGGTCAGCGAGTTCTCCCGCCAGCTCAAGCTGCTGGCCAAGGAACTCGACCTGCCCGTCGTCGCGCTGTCGCAGCTCAACCGTGGTCCCGAGACCCGTAACGACAAGCGACCGCTGCTGTCGGATCTGCGCGAATCCGGCTCCCTGGAGCAGGACGCCGACATGGTGATCCTGCTCAGTCGGCCCGACCTCTACGACCGCGACTCCGAACGGGCCGGCGAAGCCGACTTCGACATCGCCAAGCACCGCAACGGCCCGACGAAAACCATCACCGTCGCCTTCCAGGGCCACTACAGCCGATTCACCGACATGCAGCACTGACGCTGGCAACGACATCGGGGTCTGACTGTGTCGCCGTCGGGGCCGCCGGTCCGCCCGGCGTACGCGAGAATTGTGTACATGAGGACCTTGTCGCTGGCCGACGCTCGGGCCCATCTCTCCAAGCTGGTGGAGTCAGCGGTCAGCACGCATGAGCGGTTCGAAGTGACTCGCAACGGGGATCGGGTCGCGGTGCTGATGAGCGCCGAGGAAGCCGCTCCGGGAGCCGCTCGAGCGATTGTGTGTGGCTCGTCGCGGTGAGTAGCGCATCATCTACGAGATCATCGACGAACGACTCGTGATCGTGCTGTGTCGATCGTGCACCGTTGCGATGCCAACCACCGCTGACCGGCGGCTGGACGTTCGGCGCTGTGGTCCTCGGCTCGGGCGTCTCAGTCCGCGGCACTCAGGGTCGACATGAACTGGCGCGCGATCTGCCGGTCGATGTCCTCCGGCACAGGCTGAGCCCCCGCCGCCAGTTCCTTGGTCCGCGTGGCCACGCATTCCAGGGACCGGGTCTGCAGCAGGAAGCCCAAATCCATCGACTCGATCGAGTTGCCCTTCGGTTCGCGCCCGGCGAGATTGAACATCCGGCCGTTGGCCAACAGCACGACGGTGCGACCGTCGGGCAGGCGGATCTGCTCGACCGCCTCGACCACCTCGGTGCTGCCCGTGCTGTGCCGACGCAGGGCGGGCACGTCGATCTCCCAGGGAAAGTGCCCGATGTTGCCCACGATCGCGCCGTCGCGCAATTGCTCGATGACGTCGTAACCGAGCACGTTCGGCCGTCCCGTCGCGGTGATGAAGACGTCGCCCCAGCCCGCGAAGTCGAGCGCCACACCGACCCGGAAGCCGTCGAGGGTCGCCTCGAATGCCTTCAGCTCATCGATCTCGACCACGGCGACCTTCCCGCCCAGGGCCCGGAAGTACTGGGCGACGCCGCGGCCGCACCAGCCGTACCCGAAGATCACGAAGCGTCGCCCCGGCACCATCACGTTGGTCAGCCGCATGAAACTCTCCGCCGCCGACTGCCCCACCGCGTGCTTGTTCTCCCCGATCGCCTTCAGCAGGCTGTCGTTGATCACGATCATCGGGAACGGCACCCGCCCGGCCAGTTCGCCACGGAGCCGGTCGCCGCCGCTGGTGGTCTCCTCGGTGCCGCCGACCACCGACGCGACCGCCCCACGTTCAACCAGTCCGGCCGCCAGGTCGGCCCCGTTGTCGAGGATCATGTCCGGCTGCGCGTCGAGCACCCGGGCGAGGTTGGCATGGTGCTCCTCGACGGTGTCGGAGCGATGGCCGTACACGATGATCCGGGGCAGCGTGTTCAGGTACGCAACGATGTCGTCCTGCGTCGATCCATGGTTCCCCGTGCCGACGAGTTCCGCACCACCGGCCGCCAGGGTCTCGACCAGGACCGCGGTCTTCGGTTCCACGTGCAGACTCATCCCGATCCGTCGCCCGGCGAACGGTCTGGTCTTGCGCAGTTCCTCCCCGGTCGCGGCCAGCATCGCCATCCGCGATCGGATCCAGTCCACCCGCGACGCGCCCTGCTCCGCCATCGCCGTCACACGCCCCATCCTGGCAGCACCACCACTACGAGCGAGCGGAGGAATCCGCGGCGTCGTACGGAGGACGATCGAGGCGCCAGCCGGAATATATTGCACCAATCGGTTCAGTGTTATAAGGTGAACCACATGGTTCACCAACCAACCCTCGACCGGGCGTTCGCGGCCCTGGCGGACGAGACCCGGCGGGGCATCCTCGCCCGGCTCGGGGAGTCACCGGCCACCGTGTCGGAGTTGGCCGAACCGGCCGGCATCACCGTGACCGGGATGGCCAAGCACATCAGGGTGCTCGAGGACGCCGGTCTGGTGTCGACCGCGAAGGTCGGGCGGAAGAGGGAGTGCCGACTCGGAGACGAGCGATTGGACGAGGCCATGGCGTGGATCAGCTTCTACCAACGGCTCTGGGAACGTCGCCTCGATGGGCTCGAGGCCTTCTTCACCTTCCACCAAGGACATCAACCAGAACAGAAAGGTACGGACCGATGAGCAACACCGTCACCCCCCTCGAACTGCGGCTTTCCCGCATCCTCCCGGCGACTCCCGAAGAGGTCTTCGACGCCTACACCGACGCCGAGAAGCAGAAGATCTGGTTCTCGATCCTCGAAGAGACGCCGGGCGTCGTCGAGATCACCGTCGACCTGCGGGTCGGCGGCACGCAGACTGCCGTCTGGGGTCCGGACGCCGACAACCTGTTCCGGGAGACCCAGACGTTCCTGGTGATCGAGCGACCGCACCGCTTGGTCACCGAATCGGTCGGCAGCACCCCCGACGGCATGACGATGACCACGCGGGTCGACGTCACCTTCGAGCCCGAAGGCGACGACCGGACTCGGATGAGTGTCGTGCAGTCCGGCTTCCCGGTGCCCGAGATCCGCGACTTCTTCGTCGACGAAGTCTGGAACGGCGCCTTCGCCCGGATCGAGGCGTATCTGCTGCGGAGCTGAGCCCGGCTCGGCAGACTGGAGTCCGTGATCGGTGTCGATCGTCGGGCTCAGCGCCCTGAGTGGCTCCGCCCGTGAAGGGGGAGCGCAACGTGCTCGGGGGCGAGCTCGAGGCCTGCGGCACCGATCCGGTGACTGGCTACTACCGCGACGGTCACTGCACCTGCGGCCCTGCGGTGGCCCACCATCTGATCTGCGTGGTACTCACCCGCGAGTTCCTCGAGCACCAGCGCTCGATCGGCAACGACCTGCTCACCGCGATCCCGGAGTTTGGGTTCCCGGGTCTGCAGTCGGGTCAGCGCTGGTGCGTTGTGCTCGAACGCTGGTTGCAGTCGTACGAGGCCGGCGTGAGCGTGCCGGTCGTCCTCGCCGCAACCAACGAACGCGCACTTGACCTGGTCGGGATCGAGGTGCTGAGACGGTTCGCCGTCGACGTACCCGACGACCTCAGTTCGCTCGACTGAGCCACGGCAGTCATCACTCGGTCACGACTCAGGTACGAGGAGTCACGAGTCAGTCACGACGGGCGCCGACCCCGCTCGACGCCGGCTCCGGCTCCGCCGGCGCGGGCGGTGTAGCCGGTTCGGGATCGCGCCTGCGCCGAAAGCGGGCTAGCAGCCGTCGGACCACCACCTCGTAGCTGGCGATGGCCAGCCCATAGAACACGACGTCGGCGACCAGCTTGCCGACGAGCACGCCGATGATCACGTTGCCCGTCCCCAGCGAACCGAGCAGCATGGCGGCCGGCCGGACGAGGACCGTGTCGGCGATCTCCGCCGGCCCGAACTCCACCACGCAGGCGGCGATGATCACGGCCAGTCGCCGTGGCGGTGACCCGGCGATCGGCTCCCGGACGTACCGGGTGACGATGAATCCGAGATAGAAGCCGACCCCTTCACCGAGCGCGGCAGCGTACGCGGCGATCAGCAACTGGTCCGGCCACCAGGCCAGCGCCCACCCGGTCGCGGCCAACGCGGCCACGATCCCGACGAGTTCGGCCGCCAGGTAGCGCCGGACCCACTCCCGCACCCGCCCGGGCTTGCGAACCCTCGCCGCAGCCGCCGCTACCTCGTTGGCCTCGTCTGCTTCGTCATTCGCCACGGCACACCTCCAAGGGAGTTGAGTGCGCTCGGTCCCGCCAGATACCTGGCCGGTACCTGCCCCCCAGGATGGACCCGGCGACCATCGCACGTCGACCGTATTGATTCGGACTCCGAAGCAAGAGCGCCTGGTAGGCCTTTGGATCAGCCTGCCGGAGTTCCGGCGATCGAGTCTGCTTGATAAGACTTGACTCGACACCACTGATCGGCAGCAACGAGAGGGCGGGCAAACACGTGAGCGAGCCGGCGGGGGCGGTCGACGTGCTGGTGGTCGGCAGCGTCTTCTGTGACGTGATCCTCGCCGGCGCGGAGGTGCCCGAGGTGGGTGGGGAGACCTTCGCCACCGGCTTTGCGATCAGCCCGGGCGGGGTGGCGACCCGTGCGGTCGCGGCCGCTCGCGCCGGAGCGTCGGTACGCCTGCTGACCCACCTCGGGGACGATCCACTCGGCCGCCATGTGCACCGCCTGCTCGACGCCGAACCCGGACTCGACACCTCGTGGGTGGTTCACGTGGCCGACCACCAGAGTCCGGTCAGCGTCTCGTTGACCAACACCGAGAACCGCAGCTTCATCACGTTTCTGGAGGATCTCGGTCCGCTGGACCTGCCGGGTGCGACCGGACAGATCGGCGCCGTCCACGTCGGGGTGGCCCGGCCGCTGCCGGATTGGGTCGCGACGCTGCGTAACCGGGGTACCACCGTCGTGGGCGGGGTGGGCTGGGACCCCAGCGGCGGTTGGTCCCCGGCCGTGCTGGACCGGCTCGCCGAGGTCGACGTGTTCGTCCCCAACGACGACGAGGCCATGCGCTACACCCGCACCGGCAATGCGCTGGACGCGGCCCGGGCGCTCGCCGAATACGTGCCGTTGGCGATCGTGACCCGGGGCTCGCACGGCGTGATCGCCGTCGACGCCGGCACCGGGTCGGTGGTGGACGTCCCGTCGGTACCGGTGCGGGTGGTCGATCCCACCGGGGCCGGCGACGTCTTCGTAGCGGCGTACATGGCTGCGCGGGCCCATGACTGGGACCTCGCGACCCAACTGCGCTTCGCCGGACTCAACGCGTCGTTGTCGGTGACAGGCATGGGCGGGGCGATCAGCGCCCCGCAACGACCAGATCTCCTCGCCTTCGTGGCCGCCGAGCGGCCGCCGGGTGACTGGTCCTTCCTCCACGCATGACGGGCATGATCGCCGAGTCGGACACCCGGCGCCTGTTGCGAGCGCGGGACGCGATGGACCGGGACTACGCCCAACCGCTCGACGTCACCGCCCTGGCGCGGATCGCCGTGCTGTCGCCCTCGCACTTCACGCGCAAGTTCCGGGCGACGTTCGGGGAGACGCCGCACCAATACCTCTACCGGCGTCGGGTCGAACGCGCGAAGTGGCTGCTCCGCAGCACCGACCTGCCGGTCACCGACATCTGCTACGAGGTCGGCTACGGCAGTCTCGGCACCTTCATCCGGACCTTCGTCCGGATCGTCGGGGAGACCCCGACCCGGCACCGCCGTCGCGGCCCGTTGCCGCCGGCCCCGGGATGCATCGTGCGGGCCTGGACGCGGGACAGTCGTTTCGGAGAAGCGTCTGCGGCGGGCGATTCCTAGAGTGGCGTGATGTTCACCGACATCGCCATCACGCCCATGTACGTCACCGACCAGGACGCCGCGCTCGACTTCTACATCGGGAAGCTCGGGTTCGTTCTCGACACCGATGCCGACCTCGGACACATGCGGTGGCTGACCGTGAAGCTGCCCAGCAGTCCCGACCGGCAGGTGCTCCTGCAGCGGATCGGTGACGCCACGGCCACCGGATCCCCGGAGACGGCATCGATGCTGCGCGAACTGACCGAGCGCGGATCGAGCAGTTGGATGATCCTGGCCTCCGACGATGTCCGGGCCGACCAGACCCGCCTCGCCGCCGCCGGGGTCGAGATCACCCAGGAGGTTGTCGAGCAGCCGTACGGCACCGACATGGCCATCCGCGACCCCTTCGGCAATCAGATCCGGATCACGCAGTACGCGACGGGCTGAGGACCGGGCAACCGGACTGTGGGTCAGCGCCGAGCCAGTGCGAAGAGCGTCCGGGCGGCCACACTCGCGCCGTCCACGCGGACCGAGCCGGCCACCGCCGTTGCCCGCGACCGGGTCTCGGGCCGCAGCGTGATCTCCAGGGCTTCGGACAGTGACGCGACCGGCGACACCGTTGCTCCGATGCCCAGCTCCGCAACCCGGGCACCCCAGTACGGCTGGTCGGCCAGCTGCGGCACCACGAGCTGCGGCGTGCCGGCCCGGGCGGCGGCGGTCGTCGTCCCCGCCCCGCCGTGATGGACGACGGCGGCAACCCGCGGGAACAGGGCCTGGTGGTTGACGTCGTCGACGACGAAGCAGTCCTCCTGCTCATCGAGCGGGCCCAGCCCGGCCCAGCCTCGGTGGATGACCAACCGCCGTCCCCGGACGCGGAGGTCCGCCACCACCGCGGGGGCCACGTCCGCCGAAGCGTGCATCGGCATGCTCCCGAAGCCCACGTACACCGGAGGGGTGCCCCTGTCCAAAAAGGTCATCAGATCTACCGGCAGGGGCCGGCGGTCCGGCCGGAACCACGCGCCAGTCTGGCTGACGTCGAAGCCCGGCGTCCGCTTCTTCGGATCCAGGAAGGGGTCGGTCGCCAACCAGGGGTGATCGGTGATGACGTGATCGCGCACGTTGGCGACCGGCGGCAGACCGATCCCCGCCCGCCGCCGGTTGAGCGGCGCGGCGTACAGGTCGTCGGCCTTCTCGGCATCCACCTTCCACATCTCCGTGTTGTCGGCGCCGGGCGGGAACGGCTTGCCCGGTCGCCCCAGCGGCTCGTGATCGGGCGAGGGCAGCGTTCGGGACTGGAGCAGCGCGCACACGTACGGCATACCCACCGTCTCCGCCACCGATGGCCCGCCGGCCGGCATCAGGCCACTCACGACCAGGGCGTCGCAGTCCCCGGCGGCCGGTAGCACCGTGTCGAACCAGTCGTTGACCAGCGCCTCCGCCACCTGCGGCGCCCGAGCCGGCCCGCCGCCCCCGGTCACCAGGTCGCGCACCGACTGCCCGAACGGCAGCAGCTCCACCCCGGTGCCACCTAGCAGGGCGGCGAACTCGTCGTCCGGCGGGAGGCACATCCGCACCTCGACGCCAAGCTCCCGCAGGTACACCGCGAGCGCCACCATCGGCTCGACGTCTCCGCGGGAGCCGTACGACTGCAGCAATACACGCATTTCTCGTCACCCCCAGAAATCGCAGGTCAGATCCTTACGGTCAGCGATTCTCCGCCACCGGCGCTGCCCTGCCGCAAGGCCACCTCGTCGATCGAGGCGGAAGACCGGGGCCAGAAGGCGTGGGGCTGCGCGAGCCGAGACAAGCGTCAGGCAGGAACCCAACCAAGTCGGCGAGCGTCGGGTAGCCGAACGCCCGCCCCGGTCTGGACAACGAGATCGACGAGACGCCGACGCGAGCGGCGAACAGTCACCTCGTCGATCGAGGCGGAAGACCGGGGCAAGAGGGCGTGCGGCTGCGCGAGCCGACACAATCAGAGGGTGGGTGTGATCCTGGATCCGGTCGAGCAACGCATTCTCGGATCGCTGCTGGAGAAGCAGCGGACGGTGCCCGACAGCTACCCGCTCTCCCTCAACTCGCTCCGGACGGCGTGCAACCAGGCCACCAGCCGCGACCCGGTCGTCGACCTCGACGAGCCTACGGTGCTGGACGCGCTGGGGCGGCTGCGTGGCCGGGAGCTGGTGCGGTTCGCGAAGCCGACCGGACTCCGCGTGGTCAAGTACCACCAACGCCTCGAGGAGCAGCTGGGGCTGGATTCCGCTGCGGCGGCGCTGATCGCCGTGTTGCTCCTGCGCGGGCCGCAGACCCCGGGAGAACTGCGGCCCCGGACCGACCGGCTGCACGCCTTTTCCGACCGAGAAGCGGTCGAGGCCGCGCTGCAGGAGCTGGCCGCGAGCGATCCGCCGCTGGTACGGGAACTCGAACGGCAGCCCGGCCAGCACGACCGCCGTTGGGTCCACCTGCTGGGCGCTGAGCCCGTCGAGCCGGTCGAGGCAGCACCGCCCGTCGATCGCGAGATCGTGCTCGCCGACGGTCCCCGGGCCCGGGACCGCAAGGTCGCCGCCGAGTACGACAAGCTGGCCGAGTCGTACGCCCTCGTCCTGGGCGACGAGCTGAACGAGAAACCGTTCGACCGCTGGCTGCTGGAGCAGTTGGCCGACAACGCTCCCGGCCAAGCTCTCGACGTCGGCTGTGGGCCGGGTCAGGTGGCGGCGTATCTCGCTGGGCTGGACATGGAGGTCACCGGCCTGGACCTGTCGCCGGTCATGGTGGCCATGGCCCGCGAGCTGCACCCCGACCTCCAGTTCGTGCAGAGCAGTTTCGACCTGCCGCCGATGCCGCGTGGCAGCGACCCGCGCGATCCCGGGTGGGGCCTGGTCACCGCGTGGTACGCCTTCGTGCACCTCGCCGGGTCAGAGATCGCGCCCATGATCGCGTCCATGGCGAAAGTCTTGTGCCGCGGCGGATACCTGGCGCTCGCCCTGCACGTCGGTCACGAGGTCGTCCACCCGGGTGTGGTGGTCGACGTCGAGACCGAACTGGACTTCGTGCTGCACGACCACCGCGCCGTCCTCGCCGCGGCGGAAGCGGCGGGTCTGACCGACATCGAGTGGTACCTGCGCGGCCCGTACCCCGACGAGGCGCAGACCGAGCGGCTCTATCTGACCGGGCGACGCCCGGGGTGAGCGGGTGACGACATGACGGAACCCACCGATGAGCCGCCGAGCCTCCAGGACCGCTTCTTCCCCGAGCTGGCCTGCTTCGGCTGCGGACCGGCCAACGCCAAGGGACTCCGGCTGCGCAGCTTCGAGGCCGGGGAACGGGAACGTACGAGCGCACTTTCGGCCCTGGCCGCAACACGACAACGGCCTCGGTTTCCTCAACGGCGGCATCATCGCCACCCTGCTGGACTGCCACAGCGCGGCGGCCGTCATGATCACGGCCGAGCAGCGGGGGGTCGTTCCGGACGGCACGTTGCCGTACGTCACGGCGGGTATCGACGTCCGATTTCTGCGTCCATCACCCCTGCACGAGCCGATCGAACTGCTGGCCTGGGCGGCGTCGGCCGACGAGAACCAGATCCTCGTCGAGTCGGAGTTGTGGTGGGAGGGCAAGGTCCGCGCGGCGGCCCACTCCAGCTGGAAGCGGTGGCGACCCCGTCGGCACGCCTCCGGGGGCCGAAAGTCACTGAGCTTCGCCGCGTCCGCGCCCTCGATGCCTGAGCGGAATCTATGAACCGCGCAAGGTGTCTGCCAGCGAAGGTGTTGACCACCACGGCGTAGACGACTCGGTCGAGGCCGGCGGCGGCCGATCAGCCGGCGGACAGCTTGTCCAAGACCTCGTTCTCCAAGGCCTCCCACTTCTTGACCCGCTTGCGGACCCTCTCGATCTCGGCCTCCGAAAGCGCCGCGGCGTCCTCGGCCGTGAGCCGGTAGACGTCCACCGGTCCGCCGATGCTCGGTGAGGTGATCCGGAGCGCATCCAGGACCCGAACGGCCGCGAGCACGCCGTGGTCGACGTCGCGTTCGGTCATCCGGAAGTGGGCGAGCAGCGCCCCGGCCTGCTGCGCCATCCCGGCCCCGCTGCCGATGGCGTGGAAGCCGACCTCCTCGTACCGACCGATGAGACCATGCGGGTCGATGTCCACGATGAACGGTTCGCCGGCGGTGGTGTAGCCGGCGGTCAGCACGTAGGTTGCGGGGGTCGCACCGGATGTCTTTTCTCCCGGTACCTGCTCGATGAAAGTGTCGTAGTGGTGCCGCAACAGCGGCAGCACCTGTTCCTGCACGGCCCGTCCGACGTTGGCGGCGCCGAGCACGGCGGGCGCGCATTCGGTGAGGACGGGTTCGAGTTCGAGCAGCACGGCCCGCGATCCGCTGCCACCCCAGGCCGCGGTCTCCCCGAGCGGATGCAGTTTCTGCGAGGGGTAGCTCAGACCACGGGCCGCATCGGTGATCTGGGAGTCGGCGGCGAGGACCACGCCGTCGAAGCATCGAAGCGCGAGTACGACGGTCACGGGCTCATCAGAACACGCCGATCCGGCGGCGCTGTCGGGGGTCGGAGTTACCCTGCCGCGATGACGTTCGAGCTCTCCCTCCGCGACGCGCGCCGGTTGGCGATCCGGGCGCAGTGGCTCGACCGGGAGCGACCGACGGACCTGCTGGAGCTGGTGCGCCGGCTGACCCTGCTGCAACTCGATCCGGTCGCGGCCGTCGCTCCGAGTGCCCAGCTGGTGGCCTGGAGCCGGTTGGGTTCGGCGTACCGCCGCGCCGACCTCGACGCCGCGGTGGCCGAGCAGTCCCTGATCGAACTGCAGGCCATGCTCCGGCCGGCGGAGGACCTAGCGCTCTACCGGGCGCAGATGGCGGCGTGGCCGGGTGCTGAGGAGCCCTCGGATTGGCGGCAGGCGCAGCAGAAGTGGATGGCGACGAACGACAGTTGCCGCCGCGACATCCTGCGACGGCTGCGGGAGGACGGCCCGCTGCCGTCCCGCGAGTTGCCGGACACCTGTGTGCTGCCGTGGGCCTCGACCGGGTGGACCAACAACAAGAACGTGACCAAGCTGTTGGACCTGATGGTCGTGAGCGGCCAGGTCGCGGTGGCGGGCCGGCTCGGTCGGGAGCGGCTGTGGGATCTGGCCGAACGGGTCTATCCCGACGTACCGATGGAGCCGGAGCCGGAGGCGGGACGGCGGCGGGACGCCAGGCGGCTGCACGCCCTCGGCATCGCCCGCAGCCGCGGGCCGCAGAGCCCGGTCGAGCCGACCGAGGTCGCGGCGGCGGGTCAGCCGGCGGTGGTCGAAGGCGTTCGCGGCCAGTGGGTGATCGACCCCAGCCACCTGGACCGGACCTTCCAGGGCCGGACCGCGCTGCTGTCGCCGTTCGACCGGTTGCTGCACAATCGCAAGACCACCCAAGAGTTGTTCGGCTTCGACTACCAGCTGGAGATGTACAAGCCGGTGGCCAAGCGGCGATGGGGGTACTACGCCTTGCCGATCCTGCACCACGACGCCCTCGTCGGGAAACTGGACGCGACGGCCGATCCGACCGGCCGGGTGCTGCGGATCAACGCCGTCCATCGGGACGTGCCTTTCAGCAGGTCGACCGAACGGGCCGTGCAGCGCGAGATCGAGGAGCTGGCCCACTGGCTGGATCTCGAGGTCGTCGCCGCGACGCCGTGAGGCTCGGGTCGAGTTGGAGGTGGCTCAGCGGCGTTGCGTAATGCGGGCCCGGAAGATCGGTAGTCGTTGCGGAGGTGCCCACACCGGCGTTGATCGAGGCTGGAGACATCGATCACGACAGGGGGATGATCGCCGTGAATGGCGCCATCGCACACCGCACGTCGTACCTGACTCTGGGCGGCGCGGGACTCGTGCTGGTGGCCATTCTGGGGGGGAACACGATCTTCGCCGGCCCGGGCGACTCCCCGACCGGGCCGGCGAACATCACTCCGCCCGCCGCGGCCTCGTCGTCACCGGCCTACCCGTACCCGTCGTACTCGAAGTCTGCGTCCGCACCGGATCAGGGGGCACCGGCCGAGACACCAGCGAAAAGGCCGTTACCGGCCGAGGCCACGTACGCCGGCCGCGACCGGGCCGGGCGGCTCGGCGTCGCCGTGGTGATCTCCGGCGAGCGCGCGGCGGCGTACCTGTGTGACGGCCGGCGGATCGAGGCCTGGCTGACCGGTACCGCGGTCGATGGCGAGCTGAAGCTGCGGGGAGAGCGTGGGGTCCGGCTCGACGGGCATCTCGCCGGCGGCGACCGACTGGCCGGCACGTTCACGGTGGCCGGGGAGAACCACCGCTATCGCATCGAGCCAGCGGACAAGCCGGCCGGTCTGTACCGCGCCGAGAGCGACGCCGACAGCGTCATCGGCTGGATCCGGTTGCCGGGCGGCGATGTCGTCGGGCTGCGGTCGGGGCCTGGTGGCACCGGCCCGGCACCGGGGCTCACGCCGGGCGGTTCCGTCCGGATCGACCGGCAGACCATCGCGATCCAGGAGGTGACCGGGCGTGACGAACTCTGAGTCAAGCACCGTCGAGTCGACCGCGGGCGAAAGTCCCTCGGCCATCGAAGCGCTCCCGTTCAAGGCGGGACTCGGGATTCCGGTCTTGGCGGGATTGGGGGTCTCCCTGGCGATGGGGGTCTACGCCCGCCTGCACGAGCCCGGCGCGGCGGCGTTCACCGTCCCGGGCTTCTCGAGTCCACTGACGATGAAGGTGTGGCTGACCACGATCGCGCTCGGCTTGGCGCTGGTCCAGATGGTGAGTGCGGCTGGCATCTTCGGTCGGTTGGGCCAGGCACACTGGGCGCCGGTGCTGCACCGCTGGTCCGGCCGACTGGCGGTGCTGGTCACCCTGCCGTTGGTGGCGCACTGCCTGTACGTGTTCGGATTCGGCTTCGACTCGCCCCGGGTGGTCGTGCACTCGGTGGCCGGCTGCCTCTTCTTCGGCGCCTTCACCGCGAAGATGTTGACCCTGCCGCGGCGCCAGGCACCGGCGTGGGCGATCCCGCTGCTCGGGGCGATCCTGTCAGCCGCGCTCGTCGCTGTCTGGATGACGTCGGCCCTCTGGTTCTTGACCAGCACCGGATTCCGCTTCTGAGTCGAGGCCGACGCAGATCAATGGGTAGCGTTTTTGCCGGATACTCCCGGCACGACGCTACCCAATGTCGCCCGCAACGACCGAGGTGAGCCAGACAACGGAGCGGTAACGGCTGGGGCGAGCGCCCGTACGACTGGTGACTTATGCCGTTTCGCCGTCTACCGTGTTACTCCTGATACGCATGTGACGGCGGACCGGGGTCGCCGATGGACCAGAAGGAGCCTCATGGGGCCGCGATCGCGACCGCTTGCCGCCGTGCTCGGCCTGGCCGTGAGCGCCCTCGTCGCCGTGTCGGGCTGCGGCACACTGCCGCGGCAGGCGGCTCCCGCACCCAACACCGACAGCTCGACAGCACCGACGACGGCACCCACCACCAGCCCACCGAGCGCTACCCCGTCAGCCCCCTCCACCCCTGCCCCGAAGTCGAGCACGCCGGCCCCCACCGCGCCCAAGAAGACAGCGCCCAAGCCTGCGCCAGCGAGGCCCGCAGCCCTGATGAAGACGGGATCGACCGGCGACCAGGTCCGGGAGCTGCAGCATCGGCTCCGCCAACTCGCCTGGTTCACCGGAACGATCACCGGCAGCTACGGCGAGTCCACCGCCAAGGGGGTGACCGGCTTCCAGGACAAGCGCAGTCTGCAAGAGACCGGCGAGGTGGACCAGAGGACTTGGACCAAGCTGACCGGGATGACCCGGAAGCCGAGCAGGGACGAGATGTACAACAAGGTCGTCGCCGGCCCCGCCATCCTCTCCTCGGGTGACAACGGCGAGAAGGTCCGCAATCTGCAGGCCAGGCTGAAGCAACTCGACTGGTTCTCCGGTGAAATCTCCGGTGTCTACGGCAGCATCACCACGGCCAGCGTCCGCGGCTTCCAGGGCAAGCGCGCCCTGCCCGAAACCGGAGCGGTGGACCAGAAGACCTGGGACAAGCTGGTCGGGATGACGAAGACGCCGACCAAGGACGAGATGTTCAACCGGGGCCTGTCGAACCGATCCACCGGCTCGACCGGTGGCCTGGACTCCCGCTGCCTCTCCGGGCGGGCGATGTGCATCAGCAAGAGCAACAACTCGGTCACCTGGGTCGTGGACGGCAAGGCGAAGCTCCGGATGGATGTCCGCTTCGGGTCCGACGAGACCCCGACCCGGAACGGCTCGTTCCAGGTGTTCCGCAAGACCGTGAACGGGGTGTCGTCGCTCTACCACACGCGGATGCCATGGGCGATGACCTTCAGCGGCGGTCAGGCCGTGCACTATTCCCCTGACTTCGCCGCCCGTGGCTACAACGGTGCCTCGCACGGCTGCGTGAACGTACGCGACTACGACGGGGTCAAGTGGCTCTGGCACCAGGTCCGGATCGGCGACAAGGTCGTCGTCTACTCCTGACGTACGCCCACGCCCTCTCTCGCGCCTACCGCCTCCTCCCGCCTCCTACGCTGCCCTCCTCCGCCCCACGCCGACCCGTTCGCGCGGGATATCTACGTCCGCGCGGGAGTTCTCCCGCGCGGGAACGGAACTCGCGCGCGAACTCTGGTGGGCGGGAGCGGGTCCCCGGACGAGGGAGACGGCCGGGCGCGAAGGATCAGGCGGCGCGCTCGGTGAGGACGATCGGGCCGTCCTCGGTGATGGCGATCGTGTGCTCGGAGTGGGCGCCGCGGGAGCCGTCTCGGCTGCGCAGGGTCCAGCCGTCGGGGTCGGTGTAGATCTTGTCCGTACTGGCCAGGAACCACGGCTCGATGGCGATCACCAGGCCCGGCCGGAGCGGGAGCCCCCGGCCGCGACGACCGTTGTTGGGGATGTGGGGATCGCCGTGCATGGTGCGCCCCACCCCGTGCCCGCCGAACTCGGTGTTGACCTTGTAGCCCTGCTGGGTAGCCACCCGGGCGATCGCGAAGGAGATGTCGCCCACCTTTTGTCCAGCCTGCGCGGCTTCGATGCCCGCCGCCAGGGCCACCTCGGTGGTCTCGATCAGCCGCAGATCCTCCGCGCTCGGCGTACCGACCACGACCGAGATGGCCGAGTCCGCCACCCAACCGTCGACCGAGCACGCGAAGTCGAAGCTGGCCAGGTCACCGTCCACCAGCGTGTAGTCGTGGGGCAGGCCGTGCAGCACGGCGTCGTTGACCGAGGTACACAACACCTTGCCGAACGGGCTCGCCCCGAACGACGGATGGTAGTCGATGTAGCACGAGGTCGCTCCCCGGTCGCGGATCATCCGGTGCGCCAGCTCGTCGAGTTCCAGCAGGTTGACGCCGACGTCGGCGCGCTCGACCAGCGCGGTCAGCACCTCGCCCACGAAGAGTCCGGCGGGGCGCATCTCCTCGATCTCGGTGGGGGTGCGGTACTCGATCACGTCGGTGATTCTTACAGTCGGCTCCGCCGACACCAAACAATCGGCTTCGCCGGGAAAGAGCACGCCGGCTTCGCGGACAACTTGTCGGTTCCGTCGAAGCAAGCCCTCCTTCGTCAAGACGGTTCGACGGTCGGACTTCGTCCGAGAGATCAGGGCAGCTCTACGTCGATGTCTGCGATGACCGGGGCGTGGTCCGATGGGAGCTTGCCCTTGCGGGCCTCGCGGTCGACGTACGCGTCAATCACCGTGAGCTCGGCGCTGGCCAGGATGTAGTCGATCCGCATTCCGAGATCCTTGTGGAACATGCCCGCGCGATAGTCCCAGTACGTGAACGGGCGGTCACCCTTGCCCGGTCGCGCGACCACGTCGGTGAGCCCCGCGTCAATCAATGCCTGGACCCGGCTCCGCTCCGCCGGCGTGACGTGGGTGGACTCCTCGAACGCCGCGATGTCGAAGACGTCCTCGTCGTGCAGCGCCACGTTGAAGTCGCCCATGATCACCTGCGGACCCGACGCGATACTCTCCTGGACCACGTCGCCGAGCGAGCCCAGCCAGGTCAACTTGTAGTCGTACTGCTCGTGACCGAGCTCGCGACCGTTCGGTACGTACACACTGGTCACCCGCAACGGACCGCACTGCGCGCTGACGTAGCGGGATTCCGGGAACTCCGCCAGCTGCGTCGCGACCGGCTCCACCCCGATCCGGGAGATGACGGCGACGCCGTTCCACCGGCCGTCCCCGACGTGCAGCGCCTCGTACCCGGCTGTCTGCAACGGCAGGTGGGGGAAGGTGGCCTCGCTCGCCTTGGTTTCCTGCACCGCCACGACGTCAGGCTCGGCGATCGTCAGCCACTCCAGCAGTCGCGGCAGCCGGGCTCCGATCGAGTTCACGTTCCAGGTCGCGATCCGCATGCGCTTCCCCATCAACCCATCCTGTCAGCGCGCACCCACAGCGCGGCGTCCACTCCGCTCGCGAGCGTCACGACAACTTCGACAGCCGGTGCATCTGCGTTCGCGTGGCGGGATAGAGCTCCAGCCAGCAGCCGTACAACTCGTCGTAGAGAGCCTGTCGCTCGGGGTCGGGCGGCACCTCGCGTTCGATCTTGGTCCAGTCGGTGTCCGGCGACACCAACCCGGTCCCGATCGCGGCGAGCAGGGCACTGCCGTAGCAGGCTCCGATCCCCTGCTTCGGAATCTGCTGGGTCTGCCCGGTGATGTCGCTCACCACCGATGTCCAGACCGGAGATCGCAAGCCACCGCCCACCGCCACGGTGCGGCCGCCGGCGTGCCCTTCGGGATCGGGAAACAGATCCAGCATCTGCCGGACCCCGAAACCGATGCCCTCGTAGCTGGCCCGGAGCAGGTGTGCCCGGGTGTGCCGCAGGGTCAATCCGGCCATCAGCCCGCGGGCCTCGGGGTCGAACAGCGGGGTTCGCTCCCCCGCCAGGTACGGCAGCACGAGCAGCCCCTCTGACCCGGCCGGCACCTCCGCGGCTTCGGCGATCAACGAGCCGAAGTCCACCCCGCCCATCAGGGTCTGCAGCCAGGTGGTGAGGCTGCCGGCGGTGGCGGTGCCACCGGCCAGGGCGTGGGTGTACGGGTCCACTCCAGCGGTCGTCCACAGATTCGGGATGGCCCGGTACTCCTTGATCACCTGGGCCACGAACATGGTCGAGCCGTACATGATCATCATGTCGCCCGGCGACCGCACCCCGACGCTGAACGCCTCGGCCATCGCGTCTACGGTCCCGGCCACCACGGGTACGCCCGCGGGCACACCCGTCTGCTCGGCCGCCACGGCCGTGACCTCACCGATGACGTCCTGCGGCCAGCCGAGCCGCGGCAACCGCAAGGGCGAGCAGATCTCCATCGCCCAGTCGTGGTGCCAACCGAAATCCGGTACCCGGTAGAGCGGGTCGCACTGGCTGGCCGTGTGGTGGTCGAGCACGTTCGCGCCGGTCAGCTTCGCGGTGACGAAGGAGTGGCAGCCGTACCACGCGGACGAGCGCTGCCACACCTCCGGCTCGTTGCGGCGTACCCACTCCAGCTTCGGGCCAAGGGCTTGGCTGGTGAGGAACTTGCCCCCGCTGAGCAGGATCTCCGTGGTCCCGTAGCGCCGGTTGAGCTCGTCGATCTCGGCGGAGGCGCGGGTGTCGATGCCGTACAGGATCGCTGGCCGCTGCGGCACCAGGTTCGCGTCGCACAGCACCAGGCTGGGCCCGACACCACTGACCCCGACGCCGACGATCTGGTTCCCCGGCAGCCCGGTCAGTCGACGGCAGACGGTCCGGACGTCGCCCCACCAGACCTGCTCGGCGTCGACCTCCGCCCAGCCTGGCCGGGGCAGGGAGATCTCGTGCGCGATCTGCTCGCTCGCCAGCACCTCGCCGTCCGAGGTGACCAGTACACCCTTGGTGCCCGAGGTCCCCAGATCGATCCCGAGCAGCACCTCCACGGGGGCCACCCTATGTGCTGGTCCGGTGTCGCCCCGGAGGTCGCTACTCTCTCGGGACCTGCCGAAGTTCCGGCTCCGGCTCGGGCACCCCGGTCGTCATCACGTTCGGCCGGCCGGGCTCCGGCAGGTACCCGGCGACGAGGTCGGCGAGCAGATCCGAGGCCTGCGGCCAGAACCCGTCGACCGGTCGGTACCAGGGCACCTCACCGGCGGCGGGCCGTTCGGTGAACGTCCGTTGTTGCTCGTCCAGCCACGCCGGGCCGCTGAACGCATCGGCGTAGAACCCGCGCCGCTCCCCCGTCAGGGCGCGGAGTTGTTCGATGTCGCCGACGGCGATCCGGAGTCGGAGCCAGCGGAACCGGTTCCACTGCGACTCGTCGGCGAACCGGGTCCGCAGTCGCGCGCCCGCCAAGGCTCCGCGGACCGCCATCGACGCGATCAGCTCACGCGCCATGAACAGGTTGGTCCCGCCCTCGTTCGGCCGGGTGCGGACCTGCGCGATCCGGTTGCGGTACCCGGGCATCGCGGACTGCATGTTGTCCCGCCACTTCATGGCGGTGAAGAACACCCCGGCCACGAGGGAAAAGCCGCTCTTGGTGAGGGGTTCGACCGGGGTCGCGTCGGCGTCCCAGTCCTGCGGCAGCGAGACGTCCTGGTGCGGGGCGAGGTCGGGATGCTGACCCAGATTGAGCGAGACGGTGGGCCAGCGGGGCAGCGGGGAGTCGAAGAAGTGCACCGGGAAGTTGGACGTGATGCCGCCGTCGGAGAACCACAGCTCCTCCGCGACGAGCTCGTCGGGCTCGCCGGTGCGGTCGGAGACGTCGGGCAGGCCGGCACCGCTGAGGCGACGGCCGAAATCGTCGTAGGCCGCGGTGATCGGCACGATCCGGTACATCCGGACCGCCTGGAACAGCCCGGGCAGCGCCATGCTGATCCGGACCGCGAAGATCACCGGCAGATCCCATGGGTCCGGCAGCGGGTGCAGCGTCCGAACGACCCCGGCCCGGTCCCGCACCCGCCGCGCGTTCCCCTCGCCGAGAACGTCGAGGATCCGGTCGTCGACGACCCCCGACCCGGCGCCGTCCCGCAGCGTCGCGAGGTCGAGCCACAGCCGCTCGGGATCGTCGTCAGCGATCTCCGGCAGCGGGAAACGGTACGGACGCTGCCGAGTGATGTCGGTGGTCATCAGCTCCAGGTTCACCAGCCGGAGGTCCGGGTCCGCCGCGAGATCCTGGAGTCGGGCGCGCCGTTCCGGGTCCGGGCTGCGGCGCAGCTCGGAATAGTCCAGCCCCGCCCACAGGTGCCCGAACCGCATCACCTCGCCCTCGGCCAGTCCGGCCAGCCGGTTGAGGCTGCTCGCCAGCCATGGGGTCACCGACGCCTCGACGGTCGGCCGCGGGACCCCGGCCATCAGGTCCAGCAGGTTGCGCGGGCGGCGTGGCGACGAGCCGGCCACGAGGCCATACGAGACCTCGCGCATCCGCCCCACCAGCAGTACCGCAGACACCAGCAGGACGGCGAGAACGCTGAGGGTGCCCGAGAGACCGACGAGCCAACCGGCCCAGTACGGCGCCGGCTGCACGACCAGCACCAGTACGCCGGCCGCGGCGAGGCCTGCTCCGACCAGCACGAGCGGGAGCGGCGCGGTCGGCGGCGGCTGACTCTCACTGCTGACCAGATTCAGCCGCGCCACCCAGGACGGGCCGGGCGGCGAGGTGCGCCGGGCCTGCCCGATCAGCAGCAGTCCGTGGACCAACAGCACCAGGCCGACCAGGGTGGCGATGAAGCTCAGCGTGCCGAGCAGCCCCCAGCCGATGGTGCCGTACCAGGTGAAGTCGCGGCCGACGAACCGCGAACAGACCCAGCCGGTGCCGACGACCGTGGCGGCCCCGATCAGGTACGCCGTCAGCCAGGTCCGCCAGCCGAATGCCGACCAGGCCACCACCGGCAGGGACCAGGTGCGCTGCCGGATCACCGCGATCAGCAACCGGAAGACGTCGCGAGTGGAATCCGGCGCCCGGAACAGCTGTGCCAGCCGATATTCGTCCCGCTCCGGATCCCCCGGTCCGATCTGGGTGAGCCAGGCGACGACATCCGTGAGCCCGACGAATCCGCGCCTGATCCCCGCGTGCGCTGAGCTCGCCGATCGTTCGTGCCCGGAGCTTGTCGGAGGGTCCATGGCGGGTTCTCCCGACGGCGCTTCGACAGGCTCGGGGACCGAACTGGCTAGCTCTTCGACAGGCTCAGGGACCGACTGTCGAATGCCCTCGCTGCGTCCGAGCTCGGCGGCCGCGGTCAGCGCGGCGGCGATGGCGCCGGCGGAGGCTCCGCCCACGTTGCGGAAGCGGAAGGCCGTCGCCAAGTCGCAGACGGCGAGCGGGTAGACGACGCCCGAGGTCGTACCTCCCTGCATGGTGAGGTCGATGCTGGAGCCGACGTAGTCCCGGACCAGCCGGCTGGTGATCTGCGGTGCGTCCGCGAGCACGGCCGCCGGTGGTCCGGCGATGGCCAGCTGGGTCGCCCGGTCGCCGCGCAGGGCGTAGCGGGCCTCGTCGCCGTACCCGCCGATCGGCCCCGCGGGCGTCAGCAAGACCCCGTCGTCGGCCGGTTCGATGCCGTCCGGCAGATACGGCCGGTGCAGCACCGTACCCGCCGGCACGGGATCGTGGTTGATCAAGGAACGCAACGCACTGAGCGCCGCACCGTGGCTGGCGACCGCCATCTGGGCACCTCCTGGGTCGGGAGCATTATCGAGCCCGTCCGCCGGCTTCCGCTATCGCGGTCCACCCCGACAGGACTAGGGTCGTGGGGCCGGATCACGCGCGCACAGCCAGCACAGAGAGCAGGAACCATGCCGCTTGGACCCGTCGAGATCGTCGTCATCGGATTCGACCAGAATCGCTTCGACGGAAGCATCGTGCCGGAGGTCCAGGCGCGGCGCGGCGATCTGCGCCTGCGACTCCACCACCGCCTGCTGCTCGGCGGCCTGCTCCGGCGGCTCGGCGGCACCCGCATTGGCGGGCGGCGATGATCTGCTGGCGCAGCTCGAGCGACTAGCCGCCCTCAAGTCCGCCGGCGTGCTCGACGACGCGGAGTTCTCCGCGGCCAAGGCCCGGCTGCTCGCCGGCTGACCATCCGGCGGTCGGGAGGCCGACCGCTATCTTGACCAGCATGGCGATCGTGGTGACGGGCGGAGCGGGCGAGTTGGGTCGCGCCGTGATCGGAGCGCTGTCGGCCCACGGCCTGTCAGCCCGACCGGCCAGTCGGCGTACCGGTGTCGACCTGCAGACCGGCGCGCGGGTCCGGACCGTCATTTCCGACGCGGACGTCGTGGTGCACTGCGCCTCGGATCCGCTGCACGCACGGGCGGTCGATCTCGACGGCACCCGGCGGATGGTGGAGATCCTCGATGACCTCGGTCGACGGCCGCACATCGTCTACATCTCGATCGTCGGGGTGGACCGGATCCGGTTCCCCTACTACCGCGCGAAGTACGCCACCGAGATCGCCCTGGCCCGTAGTGGGCTGCCGGTCACCGTGCTGCGCGCGACCCAGTTCCACGCCTTGGTTGCCACCTTGGCCCGACGCTTCTCCGCGGGGCCGGTGGCGACGGCGCCGCGTGGGATGCGCTTCCAGTCCGTCGACACCGAGGTGGTGGCGACGAAGTTGGTGGAACTGGCGCTGGGCCCGCAGCCGGACGGCTTCGTTCAGGCCACCGAACTGGCCGGACCCGGCGAGATCGGCCTCCCCGAGGCGATCGAACGGGTGGCCCGGCACGACGACCGGTTGCTCCGGCGGATCGTCACGCTGCCTCCGGTCACCCCGTTCCTGCGCGACTACGCCGCCGGCGCCAACCTGGTGGGACCCGACGCGGATCGCGCCGGCCGCGACTTCGGGACCTGGTTGGCCGCTCAGCCGGCGGCCTGAGTTGCCGCCCCCTCCTCCACCTCCGAGCTGCTCGGCTTCGCGTCATCTGCTCGGGTTCGAACTCGAGCAGCTGCCTCCAACCCGAGCAGCTCTGGGTCGCCGGATGGATGCGGGGCAGGCGCGGGCGGTGTCGGCGGTTGGGGCGGCTGGGGCGGTGGGTCGAAGGAGGCGCGGCTGGCCAGGGCCGGGAGCAGGGTCGCCAACGCGTACACCCCGCCGGCGACGAACAGCGCCGGTGTCAGCCCGATGAGGGCGATCAGGCCGGCAGCCGCGAGCCCACCGAACGGTACGCCCGCCCAGGCGATCCCGTCGGAGAGCCCCAGGACCCGGCCCAGCAGCGGCTTCGGGGTGCGCTCGAAGAAGATCGCCCCCAGCATCGGGTTGAGGAACCCCGACCCGAACCCGGCCACCAGGTAGACCGCCGCCACCGCCGGGATGGGGAGGTCCAGTGCGAGCGCGAGGTAGGGCGGAGGTCCGGCGAGTGCGAAGGCGACGAAGTACGTCAGCCGTCGGGGCAGCCTGCTCCCGACCGCGGAGGCGATCAGGGAACTGGTCAGGGCCGTGACCGCGAAGCAGGTCAGCATGAGTCCGACGACAGCCACCCCGTACCCGTTCTGGACGACCCAGACCGGCAAGAAGACCGACGCCTTTGCGATGTCGATCAGGTTGGTGACCGCGATCATCACGACGAGGGTCATCAACAGCCGGTCCTTGGCGAGGAAGCGGGCTCCCTCCCGCATCTGCGTCAGATAGCCCACCTTCGCGGCGGCAGCCCCTGGCGTTCCGGATTCGGACGTCGCAGGCTCGGGCCGGCCGAGGGACCTCGGCATGACCAGCAGCCAGATCAGCGCACAGGCGCCGAACCCGACGGCCGTCACCACCAGGCTGCCCGCCGCCCCGACCAGGCCGATCAGCACGGCGGCGAGCCCGGGGCCGACCAGGCCGGAACCGCGTTCGACGGCACCGTAGAGACCGGTCACCCGTTCCAGCGGCAGCCTCGCGGCCGCCGCCACGAGCGGCACGCTCGTGTCCTTGGCGTTGTCGCCCGGCCCGCGGATCGCGCCACCGATGGCGACCATGACCACGAGCACCGGGAAGGACAGCGCGCCGAGGGCGTACAGCAGCGGGACCGTGCCCAGCGCGAGCGCACTGCAGAGGTCGGCCAGGATGCTGACCCGGCGCTGGCCGAAGCGATCGACGAACGGCCCGCTGAGCGTCTTGGCGACGATGTACGGGGCGAACTCCGCCGCCACGACCAGGCCCGTCTGCGCCGCCGAGCCGGTGCTCGTCAGCACGAACCACGGCAGGGCCAGGGCCGCGACCCGCAGGCCGGTGTTGGCGACCCCACCGCCGACCAGCAGGGCGACGAACTCGCGCGCCGGCGCCTTCATGCTTGGCTCCCGGGGGAGGACACGGGGTAGACCTGGTAGCGCGCTCCGACGATCTGGCTGCCGTCCGGCAGCGGAGCTCCGGGGGTGTGGGGCCGGTACCGCTGGAAGACCGCGCGGATCTGGGCTGCCAGTTGCTCGGCCTCCGATGCGGTGAGTTCCAGCAGCGTGTCGGACATGTCGAAGGCGCGCTGCCACTCGACCGGCCAACTGGTGCGCTCCGCCTGCGCCCGGATCAAGGAGTTGGTCAGCGCGGAGATCACGCTGCGCTCGTACTCCTCCCCGATCTCGGCCAAAGCCGGGTCGAGGTCGACGTTGTTGAACTCGGTGTAGCGGTGCACTGACCGCCACCAGCGGTCCCGATTGTCGCCCCGCTCCAGATCTTCGGCGATGAACCCGAAGCGCTCCAACTGCCGCAGGTGGTAGGAGAGGGCACCACTGGTGAGTCCGAGTCGACCGGCCAGTCCGGAGGCCGTCGCCGGACCGTACGTCCGCAGCATCCCGAGGATCTGTACCCGGAGCGGGTGCGCCATCGCTTTCAGGTTGATGGCGGTCAGCCGGACCGATTCCTGTTCGAACTCCATGGAAGCCACTCTAGATCGCAAAGGATATTTTGCAAATACTTCTTTGCGATTCGAGAACGTCCATTCGACAGGCGCACCGGTTGACACCCTCGGAACCTCCCGCATAGCGTCTGAGAGCGCTCCCACGATCCCTGCAGAGAGGCCTTCATGACCGACGAGACGTCCGCCACGTCCCCCACCGCGATGACCGGCCCGCTCAGCCGGCGGGTGTTGCTGGGTGGCGGTGCAGCTCTTGGGGTCGGGCTGACCGCTCTCGGGGCTGGACCTGCTGCCGCCGGGCCTCGTGACGATGTCACGTCCGGCCGCGGACTCGGTGGATCGGGGCGGGCCGCGGTGCGCTTCCTGCAGGGTGTCACGGACGCGTACCACTCCAGTGGCCCCCGCTTCGTCCAGAGCTACTACGACAGTTCAGGTTTGGAGGACATCGGCTTCGTCTACGACAACGCCCTGGCCGCCATCGCCCTGCTGGCGGGCGGCGACGTGGCGCGGGCCCGGGCGATCGGCGACGCCTTCATCTACGCCCAGAACAACGACGCAGAATTCAGCGACGGCCGGTTGCGGCAGGCGTACTTCGTCAAGCCGCAACTCGACGGCACGATCAAGGCGCCCTTCGGCGCCAAGTTCAATTTCGGCATCACGACCGTCGGGGACATGGCGTGGGCGGGAATTGCGCAGGCCCAACTGGCCCGGCGGACCAAGCAGCCGAAGTACCTGACCAGTGCCCTGCGCATCGGGGACTGGATCCAGGACCGCGAATCGCGCACTGGCCTCGGCGGCTACACCTTCGGCGAGCGGCCGAATTTCGAGGGCTACAAGTCCGCTGAGCACAACATCGACGTGTACGCCTTCTTCCTGATGCTCGCCGATCTGACCGGCCAGCAGGTCTGGCGAACGCAGGCCCGGCACGCCTGGGCCTTCCTCACCCGGGTGTGGAATGCGGAGGACGGCTACTTCTGGGTCGGCTCCAACGACGGGTCGACGATCAACAAGGCTCCGACCGAACTCGCGCTGGACGTGCAGACCTGGTCCTGGCTGGCGGCCCGCCGGTCGGGCTACGCCGAAGCGCTGGACTGGGCGAGCACCAATCTGGCCGTGACGGACACCCCACAACGCACCAACTCGGCGCTCACGGGGAATCTCAAGCTGTCCGGGGTTGCGTTCGGCAGTGGATCGCTGCGGGCCGACACGGAGCAGCCCATCGACCCGTACCACGGCAACCCCGACACCGGCGCCGTCTGGTTCGAGGGGACCGCTCAACTGGCGTTGGCCCTGCAGGACCGCCGGCGTGGCGGGGACGAGGAGCACGCCACGGACCTGCTCTCCCAGATCCGTACGGCACAACGGGAACTCGGCGACGGGTCAGACCTACAACGGGAAGGTCATCGCCGGCGGCATCGTCGCGGCCTCATCGCCGCTGCACACCGGCTTCGGATTCGGCTATTACCAGCATCTGCACTCGGGCGCCACGTCCTGGTACGTAATGGCCGCCGGCCGTAGCAACCCCTACCGCTTCCTCTGAGCCACCTCCACCCCGACTCCTCCGCCCCGACTCCTCCGCCGCCCCCACCGCCGGCCCCACCCCACCCGGAAACTGTTGACAGTTCCCGAATTTCGGTGCTGCGGGGCCCAGTTTTCTGCTAACTGTGCACAGTTTCCGGGGTTTTGGGGCCGGGGCGAGGGCCGGGGCGGGCGTGGCGGGGCGAACGGGATCTCGGCCGGCGGCGGAGGCGTGGGGGTAGCGAGCCGATCAGTACGCCGGCGATCACCACTCCGCCGGCCGCAGCCTCGACCTGGTCGATGGCCTCGCCGAGCAGCGCCCAGGAGCTGAGTACGCCGACGATCGGCACCAGCATGGAGAACGGTGCGACCGAGCTCGACGGGTAGCGGGCGAGCAGGGTGTTCCAGATCCCGTACCCGAGCAGGGTGGCGATCACCACGATGTAGAGCAGGCCCGAGCACCGACGGCAGGGCAGCGGGGGTGAACGCGGTGGCCAGCGCCGCCCCGATCCGCTGCGGACCCTCGACCAGCAGGGAGACCGCGAGCATCGGCAGCGGCGGGACGACCGACATCCACAGGGTCAGGTGGAACGGGTTCGGCGCCGCCGCCTGGCGACTGCAGACGTTGCCGATCGCCCAGCCGAGCGCCCCGGCGAGGGTGAGCAGAACCGGCAGCAGCGCGGCGGTCTGCCCGCGATGCAGCGCGATCGCGGCCAGGCCCGCGACGGCGAGCCCGATGCCGACGACCTGGCGGCGGGTGATGCGTTCGGCCAGGAAGATCCCGGCGAGCAGCACGGTGAACGGGGCCGAGGCCTGCAGCACCAGCGAGGCGAGTCCGCTCGGCATGCCGGAGGCCATCCCGAGGTAGAGGAAACCGAACTGCAGCACCCCGATCCCGAGTCCGATCCCGATCAGCCAACGCAGCCGCACCTGCGGGCGCGGTACCAGCAGCAGGGTCGGCACCGCCACCAGGGCGAAGCGCAGCGCCACCATCAGCAGCGGCGGGAAGTGCTGCAGCGCCAGCGCGGTGGCCGGGAAGTTGAGCCCCCAACAGCCGGCCACCAGCAGCGCGAGGAGGCGGTCACGGGAGGTCACATCGTTGATCCTCGCCGCCTTCAAGATGAAGCACAATCGAAATGTGCTTCACTGACTCTGTAGTCAGACTTAACAGACGGCCGGCGCGACGGAGGATCGACATGGGGTGGGAATGGGGACAGCTCGAGCTGATCCGGGAGCTGGCCGACCGCGCACTCGGTCACGGCGGTCGCGGCGGCCACCAACCGGACCCCGTCGGCGGTGTCCCAGCAACTCAAGGCGATCCAGCGGTACGCGGGGGTGCCGCTGGTCGAGCCGATGGGCCGTGGGCTGCGGCTGACTGACGCCGGCCGGGCGCTGGCGGCGAGCGCCGGCGGGGTCGCGACCGCCCTGGCGGAGGCCGATGCCGCCTGGGACGACTTCCTGGGCCGGACCGCTGGCACCGTCCGGCTCGCCACCTTCTTCTCCGCCGGCGAGCTCTTCGTGCCGGGACTGGTCGAGCGGCTGGCGGTCCACCCCGACCTGGTCCTGGAGACGTACGACGAGGACGTGGCCACGGACGCCTTCGCCGAGCTGGTCGTCGACTACGACCTCGTCGTCGCGCACCGCCCCGACGACACCGAGCCGCCGCCGCGATCCGACCTGCGCCCGACGCTGCTGGTCCGCGAGCCCCTGGACGTGGCGGTGGCCCTGGACCATCCGCTGGCCGGGCGAACCCGGGTCGAGCCGCTCGACCTGGTGGGTGAGTCCTGGATCGCGCCGCCGCCGGAGTTCCCCATCGAACAGGCCGTCCGCGCGCTCGCGGCCCGCGTCGGGCGCGCCCGCCCACATCGTCCGCCGGACCGCCCACCTACCGCTGATCGAGGCCCTGGTGGCGCGCGGCCAGGGGATCGCGCTGCTGCCGCGCTACTCGACTCAGGGGCACGCCGCCGGGCGGTTCGTGCTGCTCCGAGTCCAGGGGATCCGCGCCGGACGGATCATCGAGGTCCTGTCCCGGCCGGACCGGGCGGCGCGGCGGGCCGTCCGAGCGGTGCTGGCCGCTCTGCAGGCGGAGGCGGACGCCCTCGTCACGGGATGATCAGCCGAGCTCCTTGACCTCGGCCAGCACCTGCCCGAGCGTGTCCTTCGCGTCGCCGAACAACAAGGTGGTGCCCGGCTCGTACAGCAGCTCGTTCTCGATCCCGGCGAATCCCGGCCGCATCGAGCGCTTGAGGAAGACGACCTGCCGGGCGGCGTTCGCGTGCAGGATCGGCATCCCGTAGATGGGGGCGCCGGGGGTCGTTTCGGCCGCGGGATTCACGACGTCGTTGGCGCCGACGACCAGCGCCACGTCGGTCTGCCGGAACTCCGGGTCGATGTCGTCGGCCTCCTTCAGCTGCTCGTACGGCACCTGGGCCTCGGCCAGCAGGACGTTCATGTGGCCCGGCATCCGGCCCGCGATGGGATGGATGGCGTAGTCGACCTTGATGCCGCGCTCGGTCAGCAGATCGACGAGTTGGCGCAGCGTGTGCTGGGCCTGGGCGACGGCGAGACCGTACCCCGGCACGATGATCACCCGGTTCGCGTACGAGAGCAGGATCGCGACGTCCGCCGGACTCACCGCCTTGACCGGCCGATCGCTCGCCGTGCCGCCGCCGAGGGTCGAGCCGCCGCGGAGCGCCCCGAACAGGGTCGAGGACAGCGGCCGGCCCATCGCGCGGGCCATCAGCTGGGTGAGCAGGGTGCCCGCCGCCCCGACCAGGGTGCCGGCGACCAGCAGCAGCGGGTTGCCCAGCACGTAGCCGCTCGCCGCCACCGACAGGCCGGTGAAGGCGTTGAGCAGCGAGATGACGATCGGTACGTCCGCGCCGCCCACCGGCAGCACGAGCAGCACGCCGACGCCCGCCCCGATGAGGGCCAGCGCGACACCGAGGACCACCGACGGCACCAGCACCAGACCGATGGCGAAGCCGATTGCCGAGATCAGCGCGAAGACGTAGAGGATCGGGTAGCCGGCGAACGTGATCGGCCGGCCGGTCATCAGCTCCTGCAGCTTGAGGAACGTCACCACCGAACCGGTGAAGCTGATGGAGCCGACCACGATCGTGAAGGCGGTCGCGATCAGGTCGAACACCGGCGCGGAGCCGGTGCGGGTCACGACCTCCAACTCGACCAGCGCGACGATCGCGGCCGCCGCGCCGCCGACGCCGTTGAACAGCGCCACCAGTTGCGGCATCTGGGTCATCTTCACCCGGTAGGCGCCGAGCACGCCGACGACCGTGCCCACCGCGACGGCCGCGAGGATCAGCGGCAGATGGTTCAGTCCGCCGACGGCGAAGACGATCGACGACCGCCAGCACCGCCCCGACGGCGCCGATCAGGTTGCCGCGCCGGGCCGTCCGCGGGGACGACAAGCCCCTTCAGCGCGACGATGAAGCAGACCGCCGCCGCGAGATAGCCGAGTTGCGCCCACCCCGGCGTCACCTATCGCTCCCCGAACCCGACGCAGCGGTTGGTGCCGGCAGGCGGAATCTCCTTCGGCTTGCGCCGGACGAAGAACTGGAGCATGCGGTCGGTGACGACGAAGCCGCCGGCCATGTTGATCGAGGCGAGCACGACGGCGACCAGGCTGAGCACGAGCACGGGCGTGGACTCGGCCGTGCCGGCCACGATGATCGCGCCGACCAGGATGACGCCGTGGATGGCGTTGGCCCCGGACATCAACGGGGTGTGCAGGGTCGAGGAGACCTTGGAGATGACCTCGACCCCGACGAAGGCCGCCAGCACGAAGATGGTCAGCCAGGTGATCGCGTCACCCACCGCCCGCTCCTCTCGCGTCGACTCCCGCGGTCGAGCCGGGCTCGGATCTCGTCGGGCACGATCTCCCCGGCTCTAGTCACGCACATCGCGGCGACGATCTCGTCGTCGTAGTCGGGGGCGAGGACGCCGCCGTCGCTCATCAGATTCACCACGTGCCAGACGTTCTGCGCGTACAGCCGGCTCGCCGGATTGGGCATCTGACTCGGTACGTTGCTGCCACCCCAGACCTGGACCGGCCCGACCATCACGGCCTGTCCGGCGACCACGCCCTCGACGTTGCCGCCCGAGTCCGCGGCCAGATCCACCACCACCGAACCCGGCTTCATCGCGCTCACCATCTCCGCGGTGACCAGCACCGGCGCCCGTCGGCCGGGCACCGCCGCCGTGGTGATGAGGGCGTCGGCGGCCGCCACGTGCGGGGCCAGCCGTTCGAGCTGCATCCGGGCGCGCTCCTCGCTCATCTCCCGCGCGTACCCGCCGGAGCCCTCCAGCGTCGGCAACGCCAGGTCGATCGGTACGGCCCCGAGCGAGGCGATCTCCTCCGCCGCGGCCGCCCGGACGTCGTAGCCCTTCACGACCGCGCCCAGCCGTCTCGCGGTGGCGATCGCCTGCAATCCGGCGACTCCGGCCCCCAGCACCAGCACCTCGGCGGGACGTACGGTGCCGGCCGCGGTCATGCTCAGCGGGAAGAACTGCCGCAGCCGGCCCGCGGCGACGACCGCGCCGCGGTAGCCCGCCACCATCGCCTGGGAGCTCAGCGCGTCCATCGGCTGGGCTCGGGAGATCCGCGGCACCAGCTCCATCGCGAAGGTCGTCGCCGCCCGATCCCGCCGGGCCGCCACCTCACCGAGGTCCGCGGTCGGGTAGAACGAGACGGTGGTGACGTCGGGGGCGGCAGCGGCCAGGTCCGCGGTGGGTACGGGCTGCACACTCAGCACCAGATCGGCGCCGGCCAGGGCGGCCGCGTCGACGGTGGCTCCGGCCGCGGCGTACGCGTCGTCCTCGAACAGGGCCGCTCGGCCGGCGCCGGGTTGGACCGCCACCTCGTATCCCGCCCGAGTCAGCCGGCTCACCAGGTCGGGCACCATCGCCACCCGCATCTCGCCCGGAACGGTTTCCTTCCGGATGGCGATGCGCACCCGCCGAACTTAGCCCACGGTCGACAAGCTGGTGCGTTGTGCACCGTAGTCGGTGCACAAGTTCACCAACGCCTTTGGCGTGATCAGGCCGGGCTTTCTAGCGGACGGTGACGTCGATCTCGTGCAGCCCGGTGGCCCCGTCGGGCGCCGGCGGCGCCTCGTCCTCGACCTGGGCCCGGCCGTCGGCGTCGGTGGCCCGGACGGTGAGCCGGTGACTGCCGGAATCGGCGTTCCAGCGGTACCGCCACTGCCGCCAGGTGTCCGGTCCGGTGGTCTCGGCGAGCTCGGCGTCGGCCCACTCGCCGTCGTCCACCCGGACCTGAACCTTGGAGATGCCGGTGTGCTGCGCCCAGGCGACTCCGGCCACGGTGACCGCACCCTGATCGACGGAGTTTCCCGTCTGCGGGACGTCGATCCGGGAGGACAGCTTGATCGGACCGCGGGCGGACCAGCCGAGCGGGGTCCAGTACCCCTGGTCCGCCGCGAAGGTCGTCACCTTCAGCTCGGTCACCCACTTGGTCGCGGAGACGTACCCGTAGAGGCCCGGCACCACCATCCGCACCGGGAAGCCGTGGTCGACCGGCAGCGGCTCGCCGTTCATGCCGACGGCCAGCAACGATTCGCGCTTCGGGTCGGTCAACACCTCCAGCGGGGTGCTGGCGGTCCAGCCGTCGTGACTGCGCGACAACACCATGTCGGCTCCGGCGGTCGGCTTGGCCTCGGCGAGCAGGTCCCGGATCGGGAAGCCCAGCCAGCGGGCGTTCCCGACGAGGTCTCCGCCCACGTAGTTGGAGACGCAGGTCAGGGTCGTCACGTGCTCGACCAAGCGGCCGGGCCAGCAGTTCGTCGAACGTGATCGTGACTTCCCGCTCGACCATCCCGGTCACCTTCAACGACCAGTCGGCGGGATCGATGACGGGTACCTGCAGGGCGGTGTCGATCCGGTAGAAGTCGTCGTTCGGCGTCACGTACGGGCTCAGTCCCGGCACCGCGAAGCGGCGCCGGCGGGTACGGGCGTCCCGGGGATCTTCGGCGGCGGCAACACGATCTTGGAGCGCGCCTCGTTGATCTTCGCCGCGGCGCCGACCAGCAGCCGACCGGCCGCGGCCGCCACGAGCGCGCCCGCGCCGACGAGCACCGTCAGCCGCAGGAACGCTCGCCGATCGACCTCCCGCACTGAGCTCATCGAAGGGTCCACCAGCTCGCGCTCTGAGCTGATCGAAGGGCCGATGGCGCTCTCCGCCTCGACCCGGGCCAACCGGTTCACCAGCGCCGACATCACGAGATAGCCGGCGGCCAGCCCGACCAGGGTGGGAGCCACGGCCAGCACGTCGAACGGCGGCCGGGTGAGCGCGGCGGCGATGCCGATCAGCGCCACCGCACCGAAGACGATCCCCCCGAAGTACCGGCGGCGCAGCTCCAGCTGACCACCCACGCGCAGAGCACCAGCACGCCGGCGGTGATGATGATCAACAAGACCGGCTTGTCGGCCGTGCCGAGCGTTTCCTTGCCGAAGTTCACCAGCGGCGCGGGCAGCAGGTCGATGATGGCCGACCCGACGGCGGCCAACGGTGCCGCGGCCGGCGCGAGGAACCAGGCCACGAGGTCCGAGACGGCCAGCCCGATCAGGCCGCCGACGACTCCCGCCAGCCGCGCGAGGGCGATCGGCGGACGTGACACGCCGTCCAGTCTGCCCCAGCGCCGGTAGCCGGCCGGATGCGCCGGCTTACGGCTGCCTTACCGCTCTTGACGCGAGTTCCGCAGCAGCCCGGCCCGCTAGGACCTCGGGCACCGACAGGCACGATGGGGCCGTGGACGAGCCGACCTGCGTGGACTACCGGCCCGGCTGGGTACCGGATCCGGATCGGGTCTTCGCCGAGCTCCAGGACTCGATCGGCTGGGAGCAGCACCCGATCCGGGTCCACGGCCGCACCCTGCTCACGCCGCGGCTGACGGCCTGGATGGGCGACGCGGCGTACACCTATTCGGGGCTGACCAACGACCCCCAACCCTGGCCCGCCGCACTCGCCGTGCTGCGTGACCGGCTGAGCGACGAGCTCGACGCCAGCGTTCAATTCCTGCCTGGCCAACCTGTACCGCGACGGCCGCGACTCGATGGGCTATCACTCCGACGACGAGCCCGAACTGGGGCCGCGTCCGGTCATCGCCTCGATCAGTCTGGGCGCCCGCCGCACGGTTCGCGCTGCGACACCGCGAGTCCCGGCAGCGCTGGACCTGGGAGCTCGGCGAGGGCGATCTGCTGGTGATGCGGGACGAGTCCCAGCGCGACTACGCCCACGCCGTACCGAAGACCGCGCGTGCGGTCGGACCGCGGATGAACCTCACCTTCCGCCACTTCGATTCCCGATGAACCGCCGCCGACCCGCTCGGCCCCACTTGCGGAAGCCTCAACCGTTGATTCGTGCCCGCCCACCGGCCGGAGCTACTGCTAGTGCCCTCGGGCGGCGGTCAGGGCGCCGGTCTCCTCGTCCTCGATCGCGGCCGCGAACTGGGACTGGTACAGCGCCCAGTAGGCGCCGCGGGCGGCCAGCAGCTCGTAGTGGTCGCCCTGCTCCACGATCGCGCCGTCCTCCATCACCAAGATCACGTCCGCGTCGCGGATGGTGGAGAGCCGGTGCGCGATCACGAAGCTGGTCCGATCCGTGCGCAGGGCGGCCATCGCGCGCTGCACCAGCACCTCGGTCCGGGTGTCCACCGAGCTGGTCGCCTCGTCCAAGATCAACAGGCCGGGTCGGCGAGGAACGCCCGGGCGATGGTGATCAGCTGCTTCTCCCCCGCGCTGATGTTGCTGCCCTCTTCGTCGATCACGGTGGCGTACCCGTCGGGCAGCGAGTGCACGAACCGGTCGACGTACGTGGCTTCCGCCGCCGCCTGGATCTCCTCCGGGCTGGCGCCGGGCCGCCCGTACGCGATGTTCTCCGCGATCGTGCCGTGGAACAGCCAGGCGTCCTGCAGCACCATGCCGATCTGGGACCGCAGCTGCGACCGGGGCACACTCGCGATGTCCACGTCGTCGAGCGCTGATCCGGCCCGCCCGCAGCTCGTAGAACCGCATGATCAAGTTGACCAGGGTCGTCTTGCCCGCTCCGGTGGGACCGACGATCGCCACCGTCTGCCCCGGATCGACCTCCAGGCTGAGGTCGGTGATCAGCGGCCGGCTCGGCTCGTAGGAGAACGACACGTGGTCGAAGACGACCTTGCCCCGGGTGCAGTTCAGCTCACCCGTGGCTTCGGCCGACTGCTCCTCCGCGTCGAGCACCTCGAACACCCGCTCGGCCGACGCGACGCCCGACTGCAGGATGTTCGCCATCGAGGCGACCTGGGTGAGGGGTTGGGTGAACATCCGCGAGTACTGGATGAAGGCCTGGACCGAACCGAGGTTCATGGTGCCGCTGGCGACCTGCAGTCCGCCGATCACCGCGATGACCACGTAGTTCAGGTTCCCGATGAAGAACATCGCGGGCATGATGATGCCGGACACGAACTGGGCCCCGAAGGCGGAGGAGTAGAGCACCTGGTTGCGCTCGGCGAAGACCGCCTCGACCTCGCGCCGCCGACCGAACACCTTCACCAGCGAGTGGCCGGTGAAGGCCTCCTCGATGTGGGCGTTGAGCTCTCCGGTCGACTTCCACTGCTTGACGAACAGCTTCTGGGAGCGCTTGCCGATCACGGCGGTCACCAGCACCGAGACGGGTACGGTGATCAACGCGATCAGCGCCAGGAGCGGCGAGACCACGAACATCATGATCAGCACCCCAGCACGGTCAGCAGGGACGTCAGCAACTGGCTGAGCGTCTGTTGCATGGACTGGGCGATGTTGTCGATGTCGTTCGTGACCCGGCTCAGCAGTTCTCCGCGGGGCGACTTGTCGAAGTAGCTCAGCGGCAGCCGGTCGAGCTTGGCCTGGACGTCGTTGCGGAGCCGCAGCACCGACCGCTGGACCGCTCCGTTGATCAGCCAGCCCTGCCACCACAGCAACAGCGACGAGACCAGGTAGAGCAGCAGGGCCAGGCCCAGCAGTTGGCCCAGCCGGGTGAAGTCGATCCCCTGCCCGGGCACGATGTCCAGCCGTTGCACCAGATCGGCGAAGGTGCCGTTGCCCTCGGCTCGGAGCCGAGCTACTTCCTCGGCCTTGGTCGAGCCGGACGCGAGTCCCTGGCCGATGAAACCGGTGAAGATCACGTCTGTGGCCCAACCCAGGATCTGCGGGCCCATGACGCTGAGCACGATGCCGACCACGGCCAGCACGAGTGAGCCGAGGATGACCAGCCGCTCCGGCACCAGTCGGCCGAGCAGTCGGCGCAGCGACGGGCCGAAGTTGACCGACTTCTCGACCGGGGCCGCCGACCAGGGGGATCGGGACTGCTGGGTCGGTGCGTACTTGGGCCGCTCGTTGGCCTTCTTCACCTCGGACTTCGCCTCGCTCACGCCAGGGCCTCCTCGGCGCTCAACTGGGAGTCCACGATCTCCGCGTACGTCGGGCAGGTCAGGCGCAGCTCCTCGTGCGTACCGCGGCCGACGATCCGGCCGTCCTCGAGCACCACGATCTGGTCCGCGTCGGCGATGGTGGCCACCCGTTGCCCGACGATGATCACGCAGGCGTCGCCGGTCTCCTGGGCCAGAGCGGCCCGCAGCCGGGCGTCGGTGGCCACGTCCAACGCCGAGAACGAGTCGTCGAACACGTAGATCTCGGGCTTCTTCACCAGCGCCCGCGCGATGGACAGCCGTTGCCGCTGGCCGCCGGAGACGTTGGTGCCGCCCTGGGCGATCGGTGCGTCCAGCTGCCCGTCCATGGCCGCCACGAAGTCCTCGGCCTGGGCCACCCGGAGCGCGTCCCACAACTCTTCGTCGGTGGCGTCGGGTTTGCCGTAGCGCAGATTGCTGGCGACCGTGCCGCTGAACAGGTACGGCCGCTGCGGCACCAGTCCGACCCGGCTCCACAAGGCCTCGGGGTCGAGGGTCGTGACGTCCTCCTCGTCGACCAGCACCGTCCCGTCGGTGGCGTCAAACAGCCGCGGGATGAGCGACACCAGCGTGGTCTTGCCGGAGCCCGTGGAGCCGATGATCGCCGTGGTCTGCCCCGGCCGGGCGGTGAAGCTGACGTTGCACAGGACGGGATAGTCGGCGCCCGGATAGGTGAAACCCGGCCTCGTCGAAGCGGACCGTCGAGACGGCCGGCAGCTCGGTGACCGGGTGCTCGGCGATCACGACCGACGACTCGGTGCCGAGCACGTCGCCGATCCGTTCGGCGCACACCGCCGCCCGCGGCGCCAGCATCAACAACAGGCTCGCCATCATCACCGACATCAGGATCTGGATCAGGTACGTGAGGAAGGCGGTCAGGGACCCGATCTGCATCTGCCCGGCCGCGACCCGCCCGGCGCCGAACCACAGCACGGCGACGCTGGAGGCGTTCAGCACCAGCATCACGATCGGGAACATCATCGCCAGCCGCCGGCCGACCACGGTCTGGGTCTCGCTCAACGCGGCGCTGGCGATGCCGAACCGCGCGGACTCGTACGGTTCGCGGACGAAGGCGCGAACCACCCGGATGCCGCCGATCTGCTCCCGCAGGATGCGGTTCACCACGTCGATCCGGGTTTGCATGATCCGGAACAGAGGTGGCAGTTTGCGTACGACGGCGAAGATCGCGAGCGCCAGCACGGGCATGGCCACCGCGACCAGCCAGGACAACCCGACGTCCTCGTGCAGGGCCATGATGATGCCGCCGATCATGGTGAGCGGGGCCGAGACCAGCATGGTCGCCGACATCACCACCAGCATCTGGACCTGCTGCACGTCGTTGGTGGTGCGGGTGATCAACGACGGGGCGCCGAAGTGGTTCACCTCGCGGGAAGAGAAGGAGAGCACCCGGCCGAAGATCGCCCCGCGTAGGTCGCGACCGAAGGCCATCGCCGTCTTCGCCCCGAGGTAGACCGACGCGATCGAGCAGGCGATCTGGACCAGGCTGACGGCGAGCATGACCCCGCCCAGCCGCCAGATGTAGGCGGTGTCGCCGGTCGCCACGCCGTCGTCGATGATCGAGGCGTTGAGACTCGGCAGGTAGAGCGCCGCCATGGTGCCGACCGAGGTCAGCACCAAGATGGCGATGATCATGGTGCGGTAGGGCTTCAGATAGCCCCGCAGCAGTCGGATCAGCACGGACGACCTCCCTCAGCGGCGAGGCTGCTCCGGCCGCAGCCATGCAGCAGCCGGTCGACGAGCAGGGCCGGCGTGTATTCGATCGGACCGGTCAGCATCGGGTGGGTGGTGGCGAAGGTCAGGCAGCGGATGAGATGGGCCGCCTCCGCCGGCGGCACCCGCAGCGCGTCGGCGTCGGTGCCGATCACGGCGGTCAGCGCCGCGGTGAGCAGTTCGTTGTCCTCGCGTTGTCGAACGGTCCGGTCCTCGCTCGGCGGCGGTCGGAAGCGCAGCGAGTGGAACAACGCGATCACCCGGCGCATCCGCCGCTGCAGGATCGCCACCGCATCGGCCAGCCGAACCTCGAGCCGGCGGTCGGGGTCGATCTGGGCGATCTCGGCACAGGTGAGCCGCATGTCGAACGCCTCGGCGGCCACCGCGTCGATGAGTGCCTCCTTGGTCGGGAAAACCCGGAAGATCGTGCCCTCCGCGACTCCTGCGGCCTCGGCGATCTGGCGGGTACTGACGTCGCGGCCCCATTCCTCGAGCAGCGGCTCGGTGGCCGCGAGGATCGCCGCACGACGTTCGTCGGCAGACATCGGAGCAGCACGGACCACGATCGCCATGGTATGTGAGTGAGTACTCACTCAACAAGAGGATGCGAGGCTAGAATTCGACGTCCATCGTGATCTGAACGGAGGAAGCGTGAGCCTGGGCGAGCTGGCCGACCGGTCGTTCGACGCGGTCATCTTCGACATGGACGGCACGTTGATCGACTCGACACCGGCCGTGTTGCGGGCCTGGACGACGTGGGCCGGTGAACACGACATCACGGCCGAGCAGCTGACGTCGCACCACGGGATCCCGTCCGCTGCCGTGGTGCAGCTGTTGCTGCCCGAGGACCGACAGGTTGCCGCCATTGCGCGCATCAACGAGTTGGAGCTTCTCGACGTACACGACATCGTCGTGCTGCCGGGCGCCGCCGAGGCCCTGGCCGCCGTGCAGCAGGCGAAGAGCGCCATCGCGACCTCGTGTACGGTCCCACTGGCCGCGGCGCGGATCGCCGCCGCCGCATTGGTGCCGCCGAACGTCCTGGTCACCGCCGACGACGTGCGCAACGGAAAGCCCGCCCCGGATCCGTATCTGGAGGCGGCCGCCCGACTCGGCGTCGAGCCCACCCGCTGCCTGGTGGTCGAGGACGCACCGGCCGGGCTGGCCTCCGCCCGTACCGCCGGGTGTCACACGCTCGCGGTGCTGACCACCACTCCGGTGGATCAGATCGAGGCCGACGCCATCGTGCCCGACCTGGCCCACGTGCGGTTCTCGGTCACCGAGGACGGCCGGATCCGCGTCGCCGAGAGCGCCGTCGAAGCGGCGTAATCGGCCGACTCGACGATCCGCCCGGGCTCGCTTCGCAGGCCACCCCCCCAACGAATCGCAGCTCTCGCTCGTCCTCGCGCGCGATTTCGGCATTCGCGCGGAAGATCTCCCGCGCGAACACGGATTTCCCGCGCGAACGGCGATGCGGGTCGGTTGCTCCCGGGGGCTGGCGCGTGAGTTGGTTGGCGCTGGCGTGCGGAGTTTCAGCCCGTCTTGCGGCGAAAGACGCGCTTGGAGTCCACCGGTCCGTGCGGCTGCGGGGTGTCCTGACCGCCGTCCAGATGGGCCTCGCCCTCCCGGCGGCCCTGCTTGGCTTCCAGCGCCTCCCGGAACTTGCGCTTCGTTTCGTCCTCGGGAGTCGCCTTCTTCGACTTCTTCCCGCTCATCAGCGGCGCTCCGGCCACTGCTGACCGGGCGGCGGCGGCCAACCGGACGGCGTCCCCTGCGAACTTGCGGACTGCGGCGGCACCCAACCCCCCTGATCTCCCTGGCCCGCGCTCGCCTGACCCGACTCGGCTGCGTCACCTGCGTCGGCTACCTCAGCCGGGGTCGACTGCTCCGGTGCGGACTCGGCCTCGTCGTCGGCCGGCGCGGTTTCGTCCTCGGTGGGCACCAGCGTCACCGCGGTCCCGTACGCCGCGACCTCACTCATCGACTGGGTGATCTCGCTGCAGTCGAACTTCAGCCCCAGCACCGCGTCGGCGCCGGCCGCCTGCGCCATCGCGACCATCTTGGTCACGGCGGTCTGCCGGGAGTCGGTGAGCATCGAGGCGTAGTTGTCCTGCGGGTTTCCCGAGCGCAGTTCGGGTGGCAGTTCGCGACTCCGGGCGACGACGCCGACCACGTCTCCGAGCACCTCCGCGATCTCGCGCCCCGGCAGCGCCTCCATGGTCACGACCGGCAGGGCCCGCTCGAGGAGCGCCGGCTTGCGGGTGTTCTGCGCGACCCACTGACCCGCCGGGGCGGGCTGGCCCTGCTGCGGATACCCCTGCTGCGGCGGCGGTTGTTGTGGCGGCTGCGGTTGCTGTTGTTGCGGTTGCTGAGGCGGCTGACCGTAGCCTGGCTGCGGCGGTTGCCCGTACGGATTCTGTTGCGGCGGTTGACCGTACGGATTCTGCTGCGGCGGCTGCCCGTACGGATTCTGCTGGGGCGGCTGCTGGCCGTACGGATTTCCGGGCTGACCGTAGCCCGGCTGCTGCGGCGGACGGCCGTAGGGATTCTGGCCGTAGGGCGGCTGCTGCCCGTAGTTGCTCATGAGAGAAAAGATAGTGCGCCCGCGACGGCACCGGGCTGCCACCTCGACGCTCAGCCGAGCTGGGTCATCTCCACCGTCACGAACATCTCCGAGCTGCCGCCGGAGTACGTTCCGCGCAGCGGCGCCACGTCGCCGTAGTCGCGGCCGTGGCCGACCCGGACGTAGGAGTCGGAGATGCGCTGCATGAGGGTCGAGTCGTACGTCACCCAACTGCCGCACCACCACTCCACCCACGAGTGGGACTCACCCGTGACGGTCGTGTTCGGTTCGGCGTGTTTGTCGGGGTGGACGTAGCCGGAGACGTAACGGGCCGGGATCCCGATGGACCGGAGCGCGCCGATGGTCAGATGGGTGAAGTCCTGGCAGACGCCCTGGCCGCCTTCCCACACCTCAGCCGCCGCACTGGTCACGTCGGTGGAGCCGCGACGGTAGCCGATCCGGTCGTGGACCAGCGAGCAGATGTCCAACGCGGCCAGCCGGGCCGGCTGTTCGGCTCGCCCACGGGCCAGTTCGAGCAGCTCCGCGGGCGGCTCGGTCAGCCGGTTCACCGTCAGAAACTCCGCCATCGACGCGGTGACGCCGCGGTCATGCAGCGCCGGCCAGCCCAGGTCGTTCTGCGCAACCCGGCGCTCGGTGTCCCAGTCCAGGTCGTCGCCGCGCGTCTCCACCACGGCCTGCGCCTGCACGGTGAGCCGCCGGTGCCGCTCGTGCACCTCGAAGGTCGTGACGGTGGTGCCCCAGTAGTCGGTGTAGGTGAAGCTCCAGGCTGTCGGGTCGATGCTGACCCGGCTGCTCCACACCCGCTGGCTCGACGTACTGGCCGGGGTCATCCGCGCCTCGTTGTAGGAGGCGCGCACGGAGGAGTCGTAGCGGAAGCCGGTCTTGTGACTGATGTTGAGGCGCATTACCGCGTCCCCTCCGTGATCCACGCGGTCGGATCGGCCGCGGCGAAGTAGGTCTCCGAAACCAGCGCGGTGACGTCGGCACAGACGTTCTGGACGGCCGTCATCTCCTCGCCCAGATGGGCCAGCAACTCCTCCACCGCGGTGTACTCCAGCCGGGCCCGTTGCCGACCCAGCATCCGCACCGCGTCGGCCGCCCGGTCCGCACTGGTGGGGTTGGCCATCGCCAGCTTCTCCAGGCACTCCGTCGCCGACCCGAGCCCGTGCATCACCGACCGCGGGTACCTGGCGTCCACGATCAGGAACCGCGCCGCGGCCCGGTCGCTGTGCAGCCCCCGGCTGGTCCGCAAGAAGGCGTCATGGCCACCGGCGCCGCGCAGTACCGACGGCCAGTTGGTGCTGCCGGTCCCGAGCGCCGCCGAGGCCACCATCCGCGACGTCATGTCCGCCTGCTCGATGCTGCGACCCAACAACATGAACTGCCAGCCGTCGTCCCGCACCATCGTGCCGCGGGCGATCCCGGTGAACAGCCCGCTGCGCTGCCGGACCCAGTCCAGGAACGGGTACGTCCGCGCCGTGTTGAAGTTGCCGTCGGGCAACCGCTGCCAGGTCGTGTTGATGCACTCCCACAGTTCGAGCGGAATGACCTCTCGGGCCCGGCGGGCGTTGTCCCGGGCCGCGATCCACGAGGCGAAGATCGAGGTCGGCTCGTTGACGTCGTAGCAGAGGTACCGGAGCAGATCCTCGGCCTTGGGCTCCTCCACGTCGTCGACACTCATCAGCGCGAGCAGGCTGCCGCAGGTGGCCGCCTCCCCGCGCGCCGTGTCCTCGCTGAGCATCCGCAGGTGGGTCTGCAGCAGCCGCGCCGTGTTGTCGGAACGCTCGACGTAACGCCCGATCCAAAACAGCGACTCCGCGATCCGGCTCAGCACCTCCGCTCCCCACGGGGCACCGGGGCATGCTGTTGTTGTTGCTCTTGCTGCTGCTGACGCCCACCGGTCAGGCCGCGTGGTCGACCGACGGTCATCGGCACGACGCTCGCGGGCGGGTCGGCGGGCGGTGTTCCTTCGGCGGGCAGTTCCTCGACCGGTTCGGGCTCGCCCACCACGTCGTCGATCGGTTCGGTCGGGTCCATCGGTGCGTCGGGGTCCTCTTCCGCAGATTCGGCGGCTTCCCCAGCTTCGGCGGCTTCCCCAGCTTCGGCGGACGAGGCGACCAGCACCCAGGTGTCCTTGCTGCCGCCGCCCTGACTGCTGTTGACCACGAGTTCGCCGCGGGGCAGCGCGACCCGGGTCAGACCGCCGGGCAACACCCAGATGTCGTCGCCGCTGTTGACCGCGAACGGCCTGAGATCCACGTGCCGGGGCTCCAGCGCGTCGTCGATCAGGGTGGGGACCGTGGAGAGCTGCACCACCGGCTGGGCGATCCAGCCCCGGGGATCGTCACTCACCCGGCGGCGGAGCGCGTCCAACTCGGCCGCCGTGGCCCGCGGTCCGATGACGATGCCCTTGCCGCCGGACCCGTCGACCGGCTTCACCACCAGCTCCTCGAGCCGGTCGAGGACCTCCTCGCGGGCCGCGTCCTCCTCCAGCCGCCAGGTGTCGATGTTGGCGATGATCGGGTCCTCGCGCAGGTAGTAGCGGATCAGGTCCGGGACGTAGGTGTAGATCAACTTGTCGTCGGCGACCCCGTTCCCGATCGCGTTCGCCAGCGACACGCCACCGGTCCGCACCGCGTTCACCAGGCCGGGTACCCCGAGCATCGAATCGCCCCGGAAGTGCACCGGATCCAGGAAGTCGTCGTCGATCCGGCGGTAGATCACGTCCACCCGCTGCAGACCGGAGGTGGTCCGCATGAACACCTTGCCCCGGCGGCACTCCAGGTCCCGACCCTCGACCAGTTCGACGCCCATCGTGCGGGCGAGCAGGGTGTGCTCGAAGTACGCGGAGTTGAACACCCCCGGGGTCAGCACGACCACGGTGGGGTCGTCGAGGCCACCTGGCGCCGCGGCCCGGAGCGCGGCCAGCAGCCGCTGCGGGTATCCGGCCACCGAGCGGATGGCTTGATTGCTGAAGGCGTCCGGCATCGCGGTCACCATGGCGCCGCGGTTGGTCATCACGTACGAGACGCCGCTCGGGACCCGGACGTTGTCCTCCAGCACCCGGACGTCCCCATTCGGAGTCCGGATCAGGTCGACGCCGGCCACGTGCACCCGGACCCCGTTCGCGGGCTGGATCCCCCAAACGGCGCGGTGGTAGTGCGTCGACGAGGAGACCAGTTGCCGTGGGATCACGCCGTCGGCGATCACCCGGGCATCGGAGTACACGTCCGACAGGAACGCTTCCAGCGCCCGGACCCGCTGCGCGACGCCCGACTCGATCACCCGCCATTCCTCCGCCGCGATCACCCGCGGCACCAGATCCAGGGGAAACGGCCGCTCCACCCCACCGACGTCGAACGTGACGCCCGCCTGGAAGTAGTTCCGCGCCAGCACCTCGGCGATCGCCCGCAATTCGTCGGGCTTGGCACTGCCGAGCGTCTCGTACACCGCCGCGTAGGCCGGTCGCACGCCGCCGCCGGCCTCGATCATCTCGTCGAACGCGGCACCGGGCTGGTAGCTCACGAGGGAGTCGCGCATGGTGGGCACTGTAGCGAGTGGTCCGTTACCGCATCATTACTGTCGACACGCGTGCTCAGCCCCGCGGGTATGCGCCCCCTCCGCCCAGATTTCCCACGCTCGATCCGCTCGGCGGACGCGACACGCGGCCAAATCGGCTCCACGCCGGATCGAGCGCGGGAAACCTGGGTTCCGGCGGGTGCTCCCCGCCGCCGTTGGGGCGTCCGATTGAATGCGTCGGGTCCAATCCGACCGACGAGCAGGAGTCCCGACCATGTTGCTCTCGGAGTTCCCCCGCTATCCACTGCTGTTCGGACCGAGTCCGGTGCACCCGCTCGATCGGCTCAGCGCTCACCTCGGCGGGGCCCGGATCTGGGCCAAGCGGGAGGACTGCAACTCCGGACTCGCCTACGGCGGCAACAAGACCCGGAAACTGGAATACCTGCTACCCGACGCACTCGCCCAGGGCGCCGACACCCTGGTGTCCATCGGCGGCATCCAGTCCAACCACACCCGCCAGGTGGCGGCCGTCGCCGCGCACGCCGGACTCAAGGCCCGCCTGGTCCAGGAGAGCTGGGTCGACTGGCCCGACGCCGTCAACGACCGGGTCGGCAACATCTTGCTGTCCCGGATCATGGGCGCCCACGTCGAACTGGTCGAGAGCGGCTTCGGGATCGAGTTCAAGCAGAGCTGGGAGAACGCGCTGGAGGACGTGCGGCGCGGCGGCGGGATACCGTACCCGATTCCGGCCGGCGCCTCCGACCATCGGCTCGGCGGCCTGGGCTTCGCGAACTGGGCGCACGAGGTGGCTCGACAGGAGGAGGAGCTCGGCGTCTTCTTCGATCCGATCGTGGTCTGCAGCGTCACCGGCAGCACCCAGGCCGGCATGATCGCCGGCTTCGCCGGGCAGTCGCGGCCGCGCCGGGTACTGGGCATCGACGCCTCGGCCAAGCCCGTGGAGACCCACGCGCAGGTCGCCAAGATCGCGCGGGCGACCGCGGATCTGATCGAGTTGGGCCGCGACCTGCGCGACGACGAGATCGAGCTGCTGTCGGGCTGGGCCGGCGACTACTACGGCATCCCGGTCCAGTCCACGCTCGACGCGATCCGACTGACCGGCCGGCTGGAGGGAGTGATCATCGACCCCGTGTACGAGGGCAAGTCGATGGCCGCCCTGATCGACCTCATCCGCGACGGCACGATCGCGCCGGACGCCGACGTCTTGTACGCGCATCTGGGCGGCCAGCCGGCGTTGAACGCGTACAGCGCCCTGTTTCGCACGTAGCCGAGCGGGCCGACGTCGCTAGGCTGAGCCGGTGCCAGACGACGACCTGCCCGAGCAGATTCGGATCCGCCGGGAGAAGCGGGCCCGGCTGCTGGCCGCCGACGAGCAGCCCTATCCGGTCGAGGTCCCCCGGAGCCATTCCCTGCGGGCCGTCCGGGCCGAATGGGGCCACCTGGAGACCGGCGAGGAAACGCAGGCCGTGGTGTCGGTCACCGGCCGGGTGGTGTTCATCCGCAACACGGGAAAGCTCTGTTTCGCCACCCTGCAAGAGGGTCTGACCTGGGACGAGTCGACGGCTCGGCTGCAGGTGATGCTGTCGCTGGCCGAGGTCGGCGAGGAGCGGTTGGCCGCGTGGAAGGCCGACGTGGACCTGGGGGATTTTGTCAGCGTCACCGGCCGGGTGATCAGCTCCAGGCGCGGGGAGTTGTCGGTCCTGGCCTCGAGTTGGCAACTCGCATCCAAGGCGCTGCGGCCGATGCCGAACCTGCACTCCGAACTGTCCGACGAGGTCCGGGTCCGGCAGCGCTACGCCGACCTGACCGTACGGGACGCCGCCCGCGACATGGTCCGGACCCGGGCCGCCGTGACCCGCAGCATCCGGGAGACCCTGCACGCCGACGGCTATCTCGAGATCGAGACGCCGGTGCTGCAGGCCGTGCATGGCGGGGCGCACGCGCGGCCGTTCCGTACCCACCTGAACGCCTTCGACGTCTCGATGACCCTGCGCATCGCTCTCGAACTGTTCTTGAAGCGGGCCGCGGTCGGCGGGGTCGACCGGGTGTACGAGATGGGCCGGATCTTCCGCAACGAGGGCATCGACTCCACCCACAGCCCGGAGTTCACGATGCTCGAGGTGTACCAGGCCTGGGGTGATCAACGTTCCATCGCCGCCCTCACCCAGCGGCTCATCACCGATGCCGCGGACGCGCTGGGCTCCCGGCAGCTCGAGACCCCGGACGGGGTGATCGATCTCGACGGCGACTGGGCGTGGCTACCGGTCTACCCCGGACTCTCGGCGGCGGTGGCGGAAGAGATCACTCCGCAGACCGACGCTGACGCCTTGCGCGCGATCGCGGATCGGCGGAGTGTCGAGACCGATCCCGGCTGGTCCGCGGAGAAGCTGGTGATCGAGCTGTTCGGTGAACTGGTGGAGCCGACGTTGCTGCAGCCGACCTTCGTCTGCGACTACCCGCCATCGGCGCAGCCACTGGCCCGCCCGCACCGAAGCGACCCCGCCCTGATCGAGGCGTGGGACCTCATCATCGGCGGCGAGGAGCGCGGCACCGGGTTCTCCGAGCTCGTGGATCCGGTGATCCAGCGCGAGCGGTTGACTGAGCAGTCGCTGGCCGCCGCGGCGGGGGACGTCGAGGCGATGCAGCTGGACGAGGAATTCCTGGCCGCGTTGGAGTTCGGCGCCCCACCGATGGGCGGGCTGGGCCTCGGACTCGACCGGCTGGTGATGCTCTTCACCGGCGCCGGCATCCGGGAGACGATCCTCTTCCCGCTCCTCAAGCCGGAGGGGTGACGACCCACTCGTCCCGCAGCTATGGCCCGAACCCGAGCAGCTGTCGGCTGGAGCGATCGAACCCGAGCAGCTATCGGCTGGAGTGGGCATAACCCGAGCAGCTGTCGGCTGGAGTGGGCATAACCCGAGCGGCCGTACGGCTCAGGGCAGCAGCAGGGCCGAGTCGCCGAACTCGTGCCAGCGGTACCCCTCGGCCGCGGCAGCGTCGTACGCCCGCTGGGTGAGGTCCGGGCCGGCGACGGACTCGACCAGGAGCAGGTGGGACGCCTCCGGGTCGTGCCAGCCGGTGATCAATCCGCCCACGGTCCGGACCGGGCGGGCGGGTGAGATCACGAGATCGGTCCAGCCGGAGCGCGGGCGCACGGTGCCGTCGGGATCGGCGGCGGACTCGAGCGCGCGGGTGGCCGTCGTGCCGACCGCGACGATTCGCCCTCCACGACGGCGCGCGTCGTTGATCAGCGCGGCGGTCGTGGCTCGCACCTCGAACCACTCCTCCTGCGGACCCTCCCCGGCCTCTTGCGATGACACTCCCGTGTGCAGGGTGATCGGCGCGAACAGCACGCCGTGGGCGACGAGCCTGGTCGCCAGTTCCGGGCTGAACGGCCGGCCGGCGCTCGGCATCTCGGCACTGCCGGGGTGGAGGGCGAAGATCGTCTGGTAGTTCTCGATCGGGTACGAACGGTCGAGGTAGCCGTAGCTGATCGGCCGACCGTACCGGCAGAGGTAGTCGGCGCTTCGGTGGGGAAGCCGGAGTCGCCCCCGCCACAACCGGCTTCCCCGGCCGGTCGGTGACGAGCCCTCGTGCGGATACGCGGCCAGCAGCTCGACCGTGCCCCCGGAAGGGAGCCCGATCGTTTCGCCCGCGCGGGCGTCGAGAACCGGATCGCCGGCCCGCGGACTCGTGCGCAGTTCGACGACCCGGGTACCGTCCGGGAGCCGGTTCGCGACGTGGACCACGACCGGTTCGCCCGCCCGGCTCCCGTCCAGCTGGCCTGGCACGGTGGCAGACGTGTTCACGACCAGCACATCGCCGGGTGCCAGTTGCTCGCCAATGTGGTCGAAGCGGGTGTGCCGCACCTCGTCGGCCGTCGCCACCAAGAGTCGTACGCCGTCGCGGCGCAGACCCCGGTACTCCGGCGGCTCCGGCGCGGTCAGATCCGCCGGCGGCTCGAAGCGGGTCAGCGGATGGTTTCTCAACTGTCCGGGGGATCCGATCAGGGCCGTCATGCCGACACCTGCATCAGCGTCGCAGGATCGCTGAGATCACTCGCCCGGTAGCGACCGCTCGGCGGCCGGGAGGTGAGCAGGGCCAGCAGTCTCGGCACCACCGTCTCGGGCTCGGGCCGATCGGAGATGTCCTCGCCGGGGAACGCGGCCTGGTGCATCGGGGTGCGCATGTCCCCCGGATCCACCGCATACCAGCTGAAGCCGGGCTCCTCGGCGGCGGCGGTGAGGGTGAGGTGATCGAGAGCGGCCTTGGTCGCTCCGTACCCGCCCCACTCCGGATAGTGGTCCGCTCCCGCGTCGGAGGTGATGTTGATGATCACCGCGGTGTCGGCCAGCTCCGCTCGGGCCGCGCGAATCAGTTGCAGCGGCGCATCGACGTTGGTTCGCCAGAGCCGTTCGAAGGTGCTGCTCTCGAGATCGCGCAGCGCCGGCTGCGGGCTGCCGCCCAGTTCGCTGGCGTTGTTGACGAGGACATCGATCGCTCCGTACGCGGCGGCCGCGGCCACCAGGGCGCGACGGTGCACGGGATCGGCGACATCGCCGGAGATCGTGGTGATCAGGTGAGGGGAGGTGGAGTCCCGGCGGATTGCGTTCAGGGCAACAGGGTGGCGCGCGTCGGTGGTGACGGTGTCTCCACGCCCAGCGAGGGCAAGCACAAGAGCACGGCCCAGGCCGGACGAGCCACCGGTGATCAGTACGTTGGTCATACCCCCAGTGTTGAACTTAAAGTCAGGTTGAGTTCAAGGGCAAGCGGCTACAAGGATTCAAGCGGGGAACGCAACTTAGCCGGTTCGGACCTTGAAGGGACTCGTGCGCGGCTCCCCTGTCACGGCCAAACAGCGGAACAAGCCTTGGTCCTGATCGTCCTGCGGAGGGTAGATGTCGATGGTCCAGTCGCGCTCGACCTCCAATCCCTCGATGACCTTGGCCGCCGAAGCCTTGGAGCAGAGCCGTTTGACAAAGGCATCGTCCTCGATCTGAGACTGGAGCCGCACTCTGAACTTCACCCGACCCGCGGCAAAGGTCTGATCGGTATGCGACTGGTTGCATTCAATGGGAGTGGCATAGGCCGGGGCGTCGAAGTTGCTGTTGTACTGGTACCAGCATTCGGGTTCCGTTGGGCAGAATGCGCCCGCCCCGAGCAGATCACTGCAGTCCGCAAATCCCATCGGCACCTCGGGCTTCGGTGGCGGTGCCGGTGAGGGCGCACTGGTCGATGCCGCCGGCGAGCTGGGAGGTGCGCTGCTTGGCAGGTCGGTCGCAGACCCGGTGGGTGCAGCGGTGGGTGCGGCGGCCGGGCTGCGCATTCCCGCGAGGGCCATCCCCACCGCCACGGCACCGACCAGCAGCACGGCCACCACGGCGATCAACACCGGTACGCGATTCCGCCGCCGCTGTCCGTTCTCCGGTGCGGCGGGAACCACGGGGGGCGGTGGCCCTGCCGCGGCGTCGAAGTCGACGGCCGCGAGTTGATCGCGGAACTCGGCGGCGGTCGGCCGCGCGTCGACCTCGTCGTCGAGCGCATTCAGCAAGGCGTCCATCAGCTGCGGGTTGACATCGGGCAGACGCTCGATCGGCTTGCCCTGGAGCTCGAAGATCTCCGGCAGGCTCGGGGTACCCGTATCGGGCCAGCGCGGCGGTTTGCCGTCCAACAAGGCATACAACGTCGCGGCGAGGGAGTACACGTCGCCGTACTCGCTCGGCGGGCGCTGGTAGAGCACCTCCTTCGGCGCGTACGCCGGCGTCAGCGCTTCCATCGTCACCGAGACGTCCTGGCCCGGTGCCGGCATCGCCGCGAGACCGAAGTCGGCCAAGCCGGGATGGCCGTACGAATCGATCATGATGTTGGCCGGCTTCACGTCGCGGTGCAGCACGCCGTTGCTGTGCGCGGCCGCCAACGCGTCGGCGATGGTGATCCCGACGTCGCGAACCTGTTCCTGGGTTGGCCGAGCGTCCCCCTTGAGCCACCTGGTCAGGGAGCCGCCGGGACACAGTTCCATCACCAGATAGGGCCGACCGTCAGGCAAGATGCCGGCGTCGTGCACGGTGACGATGCCGGGGTGCCCGGACATCCGGCCCGCCGCGCCGGCCTCGCGCAGGAATCGCCGTCGTTCCTTGGGCTCCTCCAGGGTCCGCTGATCGACCTTGACCGCGACCAGCCGGTTCAGCGTCTCCTGCCGGGCCTGCCACACCGTCGCGAATCCCCCGCGCGCCAGCGGACGCCAGTCCGTGAGGCCCGCGATGTCGGGGTGCGCCAATGTCACGGCACCAACATACGGGCGCCGTCCACCCCGCACCGGGATCGGAACCATACCGATACTTCCCACGATTCGGCCGATACGCTCCCTCGTGTGACTCGCAGTGTCTATCTGGCCTCGCCCGAGGGACTGACCGGCAAGTCGGCGATCGCCGTAGGACTGCTGGACGCGTTGACCCGCGAGGTCGGTTCGGTCGGCGTCTTCCGTCCGCTGACGCACAACGCCGGCAACGACTTGATCGTGGACCTGCTGGTCTCCCAACCCGGGGTCGATCAACGCTATGACGATGCCCTGGGCGTCACCTACGAGGCGGCCCGCCACAACCCGGACGAAGCCATGCATACCGTGGTCGAACGATTCGGCCAGCTGACCGACCGGTACGAGGCGCTGGTCGTCCTCGGGTCCGACTACACCGACGTCTCCACCGGCACCGAGCTCACCGTCAACGCCCGGATCGCCGCCAATCTCGGGTGCCCGGTGCTGCTCGTGGTGCACGGCCGCGACCGCACCCCCGCCGACGTCCGATCGGCGGCCGACGGAGCCCTCGCCGAGATGCGCGCCCAGCACGCCCACGTGGTCGCGTTGATCGCCAATCGGGTTGTCGCTGAGGACCAGGCCGAGATCGTCGAGGCGCTGCAGACGCTGGGCATCGGTGTCGTGGCCGCGGTCCCGGACGACCCGATCCTGTCCGCGCCGACCGTTCGGGCCCTCGCCCATGCCGTCGACGCGCCGCTGGTGCTCGGCAGTGAGAGTTGGCTGGACCGGGAGTCCCTCGGGTTGAAGATCGCGGCGATGAGCCTGCCGAACGTGCTGTCCCGGTTGCGGGCCGACGACACGGTGATCATGGCCAGCGACCGCCCCGAACTGATCCCGGGGTTGATGTTGGCGCACCAGTCCGGGACCTTCCCGCGACTGGCCGGGATCGTGCTGACCGGCGGCTACGAGATCCCGGATTCGATCATCAAGCTGTCCGAGGGCGTGGCCAACGAACTGCCGATCGTGTCCACCGAATTGGGCACGTACACCACCGCCGAGCGGTTGTCGCGGGTGCTGGGCCCGATGGTCAAGACCTCGACCCGCAAGCTCGAGGTGGCGCGCCGGCTGTTCTCCGAGCACGTCGACCAAGTCGACCTGCTGGGCGCGATCAACATCTCCGGCTCGACGGTCCGGACGCCGATGATGTTCGAGTTCCAGTTGATGGAGCGGGCCCGGTCGTCGCGCAAGCACATCGTGCTGCCGGAGAGTACCGACGACCGGATCCTCGAGGCGGCGGCGATCCTGCTGCGGCGCGGCGTCGCTCGGCTGACCCTGCTGGGCGACGAAAACGCGGTCCGGGCGCGGGCCTCGAAGCTCGACCTCGACCTTGATCAGGCGGCCGTGGTGTCCCCTACCGATCCGGACCTGGTCGAGCGCTTTGCCGTTGCGTACGCCGAGGCCCGCAAGCACAAGGGGATGACGGTGGAGGTCGCGCGCGGCGTGGTCACCGACGTCTCGTACTTCGGCACGATGATGGTGCACCTCGGCCTCGCGGACGGGATGGTCTCCGGCGCCGTGAACACCACCGCGCACACGATCCGCCCCGCGTTGGAGTTCGTGAAGACGAAACCGGGGGTGAGTACGGTCTCGAGTGTCTTCCTGATGTGCCTGGCCGACGGTGTGCTGGTGTACGGAGACTGCGCGGTCATCCCGGAACCGACCACCGAGCAGCTGGCCGATATCGCCATCTCCTCGGCCGGCACGGCGGAGCAGTTCGGCATCGAACCGCGGGTGGCGATGCTGTCGTATTCGACCGGGGCCTCCGGCTCGGGCGCGGAGGTCGAGAAGGTGCGGGCCGCGACCGCGCTGGTCGCCGAACGAGCGCCGGATCTGCTGCTCGAGGGTCCGATCCAGTACGACGCCGCCGTGGACCCGGATGTGGCCCGGACCAAGCTGCCCGATTCGCAGGTGGCGGGCCGGGCCACCGTGTTCATCTTCCCGGACCTGAACACGGGCAACAACACGTACAAGGCGGTCCAGCGCAGCGCCCACGCGGTCGCGATCGGCCCGGTACTGCAGGGGCTGCGCAAGCCGGTCAACGATCTGTCGCGGGGTGCCCTGGTGGACGACATCGTCAACACCGTGGCGATCACCGCCATCCAAGCCCAGGCGTTGGACGGTGTTTGATGGTCGCGCTCCGCGGTCATGAGCGCCGCCGCTTTTCGCTCGTTCATCACGATCTCGGACGACGGCCTTGTCGTTTCAGCTCACTCCGTTCGCGAGGCGTGTCGTCCGAAATCCCTCTTCACTCCCGAAAGGCTCCGCCATGACCGAGGTTGATGCTGGGCCAGTACTGGTCCTCAACTCGGGTTCCTCGTCGCTGAAGTACCAGTTGGTGCGACCCACCACGGGCGAGGTGCTGGCGTCCGGAACCGTGGAACGGATCGGGGAGCCGACGGGCATCATCACCCACCGCAATCCGGCCGGCAGCACGACCCGTGTGCAGTCGTTCGCCGATCATGGGGCTGCCCTGGCGGCCGTCGAGGCCCTGTTCCGCAGCCTCGGGCCCGATCTCGACCACGTCGGGATCGTGGCCGTCGGACACCGGGTGGTGCACGGCGGTCCCGACTTCTCCGATCCGGTCGTGATCGACGACGCGGTCCTCGCCGAGATCGACGAGCTCAGTCCGCTGGCGCCACTGCACAACCCTGCTGCGGTGTCGGGGATCCGCGCCGCCCGGGAGCAGTTCCCGGTGCCGCACGTGGCGGTGTTCGACACGGCGTTCTTCGCCGGGCTGCCGGCGGCCGCGCGGACGTACGCGATCCCACGCGAGCTGGCCGAGCGGTACCGGATCCGCCGGTACGGCTTCCACGGCACGTCGCACTCCTACGTTTCCCACGCGGCAGCTGAGGCGCTCGGCCGCGATCTCGCCGAGGTCAACCAGATCGTGCTGCACCTCGGCAACGGGTGTTCGGCCTCGGCGGTCCGGGGCGGCCGGGCCGTCGACACCTCGATGGGGCTGACGCCGCTGGAGGGTCTCGTGATGGGCACCCGGTCCGGGGATGTGGACCCCGGGCTGCACCGGTTCCTGCACACCGAGGTAGGGCTGAGCATCGGCGACATCGACACCTTGCTCAACAAGCAGTCCGGGCTGAAGGGCCTGAGCGGGGTCAACGACTTCCGCGAACTGGAGCGGCTCCGGGCCGCCGGCGACGAGGCGGCGATCCTCGCGATCGACGTCTACGTCCATCGGCTCCGGCACTATCTGGGGGCGTACGCCGCCGTGCTCGGCCGGCTGGATCTCGTGGTCTTCACCGCCGGTGTCGGGGAGAACAACGCTCGGCTGCGCGAGGCAACCCTGGCCGACCTACCGGTCCTGGGCATCGAGATCGATCCGGAACGCAACGCCTCCCCGTCGCGGGACGCGCGCGTCATCTCGACCGAAGCATCGCCGGTCACGGTGATGGTCGTACCGACCAACGAAGAACTGGCCATCGCGCGGCAGGCGCTGACGCTGGTGGCAAGGGGGTAGCCATGTGGTGGATCTGCAGTACGTGCGGCGTCGAGCAGGCCGACACCGAGCGACCAGCGGAATTGTGTGTGATCTGTGCCGACGACCGGCAGTACATCCGCCCGTCCGGGCAGGCCTGGACCACCAGAGCCGAACTCGAGGTGGCCGGCACCCGCGGTGAGGTCGAGGAGATCGAGCCGAACCTGTACGGGGTGCTCGTGAAACCCTCGGTCGGCATCGGGCAGCGGGCGCTGCTGGTGCGGACGGAGAACGGCAATCTGCTCTGGGATCCCAATGGTTACGTCGACGCCGACCTGGTCCGTCGGATCGAGGCGATAGGTGGCGTCGCGGCGATCGCGGCGAGCCACCCGCACATGTTCGGCGTCCAGGTGGAGTGGTCGCGGCGCTTCGGCGACGCCCCGGTCTACGTCGCGGCACCAGACGCGGAGTGGATCCAGCGCGACGACCCGGTCATCCGCCGCTGGGACTCCGATCTCGAGGTGCTGCCGGGGGTGCGGCTGCACCGCGTCGGCGGCCATTTCCCTGGAAGCGCCGTCGCGCATTTCGTCGGTGCGGACGGACAGGGGGTGCTGCTGAGCGGCGACACCGCGGTCGGTACGCCCGACCAGAAGTGGGCATCGTTCCTGCGCAGCTACCCCAACAAGATCCCGCTCTCGGCGAACACCGTCCGGCGGATCGCCGACCGACTGGCGGCCCTACCCTTCGACCGGATGTACGACAACACCCAGGGTTCGATCGCGAGCGACGGCAGCGCCGCAGTGGCCCGATCGGCGGAGCGCTACATCGGGTGGGTGTCGGGGGAGTTCGACGACCTCACCTGAGCCGGCACCTGTCGGCGGCCGACCGTGATCAAGATCATGGCCACAGCCACATTCAACGCGGTCGCCAGCGTGAACGAGGCCCAGCCGGGCAGCCGGTCGATGGTGAGCGCAACCACGAAGCAGAACACGGCGAACCCGTCCAGGCCTGGCACGATCCCGCGCAACAGTCCGATCACCCCCGACCGTCCAGTCTGGGCGGCCGCGAACGCGCACACCACGCTCAGCGCGATCGGAAACGGTGCCAGCACACCGGCCAGTTCCGGTCCGACCACCTCCGCCGCACCGGTGACGATCAATACGAGCCCAGCCGTGGCGACGGCGCGGGCCGGCAGATCCCACCACGGCAACCGGGTGGCGTCAGCCATCTCGACGCGTTGTCGGCCCAGCACGAGCTGGACGCCGTGCAGGGAGAGGATCGCCGCCACGAACGCCAGCCAGGCCGGTACCGGGATCCGGGCCAGGCCCAGGTCGGTGAGCAGCACGGCGGCCCAGGTGAGCAGCAGTGCGAGCCACCACGGCATCCGGCCGACGAGCCCGATGAGGGCCAAGGCGAACACGGCGAGAGCCACGTTGGCCGCGGTCGCCGCGGTGGCGGCCTGAGCGGCGAACGAACCGCCCTGCTCCAGGTAGATGATCAACAGGATCGGACCCGCCACGATCGGGATGGTGACGAGGATGCCGCCGAGGCGCGGCCCCCAGCGCCGGGCCGCGAGCGAGGACAACACCACCAACGCGGGCGCGAGCAGCAGCTTCAGGGCCAGGAGGACCACGCGGCAAGTCTCCCGCCCCACCTCGGAAACTGTGGAGATATCGCATGTCCGAGGCCCCCCGCGCCCCAAAATCCGGGAAAGTGTCCACAGTTTCCGCAAAGGGGTGGGGTGGGGCGACCAGGAACTGCGGTTTCCCAACAGTTTCCGGCCCATAGGGTGTGCGACATGGCGACTGCGTTGATCACCGGCGGCACCTCGGGCATCGGTGCAGCCTTCGCCCGGGCGCTGGCCGCACAGGGGGAGAACCTCGTCCTCGTGGCCCGCGACGCCGAGCGGTTGACGGCCGCGGCAGCCGACCTGGCCGCCGCGTACGGCATCGAGGTGGAGACCCTGACCGCCGATCTCGCCGATGCCGCCGACGTGGATCGGGTCGCGGCCCGGCTCGCCGATGCCGCCGCCCCGGTCGACCGGTTGGTCAACAACGCCGGCTTCGGCGTCCGCACCCGGCTGACGGCGGACGATCTGACGCCACACCTGCACGCCATCGACGTCATGATCCGGGCCGTCCTGGTGCTGTCAGGGACCGCCGGCCGAGCGATGCGCGAACGCGGCGCGGGCTCGATCATCAACGTGTCCAGCACCGCGGGGTACATGACCATGGGTGGGTACTCTGCGATCAAAGCCTGGGTGACCAACTACAGCGAGTCGCTTGCCACCGAACTGGCCGGGTCCGGAGTCCGGGTCACCGCCTTGCAACCCGGCTGGGTGCGTACGGAATTCCACCGCCGGGCCGAGATCGGCGTCTCGAAGATCCCGGAAGCACTTTGGCTGGACGCCGATCAGGTGGTCGCCGACGCCCTGCGCGCCGCCGAGCGGGGTCGGGTGATCGCCATCCCGTCCAAGCGCTACACGGCGCTGATGTTCGTCGCCCGGCACCTGCCGCGGCCCGCCATCCGCGCCGTGTCCGCTCGGCTCTCCTCCGGTCGCCACTGACTCGTCCAGCTCCGCACCTCGTCAAACTGACCTGCTTCGCACGAGTTAGAGTCTCGGCGTGCCGAGGTCGGGTGGGTACCCGCTGACGCGGGTCCACTACGGCTGGGTGGTCGCGGGTACGGCCTTCGTCACCCTTCTCGCCGCGGCTTCGTTCCGGGCGGCGCCGGGGCCGCTCATGGTGCCCCTGCACGACGAATGGGGCTGGTCGACCACGACGATGTCGGCGGCGGTCAGTGTGAACCTGGTGCTGTACGGCTTGACCGCACCCTTCGCCGCCGCCCTGATGGAGCGATTCGGTCTGCGCAAGGTCACGGGTGTCGCACTCCTGTTGATCGCCGCGGGCGCAGGCCTGTCGGTCTTCGCACAGGCGGCGTGGCAGCTGGTGTTGACCTGGGGAGTGCTGATCGGACTCGGGACCGGATCGATGGCCCTCGTCTTCGCGGCGACCGTGGCGAACGCCTGGTTCGTGAAGCGACGGGGTCTGGTGATGGGCATCCTCACCGCGGGCGGTGCCGCCGGCCAGCTGATCTTCCTGCCGGTGGTGGCCCTTGTGGCGGAAGCCACCGATTGGCGGGTCGCGTCGCTGCTGATCACCGCTGCGGCACTGGCGGTGCTGCCGCTGGCCACCACCCTGCTCCGGGACCGACCGGCCGACGTCGGCCTTGCGCCGTACGGCGCCGACGAGCCCGAGCCGGCCCCGGCAACGCGCTCTGGCGGCGCCGCCCGGATGGCCCTCGGTGCCCTCCGGGAAGCCGCGCGCACCAGGGCCTTCTGGGCCCTGGCGGCCGCCTTCGCCATCTGCGGCGCCACGACCAACGGCTTGATCGGCATCCACTTCATCCCGTCCGCCCACGACCACGGGATGGCCACCACGACCGCCGCCGGCCTGCTGACCGTGGTCGGGCTCTTCGACATCGTCGGCACCGTCGCCTCCGGCTGGCTCACCGACCGCGTCGACCCCCGGCTGTTGCTGCTGGTCTACTACGCGTTCCGCGGCGTAGGCCTGCTGCTGCTGCCGTGGCTGCTCGCCGACGTCGTGCATCCCAGCATGATCTTGTTCATCGTGGTCTACGGTCTGGACTGGGTGGCGACCGTGCCGCCCACCGTGGTGCTCTGCCGACGCATCTTCGGCGACCGAGGCACCGTCGTGTTCGGCTGGGTGTTCGCCTCCCATCAGCTCGGTGCGGCCGCGGCTGCGCTCGGCGCCGGGATCATCCGGGACGCCTTCGGTGCCTACACCTATGCCTGGCTGGCCGGCGCGGGACTCTGCGCCGTCGCCGCGGTGCTCTCCATCAGCCTCCGTCGCCGGCCGGATCCACAAGATCCTGGCTCCAGTCGTGACCCCGAGACCGAGTCCGAGACCGCTGCGGAACTGACCCCGTGAGGTCCGACGGGTGATGACCATGGGGTCCGTCCGGCTGTGCGCGTCAACTTAGGGTGCCCATAGTTCTCGTGTTAGCGTGAGTTGCGTCTGTGTTCAGCAACGAAAGGCTTCGACCCCCGTGAGCTACGTCCGCCTGCCGCTTCTCGAAGAGACCGGCTACGTCGTCCTCGAAAACTACGACCAGTCGGCCGATCCGCAGGAGTGGCTCGACATCGAATACGTCGACTGGCGCTCCTCCGGTGTCACCCGCTTCGCGCCGATCGCGAGCGCGTACGGCGACATGGAGTGCAACGGCTTCTGGCACCACGATCCGCCCAAGACCGACAAGGACGGCGTCTGGGTGCCCAAGAACCACGATCTGGCGCCGAAGCTCGTCGAGCGTGCCGAGGAGCCGGGGGCCAACATCGGCCGTTGTCGGGTCATCGAGTTGCAACCGAACGACTACAGCGACTGCATCTACAACCTGCACCGCGACGACAACAACCGGCTCAACCCCGAGGGCACCGGCTGGATCGTCCGCGGCTTCTTCAATCTGACCGACAACCCGGACTCGGTGATGATCCTCCGCGAAGATCGCGACGATCCGGCCACCGAGACGCGCATCCCGCTGCCGTCCGGCACCCAGGTCATCATCGACACCCAGCGGCTCTGGCACGCGGTCTGGCACCAGGGCGACGAGCCCCGCTACTGCCTGATCACCTCGTGGGAGTCCGGTCCTGACCTGGAGGCCTACGTCGACGCCAAGAACGCGCAGCCGAAGGTGGACAGCGCGCCGCTCGATCCGGAGTTCGCCGACCACGCGTACGCCGTCGTCGCTCAGCGCCGAGCCGACCGCGAGGCCGCCCTCGCCGCTCGGGCCGAGAAAGAAGCCGAGGTCATGTCGGAGGCCTGAACCCCTTCCTCCGAAACCGACCCCTTCCTCCCACTAATCCCGGCATGGACCGCGCATTCCCCAGTTTGTGGGTGGTGCT